>CAZUQM010000004.1:0-82274 GCA_964622545.1 uncultured Planctomycetales bacterium | reverse complement strand
CGAAGCGGGCTTGACGAAGCGGGCCTGGCGAAGTGGGCCTGGCGAAGTGGCCTGGCGAAGTGGGCTTGACGAAGCGGGCCTGGCGAAGCGGGCCTGGCCAAGCGGGCTTGACGAAGCGGGCTTGACGCACGTTCATGCCGAGGCCTGAAGGGCCTCAGTAGAATAGCCGGGGGTGGAGTTCGCCGAAGGTGGACGAAACCCCCGGATCCCGGCCCCCCGGAGGCAAGAGCCCTGTAAGGGCGACAGACTGGTTTTCCAGCGTAGCCGCGACGAAGTCGGGTCCTCAGTGCGGTCCTAGCAGGCGCACTCCCGACCCCGCTGGGGCCAGCGGGGCGCGGTTGGACTGCAGGCACGCGCGCGGGCTTCTCGATGCTACCCCTTCAACGTCCATCGCGCCTGGCGGAGAACGGCCTTGTCGGAGCCCGCCATCTTCTCGTACCAGACGCTCAGCAGTGAGCCGTCGGCGAGCTGCACCGTCGACGGGTAACCCAGGTCGCCGCCCTTGCCGTCGCCCGAGATGATCATCGCGTCGGACCACGTCTTGCCGTTGTCGGTGCTGACGCGGGCCTGGTTGCCGTAGGGCTTGCGTCGGTGCCCGTAGGTCATCAGCAGCCGGCCGTCACGGAGCCGAAGCAGGTGCGACGGCAGCCCCCACACGCCGATCGAGCGCGGCTGCGACCACGTCTTGCCGCCGTCGGTCGATGCGCTCTGCAGGGTCTCGCCTTTGTTGGCCGCGTTGTGATTGCGGATCTGCGCGATCAGTCGGCCGCCGGACGCCTCCACGGCGTGCAGCTCATGGTAGTTCTTGGGATCGTCGCCCTTGCGGGCGGGGATCTGGGCCAGCCACCGCCACGAGATGCCGTCGTCGCGGGATTCGCACACGCCGATGCGACCCTTGCCGTGCCAGAGCTCCTTGCCGGCATAGAGCAGCCGACCGTTGCTGAGCTGGACCGGTCCGTGCGGGCTGTTCACCTGGCACCGGTAGCGGTCCGACCAGGTCACGCCGCCGTCGGTGGAGCGGACGATCCACGAGCCGAGCTGGGCGTGCCGCTGCGTGTCGGTCAGCCGGTTGTGGGCGGCCAGCCAGCGCTTGATCTTCTCTTCGGGCCAGCGCCCCTTCTGTCCGGGCTTGGCCTGGAGGGCGCGGGTAAGCCTCGATTCGTAGGCCAGCGACGTGAACGACGTGACCAGCAGCGCGCCCTTGGCCGTCTCGACCACGCCGGCGTCACGGTCGTCGATCGCACTGTCCATGAGCACGCGGGGCCAGCCCCAGGTCTCGCCCTCGTCCTTGCTCGTCATGTATTCGACGCGGCCAAAGGGGCAGACATGGCTCTCGCGACCGCCGGAGCACGCGACGGCAAGCATACCGTTCTTGCATCGCGTTACCGTCGCCCAGCCGTGATAGAGCGAGGGCTGCCAACTGATGACCTTCCTGTCCTTGACGTCGGCCTCGGCGGCCCGTGCGCGCCTGGCCGGGCCGACCACGCCGGCCGCGATCATGGAGCCCGTTCCGATCAGCATCTCACGTCGACTCACGTTGGTCATGGTGTGTGTCCTTGTGTTTGGGTGACGGCTGGTTCCACTGCGTCGCCCCTTGGCACGGGGCTCCTGCGTCGCCAGCACGGTAAGGCGTCTGTTGGTGAGATGCAATGAGTTGTACGATGGACACGGGCGTCGCAGAAAAAGGGGTCCGCCATGACCGTCGCGTTCATCGCCGCCGTCCTCGCCTTCGGAGCACCGCCCATGCGTTTCCAGCGTCACGACATCGCCGACTATCAGGCCGGGTATCAAGTGGCCGTCGCTGACGTCAGCGGCGACGGCAAGCCCGACGTGATCGCGCTGTCCACGCAGGCCGGACGCGTCGACTGGTTCGAGAACCCGACCTGGAAGCGGCGCCCCATCACACGCAGCGAACGCCCCATCGATCTCGCCGCGTACGACCTCGACGGCGACGGGCGGGTCGAGATCGCCCTGGCCAGCGGCTTCTACTTCTCCGACGGCGACCGGGGCGGGGCGATCCAGTGGCTCGAACGTGGGGCCGACCAGGACGGGCCGTGGCGGGCGCGTCCGATCGCGGCCGATCCGGTAGTGCATCGGCTCACGTGGGCCGACGTGGACGGCGACGGCAGGCCCGAGCTGATCCACGCGCCGATCTTCGGGCCGGGCTCGAAGGGCCCCGCCCGCGCCACGCCGTCGCACCTGTGGGCATTTCGCGTACCGACTGATCCGGCAGCCGGACCGTGGAAACCGCAGCCGATCGACGAAACGTTGACCGTGCTGCACGGGCTCACCGCCTGCGACCTCGACGGCGACGGACGCGACGAACTCCTCACGGCCAGCTTCGAGGGCATTTTCCGGTTTGATTTCGAGGGCCCGACCGGGAGCGGCACGTGGCGGAAGACGCAGATCGCGCCCGGAGCCACGCCGAAGAACGACAAACCCGGAGCGCCGCGCGGCTCGAGCGAGGTCGTGCCGGTGCGGTGGGGTAAGGGGCGGACGATCCTGGCGGCCATCGAGCCCTGGCACGGGCATCAGGTGGTCGTCTACACGCAGACCGGCAACAAAGGCCCGTGGAACCGGCAGGTCATCGACGAATCGATGAACGAGGGCCACGTTCTGTTGGCGGCTGACTTCGACGGCGACGGTCAAGACGAGATCGTGGCCGGTTGGCGAGGCGGCGGTGGCGGACTCGTTCTGTTCGACCCGATCGACGCGACCGGAACGCGGTTTCGCCGCATCGTGATCGACGAGCTCATCCCGGCCGAGGGCGTGGCGGTCGCCGACCTCAACGCCGACGGCAAGCCGGACCTGATCGTCATCGCCGGCCGGGCGAACAAGCTGGTGTGGTATGAGGGGCGGTAGGGGGTGTGGTTCGCAAGGTTTGGCCTTGGGCAAACGCCCGGCTGGTTACAGCAAAGGGTGGCTTCGGACCCCTCACACATATAGCAGAAGATTGTGCATCTCGTCAGACGTGATTTGGTCCAACACGATCAGCAGTCGGCGAGCGATAGCCGCGTATGGCCGCTGAACGGCCACGATGATTCCGCAATGATCCTTGCCGGACGCAGCATAATCCTGAGCGAGCTTTTCGAAGTGATCCCGGTTATGCGTCAGCAGGACCCATCCTTCGGCCACGGCAAAGCTCATCTGTTCTTCGTCAGTCTGGCCGAGGCGACCAGCTTGGCCGCACGTCAAAGCGTCGAAGCCGCGAGCGCGTAGGATCTCGGCTACGCGAACATCCACATTCTCATCCAGGTAGACTCGGAAGAAGACCTGACTCAAAGGTCCCTCACACGTGCATCGATCTTTTCATCCGGAATCCGGTTCCGTTCGATGTAGGCGTTGATCTCGTCTCGGTGGTCCGCGTAGTAGCTCAGGCTATCGAAGACCTGGCTGAGCGAGAGATGAGGCAGCGCGGAGGGGATCTCATCTGGGGGCGTGCCCAACCGCCAGATCTCGACGATGGAGCGGACCGGCGTGCGGGTTCCCTTGACGATAGGCTCGCCGCCGAGGATCTCGTCATCACGGACGACGTGGGGATGTTCCGTGGCCGTGGTCATGGTGCATGTACCTCGTCAGACACTTGTTTCAGTATAGATCCAGGCAGGAGGCAGTGGCAATGCTCGCTCATCGCGTGGCTGACTGGAAAGCTCGGCGGAGGTTCGAGGGTCCCGCCGCCACCGTTGGAGGCATACTGATTTCAGGAGGGACGGTGACCACGGGGTTCGCGGAAAGGACGCGCGTTACGAATGATACCGTCAGGGAGCGTTGACGTTGATTCCGCTCGGCTTGGCGGAAGCCTCGCCTTCTCACGAAATCGCCGTCTGAGACAGCCCCGATGAAGCATCCTCCGGACAGGGACGCCCCCGCGCTCTTGATCATTCATCGCTCGCCCCCAAACCCTGAACCCCGAACCCTGCTGGTCATCCCCTTGACGTCATCGTCAGACTCGTCAGGATAGGCTTCTGCGATTCGATGAACCGGCGACGCATCCATTCGGCGAGCGATCTCACCGAGGTGCTTCCAGCAAGGTCCGAGCGCGTCCACGAACGTCCGGGCGCGTTTGTCCTGGAAGCCCAACAGCCGCGCCGCACGCACAGGAGACTCACCCATGACCGATTCAACCAACCCTCGACAGCCGTTGAGCAACGATTCAACCAGCGCTCGCATGCCGCGCAAAGCCGCCGGTTCCACCCGACGCCACTTCCTCAAGACCGCGTCGGCCGGTGCGGCCGCGACGCTCACCGCCTCCAGCTATGCCCGCGTCATCGGCGCGAACGATCGCATCTCGATCGGGCTGATCGGCTGCGGCCGACGAGGCTACGCCGCGCACATGGGCGGCGTGCATCCCTACGACAAAGACCAGAACGTCGAGTTCACGGCCGTCAGCGATCCGTGGCGACAGAAGCGCGAGCAGGCGGCCCAACGGTGTAAGGAGTGGTACGGCCGCAAGGCGCGGGCCTTCGTCTCCTACCGCGACATCATGGCCCTCGACGATATCGACGCGGTCATGATCGCCTCGTGCGACCACCATCACTGCGCCCACCTCGTGGCCGCCGCCAAGGCCAAGAAGCACGCCTACTGCGAGAAGCCCCTGGGCCTGTACGACGACATGGCCTCGCTCCGCAACGCCTGCGACGCGGTCAAGGACGCTGGCATCGTCGTGCAGATGGGCACGCAGGTGCGAAGCTGGACCACCAGCGCCGGCTGCAAAGAACTGTTCAAAACGGGCATCATCGGCAAGGTCTCGCGCATCGAGCAGCGTCGCAACGGCACGAAGCCCTACTGGTACAGCCGGCTCGACGAGGCCAAGGCCGAGGACGTCGACTTCAAAGAGTTCCTGATGGACAAGCCCGACCGGCCCTTCGACGCCAAGTGGCTGACGGGTTGGTACGGCTACCGCGACTTCACCGACGGGCCGATCGCGAACCTCGGCTGCCACTTCATCGACCTGCTGCACTACATCGTCGGGGCGTCGATCCCGCACAGCGCCGTCGCTCAAGGCAAGACCTACACGTGGAAGGACAAGTACGCGTTCACCTGCCCCGATCACTGCCAGGCCTCGTGGGAATACCCCGAAGGATTCATCGTCAGCTACGCGACCAACTTCGGCAACGCCAACGGCAACGTGCTCAAGATCTACGGCGACGAGGGCGTGATCGACCTGAGCAACTGGCGGGCCCCGACCTACTCGGCCGCCGGCGCCATCAAGGAGACCAAGGCGCCCAAGAAGCCCGAGAAGGTCAAGCCGGTCGAGCGCCCCGACAACTTCCTCGATTGGCTCCAGTGCATGCGAACCGGCAAGACGCCGAACGCGCCGATCGAGGCCGGCTACGCGCACTCGGTCGCGGTCATGATGGCCACCGTCGCGATGGACACCGGCAAGCGGCAGGTCTACGACCCGGCCAAACGCGACTTCCACGCGGGGTAAGGACTCCCCGGCAGGAATTCAACAATGTGGCACGGCCGCCTCGGCCGTGAGCCGTCGAAAAACCCAGCCGAGGGCGGCTGGGCCACAATGTCACCTAGCCGGGGGCGGCTGGGCCACAATGTCACCCAGCCGAGGGCGGCTGGGCCACAATGTCGCTCCACCCTCTGAAGTGATGGGTGGCCCGAAGGTCGACCTGCACGGCAGACGTGCCCCCACCGGACCACCGGCACGGACGTTGCACCTGCTAGGAGATTCGGCATGACTGCATTCATGAGCCTGGCCAAGGGTTCGATCACGTCCCTGGCCGTTATGGCGATCGTCACGGTCTTGTCCACACCGCTGGATGCGGCCAAGCGATTCAAGCCGAACTACGACGAGTCGAAGGTGCCCGACTACACGCTACCCGACCCGCTGGTCATGCAGGACGGCACGAAGGTCACGAGCGCGGAGATGTGGCGGACGAAGCGCAGGCCCGAGATCCTCGAGCTGTTCCGCAAGCACGTCTACGGCCGGTCGCCCGACAGGCCGAAGGGCATGACCTTCAAGGTATTCGACCACGACCCGAAGGCGCTCAACGGCAAGGCGATGCGCAAACAGGTGACGGTGAGCTTCACGGGCAAGCCGGACGGCCCGAGCATGGACATCCTGATGTACCTGCCGAACCAGGCCAAGAAACCCGTACCGCTCTTCGTGCTGCTGAACTTCCAGGGCAACCACTCGATCAGCACCGACCCGGCCATCAAGCTCTGCACGAGTTGGCTACCGCGCAAGCGAACCGGCGTGGTGAAGAATCGAGCCACCGAGGAAGCCCGTGGCGTGGCCAAGGCACGGTTCCCTGTGGAGAAGATCCTGGCGCGGGGCTACGGCCTGGCCACGATCTACTACGGCGATATCGATCCGGACTATCACGACGGGTTCAAGAACGGCGTGCACGGAGCGTTCGATAAGGAGCATGGCGAGAAGCGGCCGGCCGACGCGTGGGGATCGATCGGTGCGTGGGCGTGGGGCCTGTCTCGCGCGCAGGACTACTTTGAGACCGACAAAGACGTCGACAACCAGCGCGTGATGGTGCTCGGTCATTCTCGGCTCGGCAAGACGTCGTTGTGGGCCGGCGCGCAGGACCAACGCTTCGCTATCGTCATCTCCAACGATTCGGGCTGCGGCGGTGCGGCGCTCAGCCGTCGGGAGTTCGGCGAGACGGTCGGGCGGATCAACACCGTCTTCCCACACTGGTTCTGTGCGAACTTCAAGACGTACAACAACCGCGTGAACGACCTGCCGGTGGACCAGCACATGTTGATCGCGCTGGCCGCGCCGCGACCCGTCTACGTCGCCAGCGCCGTTGAGGATCGCTGGGCCGATCCCAAGGGCGAGTTCCTCGCGGCCAAGCACGCCAGCCCGGTGTATCGCCTGTTCGGGCTCGAAGGTCTGCCGGCCGATACCATGCCGAAGGTCGATCAGCCGGTGCACGGCACGATTGGCTACCACTGCCGGACCGGCCGCCACAACCTGACCGAGTACGACTGGCAGCGGTACATGGACTTCGCCGACAAGCATCTGGACGGCAAGTGAGACCGGGTCGGGCTCGCACGTTCCACGGACTGTGA
Organism: uncultured Planctomycetales bacterium; assembly: GCA_964622545.1. Classification (GTDB taxonomy): domain Bacteria; phylum Planctomycetota; class Phycisphaerae; order UBA1845; family JAFGLZ01; genus JAFGLZ01. Next base: position 75,236 of record CAZUQM010000004.1, on the reverse strand, counting down.
TGTCCGCGGGGGAGGCTCCGATGGCGTGGACCGGCGAGCAGCAGGCTTGGGACAGACTCGAGCAGCTCGATCCCGCCGAGGTGCAGGCCAGCGCCCGGGTCCGGTTCGATCAAGCGGCGGCCGCCTACAGCGTGCCGTGCCTCGGCCAGCACGTCCTTGTCAGCCTGGCGGATCGGCGCATCATCGCCGCCAACGATCTAGGCCGGCATCTTACCGAGGGTCTCGGTGACGTCTCGGGCGTGTCCATTCTGGGATACCTTCTTCACGCCAGGGGCGGTCCCCTCTCGGGCGCGTTCGTGCCGCCGGGCGAGCTGCCGGGCGGAGCGATGTTCTCGAAGGGCGCGCACGTCCTACCCCTGGACAAGATCGCCGAGCGGTACGCCGTCAGCCCCGAAGCGTTCCAGGACAAGGGCAGGAAGCTCGGCGGCTCGGCGTGGGACCACGGTGACATGGCCGTGAAGCTCGCGGTGTTCCCCAAGGTGCCGGTGGCGTTCGTGGTGTGGCTGGGCGACGAGGATTTCCCCTCCGCGTGTTCGCAGCTTTTTGACCCGGCCGGCGTCCAACACATGCCGACCGACGTGGTCTGGTCGATGGCGGCGATGTCGGTGGATATGATGCTGGCATGAGCCATCTGAAGGAGGCGAAAGGGGATGACCGGACAGGCCGTTCGCACATCGACGGGGATGGCACTGTGTGTTGCGCTGCATCTCTGCCCGGCGGCCGGCGCCGCGGCCGAGCCCGCGCTCACGCAGACGATGGATAACGTGGTCACGCGGCTCTACGCCACGTTGGATGAGCCGGCCCTGCGCAGCATCGACCACAAAACCGCCCTCAAGCTCCTCACCCCGACCGAGCGCAAGGTCCTGGCCACGAAATACTGGACGTTCGACGTCAACGTGCCGGTCGTCGTCTCGGTCATCCGCAATCGCGACCAACGACCGGTGCCGTTCTGGCTCGAGCCGGCCGGCTTCGAGAAGACCGACCTGACGGTCAAGAACGAGATCTGGACCTACGAGGTCTGGCAGAAACGGTTCGATGCGGGACGCGTCGAGCTCGGTATCAACGGCTTCGGCAAGCACCGCATCGTCTACTTCGTTTGCGTTGGCCCGCAGGAGCCCGGCGCCACCGTCAAGATCGCCAACCTCTTCCCGGCCGGCGAGGCCGTCATCACCATGAAGAAGGGCGCGTGGACGTACCGCGACTGGAACGAGCTGGTCATCGAGGAGCTGCCCAGGTCGCTCGAAGGGCATCATCTGCTGACGACGTTCCGTGGCCGGGCCCGCGAGGCGCATCTGGTCGGCGCGTTCCGCAAGACGCCGTATCCGTCGTCGGCCAGGCCCGACCACGTCGCCCTCACGTGGAGCGACGACCCGCGGACGACGCAGACGATCCAATGGCGGACCCACACGGACGTCAAGCGGGGCGCGGTCCGGTACCGTCCCAAGGGTGAACCGGTCTCGGCCGAGAAGCACGTTGCCGCCGAACGCGCGGTCATCGAGGACCGCCTGCTGATGAACGACCGCACGACGCACCGCTTCACGGCCGTGTTGCGAGGACTGAAGCCGGGCACGACTTACGCCTATACCGTGGGCTCACCGGAGTCGGGCGCGTGGCTGAGGGACGGGACGTTCACGACCGCGCCGGGCCGCGAGGCGCCGTTCTCGTTCGTCTACTTCGGCGATACGCACCTCTCGACGCACTGGCGCGACGTGCTGAAGCTGGCCCATCACCGGCATCCGGCGACGGCGTTCTATCTGATCGGCGGCGACGTCGTCAGCACCGGCCTGTACCGCAACGAGTGGGACCACGTCTTCGCGTACTCGGCGGGCGCGTTCGGTCGCAAGCCGGTGATGTTCGCGCTGGGCAACCACGACGACCAGGACGGCCTGGGAGCGTGGCTGCCGCTGGCGCTGTTCGAGTTTCCCCACAACGGGCCGGCCGGCGTCGAGCCCGAGCGGACGTACAGCTTCCGCTACGGCAACGCGCTGTTCCTGGTGCTGGACGTCGGCACGTCGTACGAGGTGCAGGCCAGGTGGATGGAGAAGGTGCTCGCCGAAACGGACGCCACGTGGCGGTTCGGCATCTACCATTTCCCGCTGTACTGCCATCCGGAGGACGACGAGTACGGCCCGATCCGAAAGCGATGGGAGCGGGTCTTCGCCAAGCACCACGTCGACATGATGCTGCACGGGCACGTCCACCACTACTACCGCACAAGGCCGATGCGGCTCGGCCGGCCCGTGGATTCGCCCGCCGAGGGGACGATCTACCTGACGTCGGTGGCCACGCGCGGCCGGGAGAAGGACCGCAAGTCGCCCGACTACGTCGTCAAGGCCATGAACGGCGGGCCGTGGTATCAGACGTTCGACATCGACGGCAAGCGCCTGACGTTTCGCGCCTACGACGCGGCGGGAAAGCGGTGCGACGAGTTGGTGATCAGGAAGTAGAGATCGCGTTGTGACCCCTTGTCGCCGCCTACTTCCGGATGCGACACACCTCCGGCGCGGGTTGCCCACCCGGCATGTCCATTCGAGGACGCTTGCGGAGCATCTCCCGCACGTCGTCGAACGTCCGCAGGATGGTCTGGTAGTCGGAGTCGATCTTGCTCACAAAGACGGGTTTGCCGCACCGTTCGGTCCCGCCGGCCGCTTTCGCCAGCGGTGCGAGCAGGAAGCTGTTCAGCTCGGGGTTCGTGATTCGCGTCCAGACCTTGCGTGGAATCTTTCCCTTGGCGTGGCAGCTTGCACATCGACGTCTGGCCACGGCCGCGAGCGTCTTGTCGAGATTCGCTGGATAGATCCGCCGGCAGCCCTGCGCCTTCGGATAGGCCGTCTCGCTGCTGGCGTAGTACGGCACGTTCAGGTCGATCCAGGCCAGGATGCGGCGGCGGCTGGTCTCGTCCATCGCGAAGCGCGGCTTGCCGTCGGCGTCGGGGTGGCCGCTCAGGATGATCTCGGCCAGCCGGCTCTTGGGCGAGCCCCAGGCCAGGGGACGCGTCTCGAGGATGTTCTGCTCGTGCCCGTTGTAGGTGGGGATCCAGCTCACGTAGGGGCTGCCGGCCGGGCCCTGGTTATCGCGGGCCAGCACCTCGTACGAGACGCTGAAGTAGTCGGTCTTGTCGCCGCTCAGGTCGACGCCCTTGGGCGCGTCCGGTGCGTGGTGGCACGAGACGCAATACGTATCGAGCACCGGCTGGACGATCTGCGTGTAGCCGAAGCCGCGCTTGGGATCGGCGTCGGGGCCGCGCCACTCGGGCGGTTCGATGGTGCGGGGCGGTCTCTCCATCGCCAGGCCCCGTCGCAGCGACGGCGAGGTTCGCCGCGACTCGTGACAGCCGACGCAGCCCTGTGCCTCGCCCGGCATGAAGTGCGTGAAGCTCCGCATCCGCTGGACGGCCCGGCCCTGGGCGTCGAGCGCCATGAAGTAGACTGGCTGGCCGGCCGGCACGTGGAAGGTGACCGACCCGTCGGCCTCAACCGGCACCTCGCCCAGCACATGCTTGCCCGCGTACGTGGCGCCGCATGAAATCACCGGGAACTGGAAGCCGAACGCCCGAAGCGACGGGTCGATCCGCACGGCCTTTTCCATCTCGCGGACGATGCGGAGCCGCTTGACTTGGCCGCGCCGGACGGCCGGCTCGAGTCCCTGGTAGATGTCCTGGAGGTACACGGTCGCGGGCGTTGGCCCCGCTTCGGGCCCGCCGTGGGCCGAGGCCATCACGGGGGGCCGCGGACGTGGGCGGATCGGCAGGGCGTTGAGGTACTGCATCCCGCCGTCCGGACTGGGCAGGGCGATCGACTGGCACCCGCCGTCGATCGTCCGCACCAGCAGCGGTCCGCGGATCGAGACCAGGAACCGCTCGGCGTCCAGCGGCACCGGGCAGCTGTACTGCTTCGAGCCGGACGTGTTGCCGTTGCCCTTGTCGACCGGCGGCAGCGGCACGTCGGGCGTGATGTTGCGGATCGCCTCCTGGGCGTTCAGGCCGAGCGATCGGTCGACCACGCCGATCGCCCCGCGGGTCGGGCCTTTATGGCCTGTCATCGTGCAGATGATGCGGTTCGTGCCGGGGATCGACCGGGCCTCCATGAACGTCCCGGGCGAGAGCACGCCGTTGCCGAAGTAGGCGCTCAGGCATGTGCCGTCCGGGTTGATCGTCCAGAGGCTCTGGATCGGGATGGCCGGCTTGTCGACGTACTCCCACCGGCTGTAGATGAGCCGCCCGTCGTCGAGGACCTGCGGCGTGAAGTCGTTGAGGTAGTTGGCCGAGAGCCGTACGACGTTACGGCCGTCGCCGTCCATGCGATGCACCACGCCGACCGGCGCGTGCCAGCAGTACGCGAACTGGGCCGACCGCGTGCTCAAAAACGCGATGCCGCCGTCGGGCAGCCAGCAGCCGTTGTAGTCGTGCCACTCGCCGTCGGTGATCTGGCGGAGGTTCGAGCCGTCGACGTCGATGGTCCAGAGGTGATAGCCCTCGTCCTTGGTCCGCCGCCAACTGAAGAGAATCGTCTTGCCGTCGTAGGACAGGTCGCAGTCGAGGATCTGGCCGGTGGGCGAGGTGACGAGCTCGCGGGGATCCCCGGCCGCCGGGTCGTCGTCGCTGCCGTGCGGCGCGATGGTCATCAGCGCGCCGCCGGGCTTGAAGCCCTCGTAGTGGTAGGTGTAGACGTGTGAGGCGACGATCTCGTGCCGCTTGATGACCACGAGGCGATCGACGTCGAACAGCAAGACCTCGCGCTGGAGGTCGGCCAGGGCGTGGTCGAGGTCCGGCGGCGCCGGCTTGGCCTGTGTGGCCCAGCCGCCCTCGGCTGGGAGGGTTTCTCTTTCACGGCCGGGGGCGGCCGTGCCACACCGATCGGGTGCCTTGGCCGAGAGTCTGCCCTTGGCCAATCGATCGAGGCGGGCGAGGTGCTCGCCGGCCTGGGCATAGTCGGGGCCGTGGGTGGCCTTGAGCCGCAGGATCAGCCCGCGGAGCTTGGCCGCGTCGACGCGATCGACCCACGGCATCCTGCCCAGTGAGTTGGACGGGTCGGCGCGCCGGAGGAATCGGGTCAGGGCGCGATCGGACGGGATGGCGGGGAAGATCTGCACCTCCGAGGCGCCGGGGTTGAGGCCGTCGTACGAGCTGGTGAACCGGAGCGTGAGCTTGCGTGCCTGCACGGGCTTGGGCAATCGGATGCGCTGCGGGCCGTGCCGTTTGGCCAAGCGGCCTGTGGCGATCGGCGCACCGCGACCGTTGGCGCAAACCTCGCAGTCCTTCCAACCCTCATTGATGAACCATCCCGTGCGGGCGTAGTAGACGATCTCGGCGATGCGGACGGGCTCGGCCCATGTGAACGTGAGCGTCGCGCCGCCGCGATGCGTCTTGCCGTTGACGCACCAGGCATGGCCGACGTCCTCCTTGCCCTCGGCGGCAGGCACGACGCCGTCGGCGACGAGCTTGGGGAGGTAGTCTTTGTTGTAGACGCTGTCGGCGGTGATCGTCGCGCGCTTGGCCAGGTTCTCGGGCAGACGGTCGGTCGCGGCCCGACCGGCGCGTGTCAGCGAGACGATGACAAGCACAGCGACGGCCGGCGCGGTCCGGATGAAGACGTGCGTTCGGTCTGTTGGACGCATGGATTCAGCCCTCCGACGTGCAAGCCCTATTGTAGCATGGAAGCAAACTGCCAGTCGCCTGCGTGGCCTGCACACCAAGGACTCTGTGCGTTGCGAGTTGAACGCGTAACCCACTTGCTCAGCGGTGAGAGCTACGAATCGGTACGGAGATTCGTCCTCCCTGGCGCTTCCTTCGACGGAGCCCAGGAGAGGCGAAGCCATGAGCCTCTCACTCGCCCGCCCCCATTGGCGAACAAACCGCCAGCGGCACCCGGCGCGCCGCACCATGAGCTCCCCGGACGGTGGTCTTCCACTACAACAATCCCATCAGCTCCTTCCGTTCGGTGCCGAGGGCGTCGGCGGCGATCATGGCGTCGACGGCACTATCGCACGTGACCTTGAAGCTGTGGCTCTCGCAGAGAGACCCTTCGGACGCGCAGGCCTCGCCGATCGGTTTCAGGCGGTCGCGCGAGACGCCCTCGAGGTTCAGGTCGGCAAAGGTGACGGGCAAGCCCACCGCGATCTCGAAATCGACGATGTCGTACATTTCGTCGGTGGGCACGTCCTCGTCGAGACAGAGCTGGGTGATGACGCCGAAGCCCACCTCCTCCCCGTGCATCAGACCGTGGCACTCGGGGAACGACGGCAGGCAGTTGGCCACCATGTGCGCCGTCGCAAGCCCGCCGCTCTCGAAGCCCAGCCCCGAGTGCAGCACGTTCGCCTCGATGACCTTCTCCACCGCCGGTGTGACGACGTTCAGCTCGACGGCCCGTTTGGCCTCGACACCGTGCTCCATCAAGATCTGATAGCCCAGCTCGGCGATCCGCATGGCCGCCAGCGTCGACACGCCGCCGGCCAGGTTGAGCGGCCGCGTATGATACGAGGCCTTGGCCTCGACCCACGTCGCGAGGGCGTCACCCATGCCCGCCACGAACGCGCGGACGGGCCCGTTGGCGATCACGCGGCTGTCGACCATGACCAGGTCCGGGTTGAACGGCCAGCAATCGAAGTTGATGAAGTGGCCGTCGTCGTCGTACCACACGGTGGCCGCGCTCGTCGGCGAGTCGTTCGAGGCGATGGTCGGGCAGGTCACGATGCGGATGCCCTTCTCGATGCCGACGGCCTTGGCGACATCGAGCGTCTTGCCGCCGCCCACGCCGATCGAGACGTCCATGCCGTTGTCCTCGACGATCTTGCCGACGCGCTCGGCCTCGGCGTGCGTGGAGTCGCCGGCGAACGCCACGTCGACGGCCTCGAGGCCGGCCTGCTTGAAGCCGTCGAGGATCGTCTCGCCGACGATACCCTTGACGCGGTCGTCCCACAGCACGAGCGGTTTGCGGCCGAGCATCTGGATGTAGCTGCCGATCTCGCTCAGCACGCCGGGACCTTGGACATAGCGACGGGGGGCGATCAGGACCTTCTTCATGGTGGTGGTCTCCTTGCTGGGCTGCCGAGCAGCTCGGTTGCGTTCGATCGTCGGGACGGGCCCTTGCAGGCCGGCAGCGGGAAGGATACCCGGGGAGCGGGCGCGGGAGAAGGGGCACGGGTTGAGAAGGTGCGTCAAGACGCACCTTAGGTTTCTACTCCGTAGTCACAGCCATTGACCGCCAGGAAGGACTCACCCAGAATAACCGTCCGGCACCGATAGGGGCTACCCCATGCGCGCGCACAGTGTCCAACGTATCCGGTACGGGCAACTCGTCGTCGGACTGGCGTTCGTGTTGGGCTCGAACCGCATCGCTCCGGCGTCGGAGCCCGTGGCGCTTCGCGTGGAGAGCCTCGCCGTGGCGCCCGCCTCGCTACCGCTGGTCTATGTGGCGGTCAAGAACCTGCGCGACGTCCCCTACAAGGGCACGCTCGAATTGAGTGTGCCCCAGGACTGGCGCCTGGCGACCGCCCAGCAGGAGGTCTCGCTGGCGCCGGGGCAGGTCAAGCGAATCCCCTTCACGGTCGAGCGCGGCGTGAATCGCGAGAGCAACGCGTATCCCATTCAAGCGACGGCCACAGGGGCCGGCACCTCCGTCACACGCGAGCAGGACGTCGTCTGCGCCAGCGCGCCCTACTACAAGCCCACGACCGACGGCAATCCCGAGGAGTGGAAGGACGCCATCCCGATCACGTTCACGACCGACGGCAAGAAGACCGTCATCAGCACCTATTGGAACCGTCGGCGATTCTCGCTGCTTGTCACGGTCGAGGAGAACAAGTTGGTCGGCCTGCGTGAGGCCGGCGCCTTCGATGCCATCCAAGTCGCCATCGCACCGCGAGAGACCAAGACGGGCACCTCGCCGAGCGACAAGGCCGCGCGACACGAGTTCCTGTTCGCGTGGACGGGCTCCGGCGTCGAGGGCCGGTGCTTCAGGCTGATCGAACCCGGCCGGAAGCTGGCCGAGGCCGCCAAGCCCCGACCGCTCGCGCCGTTGGCCTTCTCCAAGGCGAAGGTCGCCGTCAGCCGAAAGGGCACGTTGACACACTACGAATGCGCGATCCCGTTCCGATTGATGCGTGAGCGGATTCGACCCAGCGAGGGGCGCGAATTCTACCTGTCCGTGTGCGTCCACGATCCCGACGGCACGGGCGTCCGCGACTGGGGCCGGGCGGCCGGACTGTGGCCGTCGCAGCGCAATCCCCTGGCCTGGTGCCGTTGGACCGGTGACCAGTGGGGCGATCGGCCGCCCTTTGACAGCAAGCTCGAATGGGGCCTGTGCTCCTCGAAGTACTGAGCTGTTTGCAGCAAATGCCGAACGGTCGAACGCGCCTTTCTCATGTGGCCCAGCCGCCCTCGGCTGGGTAGTTCGATGCCACACGGCCGGGGGCGGCCGTGCCGAAATCGCCACACGGCCGGGGGCGGCCGTGCCACAATCGTCAAACTCTATTCGAAGCAGCATAGGAGGACTCTGTCATGACTCGCCATAGCAGGAACCCGTCGATCCGGACCTATACCTTGGGGCTTGCCGTCGCCGCTGCAGGCATCGCGCTGGCGTCGGCACCGGCCGCGGCCGCCGAGGACACGTGGTCGAGCGCGCCGGCCAAGGCGGACGGCGAGGTCGTCCTCCGTGTCGCCTCGGCCCAGGCCGAGGAGGAGCCCCTCAAGGCCGGCAAGGCCGCCGCCGAAGCGCTCAAGAAGGCCATGGGCGGGGCGCCGCTCCGCGCGGTGATCGTCTCCGAGTGCTTCGAGGACGAGGACTACAAGCAGAAGCTGCTTCAGGGTGTCTGTAGCGTCTTGGGCAAGGACATCGTGCTGGGAGGGGCCACGTACGGGTCCTTCACGCAGGGCGGCTGCACCGACTTCGATGCGGTGTGTCTCTTGGGCATCGGTGGTGAGGGCGTGGGCGTCTCGGCCGCATTGGTGACCGATCTGGGGACCTCGAAGCTTACCTTCGACAAGGACCGTGAGGCGATCGAGAAGCGCCTTCGCGCCGCTGGGGCCAAGCTTGCCTCCAAGCTCCGCAAGACCGACACGGACCGGCTGCTCCTTCTTATCCCCGACGCCCACTCGCCCAAGAACCAGGCCATCGTCGAGGGCGCCCAGAAGGTCGTCGGCAAGAGGTTCCCCATCACGGGCGGTTGCGTGAACAAGAACGCCGGTCAGACTTTCGTGTATTACGGCGGGCGGATGTTCAAGGACTCGGCCTTGGCGCTCATGCTGTCGGGCGATTTCAAGGTCTCGCTCTCGGGACGTATGGCCAAGACGGAAGCGAAGGTCATCGCCACCGCCAACGACGGCGCGAAGGAGGCCATGGCCAAGATGAAGGGCAAGCCCGTCGCCGTGTTGGCCTTCAACTGTGCGGGCCGCCGGAGCAAGTTGTCCAAGATGTCCGACGAGCTGGAGGCCATGCAGAAAGCCATCGGCAACGACCTGCCGCTCTTCGGCTGCTATTGCGCCGGTGAGATGGGCCCGGTCGACTCGACCGAGGCCAAGCCGGACGCCCTGAGCGGCGGCTCCGGCTGGCACGTGATGTTTACGGTGATTGGGAAATGAGGGGGGGGAGAATACCGAATACAGCAGACAGAATTCAGAATACAGAATGCAGAATGCAGGAGACAGAATACTGGAGATAGAAGCCGGGAGCCAGGATTCACGGGCCAGACCGAATCGCTCGGGCATATGCGTCCAGCATGCGGCTGACCTCATCGAGTTGCTCTAGCTGCCCGTCGAGCTCGCAGTAGTGGAGGTCGCGGGCGAGTAGAAGGTAGTAACGGCACTCCTCGAGGGATGCCTGGCTGATGTTCATGTAGCGGGCCTTGTCCGCAGCGCCGCGCTTCTTGAAACCCTCGGCGATGTTCGCAGGGATAGACACAGCCGCGCGTCGGAACTGAGACGCCAATCCGAACATCTCGTGCTTGGGGAAGCCCGATGTGAGTCCGTAGACTTCGAGCACGAACCTGTGCGCCTTCTGCCAAACGGTCAGATCCTGAAACGTCTTGGCCGGCGGCAAGCTCTCCTGTGCCAAGGCTCACCTCACGTCGTCCGCCCCCGGCTCCATTTCCTTTTCGCGTTGCACGCTTCCGTATCCCGAATTCTGTCTCCTGCATTCTGTATTCTGTCTTCTGTCTTCTGTCTTCTCTATTCTCCTCGTCAGTCCAGCTTCACGACCGACAACGTGTACGGCTTGTCGAACGCGGTGTTGGTCAGGCCCGGGAACGGGAAGTCCATATTGACGATGATCAGCTCGTCGCCGCGGACCAGCACCTCGCAGACCTGATCGATGCCGCCGTCGGCGCCGTCGGTGTCGCCGTTGCGGGCCAGCGTGGTGACCTTGCCCTTCAGGTCGACGCGGTGCACGGCGTTGAGGATCGAGTCGGACACGTAGATGACCTTTCGCTTGGCGTCGTAGAAGATGCCGTCGCAGCAGGCCATCGTGGGGTCCTCGGCGAAGACGGTGTTCGAGGCGACGTTGCCGTCGGCGTCGAAGGTGATCTTGTACATCAGGCCGTCGCCGAAACAGCCGCAGTAGAGGTTCCCCTCGTCGTCGAACGTCAGGCCGTCGGCGGCGAAGGCGAACGAACGGCTTCGGCAGTAGATCCTCGCGATGCAGTGCGGGTCTTGACCCGCCGGCTTCAGCTCGAGCGGCTTGTCGCCGAACTCCTTGATGTGGAAGCGATAGATGCAACTCGCGAAGTGGCTCTCGCTGACGGGCCATTCGACGTCCTGCACCGAGTCGCTGACGTAGACGTAGTCGCCTCGCCAGATGACGGCGTTGGCCACCTTGAAACCGTACACGGCCACATCACACCCGACGGGCTTGCCATTCTCGATGCGAACGCGAAGCAGGCGCGACTTGTAGAGCGTCGTGTTGAAGCACTGGTTGTCGGCTACATAGAGGTGGCCGTCCGGCCCGAAGTCCAGACCCATCGGTCCGACCTTGCCGGTCTGGGGATGGGCGGGCAGCTTGAAGAACTCCTCGAGCCTGTTGTCCTTGGTGATTCGCACCAGGATGCCGGGGTAGTTGGCGTCGTTGTAGTTCGGGCAGGACAGGATGATACTGCCGTCCGGAGCGAGCGTCGCTCCGTCGGGCGTGTTGCACTTGTCCGGCAGCTCCATGAAGAGCCGGGCCTTCTTCAGAGGCTCGGCCGAGACCGAGCCGGCCAGCAGGCCGGCCAGCATGATGGTTGCAAGCGTTGCGTGCCGATGTAGGTTCATCCGTCGCATGGTGGTCTCCTTGTGGGTAGTGGCATTTGACCGCGCTGTGTCCTTCTGGTGTGTGGATTCTAGAGCGGGTCGTGGCCGGGCTGCAACTGGACCAGCGGTGACGAATCCTCAGCGAGGGACCGTCACCTCCCATTCGCACGTGCGGGCAAGGAAGTAGGCGACCGTCCCTCTTAGCCCGTTATGGATATGTCGTCGCCGCCGGCGTCGATCTCACGCTCCTTGCGGGCCTGGTCCCAGTCCAGCGTCCGTGCGGCGATCTCGGCCAGTTCGTCAATGGCCTCTGGCGAAGCCCGACCCAGCAGCGCGATCAGGCTTCGCCGCCAGATCAGGTCGGGCAGATGCTCGACGCACTCGGTCGCGACGATGTGCTCGATTTCGCCGACGGTGTACTCCGGCAGCGACGTCAGCGGCGTCTCCGACTCCGGCGTCGCCCTGCGCGCGAAGGCCTCGGCGGCCGTTCCGTAGCGACTCAGCAGTATGGCCATGCGATCGGTGGACAGCCCGGTGTCGGACGCGACACGCTCGACCCATCGCCGACGCTCGGCCTCGTCCTGGGGGTAGTCTTTGCCGCCGCCGATGGCGACCTGCTCGGTCGAGGTCCGTCGCGGCCGCCCGAGCCGCGACAGAACCTGGTCGGCCGTCTGCTCGGCCAGGGCGCGAAACGTCGTCCATTTCCCGCCGACCAGACAGAGGATCGGAAACGCCCGTCCGCCTTCGGGCTCGAAGGCCTCGATGCTGTGATCGCGGCTGACCCGTCCGGTCGTGTTGCTGTCGGCCGCGGGCAGGGGACGGGCCCCGCAATAGGTGGCCACGATGTGCTCGCGCTTCAGCGGCAGCTCCGGAAACATGCCGCCGAGCGTGGTCATCATGTACTCGATCTCATCGTCGCCGCATTGGGCGGCGTCGGGGTCGTCGATGCGGATGTCGGTCGAGCCCATGATGACCTTGTCGAGAAAGCGAAAGACGATGCAGATCCGCCCGTCTTTGTGCTCGTAGTAGACCATCCGATCGCCGAGGGCCTCGTACAGCTCGGGGCAGTCTACGACCAGATGCGAGCCCTTGGTCGGGCCCATGAGCTTCGTGTCCAGACCGAGTGCGGCATTGGCGCGATCCACCCACGCGCCGGTCGCATTGATGACGATCTGTGGTCGAACAGCGACGGTCTGGCCGGTGGTCTCCTCGCGCAGCGTCACGGTGTCGCCGTCGGCGCCGGCCACGCTCACGTAGTTCAGCGCGCGGCAGCTCGGGTTGGCGGTGCGGGCGTCGCTGATCATCTCGATGCAGAGCCGCTCGGCCTGGGTGATCCAGGCGTCCCAGTAGGTGGCGGTTGCGACGATGCCGGGATTCAGGCCGGGGATCTCGCGCAGGGCCTTGTTCCTCGACATGAAAAAGTGCGTGGGCGTGCGGCGGTTCTTGCGCGTGACGAAGTCGTAGAACCACAGCCCGAGTTTGGCGATCAGCACGCCGCGTCCGCCGGGCTTGACGGGCAGGCCCAGGAAGACCAGCGGCGACTTGATCAGTCCGGCCAGCCACGAGAAGAGGGGCAAAGTGGTTTTCAACGGCGAGACGACATGCGCGGCGTTATCGAGCAGCCGGTTCCGCTCGAGCAAGGCCTCACGAACGAGCTTGAACTCGGCGTTCTCGAGGTAGCGGAGCCCGCCGTGGATCATCCGGGAGGATTTCGAGCTCGCGCCCGCGACGAAGTCGGCCTTGTCGACGAGCAGGCAATCGATGCCTTGCAGGGCCAGCTCGCGGAACAGGCCTATGCCGTTGACGCCCCCGCCGATGATGAGCACCGGCACGTCGGTGCTGCCCTTGATCTCCTGCCAGATGCCCCCGCGTTGGTTCATACGATGCCGCCCTGTGTGGCATGGCCGCCCCCGGCCGTGAAGCCCGGGTTACGCCCAGAAGCCGTCCGTCGTCTTGCCCTGCCAGTGGCCCATGTCGATCGGGTACGAGCCGTACATGCCCAGGGTATTCAGCATCGCCAGGTAGTTGCCCGGCTTAACGGACGAGTGAATCGTGTTGCCCGACGACAGGATGAACCCGCCGCCCGGCGCGGCCTTGGCGATGACGTCCTTCGTCTCGAGCACGACGTCCTTGATCGAGCCGAACGTCAAGGTGCGGGCGCAGTCGACGTTGCCCTTGACGGCGACGCGATCGCCGACCTTGGCCTTGACCTGGCCGATGTCCATCCCCGCGACCGGGTCGATCGGGTCGAGGCAGTCGATGCCCGAGTCGACGATCATATCCATGATGGGCCAGATCTGGCCGTCGGTGTGTTTGATGACGCCCAGGCCCAGCTCCTTGAACCCGCCCATGACCCGCTTCAGACCGGGGTTGAGGTACTGGGCGAACCAATCGGGCGAGATGAACGGCTGTTGGGTCGAGGCGTAATCGTCGCCGGTGAAGACGAAATCGGCGCCGATCTCGGCCACCCGCTTGGCCATGGCCAGGTTGACCTCGACCGACAGCTCGACCAGCCCTTCGACGAGCTTGGGGCAGTCGACGAAGGCGAGCATCAGCTCGGTGAAGCCCATCAGATATCGCGGGATGGAGAAGACGTCGTTGAGGTGGACGCCGATGGCTTTGTCGCCCTTGAACTGCTCGACGGCGGCGCGGACGCTGTCGTATCGGCCCGGCGCATCGGGGTCGGGCACGTCGTAGCGCTCGAGGTCTTTGAGCGTCTTGATCGGGCTCTCGACGGGGAAGGTGTCCTCCTCGCCGGTATACTGCCGGACGACGCCCCATTCGTTCTTCCACCGGTCGGGACCGACCTGCTCCTTGGTGAAGTTGGGCGCCACGAGGATGGCGTCCCAGCCCATGCGGACGACGAACTCCTCGTACGAGCATCCGGGGCAGAGGATCTCGCGGACCTTGCGGTCGACCGCCCATTCGAAGTGCGGGATGCGGTCGGGCTGCTCCCGCCGCAGGGCGGTCATCACGCGCTGGGCGCCGGTCATCTCGGACATGCCTCGACTCCTCCGGGTGTGGACGATCACGGGACCGGCAGGATAGCTGAGAACGGCTGCGGGGTCCATGCTCACTTAGAGAGTTGTGGATCCAGTCTCGCTGGCTCGGGAACGGCTTCCATGAATACGATTCCCAATCCCGTTGAGTTGCGCCGACGGACCTTGGAGATCCTGGTTCGTGAGCTGGGTTATGCGGATGCCATGCGCTTCCTGCTCCAGTATGGGACGGGTCAAGGCGACTACACCCGCGCCCGTCACGGCTTCTTGCCCGAGTGGAGCGTGTCTGCCATGGTCGATGAGGCCGACAAACTTGGACCTTCCGCTGGCGGTTCTTAGTCGCTTGGCCGGTCGGCCCACGCCCCACGCGAAACTTGTACCCCGCCTGCCTAGCCGCTAGCCTGACCGCTCGAAGCAGTCTTCATCTCAACCGCTGCGACCCAACACCATGCGGAGGCCACGCCGATGGACTACCTGATGGGCATCGACCTCGGCTCGACGAGCCTAAAAGCCGTCCTCTACGACCTGAGCGGCAACGTCGTCGCGTCCGGCAGCCGTCCGACCGAGCGGTTCCACCCCGACCCCGACCATCCGGAGTGGACGGTGTGGGAGCCGGAGCAGATCTGGGGCGGTACGGCCGCGGCGATCCGAGACGCGGTGTCGCAGCTGACCGATGCCTCGCAGGTCCGCGGCGTCGCCGTGACGGGCATGGGCATGGACGGCGTGCCCATCGACGAGGACGGGACGTGGCTCTACCCCTTCATCAGTTGGCACGACGCACGGACCACCCCGCAGCACGCGTGGTGGCGCGAGACGATCGGTCCGGAGAAGACCTTCGCCGTCGGCGGCAATCCGATCTGGCCCATCCACTCGGCTCTGAGGATCCTGTGGGTCATGCAGAACGAGCCGGACGTCATGGCCCGCACCCGCACCTGGCTGTTGATCGAGGACTTCCTCAACTTCATGCTGTGCGGACGACGGGCGACGGACCGCAGCATGGCCTCGTGCACGATGCTCTTCGATCAGCGCCAGCTGGATTGGTCGGACGAGATGTTGAGCCTGTCGGGCATCGACGGGACGATCTTGCCCGAGGTGCTGCCAAGCGGGACCGTGCTCGGCGAGGTGACCGAGACGGCGTCGGAGGCCACCGGCCTGCCGACGGGCACACCCGTCGTCTTGGGCGGGCATGATCACCTCTGCGGTGCGTTGCCGGTAGGCGCGTACCGGCCCGGTGTCGTCCTGAGCGTGACGGGTACGTGGGAGTTCGTCGAGGCCGTCGTGCCCGAGCCGGTGCTGACCGACCGCGTCCGCGAGACGGGCGCGACGATGCAGGCGCACGTGGCGAGGGGGATGTACAGTGCCTGGGGCAGCTCGGTCGCCGGTGAACTGCTCGAGTGGTTCCGCAAGCAGTTCGGGTTCGAGGCGGCCCACAGGGCCGAGACCGAGGGCGGCGTCGATTGGGACTACCTGATGGCCGAGGCGGCCGCGGCGCCGCCGGGGGCGCGAGGCACGATGTTCCTGCCGCACATGTCGGCGGCGGGCTGTCCGATCGACGATCCGCGATCGCTCGGTGCGTTCGTGGGCATGAGCACGCGCGCAACCCGAGCGGACATGCTCCGTGGGATGATCGAGGGTCTCGATTATCAGTTCCTCGAGATCGTGCAGGCGATGGAGGCGGCCCTGGACCGCAAGCTCGATCAGTTCGTCGCCATCGGCGGGGCCGTGCGCAACACCTTCTGGATGCAGAACAAGGCCGACGTGATCGGTCGGTGCATCGAGGTGCCCGACATCGAGGAGTCGACGCCGCTCGGTGCGGCCATCCTGGCCGGCATCGGCGTGGGGCTCTACAAGGACGAGCAAGACGCCTTCGAGCACGTCAGCAAGCCGGGGCGGACCTTCGAGCCCGACACCAGGCTGGCCAAGCAGTACGCCGAATGGTTCGACATCTACAAGGACCTCTACCCGGCCACCAGGCCGATCAGCCATCGTATCTTCGAGGCGTTTGCGGGGTAGGGCGAGGCAGGGGTTGGCCTGTCGGCCCTGACAGGCCGGCAGGAACTCCATCGGTTCCCTTTCGGGCGAATAGGGCCAGTGCGGCTCGGCTAGACAGAACCGATCACGTCTCTCGCTCGGTGATTCACCGCCACCGATCGTCCTTGGCCATCGCCGCAACCTCCGCAACCGGGAGCGCGCGGCGGTAGATCCTGACGTCGGCGATCTGACCGTGCACCTGGAACTGCTTGTTCGGACCCGGGGCGTATTGGCCGACAAACAGTGGACCCGGATACGGATCCAGGGCCGGTGCACACGGCGTGGAGGCGACCTGCTCCCCGTCCTGATAGACGCGGGCGTGTTTGCCGTCGTAGGTCGCGGCGACGTGGAACCACCGACCGACCGGCACCTTTCCACCGTCGCAGTTCACCCCGCCCAGGTACCACCGCCACTTGTCACCGAGCTTCTGGAGGAACCAGCCGTTCCCGTTCCAGGCCCCACAGCATAGCACGACGGGGATCTCGCCCGGCTTGGCGAGCCGGACCCAACAGCTCACCGACAACCGCCCCGGAAGGTCGAACTCCGGCTGATGCGGAAACGTGACGTGCCCGCCGCTGCGCAGGTCCAGCGTCCCCTGGGTGAACCTCACGTCACCGTGCGCCTTGCCTTGAGCCGTTGTCCCGTCGACGAGTTGGGCCACGAGCTTGTTCTTCCCCTCGAACGACGCGGCGAAGACCGGTTCCTTCGGCTGCGGCAACGCGGCCGAGACGACCGTCGGATTCCCGTCGCTCTCGAGACCGCGTCGACTCACCGCGCGGAGCTCATAGCGATAGTCGATGCCTGCCTCGAGCCCGGCGTCCGTGAACGTCTCGCCCAGGAAGGGACGCTTGGTGAGTCGTTCCAGCTTGTCCGAGCCGGCGGTGGCGCGGTAGACGTTGAACCGGATCCGCACGTCGGCCGGCGGCGACCAGGCCAGCAGAATCTCGCCCGGTCCGGGCATGGCCGTTAATCCTGTCGGAGCCTCGGGGGCCGCCGGAGTCGGCACGTCCACGACCGCGCGCGAGGGTCGGCTCCGCCCCTCCTCGGCCACGGCTACCAGCGCATAATGCCGCCGGCCGGCCGGCGCCTGGTCGTCCACGAACCGATGGAGCGGCGTCGTCCCGAGCAAGGTCTCATCGCGGGGACCGAAGCCCGATTGGCCGGCTCGATGCAGCTCGAACGCCAGTCCGACCGTGTCGGACGACCGCGCCCAACTCAGCGTCACGACGCCGTCGTCGTCGGCCCGGGCGACCAGATCAGGCATGGTCTCGGGCAGACGCGGCGGGATGAGGTGCCGGATCGCGCCCGGCTTGACGTCGGCGGTCGGCATGTCCGCCCGCGGCCGATTGAGCGCAGCCAGGCGTCCGCGTCGGATGATCGCCAGCATCGCCTGGTAGTGCTCATCCTCCGTCGATGTGAAGCTGACCGCCGGCTCGCCGCCATCGGACGGCGGCTCGTAGGCGTTGCCCAGGAACTTCTCGACCGGCAGATCGCCGTGCAGGTATTGACCCGTGGCCAAAATCCGCACCCGAGGGACCTGGTTCTCGACCGGTCGCTTCCGGCACATGGCCAGGCCGTAGCCGTCGCCGCCCTTGGCGAGCGGTGCCCGCAGGATCCGACTCAGCTCCGGCCGCTGGAGATTGAACCAGTCGTTCTCGAACTGGAGCTTCTTGCCCTGCTGATGGCAGGTCATGCAGCCGGCCTTGTGCATGACCGCGACCAGCTCGTTCTTCGTCCCCGGCCAGGTGCCGAGGCGGCAGCCGTGGTCGGTATAGTTCCACGTTCCGTGATACAGGCCGTTCGTATCGATCCAGGCCATCAGCAGATCGCGCTCGGGCCGGGTCAGATCGGGGATGCGGCCCTGATGCCCCGAGACGAGCAGCTTGGCCAGCGGGGCCGTGGCCGAGCCGTGCGAGCGAGGCTTGAAGATCTGTGCCGACCACCGCGACGTGCCGTTCATGCAGTCGATGCCCGAGATCAGGTGCGCGGTCAGTTGCGTCTTGCGCCGGCTGATGAGGTTCTCGTAGCTGATGCTGAAGTACTCGGTCCACCCGCCGGTCAGGTCCAGACGCCCGGCGATGTTCTTCGTCCCGCCGTGGCAGCTCACGCAGTGCTTGTCCAGGATGGGCTGGACCATGCTCGGGTAGTCGATGAATCCGTCCCCCCACGACTCCGGCTTCGGCCTGACGGGCTCGCCTCGCAGCGCGATGCGGTTGCCGACGTTCGCGGGCGACGTGAGCTTGTGCTCGTGGCAGCCGATGCACGTCCGCGTCACGCCCGGTGCGGCCTGGACGAACGTCCGCATGCTTTGGACCAAGCGGCCCTCCTCATCGAGCGCCTGCAGGTAGAGCGCGCGTCCGGAGGGCACCTCAAAATAGGCTGACCCGTCCGGCTCGACCGGTACGACGCCCAGATAGTTCTTCGCGCTGAAGGCCAATACCGCGCTGACCAGGAACGTCTGGTTAAAAGCCCCGCCGGGCGAAGCGCTGACCCGCGAGGTCTCCTCGATGACGCGGAGCCATTTGACCTCGCCGCGCCGCACGCCGGTCAGGCCCTCGTAGATGTCCAGCACGCAGAACGCTCCCGTGCGCGAGTCGCCCCGAACCAGGTCGGGGATGACCGGCTCCGTGGGACGCGCCTGGATCAACATCGGCGAGTGGCAGCAAATCGTCGGGTCGCTGTAGACGACCTCCCGCCGTCCTGAGCGGTCCATGATCTCGATGACGTTGTACTTGGCGTCCTTCGGTCGACCGCTGAACAGGACCGCGTCCTTCGACAGCGGCCAGGGCTCGCACGAGTTGCCGCGATCGTAAGTGGGGTCCTGCTTGTTCTCGAAGTTGTAGCACGCCGTCGCCGCGTTCTTGCCCTCAACGAAATCGACCATGCCGATCGCCCCGCGCGGCGGCGAGTTGTGCGGCGTGAAGGCCGCCACGACCAGATGCGGCGAGCCCGGCACGGGCCGGGCGTCGAGCAGGGCCTCCGGATGCACCATGTTGTTGGCGAACAGGGCCGTCTCGTTCGTGCCGTCCGGGAAGATCGTCCACAGACTCTGCTGGGTCAGGGCGGTTTTGTCGACGTACTCCCACCGGCCGTGCAAGATCCGACCGTCCGGCAGCACGCACGGGTCGAACTCGTTCACGTTGTTGACCGAGATGGCGCGGATGTCCGACCCGTCGGCGTTCATTACGTGCAGGATGTCCACACCCTCATTGGCGCACGGCACCAGGCCGTGCCCGCGCGTCGAGGTGAACACGATCCGCCCGTCCGGCAAGTAGGCCGGGCTGACGTCATGCACGCCGGCGTGCGAGCCCTTGTAATCCGCGCAGTGCGGCGTGGGATCGGTCAGTCGACGCAGGCCGTGCCCGTCGAGGCCGATCTCGTAGATGCTGGTCGAGCCGTCGGCCTTGCCCTTGAAGCAGAAGAGGATCCGCTTCGCGTCGTACGAGATGTCGGGGTCGCTGTAGATGCCCTCGCCCAACGTCTCGGGCGTCTTAGGATCGATGACCGCCCGCACGCGGTGGCGATCCGGCGGGTCGCTCGGGTTCTCCAGCACGTAGATGCCCCCGCCCGGGCCCCACTTGTAGTACGTGTCGTAGATGTGGATGCCTTTGTACGAATGCCGCTTGACGAACAGCATCGGGGCGTCGAGCGTCTTTCGGAGGGATTCGCCCTCGCCCACCTCGGGCACGGCCAGCAGGGTCGCCGGTCCGACAAGACCCCACGCAACCAGCCAGGCGCACATCAAGACCGGCCAACGGACCTCGCCCGTCTTCCACCCATGAGGGATCATCTCACGCTCCTTCGACTGACAGGGGGCTCCCACCTACGATGGTACTGAAGGGCCATCGCCAGGTCCATCGCCGGCGACCACGCGGGCTGACGCGCCGACGCGTCACCGGCGTGGTCCAGAGACCCTCGTGCTGCCTTTCAGACGTATCGCGACGACCTGTCCGAGCCGCGGCATTCATGCCGCGCGGCCGCGCCGGATGAATCCGGCGGCTCGAGCAGCAGCCGTGGCGTGTGCCCCCCCTGTCCATAGTCGCACGATGTGTGAAACGCAGCACCAGCAGGACGCATCACCCAACGCGTCCGGCTTCTGGGCGGTCGGAGCATCGCCGTCAGACCCGGCTCCCACGGCCCCTTAACTGCCGGGCAGGGACAGTCCCGCCGAACCCCTCAATAGCCGGAACCGATCAGGAAGGGCATGACGATCGACACGGCGATCAGGATGATGATGATCCACTCGAGGATCTCCATGCGGACGGAGGCCGCTTGCTCGGAGATCCGCTGGTAGATCCCGTCCAGGGTCTCCAGCTTCCGCGCGATGCTCGCCTCCCACTGGGCCATGTGAAACCGCTGTGAGGCCAAGCGGTGCACCCGCGCGAGATACTGATCGCCGATGAGCTTGACCGCGTTGCTGACCCCTTCGAAGAGAATGGCGTTGTCCGCCTGCATCTCGGCGACGCGACGCAGATTCCGGGAGATGCCGCCCGGCAGGAAGAACAGCAGCCGCTTCGATCCCTTCAACGCCTCGTAGGCCACGTTCATGGCCTCGTCCAGGCGGTCGTCCAGATAGCGGATCTCGGCCAGTTGGGCGTTGACGAACTCCAGCAGTTCGATGACGTCCTCGGCCTGATCATCGAAGATGATGCTGCCGTTCCAGTCGATGAGCGTCATATCGTCCGGCGTATACGAGATGCGACAGGCCTGCGCGTCGCGAACCTCGTCCGCCGAGAGCGGCTCGCGCTCCGAACGGAGTATCTGCGACGCCTGCGATCCGAACCCCTCGGCGATTTCGTCGATCTTCAGGCCGGGCTCCCAGCTCCGTACCTGGTAGATGGCGTAGTCTTCCGGTCTGGCCACAGCGTCGGCCTCGACAACCGCCGGGCCCAAGAGATCCAGCAGTTGTCTTACGCAGGTCCGCGAGTGCTCCGTGAGCGCTTCGTTGTCGTAGAGATGGTCGCTGAGTTGAAGCAGGCCCTCGAAGGGGCCCTGGGTCTCGATCCGATAAGCCACGCTGATCACGCCGAACTCGAACAGCACGAGCTCCACCTGGTTCCGCGTCACGTGCTCACCGACGGGGATCGGATCGGCCTCCTTCCAGACGCGCAGCGGCGGCGGCTCGTATTCGAAGTAGTCCGGCGCGCGACGCCGAAACCGCAGGGACGTTCGCCCCTTGCCCGCCACGATCCTGCGATCGCACTCCTCCAGATCGATCGACCACCCCACGTGGTACGCAAAAAGCACATGGCACGTGCCATCCACGATCTGAAGCGGCTCCACCGGGTGCACGGCCATGAGATCCTCCTCGCCGAATCGTCCTCTCGTCAGACGGCTCAGTCCCTGCGGCCAAAGGTCGCCGGGTATTGTAAGCGGTCCTCCGGAGCGTCGGCCATCCTTTCCGACGTCGAGCCATGCGATCGAGCAGCGTGGCCTCGGGTCGCTTGCCCCCCTTCGAGCCCCCCCCGCTTGCGCTGGCATGGCGCAACCACTTTGATGCCCATTTGGATAAGGCAATGAACGTTCAGCCCGCCCGTCCTGGCCCGTCCGGACGGGCCGCCCACCCGATTTTCGTTGACCACGAGCGACGAATCTGGTGTCATAGAAGAGGACTTCCGACAAGGGGAGATCAAAGCCCCCACATTACGGGGAAGAGGCGAGGCGGCAGCCCCGCTGTCGCACCGCGGAGGGTTTGGGAGATGCAACATCCTTCTAGGTTTGTTGGGTTGTCGGCGGTGCTTGCTCTGGCACTGGCCGTGGCGGCCTCAGCCGATCCGCTGAACACGCTCTACAACACGGGAGTGGACGACGCCGGCAACGCCCTGCCGAGCCAGGCCGTCGATCCGCACTATCAGCTCGTCGTCAGTCCCGACGGGGTGTATCCGGGACCGGCCGCCTATGCGACCGACCCGATCCCCGCGCCGCCCTGGCTGGGCAACACGCCGACCTCGCGCTGGATCACGCCACGTCCCGACCTTTCCGGCGAGGTGGTGCCCGGGCAATATGTCTATCAGCTCGAGTTCGATCTACCCGGCCTGCTGCCTCAGACGGCCTCCATCAACGGTCTGCTCGCCACGGACGACGGTGGCAGCATCCGTCTGAACGGCGTGGACAAGGGCGTCGTTTCCGGTGGGTTCGGTAGCTGGACGTCGTTCACGCTCACGGGCGACTTCAAGCCGGGCACGAACGTTCTCGAGTTCGTGGTCAACAACGGCGGCTCGGCACCGAACCCCTCCGGCCTCCGCGTCGAGAGCATGACCGGTCAGGCCGACGCCCCGACGATCAATCTCTCCACCGCCTTCAACCAGGGCACCGCGACGACCATCTCGCACGGCGACCTGGACGACGACTGGGTCGTCACGGCCGGTCCGGCCGGGGCGACGCTGGGCGCGGCCAAGAGCATTGCCAAGAATCCCGCGTGGTACGGCCACGATCCGGATGCGCGGTGGATCGCCCCGCAGAGCGCGGCCAGCGGTTCCAGCGACCAGCCGGTGGGTGTCTACACCTACGAGTACGACTTCAACCTCTCACGCGTGGGCAAGCTGTTCGAGTTGGCGGGCAACATCGGCAGCGACAACGTCGTCCAGGCCTTCAAGATCAACGGCACGACGGTCGCGTCGAACATCGGCAGCTTCGGGGCGCCGTCCGACCTGCCGACCGTGATCGACCAGACGCTGTTCGTCGACGGGGTCAACACGATCGAGGTGCTCGTCGACAATGGCGGGACCGGACCCAACCCGCACGGCTTCCAGCTTAGCGCCTGGCTCGACGAGGTCGGCAATTCCAGCGCACCCGTCGCCGACGCGGACGGGCCCTACACCGTGGAATGGTACCTGGCCGAGAGCATCTGGCTGGACGCCTCCGGCTCGTACGACCTGGACGCGGCCCTCGGCGATCAGATCGTCGAATACGCCTGGGACCTCGATAACAACGGCGTCTGGGACCGAACCTCGGTCAACCCCTTCCTGTCCATGACGCAGTCGGAATACGCCGCGTTCTTCGACGGGCCCGGGTCGTACATGGTCTCCATGCGGGCCACCGACGCGACCGGCCTGAGCGGCATCGACACCGGACAGATCCACTTCGTGCCGGAGCCGATGACCGTCTTGCTCCTTCTTGCCGGGGCAGGGCTGCTGCGCTTGCGCCGCGGCTAGGAGGCGCCCCACCCCGACACGCCAAGCCTGGGACGGAGCCGCACGGAGGTCCGCGCGGCACCGTGTCGAGCCCCAGCCTTAATCGACCACTTCGCCGTGCAACACCGGCTCGGCCTTCGTGAAGGCATACCCGTCGCCGCCAACGTCGATCTCGACGGTGTCCCCGTCCGCCAGCTCGCCGGCCAGAATCCGCCTGGCCAGCGGATTCTCGATCTGCTGCTGGATCAGCCGCTTCAGAGGCCGCGCGCCGAAGACCGGGTCGTAGCCGTCGTTGGCGAGCCGCTGCTTGGCGGCGTCGGTAATCTCGAGCTGCATCTGCTTGTCGGCAAGCCGATCCCGCAGGTAGCCGAGCTGGATCTCGACGATGCCGGTCAGGTCCTCGCGGCTGAGGCGATGGAAGATCACCACCTCGTCCACGCGGTTGAGGAACTCCGGCCGGAAGTGGCGCTTGAGCACCTCGCGGACCTGCGATTCGATCTCGATCTCGTCGGCGCCCGACTCGCTGAGCTGCTGGATGCGGTCGCTGCCGAGGTTGCTGGTCATCGCGACGATCGTGTTGCGGAAGTCGACCGTCCGGCCGTGACCGTCCGTCAGCCGACCGTCGTCCAGCACCTGAAGCAGCACGTTGAACACATCCGGGTGCGCCTTCTCGATCTCGTCGAGCAGGATCACGCAGTAGGGCCTGCGGTGGACGGCCTCGGTCAACCGACCGCCCTCTTCGTAGCCGACGTAGCCGGGCGGCGCTCCGATCAGTCGTGCGACCGAGTGCTGCTCCATGAACTCGCTCATATCGATGCGTACGAAGGCCGCCTCGTCGTCGAACAGGAATTCGGCCAGCGACTTGCACAGCTCGGTCTTGCCCACGCCCGTGGGCCCGAGGAACAGGAAGCTCCCGACCGGCCGGTTCGTATCGCCGAGCCCGGCGCGGTTCCGCCGCACGGCGTCGCTGACGGCGCGGACGGCCTCGTCCTGACCGACCACGCGATCGTGCAGCCGCTCCTCCATGTGCATGAGCTTCTCCCGCTCGCCCTCGAGCATCTTCGAGACCGGGATGCCCGTCCACTTGCTGACGACCTCGGCCACCTGCTCGCTGGTGACCTCCTCGTGCACCAGCCCCTGGCCGTCCGAGGTGAGCTCCGTCAGCCGACGCTCGCCCGCCTCCAACTGCTGCTGAAGGTCGCTCAGCTCGCCGTACTGGATGCGCGCCGCCCGCTCCAGGTCGCCCTCGCGCTGGGCGGTGGCCAACTCGTTCTGCTTGGCGTCGAGCTGCTCGCGGAGCGACTTGATCTCGTCGAGCAGGCCCTTCTCGTTCTCCCACCGCGTGGTGAGCGCCGCGTTGTCCTCCTGCAGGTCGGCGAGCTGCCGCTCCAGGCGATCGAGCTGCTCCTGACTGGCGGGGTCCTTCTCCTTCTTGAGGGCCTCGCGCTCGATCTCGAGCTGCATGATCCGACGGCGCAGCTCGTCCAGCTCGCTCGGCATCGAGTCGTTCTCGATCCGCAGCCGACTGGCCGACTCGTCGATCAGGTCGATCGCCTTGTCCGGCAGGAACCGGTCGCTGATGTAGCGATGGCTCAGCGTGGCCGCGGCCACCAGGGCGCTGTCTTGGATCCGAACGCCGTGATGGGCGTCGTAGCGGGGCTTGAGCCCTCGCAGGATCGCGACGGTGTCCTCGACGGTCGGCTCGCCGACGTAGATCGGCTGGAACCGGCGCTCGAGCGCCGCGTCCTTCTCGACGTTCTTGCGATACTCGTCCAGCGTGGTCGCCCCGATGCAGCGCAGCTCGCCGCGCGCCAAGGCCGGCTTGAGCAGGTTGCCCGCATCGACCGCACCCTCGGCGCGGCCCGCGCCCACGACCGTGTGAAGCTCGTCGATGAACAGGATCACCTGGCCCTCCGACTCGACGACCTCGCGGACGACGGCTTTGAGACGCTCCTCGAACTCGCCGCGGTACTTCGCCCCGGCGATCAGCGCGCCCATGTCCAGCGCGACCACCCGCTTGTCCTTCAAGACGCTCGGCACGTCGCCGTCGACGATCCGTCCGGCCAGCCCTTCGACGATGGCCGTCTTGCCCACGCCAGGCTCACCGATCAGCACCGGGTTGTTCTTCGTTCGCCGGCTCAAGACCTGCATGCAGCGACGGATCTCCTCGTCCCGACCGATGACCGGATCGAGCTTGCCGCGACGGGCCATCTCGACCAGGTCGTTGCCGTAACGCTCGAGCGCCTGGTAGGTGTCTTCGGGGTTCTGGCTCGAGACGTGGGCCGATCCGCGGACCGCACGAAGACCCGTCAAGACCGAGTCGTGCTTGGCGCCGCTGACCGACAGGACCTCCTTGGCGTCGCTGTCGACGGTCGTCAGCGCGAGCAGCAGGTGCTCGGTGCTGACGAACTGGTCCTTGAGCCGGTCGGCCTCGGACTGAGCCCCCTCGAGCACGCCCTGGAGCGAGCGATCCATCGAGAGCTGCCCGCCGGAGGCGCTCGGCAGTCGCCCCAACTCACTCTCGCAGATCTGACGGATCTGCGCGAGGTTCGCGCCGACCTTGTCGAGCAACGGCTTGATGATCCCGCCCTGGTCCTCGTTGATCAGGGCCCACAACAGGTGCATCGGCGTGACCGTCGGATGGCCCGAGCCGCTGGCGCGCTCCTGGGCCTTGGCGATCGCCTCTTGTGCCTTAACCGTGAATTTGTCGATTCGCATACCGTGTCCTCCTCTGTCTGGAAGGACGTACGAGCAAACGCCGTACCAGAACCTATGGGACACAAGTTGCCATATTCCAGCAGGTTACAATAAGACGCCGCTTGCGTCTGCCAATCTGGCAGTGTCAAAATGGGCAAGAATGCCGTACGGCCGGACCACGAGTGCGAGCCCGGCGAGACCGCGGCAGTGCGGCAATCCAGACGAAAATCCACAAAACGCCCCGATCGGGATGCTGCGAGTGCGTTTAGGATGGTGACTTGGATGGCAATGACACCGGACCCTGTCAGTTCTGAGTCCATGTCCGGAGCGGGTCGGGAGGCGCCGCAGCCCTCTGAGTCCGATGAGATGTGCCTGCGCCGGTTCGCCGGCGGCGACCACGAGGCCCTGGTCGTCCTGGTCGCTCGTCATCAGGCCGCCGTCAACAAGGTGCTGCTCGGTCTCTGGCCGGATTCGCACGAAGTCGAGGATCTGTGCCAGGAAGTCTTTCTAAGGTTGATTCTGTCGCCGCCACGGGACGTGCGTGGCGGGACGATCCGCCCGTGGCTGTTACGGACGGCCGTCAACCTGGTCCGCGACAGAGCCAGACGCAAGAAGGTCCGCGGCTGGCTGCGTCTCGGCACGGCGGCCGAGGTCGAGGCATCGAGGCAGTCGCGAGTGCCGAACCGCGGTGACGCCGAGCAGCACGAGCGCGTCGACCGGCTGCGTCGCGAGATCGCCCGACTCCGTCCGACCTGGCAGGAGGTCGTCGTGCTCAGAGACCTGATGGACCTATCGCCCGACGAGTCGGCCGAGATCCTCGGGCTCTCGCAGAGGGTCGTCAACGACAGGCTCTACCGGGCCCGTCGCCATCTGGCCAAACGGTTGGCCGAGTGATCCGGAATCGAAGCGGCCTGACAACGCAGAAGGCGCCATGAAGCCAAGACCCAGCGAACACGATTGCGTCGGACGGTTCAACGACCTGGTCGAGCAGGGCAAAACGAGTGCCTCCGCCGACGGCGCGCCGACCGAGTCGCCCGGAGCCTGCCCTGGGTGCGGTGATGCCGCCGGTCCGGCCCTGCTGCTTGGGCGCTCGCTCGAGGAGCTCAAGGGCGAGATCGACCAGGCGTCGCGCAGCGAGGCCCCGCTCATCACCGATGACGAGTCGGCCCGCATGCTCGTCCGCTTGGCCAAGCTCGAGGCCTGGCATCGCTTGTCGAGGCGGGCCTGTGCGGCCAGCGTGGGTCTGGCGGCCTGTCTGTCCCTGATCATCGGCCTCTGGCTTGGGTTCGAGCCCCCGCGTGCCGATCAAGAGGATGCGGGACGTCTCGCGCCGGCTCAGCTTGCCCAACGAGACGACCGGCAGGTCGAGCCGGACGAACCGCCGTCGCCCTCGACGCCCACAACGTCGGAGCTCGACGCGCCGGGCACGCTGGACGGCCGCGAGCTGGCCTTTGCCTTGCCGTTGTCGGGGTGGATCGACCTCCCGCCGGAGGACGCCTCGGCGGACCTGTCTGTCTGGTGGTTGGTATTGAACTATGGTCAAACCAAATGAGACGCATGATCTGAGCGACCAGGTGGTCGACCGCGCCGCTCGGGCCGGTCTGTGGCTGACGTGCGCGGGCGTGGTCCTGTTCGTCGCGGGGATGGTGGCCGGCATGGCGTTGGACCGTCGCCTGGTCGGTGAGCAGGTGGACATCGACGCAGCGCCGCCGGACGAGCCAGCGACGACGGTTGAGAAGCCCGAACAGGCTACCGGCCCGGTCCATCCAAAGGAGGGGACGATCGGGCGGTCCGAGCCCGCAGGCCACGGACTGGGTGACATCAAGCCGATCCCCTCGGAGGTGCTCGACAAGGTGGCCAGTCGCGTGCGGGATGTTCTGCGACTCAGCGATGAGCAGGAGCGGCAGGTCCGCCAGGTCATCGAGAAGTTCCATCCACGGATGGAGAAGCTGCGGCATCGGATCGAACCGGAGCTGCGGCGGTTGGCCCTCGATGCGGTGAACGATCTGTTGCCGATCCTCGAGCCCGAGCAGCGGGATCGCTTGGAACGCATCTTGGATCGGCACGCGCCCTGGCTCGGCAGGGCGGTGTCGCAACCGGCCGACGCGGCAGCGGACGAAGACAAATAGGGCGAACCGATCGTCCTAGGGGTATGCACACGAGGACCCGCGGGTCCGACAGTTGGATGGAGTCAGGGTGATGCGCACACAACGGAGATGTTTCACACTCATTGAGCTGCTGGTGGTGGTCGCGATCATCGCGCTGCTGATCAGCATCCTGCTGCCCTCGCTAAGCAAGGCCAAGGAGAACGCGAGGCTCTCGGTCTGCCTGAGCAACCTGCATCACCTGGCCGTGGCGATGGAGCAGTACTTTAACGACTACAACCATGTCTTGCCCGCCGCTACGATCAAGCCGTCTCTGAATCCGGAGGACCCCAACGACGAGCTCTACCGAGAGCCGATCTACGACATCCTCAAGCCCTACACCAAGAACGACGAGATCTTCAGGTGTCCGTCGGACCTGCCGGGCAAGACAAAACGCGATGAGGAGTGGGCCAACCAGAGCTACTTCGACTCTGAGGGCACGAGCTACGAGTACCAGGCCTTGCCGGAAATGGTGCAGAACTGGCTGGAGCCTATCGGCATGCGTGTGAAGTTCGATGTGGGCGACCTGACCGTTTCGTGCAACCTGATCGATATGCTGCCGAAAGATATCCGTAGCAAGCTCGACTTCTGGATCAAGGTGCCCACCTCCGACCTGATGCTGCTGCGCGGCTTCGACAAGTTCCACGGCTATCGCGGGACCAATCTGGTCAGGCCCACGCTCTACGCAGACTGCCACGTTGAGGAGGTCTTCCGGATGCCATGGGGCGTTGACCCCAATTACTACGACGACCTGATTTCGGGCGACCCGAATGCCCTGGACCCGAATCTGTACTAGAGGCTTTGCAGGCGACTTCAGCGACGGGGCGGAAGGCCCAAGGGGATGCTAGCGATGTTGATGCCCGTGATCGATATCAAGAAGTTCGTGGCGACCAAGGCCGGTAAGGCAACGGTCGTCTCTCTGGCCGTGCTCGTCCTGGCCGGCGGAGCCGGCGCGACCGCCTACTACCTGTGGCCCGAGCCGGCCCCGAAGCCGCCGCCTCCGCCCGAATCGTCCCATAGAGAAAACGTGGACTACATGGCCAGCGACGACTTCGACCGCTTGCCGATGGACCAGCGGCTCGCCTACTTCGAGCGGAGGATGAAGCGGGTCGAGGCGATGAGCGAGGAAGAATTCTTCGAGCTCTGGAGGAATACCGACCCGGCATCGCGAGCCCGCATACGAAACAACCTCGAGCGGGTCATGCGGGAGCGGATCAACCGCCATTCCCGCGATTACTTCAAGATGGGCAAAAAGGAGCGCGAGGCCTACCTCGACGAGCGGATCGAGGAGATGGAGCGCTGGAAGCCGAAGATGCGTAAGCTCGTCGGGCGCGGACGCACGCGCTCGGGCCGACTCGAGCGCGTCGACGCCGAGGACAAGTCCTTCGTCGAGCGCGAGCGCCAGATCCGTAAGGCCCGCGCGATTAAGCATTTCGACCATATGATGACTGAGGCCTCGGGTGACGAGCGGGCTCGCACCATGCGCTACTTGTCGGAGCTCGGCAGGCGGCGCGTCGAACGCGGCATGGGCCGTTTGACCCAGATCTTCGGCCGGCGGAGCAGCAAGTAGCCTCGGAGATTGCGTAACGGCATCGCCCGCGAACCGATGCCCGAATCATTGACGATCAGGGGGCGGGCCGAGCATCCAAGTCAAGGGTGAGACCATGAGGTCCCAACGACGCGACAACCGGGCCTTCACGCTGATCGAGCTGCTGGTGGTGATCGCCATCATCGCCCTGCTGATCAGCATCCTCATGCCCGCCCTCAGCAAGGCCAAGGAGAAGGGCCGCGCCGCGGTCTGCCTCAGCAACCTGCACCACATCGGCATCGCGTTTAAGCAGTACTTCCACGACTACAACGACATCCTGCCCGACGCGGCCGTCCTGCCGTCGATCAACCCGGACGATCCCAACGACGTCGCTTACCATCCCCCCATCACCGAGTTCCTGATGCCGTACGCCCGGAACCCCGAGCTCTTCCACTGCCCGTCGGACCTGCCGGGGTTCGTCCCGCGTGAGGAGGCCGTCGACCCGAACAACGTCGGCAGGAGCTACTTCGAGACCGAAGGGACGAGCTACGAGTACACGTTCATCCTGACAACACTGACCGAGTTGGCCTCGGGCATTGGACTGGAGAGCCGGGTCAGCCTGGGCGTCGGCGACAGCCACGTCAAATGGAATCTGCCCATCCCCGTTCCCAGCCGGATCAAGCGATTCCTCACGGTCAAGACGTCCGACCTGCATCTGCTCAAGGAGTACTGGAACTTCCACGGCCGGCGCGGCGAGGGGGACGAGAACAAGATCGTGCACACCCTCTACGCCGACTGCCACGTCGAGGAGCGCTGGCGCCTGTGGGAGCCCCCGGAGGATCCCAACACCCTGCGGTGACCGAAGCTCGCGGCGAGCCGTCACGAAGACAGCCACGAAGAGGACCCTGTCATGTTGCTTCCCGTTATCGACGTCAAGAAGCTCTGGGCCCAACGCCGTGTTCGCATCGGCCTGATCACTGGCGCGGCCGTCGTCGGCCTGACCGGCAGTGTGACCGCCCTCGTCGCCCTATGGCCCGAACCAGCGCCGGCGCCTCCGCCGGCGATCGAATCCGACGACCACGACAAGACGATCGACTACATGGCCAGCGACGACTTCAGCCGTCTGCCGATGCAGCGGCGGGTCAAGTGGCTCGACGCCCAGATGAACAAGGCCCTGGCCATGGACGAGGACGAGTTCGTCGCGATGATCCGGGACATGGACGACGAGACCCGTGAGCGGATCGAGGAGAACATCGAGCCGGTCATGCGCGAGCGGACCAAGCGCCACGCCCGCGAGTTCTGCTCGCTCTCGAGCGAGGAGCGCGACGCCTACATCGACCAGCGGATGGCCGAGCACCGGCAGTGGGACCGACGGCTGGACCGGGCGTTTCGGGATCGCCGGCGTGGTGGTCGCGACCGCGATCGCCGCAACGATTCGGACGGCCAGGCGCGCCGGTCGGACGACAACCGACGCTCCTCCGGCCACGCCCGCGGCGCCTCCGGTGCGGACAACCGCTCCGAGCAAGAACGCCGTCAGGAGCGCCGGCGTCGAGGGCGAGAACGCTTTCGTGCCGAGGTCACCCGCTTCATGGTCAGTGAGTCGCCCGATCAGCGGGCGATGATGATCTCCTACTTCAATGCGATGGGCCGCCGATTCGTCGAGAACAACGTCGGCAGGATCCTCGGCCGGAAGAAGCGCTAGCCCGCACCGTCTGCGATGCCCTCGGCGATCTCCTCCACCGGATGCCACGTCAGATCCAGCGCCAGCGGCGTGATCGCGATGTAGTCGTTGAAGGCGTAGTACACGTCCGTCCCCTCGGGCGCCTCGCGATCGCTGTACTGTCCGGCGAACTGGTAGTCGCGGGCCCCCTCCTGATCGGACGTCGTCCACTTGTAGGCCACGTGCAGCGGCGTCAGGGCCATCGGGGCGGCCTGGATGCCCCTGGGCTCGCCGTCGTGCTCGAGCCACGGCAGGTTGATGTTCCAGATCGCGGGCCGCGCCTCGGGCGGTGCGGCGAAGATGCGCTGCAAGAGGGAGCGGACCCACCGTCCCGCGCGGTCCCAGTCCGGGTCGGCCCCGCGCCGTCGAATGTACTGCGAGATGGCCACGCCCGGCACGCCCAGAAACGCCCCTTCGCGCGCCACCGCGACCGTCCCGGAATAGAACACGTCCACGCCGAGGTTCCCGCCGCGATTGATGCCCGAGATGACCCAATCGGGCTCGCTCTCGACCAGCTCGGTCAGGCCCAGGCGGGCACAGTCCGCCGGCAGCGCATCGACGATGTGGATCCGCCCGAAGGGCTCGACCTCCTCCTGCCGGACGTGGATCCGCCTCTTGTCGGAGACTCCGTGTCCCGCCGAGCTGACGCCTCGGGCGGGGGCGACCACACTGACCCGCGCCAGGCCGGACAGGGCGCGGTAGAGGGCGGCCAGGCCCGGGGCATCGTAGCCGTCGTCGTTCGAGATCAGCACATGAGGCAGATCGGAATCGCTCATCACGTCAGCCTTTCTGATTGGCGGCGGTCCGGTCGGCTCCACCCAGCCCGATCCGCCGCGATGCAGGCCCCATCTTCGAGGCACGGCCACGAGATGTCCACCTTGCCGTCATGGAACGACCGGGCGACGCGCGCCGCATCACCCCCCGGCCGCTGGTCGCTCGGGCGGTCCGATGGTATGATTCGCCCATCGGTGTCGTTCCCGTCGGCCCTTCAGTGCTCCGACCGGCATGCAACGCAAGCCTTCTTCGTCATCATGGTGGGGCTGGTTCGCCGGCCTCGTGATCGTCGTGTGCGCACCGGGCGTGCTGCGATCGGCGACCGTCGAGATCCTACCCGACCGCGTCGTGCTTCGCAGTGATCAGATCGAGCGAACGATCAGTCTCGCCAGCGGCATCGCGCGAACCACCCAGATCGTCCATGTCCCCACCAAGACGACGCTCGACCTCGCCGATGAAGGGCCGCACATACGCCTGATCAGCAGCAAGGAGATCCCCGGCAGCAAGCTTCGCATCAGCGGCGAGGTGACGACCGATCCCCCGGCCAAGGGCGACAAGGCCCGACGCGCCGCACAGGGCCCGCGCGTGGTCGCGACGATCCCCGTCGCCTGCACGATCCCCGCCTCGATCGAGGCCCGTGTGCACGTCGAGGTGACCGATGGCCTGCACGTCACGCGGAAGTGGTGCGACGTCAGGGCCGGCGAGCCCGTCGACGCGATCCAGGTCGAGCAGCTCGCCGGGACCTTCAAGCCCCACCTTGGCGGGCACGGCCAGCCGCTGTACATCAACGGCCAATGGTTCGCCGGGCTCGAGTACCCGGCCGGCTATCACAGCGGCTCGAAGGACCACGTCCGGCTGTATCACTTTCCGGGCAAAAAGAGGTTCACCTCCAAGCGGGCGGTGTGGGGCGCCAACGCCTACGGCCGACTGGACGACAGCTTCGAGGCCTATCTCTCCCGCATCCGCAAGAAGCCGCGCGGCCTGCTGCAGTACAACAGTTGGTACGACCTCCGCGGGCCCGAGCTGGCCGTCGATACGCTCCTGAGCCGCTACGCCGAGTTCCGCAAGGCCCTGCTCGAGCCGTACGGCCTCAGGCTCGACGCCGTCGTGCCCGACGACGGCTGGCAGAACCCGCAGTCGGTCTGGGACGTCAACCGCAAGGTGTTGCCGCACGGCTACAAGCCGCTGGCCGAAGCCCTGGCCAAGACCGGCTCGCGCGTCGGACTTTGGCTGCCGCTCAACGGGGCCGGGCTCGACACCGCGTGGGGCGCCAAACAGGGCTACGAGAAGTCCGACCAGGGCGCCTACTACTGTCTGGCCGGGCCGAAGGTCCACCAGGCCATCCGTCAGGCCACCGAGGCCCGCATCCGCGATGCGAACCTGGCCTACTACAAGCACGACCTCAACTGGCTACGCTGCAGCGCCAAGGGTCACGGCCACCTGCCGTCGGCCCGCCACGGCTTCGAGGCCAATGTCGACGCCCTGATCGACCTGCTCGCCTTCGAGCGCAAGACCCAGCCCGAGATCTTCCTCAACCTGGCCAGCGGGATGTGGCTGAGCCCGTGGTGGTTGATGCACGCCGACACCGTCTGGATGGGCGGCGACGAATTCGGCTACGACAAGCACCACCCCCAGCTCACGCCGCGCGAGTGGGCGATGAGCTACCGCGATCAGAACCTGCACGCCCGCCTGCGCGGCGAGCGCGCGGCCTTCCCCGTCTCGGCGATGATGATGCACGGCATCATCCACGGACGACACAACCGCCTCGGCGGACCGGACGAGACCCTCGGCGATTGGAGCGACTACGTCGTCATGCACCTCGCCCGGGGCGTGATGCTCAAGGAGCTCTATCTGACGCCCTCGCTGCTCAACGCCCAGGGGTGGGACGTCCTCGGACGGGCCACGTGCTGGGCCCGGCGTCACGCCCCCACGATGGTCCACACCCGCATGGTCGGCGGCGAGCCGCGCCAGGGGCAGCTCTATGGCTACGTCCATTGGGCGGCCGACAAGGGCATCCTCGCCCTGAGAAATCCCGGTCCCGCCGAGCAGATCTTCAAGCTGACGACCGGAGAGCGGCCCGGCTGGCTAGCGCCGCTGCCGGCCGAGGCCTCGACCGGGTGGGACGTCCGCACGGTCTACCCCTATCACAAGCTCCTGAACGAGCGGCTGGCCTCGTCGTCGGGCATCGAGCTCCGCGTGCCGGGGGCCTCGGTCTTCGTCTGGGAAATCGACCCGCCGGGTCGCTGCCCGCCGATGCCCCGCGGCCTGCGCGTGCTCGAAGACCGCGCCTTCTGCGATGAGCGGCACGTCGCGGCCGAGATCGGCGTGCAACCCGGCTCGACGACCCAGAGCGCGCAACCGGCCGGCACACAGCCGGCCACGGTGACCCGGCCGTCGATGACGTTGCGGTTCACCCTGCCGACGGCGAAGCTGTCCCGGGCTGACGTGCTGATCATCGTCCGCGGCGAGACCACCTCACCTGTCGGCAAGCTGACGGTCAACGGCAAGTCCGCCAGGATCGAGACGGTCTCCGGCGACGATTGGCACATGAGCCGCATCGATTGCATCGGCCGGTCCGGCGAGGTGGTCATCACGGCGCCGGTGACGCATCGCGCCATGCCGTTTGTCTTCTCGCCTCCGACGCTGGAGGCCTGGCTAATGGTCGAGCTGCCTCTGACGATCCGCAAAGAGCCGACCTCCAAGCCGGCGACAACGACCGCCGCGTCCAGACCCTCGACGGCGGCAGCGACCACGGCCTCGAAACCCACCGCCGCGGCGACGACCACGGCCGCCACGGCGCCGGCCGCCAAGCCACCGCCGCCGTCCACAACCACGACGGCTTCGGCCCCGACCACGCAAGGCGCGATCCCGCTGCCCCGACCTTATCGCCCGAGCGCGCTGCGCCGGTCGTTCTGTCTGCTCGAGCCGACACCCGTCGGCCCGCCCGGCGCCGCCAGCACGGTCATCAAGCCGGACGAGCTGGCCAAGATCCAGGCGGCCAAGCTGCGGATCGAGCTGCACGACGCCGACGGCGGGGCCTACGCCGACAAGCACATCCTCCTCAACGGCCAACCGCTGGCGAAGGTGCCGGTGAATCAAGGCGAGGTCAGTCGGTGGCAGGAGCACGTCATCGATCTGCCGAAGGAATGGCTCGGCAAGCTGAAGATGACCAACGCGGTGGTACTGACCAACAAGCCGCACGACCTGTTCAAGTTCCGCGGCGTGGCCCTGGCGGTTCGGAAGGCCGACGGCAGTTGGGTTACGTCGTCACGGGCGGGGCAGGTCTACGCGTCCAGCCGCAACTGGCGCTACACCGAGGGCGAGGTCTTCGAGGGCGATCGCTCGCCGGAAATCGCCGTATCGTTCAAGGCGGCGAAGTAGACAAGAAAACGGCCGCGACACCGATTGGGGCATCGCGGCCGAAGGGCTTCAAGGTTGGTTCTGAACCGGCGGCGGCGTCGCTACCGCACCCGCGCGAAGGCGAGGTTGCCGTCCTTGACGCGGAACACGCCGTCGGCCTTGCCGACGCCGAGGGCGGCGCGGTTGACCAGGTAGATCTCCACACGACGGTTCTTCTGTCGGCCCTCGGCGGACTTGTTGGACGCGATGGGCCGGTACTGCCCGTAGCCCATGACGCCCGTTCGCGTCTTGGGCACGCCGTATTCCATCATGAGGTTGTTCACCGAGATCGCCCGGTGGGCCGACAGGTGCCAGTTGGTCGGATGCTGTCGGCGGGTCTCCGGCTTGACGATGGGCACGTTGTCGGTATGGCCGACGACGATCACGTCGAACTGTTTGGCCGCGGAGGAGGCCGCGATCTTGGCGAAGTCCTGCAGGCTTTTCTTGGCCGAATCCTTCACCACGTCGCTGCCCAGCGCGAACAGCAGGTCGCTCTTCCATTTCACCGCGCCGCGCTTGGGATCGTAGTCCACGATGCCGGGGTACTTCTCGGCGAATTCGCGCAGGGCCTTGTCAAGCTGGGCGGGCAGCTTGACCTCCTTGACGATGACCTTCGGGTCGGGCGGCTCGGCCGTCAGCGCATCCTCGGCCGCGGCCCGCAGCTTCTCGAGCGTCGCCGATAGAGTGTTGTTCTCCTCCTGGAGTTGGGCGATCTGGCTGTCCTTGCCGGACAGTTGGTCCTGCAGGCCCGCGAGCCGGCCGTTCAGCGCGGCGTTCTCGTCCTTCTGTGCCTGGAGTTCCTGTTGGAGCTGCTCCCGGTGCTCGTTGCACTTCCGGTACATCGCGTTCAGCTTTTCGTACTGCTCTTTGGGGACGCAGCCGCTGCTCAAGGCGGCCAGCATGGCGACTCCACACACGGTCACGATCCGACCCGGCGTTCTCATCGGTAGGCTCCTTCGAGTTGAGCGGTGGTCTAGCGTTCTGTTGTTGAGCAACCGCAGGGAGCCCGCACCATCGCTCCGACTTCGGCTGCTTGTCGAGCAGGGCAGGCCCGGGGGACCTGACCCACTCTCATGATACCAACCCGCCGGCCAAACCGAAGGGTGGTCTGATCTGTTTTTGGGCTACTCGGCGTCGTCGCCGGCCTCGGCCTCGGTCGGTTCTTCGGGTTCTTCCTCGCCCTTCTTGCCCTTCTTCTTTTTCTTCTTCTCTTTCTTCTTGCGAGGTTCCTTGGGCTTGCTCGGGCCTCCGCCGCCGATCATCTGCTTGCCCACGAACCACCCGATGAGCAGGGCGACGACGGACAGACCCACGCCGCCGCCGGCCACCGCCATCCACTGCGTGTACAAGGTCGTCAGGAAAGAGGGCACCACGCCCTGAAGCGCCGCGGCCAACACCGTGCCCGTCAAGCTCAACATCAGCACGCCGACGATCATCATGCCCGTAAAGCCGACGGAGATCGGATCGGGCGGCGCGGCCGGAACGACAACCGCATAGCCCGGACCGGCCGCCGGCGTGAAACCGGGTGCCGCCGGGGCCGGCGTCGTCGGCGTCACGCCCGGCATGACCTCCGTGGGGAGGTCCTCCTGCATGGTCGACTCTTCCTCGCCCGGATAGATCTCGTCGAGCAGCTCCGCCCCGAGGCTCGTGTCGTCGCTCTCCCGCGTCAGGTCCAACAGGCCCGAACCGCTGCCGACGCCCTCGAGCGAGATCTGGTCTTCCAACGAGGGCTGGACCTGCGTCTTGGCCATCGGGTCGACGTCGATCTCGATCTCG
Organism: uncultured Planctomycetales bacterium; assembly: GCA_964622545.1. Lineage (GTDB taxonomy): Bacteria > Planctomycetota > Phycisphaerae > UBA1845 > JAFGLZ01 > JAFGLZ01. The sequence continues at coordinate 37,817 of CAZUQM010000004.1, read as the reverse complement.
TCGTCGTCGAACACGCTGATGCCGACCGACGTGATCACCGTGTCGCCCTTGTCGCCCTCGCCCATCTCGTCGTCTTTCAGCGTCAACGAATCGCCCGTGTCGAGCAAGAGATCCGGCTCCTCGGTCGCGTCCACCGATTCGTCGGCCAGGTCGATCGGGCTCCCGCCCGCGCTGTCCGACAGGTCGAAGCTGCTGCCGCTGTCGCTGAGACCGACGCTGCTGTCGCTAGCCAGATCGTACTCTCCGCCCGAGCTGTCCTCGCCCGTGTCCGGGCTCTTGGCCGGTGTGCTCGCGGACGTGCCGGCGTGGCTGGCGCCGATCGCACTGTCGCCCAGGGCGCTGTCGCCGACCGAGCTGTCGCCGAACGCGCTGCCGCCGGCGTTGCTCGCCCCGACCGCGCTGTCGCTGAGCGAGCTGTCGTCGAGCCCGCTGTCGTCGCTCAGCGCCAGACCGCCCACCGAGCTGTCGTCGAGCGACAACGTCTCGTCGGTCCCGCCGCCGACGTCGCCGGCCAAGCTCTCGACCTCTTCGGCCTTGAAGAACACCTGACCGCGGTCTCGGAACTCACGCAGCTTGCCGTCGCGGATGAGGTCCTTGACGTCATCCTCACTCTTGCCGAGCTTGGCCGCGGCCTCGCTCATGTTGTAGAACTGTGGCATCGGCATGAAACCGTCCCTCTATGCAAGGGGCCTCGATCCACCTCGTCTAAGGTCGATCGCCACGTTGAGTCGTCTCCCGGTCGGCGGCCTTGTGGGCCTGCAAGCGCTTAACCAGCTTGGCGACCTCCGCCGGAGTCGGGGACTCGACGTTGTACTCCTCGAGCAAACGATCATACAGAAACGACCGGGCCGCCAACAACCGCAGCTTATGCCGATCGCGATCGTACTCATAACACCAGAGGTTGCCCGCCTCCGTGTCGACCATGAACAGCCCGTAGCTGCGGGGCCCGATCTGGCCGGCAAAGGCAAACAACCCGCGAGCGCCGATCCGCTGAGGACCCAGATTACCGGGCGCCGCCGAGACCGCGCCCGCGTCGCTCGCCCGCATCACCTCGCACGTGGCGATGACGGCCAACAGGACTGCAATCACCCACGTGACCGTCGCAGGGCGTGCGGATGAGCCGGTGTGGCGGTTGCCATCCATGGGCATGCCTCCCCCGGCCTCCGGCCGGGTCCGGGAAGCGAACGCCTAGGCCTCGCTGCCGCCGAACCTTACGCTGACTTCCCTCTATCCATTCTACGTACGCCAAGCAAACGCGTTCAAGGGCGCCACGGGCTTTCTCCTCGGCCAGGCCGCCGGGCTCGTGGCGCGGATTCAGCGTTATCAGACCGCATCCGCTGATTTTATCGGCACTTGGCGAGCGAACGCATGAGCCCCCGCCCCGATTTCCGCCCACGCCCGCCGCCCTCCTGACCTCTCAACCCTGGCGGGCCCTCCATGCGCTCGCTTCACCGCTACCCGTAGGCCAGACCGCCGGCCAGGGCGCCGTCAATCGCCACCAGCTTGTCCCGGTTGCGACGCGGCCGCCGGACCCGCCGCCGCGGGAAGAACGCGGGGAGATAGTCGGCCTCGGCCCGCAGCATCTCCGAGAGCATCGTCTCGGCGTCGTCGTGGTCGGCCGTCAGGGGATCGTTCAGCAGCACCTGCATCGCCAGGTCGCGATCGCCGGTCAGGGCGGCCTCGATCGTCGTCTCCTGGTTCCTCGCATGACCGAGATACCAGGCCAACAGACCCTCCGGCAGGGGACCACTGCAGATCGGCTCGACCTGATCCCGGCTGAGCAGGGCGTTGGTCTCGACCACGACGTCCGCCGGCAGGTTGGCGATCTGTCCGATGTTTGGCCGGTTGAGGTTCGTCTTCAGCCTGCCCCGGCCCGCGAGGCTGGCCATGATCTCCCCGGCCTCTTCGCCGCTGTGGGCCAGCGGCTTGCGGGCGATTTCCTTCGAGGCCTTGAGCCGGTGCCGCACCGCCGCCAGGTCGTCGTGCTTCCACTGGATGCGATCGTCGATGGTCGTGACGACCACGCCCCATCGGACGCCCTCCAAGGCCTTCGGCGTCAGGTAGCCCGGGAAGAACTCGGCCAGGTGCCTGTCGCCCGCTGCCCCGAACACACCGTAACGCCGGAGCAGCTCGAGCTTGATCTGGTGACGGGCGAAGAGGGATTCGTCGGCCTCGAGGGCCTCGCGGCTCGTGTGCCTGGTGATCGTCCCGGACTGTCGGAGACGTCGGCGGATCATCTCCAGCGCGTCGTGCCCGGCCACGCTCGCCCGCGTCAAGACCGTGCAATGGTTGAGGCCCGTGACGGTCGCCTCGACGTCGTGGCGTCCGAGGTCCTTCCGGCCCAGCGTCTCGTTGGCAAGGTTCGCGATCAACTCCTTCGCGCCGAACACCTCATGGCAGCAGCCGACGACCTTCACCCCGTGCATCGCCAGCGTCCGCGTCAGGACCGTCATCGGGTTCGTGTAGTTGATGACCCACGCGCCGGGGCAATGCCGCACGATGTCCTCGCCCAGCCGCTTGAACACGGGCACGTTGCGCAGCCCCCGCAGCAGGCCGCCCGGGCCGACCGTGTCGCCCACCGACTGGATCACGCCGTATCGTCGCGGGATGGCCAGGTCGTGGGCCATCATCGCCAGGCCTCCGACACTGATCGTGACGACGACGAAGTCCGCGCCGCGCAGCGCCTCGCGTCGGCTCTGCGTCGTGGTCAGCTTGAAACGCCTGCCCGCGTCGGGATGGCCGACGATCGCCCGGCCAAGACGTCGCATCAGCGCGAGCGGCTTGTCGTCGATGTCGAACAGGGCGATCTCGCCGCCGAGGTCGCGGTTGAGCGCCAAGTCGGTCACGATGGTGGGCGTCCACCCGAGGGCGCCGCCGCCGATGACGGCGATCTTGACGCGTTCGGGCTGCGGCGTCCGCGTCCGCTTGCTCCTGGACATGTCGCTCCTCGATCACGGTTTTCGTTGGAAGACCCGGCACGACGGCAAACGCGCCATCCTAGCGATCGGCTTCTGTGCGGGCAAAGGGAGGGCTTGCCGGGCTCGGCTACCGGGACATCGGAGCGAGGGGGCTGTGCCGTTCCTCTCGATCGCATCGAAGCAGCATGGCGCCGGACTATCGCGGGAAGGGCTTCAACACCATGGCTTCCTCATGACGCGTCTCTCATGGCGCCTGTCTCACGCGTCAGCGGACTGGAACGCGTTGTTGGCCGCGTATTGACGCGAGGGGCGTCGCTGCGTAGCGTCAGAACGATTCGAACCGAAGCCCAGCTCGAGAACGTTTTCAGCAAGGAGTCGCCCCATGCCTCGCATCACGGATCGCACCGTCATCGACGCCACGCATCGCAACACACTGGCCGTCCTCATCGCGTGTCTGGTCGTTCTCGCGGCGACGCCGGCTTCGCTGGCGGCCGAATTCGATTGGGCCAAGAAACGCGCCGCCCTCGGACGCCAGGACAAGCTCCGCGTGCTCGTCGACAAGGTGCTGTCGGCCAGCAACAAGTGGGTTATGACGCCGCAATTCGTGCAGGAGATCGGCGACGCCGGCTTCAACGTCGTCTGCCCGCGCGTCGGCTGCAACGACATGAAGCGCGTCGAGCGCGTGGCCGACATGACCCGCCGGCGGGGCCTGTTCTACATGGCCTGGATGCGCGGCACGCTCGGCACCAAGAAGGGTCTCAAGCTCGTCTGGGCCAACGGTCGGACGCAGGACCTCTACAGCCCCAACGCCGACGAGCTGTGGGACTGGATGAGCAAGCTGATCCTCGGCCACGCCCGGCTGTCGGTAGCGAACCCGTCCATCGTCGGCAGCTTCCTCGACTTCGAGAACTACGCGAAGGGCAAGCAGGGCAACTGCTATCCGTTGAGCTACGATGAGAAGATCCTGGGCGAGTTCGCCAGGGCCAAGGGCATCGACCTGCCCCGGCTCGCGCCGGCCGATCGAAAGGGCTGGCTCGATACGCACGGCCATCACGACGCCTTCCGCGCGTTCCAGATCGACTCGTGGCGGGCGCGGTGCCGCAAGCTCCGGAAGCAGATCGACGCGATCAACCCCGCGTTCCAACTGATCGTCTACCCGGTCGGCACGCTCTTCCTCAACGAGGCGATCTATCCCGAGTGGTCGACCGAGCGGGCGCCGCTCATCATCGCCGACCACTGCACGTATCACCGCCGGGGCGGGATGGCCACGCGCCATGCCGCCGCGCTGGCCGCCGGAAAGCGCAAGCTCGAACAGAACATGCAGTTCGCCAAGGGCCAGGGCGTCCCGCTCCTCTACACGAGTGGCATCGATCCGATCTATGACGACGCCGACCCCGAGTTCTGCGGCCGCAACGCCGTGATGATCTGCGACGTCTGCGACGGCTACTGGGTCTTCTACGAGGGACCGAAGTATCGAGAAGACCACCCCGCCTATTTCGAGTGGTTCACCAAGGCCAACCGCGCCATCGTCGCCGGTGAGTGGGACTTCTGGAAGCAGCCGCGCGTCACGCCCGACCCGGTGCTGGCCAAGCAGCGGAAGATGCTCGAGGCCCTGTGCGGTGCCAAAGCCAAACCCTACACGACCGAGCCCATGCCGGACGACCAGGCCAAGCGCTCGTTCATCGTACGAACACGTAAGGAGCCGGCCGTCTTCTGTGTGCTGCTCGCCGAGGGCGAGGAGCTCTCGGGCCGGCTCGTGGTGCGACGCCTGGGCCGCTACACGGCCGGCGCCGAGTACATGCTCTTCAACACCAAACGGGAAAAGATCATCGAAGGCCGTGCCGAGATCGATCGCCACGCGCCGATCTTGTACAAGGCCCGCCGGGCCGGCGTCCATGCGATCCTGATCGACGCCGGGGCCAACCCCGCCTCGCTGCTCCTAGACAACCAGCATGTCTGCCTGGCCGCGATGGAGACGCTCGGCCTCATCCGCGCCCAGCCCCCGGCCTATTTCCTGACCGAGCCGGGCGCCACGTCGCTGGAGATCACCGTCGAGTCGCCTTCGCCGGGCGAGACGGTGGCCGTCGTCCTGAAGGACCCGGACGGCAAGCAGGTCTATCGCGCCGACACGGTCTCGGCTAAGAAGGTCGTCCTCAAGGCCAGGGTCGGGCCAGAGCACGCGGGCAAGCCCTGGCGTCTGGAGTGCGGCCAGGCAACCAAGGGCGGCATGGAGGACTTCACGATCACGCTAGGCAAGGGCTGCCGCAGGCTCCTGGCCACGCACCCGTCGCGCCTGCTGGTGCGGAAGGAGTAGCTGTCCGACCCCCCTCGCCCCCAGTAGCCAGCGGCTGCTCCTCCCTGGCCAGGCACGAGTCATAGCGGGTAGTAAGTCTCGATATAGCGCCCCTCCGCGGCCCTGTGGATCCTCGTGAGGATCTACGAAGCACGGACGGCAATAGAGTGTCGCACCCACCGTTAGGTCCAATGTCCATCACGGAAGGCGGCGGCCGTGGCAAGCCGATCTAAGTGGAGGCGTACGTCGCTACGTCGCCTTCGGCACCGGCCGGAGCCGCCTGAATCACCGACCCCACAGACGGGGATCCGACCGACGTCACGGGGAAACCCATGAGCAGAGTGCACATCGCGGTGTTCGTCGTGGCGACGACGGGGGGGCACCTGCTCGCCGCTCCCGAGGTCGTACGGCCCTACGAGACAGATCGTACCGTCGCTGCGGGGAACCCGATCGACACCTTGGTCCTGGCCGGGCTCAAAGAGCAAGGCATCCAGCCGGCCAACCCGTGCTCCGACGCGGTCTTCATCCGGCGCGTCTACCTGGACGTGATCGGCACGCTGCCCGAGCCCCAGGACGTCCAGCGGTTCCTCGACAGCCGCCGGCCCGATAAGCGCGGCAAGCTGATCGACCACCTGCTGCATCGCCGTGAGTACGCCGACTACTGGGCGCTCAGATGGTGCGACCTGCTGCGGGTCAAGGCCGAGTTCCCCGTCAACCTCTGGCCCAACGCGGTGCAGGCCTACCATCGGTGGGTCCATGACGCGATCCGCACCAACAAGCCGTACGACGAGTTCGTCCGCGAGCTGCTGACCTCGAGCGGCAGCAACTTCCGCGTGCCGCCTGTGAACTTCTACCGGGCGATCCAGGGCACCGAGCCGGGCAGCATCGCCGAGGCCGTCGCCCTGACCCTCATGGGCACCCGGCTCAAGACGTGGCCCGAGAGCCGGCGCGAGCAACTGGCCGCCTTCTTCTCGCGCGTCGCCTACAAGAAGACCGCCGAGTGGAAGGAAGAGATCGTCTACCTCGACCCCAAACCCGTCGGACCCATCGAGGCCACCTTCCCCGACGGTACGATCGTCACCATCGCCCCGACCGACGACCCGCGACGCGTCTTCGCCGACTGGCTCATCACCTCGGACAACCCTTGGTTCGCCCGCAACATCGTCAACCGGATCTGGGCGTGGTACCTCGGTCGCGGCATCATCCACGAGCCCGACGACATCCGCCCCGACAACCCGCCGTCGAACCCCGAGCTGCTGGCCGCCTTGCAGGCCGAGTTCGTCCGCTCCAAGTACGACATGACGCACATGCACCGGTTGATCCTCAATTCGCGGACATATCAGCAGTCGTCGATCCCGCGGAGCGATCACTCGAAGGCCGAGGCCCTCTTCGCGCACTATCCGGTCCGGCAGCTCGACGCCGAGGTCCTCGTCGACGCCCTCTGCCAGCTCTTCGGCGGCCAGGAGGACTATACGAGCCTGATCCCCGAACCGTACACCTACATCCCGGACTATCACCGCACGATCACGCTGGCCGACGGTAGCATCACCAGCCAGTTCCTCGAGATGTTCGGCCGGCCGTCGCGGGATACAGGCCTGTTCTCCGAGCGCAACAACCGGCCGACCGACGCCCAGAGGCTGCACATGCTGAACTCCAGTCATGTCCAGAAGAAGATCGAGAAGAGTTGGCGGTTGCGGGGCCTGCTCCGAGGCACCAAGTGGAACCGCCGGCGGATCATCCAGGGGCTGTACCTGGCGATCCTGTCGCGGCCGCCGACCGAGGCCGAGCTGGCCCAGGCCTCGGACTACACCAACACCGAGGGTCTGAAGCTCCACCAGGCCGCGGCCGATCTCGCCTGGGCCCTGATCAACACGAAGGAATTCCTGTACCGGCATTGAGCGTGGTCAGAGTTTGCCAACCGATCGGGAGGGCGATGTCGTGGAAGACCGGGCGGTGCTCCGAAGGAAGCCTTCATGTGGGTGGCCCATGGCTTCAGCCGTGGGGAACGCGAATCTGCCCTTGGATTCGTGTCCTCCACCTCTGGAGAGGTGCCCCACCCAAGCGTCGCTGAATAGCCAAGCGCTCTCACGGAGAGCTTAGGAGCTGAGGATGACGGCCATGAACGATCCAAGTAGAGACGATAAGATAACCCGGCGCGACGCCCTCAGGCGAGGCCTCCTCGGCGCTGCGGGATGGGGCCTGCTGAACCCCGGCGCCGTGCTCGCCAAACCCGCCCCCAAGCCGGTCCGGGCCAAGTCGGTCATCCAGATCTGGATGTGGGGCGGACCGTCCCACATCGACACCTTCGACCCGAAGCCCAACGCCGGACGCGACTACACCGGCCCGCTCGACAAGACGCTCAAGACTAACGTCGACGGCATCGAGGTCGGCCAACTCCTGCCCATGCTCGCCAAGCAAGCCGACAAGTACGCGATCATCCGAAGCATGACCCACGGCGTGAACGCCCACGAGACGGCCTCGTACATCGTGCAGACCGGCCGCAAGCCCGGTCGGCTCGTCTACCCCTCCGTCGGGGCGGTCGTCTCGCTCTTCAAGGGTTACGACCACGGCTACAAGGGCATCGTGCCGCCCTACATCGTGCTGACGCAGCCGCAGGGCCGGTTCAGCGAGGCGGGCTTCCTCGGTCAGGCCTACAAGCCCTTCGCCACGGGCGGCGACCCGAAGCAGAAGCGGTTCGTCGTCGAGGGCATCGTCGCCGAGGGCCTCTCCGACGAACGCCAAAAGGGTCGCCGCAAGCTCCTGCACGCCCTCGACTCACTCGGCCGGGCCATGCCCGACAACGATCAGTTCAAGCAGCTCGACGCCTGTGAGGACAAGGCCTACGACATGATGTTCGGCAAGGCCCGTGAGCTGTTCGACCTGACCACCGAGAAGGACGCCGTCCGCGAGCAGTACGGCATGAGCACGTTCGGGCAGTCCTGCCTGATGGCCCGTCGGCTCGTCGAGCACGGCGTGCCCTACGTCACGATCAACTACAAGGGTTGGGACACGCACAAGCAGCATTTCCAGGCGATGGAGCGCAAGCTGCCGGAGATGGACCGCGGCATGGCCACGCTGTTGGCCGATCTGTCCGATCGCGGCCTGCTCGACAGCACCATCGTCTGGTGGACCGGCGAGTTCGGACGCGGGCCGAAGGTGCAGTGGAACCCGCCGTGGAACGGCGGACGCTCGCACTACGGCAAGTGCTTCTCGGCCGTGGTCGCCGGCGGCGGGTTCAAGGGCGGCCGCGTCCTGGGCGCCTCGGATGAGACGGGAGAGAACGTGGCCGAACGACCCGTCTATCCGCGCGACCTGATCCGAAGCATGTACGACCTGCTGGCCATCGACTCGGACGGCTCCCTGCCGAACCCCAAAGGCCTGGACGTCAAGGTCATGCCCCCAGCCGAAGAAAGCAAGGGCAAGCTGACCGAGATCATGTAGTGCGAGGAGCGCGACCATGCGCGTATCTGTCATCCTGGCGGCGCTGGCCGTCGTCGCGTCCACTGCTGCGGCGCTGGGTCAATCCGACAAGCGAGAGGCGCACATCGGCTACATCTACCCGGCCGGCGGCAAGCAGGGGACCACGTTCGAAGTCTGGGTCGGCGGGCAGTTCCTCTACGGCGCCCGGCAGGTCTTCGTCTCCGGTGAAGGCGTCGAGGCCGAGGTCGTCAAGCACTATCGCCCGCTGCGCAATGTCCAGAAGCCGCAGCGCGACGCCCTGCGCAAGAAGATGATCGAGGTGCGGAACAAGCGGATCGCCGAGCGAACCGGCAGGAAGCCCCCCTCGCTTTCCGTCGCCGGGACCGACCGCGCCGGCAGCAACAGGTTCCTGACCAGGTTGGCCAAGGCGGACTCCACGGACGACCCCCAAGCCAAGAACAAGACCAGATTCGGCAAGGGCAAGGCGACCAAGGCCAAGCCAGCCCCCGACGGGGCCGCCGACGAGCTGCCCAGTCACCCGATGCTCAGCAACATGGACGACAAGACGCTCCGCGAGCTCGAGCACATCCGCCATGAGCTCGAGTACCTCCGGCTGCGGCAGTTCAATCCCCCGATCGCCGAGACCGTCCTGGTGAAGGTCACCATCGACCGCAACGCCCCTCCGGGCGACCGGGAGCTCCGCGTCCTGGGCGCGCTCGGCCTGAGCAACCCGATGTGCTTCCAGGTCGGCACGCTGCCCGAGCATCAGGAGCTGGAGAGCAACGATCCGGATCGCAAGAGCCCCCTGCCCGACGATCCGCCGCTGGACCTGCCCGTGCTGATCAACGGACAGATCCGCCCCGGCGACGTCGACCGCTTCCGCTTCCGGGCCCAGCGCGGTCAGCAGCTCGTGATCGCCGCCGCCGCCCGCCGGCTCGTGCCTTACCTGGCCGACGCCGTGCCCGGCTGGTTCCAGGCCACGCTCGCCCTCTACGACGCGGCCGGTCGGGAGGTCGCCTTCGAGGACGACTACCGCTTCGACCCCGATCCCGTCGTGTTCTACGAGGTGCCGGCCGACGGCGTGTACACGGTCGAGATCCGCGACGCGATCTATCGCGGGCGCGAGGACTTCGTCTACCGCATCGCCGTGGGCGAGCAGCCCTTCGTCACGCAGGCGTATCCGCTTGGGGCTCGGGTCAACAGCAGGGCCGCGGCCGAGCTGGACGGATGGAACCTGCCGCGCAAGCGCGTCAGCTTCAAGACGCGCTTCGGCCAGGACACCATCCGCCAGGTGGCCCTCCAGCGCGGCGGGTCGGTGTCGAACCCGGTGGTCTACGCCGTCGATCGGCTCAACGAGTCCGACGCCGTCGAGCCCGACGACACCATCCAGCAGGCCGAGGGCGTCGAGCTTCCCCGGATCATCAACGGGCGTATCGACCGGCCCGGCGACGTGGACGTCTTCCGATTCCAGGGCCGGGCCGGCGCATGGGTCGTGGCCGAGGTGGTCGCGCGGAGGCTGCATTCACCGCTAGATTCGCTTCTCCGGCTGACCGACGCCTCCGGCAAGGTGCTGGCCTGGAACGACGATCATGAGGACAAAGAGCTGGGCCTGCTCACGCACCACGCCGATGCGTATCTCCGCGCGAAGCTGCCGGCTGATGGCGACTACCTCGTCCATCTGTCGGATGCCCAGCAGCACGGCGGGCCGGCCTATGCGTATCGCCTGCGGCTCAGCCCGCCCAGGCCCGACGTCGCCCTGCGAATGGTGCCCTCGAGTATCACCATGCGCGCGGGCGGGTCGGCGGCCATCTGCGTCTACGCCCTCCGCAAGGACGGCTTCGACGGCGATGTCGGGATCGTTCTGGCCGAGGACGCCCCGCCCGGCTTCTCGCTCAGCGGCGCGACGATTCCCAAGGGCCGAGACAAGATCCGCATGACGCTAACGGCGCCGCCGAGGTTCACCGCCGCGCCGGTCGCCCTGCGGCTCGAGGGCCGCGCGACGGTCGGCCGTCGCACGATCACCCGCCCCGTCGTGCCCAGCGAAGACATGATGCAGGCCTTTCTCTACCGGCATCTCGTACCCTCGCAAGAGCTGCTCGTCGCCGTCCGCGGCGGCAAGCGTCGCGGGCCCGGCGTGCAGGTGGCCACGTCCGACGCGGTGCGAATCCCCCAGGATGGCCAGGCCGAGGTGCGGTTCAAGGTGCCTAGTCATCCGATGTTCAAGAAGGCCATGGAGCGCATCGAGCTCGAGCTGAACGACCCGCCCAAGGGCCTGAAGCTGGCCAAGGTCGAGATCGACGACGGCAGGCTCGCGCTGCTGGTCAAGACCGACGGCGAGCTGAAGCCCGGCTTCGAGGACAACCTCATCGTCGAGGCCTTCACCGAATTCACCCCACGCCGCGCCAAGGGCAAGTCCGCCAACAAGCCCCGCCGCGTCTCCATCGGCGTCTTGCCCGCCGTGCCGTATGAGATCGTGACGCGCTAGGGTGAAGGCACGCGTCTGCCTTGTGGGCATCCGTCGAAGACAAACGCATTCTCTACTTCTTACCCTTTGCCTTCTTCTCGGCCTCGTACAGGTAGCGGTCCTGCTTGTTGACGGGCATCTTCGTGGCCCGCTCGTTGCTGCGGGCACCGACGCGCTTGGCCCACGCCTCGTACAGGCCCGCCAGCCTCTTCGCCTGCTCCGGATGCTGGCCGATCAGATTCTGAAGCTCACTGCGGTCGGACACGATGTCGTACAGCTCCCAGTCCTTGCCGCGCTCGGCCACCAGCTTCCACCTGCCGTCGCGGACCGCCCGGCTGCCGCGATACTCCCAGTACATCGGCCCGCGCTGCCAGTCGTCCTGCCCGCGGAGGATCGGCATGAGACTGCGGCCCTCCATCGGCAGCACGTCGCGGCCGTCGTAGGCCTTGGGATACGTGGCCCCGGCCAGCTCCACCAGCGTCGGCATGATGTCGATCAGGTGCGCGGGGGCCTTGGCCATGCAACCGGGCTTCACCACGCCCGGCCAATGCACGATCATCGGCGTGCTGATGCCGCCCTCGTGGCTCCACTGCTTGTACAAGCGGAACGGCGTGTTCGACGCCTGCGCCCATTCCGTGTCGTACGACCGCGACGACTCGGGCGGGCCGGGCGGGAGATGGGGCGTCTTGCCCTGATCGAACGGGCAGCCGCCGTTGTCCGACAGAAACAGGATCAGCGTGTCGTCCAGCTCGCCCCGCTGCTCGAGGTGGTCGACCAGACGCCCGATCTGCCCGTCCATGCGGGTGATCATGGCGGCATAGACGGCCATGAGGAGCTGCTCCTCGGCCTGCTGCTCTTCGGTGAGGCTGTCCCAGGCCGGTGCGATCGGGTCGCGCGGGCACAGGCCCCAGTTCTTGTCCACGATGCCCATCTCGATCATGCGGCGATAGCGGCGGCGGCGGAGATCGTCCCAGCCCATCGCATACCGGCCGCGATAGCGCTCGATCGTCTCGGCCGGCGCCTGCAGCGGAAAGTGCGGCGCGTTGTAGGCCAGATAGAGGAAGAACGGCTTGTCCTTGTGCGTCGCCTCGTTGACGAACCGGATGGCATAGTCGGTGAAGGCGTCGGTCGCGTAGAAGCCGTCGGGGGCGCGGTACTCCTCCGTTCCGAGCCGCATGTAGTTTCGCCCGCTGCCGTGATCGAGCCCCGTCCAGAAGTCGATCGCACCGGCCAGGAAGCCGAAGTATCGCTCGAAGCCGCGTTCCGTGGGCGTGGCCGTCTCGCGCTTCCAGTTCCCCACGTGCCACTTGCCGGCCATCAGCGTGGTGTAGCCGGCCGCGCGGAGGACCTCGGCCAGCGTCACGTAGTTGTCCTGACGCAGGTTGTTCGTCTGCATGTGGTACAGGCCCGTGAGCAGCGCCGCCCGCGTCTGCGTGCACTTGGCGTTGTTGTAGAAGTTCAAGAACCGCAGGCCCTGGCTGGCCAGCCGGTCGAGCCGGGGTGTCTCGATCTCGCCCCCGTAGCAGCCGATGTCGCTGAAGCCCATGTCGTCACATAGGATCAGCACGATGTTAGGTCGCTCGTCCCTTTGCGCGGCCGGCGCGGGCGCGGCTGCCACGAAGCCAAGCAGGGCCGCCGCGATGGGAAGGCGGGCGCGTCGATGATCGATCATGATGTCCTCCGGAGTTGGCAACTGCGTCTCGATGCTGAGAGTAGGGTCCGCCTTGACGGACGCTACCTGTCTAGAAGCGAGGTTGAGCCGTGCGGCACGGCCGCCCCCGGCCGTGAGGCATGTGAACCCCAGCCGAGGGCGGCTGGGCGACATGGACCACAAGCGACCCCTTGGTCCCTCATCGTCACCGATTCCTTACCGAACCACGTTGGTCGTTCCCAGCAGCTCGTTGAGCGCACGGTTGATCACGCGGACGGTGTACTTGCCGTTGGCGAAGAGCTCCTTGCGCGGCACCAGCGCGTCCTTCATCGCCCCAAGCACCGGACGGGCCTGCTCGTCCATCTCATCCAGAACGATGGCCGCGTTCACGCGGACCCACTGGCTGCCCTCGCGCAGCGCCGCCACCAGCACCGGCAACGCCGGATCCGGTTTGCCCATCCGAGCGAGCGCGCGGGCGGCCGCGATCCGCACGCTCGGCGAGTCGTCCTTCAGCATTGCGGTCATCCGCGCCGCGATGCCGGCGTCCTTCGGCGCCAGGTTGCCGATCCCGATCACCGCCCAGTACCGCACGGCCGCGTCCTTGTCGGTCAGCGCGGCAACCAGCTTGGGCAAGACCTCAGGGCCCTCCAGCGTCAGCGAGGCCGTGTCGCGGATCCGCCGCACCAGCCCCTCAGCGCCCGGTTGCCGCAAGATCGCGTACCGGCTACCCAGCCGCCGCTCGCGACGGATGATCTCCGGCTCGGGGATCATCCCTACGTCCCGGGTCTCCAACACCCAGTCGAGGTGGGCCTGCCGCATCCGCTCCAGCACGTCGCGGTGCTCGGCCGAGTCGGCGAGGTTGTTCAGCTCGTGCGGGTCGGCCTCCAGGTCGTACAGCTCCTCGGTCGGCTTGCTCGGCGCGAAGTACCGCTCGGCCGGGGCGGGCAGCTTACCCTGCTCGTGCATCGTGCGGAGCTCGCGCATCGTCGCGCCCTTCTCGGCCGTGTTCATGTACTGGTAGTAGGTCTTCCACGGCTCGTAGTTGCGGATGTACTTGTAGCGCTGGTCGCGAACGGCCCGGATGATGTCGTAACGCTCGTCCATCCGATCGCGGGCGGCATAGACGTACGACCGCGGCGCCGGCAGGTTCGGACCCAAGAACGGCTGGCCCTGCATGACCTTCGGCACCTCGAGCCCGGCCAGGTTCAGCACCGTCGGCCCGAGGTCCATCAGACTGACGAGGCGCTCGTCGGTGCCGTCGCTGCCCACACCCGCCAGCGTCCGGTACGTCGGCGGCACGTGCACGATCAGCGGAACGACCATGCCCGAGTCGTACACCCACCGCTTGGCCCGCGGCAGGCCCACCCCGTGGTCCGACCAGAAGAAGACGATCGTCTTCTCGGCCAGACCCGCATCCGCCAGCTCCTTCAGCTTGCCGCCGACCCAGCGGTCCAGGGCCGCCACCACGTCGTAGTAGCGTCCCCAGTCCTCGCGCGTCACGGGCGTGTCGGGGTAGTAGGGCGGCAGCGTCTTGGCGACGGCCTCGCGGTCGTGCTTCTTCACGCCCCGCGTAACGCGCTGGTACTTGCCCGTGCTGGCGATGCCCGACTCGTGGCAGCCCGTGTAGTTGAACACCGCGAAGAACGGCTGGTCCTTACGCGGGCGGTTCTTGTAGTGGGCCTTGCCGCTCGATGCGTCCCACGTCTCGGGCGGCGTGTGAAACTGGTAGTCCTCCTTGCTGTTGTTCGTGCAGTAGTAGCCCGCCTTGCGGAGGTAGGTCGTGAACGGCCGGACGCCGTCGGGCAGCTTGGCCCGGCATCGCATGTGATGCGTGCCGAGCGTGGTCTGATAAACGCCCGTGATGATGGCCGACCGGCACGGGGCACACACGCCCGCCGTGACCGTGGCGTTGGTGAACCGCACGCCCCGCGAGGCGAACCGATCCAAGTTCGGTGTCGTGGCCAGCTCGCGGCCATAGCAGCCCAACAGCGGACCGATGTCCTCGCAGCTCAGCCAGAGGATGTTGGGTCGGTCCTGCGACGGTGCCGCCGCGACGTGCGAAGCGCAGGCCGCGATGCCGACAACCGCGATCAGTAGTGCGAGCGAGTTCCTTCGATGGCGCATGATGGGCTCCCTATGCGATGACCGTTCGCGCCCACCCTATCGCGCCCGAACGGTCGGGTCACGCGGCGACGGGGACACCGTGACATCGACGAGGCGACGCCGCGTCCACAGCCCCCGGGTCATACCGCCGCGCCGCAACGTCTTGACCTCGGCCTACCGCCTCGGCCAGAGCAGCTGCTCGCGATCGGCACGGATGCCCTCCTGGTCGGGCAGCGTGGCGATCAGCTTCTCGTACCGATCGTCGCCGTAGGCCAGGCCGGCGCGCCGCAAGAGTGGAAACAGGCCTCGCCGTCCGCCCCGCTTGAGCATCGGGTGCGGCCACCGCTTCTTGCCGTCGGCGTACTGGGCGAGGTAATCGAGGGCCTTGCGGACGCTCGCGCCGTCCTTCGCCCGCCAGTGCCACAGGTCGATCCCAAGCTTCTCGCCCATCGTGGCCAGTGCGAACATGGCCAGCACGTTGAACTTGCTGTAGCCCAGCGACTGCGTTCGCTCGAGCTCGTGCGGCATGCGGCCGTCGGGCTCGATCTGCGGGTCGAGCCGCTTGGCAGCGACCCCCGACAGGACCTGCCGAGCGACGTCCTCGGACCCGACGAACAGCGCCAGGCTGGCTACCTGCACGCTGTACCACATGCCGATGTTGTTGCCGGCACGGGCGACCTTCCTGCCGTTTGTGCTGGTCCGCAGCCAGTGCAGGTAGGCCTTGCACCAGTCGACCATCCCCTGCTGATCCTCGGCGGTCCAGGCCCGAGACCCGGCCAGCAGCCCGATGGCGTCGACCAGGTCGGACAGGCATCGCGTGTCGATGATGCCCGTGCTCCGCCCCTTGCAGCGGCCGGGGATGCCCTGGGCGAACTCGAGATGCGGGTTCATCTTGGTCTTCGCATCGAGGAACCACACGCGAAGCAGCTCGGCGGCCTTCTCGGCGTAGGCCTCCTTCTCGGTGAAGTAGTACGCCAACGCCAGCGTGCTGGTCGTTTGCACCGTCCGCCAGAATCGCGGTGAGTCGGACTGCTCGCGCGTCTCCTTGTTGACCTTGCCGTCGCGGCGGACGTACGGCAGGCCGTCCTCCGTCTTCGGGTTCGGCCACCAGTACGTGCCGAAGCTGATGTAGTCGTGCTTGTCGCCGCTGGGCGGCGTGATGTCCTTGTCCATGACGGACGCGGGTTCGAGCTTGAGCGCGGCGTCGGCCTCATTCACGAGCTTCTCGAGCGCGGGCCGGAGTGCCGCGTCGTCGTGGGCGAGCCGCTGTTTGGCGAGCGCGAGGTACTCCGGGTTCAGGCAGAAAACCCGCGGCCCACCGGCCCCGCCGCCGGCCGCCGCAACGCCCGAACCCAACAGACCGCTAAGAAGAAACGAAAACCCCATCACGCGGTGCAGATGTCTCAACGAAGACCTCCTCGACGTCCAGGTTGATGTCTTGGTGTGCCCTCGAACCGGGTGTCACGCCTCCGTCACACGTCACCCTCCTCGGGTTTCAGCGGTTCGGTGATGGCCTCCGACAACGACGCCGCCCGGTTCGACCAGATCTCCCATTCCCTCTGGATAGATTGCAGCAGCGTGTCCCAATCGGACGTGCTGGATTGCCGTGTTGAGTTGTCCGCCTGCAGCGCCCGCTCGTAGGCCTCCAAGGCCCTGTCCACACACCGATCGAGCGAGAACCCCTGGGCGTGCTCCCGGGCCCGCTGCCGCATCGCCTGGGCCTCGGAGTCACTTAGCTCACACACCCACCCGACGGCCTCGGCGAACGCGCCCTCGTCCTCCTCGTTCACCAGTCGCCCGTTCTCGCCGTCGACCACGACCTCCCTGGCTCCCGGCGCGTCCAACGCCACCAGCGGCGTCCCGGCGGCCAGCGCCTCGGCGAGCACCATCCCCTGTGTCTCGCTCTTGGAGGCGAAGACGAACACGTCCATGGCCGCGTACAGGTCGGCCAGGTCCTGGCCGGTCTGCGTCCCGGCGAACGTCCCCCGATCGCCCAGGCCCTCGGCCTCCAGCATCTCGCGCAGGACCGGCTCGGAGTCGCCCGACCCGACCACCAGGAACCGGCTGCCCTCGATCCGATGCAGCGCGCGGATCACGCACCGCGTCAGGAAGCCGAGGTTCTTCTCCTCGGCCAGGCGACCGACGTGGCCGATCACGATATCCCCCTTGTCGATGCCCATGGTGCGCCGGCCCCGCGAGCCGTCGCCGGAGGAGAAGTCCTCGATGACCACGCCGGTGGGCACCACCTCGATCGGGCTGGTCACGCCCCTGTCGCGGAGGATCTCGGCGATGCTCTCGCTGGGCGCGATGACCAGCGAGCAGAACTCCGCGTAGCGGGTGGACAATTGCACCACGAAGCTCTTGAGCACGTCCGAATCCAGCGGGACGTAGTGCGTGTAATACTCGTACCGCGTGTGATGCGTGTACACCAGGGGCAGGCTCATCCGCGTGGCCGTGCGAACCGCCGAATCGCCCAGCAGGAACGGATGGTGCGAGTGGATCAGGTCGGGGGCGAACTCGTCCAACCGCGCCGCCAGGTCTCGTCCCGGCGGCAAGGCGACCGAGAAGTCCGTGCCGTTGAAGTTCTGGATCGCCGAGACGCGCGCCACGTGCGCCGCGTCGCGATCCTGACCCGGGAAGTTGGGCGCGACGATGAGCACCTCGTGACCGCGCTGCCGATACGCCTCGCTGAATCGGTCCACCGAGATCGACACGCCGCCGACCTTCGGCAGGTACAGGTTGGTGAACATGACGATGCGCATGGTTCGGCTCCCTCCTTGACCAACGCTAGCCTACCAGCCGACCGGCGAGGCGTTCAACGGGATGGCGTGGGACTGGGGCGGGCGATGGCCGCGCGGGCGGGGTGGTTCCGGCGGCCATGTGGACGCATTCATGGATCGGCTGTATCCTGTGGCTTGTCGCTGTAAAGCATGGCCGCGTCGCTAGGACGGTCCATCTCGGCACAGGGAGGCACACATGCCTGCGAGAACGAACGACGGCGCCAAGGTCCTGGTCATCTGGCTCAGCATGATTGCCGTGAGCATAGCGCTGTTCCTCATCGTGTGGGCCCTTGTTAAGGAGCCGTCACGTGAGGTCCTGGCGATGCTCATGTATGGCCTCTATGGCCTCTCGCTCCTGGTGGGGCTGGTCTACCTCGTGGCCGTCGTCTGCATCGCCTACCACAGTTGGCGGGCCTGCAAGCTGCTCGAGCAGACCAACGACCGTCTCTTCCGCATCGCCGATGTGATCCGCGCCGGGTCCGCCCAACCGCCCTCCGGCACGCCGACGGCGAAACCGGAGTAGGCCCGCCCAGCTCACTCGGCCGCCTTGCCGAACCTGGCGATCAATCCGTCGTACGCCTCCCGCGTGATCACCAGCATCGAGCCGTGACGCGCACCCGCCGGCACGCTGTACTTGTTCCACGCCTTCCGCGGCGTCCCCCCGGACACCTGGAACCAGGGACCATCCACCTTGCCCGCCACCGACAGGCCGTAGGCCACGCCCGGGTACTGCTCGTAATACAGGTACCACGCCCGGCCGTTCGGCGATGGGATCAGCGTCGGGGCCTCGCGGAAGTTCGGGCTCACCGGCGGCCCCGGCTTGGTGTACGGGCCCAGCAGCTTCGGCGAGCCGCAGACGCGGATGGTCTTGCCCGTCGGCCAGTCGAGCGAGGGATACCGCTCGTCCTTGATGATCGCCACGTACCGATCGCCCACGCGCCGCACGACCGTGTCGATCGTGGCCATGTCCCAATCGAACAGCTTCCGCGGTGGCTCGGCAAACGTCTTCAGGTCCTTCGACGTGGTGTAGATCGTCCGTTGGCCCGCCCAGTACGGCTCGGGTAGGTCGGTCTTGCCGAGGTCGTGCGTCGTGTGCCACGTGACGAGGTATCGCTCGCTGGCCTGGTCGAAATACACCTTCGGGGCCCCGATCCGCTGCATGACGCGCGGGTAGTCGGGGATGCTCTTGAGATCGGGTCGGTAGTCGCTGTGCTTGGCCCACGAGATCAGGTCGGCCGAGACCCAGAAGTGGATGTCGGGCTTGGCGTCGCCGCGGTTGCCGACCAGATAGAACCGTCCGTCGTGCCCGCGCGTGATGTCGGGATGGCCGCGGTAGGCGTCGAACACCCGCTTGCCGCCGTTGAGCAGCGTCCAGTGCAGCCCGTCCAGACTGACGCTGTAGTACAGCCGCCAGTAGTCGCCGGCCATCATGTGCGCGAACAGGTAGGCCTCGTGCTTCGGCCGCTCGCCGGGTTGGACCTGCCCCGGCGGGTCGGGCATCTGCGCCAGGACCTGCGAGCCGACGCCTGTTACCAGGAGGAGGAGCCGGGCCAGGCGAGCACAACACATCGTCATCGGGGACCTTTCACGTTCGGGATGGGCGCCTTACCGCTTCACCTGCACGCTGCCTTTGACCGCGTCGGGGCCGAGCTCGACGGCCTCCTTGGCCGTGCTCAGGTCGCAGTCCAGCAGCCGGATCGTGCCGCTGGACTGGCCCTGGACGAGGAGGAACGGATCGGACCCTTTCGGCGCGACGCAGCCCCGCAGCGTGGCCCCGCGCGTCTGCGTCATGCGGACCACCGCCGCCGCGCCCGAAGACCATCCGGCCTGGAGCCGTTCGACCGTCACGTCCTTGGCGTCGTCGAAGACCATCGCGTGACGCCGATCGGGCTTGGCCGTACGAAGCACGACGTTGCGAAACGTGAGGCCCTCGACGTGCCGACAGAAGAACCCGTAGGCGGGCAGGTCGCCGAACATCGTGCTCTCCGGGTAGGCCTCGGGGCGCTCCGGGATCTGCCGCGACGCCAGCTTCCTCTCGCCGCCGCCGTCGAAGCCCAACACGATGTTCTCGAGCGTGACGTCCTTGATCGGATGCCCCGGCAGGCCCGTAATCGAGCAGCCGATCGGCGAGCAGTTCTTGGCCGAGATGTTGCGTAGCGTCACGTTGCCCAGCGTGCCGACACCCGGCTTGCCCGAGCCCTTTTCGTAGATCCGGGCCCGGTTGCCCAGCCGCAGGAAGATCGGCACGCTCACGCCGTCGATGGAGACGTTCGAGACCTCCACGTCGTCCAGCGTCCCGCCGTCGACGATCTCCAGCGCGACCCCGGCCAGGCCCCGCTGCCGTCCGTAGATCTTCTTCGACTTCCGCGGCGAGTGCACCACGCAGTCGCGGACCGTGATGGCCCTGAAGCCGCCGCCCGATTCGGTGCCCATCTTGATGCCGTTGCAGTGGCTGCTGACCACGCAATTGCGGACGGTGACCCGCTCGCATGGACGCAACGACAGGCTCTTGAGCACGATGCCGTCGTCGTCCGAGTCGATGCGGCAGTCGGTGATCGTTACGTCGCGACAGCTGTCGACGTTGAGCCCGTCGTTGTTGAAGGCGATGTGGTTGAACACGTCGATGCCGCGGATCGTCAGCCGCTCGCACTTGCGGTAGTGCTGCATCCAGCTCCCGGCGTTGCGCAGGCGGACCTTCTCGATAAGGATGTCGCGGCAGTCGACCAGGTAGATGGCCTTGGGTCGCAGCTTGCTCTTGTCGCGAAAGGCCGAGCCCTGCCCGTCGATCGTGCCCTCGCCCGTGATCGTCACGTCATGGAGCTTCGAGCCGGCGAAGATGGCCGGGTAGCGGAAGGAGGACTTTTCGTCACCCTCTCGCGCGGTCGCTCGCGGGATCCGGTAGTGCTTGTGCTCCTGGCTGCCGAGCAGCGTGCAGCCCTTCTCCAGGACTACGGTGATGTTGCTCTCGAGGTAAACCGTCCCGGTCAGCCACGTGCCGGCGGGCAGTCGCACCGTGCCGCCGCCCTTGGCCGCGCACCGGTCGACGGCCTTCTGGATCGCGGCCGTGTTGAGTGTCTGGCCGTCCGGCACGGCCCCGCAATCGCGGACGTCGACGACGACGTCGGCCGATCGACCTTGAGCCGCGCATGCCAAGCAGATGAGCAGGGCCGGCAACATGGCTCTCGTCGATGCCGCGGTAACTAGTCGCCCAGACATGGCTTCTCCTCCACTCGGCGGGGCCAAGCGACCTGCAAGAGCGCGGCAAGTCTGGGACGTCTCTCTGGGTGGCCCAGCGCTTCAGCGGTGGCCGACGCGAATCGTCGCGCGAACGCTCGCCGCACTATCTGAGACCGTCACGGAGCGCTGCCGTGTGCCCCTGTCCGGATCCTGCGCACGAGGCCCTACAGCAGCCCCCGCAGATGGTCCAAGCTCGCCTCGGCCTCGGCGACCGTGCCGCACTCGACGCTCAGCACGATCTCGCGGTCGAGCGGCTGGACGATCTTGATGATCTCCTTCCAGTCGATCACACCGTCCCCGCAGGCGCAGCCGACCGGCGTGCCGGTGACCTTGCCCCGCTCGGCGTCGCTGTGCTCGACGCTGATGTCCTTGGCGTGGATGTGCACGAGCCGGTCGCGGACGTGGGCGAGCCACTCGTACGGATCCTGGCCCGACAGATAGGCATTACCGGTATCGAAGTTGATGCCCAGCGCGGGCGAGTCGACCAGCCCGTAGATGCGGTCGAGGCCCGCCGGCGTCTGGCTGTAGATCTGGTGCGGCTCGATGCCGAGGCGGATCTTGTGCCGCTCGGCCACGCGCGTCAGCTTGGTCAGTGAGTACCACATGAGGAGGTGGTCGGTCTCCTCGTCCGTGAAATCGGGCTTGACGCCCTCGTCGGTGTTGACGATGGGCGCACCCAGGTGCGACGCGAAACGGATCGCCAGCGAGATGTAGTTGACGCTGATGTCGGGCTGGGCGAGCGGGTTGTGGGCCTGGATGCCCGAGCACTGCACGCCGTGCTTCTCGCATAGCTCGCGGATCCCGAGCGGATCCTCATACATCGAGACGGTGTGGTAGTAGCCCGCCTCGGACATCAGCTCACGGCCCCAGTGGACCATCGGCTCGATGTACTTGAAGCCGAGCTCCGCGGCCTTGGCCACGCCCCAGGCGAAGGGCTTCTCCTCGCGTCGGATGAATTCCATGTTGGCGCCGATCTCGATGCGTGCCATGGTGAGTCTCCTTCTCGTTTCGGATATGGGACATGCTCGCACGTCGGCCGCACATTGTAGGCGATCCGCCGCCGGCGTCTAACTCTCCGGCGCGGTTTGTTGCATGCCGGTCGGCCCGTCCCGTACGCTTGCCCGGCATGACGGGACGCGTTCGGGCATTGCCACATCACAGATGCGATGACGCCCCAACAAACGGGACGACAAGGCTCCCGCCCAGCCGCCCGTGCCGAGACCCGATGGTTCCCACGGCGTAGCCCTTGATCTGCCTAGCCTTGGCGAAGCCAGGGGCCGCGAGTCGACACGCCGACACGTCAACAAGTCGGCATGACAGTCTGTAGGATGCATCGTGGTGCACCATGTGATCGGTGGGTTTCCGTTTTCACACATCAGGTGCGTCAAGGCGAGCTACGTTGCTCCCATACGGCGCGCGGCAGTGCAAGCAGGGATTCGAGCACTGGCAGGGCCTGGTGCCCGACCACACTTGTTCTTGCGGGCTCTCATCAGGAGGGCGAGACGGTTATCAGAGCAGCGACCGTTAGGTAGCTGTGCTGTTGGAGCGATTAAACAACAACGCTCCTTGACAATCGCGTCTCCGACGGCAACCCCGAAGTTGGGGAGCCGACACATCTAAATGAGTCGGACTACTAGAAGTTCGGAGTTTCTCTTCGTTTGCTCGCCTTCTTCTTAGCTGAGCGGTCAAGTATTTTCGCACCTTCCGGCGGTGTGAAGGTAAAGGTCCCGGCCGGCAGCTTGGTGTTAACCTTCCAGTTGTCGTACCTGATTGTGGTGATCATGATGGGTGTTGTGCCTTCAATGGTTCCGCTGCCCGTGTAGACGCCCTGCTCGATCATTTTCTGTATCACGGGCTTGTCGCCGGCGGTGACCCACATCTCCCACGTATTCTTGCCGCGCATGAGCTTCAGGCGGTGGCACTTGGTTCCTCGCTCCTCAGCCACGCCGAGATAGTCGGCCGCATTGAGGTTCTTGATCAGTTCATCGACCGACTTACCGGCGAGCAGGTTAGAGACGAACGGTAGGGCTGCGTGGCCGCTGGCAGTGGCCTTGATGAAATCGAAGATGATCTCCTCAAAGCCGAATCCGGCCGGCATGGGCCTGGTGGCGTAAACGTTGCCGCTGGCATAGTAGCTCCACATTGTCTTGCCATCGGTGTAGCTGGTGGTTCCCATGGAGATTTTCGACACAACGGCGACCTTGCGAGGCTTCTCGATGGTCACGGAGCAATCGCCTTGTTGTCTGACGCGTCTTCGCTCGGAGATCTTGGCTTTACCGTCGAGCGAGATGTCGACGGCGACGGTTCGGGCCGTACCGATGTGCTTGACGAGTCGCCGGATGGCCTTCTCGGCCTTGGGATCGAGCTTCTGCGCCCGGTTCGCTTGCTCCTCGGCTATCGCAGCATGGCCAGAAAAGGCCAGCGAGAAAATGAGACACAGCGTAAGACCTCTTGATGGATAGTGATTCGGCATCGCTTGCGGCCCTCACTCGTTCATCGTCCGTCCCCCTTGCCTATTCCCTGTTCCCTAGTCCCTCTTCCCTACGCCTTACTCCGCGCCCGCATCCCAGATCGTCGCGGCGATGTACCGCTCCGTCTTCGGGTGGTCGTTGAAGTAGTAGACCGTCACGATCTTGCCGTCGGGCCGCTGGACGGTCCGCGGATAGCCTAGATCCCGCCAGCCGCCGTCGTCGCGGAGCACGATCACCGGCCCCCACGTCTTGCCGTCGTCGCTGCTCAGGCGGGCCTGGACACCGTAGGGCTTGGCCCGGTGACCGTACGTGATGCAGATCCGCCCGTCGGCCAGCTTGATCATGCTGGCCGGGTTGCCCTCGCCCGCGTCGGGCACGGGCTTGTTCAGCAGCGTCCACGTCTGGCCGTTGGTCTGACTAAGGTACGTCTCGATCCACCGCCGCGGCCCCTCGCGCCGTCGGATCGCCGTCAGCAGCCGGTGCTCGTCCAGCCGCACCGTCGACGGCATGATCCCGAAGCCTCGCGGCTCGGGACCGATCCACGAGACGAACCGCCACGTCTTGCCGCCGTCGGTCGTGCGGACGCAGCAGGGCCTGCCCTCCTGACCGTTGGTCTTCGAGGCCGTCAGGAACAGCATGCAGTCGTGCCGGCCGTTCACGATGTAGTCCGTCCGGGCCATGATGCCCTTCTGCCCGAACAGAGGCAGCCGGTACGGACCGCGCCACGTGTGCCCGCGATCGGTGCTGACGTAGAAACGTGACGGGCCGCGGTCGATGTCGGTCATGCGGAGCGTCATCGCCAAGTCCGGGTGCGTGAAGTCGATCCCGCCGGGACAGTCGATCCACTCCGGCTCTTTCAGGCCCGGCGGGACGATGCCGTGGACGGAGCCGGGCGCGGGGATGAGCGCGTTCTTCTTGGCCGGGTCCTCGATGGCCCAGGTCCGCCCGCCGTCGAGGCTCCGCGCGAGCAGGTGCTCCTCCGGCCGCTGCCGATGGATGGCGTGGCGGTCGGGGCCGAGGTCCTTGTGGTAGCCCGCGCTGATCCCGACGAGGATCTCGTCGCCCCATGACCACATCCCCCAGTTGGCGGGCCAGCCGCCGAACCGCCCCGGCCGCTTGTAGACGATCACGTTCTCGATCACGCGAGGTTCCGTGCCGGACATCGTTGCGCCTCCCCAGAGTAGACCCATCGTGAATGCCGCCGTGCAGAGTGTCATACGTGATGCCCTCCTCAGCTCGAGCCGGCCTGCGGGGTTCGACGAAGGCGTGCGTGGGCCGGCCGGTTGACCATACCAGCCAAACAGATCGTCCGTGCCGCGGCAAGTGCACGGGAGTCGTCTCCGACCGCGACTGTATGGTGCGCCTTGACGCGAAGTCCCGAGCTTCTGCCGAAGGGGCACCTTCATGTCGAGGCCTGAAAGGCCTCCATACAATAGCCGGGGGTGGAGTTCGCCGAAGGCTAACGAAACCCCCGGGACTAGGCCAGCCCTTCACTCAGAAGCCCTGTAAGGGCGAAAGACCTTGGATGTGCGAGGCTTGATCCATAGCCCCTACAGGGCTCAGACGGACAGGGGTACCCTTCCCGGGGGCTCCGCTTCGCTCCCGTCTACGCCGGGGCAAGCTAGCCCCCGGCTATTCTATGTTGCCCCTTCGGGGCAGGCGTCCGTCGCGTTCTACTCCTGCCCTCGGAATACAACATCTGTCTCCTTCGACTCCCGTCAGAATGAGGTGTCCTGTCTCTCCCCATTGTCATCCACCGTGATGTCCAACCGACATGGATTTCTGGTGCGTGATTTCTATGCTGCCATCGATGAGCGAAGGAGTATCCTCGGTCGTGCGTGCGAAGAGGGACTCTCACACAATCACTGAACACCACCAGCGTCGCGGCCTCGGGACTTGACCGGTGGGGGTGGACGGGCGACGCTAGTCGACCGTGAGCAACCCGCATGCGGCGAAGCGCTGCTCAGGCCGTGCGTGATGGAATGCCCTCATCGAAAAGGAGCTTGCCTTGAAACCGCGGAGCACACCTCTTTCAACGGCGCCCCTATTGGCGGCGGTGATCGTGGCTTGGTCGACCTTGATCGCGAGCGCGGCTAGTCCGATCGTCCTTCACGTCGCGCCGAACGGTAACGATGCGTGGTCGGGCAAGCTTGCCAAGCCCAATGCCGACAAGACCGATGGGCCTTGTGCGTCGCTGACCGGCGCGCGCGATGCGATCCGCAAGCACCGCGCCGCAAGCTCCGACAAGTCTCGACCCGTCCGCGTGCTCATCGCCGATGGCGAATACAAGCTGCACGGCCCGTTCGTCCTCACGCCCGACGACACGGGTCAGGCTGATGCGCCCATCACCTACGAGGCCGCCGACGGCGCCGAACCCGTCTTCACCGCCGGCCGACGTATCACCGGGTTCAAGAAAGGCGAGGGCGGCGTGTGGACGACGAAGATTCCCGCCGTGGCCAGCGGCGACTGGCGGTTCGAGCAGCTCTACGTCAACGGTCGACGCGCAACTCGCGCTCGCGCGCCCAACAAGTTCTATTTCTACATGCTGCGGAACGTCGGCCAGGCCGTCGATCCGGCCACCGGTAAGCCCGCCAATCTCGCCCACCGCGGCTTCGTCGGCCGGCCCGAGGAGGTCCGCACGCTCGTGCCCGTGCCCAAGGACCGGCTCAACGACGTGACGCTGGTGGCCTACCACTCGTGGGCCTCGTCGATCCATCGCGTGGCCGCGGTTCGGACCGCGACCGCCACGGTCATCACCACCGGCAACGC
Organism: uncultured Planctomycetales bacterium; assembly: GCA_964622545.1. Lineage (GTDB taxonomy): Bacteria > Planctomycetota > Phycisphaerae > UBA1845 > JAFGLZ01 > JAFGLZ01. Next base: position 11,711 of record CAZUQM010000004.1, on the reverse strand, counting down.
CCGCTGGCCGTTCTGCCGATGGGGCTCGAACCAGCGTTACCACCTGGAGAACTTTCGGGCTGCGCTGGATCAACCGGGCGAGTGGTTCTGCGATCGCGACGGCACGCTCAGCTACATCCCGCTGCCGGGTGAGGACATGACCCAGGCCGAGGTCATCGCGCCCGTCGGTAAGGCCTTCGTGCATATCGTCGGCGAGCCCAAGCTCGGACTCTACGTCGAGCACGTGACCCTGAGAGGCCTGCGGTTCCGGCACTCGGGCTATATCCTTCCGGCCAAGGGTCACAGCGACGGCCAGGCGGCCGCGTCGATCCCCGGCGCGGTCATGCTCGACGGCGCCCGTCACGTCACGATCGACGGCTGCGAGGTCGGCTTCGTCGGCACCTACGGCATCTGGGTCCGTCGCGGCTGTCAGCACTGCACGGTCCGCAAGACGTTCGTGCACGATCTCGGCGCCGGCGGGATCCGTATCGGCGAGGGCTGGGGCCGGGAGCGGCGCGACCCCTCGGAGGACACCAGCCACATCACGCTCGACAACAACATCATCCGCGCCGGAGGCCGTCTGTTCCGCGGCGCGGTCGGCGTCTGGATTGGCCATAGCCCGTACAACACGGTTACGCACAACGACATCGGCGACTTCTTCTACACGGGCATCTCGGTCGGCTGGCGATGGGGCTACGCTCATAGCGACGCCCACCACAACCGTATCGAATACAACCACGTCCACCACATCGGTTGGGGCGTGATGAGCGACATGGGCGGCATCTACACGCTCGGCGTCTCGCCGGGCACGGTCGTCCGCTACAACCACTTCCACCACGTCTACAGCTACGACCGTTACGGCCGGGGTGGATGGGGCCTGTATAACGACGAGGGCAGCAGCCACATCGTCATGGAGAAGAACCTCGTCCACCACGTCAAGACGGGCACGTACCATCAGCATTACGGCAAGGAGAACGTGATTCGGAACAACATCCTGGCCTTCAGCATGGACGGCCAGATCCAGCGGTCGCGCGTCGAGGACCACATCTCGTTCTTCTTCGAGAACAACATCGTCTACTGGGACGACGCCGAGCTCTACACCCGCGGAAGCTGGAAGGACGACAACGTCGTCTCGCGCTACAACCTCTACTACGACGCCTCGGGCGATCCGCCGAAGTTCCACGGCAAGACGCTGGAGCAGTGGCAGGCGATGGGCAAAGAGCCCGGCAGCATCGTGGCCGATCCGCTGTTCGTCGATGCCGAGGCGGGCGACTTCCGACTCAAGCCCGGCTCGCCCGCCCTCAAAATCGGCTTCGAGCCGTTCGACCTGAGCAAGACCGGCGTCTACGGCGACCCGGCGTGGGTCCAGCTCGCGTCCGCGCCGACGTACCCGAAGGTCGAGTTCGCGCCGCCGCCTCCGCCTCCTCCGCCGCTGACGTTCCGCGAGACGTTCGAGGCCTACGACGTCAACGCCAAGCCACCGCATGCCTACGTGCATGTGGAGAACAAGGGCGACTACGTCGGCGTGGTCAAGGGTCACGGTGCAGCGCTTAGCGATCGGTGCCTCATCGTCCGCGACGCGACGGGACTCAAGCAGGTTTACAACCCGCACTTCTTCTGGAGGCCCGGGCATACCGAGGGCGTCTCACGGTTCAGCTTCGATCTCAAGTTCGAGCCGGGTGCGCTGTTGTATTGCGAGTGGCGGGATAGTCATAGCCCGTACCGCGTCGGGCCGAATGTCTGGATCAGCGGCGGGAAGCTGCGGGCCCACGGCAAGGAACTCATGCCCTTGCCGGCGAATCAGTGGATTCACTTCGACGTGTCGGCCGGTTTGGGTGAGGACAGCACGGGCACGTGGGCGCTGTCGGTGACGATCCCGGGTAAACGACCGAAGCGGTTCGGCAAGCTGCCGCTGGGCAGTAAGGATTGGAAGCACCTGACGTGGCTCGGCTTCAGCAGCTCGGCCAAGGCGAAGGTGGCGTTTTACCTGGACAACATCGAGCTTCGGAACTCGAAGCTGGATTAGTGCCCGACCACACTTGTTTCTGTGGGTTCCCATCAGCAGGGCCAGACGCCACTCAGAGCAGCGACCGTCAGGGAGCTGTGTTGTTGGAGTGCTTGAACAACAACGCTCCTTCACAGTCGCCTCTCCGACGGGAATACCGAAGCTGAGGAACATCGCCACGAACGGAGGTCATCTGATGCGACATGCACATGCGTTGGTCCTAGGTCTTCTCGGCGCGATCGTGACGACGTCGTCCGCTGGATGTTCGTTGGGGAACGTCGCCTCGGCCGTCATCGACGGACGAACGTGGGAGCACGGAGGCCATGCCGCCGGCATCGGCGAACACGATGCGAGCTATCCCACGCTGATGGTCGACAAGGCCGGCAAGGACCAGGCCCAAACCGTCTCGGTGGTCATCGACAAGAAGACCGATGTCCGCCGCCTGGTCTCGCTTCGGACGGACGACACGAACGGCTTGGCCGAGGCGCGGGCGCTGGAGCTGCGCTATGACATCGCAGCCGACCGAGACTTCTCGCCGTTCCTGACCGTCATCGTGCACGAGGACGACGGCGGCGCGTGGTACAAGATCAGCCAACGCCCGGTGACGGCCGGGGCGGAGACGGCTCACGAACCGCGGACCATTCGCCTGCCGCTTCGGGCCTTCCGAAGGGCTGCCTTCGCCCAAGACGACGACGAGCAGATGCGACCCGAGCAGGCCAAAGTGATCGAGGTGGGTCTGCTCATCGACGGACGCGCGCAGGGCATATGGACGATCCACGACCTGACGCTCACGAGCGAGCCGTTCAAGCCGAGCGAGCCGTTCGTTATCATGTCGTACGAGGGCGGCCCCTGGATCTTGTCAAAGGACCCGGCCGTCAAGGGCAAGGTCGTCACGGCGCGTGAAACCCCTTATGACGTGACGGGCATGCGCTTCGCATTCACGTTCCCGCTCGGCCGGCACATGTACGCCCTGCCGCGACTGCCCCTACCCGAGGCGGAATACGAGGCCTACAGCGGGGTCAAGATCACGTACCGTGCGACGCTACCGAACGGCATCGACTCGTTGCTCGTGAGTCTCTTCGAGGCCGACGGCTCGCAGTACCACGCCGAACCCGCGCCGCCCGCCGGCAAGGATTGCCAGACCGTCACGATCCCCTACGACCGCTTCAAGCTCGGCGGATGGTCTCACGACGAGAACGAGCGGCTCGACCGCGACCAGATCGTCGCAATCAGCATCGGCCTACACGGCACGGCGAAGTCCGGCGACGGTAAGGGCGTGATCGAGGTCGAGGACGTGGCGTTCGTGCCGTAGTAGGCGTGGAGCGCATGCTGATGGGAGCCCACACCATGCCGCATCCCGTCGCTCTCAGCATGCTTGTCGGGCTGGCCATTCCGGCCGCTGCCGGCGGCGACGCGTCGAAGACCCAGACCAGCGCCTTCCGCGGGGTATGGTACGCGTGCGGGACGGCTAATACGCTGCCGGACCAGAAGTACGTCTACACCGGCGGCAAGGGCTTCTACTCGACGTGGCATCGTCCGATGGCCGTGTACGCCCGCCCCGTCAACCGCACGTTCTTCGTCTTCGGCGATCCGCAGAACCGGCCGTGCATCGCCAGCTACGATCACGCGGCGCGGCGGTTTTCCAAGCCCGTCGCGCTCGGCCGCAACCCGGACAGGAACGCTCACCGCAACCCGACGCTGCTGATCGACGAGCGGGGGCACCTGTTCGTCTTTCGCGGCTACAACGGCATGCCGACGTTCGTGCAGCGATCGCGTAAGCCCTACGACCTCGGCGCGTGGGACGAGCGGACCTGCGTCGAGACCGACAAACGCGCGTCGTATCCCCAGCCGTGGCAGCTCCGCAAGGGCGAGATCTTCGTGTCGTATCGCCACCCCCCGGGCTGGTCGTGCCGCATCACGACCGACGACGCGAACTCGTGGCAGCCGACGGTGAACCTGATCGACTTCGGACGGGGCCAGATCTACGCGGCCACAACGGCCGAGACGGGCGACTATCCCCGACGGATCCACATCGCATGGTCGCGGCTGGGCGGCGGCACGCCCCGGGAGGTCGAGACCAAGCACCTCTGGGCGCGACGCTACAACGTCTACTACGCCCGCAGCGACGACGGCGGGCGGACCTGGCGGCGATCCGACGGCCGGGCCTACACGCTGCCCATCGATGAAGCTCAGGCCGAGAAGATCTATGACTGCGGCACGCACGGTGTGTGGCTCAAGGACATCCAACTCGACCTGCAAGGCCGGCCCATCGTGCTCTTCGTCGAGGCCGATGTGGCCACGTATCGCAGCCAGTGGAAGGTCGCTCGGCATGACGGCAAACGGTGGCGGCTCGGGGATGTGGCCGTCAGCGATCACATGTACGACGGCGGGGCGCTGGTCGTGTTGGCCGATGACGACCTGCGCGTCTACGCCCCGACGACCCCCACGCAGCCGCGCCGCAACGGCGGCGAGATTGAGCAGTGGCGGTCGACCGACGGCGGACTCACGTGGCGGAACGCACTCCACGTCACGACGGGCTCGCGCTATTCGCACAACCACGTCAAGGGCGTGCTCAACCACCGCGACGGCCCCGGCGGCCTCCGAGTGCTGTGGAGCTACGGCGACGCCCGCTACCCACCCGAGACGCGCGACGTACTGCTGTACTACTTCGGCAAAGGCATGGATGGGGCGAGGGTGATGGCCAGGTCTCCCGACAGGAGCGGCCAAGCGGGCTCGGCGCGGAAGGACACCAGAACGTCATCGGAGGCGCAAGAAGACGCCGCCGTCGAGTGAGTGGCGGACGTCGCCTTGCTTCACGACTTCTGGCCGCAGGTCGGTGCGCCGGGGCTTGCCGAACTCACCCGTTACGGTGTCGGCGGACCAGCAAGCCGAAGGCACCGAACGCCAGAAGGGCCAGGCTCGCCGGCTCGGGTACAAGGAGGAATGCCCGTGTCTGACCGTTGTGCAGCCCGTAACCGGTGATGTGCCCGCTGTTGTTGATGTCCCTTGCCTCGACCAGGACCCACCCCGAAGCGGGATCGATGAGATCGTTGAGATCGACCATGACCCCGCCGCTGAAGAGGAAAGCAACCTCCTCCATGGCCGCATTCGTGGCCTTGCCCACCACCTGACCGAGGTCGTTGATTGCGAATCCTTCGCTGTAGCCGCCGGCGAGGGCCCCGAGATCACTCATGACGCCGCTGTCGTAGGTGTAGGCATGCCAGGTCCCGTCGTTGAGCTGGGCTTTGCCCGTGACCTGGCCGAGATCGTTGATCCCGTAGGCGTTGCTGTTCGTCCCGCCGAGGGTGCCGAGGTCCGTCATGGCACCGCCGCTGTGCAAAAACGCGTGCGTCTCACCGGGTACGGGTGTCGACGATTGCCCCACGATCTGGTCGCTGTTGTTGATGTCATAGGCCGTCGAGTACAGTCCGCCCAGGACGCCCAGATCGGTCATCGTCCCTCCAGCCCACAGCACGGCGTGGTTGCGCTGGAAAGCGCCTCCCTGGTACTTCGATTCGCCTACAACTTTGCCGCTGTCGTTGAGCCCCAGACCCTTGCTCCCCTGGCCTGTCGGCAGGATGCCCAGCGTGGTGACCGATCCGCCTGAGTAGAGGAACGCCTCGTTGTAGCCGGTCGCCAGCCGCCGCCAGCCGGTGATCTGCCCCGAGCTGTTGATGTCGAAGGCCTGACTGGCGCTCACGCCCGCCGGGCCCAAGTCCGTCATGGTCCCCGCTTCCCAGAGAAAGCCTCGCTGGTCGGCGGTGGCGTTCCGAGACCAACCGGCTACCTGGTCTCCCTCGTTGACGCCGAAGCCCCAACTGCCCGAACCACCAAGCGTGCCCAAATCAATGACGTCATATCGGTCCGCCGAGGCCGCCGATACCACCGGAACCATCAGACAGACCGCAGCCAACATGGCCACACTACGCGTGCCGCGCACAAATCGCTTCATCTCCCATACTCCCTCACCTGGAACGGTGCTTTGCGAGCAGAATTGGCGCACAATCCGGACTCGGACTGCCCCAAACGCCCAACTCTACCGCCAAGAAACTCTCAGATCCTTCTGTGGAATATCCCGGCCTGCACGGAGTCAGGTCGGGCGGGAATGTCCTCCTTACTCCCTCACAAACATCTTCAGCCATTATGATGAATGGGACGCCAATGTCAATCTTTTTTTCATAGGATGAGGTACTACTGCCATATTGCTTATTTGACACGAACAAATCTAATGGCGTGTTTCGCTGTAAGCTGAACCTGTCGTTTGAGTTACCGAAACTCAGGGCACGAGCAGCGCCCCCTTGATCGCCGCGACGGCTGCCAGATGTCGCGCCGATGGAAACAGATTCGCCTCTCGCACGTTGGTTGAGTGCTCATACTCTGGCTACGCATAAGAAGGCCAAACCGGTTTGGACACGACGTTGGATGTGAACGGGTGGCGCGAGAGACGTCGGGTGGCGACGTTCACTGGCAAGCGTCCTTCCGTCGCCCCTACCAGGGCTCTTATGTCCTTGGGGCACGCTGACCCCGGGTTCCGTTTGCCTGACGGCTCACTCCAGCCGGGGCTACGATCCTGACGGTCCTCCGGTCCTGAGTCGCCGTCGGAGAGAGTTCGTAGCCGTGGCCGCGCGAACAGGAGCGTGGCTGGGCTACGCGCCGGGGTCTGACTACGCGCCGAGCGCCCATCCCCAGATGCACCACAGTGTCCCGGCCAAGATGATCAACGCGATAAGCCGAATGATCCAGCCTCCCGGTTGCTTGACCCATTCAGCCGGCATCCACGTGGCGTACAGCCGCAGCTTGAGCCGATAGTCCCATCGATCCGGATCGGGGTACCACCAACTGCCGCGCTCCGGTGGTCCGATGCCCAGCGCCACGACTGTGGGTATTGCGCAAAGCACGAGAGCAAACAGCAGATACCCGATGGACGCTACAATCTCTGCCACATTGTTTCTCACTCAGAAGAGGTCGCAGCTCTGGTAGTGACCTTCCCCACGGGCCGCTTGCACCGCCTCAGCTCTCGTTCAAACGCCTCGAGCCGGCGCCGGAGTTGCTGCACCTTCTCGGGGTGTTGCTTGGCGACGTTGTGCTTCTCGCCCGGGTCGGTCGCAAGGTTGTACAGTGCCACGCCGCGGTGGCGCCATGTCCGCGCGTCGACGTCGATCAAGAGCTTCCAGTCGCCCATGCGAACGCCCGCCCGCTTGCCGAACCGAACGTGGTAGACGAACGCGTCGTACGGCGACCTCACCCCCGGCTCGCCCCGCAGCAACGGGCGGAGGTCCTTGCCGTCGATGACGCGGGTTGTCTTGCCGTCCGTGACGCGACCCGCTGGCAGCGTCGCCCCGGCCATCGCGGCAAACGTCGGCAGGAAGTCCATGACCGTCGCCAGCTCGCCGCAGACCGAACCAGCCGGCACGCGACCCGGCGCCCAAACCACACACGGCACGCGAAGCCCGCCTTCCCAGCCCTGCTGCTTGTGGCCGCGAAAGGGCCCGCTCGAGCCGAACCACGTGGCCGGCGCGCCCCAATCGCCGGTGGCGGGCCCGTTGTCGGACGTGAAAACCACGACGGTCTTGCGTTCGAGCTTCAGCTCACGCAGCGCCCGCACGATCTCGCCCGTGCTCCAGTCGATGGTCTCGACGGCATCACCGTACAGCCCACCCGCGCTCTTGCCGCGGAACCGCTCAGACGCGGCCACAGGCCCGTGCGGCATCGGATGGGCCAGGTAGAGGAAGAACGGCCTGGTACGATTGGCCCTGATCCAGCTCACGGCCTTGGCGGTCAGCTCCTCGGTCAGCCTCTCGATCGGCGGGAAGGGGACCGGCTCCTCGTCGCGCAGGAACAGGTCGGAATACTCGCCGCGCTCACGCATCCGCTCGACGAGGAAGCAGTGCCCCAGCGGCGTGCCGTAGTAATGATCGAAGCCGTGTCGCGTCGGGTAGAACTCGGGATGATGGCCCAGGTGCCACTTCCCGACGCACGCGGTGGCGTAACCGCGGGCCTTGAGCACCTCGGCCAACGTGATCTCGTCCGGATTCAGCCCGATCGTGTCGGGCGTATGCAGCGGTGTACCCAGCCCCACGCGCGACGGGTAGCAGCCGGTCATGATCGACGCCCGAGTCGGCGTGCACATCGGGGCGGTGGCGTAGAAATCGGTGAATCGCATCCCCTCGGCGGCCATGTCGTCAAGGACCGGCGTCTCGATCCGCCGCGAGCCGTAGCAGCCCAGGTCGCCGTAGCCCAGGTCGTCGGTCACGATGAGGACGACGTTCGGCCTGTCCTCACCCGCGGTCGCCGGCGTCTCGGCCAAGAGCGGTCCCGGCAGCAGAAGCACCAACGCGACGGCCGCGCTTGCTCGAAGGAACGCCCTCCCAGTCGTTCGTCTCACGGCGACGGCCTCCTTATCGCCCTGAGGGCCGCGCGCCCTCCGGCACGGTCAGGTCCACGTCAAAGCGGACGATGCACATCTTGCCCTTCTGGCGGACCTGGGCCACGCCCCAGGTGATGCCCCGGCCGAAGCGGGTGTTGGTGAACGCGTCGGGATCGTACGGTCCGCAGCCGGTATGCACGCGCTTCAGCTTGGCGGCCCGCTTGAAGTGCAGACCAGCGGGCGACCACTGCACGGTGTGCTTCTCCGGCCCGGCGCCGTCGATCAGGGCCGCCACGCCGCCGCGATGCGGCCAGACGCACACCGTGTGCCCGGCGATCAGCGGGTTCTGCTCGACGCGCTTGAACGGCCCCGCCGGTGAGTCCCCGATGGCCAGGCCCCATCGCGTCTCGCTCGGCTTGCTCGTCTGGGCGCAGCCCTTGTAGTAGAACCAGAACGTGCCGCCGCGAACGATGACGTGGGCGTCGTCGACCAGGTACTCGTCCCACGCGCCCTTCTTGCCGGGGCTGAGCACCGGCTTGGGCAGCTTTTTCCACGGCCCCTCGGGACTGTCGCCGATGGCCAGGCCGATGTGACGCTCGTTGCCCGGGGCGCGCGAGCCCCACTCCTTGCCGGGCAGCTTCCGTGACGAGGTGTAGTAGAGGTAGAACTTGCCCCGGTAGACCAGGACGTAAGGCGTCAGCACGCCGTAGTTGTCCCAGGTGTCGGGCCCGCCTTTCCTCAACGCCACGCCTCGCTCGGTCCAGTGGATGCCGTCGGTCGACGTCGCGTGGGCGACCACGCCCGTATACGACGTCCGTCCCGTGTACCGCGACGTGTACACGTGGTAGGTCTCGCCGACCTTGATGACGTTGCTCGGGTCCTGCCGGGCGTACGTTGCATCGTAGCCGATGCCGTCGAGCTGGGTGATGCGGTAGTTCGGCGTCTTCAACTCCGGCGGCACGCCGTCGCCGGCCTGAGCAGGAGGCCCGAGAAGCCACAGCGAAGCGATGATCCCCGTTGACAGCAGAAAAGGCGGCTTCATGACGGCCATCCTTTCGACATCGGTAGGGGGTGAGCTGCTCGGCCTGTCGCTGCGGCCAACACAGACTCCCCGTCATGGTCTACGAGGCTAGCCCCACATCGCCGCGGTGTCGAGCATCCCCGTCTCGGCAAGCGGCGAGATCCAGATATCGCCCGCGACAGACCCGCCGGAGCGGCTTCGCCCCACGGCCACGCGGATCCCCAAGGCCATCCGGCCTTTCATTCTGCAAGAGGGTGCCTGTAACTTTGAAAGGCGGCCCCGTTTACGATTGACACAGGGGCACGATGCGGCTAAGCTAGCCAGTGCTAACCAATCTGTCAGGGGGGACTCGGGCCCGTTCTGCCCGAGTCGGATGTCGGATGGGTTGGCCGGATGTCCATAGGCGCAGTATGACGTTGCCCCCGGGGGGCTTACCTCGCCCGCCAGCTTCCGAACCGGAAGTCAGGACCGCGTCGCTGGTCAGGACCCGTCGCCGCCGGGCATCTCAATGTAACAACATGCGGAAGAACTGTGCTGAAAGGCCAGCGCTCGGCAGCGGTGGTCCTAGCGAGCGGACGGGTGAACGCCGGGCCCGCCACGACATGACCACATCAGAACGCGGCGAAAGGTGAAGGACCATGGACTCTGTCAAGAACATCGGTTGGCGCGTCACCTTCGCGGGGACGGGCATCAACCTCGCGTTGGGTGTGTTGTACACATGGAGCGTGATCTCCGGGTCGATTCCCGCTGAATGGGGTTGGGACGCCGCGGACAAGGCCCTGCCGTACTCCGTGGCGTGCTTCATCTTCGCGCTGACGATGATCCCCGCCGGTCGCATGCAGGACAAGCTCGGGCCGGCCCTGGTCGCCAGCATCGGTGGCATCCTGGTGGGCATCGGCTTCGTCATCGCCTACCTCGCCGGATCGAGCCTGGTCGGCTTCGTCATCGGCTTCGGCGTCTTCGGCGGCATGGGTATCGGCTTCGGCTATGCCTCAGCCACGCCACCGGCCGTCAAGTGGTTCCCCCCGGCCAAGACCGGCCTCATCGCCGGCCTGGTCGTATCGGGCTTCGGCCTGGCCTCGGTCTACATCGCGCCGCTGGCGACCTTCCTCATCCGCTCCTACGGCGTCTCGACCACGATGATGATCCTGGGCGTGGCGTTCCTGGGCGTGGTGGTGGTGTTGGCCCAGTTGCTCAAGCCGCCGCCGGCCGGCTACACCCCCTCGACCGAGAAGGTCGTCAAGCTCGCGCCCGTGACCGAGACCACCGACGCGGCCAAGACGGAGACCTCACCGGCCCAATCGGCGCCCACGTCGCCGGATGACTACACCTGGTCCCAGATGCTCGGCACGTCGCAGTTCTGGCTGCTCTGGTTCATGTACGCCTGCGGTTCGGCCGCCGGTCTCATGCTGATCGGTATCGCCAAGGGGCTGGGCAAGGAATCGCTCGGCACGCAGGCCTTCTACGTCGTCGTCGCCCTGAGCATCGGCAACGCGGGCGGGCGGATCCTGGCCGGCATCGCCTCGGACAAGATCGGCCGGCAGTGGACCATGTTCGGCGCCTTCATGCTCCAGGCCGTCATGGTCATCTCGCTGATCTACATCAAGAGCAACGCGGCGCTGCTGCTGCTGATCGTCATGATCGCGGGCGGCAACTACGGGGCGAACCTCTCGCTGTTCCCGTCGGCGACGAAGGACTACTTCGGACTGAAGAACTTCGGTCTGAACTACGGCATCATGTTCACCGCCTGGGGCGTCGGCGGGCTGATCCTGCCGCGCGTCACCGGTGTCATCATCGACAGCACCGGCAACCCGAACATCTCGTTCATGCTGGCCGGTGGCCTGATGGTGCTGGCGGCGCTGATAACGTTCGTGAGTCGCTCGGTGGCGGCCCGGTCGATGGCGACCCCGACGGCCAAGGCCGCGTAGGACGTCGTCAGGAGACGATCAGAAGCAGTAGTCGGGAAAGCAATCAGGCAATCCATGGAGCCGCACGGGTAGCACGGTGAGGCTCCTTTTTACGCGCAGCGCAGGCCACCATCGCACGCCAGTGCTTGAAGGGTTCTCGGGATGCCTCGTAGTCCGACTCATTTGAATTTGTCGGTTCCCCGGCTTCGGGGTCGCCGTCGGAGACGCTCCCACTTCGGATCGATGCCGCGCCGGAGACGCGACCGTGAGGGAGCGTTGTTGTTCCAGCGCTCCAACAACACAGCTCCCTGAAGGTCGCTGCTCTGAGTGGCGTCCCGCCCCCCGATAGGGGCCCACAAAGACAGGTGTGGTCGGGTACTAGTAGTCCAACACAATTGAATTTGTCGGTTCCACAACTTCGGGGTCGTCGTC
>CAZUQM010000003.1:163746-290726 GCA_964622545.1 uncultured Planctomycetales bacterium | reverse complement strand
CCACGGGCCCCGCGCAGGTCGAAAAGCGAATCGGGTTCGCTTATCTTGGGTCTAGAATAGCCGGGGGTGGAGTCCGCCGCCAAGGCGGACGAAACCCCCGGAATGCGGGCCCCACGAACATGGAGCCCTGAAGGGGCGACATATCATGCCACAGTCCCTTGCCTGCGTGCTCGTCCACATCGTCTTTAGCACCAAGAACCGTAAGCGCTGGCTCGATGTGAGCCTCGAACAGGAATTGCATCCGTACGTAGGTGCGATCTGCAAGAACGTGAATTCGCCGGCGCTAATCGTAGGCGGGACTGACGATCACATTCACATTCTGTCGTCCCTATCCCGCACGCTGTCGATCGCAGAGTTGGTTAAGGAGATCAAGACCAGTTCGTCCAAGTGGATCAAGACGAAGGGGCCGCTGTATACGGGGTTCCATTGGCAAGACGGATACGCCGCCTTCTCGATCGGGAAGTCGGGCGAACAGGATGCGCGAAGGTACATCGCTAGCCAGAACGAGCATCACCGTCAGACCTCATTCCAGGATGAGCTTCGGGCGTTTCTACAGAAGTACGGCGTGGAGTACGACGAGCGATACGTGTGGGATTGAGAAACATGCAATCTCGCCCCTTCAGGGCTTTCCCTTTTGGGGGCGCACCTATCCGGGGGTTGCGCTTCGCTCCACCCCCGGCTATTCTGTGCTGCCCCGTTGGGGCGAGCGGCAGTGCTCCTCGTGTTGGAACCCACCTACCACGAGTTCCGTCGCCCCACGACATGAACGCCTACAACCGGCGCCGGCGGATCAACCCAACCACCGCCAAGCCAAACAGTACCAGCGCCCCAGGCTCGGGCACGAGCGTCACGGTCAGGTTCCCCCCGCTCGTCGCACCGGGAAGGTCTTCGTCGCTCACTTCAAAGGTCAACGTCGCATCGCCATGCAGCGTAAGACGACGGAGCGTAAGCGTGACCGCATCATCAATACCCGCCACCGGCGAGAACCCGCCGACGAACTCGAACAGGCCCGGTGTGTCGAAAAGGGCCGAGTCAATATCCAGGTCGGCATCGCCAATGTTGTAGATGGTCACGTCGATCTCCGTGCCGACACCCGGCGCCACACCAAGAGTCAGGACATCCATGTCGGTCAGGTCGTCGAGCGACGCCTCGGAGTGATCCAAAACCTCACCCACCAGCGCGAGCGAGATGGTAGCCTCCCCGCCGGTCGGGTCGTTTGTGGCGATATTCAGCGTGGTGTCCTTCACTCCCAGCACATCCGTGGAGATCGAAACGTCGTGCGTCGCGCTTCCCGCATACGTCATGTGATGCGATCCCGCGTCGGCAATCGACCAGTGACCGGCCGACGAAGGCATCGTGTAGTCCAGGTTGAAGCCCTGATTGGCCACCGTGACCTGTCCGGCCGAGTAGGTGCCACCATAGGCACCCTTGATCACCGTGCCCATGTTCAAGGCCGATGCCGTGACCGCGACTTCAGAGTCCAGCGCCGCCCCGACGTCCACCGGGTCCCAATCGCCGCCATACGGCTTGGTCACGTGCACGTAACCCAGATCGCTGCCAGACGTCGTTCGACGCTGGACGCCGATCAGGCCAGGGTCGCCCGTCTGAAACATGACGGCATAGGTGCCGGTCTCGGGCTGATACGCCAGACCGCGTGGGTCCCAATCGTTGACCGGAGCACTGACGTCGGCGCTGAATCCGCCGACCGCCGCCCCGCCCGAAGAGGTGTACTCAAGGATGCGATAGTTGCCCGGATTGCCCGTTCTGTACAACAGCGCGAAGTTGCCGTTGGGCAGCTCCGTGATGCCACGAACGTCCCAGTTGGTATACGGGGCCGAGCCGTCGACCCATCCCGTCTGCGATGCGCCGCCCGAGTTCATCGTGAGATACTGGATGCCATAGCCGCCGTCGGGCCGGCTAAACGCCACCGCGTACTGATCGCTCTGAGCTCGTGTGGCTAGGGCGCGATAGCTCCAGTTGTCCCAAGGCCTGACGATGCCGTCGAGGACGTAGTCGGGCGTGCCCGACGTGCCCGACATGACCGTCATGTCGCCGAAGCCGTTCGTGGATGCCATCATGTAGCTTCCGTCCAGCTTGACGCTCATGCCGAAAGACTGCCAGTCGGGATAGGGCTTGTCGGCGTGACCATCCGAGACGACGGTGCCGGTGATGGGGTCCGCAGTAATCGTCGGGAACTGCGTCAGGTAGCTCGAGTTGACGTTCTGGTTGCCGATGTGGACGTTCTGATCGGCCTGCAACGTGCCGACCAATCCACCAACAATCGTCACAACGACAAGCCATCCCCCACGCCCCAGAATACTCGCATGCATCGTTCCTTCTCCCTCTTCTGACCTGCCCGTCATCCACGATGGCGGAATGCTGCCCATAACCCCACGTGACCTAGAGTCTGTGCGGACCCCGGCAACATATCCGAGTAGATAATGAACAAACAACGGTGGGCGAGGGCCTCTCTCCGTTCCTCCAGCCCCTCGCTCCTACTCCCCATTACAACGCCGGCATTATAAGTCCGAGAGCGCCTTTGCGTCAAGGAATGTCAAGACGCCTGCCGGCGCAACGTTCTGCACTTCCGGCGGCGCCTGCACCGAGCTCCGCTACTTCCCACCGCCGAGGCTCGGTAAACACGAATTCCCGGCAAGGTCATGGGTTCGTGAAACAGCCCTTCAGCGACGCCGCATAAGTTGAGCCCATCCCCCGCGCACAGCTACCATGGTGCCGCCTGACAAGGAGCGACACCATGCATAGATGGTCGTACACACTTACCGCGACCGCGACGGCCCTGGCCTTGTTGACCGGCTGCGCTCACGAGCAACGCAGCGTCCAACCCATTCCCCAAACGAACGGCAAGGTGCACCCCTTGCTTGAGATGAGGCCCGTGCCGTTCGGACTGGGCGTCAACACGCATTTCTATCGGGGCAGCAATAGGGATTGGTCGCTGCTGGCCGAGTCGGGCATGGACATCGTCCGGACCGACGTCTCGTGGAGCCGCTTCGAACGGTCGCCGGGCCAGTATGACCACAGCCGACACGATGCGCTGATCGAGAACCTGGAGCGCCACGACATGTGGCTGCTGTGGATGATCGGCTACGACAACGCGCTCTACGATCCCGAGGCCGAGAAACCGGGGAACTGGGGCATACGCAGCGAAAAGGCGCGACAGGCATCGGCACGCTTCTGCGCAGCCCTGGCCAGGCGCTACAAGGGCAAGAAGATCATCTGGGAGCTCTGGAACGAGCCCAACATCATGCGATTCTGGGCGCCGAAACCCAACCCGGAGGAATACCTGGCATGGTGCAGGGCGGTCGCGGCTGCGATTCGCAAGGTCGATCCGAAGGCCTGCATTTTGGCGCCGGGGTTGTCTCGCTTCGACTTTCCGTTCCTGGAGGCGTGCTTCTCGCGCGGACTGCTGGAGTTCGTCGACGGCGTCACCGTACATCCTTACCGGGGCGCCATCGCGCGGTTCCCAAAGGTCGTCGATCCGAAGCCGAGGCTGCCGCGCGGCTGCCATCCGGAGTCGGTCCTTGATGACTACACGCGGCTGCGACGTCTGATTGATCGCCACAAGCCGGCCGGTAAGGGCATCCCGGTCGTCAGCGGCGAGTGGGGGTATACGACGACGTACGTCACACACGAACTTCAGGGCAAGTACCTTGCTAGGCAGTGGCTGACGAACATGTCCGCGGGCGTCCCGATCAGCATCTGGTACGACTGGTCCGACGACGGCCCCAATCCACGCGACATGGAGCACAACTTCGGCACGGTCACGCTCGATCGCAAACCGCAGCCGGCCTACATCGCGGCCAAGACGCTGATCGCTCAACTTCACGGCTACACGGTCGTGGGTCGGATCGAGCTCGCCAGCGACAAGGACTTCGCCGTGATCTTCGCCAAGGGAGACGACCGCAAGCTCACTGTATGGACGCGCGGAGAGCCGCACACGATCGAGCTTGGCGCAGGCATCCGGATCGACGGCGCGGTCGATCATCTGGGCAACGCCATCAACGTGCCCAACGGCTCGAGCCAGGAGGTGACCGACGCGCCCCGATACCTCACGATCGCCTCACCGTTTCCCACATGGCTAGTAGCCGAATGATACGCACCCAAGGAGCTATGGCATGGGACGATCTGCTTGCATCCTCCTCGCAGTCGCAACGGGCCTGATTCCGCTGGCCGGCTGTGCATTCGAACTCAACATCCCCCAGGAGGCGTTCGTGGGCGATATGCCGGGCCAGATGCACCCGGGGCTGATCCAAGGGACACGTGGGCAAGCCCTTGTGACCCACACCGCCATCCCGGCCGGGCTCGGCGTCAACATCCACTTCTACGAGGGCAACGAGAAGGACTGGAAGATGCTCACCGACGCGGGCGTGGGCATCGTCCGCATGGACGTGAGCTGGAGCCGCTGCGAGAAGGAGCCCGGCGTGTACGACTTCAGCCGCCACGACGCCCTGGTCGAGCGGCTGGCCAAGAACGACATCCGGCTGCTGTTCATCATCGACTACGGCAACCCTCTGTACGACGACGGCGTCGCGCCGCACAGCGAGGCGTGCCGCCAGGCCTACGCGCGGTTCGTCTCCGCCCTCGTCTCGCGTTACAAGGGCAAGGGCATCCTCTGGGAGCTGTGGAACGAGCCGAACATCGGCTTCTGGAAGCCCAAGCCCAACGTCAACGACTACATGGCCTGGTGCAAGGCCGTCGTGCCGGCGATCCGCAAGGCCGATTCCGATGCGTGCATCGTCGCCCCGGCCACGTCGGGCATCCCCCACGCCTTCATGAAACGCTGCTTCGAGTTGGGCCTGCTCGAGCTGGTCGACGGCGTCACCGTGCACCCGTATCGTCGCATCGCGCCCGAGACGGCCCTTCGCGAGTACCGTCGCCTGGACCGACTCATCCGTCGCCACACACCCATGACCCATAAGAACGGCCGGCGCAAACATATCCCCATTCTCAGTGGCGAGTGGGGCTATTCGACGACGTGGATTCCCGACGAGCTCCAGGGCAAGTACCTGCCGCGGCAATGGTTGTCGAACATGGCCGCGGGCATCCCCATCAGCATCTGGTACGACTGGCACGACGACGGCAAAGATCCCGACGAGAAAGAGCACAACTTCGGTACGGTCGCGTGGGACTACAAACCCAAGCCAGCCTACGTCGCAATGAAGACGCTCATCAGGCAACTCCGAGGTTACGTCATCGTGCACCGAATCGAGCTGACCAGCGACGACGACTTCGCCGTCGTGGCCCGCAAAGGCGATCGGTTCAAGCTGGCGGTCTGGACGACGGGCGATACGCACCTGGTCGACCTCGGCCCGGATCTCCATATCGTCAGCGCCGTCGACCACCTCGGCAGGCCGGTCGAGGTCCCGAGGGGCCCGCACCAGATCGTGACCGACGCGCCGCGATATCTGACCGTGGCCTCGCCCGCGCCGGGTTGGCTGGGGATGCTACCGCTTGGGATTGACGCAACGTCGTGGTGGACGGTGTTCACACACAACCTCGAGTTAGACAAGCCGCTGGCGGCGTGGCAGAGGGACATGACGGGCATGGCGCAATTGATCAACTTGACAGGCAAGGCCGGTCGCGTGCGGCTGGGACCCGTTCGGAGCGAAGGGAACAGACTGGTCGGCACGTGGGAGCACACGAACTCGCCGGCGACGGCGGGACCCAATGACATGGTCGTCGGCTTCTGGAGCGGCGATGTGCCCTTGCACAACCGAACCAGCCTGCCGCTGACGTTCTCGGTGGACGTGGCCTTTGAGGACCAGACGCCGCACACGATCACCAAGACCGTCGAGGTGGACGTGCCGCACCCGATCACGCTCGACCTGGCCTGGCGGCGGGACGGGTTGCGCGTGGTCATCGAAAAAGGCGGCGCGCGGTATGGCGACCAAACCGTCGGCAGGCCGCTGCGTGGCCGAATCATCCCCAAGGTCGACGGCGTGGACGGCCGGCCCATTGGGATCGAGATGGGCGAGGAGGATAATGCCCGCACCGTCGTCCACTGGAGCGACATCCGGCTCGCCGGCGTGCCGCGGCACGTCAGCGTCCGTGTCGAGGATCGGCACGGCCACGTCATCGCCGAGACCGAGCCGATGACGTACGCGCTGATCGACGCGGCGCGACAACCGGTCGGTTCGCCGATCACGTCGCGGTATCGGCTCTGGCATGAGGGTGCTCAGGATCGCAAGGTCGCGTTGGCCGGGGCGATTGTTCGCTCGCCGGGCGAGGACCCACCGTTCCCGCGATCGGTCCGCATCGACTACGCGTTCGGTGATGGCTGGTGCTTCTGGCTGCTGGGTCCGAAGGGTGACAAGGCGCTGCCGACGAACAAGCCGAAGCGACTCTGGCTGTGGACCAGGGCCGACGTCGGCGGCGATGCGATCCGTGCCCGTGTGAGGGACAGCGCCGGCCAGACACACCAACCCCACGCCGGCACGCTCGAGGCCGACGGTTGGCGGCTCATGGCGATGTCGTTCGAGGATCACATGGGCCACTGGGGCGGTCCGAACGACGGCGTGATGCGCCCTCCGCTGCACTGGACGGCGTATTGCCTACAGGATTCGACGAAGGTCGCCCACGACGGCAGCACCTACATCACGGGCATAATCATGGGTTGGTAGATTCGCAACGCGCTCGCCCGGAAAGCACACCTGCGGGTCGATCCACTTTCCCCGAAGCGACGCAAGACACGAGCGCCTGCCGGGCCGACGCCTTAGCGCGCCGGCGGCTTCACTACCGCAGTCGCCGGATCAACCCCACCGCGCCCAGCAACGCCAGCGGCAACATCATCGGCACACCCGAGCCGCAGTTGAAGACCGCCTTCACCTCACGGTCGACGTCCATGACGATCGTGATGACGGTGTTCGCGTCGACGGTCGCGTGGTTCGCGTCACCCGGGTAGTTGGGGTCGTCGATCTCCCATCGATTGAAAGACCTCTCCGCACCCGGAAGGGCCGTCAGCGTGACGGTCGTCCCGGCCGGGTAGGCCGGTGCGTTCGGATCGCCGGGCACCGGATCCAACGTCACCGTCCCGTGGTCGGGATTGTTGACCATCACGGTGAGCTGGCGAACGGGCGTAAGCAGGAAGCCGCGTTTGGCTCCGGCAAACTCGCCGAAGCCCACGATCTGACCGAGGTCGTTGATGCTGCGGGCCTCGGACAGGATCCATCCCGAGTTTGGGTCGATGAGGTCGTTGAGGTCGACAAGGGCCCCGTCCTGCCACAAGCAGGCATGACGCGTCGTGTAGTCGTTGTT
The DNA here is from genome assembly GCA_964622545.1 of uncultured Planctomycetales bacterium. GTDB lineage: Bacteria > Planctomycetota > Phycisphaerae > UBA1845 > JAFGLZ01 > JAFGLZ01. The sequence goes on along the minus strand of CAZUQM010000003.1, from coordinate 283,454 downwards.
CACCGTGTACGACCAGCCGACGATGTGGTCGTGCACGTTGATGCCATAGGCCTTGCTGTAGTTGCCCGTCAGCGTGCCGAGATCGCTCATCACCCCGTCCCAGAGAAACGCATGCCACGTTCCGTCGCTACGCTGTGCGAAGCCCACCACCTTGCCAACCTCGTTGATGTCGCGGGCCTCGCTGCGGGTCCCGCCCAGCGTGCCGAGGTCGGTCATCGCACCGTCCCACAAGAAGGCGTGGAAATCCACATTGTTCTCGACCTTGGCCCAGCCCACGATTTGCGTGGCGTTGTTCAGGCCGTAGGCGTAGCTGCTCAACCCGCCCAACGTCCCGAGGTCGGTCATCGCACCGCCGGTGTAAAGAAAGGCGTGGCCCTGGTAGTTGTCGGGCGCGGCCGACCCGACCACCTCGCCCAGGTCGTTGATGTCCCACGCGAAGGCGTACGGGCCGCCCAGCGTGCCCAGGTCGCTCATGACGCCCGCTTCCCAGCGGTAGGCTCGCTTCCAATCGTCGCCGTGGACGTTCGACATGGCCTGGCCCGCGATCTGGCAGACCTCGTTGATGCCGTAGCCGTAGCTCCTCGTGCCGCCCAGGGTGCCGAGATCGGTTATCGAGCCGTCCTGCCAAAGGAAGGCATGGTCCAAGTTCGGATCGGAGGCGATCGTGCTCAGACCGACGATCTGGCCGGATTCGTTGATGTCGTGTCCCTCGCACTCGCCTCCGCCGAGGTCGCCGAGATCGGTCAGGATGTAGCTCGTCTGGGCCCGCGCAGAGACCGCAAACGCGGCCGTCACGAACACGAAGGCCACCCATCCCATCGTTTCAGGCCTCGATCTCTTCCACAAGGCATCACGTAGAGCGGTCACGGTGCGTCCCCCTTTCGAAGGTGGCTCGTCCAAGGGTAAGGCGAAGATCAAGCTGCCGCAGTCGCCGCGAAGTGTACCCAGGACGCGACGACCGGCACACAGGCACGATGGGCCCTCCTTGTAAGGATAGCCACGAACACAGGCGAGAATCCACATGGGGTTCTGCGTTTTGGCGGACGTGGCTAGTAGTCCAACACAATTGAATTTGTCGGTTCCACAACTTCGGGGTCGTCGTCAGAGACGCGACTGTGAAGGAGCGTTGTCGTTCAGGCGCTCCAACAACACAGCTCCCTGACGGTCGCTGCTCTGAGTGGCGTATCGCTTACCTGATCGGAACCCACAAAAACAAGTGTGGTCGGGTACTAGGCCGTCCCATAATCCGGTCCCTGGCGGGCAGCGGGGCCGGTCAAAAGCACTCGTCCAAGAGCCGCTTAGACTTCGGTGTGAGTGGGATGAACGTGGAATCGGCCCGCGGCGCCCAGCCGCTCGGTCAGCTCTTCCGGTCGGCGCGTGTAGATGGTGTTCATCGATTGCTCGTTGAGCCGATCGCCCAGCGGCGTGAGCTCCCGTCGGAGCGGGTCGTAGCGGTAGCACTGATAGCCCAGGTCGAGCACGCGACGATGCGTATCCTCGTCATCGTGACCGTAGCGGTTGCCGCTGCAGTTCAACTCGACGATCAGGGCGAGCACGCGGTCGTCGGCCAAGACGGCCTGTCCGCCGCGGATGACCTCCGTCTCGTAACCCTCGACGTCGACCTTGATCAGCACGTCGGCGCGGCCGGGCAAGTCCATCGCGTCGAGCCGTCGGATGGGTACGTCGCGAACGGTGCCCTCCTTGCCGTCCTTATCGCTCAAGACGTGGCTCCGGGCACCGATGCCAGTCACGAACGACGCGCTGCCGTCCTCGGCGCCGAGTCCGAGGTTGTGCATCGCGACCAGGTCGTCGATGCCGTTGAGGCGGACGTTGGCCACCAGATCGTCGAAGATCTCCGGCGCGGGCTCGAACGCCGCACACCGCGCACCGACCACCTTGCTTGCCAGCACGGTGAAGGCCCCCACGTTCGCGCCCACGTCGACGAAGAGGTCGTCGCAGCGCAGGGCGTGCAGGACGAAGCCCATCTCCTCGCACTCGAACAATCCCGTGCACACCACGAAACCCGCGTAGTCGCCGTAGCGGACGATCAGCCTGGCGTCGTCCACGAAGTCGCACACATACGGGCCGGAGAAGGATCGACCGAAGACCTGCCACTTGGCGTACTCGAACAGGCCGCGGAACCGCCGCTGTTGGTTCAGCGGGTGGTTCAGCACGAACCGCACCGAGCCGAAACCGTGGAAGGTCTGCTTCATCGTCTGCTCCGGACCGCATGACGACGAGGCCGTGACCGCGCGCGACCGACACTCATCGCCCCGAGCCCTCGACGCCGCTCAGCGAGAAACGCTCGTAGCCGTCGCCCGCCTCGGGGATGCACCGATGCAGCCACAACTCGCATCGGCCCGGCACGAGAACGGTGGTATGGATCGTCGTGTCGCGGCAGACCTGATGATCGGTCCGTCGCAGCAGCTTGCCCCAGTCGTCGACCGACGCCAGCGGCACCGACCCGTCGTCGAGCACCTTCCTGAGCCAGGTGTACTTGGCCCGTTCGTGGTCCGAGACGGTCGTGATACCGGGACCCTTGAACTCGGCGCCGACGTAGGGCTCGGGCATCTCGCCGAGGACCACGCCGAGCAAGATCCCGTCGTCGGGCTTGCGGACCGCCGCGTGCCTGGCCGACCGATCGACCGCGACGGCGCGACGCGTCTTCCCGTCGGCCATCACGACGTGCATGCCGGCCGTGCCCGGCGTCTCGGTGAGCCGGCGGACCATCTCGTCGAGCGTCGTGTCGTGCTGGATGGCCATGCGGCAGCTCGTCATGATCGGCATGCCGTCCATGCTGCGGTCGCTCTGCTCGTTGACGGTCTCGTTTCCGAGGCTGATGCCCTTATCGTTGACGGCCGTCAGCACGCCGACCAGCCCGGGGAACGTCACCGACAGAAACCGGTTGCCTCGGTCGGGGTGGTACTCGAAGACCGTCGCCATCGGGGCCAGCTCATTGCGGAACATCCAATCCAGGCCGCGGGCGTGGATGACCGGCGAGGCCTGATCCTCCGGCACGCGGACGACGTTGGTGCAGATGGAGAACTCGCCGAGCAGCTTCGTGTAATCCTCTTGCGCGACCATGGTTAGCAGTGAGTTCATCCAGAAGATCTGGTCGTAGCCGAGGCCCGACCCGGTGGCCAGGCCCATCATCTCGTCCCGTAGCTCGACGGGCGTGTTGGCATTGAGCTTCCGCGCCAGCATGCAGAGCAGCGGCTCGAGGACCGTCTTGGCCCCGCCGGGGATGATCTTGAGCACGCTGGCGACGGCGGCCTGGTCGCCCAGCATCTTCTTGACCTCCGGCTCGACGAGCTTGATGGTCTCGCCCATCAGCCGACGGTACATCCCACGGATCTCCTCGCCGAGCAGCTTGCCGTGCTGGTAGCCCATCTGATACGGGCTGCCCGACAGCTTGACGTGCACCGCACCCTCGCCGCGCGTCAGCTTCGACCCGGCCAGCAGCTTCGCCTCGTCGGGGCCGGTCTCGCCCAGCCTGTCGCCGAGCACGGCCCGGATGAGCGTGTCCTCCACGGCCGGGCCGTACATATTCATCGTGACTTCGTAGCCGCCCTTGGGGAACTCCTCGCGCGTGACGAAGTACATGAGGTGGTCGTCGGCCAGGCCCACGACGACGGGCGTTTTGGCGCCCAGTTTGCGGGCACGGGCCTTGAGGTCCAGGCCGATCTGCATGATCGCCTCGCCGGGCAGGCCCATCAGCCACGTGTCGCCGATCTCGATGCGATGCACGTAGCTCTGCCTGGGCAGGATGCGACCCAGCACGCCCGGAGGCAGATCGAAGCGGTTCAGCACGACCTTCAGGTCGGGCTGGGCGTCCGCCTTGATGCCCTCGGCGATGCGGATCGCCGGTCCCGCGATCTTCTTACCGAACATCACCGCCCGAGCGTAGTTGCACTTCGGACCGCGATCGGCCACGGGCGACGCGTCGCCCTGTGCCCCGTTGCAGAAGATGACCTCGGTCGCATCGCCGAAATGCTCGCGCACCGCGTCGACCATCGCTCCGGGCCAGCCACGCGAGACCTGCATGTCGGTTCCGCCGATGATGGTCGGGTGCGCCGCGAAGTTGATGAGCACGGCGATCGGCTTGCCGTCGGCCCCGTCGAACCGCAGCACGGTCAAGGCAGGGTCGAGCGTCTTGCTGCCGCGGCGGTTGCGGTTGTAGCCCTCGAGGTTTTCGCAGGCCACGCCCATCCGGGCCGGGGCGAGGGCCTTGTCGGCTCGGGCAATCGCCTCGGCGATGCCCTGTGACAGCGTGTTGAGGATCTTGGGGTTGTAGAAGCCGGCCACGGGCGGGGCGACCATGCTGAGGATGTATCCGCCCGCGCCGGAATGCGTATGGGTACCCGTGACCATGACGTTGTCGGCCGGGATGCCCGTCTCGTACTTCTCCAGCGCCCGACAGGCGGCCTGGCGCAGGCCCGCATTGATCACGCACAGGTCGCAGGTCACGAAGGCGGTCTTGGTTGTGCCGTCGTCGAGGACGATCGCCCGGGCGTAGAGGTCGTCGTGCACGCCCGTCGATTTCTTCATGCCCAAGCCGCCCCACCTGGCCCCGTAACCGGCCAGCGGGATCGGTCCCTCGGGCGTGATCTTGGTATGTCCCGCGCCGACGCGGAGCTCGCCAAGGGCTGAGGGCGTCACCATCAATGCGCACGCGATCACCAGTAGCAATCGGACGGATCGCCAGGATGCGTTCATCTCGTCGTACCTCCTGCAAAGGGCAGCGCGGCCTAGTCGTCTCGTCGAAACCTTCTCGGTCCGACCGGCCCGCCGAATCTGCTTCGACTCATCAGGGTCGTTGGTAGAACGAACCAAGAGCCTAGCGTAGCCGCCGCCACGCGCGGCATCAAGGAAACGCCACGCCCGCAGCGATCCGCACGGTGGACCGGCGGATCGTCCCGCCCGTTTGTGCTATCCTGTGCAAGAGGTTCGGTCACGACCGGCCGGCACGCGCCGCGACCGACTTGGCCGTGGACGCAGCAGGAATCCAGGCCGGTCTCCAGACCTCGGTGGATGAAGCAGAAGCGTGCCGGGAGGCCGCATGGTTCCAAGCCATTGTGCGGGTGTGCTTCTGTAGCCCCTCCGGGGCTTGATTGAGTTGGATGACCAGTTTCCACGGGTTCCGTTTCGCCCGACCCGTGGCTACAATCCGCCGGCCCCACGGGGCCGGGTCGCCGTCGGAGACGGCCGCTACGAACCGTTTCCTACGCAGATCATCATGACCGAAAGCCACGAGACCCATGCTGAGCCCGTCACCAACGCGGACCGGTCCGCCGCCTCCGACGACACGGTCGACCGCGCCCCTGGGGCAGCCGCCGCCGGTTCGGAGACCGCACCCTTCGTCTCCACCGACTGGATCGCGCTGGCCGCGGTCGTGACGGCCGCGCTCATCATCCGTGTCGTCTACTGGGTCCAGTCGCAGGCCTGGCCCTACATCGACTACCCCATCTCGGACGGCGCGCTCTACCTCGATCGAGCCCACGGCGTGCTGACGGGTGAATGGCCACTCGCCGCTATGGCCCATTCCCAGGGACCGCTCTATCCCTACCTCCTGGCCGGCGTGCTCGCCCTGACGGACGGCCATCGCCTGATGATTCTGACCCAACTCGCCGTCGGCTGTGCCAGCATCGGTCTGGTGTTCCTGCTCGCCCGCCGCCTCGCCGGCCGAACTGCGGCTGTCGTCGCCGCCTTGCTGTGCCTCGGTTACGGTCCGATGGTCGCCAACGAAGGCAAGCTGCTTACGGAATCGCTGGCCGCGTTCCTCTCGCTGCTCGCCGTGTTGGCCCTCAGCAGGCAGGTCGGCGGCGTTCGATGGGCGTGGCTGATCACCGCCGGCGTCGTGCTCGGTCTGGCCAGCCTGCTTAGACCGAGCTTCATGCTCGCCCTGCCCGCCCTGGCGTGTTGGATGATCGTCGTGCATCGGCACCACCTTCGCCGAGCCGTCACCGCCGCAGCCTGTCTGTGCGCGGCCGGAGCACTGATGATCGCCCCCTTCACCTGCCAGAACTACCGTGCCGAAGGCGTGCTCATCCCAATCTCCTCGGCCGGCGGCATCACGTTCTTCCTCGGCAACAACCCCACCGCGGCGGGCACCCTCAGCTTCGGACACGTCATCACCGGAGGCGTCGGCACGCAAAACGAAGAGCAGCTCGCCATGGCCGAGCGCGTCCTCGGTCGAAAGCTCAACAGCGCCGAGGCCTCGACCTTCTGGTACAAGCGGGGGTTACGATTCATCCTCGAGCATCCGCGCCATTGGGCCTGGATCATGTGGCGCAAGTTCCGACTCTTCTTCAGCAACTTCGAGGTTGCCAATGTCTATGCCTTCGTGGTCGAGCAGAAGGTCATCCCGCTACTGAAGCTGCTGGCCGTACCGTTCGGGTTGATCGCCGCCGGCGGCCTGGTGGGCGCCGTGCTCGCTTGCCGGCAGAGGCGTGCCCAACCGATCCTCCTGCTGCTGGGCATCGGCTTCGTCACGTGCATGGCGTTCTACACGTCGTCGCGGTTTCGACTGCCGATGGTGCCGTTGACGGCCATCCTGGCCGGGCTAGCCGTCTCAAGGATCATCGCCTGGTTCCGCCACGGCCGCCCGCGGACAACCGTGGCTGCGTCCGTCGTCACCGTCGTGCTCGTGGGTCTGATGAGCCTGCCGGTCGGACCGCCCCTGCCCTCGCCCGAACGCTTCGGCCGGCGCAATCTCGCGAGCATGTTGGCACGGGCCGGCGAACCGGACCGCGGCCGAGCCATGCTGGAGCCGGAGCTCGCGCCGGATGTGAACTGGGAATACCGCAGCGAAGCCTACCTGACGTTGGGTCGGCTCGAGCTCGAGCAGAAGCGCTTCCGCGAGGCCATTGAGGCGTTGAAGAAGTGCCTCGAAATCGACCCCAACCCGAGCAACACCGCTCCCTATCGCGACCTGGCCAAGGCCTACTATCAACTCGGGCGGTTCAGCGAGGCGATCGAAGCGGCTCAAACGCTCTTGAAGCGGAACAGCCGCGACCTGGAGTGCCGCGTCATCATCGGGCAGTGCCACTTCCGAAGGAAGGAGTGGGCCAAGGCCATCGAGGTGTTCCGCGAGGCCTACGACATGGCGCCCCGGCACCCGGTGCTTCTGTACCTTCTCGGGCAGTCCTACGCGAACCGGCGTCAGTACGACGAGGCGGTCGACTTCCTGAGGCAGTCCGTCGCATTGGACAAGCGCCCCGCCCCGATGTTGTCGTTGGCTTACTGTCTCTCGAAGATCGACAAGACCGATGAGGCCAAGGCCGTCCTGGCCGAGATCCTCCGTCGCGATCCCGACAACGCGCGAGCCAAGGGCCTGCTGATCAAACTGGGCGGCCTGCGAGGACGTTGACGCCGACAGCCAGGCCGTTTGTCGACCGTGCCCTGGACTCCCCGGGGATCTCTACGCATGCCGGCTCCAGTCGCCATTTTGTCATTGACACCCGTGAAGGCTTACCTACAATACCGCCCGGCTAAAAGTGGCCATAGGGGACAAGATGTTGCATTCATCCGAGGGGAAAAGCGCCTCGGGGGGCTGGTTCCTGCGTCGCGTCGGTCCTGTTGCGAGCGTCGCCATGATTTCCGTGGGCGTCCTCGTGGTGCTCGTGGTCCGCTGGGCCCTGGCCGACCATGAGCCGCCTGCCCCACCCAACATCATGTGTGTGACAGAAGGGTGCGGCTACGCGACACATCGACGTCTTCGAGTAGGTGAGGTGTTGCCGCTGACGTGTCCCCGATGCGGCCGGCGTACCGTCTACACCACCCATGTCTGCGGGAACTGTGGCACGGCAACGGTGCTCAACGAACAGAGAGGCCTGGAGGGCCCAACGATCTGCAAGGAGTGCGGCCGGGAGGTCCGTCGTGAACCAAGGTAGCAGATCGGCGCGAGGCTTCACGTTACTCGAACTGCTCGTCGTGGTGGCCGTGATCATGCTGCTGACCAGCATGCTCGTCCCTTCCCTGGGCTCGGCCCGCGACAAGGCCAAGCAAGTGGTGTGTCTCAGCCGGCTGAAGTCGCTGGGGCAGGTCGCCATCGAGTACGGCCTGGACTATGACGACGCCATCCCGGGCAGCCCGCTGACCAGCGGGATGCACTTCACCCAGACGCCCGGGTACGAGGTCTGGAAACCCGGCGACAGCGTCAGCGACTGGTACGACTTCGCCGGTGCCGTCCTGCCCAGGCTGACCAAGAGCATCCCCCAAGAGAGACCTAAGCTCATCTCGCGGCTGACGCAGAAGGAGTTCGCCTGTCCCAGCAACCAGGAGACCTACGGGCCGTATCCACAGGTCGAAGGCTATCCCGTCATCCAGGCCGTCAGCTATCTGACGATGAATACCTTCATGCGGGCCGGTCCGGGGCATTTCTACGACTTCATCCGCAACCCGCCGAAGGGTGTGACGCTGGACGAGCTGTGGAAGATCACCTGGCCCGACACCTACACGGTTCAGATGCCCGAGCGTTACGTGCCCCGTTTCGCGAAGGTCGGCAAGGAATCGTTGAAGGTCCTGCTGGCCGACGGGTTCCGCTATTTCGCGCCCCCGGCCACCATGGACTACTGCATCTATCAGAAGTCGTTCGCGGGCAACCAATCCGCCCAGCCGCCGTGCGACATCGACTCGCGGGAGTACAGCGAGGGCAAGGGCGGTAAGCTCTCCTACCGTCACGGCAAGGACGACACGATCAACGCCGTCTTCTTCGACGGACACGCCGAGGGCCTTGCCAAGAAGGCCTCCCGGCGTCCCGATCACTACTTCCCCACGGGCAGCCTGGTCGTCGACGAGGGCGGGTTCTACGTCGAATGGCACCGCGGCAACGACATCCGATTGCCCTGACCACGGCGGCGAAACCACCGGTTCGGTCCGGACGCGTCGTTGACGCTTCCGTCGGCCAGCCCTATCCTCCTAAGGACGGGCTCACTGTGGAGGGTTCGCCCGAGCCGGCGGCCCGTATCCAGTTATCGGACAGCTCCGCTTCTCGGGTAACGACACCGTGACCATGCCTTATCTGATCGTCCAGTTTCACGGAGGGCGCGAACAGCGTTTCGAACTGACCAAGAGTCCGTTCGTGCTCGGCAGAGGCTCGTCGGTCGATCTCCAGATCATCGACAAGAAGATCTCGCGCCAGCACTGCCAGTTGGCCGAACACGACGGCGTGTGGCATCTCGAGGACATTCCCAGCCGCAACAAGACGTGGATGGGCCTGAGCTCCGTGGACGACGTCACCCTGAGCGACGGCGACCAGTTCCGCATCGGCGAGACCTACGTCATCTTCCGCGATACCGAAGACCCAACCGAGACCTTCGACCAAACACCTGACTGGAGTTAGCGCATCCATGAGAGTCGCCCTGATCGGCCTGCCGCAGTCGGGCAAGACCACGCTCTTCTCGGCCGTGACCGGACAAGAGGTCTCCCCAGCCCAGATGGGGCAAGAGCAGATGGCCGTGGTCAAGGTGCCGGACGCTCGACTGCCCGTGCTGGCCGACATGTATCACCCCGAGCGCATCGTCCACGCCACGCTCGACTTCGTGGACTTCCCCGGCATCGCCCTGAACACGCCCCAGGGCCAGAGCGAGTTCCGACGCCACGCGGCCAACATGCGTAACGCCGATGCGCTCGTCGTCATCCTAAGACAGTTCGCCAGCGACGCGAGCCCGCCCTATCGCGAACGCCTCGACCCGTCCGCCGACCTGGCCGAGCTGACGACCGAGCTCTACCTGGCCGATCTCGAGGTGGCCACCAACCGCGTCGAACGGCTCCGCAAGCAGGTAACCAAGCCCACCCCCACACAGGAGCAGGACAAGCGTGAGCTGGCCTTGCTCGAACGCTGCCAGGAGGCCCTCGAGAACGAGAAGCCCATCTCCAGCGTCATCCACGCCGACGAGGAGGCGGGCGTGATCAAGAGCTACGCCTTCCTCACCCTCAAGCCGTGGGTGCTGGTCGTCAACGTCAACGAATCCGACCTCGGCGAAGGCGTCGACCTGGCCGGGGTCGGAGACGCCGTCGTCCTGACGCTCAGCGCCGAGATCGAGGCCGAGATCGCCCAACTCGACGAAGCGGACCGCGCCGACTTCATGGCCGACCTGGGCATCGCCGAACCCGCCCGCGACCAGCTCGTTCGCGGCTGCTACGACGCCCTCGGCCTGATCTCGTTCCTGACTGTGGGCGACGACGAGGTGCGGGCCTGGACGATCCCCCAAGGCACGACGGCCGTCGAGGCCGCCGGCAAGATCCACAGCGATATCGCCCGTGGCTTCATCCGGGCCGAGACCGTCACATATGAGGACCTGACCGACGCCGGCGACATGAAGGCCGCCAAGGCCGCGGGCAACGTCCGGCTCGAGGGCAAGAGCTACGTCGTGCAAGACGGCGACGTGATCAACTTCCGGTTCAATGTGTAGACGAGCTTGGCGTTCGTTGCTCGTGGATGTGCAGGAGCCGTCGCGGTAGGCTGCGTCATCGAGATCTATTCGGGATGCGCCGATGACATCTGGGGCGACGGAGCACGACGAGACCAAGATCGGTGGCGACTCCGCCCATTGGGCCGCCGCGCGAGCCTGCCATGTCGTGCATGTGGGAGCACAGAAGCGCGGCGACCCCTGGCAGGCCCAGTGCCCTACGCTCTCGGAAGATGACGTCGCTGCGATCCGCGAGGCCAGCGCACCATGGCGTGACTTGAAGTATGTCGCCAAGCGGGTCATGCATCATGTGCATGCGACCAAACAAGGCGGAGTGGCCCTGATCTATGACTTCGTCACGCCGAGCCGGCTCGTCGTCCTGCCACCGCTGAACAAGCCTTTCGGACCGCTCCCCCTGGATGAGACCGACGCATCCTTGCGGGCGCTGTGCTCGGACCTCGCCGAGAGCATGCCGAACACGACGGCGCCCCAACCGACCTCGTGGTTCCGGAGGGCGATCATCCGCACCGGCATGCCGGTGACGGGAGTGTTTCTATTCGGCTACCTGCTAATCCACATGATCGGCAACGCCCATGAAGCACCGGTCTACGTTTTCGGCATGGTCCTCGCCGTGGCCGTCGTGGCCGTGCTCTTGATGGTCGCGAAGTGGGGGGAGTGGTTCCTCGTCCCCGGGGGAATCGCCATACGCACATCGGTTCCGGGACAGGTTCTTTCCCGCGTGAAGCTCTGCCGCCCTTCGGATTCCGTGCTGATCATTCGACGAGAGGAGAAGCTCTGGCGGGCCTCGATCTATCGCAACCGCTTGCTCAGCAGCCGTCCCGTCACCGAGTTCGAGGCCGCCGCCCTGCTCGCGGCGTGGCAGAGCCCGCTCGCGCCGCCCGACCAAGACCGTATCACCGATCTGACCTGATGCAACCGACAGCGCCCGCACCCGTTGGCGCGCCGCGGCTTCACCGCTAGCATCTGCGGACACGGCTCACGAGCGCTCGCACGAGGAGACCGATGTCCGACCCTCCGCCGAATCACGACCAGGACTCCATGCCCGCCGAGGAGACCTCCCCGCCGCCGGCCGAGACGAGCCCACCACAGCAGCGGACAGGTCTGGCCGCGATGGCGTTCGCCTGCTCGTTGGTCGGGCTGGGCGGGCTGGTGCCGGAGGTCGCGGTGGAGATCCCCGGACTCGGATTCCCCTTCGGCGGGTGGGGCCCGTCGCACCTGCCCGGTCTGATCTTCACCGTCGGCGGACTGATGGCCGGCGTGACCGCACTTATCCTGGTTCAGAGAGATCCGTCTCGCTACGGGGGCCGCGGGCTCGCAACGGCCGGAGTCCTGGTCGGCCTGCTGGGCACGAGCGGCATCCTGGCGATCATGCTCTTGCATGATCTGCCCGAGCAGAAGCGGGTCCAGACCATCTACGAGCGCCAGATATGCGCCCGGAACATGAAGATGCTGGGCGAGGCCTTCCGAAACGCCGCCCGCGACTTCGGCGGCGTGTATCCCCCGCGGCTCGAGTCGTTGATCAAGTCGGACCAGACCAAGGACGAGTATTGCCGATGCCCCGCCTCGGATGCGACCCTCGTCGACCTGCGAGAGGACATCGAGACCTGCTATATCTACATCGAGGGGCAGGGACCCGGCAACGATCCGAACAACGTGCTCTTCTACGAACCGCCCGACAACCATGACGGCAAGGGCAGCAACGTCTACTTCAACGACGGCCGGCTCGAGTTCATCGAGCCCTACGCCCGCGTGGAGAAGCTGGTCGCCGCAACGACCCAGCGCCTTGCCAAGCGCGGCCCGCTGACGAGCCAGGCCGCGTCACGCCCTGCCACCACATCCGCGGCCCGCTGACGTCACGGCGGGAGGAAAGGGACACCTGCTGCCGGTTCTGCGCCCGCTCGACCAAGCAGAACAGGTCCTCAGGTCTTTCGGCAGACGAGCATGTAGTGCGCCGAGTAGTGACGGATGCGGGACTGCTCCAGCCAGCGCTCCAGGAAGCCGAACGTCGTTTGCCAGATGCGGGGCGTAAACTCGGGCAGGAAGGTGAAGTACTCGCCGTCCTCGACGGTCATCTCCGTCAACGATTCCACGTCGTCAGGGGTGAGCCACAGTTCGCTGCCGTCATCGAGCTGGTGCAGCACGGGGAAGATATAGCCCATGTAGAAGCGAAACAGCGGGTTGATGGTGTTGATCTCGTGGATGAAGAACAGGCCGTTGGGCTTGAGGATCCGCGCGACCTCCGCAAAGGCCTCGCGCTGGACCTCTCGTCCGGGTAGGTGATGAAAGACGTTGATCGCATAGGCGAAGTCGACGGACGCCTCGGCAAGGGGCAGATGGGGCAGTTTGGCCGTCATATGGAGGGTGTTTGCCTGGTCGCGGATCGAAGCCTGACGCACCTGGCCCTCGGCCGCGTCCATCGCGAAGATCCGCCCGAACGACCCGGCCATCCGCGCGGCATAGCCCCCCGTCCCGCAGCCGATGTCCGCACCGATCAAGCTGGTCGGATCGGTGCTGCTGCACTGCAGGTAGCGGATCATCCGCTCGGTTTTCCGCTCCAACAACCTCTGCAGGACGTATTCGGCGAGTTCCTCGTCGTAGCGGGCGCTGAGGGCGTCGAAGCGATCGGCGGCCGCGAGGAGTCGGCGGTGCCTGTTGAACACGAAGAAGAAAACACCGAACCCAACCACGACCGTCAGCCCCGTCAGGGCGAAGCGCGTCAGTGTGCTGATCTCGAGGGCGACCAGCTCGTCCATGCCAAGTTGGTCGATCAGCGCCCGCCACATGTAATGGCTTGTGAATCCGATACCCGCCGGCGAGAGGGTCTTCGCACCGTGGAGGGTGCCTTCCAAGAAGATCTGGCTGCACGTGTTGGCTTCCGCCCGGACACCCACAGCCAGGGCCGAAAGGACCAGGACGAGACTGACCAGGTACCACCCCGCCACGCTGACGGCCAGACAGGGAACAAAGGAGCGAGGGGCCAGCAGGATGGCCGCGTCGACGGAGGAGGCCGGCACCAGCCAACGCAGGAGCGGCACGTGACGCAACTTGCGGATCACGACGGTCAGGCCCGTCGTCCACAGCGGGGAGAAGATCCAAGCGAGCATCGTTCCGACTACCACGACGGCGAGCACGGTGAGGCCTCGCATGGTGTTCGACAGCAACGTCACCAGGATCAGGACGGCGATCAGGTCATGAAGACGTCCCGCGATGATGGCCGTGATGCCCCGAAAGACGCTCGCCCCGGAAAGGCGGTTGAGCACGAAGGCCGAGACAAGCTCGCCTACGTAGGCGGGCGTGAGAACCATCGGCACGCCGGCATAGAACGCCAGGAGGCTGGTGCCCAGCGGGACCCGCACGTTCAGACACCGCAACAAAAAGTGCCAGCGCACGAAGCGGATGACCAGGCCTGTCATGGTGAGGGCTAGCAGAGGCAGGATGAGGGGCCAGTTGGTCAGGACGTGCCCCAGGTGCTCACGCAGCTCGGCCGTTGCGAAGCTCCGGGCGACGCTGTACATGGACAGGAAACCGGCGATCAGGGCGCCGGTCGCCGTCAACAGCAGCACGATCAGGTAGACCTGGCCGAGGTCGAGTCGTCGATTGGATGCGTCGATGTCGTTTCCCATGCAGCATCCCGAGCCGGGCCCGCCGGCTTCGCCGCTGGGGACCGGATCCGCACGGCCTTGGGCGGCAACATCTCCGGCAGTCTATCGCTGGTCCGCGGGACGTCAAGGTGGGTCGGTGGCACCGCAGGCACCGCCCCTGTCCTCCATCGACAAAAAAGGACGCCACGATCCGTGGCGCCCTTTGGAAAGCTGTCGTACGCTGTGGTGGGCCGCGTCAGGCCCGCGGGTGAGCCTGCTCGTAGACCTCCTTGAGGCGATTCGTGGTCAGGTGTGTGTAGACCTGGGTCGTCGAGATCGACTGATGCCCCAACAGCTCCTGCACGCTGCGGAGGTCGGCGCCCGCGTTGAGCATGTGCGTGGCGAACGTGTGCCGCAAGGTGTGCGGGCTGATGTCCGGATCGAGTCCGACCTGGGTGAGGTACTTGTCGAGCTTGCGGCGAACGCTGCGTGTGCTCAGGCGCTGGCCGTGCTTGTTGACGAACAAGGCGTTCGGGTCGAAGGAGGCGGCGCGGGCATCGCGCTGACGCAGCTCGAGGTAGCGCCGGACGGCCGACAGCGCCGTCGGACCGATCGGTGCGACGCGTTCTTTGCGGCCCTTGCCTCGCACGACGACCGCCTCACCGAGGAAGTCGATGTCCTCGATGTTCAGGCCCACCAGCTCGCTGACGCGGATGCCGGTGCTGTACAAGGCCTCGAGCATCGCCCGGTCACGCGCTCCGAGGAGGGTCGCATCGTTGGGCGCTTCGAGCAGGGCCTTGACCTGGTCCATCTCCAGGAACTTGGGCAGGCGTTTTTCCTGCTTGGGTGTTCGGATGGGAGCGACCGGGTTCTTGTCTTTGTAGGATCGCTTGACGCAGAACTTGTAGAAGCTGCGCAGGGTGGCGAGTTTCCTGGCAACGGTGGCCTTGCTGTAGTCGAGCCCGGCCAGGTAGCTGAGAAACTCGCGGATCTCGTCGGTCCCCACGGCGAGGATCAGGGAGCGCAACCGGGTGTCCGTGGCGTTGGAGGCTTGGGTCGTGGCCACGGTCGCGGTCGCGGACTGATCACCGCTCGGAAAAGCGGGTTCGCTCGACGGGATGGAGGGGCTCACGGGCGCCGTCGAAGCGGCAGAGACCGGATCGCCCGCGGCATCGGGTCGGTCGAGCAGGAAGCCGCAGAACTGATGCAGGTCGGCGGCGTAGCACTTGCCGGTGTGAGGGCTGAAGTGCCTCTCGAACCGCAAGTAGTCAAGGAATTCAGCGATGAGATTGTTTTCGCTGTTCATCGGTCGTCCAGTCGTCTGTGCGGCGAATCCTAACGGCAAACAACCTGGCTCATAACGGTGGCATCCTGCACAGAGTTACGTCGGCAGCTGATCGATCTCCATCTCGATTCGGCGACCCATCTGATAGCTCAGAACCGCAGCGTCAAACCAGTCGAAGCTGTTCTCCTGATCGCTGGCCAGCGAGGCGAACTGCTCGATCACCTCCGCCTCGCATCCTTCGCGATAGCGAAACACATAGCGGTGATCACCTTTGACCAGAGACAACTGTCTGACGACATCCATTTCGCCAACTCCTCTAACCTGCGGTTCGGGCCATCGTCCGGAAGTACTCCTGCCCCATCAGTTCGTTGATCGCAGACCAGCAGCAGTACCTCAGATACAAGCGCTGGCTTTCGAGATAGCGTCGCCATCCGAGCGCGCTCTTCTCCGCGCCGCGATCCTCCGCGAAGTGCCGCACGTCCTCGGCGACACAGTTGTGGGCTGCGTTGTAGACACGTTGAACTTGAGCCTTCGGCACCAGCGGCGACTCCTCGGTCGCCTGGACCTCGAAGGGCGAGGCCTCTCGCGAAGCCGCCACCGGGTCCAGTCGCGTCCCCCCATAGCGGGACGTCATGTAAAGCTGTGCGGCAAATCCGACCACTGGTGTATAGGCGTCGTACTCGGTCACCGCGAAGACGATGATGCCGTCACAGCCGATCGTCTCGCAGATCTCCAGGGCGTGTCCGGGTGAGCTCACCTCCATGAGACCGTCGCGGCTCAACACCGCCATCACCCGATTCACCCCCACGACTTGCACGCCCTCGACCATCGTCAGCTCGCTGCTGAACAGGTCGGCAATCTGGATCGCGTCGAAGTCACTCGAGCCACTGAAGTTCAAAGCCGGTGCGACCGCGATCAGCGTCGGCCTGTCGTAGGGTCCCGGTATCTCCGTGGATCGCACCTTCGGGCTGCCACAGCCGGCCATGCCCACGACGGTCGACAGGCACATCACCCCCAGAATCCCCCCCAGACCGATTGGGCGATCAGGCCAGATCATTCGTGACCCAACTCCTTGCCTCGGCCTGCTTGGGTTGATTCGACCATCCGCACGACTCGCTTTAGATGTCTTTGGTGAAGTGCTTATCGAACCCACCACATCACCCCAGTAACGACATCCAGCCCACACTTACTGCGACTCCGTGGACGCTTCACCGGCTGCGCCACGGGCATCGGCGACGGGTGCCGGCGGCCGGACAGGCACCACCGACCAGATGTTCTCGGCACCGCTGCGGTCGCTCGCGAAGTACACACGGTCACTCGGACCGCACGAGGGCGAGTAGCTGGCCGAGTCGCCTCGTGTCAGCCGGACCTTGCCCTTGCCGTTCTGATTGGTCATCCACACCTCGCCGGTCGACCCGGCCGCGGACGCGGGCTCCCCTGGCAGGGGCTCGGCGCGGATCGCACAGTAGGCGATGCGCTGCCCGTCGGTCGTCCACGTGGGTGAGATGAGGGCCTGGTCGGGAGCGCTGGCGATCTCCGTGGGAAATCGCGGCTCACCGTCGACCAGTTGAATCGTCCAGATGCTGAACAACCGATTGCCCTGCACCCGGGCCCGCTGGAAGACGATCACGTCCTGCTTGGGCGACCACTCTGGGAACAGGCCATGCCCAATGAACCGGGCCATGCCCGGCTGGTGCGTCTGGGTCACCCATAGCTCCCACAGCCCCGTACGCTGGTTCAGGGCGCAATAGGCCAACCGCTTGCCGTCCGGAGACCAGGTCGGATGCACCTCGTCCATCGGTGTCTTGGTGACCTGCTGGAGCTGCTGGCCGTCGATGGTCACAAGCCAGATGTCCCAGTTGCCGCTACGGTCGCTGGCGAAGGCGATCCACTTGCTGTCGGGACTAAGCTGAGGTTGCACGTCGCTGGCCGGGTCGTCGGTGATCTGCGTGACGGCCGAGCCGCCCACGGACTTGACGTAGATGTCGGGCCGGGGCGTGTGCCGGGTCGACGCGAACACGAGCAACTGCCCGGTGGCATCGACCTCCGGATCGAAGTCCCCACCTTGGAGCGTGAACGTGTGCTGCTGCATGCCACGGGCGCCCCGCGCCGCAAAGGGCACGCCCCGTGGCGAGGTCACGTCCCCGAACAGGCTGATGCCCGAGCCTGACCGGATGCTCAGCATCGGTGAGGCGGGCTGGGTCGAGGCGACCGGGACGGTCTTCTCGCCGTGGTCTTGCTTGGCCTTGGCCTCGGCGCCTTGGCCTTTTTCCGACGAACAGCCCGTCATGCCGATGACCCCGGCCAAGGTCATGCTGATGACGATCGCGAACCGATGAGCGGACATAACCTATTGCGCTCCTTCTTAGTTCTGACTGGCAATCGCCGAAGTCTCGCATGGCGAGCAACCCGGAGATTCGCCAGGCCCGTCGCACGAACCAGCGTGCGAACGCGGTGTTCGCAGGTTGTCCCCGACTGTGTTTATCGGTTCTCGAATCAGGCCGGATGACTTAGCGGACGCGAAAATCCGTCTGGTGCGAATGTCCGATAACCATCAGTCACTATCGACCACCACGAGGGGGTTGCTTCACACTTGGAGGGGCGATTTCAGCGAGGAGGCGGGTCATCCCCTACTGCTTCCGGGCCATATGCCTGTGGGCTCCAACGTCTCGCTTTGGCTCCGTCGGCCAAGGCCAGGCGATCGGGGGACCAAAGGGGGGCTGCGAATCGCAGGCCCGACGCGGCAACGCTACTCGGACTCGGACGGTGCCTCTGGTTTGGAGAAATCGGGGCGGCGATTGTCGTTCCTATCAGAGTCGAAATGACGTCTGCTGCCGGGTGACCGCCACTTGCGGCGCGGCGATCGGGACTCGGGTGACCGCTCCCCCAGGAGTTCGTCGTGCAGACCTTGGCGAGGAAACGGTTTGGTCAACATGTGCTTCACCGTTCGCCGGATCTCCTCGTCCTTCTTGCTGCGACGCTGCTCAAGCCGCGCCCGTTGACGACGGAGCTGATCGGCGATGTGATCCATGCGCCGCTCGGCCCTCAGGACGTCGAGCTCGAACCTCCGACCCGCCAACTCGGTTAGCTTGTTGAGCAGCTCCTGGGCCTGCGTGTCCAAACCCTCGGAGCCGGCCTCGTCGGATCGCTCGTTGGCGAGCTTCTTCAATCGGTAGGCCCGGGCCGTCCGGATCATCTCGAACTCGACCTTGGCGACCTCGATCTCGAGCTTGGCCAGCTCGGGGTTGTCTTTGGCAAGCTCGGCCAGCTTGTGCAGCTTGGATCCGAACGCCCGCACCGCCCTGCCGAACGCTCGAGGGTTCTCGGTGCGGAGCTTGATCAGGAACTCGTATCGCTCGGGCCAGTGCACCTTCAAGAAGGCCAGACATCGCTCGAGGGCCTCCTCGGGAAGCCGCCCGTGTCTGCCCGGCCAGCGCTTCGAGGGATCAGAGCCGCGGTCGCCGGTCGACGGCTTCATGCCCTCGCGCTTGGCTCTTCGTCCGGGGGGCGACGACCGCCCCGATTCGTCAGGTGGACTCGAAGCCGATGCCAAACGGGTATCGCCGTGGGCCACCGGTATCCGGCTCGCGCCGAGTTCCGATCCGGCCGGAGAGCTTCCCTCCACCGGGGCGGCCACGATCACCCGCGGCGCGAATGACCACACGAGCACGGCGGCCGCCGTGACCGCCGCGACCGTCCACAGTGTCTTGCAGACTATGCCTCTCACGATGGGCTCACACACTGCTGCAACCAGAAGCCGAAACACCGTACGCACCACCACCCGAACCTCGTCCTACGTCTCGATCCGCGACGGGGCCGATGACGGCATCGGCTCGGGCGACTCGTCAAACAGAAGCAGCCCATCGTGCGTCAGGCCGTCGGAGCCGCCCGAGACGATCGACTCGAGTTGATCGACCTCCTCGGCGAGCGACGCCAGCCCCTCATCGGGTCTGCCTAGGACGGTCTCAAAGGCAAATTGCATGTCGGCAACGGCCTGCTCGATGCGTCTGGCATCGGAGCCGTCGACAACATCGCCCGCACCGGCAACAAGGTCGGGCCGCTGACCGTCGGCCGCGCCGGACGGATGGACGTCGACGGGCGCGGCGAACCGGACCAAGCCGATGGCCAAGACGATCGAAGCCGCGGCGGCCAGGGCACCGTAGACCCGCCCGTTCATGGCACCCCATCGAGGCTGGTCCGACGCAGCCAATTCCTTACGAACGCTCGCGCGGACCCGGCTCAAGACCAAGCGGCTGGGCGCGGGATGGTCGCTTCGCCGGAGGACGTCGGCGTCCAGCTCGAAGCGAACGGCCTGCCGCGCGTGCTCGAGAACGTCGGCCGTCGGCTCCGGTGTGGACCGGAACTGCTCGGCGAGCCAGGCCTCGTCCTGCTCGGTATTCGGATGGTGTTCAGGATCGCTCATCACGTTCCACCGATCCTTCCATGATAGCCCGCAATCGCTTCAACCCGCGATGCCCGCGGGCCAGCGCCGTGCCGAGGGGTGTGCCCATGACCTCGGCGATCTCGTTGAAAGACATCTGTGCAAAGTGCCTCAGCATGATCACCTCGCGTTCGGCCTGGCCCAATTCGTCGAGCGCGGCCTGGAGCCGGTCGATAGCGTCGGCGAGCTCGACCGCGTGGCCGGGGTTATCGTCCGGGCCGCCCGCCCGATCGATCGGGTCGTTCACTGCCCCGTCCTGGTCCCCGCTGCGGTGATCGGCGGCCAGGACGATGGGCGACTTGCGAACCCGGCGGACCCGATCACGGGCCAGGTTCATTGCGATTCGGAAAAGCCAGGCCTCGAAGCGCCCATCGTCCTGGTACTTGCCGATCATCCTCACGACACGAACGAAGACCTCTTGGAGCAGGTCGTCGGCATCGTCCCGATGGCCGGTCAGACGGTACAGGAAGCCGTACAGCCTGTGACTGTACGCCTCGATCAGGGCCTCGAACGCCGATGGGTCCCGACGCTGGGCCCGGGAAATGACCTCAGCCAACGCTTCGTGATCCATCTCGGTTCCCGACCCTACGAGTCTAACGACGGGCGCCCTCGTGTATTGCATGCCGAACCGTTTCGCCGATTATTGCCCACGCATCCCGCCCACGCAACGTCCGGTAACGCGGCAAGCCGGCGGGCCCACCACGGACGTCCTTCGGCTTTTCGCGGCTGACTCACGGGAATTCGCTTGTTCTACCGTGCGCAGGCGCTTATAAGGGGCCCTGTCTGTAAGCACAGCCTCGGGCGGCAAGGCCCGCCTTACGACCCGAGACCCCGACAACGCCCCTGATCTGAGGAGGATCGGACCATGCCATTGGTCAACACCCAGAAGATGTTCGAGAAGGCCATCGACGGCGGCTTCGCGGTCGGGGCGTTCAACGTCAACAACATGGAGATCGTGCAGGGCATCATGGAGGCCGTCGCGGCCGAGAAGGCACCCGTCATCCTCCAGATCAGCAAGGGCGCCCGGCAGTACGCCAACATCAAGTACCTCAAGGCGCTTATCGATGTGGCCGTCAGCGACTACCCTGATATTCCCATCGCCATCCATTGCGACCACGGCGACACCGTCGAGCTGTGCAAGGAGTGCATCCAGGACGGCTACACAAGCGTTATGATCGACGGCTCGCATCACCCCTACGACGAGAACATCAGCCTGACCAAAGCCGTCTGCGAATACGCCCACGCGCAAGACCCTTACGTCTGCGTCGAGGCCGAGCTGGGCCAGCTCGGCGGTATCGAGGAGGATGTCGTCGGCGCGGCCGACTACGAGGAGAACATCGAGAAGTACCTGACCGATCCTGAGCAGGCGGGCGACTTCTGGAAGAAGACCGGCTGCGACAGCCTGGCCGTGGCCATCGGCACGAGCCACGGCGCCTTCAAGTTCAAGAAGGAACCGAAGCTGGCGTTCGACCGCATCGAGCAGATCATGAAGACCTGTCCTGGCCTGCCGCTGGTCATGCACGGTTCGAGCAGCGTGCCCAAGGAGTTCGTCGACAAGATCAACCGGTTCGCGGTAATCGACAACAGCAAGCCGGAGCTGATCGAGGCCTTCGCCAAGGCCGGCGTGGAGTGGGAGCAGATGCCGCAGTCGATGGGCGTTCCCGAGGACCAGATCGGCAAGGCGACCACGGAATACGCCGTGTGTAAGGTGAACATCGACACGGACATCCGTCTGGGGATGACCGCGAGCATCCTCGAGGTCTGGGCCAACGACAACATCAAGGTGTTCGAGTGGCTCCAGGCCGGCGGCGAGGGCACGCAACCCGCGTTCAACTTCGATCCGCGAAAGTACCTGGGCCCGGCCCGGTCAGCCGTCAAGGAGATGGTCACCCGCAAGCTGCAAGTGCTCGGCGCCTCGGGCAAGGCGGAGATGTGTAAGTAGGGTCTAGTGCCCGACCACACTTGTTTCTGTGGGTTCCGATCAGGAGGGCGAGACGCCGCTCAGAGCAGCGACCGTTAGGGAGCTGTGCTGTTGGAGCGCTTGAACGGCAACGCTCCCTCACGGTCGCGTCTCCGGCGCGGCATCGATCCGAAGTGGGAGCGTCTCCGACGGCGACCCCGAAGCTGGGGAACCGACAGATTCAAATGAGTCGGACTACTAGGGCTCAGAGCCAAAGCGGGGAAAGGATAACGCAAGCCTCGCAGCGGAGGGGATTTGGTTCGGCGAGCGTCGCGGGCCCAACTCACCTCGGATCAACCATAAGGGTCAGCCCAACCCCATCACGATACACGCTGCACGGCCTGCTGCTGGTGGCAGACCCCGCCAGCGGCGGCCGTGTCTATGCGTTTGTCCTCCTATTCACTGCTCAGCAATCGCCCGTCTGAACGCCACCGTCGGTAGCGCACGGAACTTGTACCGCGTTTGTCCATCACAACCGGCCCGGCTACCGCCGTGCAGCTTGTTCGAAGGAGGGTCACCCGGCCGCTCCGGGGCTTCCCAGCGTTACCGCGCCAGGGTCGACGACGCCAACCCAATACGGTGGCTCACGCCGTCGGCACGATGCGGGCCTTCGCCCCCCAGTGCTTGCGCAGGATCGCGTTCATATGCTTCAGGTCGTGCGAACCGCCACGCGCACCGCGCAGGATCACACGATCCTTCGTCCAATGATCGCGGTACCATGTGCACGTCTGGAACGTGTCGTTGAGCTGGGCCATCCGGCGTTTCAGCATCTCCCGGAAACGATCGCGCGCGTCGGCGTGCTTGGCGTCGGCGATCAGATTCGTCATCTGATACGGATCGGCCTGGTGATCGAACAACAGCTCCTTGCCGTCGACGCGAAAGCGGGCGTAGGTATAACGCCGATCGCGCAAGGCCCGCCATTCGTAGCCGTCCTGCCAGGCTGCACACGCGCCGGTGTTCTGCAGAAGGGCGGCCTCCGGCTTGGGTCCGTCCTGTCCGCATGCGCAGTGCGATAGGTCCATGCCCTCAACACCCTTCGGAATCGGTAGACCGAGCAACCCCAACACCGTCGGCATCATGTCTGGCGTGGTCAGACAGGCATCGCTGATCGAACCTCGCGGGATCGCGCGCGGCCAACGAACGACGAACGGAATGCGGCACGCCTCTTCATAGAAGATGTTCTTGGCCCGTCGGCCGTGCGCACCGAACATCTCGCCGTGATCCGACGTGAACACCACCACGGTATTGTCGGCCTGGCCCGTCCGCTCGAGCGCCGTCAACAGCCGGCCGATCTGCGCGTCCATGCTGGCCGTCTGGGCATAGTAGATGCGGCGCCAGCGCTCGAGATGCTTCCGCTGGCCGAGCTTGAACCGCCCCCAGCCGTCGGCGTACGGATCGTTCTTGGGCTCGTAGTTCGGCGGATTCGGCATGGGCACGTCGTCGAACATCTTGGCGAATTTCTCGGGCACGTTGTTGCGACCCCAGGGATCGTGCGGTGTGCCGTAGGACAGAAACAGCGCGAACGGCTCGTCTCGATTGGCCGATCGTTCGAGGAAGCGAACGGCCAGATCGGTCTGGGCGTTGGGCTCGTAACCGTCGATGTCACGACGCTCGGGCTTGTCGCCGAAGTAGTAGGCGTGGAAGTACTGATGGTTGAAGTTGTATCCGGCCCAGAGGCCGTCAAAGCCGAGCCGGTACGGCCCCGGCGGGATGAAGCCATTCTGCGGATCATCATGATGGCCGAGCTGATTGGCCCAGAGGTGCCACTTGCCCACATAGCCGGTCTGATAGCCGGCACGGGTCAGGACGTGGCCGATGCATTCATGATCGGGACTGAGCCGCAGCTCGTTGATGACCATGCCGGTGCTGGTGGTGTACTTGCCGGTGATCAGACTCGCGCGGAACGGTGCGCACACCGGCGTGGACGAGACAGCCTGGTCGAAGCGAACGCCCTGTCCGGCCAGCCGATCGATGTGCGGGGTGTGTGCCTTGTCGTTGCCCGTGTAGCCGCAGGCGTCGTGACGGAGCTGATCGCCCAAGACGAACAGCAGATTGGGGTGCCGCTTGTTCGACTGGTCCGAGGTCCTTGCGCCAGCCCGCACGGGTTCGCCCGACCCGCCACCCAACCCGGCCGCCAGACCCGCCGAGACGGCCGCACGCAGAAAATCCCGGCGGTTCGATTCCTTCATGGACATTATACCCCTCGGAAAATCCGCCTTCATGACAGCTTGGGCGCACGGAACCTCGGTGCATCTTGGGCGGGCACCGGTCCATGTTGAGCGTACCGAACGCATGCCTGCGGATCAACCGCCGCCGCATCCCGCGCTCCCCGGCAGTCTCCCGGCGTTACGACATCGATCGCTTGCCGCTACAGCGAGACATCACCAATTAAGTTAGTGCTTGATGTAGTCGCCTAGATCCCATAGTGTATTCATATCGGGGATTGCACAAGTCTTACGTAGCTCGGGATTTTGCCATTCCGGTGGGAAAAGGATCTGGCTGGAGGGCGAACCGCTCACCAGAGCGACGTCGAACTCCTAGCTGAGCGAAGTCGGTGTCGGCGTTTCGAGGGGCTCGCCGCACCCGGCCGCTCTTGGCGAGGCAAGGTGGTGTCACGGCTCACCGTAGCCGTGGTTGGGAACCTCGTCACGGATCATGCCTAACTCAGAGCAGGGTTGCACGAGATCGGACCGGGGATCGGTCCGGGACACGACAGGGTCACGCCTTTGCGCTGCCGCGGAGCGAGCGCGAAGGCACGGGGCTCGACATGGTACGTGTGTGCGCATGGGTTGCGTATCTCGTGGCCGCGGGGGTCGTCTTCACGCTCGCATGGTTGCCTGTGGAGTTGACCATGCAGCACATCCTGTATGAGGACTTCTTCTACGCCCTCAAGATCGCGGACAATTTCATCGACAGCGGCGTGGTGACGTTCGACGGCATCGCCCGTACGAACGCCCCCATCCTTCAGCCGATGTGGACGGGCCTGTGCGTCGCGGCGCGTGTCGTGGCGGGCCAGGAGCTGTCCCTGCACGTGATGCTCACCATCGGAGCGGTGCTGCATCTGGCTCAGGCGTACCTCGTGTTCCTGCTGGTCTCGAGCTTCTGCAACCGGACGATCGGGCATCTGGCAGCGGTCTTCTACGCCCTGAACTACCGTGTGATCGCCTGCAATCTCTGCGGTCTCGAGCCGCCCCTTCAGGTGTTCTTCCTGTTGCTGGTCGTGTGGTATCTGCGCCGCACCCCCCGTCCGATGACGCTGCCGCGATCCGCGTTGTGCGGCGTGCTGTTGGCCCTTGCCGTCATGGCGCGCTTCGACCAGGTGCTGCTGGCCGCGGCCGTCCTCGGGCTGATCGTGCTGGACCGAACCGCCCAGCCTAGCCGGCTCCGACAGCGGCTGGCCAGCGCGGCGACGACGGCAGCGGCGATGGCGGCCTTGCTGGCACCGTGGTTCATCTGGAGTCTGCGACACTCGGGAACGGTGCTGCCGAATACGCATGCGGCACTGAATCTATGGCGATTCCAGCAGTTCGACCTGGCGCGGCCGATGTCGGAGAACGTGTTGATCCTTCGGGACAAGGTCACGGAGGCCGGCTGGTGGCTGCCCGATACGGCCAATCTCCTGGGGATGGTGCCCTTCGTACGGCCCTCCGACGCGCGACCCGCGGTGGGGCTCGTGCTGGTCCTGGCTTTCGGTCTGCTCATGGCGGTCTGGCTGGCCAGACGGGGCGTGGACCTATCGCTCCGACGCATGCTGGCCGTTTACGCCGTGTGTCACCTCGCGTACTACTGCCTGTTCGCGTTCCCGGAGGTGCGCTATCTGGTCCCGTTCTGCGTGGTGGGCATCGTACTCGCCGCCTCGCTACTGGGACAGATCGCCTTGAGATCGCGCGGCCCGGTCGTCCCGGCCGTGCTGGTCACGGTGTACGCCGTGGTGCTGACGAATTCCCTGATCGCGGGCGTCGACGGCTGGCGTAAGCATCAGGGGGCCACCACGACGCACGCCTTGCATGCCGATCTGCACGCTATGGCCGGGTGGGTCCGTGAGAATACGCCACCCGACGCGGTCCTGGGTTGCTGGAATGCCGGGATCATGGGCTGCTTCAGCGGGCGGACTGTGGTGAACCTGGACGGCGTGGTGAATGATGAAGTCATAGATGTTATGCGCCGCAAAGACTTGATTGAATACCTCCGTCGTAGAGGCGTGACCCACCTGGTCGACATGCATTGGGAAGTCAGCAAGTTCATGCAGCGCTTCTCCGGACGAAGCGATTGGATGGACCACCTCGAGCCCATCCATGAGGTCGGGCGTCGCGCCGTGGCCCTGCGTATTAAGCCGTTCTACGAAATGGGCGGGACCCGGACGGCGTCGCTACTCCCGTGATAGATGCTTGACTGTGTCGCAGCCCCCTTGATAGTCTATGGTGTTGGCAGGCTGGGGCCCCGAGTTTCTCTTGCTCATTGCGAAACGAGAAAGGGGCCGGCCGGCCCAGGGGAGTTTCTTTGGGGAGGGAGGCTGCGATGAAGCCCACCTTAGCTTTCGTTGTAATCCTTGCATCCGCGCTTTCGCTGTGCACATTTGCAGCCGTCGCTCAGGCCGGCACGGTGGACACCGTGTTGTTCAACGCGACGACCAATACGGGCGGCGACGACCCGGCCGGGCTCGGAACAGGCTTCGCCAGTAGTCCGCCGCTGTTCGGCACGGACCTGGTCGAGGACGCGTTCGGCAACAACGACGGACCGATCGAACCGTCGAGCTTCCTCTTCGCAGACGGCCCGACGGTCGACAACGGCAACAACGTCATGGGCGACGGCGGCGAGACCGTCGACTGGATCAGTTGGCAGACCACCCAGACCGTCGTGCTCGAGGGATACCGCGCCGGTCTCGGCAGCGAAGGCCCCGGTCAGGGCTTCAACCGCGGCACGGAGCTGTTCAGCTTCAGCGTCGCCGGCGAGCAAGACGACTTCTTCGACGACAACGCCCAGAACGGCACGGTCGACCGGATGTTCGCCATTCCTCAGGTGGGCAAGGCGTTTGGCATCAACCTGACCCGCAGGACCGAGGGCGGCCCGCGTATCGGTGAGATCGACGCGATCGTGCCCGACGCACCGGCCCCCGATGTCTTCGTCGATCCGATCCTGTTCAACGCGATCACCAACGGCGCGGGTGACGAGGCGCCGGGCCTGGCCCTGAACTTCGCGAGCAGCGCCCTGCACCCCGGCGAGACCATCGAAGACGCCTTCGGCAATCAGGACGGCGGTGTGGAAACGCACAGCGTTCTGTTCTCCGACAGCGGCGCGGTGGCCGACAACGGCAACAACACCTTCGACGTCGGGGTGGAGACAATCGACTGGCTGAGCTGGGAGACGACCCGGCCGGTGGAGCTCCACGGCATTCAGCTCGACATCATGGCCGACACCCTCGGCGATACGGTCCTGGAGAACCGTGGCACGGAGTTGGTGCGGTTCTTCGTCGATGAACAGTTGATGGATATCCTCGACTGGAACGGGTCGGCCGCGATGATCGATCGCATCTTCACCGGCGGCCCGATCGTCGGCAGCTCGTTCCGATTGGAGCTGACCCGCACGGTGGACACCGGACCGCGCATCATGGAGATCAACGCGATCATCCCCGAGCCCGGCACGCTGCTGTTGCTGGCCGGCGGCGGGTTGGCGTGGCTCAAGCGACGGGCTCGCCGCAGCGCCTAGACGGCCCGACGCCCGAATGCCCATCGATCTCAAGCCCGGTGCCCCGGCTAAGGCGCCGGAACCGTCCATCTTCCCCCGCCATCGGCCCTTATGCCGCGACGCGCATCGCCCCACGGCACGATCCCCACACAGCTAGTCCCGTCTATTCCGCCGAAGCTTGGCTCGACGCTTGCGAAGCTGTCCTCTCGGCGGCTTCCAACGGGCCATGTGCTCCTTCGTCGGAGCGGGATGTTCGGCCAGGATCTTGGCGAATCGCTTCTTGGCCGCGATCACATCGGGTTCGGTCGAGTCGGTCACGTCCCGGTAGCCCTGCTCGTCCCGCCGCGAGCCGCAATCCCACAGCGTGCCCTGACCGTCGAGCAGGAACCGCCCGTCGCGGACCATCCGCTTGTCGACGAAGCAACTGAAGATCCACTCGCGCGTCACGTCGGCTCGTCCGCTCAGGACAGGGGCGAAGCTCTTGCCGTCGAGCTGCTCACCGGCCGGCAGCTTCGCACCGGCCAGGTCACATAGCGTGGGCAGCACGTCACTGAAATCGACGAGCGCGTCGACGGCGCCGCGCGGCCTGACGACGGCCGGTCCGTTGACGATCATAGGGACGCGCGGGCCGCGCTCCTGCTCGACACGGGCCTTGCCGTAACCGGCCGTGCCGTTGTCGCCCGTAACCAGGAGCACCGTATCGTCCCGCAGGCCCAAGCGCTCGAGCCCGCGGACGATGCGACCGACAAGGTGGTCGGTGTACGCCACGTTCGATCTCAGCGAGCCCGGGACCTTCCGCCCCGTCCGCTTCCCGTCGGCGTCCACCTCGGGCACGGGCAGATAACCGCTGCGGCCGGCCTCGAAGTCCCACGATTTGTGCGTCAGGCACATCGGGTAATAGACCAGGAACGGCTCATCTCTGTGACGCTTGGCGAAATCGAGAAGGAAGTCGACGAAGAGGTCCGGCCCGTAATCGTCCGGCTTGGTGGGCACGTGCTTGCCGTTACGTACGATCGACGGATGCCAATAGCGAGCCGGCCGGCCGATGTAGGCGCCTTTCTTGCCTTTGAGCTCGGGCGTCTCAACCGGCCCGTCAAAGCCCTGGGGCGCGGGTGTGGCCCACATGCAGTGCTCGTCGAAGCCGTGTTCGGCCATCGTGCCCCGGAGCTGCCACTTGCCACAGACGGCGGTGGCGTAACCGGCTTGTCTAAGAAGCTCACCGAACGTGGTGAAGGAGACGCCCAGGTTACCCCCCGCCTCATTCGGACCGGGCTTCAGGCCGTTATGGAACCAGCCCGTGCGATGGCCGTACCGTCCCGTCATGATCATGGCACGAGAGGGGCTACAGATCGGCGTGGCCCAGCACGTCTTGAACATCACGCCGGTCTCGGCAAGGCGATCGAGCACCGGCGTCTTGTGGACCGGGTGGCCGTAGCAGCCGAACTCGCGTGCAGAGCAATCGTCGGCCATCAGCAGGATGACGTTGGGCCGGCGACGTTGTCCGCGTGGTGGACGTTCGGCGCGAGCGACACGCCAGAGGGCGGTGGGCCCTGCGGCCGCACCGACGGCGGATAGAAACTGGCGACGGTTGAGCATCACGAATCTCCGAATGACGCGCGTCTGAGAATCGTCGGCGAAGCGATTCTCCCTGGCGGTCAGGTCCGCGTCAACGAAGCCGGCCTGGTCGGCACGGCCGCAGATAGGCGAGCCAGAAACGCCACCCGCGATGCTGAAAACGCCAGAAGACGTTCGTGACGAACCGGGAGGCCCTGAAGTCGGTGGGGGGATTCTACCGATAAGGCCTTTGGTCGGACACTGTTGTCGGTGTGGGTGCGTCGTGAATCGCCCGAAGGAGCCGCCATGGATCTAGCCCCCGTACGCGACGTCATGAGGCGCAGCGCGGAAAACCCGCTGATCGCCCTGGACGACATGCCCTTCGCGTGCAGTGACATCTGGAACGCCGCGCTCATCCGTCACGAAGACAAGATCCTGATGCTGATGACCATCGAGACGCTGGAAGGCCGCTATCAGATCCACAAGGCCACCAGCGATGACGGGGTCCACTTCACGGTCGACGTCGCTCCGGTGATGGCTCCGCTCCGCAGCGGCAAGAACAGCGTGCACGAAGCCGGCGGCGTCCGGGATCCACGGATCACCCCGGTAGACGGCCTGTACTACATCACGTACGTGGCCGACGGGAACCATGGCCTGCGCATCGGTCTGGCCAAGACGCGGGACTTCAGCTTCTTCGAGCGCATGGGCTACATCTCGCAGGTGGACGTCAAGAACGGCGTGCTCTTCCCGCGGAAGATCGGCGATCGCTATGCGATTTTCCGTCGGCCCGACGCCGGCATGAGCATTTGGGTGAGCTACTCCGAGGACATGACGTTCTGGGGCGATGCCGAGGTCGTCATGGCCCCGCGAGGCGGATACTGGGACGCAACCCGCATCGGGGCGGCCGCCCCGCCCCTCGAGATCGACGAGGGGTGGCTGTTGATCTACTACGGCGAGAAGGCCACCAGCGCCGGTCCGCTGGTCAGGCTCGGTGCGGCCATCCTCGATCGCGAGAACCCGGCCACGGTGCTGGCGCGCAGCAATATCCCGATTTTGAGCCCGCGCGAGAAGTACGAACGCATCGGCGACGTGCCGAACGTGGTGTTCTCGTGCGGTGCGATGATCGAAGGCGAAGACCTGGTGGTGGTCTACGGGGCCTCGGATAGCTGCGTCTGCCGCGCGCAGTCGCCGCTGTCCGAAGTCGTGAAGACCTGTTATGAGAGCGAGGGGGTCTACTAATCATGTCAGCCAAACCGGGACACGACCTCCTGCATCGCTACGAAGGCAACCCGATCCTGACGGTGAACGACATACCGTACCGATGCAACACGGTCTTCAACGGCACACCGGTCAAGATCGACGATGAGTACCTGCTGCTGCTTCGGATCGAGGGGCAACAGGGCTACAGCTTCTTCTCGCTGGCACGGAGCACGGACGGCTATCGTTTCAAAGTCGATCCTGAGCCCTGCATGCTTCCGGCTAAGGACGATCCGTGGAGGGTCTGGGAAGAGGACGGGATCGAGGACCCGCGCCTCACGATCATCGACGAGACCTACTACATCCTCTACACCGCCGTCGGTCGGCACGGCCATCGCATCGCCCTGGCCAAGACGACGGATTTCGAGCATTACGAACGGATCGCGATGATCTCCGGCCCGGGCAACAAAGACGGCGTGCTGTTCCCCGAGAAGGTCAACGGTCTGTATGCACGGCTCGACCGCCCGATTGGCGGCGGCGTCGGCAGCATCTGGATTTCGTATTCACCCGACCTGATCAACTGGGGGCGCAGCGAGGTCGTGCTGACGCCCAGGCCCCGCTACTGGGACAGCTTCCGCATCGGCGCCTCGGCGCCGCCCATCTTGACCAACCAGGGCTGGCTCGAGATCTACCACGGTACGAAGATGACCTCGTCGGGCCCTATCTACCGCACCGGGACCGTCCTGCTCGATCGCTACAACCCCACGGACGTAATCGGTCAATGCGTCCAGCCCGTGCTCTCGCCGCGTGAAGACTACGAGCGCATCGGCGACGTCGGTAACGTCGTGTTCCCATGTGGGGCGATTGTGGAGAGCGACGAGAGCGTCAAGGTCTACTACGGAGGGGCCGACACGTCGATTTGCGTGGCGACCTCCACGCTGAGCGAGCTGACCGCCTCGTGCATGAGCGGCTAGCTCGCCGCCGCTGGACAAGGCGCGACGGGCTCAGGCGGACCAATCGTCCGACATCAGATACTCCGGCGGGATCACGCGGAACACCTCCTCAGTGCAGCTCTCTCCGCTGGCGACCTTGAGCAAGGCCGACTGCTGGAACTCGCGCATGCCCTGCTCGGTGGCCTTGGCGCGGATCTCACGGGCTGGCTTGCTCTCGGCGATGAGCTGACGGATCTCCTGCGTGGTGCGGATGATCTCGAACACCCCCACCCGCCCGGCGTAGCCGGAGTGGTCGCAGGCTTCGCAGCCCCGCGGGCCGTAAAGATGCTTGCCCTCGTCGGGTCCGAGCCACTGCTTGACCCCGTCGAAGGTATGGGGCGCGGTGCTGATGTCATACACCTCGCGACACTCGGGGCAGAGCGTGCGCATCAACCGCTGACTGATCACGCCCAGCAGCGACGTCGAGAGGAAGTGGCTCCGCACGCCCCAACTCCGCATGCTCTGGATGGCCGCGGCCGCGACCGGGGACGGCAACGTGGCGAAGACCAGATGGCCGCTGTTGGCGGCTCGCACAGTGGTTTGGGCGGTCACCTCGTCGCGGATCTCGCCGATCATGATGACGTCGGGCGCCTGACGCAGGATGCTGCGCAGGAGCTGCGGAAAGTTCAGATCGATCGCCGGGTTGACCTGCGACTGATGCAACCCCTCGATGGCGTACTCGACGGGGTCCTCGATGGTGTGGATCTTTCGCTTGCCGTTGTTCACGTGCGACAGACAGGCGTAGAGCGTCGTGGTCTTGCCGGAGCCCGTCGGGCCGGTCACGAGAATCAACCCGCTCGGCCGACTCAGCATCTCACGCAGGAGGTTGTGCTCGAAGCGCGACAGACCGATCTGATCGATCGAACGCAGCTCCGTATCGCGAAGCAGGATGCGAATGGCGAAATCCTCGCCGTAGATCGTGGGGGTGGTGTTGATACGGAGGTCGACTTTGCGCCCGTCGGCGAGCGTATGGAGCCATCGGCCGTCCAGCGGACGGCGGCGCTCGGCGATGTCCATGCTCGCCGAGGCCTTGATGTGGGCCATGTAGCGCCGTCCCGTCTCCGGGATCAACGTCATCAGGGGTCTGACGATACCGAACCGGCGGACGGCGACCTGGACGCTGTCCGCGGCGGAACTGATGAACAGGTCGCTGGCCGATATCGAGACCGCATGATTGAGGATGGCGATAACGCCCTCCTCGGGCGGAGCGTCCGCCAGGTCGGGCAGTCGGTTCACGTCCTGGTCGCTCATGGTTCAACCCTCCGTGGCAAGTCGTTCGGCGGCCTCGGCGTCTTCGGCGATGTTGAGGAGCTTGCCGAGTCGCAGCAAGTCGAAGACCTGCTTGACGACGGGGGGCACGGAATGGACGACCAAGCGCCCCCCCTGCTCCTGGAACGCGTTGTGGCACGAGATCAACCAACTGATGCCGCTGGAGCTCATGAAGGTGGTCTGCTCGAGGTCCAAAGCGACCTTTTTGGCAAAGACATCCGGCCCGATCAGCGATTCGAGGGGCTCGGGATCGTCGGCATGGCGCCCCGGATCGTGGACCTCACCGCTGCACGTGACATGAACAACCGAATCCGTTCGCTCCGACCGAAGGCTCAGATCCATATCGCACTCCCACAGAAGACGGCACGCCGCCACTTTAGCAGGCTCATTCGGTTTGGCAAGGTGCGGTAAGGGGCGATGCCACCAAGACGTCCGACAGTTTGACACCCGAAGCCTCGCCACGTCCGGCCTGGGTATCCTGGCCGGGGGACGGGCGGCGCCGACCGGTCTTGCCCGCCGCCGGGCAGCCTGGCGTCGCAGAAGTGTCCGGGGCGGGCCTCTACGTCGAACGGGGCCGCCCTGAGGATCGCTGCCGGATCTCGTGCAAGGCGATAGAGCACGGCTTTGGAGGCTTCGCGCTTTATTTGGCCGGGCCGATTCGGTATCCTGGACGTGTTGTGCTGGCGCGGGAAAGTCGCAACGGGGGTGTCTGACAAGAGCGGGATTACTTCGTCCTGAACCTGGCTTCAAAGAGGTGCAAGCCGTGGCTAAGGGAAAGCGAACACCTGCGTTGTTCGAGATTATCAACCGGGCACAAACGGAGGGTCAGAACCCTCATTTGCAGATTCCCGGATGGTGGCGGAGCCTGAGCGAGACCGCCGAAGTCGATCGCAATCTCGCACCGCCCGAGGCACCGGCCTCTGAAGAGCACAGCTCCGGCGGCAACGGCCAGAGGCACTCGGAGGAGGCGGAGGAGGAATACGATCGGATGGTATCGGCCGTCGAGCAAGCCGTGCAGGCGCACCATGCCGCTCAAGAGGCGATGGAAGAGCCCGGCGCTACCGAAGAAGAAGCGGTCGGCGAGGCCGACGAATCGTGGCAGCCGCCCCCGGCCTCGGAGGAATCGTCCGAGGCTCCGACCCGGACGTGGCTGCCGAGCTGGCGAGGCCCCGAGAACAGTCGGATCTGGTTTGAGGACGGCAAGCTTTGCGTGAGGCTCACGCCGCTCGGGACGATCAGCACGTGCGTCATCCTCGTGGTGGTCATGGCGGTCGTCTACGCCTGGGGCCACGCGTTCGGGATCCGAGCCGGTGAGGTCCAGGCCCGGGAGCAGTTGATCGCGGACCACGTCGGCAGCATCGCGCAGGCGCGGAAGCTTCGGCCCAATCCGAGCGTACTGGACCTGGACGAGACCTCAAGCCTGGTGAGCGAGGAGATCGGCCAGGACGGCAAGCAAAGCGAGCCCACGCAGACGGTCGCCTCGGCCGGACCGGCACCCGGGGCATCGGCCTCGGCGCCCTCGGGCAAGACCATCCGCCAGAAGGGCTGGAACTATCTGGTGATCCAGCATTTCAGCGGCAATAGCGGACGGGCCGAAGCCAAGAAAGCCGAGCGTTTCATCAACGCGCACCTCCCGCCGATCAACGGTCAGCCGCCGGTGACGGTTGAGGCGCTTGCCGACGGCAGCTATATGGTGATGAGCACATTGGGCTACAAAGCGGGAGACGACGCCAGCAAAGAGGCCGTGGAGCAGTTTGGGCAGCAGATCCGTCGCATCGGCAAGCTTTACGGGAAGCAGGGCAGCGGCTACGACTTCCAAGACTGCTACCCGATGCAGCGGTGAGGCACTTTCATCAAACAGGAGCATGACGTCATGTCGTTGGATCGATCGTTGAAGAGCACGAACGCATTGGAGCGGCATCGTAACGTACTGACCCGGGCCGAACGGCTCGATCTGTTGGCCGACGAAGACCGCTGGGAAGAGGGCCAGAGCGTCTTCGGCCTGCCCAAGGTCAGCCACCGCAAGGGCAAGCAGCACTCCAAGCCGAAGAAGGAAAAGGACGAGGACAAGGCCGAGGCGCCCGCCGCCGGCGAGGCGACCGACGAGGGCGGGACGTAGTCGCCCAGGGTCGGCCCGGCGGGGTTCTGGTGGTATACTTATCGGCCGTCGGACAGCGGTGTCCGGCGGCTTTTCTTTGCCCTTTGAGTCCCAACATGCACACAAGGTGAGAACGTGTCCGGCGAGTCTTTCATCTCCAAGCGAATGGACCTGATCGATGCCTCAGGCGTGCGGCGGATGTTCGAGCTGGCCGTCGCCAACCCCGATGCGATCAGCTTGACGATCGGCCAGCCCGACTTCGACGTCCCGGAGCCCTGCAAGGCCGAGGCGATCCGGGCCATCCAGGAGGGCCGCAACAGCTACACCGTCACCCAGGGCATCCCTGAGCTGCGCGAGCGGATCGCCCTGTCGCTCAACCAGCAGTTCAACTGGCAGCCCGACATTCTGGTCACCTCCGGCACGTCGGGCGGCATCCTACTGGCCATGTTCGCATGCCTCGACCCCGGGGACGAGGTCATCTTCGCCGATCCGTTCTTCATGCTGTACAAGTACGTGATCCATCTGGTCGGCGGCAAGCCGGTAACCGTCGAGAGCTATCCCGACTTCCGCTTGCCCATCGACAAGATCGAGGCGGCGGTGACCGACCGCACCCGCATCCTCCTGCTCAATTCGCCCTGCAACCCGACGGGCACAATCTACACCGAGGACGACCTGCGGGCCTGCGCCGAGCTGGCGGCCAAGCACAACCTGCTGATCCTCTCGGATGAGATCTACACCGACCTGAGCTTCGACGGGCCGACCCCCAGCATCGTGCCGTTCGCCCCGGACCGCACCGTTCTGCTGCGTGGCTTCAGCAAGGGTCACGCCATGACGGGGTGGCGGCTGGGCTATGCGGCCGGACCGACCGAGGTCATCCAGGAGATGATCAAGGCGCAGCAGTACACGTTCGTGTGCGCGCCCAGTATGGTCCAGCGCGCGGGCCTGATCGCGATGGACACTGACATCGGCCAACACGCGGCCGACTACGCCCGCAAACGCGACCTGGTCTACGACGGCCTAAAGGACCATTACGAGCTGGTTCGGCCCGGCGGAGGGTTCTATGCCTTTCCGAAAGTGCCCGTCAACTACGCCAACGCGACGGAGTTCGTCCAGGCCGCGGCCGAGCGGAACGTCCTCGTCGTGCCGGGCGGGATCTTCAGCGTGCGGGACACACACTTCCGGCTGAGCTTCGCCACGACCGACGAGAACATCGTCAAGGGCTGTGAGATTCTGCGCGGTCTGGCCTAGGGTCGCGGTCCGGCCGACCGGTCGGCTGCAGGTCACGGTGCGCTTTGGCTCGAGCGGGGTGATCGCCGTGCGGCCGGCGGTCGGGACGCACGCGATGCCCCGCACGAGGCCTGCACCACGCCTTTTCCGTTGATTTTGGCGGGCAAGCGAGTATAATTAACGATTGCAGATGGCGTAAAGGCGCCCTGGTCATGAAACCCTGCGGGGGGCGAAAGGGTGTGCAGCCGTATGGGCAAGCGCACGACTGTCATGGCCACCAGCTCGAGAACGAGTAAGCCTATCCCTCTATCGCCGTCATTGGCCAAACAGCGTGACTGCTTGGTATGTGGCAAGCAGTTCAGTTCCGTGGGCCCGGGTAACCGGATTTGTCCGCGTTGTGCTCACGGCGACCGACGAGGTAAGCGGACGTACGCGGTGAGGGGTTGAAGAGCGATCCTCAACGGGTTCGGCTCTCTTGACGATGTATCTGGAGGCCGTCGAGAGATTTCACCGGTGGGGAACCGGGATCGGCAGAGAGCAGCGGCGCGGAGTTCTTGGTCCGACCGATCATGCTCTCTGCTCTTTTTATGCGCCGAGCGTGGGATCTTTCCTCAAGGCCTTGGGAAACCGTAGCTCTGACCCCATCATGCCCTTGAATCCGACCCGACCAGTTGCCACAATCTCAGGCCACAGCGTCCGATGGAGCGCGTTCACCGACCCCACGGCAGGAGGCCTTCGATCCAACCATGTGTGCCGCGACCAACCCCTCAAGCAACCAGCATCCGGATCTGATCGAGCAACTGTGTGAACGGGCCGCCCGGGCGCACCGCAACATCTGCCTGGCCGAGGGTGCCGACCCGCGAACCGTCCATGCCGCGCGGGGCATTCTGGATCGCGGCTTGGCCCGGGTCACGATCGTCGGCAACCCCGACAAGGTCCACGCCCTGGCCAAGGAGGAAGGCGTCGGCATCGACGACGTCCAGATCATCGACCCGAAGACCAGCGACCGGATCGAGGCCTTCGCCGCGGCCTACCAGGAGCACCGCAAGGATGAGGAGATCACCGGCGGCATGGCTCGTCGCATCGTGACCGACCGCGTCTTCTTCGGTGCGTATCTCGTGCGGTACGGCGTGTGTGACGGCCTCGTCGCCGGCAGCATCGCCTCCACGGCCAAGATGATCAGCGCCGCACAACACTGCGTCGGACTGGCCGAGGGTTTTCGCACCGCCAGCAGCTTCTTCTTGATCGTCAGCCCGCACGTCGAGTTCGGCGAGAACGGCGGCATGATCTTCGCCGACTGCGGCGTGCTGCCCGATCCGAACGAGGAGGAGTTGGCCGACATCGCGATCGCAGCCGCCGACAACTGCCGCGCCCTGCTCGGGGCCGAGCCGCGCGTGGGGATGCTGAGCTTCTCGACCCACGGCTCGGCGCGGCACCCGCGAGCCGACAAGGTCATCCGCGCCACCCAACTCGTCCGGCAGCGCGTGCCCGACCTCTGCGTGGACGGCGAGATGCAGCTCGACACGGCCGTCGTGCCCGGCGTGGCCGAGAAGAAGGCGCCCACGTCCCCCGTCAAAGGCCGCGCCAACACCCTGATCTTCCCCGATCTCGACTCGGGCAACATCGCCTACAAGCTGGCCCAGCGGCTGGGCAAGTGTCGCGCGCTGGGCCCGATCCTCCAGGGGCTCGATAAGCCCTGCAACGATCTGTCACGCGGATGTAGTTGGCAGGACATCGTCGACGTGGCCGCAATCACGGCGCTTCAGGCGACGGTGTGAAGCCGTTCCGGGCGGGCGCGACCGCTCAGCCGTCCTGCGACGCCGACCCAGCCGGCTTCGGCTCGTAGACGCAGAACGGCTCCTCGGCCAGGTAGTCGCCGAACTCGTAGAACGCCCGCGCCCGACAGCCGCCGCAGACGCCCTTGAACTGGCATCGACCGCACTTGCCCGTCAGCAGGGTCGGGTCGCGTAACCGGCCGAACACCTCGCTCTCGCGCCAGATCTCGGCGAACGGCTGGTCGAGCACGTTGCCCGCCTCGATGGGCAAGTAGCCGCAGGGAAAGACCTCGCCCTTGTGCGAGACGAAGCAGACGCCCGTGCCGGCCAGGCAACCCTTGGTCATGGCGTGCATCGGATGACCGCCGCCGGGATGACCGCCCCCTCCGTGCCCCCCGGGATGCCCGCCGGTTGCCTTGCCCCTCTGACGCACGATGCGGTAGTAGTGGGGCGCGCAGGTGGCCTTGATCTGGAGGTCGCGTACCTCGCTCAGCTCGTACAGCTCGCCGAGGCGCTGCTCGGTCTCTTCCGGCGAGAGCATCTGGTCCTCGGCGATCTGCTCCCCACAACCCACCGGCACGAGCAGGAAGAAGTGCGCCGCGACCGCGCCGACGGTCTCGGCCAGGTCCAACACCGCACTGAGCTGCTCGGCATTGTGACGTGCGATCGTGCAATTGATCTGCGTGGGCACCCCGACGTCGCGCAAGTGCCCCAGACCGGACAGGGCCTGATCGAACGATCCCGGCAGGCCTCGAAAGGCGTCGTGGGTGGCGGCGTCCGCACCGTCCAGGGAGATGCTCACACGGTGGAAGCCGGCGTCCCGGATGTCCTCGGCCAGCGATGCATCGATCATCGTGCCGTTGGTGGCCAGGGCCATGATCAGCTCGTGACGGCGCGCTCGTTCGGCCAGCTCGAAGAGGTCCGGTCGCATCAACGGCTCGCCACCGGAGAAGATGAGGATCGGCCGGCCGGTCTCGGCGATCTGATCGATCAGCCGCAGGCCCTGCTCGGTGGTCAGGTCTTCCTTGCTCAGCTCGGTGGCCACGTC
Source organism: uncultured Planctomycetales bacterium (assembly GCA_964622545.1). Classification (GTDB taxonomy): domain Bacteria; phylum Planctomycetota; class Phycisphaerae; order UBA1845; family JAFGLZ01; genus JAFGLZ01. The sequence continues at coordinate 244,909 of CAZUQM010000003.1, read as the reverse complement.
GAGCCGCCGGCAATGCACGCAGGCGAGATTGCAGGCCGCGGTCGTCTCCCAGAATACGAGACGGATGTCGGGCGTGGCATCGGTTGGACCCATCATGGACGAGCCTTTCCTCATCATGGTCGTTGCGCCGCGGGCAGCTCCGGCGGCGCAGGCGGTCGCCTCATACAGTATGATAGTCGCAGGTGGGCGTTCGTTCGACTGCAACCCCGTCGGAGCCGGCGGGTACCAAACCGAGACACGGCGCGTCAGAGGGTCATCGCCGGCGCGAGCTCTGCGCCGATCGGACACGATGAGGAGACCATCTTGCCGGATCCCGACAACGCGGACACGACGCACGCCCAGATGGACAAGCTGCTGTGGGGCATGGTCGATCGCGAGGCGAGCGACCTGCACCTGGTCGCCGGCCGACCGCCGATGCTCCGCATCCACGGACGTCTCGAGCCTGCGGCCGAGGACAGCATCGACGCCGCCCGCCTGCGCGACATGCTCACGACCCTGATCCCGGCCCGCCTGCGCGAGCGTGTCCTGAGCGAGCAGCAGAAGGAGGCCGACTTCTCGACCTCGGTCGAGCGCGACGGCGAGTCCGCTCGCTTCCGCGGCAACGTCTTCTGGGCCCAAGGAGCGCTCGGGGCGTGCTTCAGGCTGATCCCGGGGGAGATCCCGTCGCTCGATTGGACGCGATTTCCGCCTGAGCTGGCCGAGCGGATCTGCAAACAGCGTAACGGGCTGATCCTCGTCACCGGTGTGGCCGGCTCGGGTAAGACCACGACGCTGGCCGTCCTCGTGAACAAGATCAACGTCGAGGGCAACGTCCGGATCGTCACCATCGAAGAGCCCATCGAGTATGTCTTCCCTCACTCGCCCGGCAGCGTGGTCACGCAACGCGAGGTGGGCGTCGATACGGATACGTTCTACGAGGGCCTGCGCGGCGCGCTGCGACAGGACCCGAACATTATCCTGCTGGGCGAGATCCGCGACCGCGAGACCGCGCAGATGGCCCTGAGCGCGGCCGAGACGGGTCACCTGATCTTCGCCACGCTCCACACTCGCGACGCCAAGGGCGCCATCACGCGCATGACCGACCTGTTCCCGCACGATGCGCAGGACGACGTCCGCACGCAGCTCGCGCTAAGCCTGCGGTTCGTGCTGAGCCAGCACCTCTTGCCGTCGGCCGACCCGTACGACCGCCGGCAGCTCGCCCTCGAGGTGCTGTGCGTCAACTCCGGCGTGCGCAGCGCGATCCGTTTCGGCAAGATCGAAAACATCGACACCGCGCTGCAGACGGGCCGCCGCGACGGCATGATCACGCTGGATGAGTACCTGACGCGGCTGGTCGTGGGCGGACGCGTGCGCCCCGAGGTGGCCCAGCAGTTCGCCAACGATCCCGAGACCATTTCGCGATCGGCCCCGTTCGCCACGTTCGGCAAGTCCTGACACCAAGCGGAGGTTCCACGATGCTGATTCGAGCCAGCCTGGCCGTGATGATCTTCCTCGCCGGCGCCGCGGCCGCCGAACAACGTCGCGGGAGGGCCTCCTCCGAATCGGACGATCGCATCATCACGCGGGAGTTCCCGCTGAGGCCAGAACGACGAGGCGAGCGCGATCGTCCCCAAGCGGAAGCGCCCGCCAAACCCAAACGGCAGAGGCCGCCCGCCGAGCGACCGGCCGCGAAGAAGCGGCCCGCGAAGCGATCCCGTCGGGCCCAGCCTGATGCCGACAAGCCCAAGGCCGCCACGCGTCCGAAGCCCGCGGCCACGCGCCCGCGCAAACCCAAGACCAAGCCCACGTACAAGACGCGTCGCTGGCTGGTCCGAGCCGAGATGGGCATGGTCGCCAGCGATTCGGCCGAGGCCAGCAAGGCCGGCGCCGAGATCCTCAAGGCCGGCGGCAACGCCGTCGATGCCGCGGTGGCCACGTCGTTCGCCCTCGGCGTGACCCGTCCCCACAGCACCGGCCTGGGCGGCGGCGGGTTCGCCCTGATCCACTTGAGCCGCACCCGACAGACCCTGGCCGTCGACTTCCGCGAGATGGCCCCGCTCGAGGCGACCTGGGACATGTACATCGAGGCCAAGAAGCGCGACCCCAACGTGACCGCGCCGAGCCGCGAAGGCGGGCTGGCCGTGGGGGTGCCGGGGCTCCTGGCCGGTGCGTCGCACGTCCTGCGCGAGTTCGGCACGATGCCGCTAAGCCAGGTCGTCGGTCCGGCGCTCGATCTGGCCGAGGTGGGCTTCAAGGCCGACCGCGAGTACGCACGGGCGTGCAATCAGACGATCCACACGTTCAAGAAGGACCCCAACTACCCCACGCGGTTCCCCGAGCTCTATCGCAGCGTGCTCCAGAACGGCCGGACCATCGAGCCGGGCCAAACGATCCTGCGCCCCCAACTCGCCGCCGCCCTGCGGATGATCTCCTACAAGGGCGACCTGGCGATCTACGACGGGCAGATCGGCGACGAGATCGTTCGAGCCGTGCGCCGCTCGGGCGGCGTGCTCAACCTGCGCGATCTGCTGGCCTATCGCGTGCGAGAGCGCACGCCGATCCGCTTCCGGTATCGTGACTTCGAGATCCTCTCCATGCCGCCGCCGTCGTCGGGCGGGATCGTCATCGCCGAGGTGCTGACCATCCTCAACAACAAGCCCATGCCCGACCTGTTCGTCGGCCAGCCGGGGCTGGCGACACACTACTTCGTCGAGGCCTGCAAGCACGCGTTCGCGGACCGCTCGCGCTGGCTGGGCGATCCGGCCTACGCCGACGTGCCGACGGACACCCTGACCAGCGAAGCGTACGCGGCCAAGCTCGCCAAGGGCATCGACGAGAAGAAGACCAAGCCCCCGAAGGCCTACGGCTCGATGCGGATCGTCAAGGACGACGACGGCACGAGCCATGTCTCCGTCGTCGATGCCGACGACAACGTGGTCGCCTGGACCGAAACGATCAACACCACCTTCGGCAGCTACGTGATGACCGATCGGTTCGGCATTATCCTGAACAACGAGATGGACGACTTCTCGGCCGAGCCCGGCAAGCCCGATGCCTTCGGCCTGCAGACGAGCCATCGCAACGCCGTGGCCCCGGCCAAGAGGCCGCTGTCGAGCATGTCACCGACGATCGTGATGGACCGCAACGGGCTGCCCATCATCACGCTGGGCGGTTCGGGCGGACCGCGGATCATCACCTCGGTCCTCAATGTCCTGGTCAATATGCTCGACCGCGACATGACGCTCGGCGAGGCGATGGAGGAGGTGCGCCTGCACCATCAGTGGATGCCCAACGAGATCCGCTTCAGCGATCCTCCCTCCCGGGAGCTAGCCGCCGAGCTGAGGAAGCGCGGCCACAAGATCGGCAAGCGGCGCACGACGGGCATCATACAGGCGATTGAGTGGCGGCCGGACAACTCGCTGCTCGGTGCGAGCGATCCGAGAAAGGGCGGCATGCCCGCAGGGCACTGAGCGACACGAGCCCTGTTGCCAATTGGGGTCGCATCTCAGTCGTCCAACACCATTGAGTCTTCCGGCTTCCCAGCTTCGTTACCGCCGTCGGAGACGTGCCTGTGAAGGAGCGTTGCTGTTCAAGGGCCCCAACAACACAGCTCCCTGACGGTCGCTGCTCTGATAGGCGCCTCCTCCTCCTGATGGGAGCCTACAGAAGAAGCAAGTGTGGCGAAGTACTACCAGATTGCGGCTCGGCAGGAGCCTCGCCCCCGATTCGAACCTGCAAGGAGAGATGTGGCGGGGTACTAGTATCGCGTTTCAGACAGTGTGCGACTCTGGACAGGGCAACGCATGCCCTGGTTGCTGCAGGAGCCGCGGCATTTGTGCCGCGCGGCCGCGCCGGATGAATCCGGCGGCTCGGGAAGGTCGTCGCGAGATGTCGCAAACGCAGTCCTAGCAGGTGCTGCTGGGTGGTCAGCTACCCACGCCCGTATTCGCCGGCCAGCGCGGTCAGCGCCTTATCGAGCGTCGCGGTGTCCAGTCCGCCGTAGTGCCACTCGGCCTTGTTCTCCATGAAGTCGACGCCCCGGCCCTTGATGGTCTTGCAGATGATCATCGAGGGGCGCTCGGTCTCGGCGTGGGCGTTGTCGACGGCCTCACAGATGGCCCGCATGTCGTGCCCGTCGATCTCCTGGACGTACCACCCGAAGGCCTCCCACCGACCCGCGAGCGGTTCGAGCGACATGATGTCCTCGGTGAAGCCGTCGATCATCAACATGTTGCGGTCGAGCAGCGCGGTCAGGTTCGTCACCTTGAACTGGTTGCCGGCCATAGCGGCCTCCCAGACCGTGCCCTCGCACTGCTCGCCGTCACTGCACACGCAGTAGGTATGCCAGGTCTTGCCCTGGTGTCTCGCGCCGATGGCCATGCCCAACGCGATGCCGAGGCCGTGGCCCAGCGAGCCGGTCGAGGCGTCCACGCCCGGCACCTTCCACATATCCAGGTGCATGCCGAACGGCGAGCCCGTCTTGTTGAACTCCTTGAGCAGATCCTGATCGAAGTACCCCTTGAGCCCGAGCACGGCCGCATGCCCCACGCCGCCGTGGCCCTTGCTCAAGACGAAGCGGTCGCGGTCGTCCCAGTCCGGCCGCGCGGGGTCGACGTTGAGGTACTTCCAGTAGAGCGTGGTGAGGATGTCGGTCTGGCTCAGTGCCCCGCCGACGTGGCTGCCCCCGGCCCACGATGTGACCTGCAAGATCATCTTGCGGACCTCGTAGGCCTTCTCCTCGAGCTGCTTGATCTCCTCATCCGTTACGGGCATCGATGGTGTCTCCCTCGGTCGCCTCGCGAAGCCGCAAAGGCCGGCCCGACAGGACCGGCCGTCGTGTCAAGGTCAGGTGCCGAACCGCTCCTTCACGGCGCGGAACCCCGCCTCGGCCGCCTCCAGCGTGAGTTGAATATCTTCCTCGGTATGCGCGGTCGAAACAAACCAATTGTGGTGCGGGTGCACGAAAGCGCCCCGACGCGTCATCTCCGCACACCAGACCTGCGTCCGGTATAGATCCTTATCGCCGGTAAAGATCACCATCGGCATCGACGGATGGCCGCTGCATGTGAGCTGCAAGCCGTGCGAGGCCGCCGCCTCGGTCAGCCCCTTGCAGAGGCTCTCACCGATCTCCCGCATCCGGTCAATGCCGTCGGTCGCCTCCATCTCGTCGAGGGTGGCCATCGCGGCCGCCATCGGCGCGGCGCTGAACCAATAGCTGCCGGTCAGGAAGACCTTGCTGGCCGCCGTCTTCAGCTCCTCGCGTCCGCCGCACGCGCTCAGGGCGTAGCCGTTGGCGATCGCCTTGCAGTAGGCGCTCAGATCGGGCCGCACGCCGAAGACCTCGCCGCTGCCGGCGAGGTTCAGCCGGAAGCAGGTGCGGACGTCGTCGATGATCATGACGATGCCTTCGTCGTCGCACAGCTTGCGGACCGCCTGCCAGAAGCCCTCGACGGGCATCTCGCTGTCGGCCCAGTTGGTGAAGTGGTACGGCGTCATGATAATCGCGGCCATGTTGCCGCGGTGCCGCTCGACGAGCCGGCTCAGCCCGGTCAGGTCGTTGTAGCGGAACATCAGGATGTCGTCCCGGTCGCCCCGGGTCAGCCCCGCGTGGCCCGGCGTGCACCAGGGGTCCTTGCCGTGATAGGCGCCCTGGGCCATGGCGACCTTGTCGCGGCCGGTATGCGCCCGGGCGACCTGTATCGCCCAGGTGGTCATGTCTGAACCGTTCTTGGCGAAGACGAACCAGTCGGCGAACGGCGTCATCTTGACGAGCCGCTCGGCCAACTCGACCATCAACTCGCTGGGTCCGCTGAGGCAATCGCCCTTCTCGCGCTGCTTGGCCACGGCGGCCTCGACGCGCGGGTTGTTGTGGCCCACCAGCATCGGTCCGTACGAGCAGATCCAGTCGACATACTCGTTGCCGTCGACGTCCCAGATACGGCTGCCCTGGCCGCGCTCGAAGTAGTACGGCGTGGCGCCCGGGGTGCGGAGCGCGGGCGAATGGTGTCCGTAGATGCCGCAGGGGATGACCTGGCACGCCCGCTCGAACAGCTCGATCGACTTGTCGAAGGTGTACAGATTCGCGTCCGTCTTGGCTGTCTTGGTATCGGCCATGATGCCCTCTCCACGCCGCGATGGGTCGGTCGCGCCGACCGGGTTGCGGCTACTTCAGGTACGGCTCGAGATACTCCAGCATCGCGTTGAGCTGGTCCGCCAGCGGCAGGAACCCGGTGATGACGACGTCGCCCCGGCCCAGTGCGGCGAAGGCGTCGATCTTCCCGTTGAGCAGATCGTTGCAGACCCTCACGTCGCGGAAGGCCATCCGTACGTTCGGCTCGGCCGCCTCGCCCTTGGCGGCGGTGAACCGTCCGTTTGCGTGCGTCAGGTGCACCGCCGGTCCGGCGGGCAAGATCTTGAACTCCGCCGTGCCGCTGGGGACGTGCGAGGCCAGATCGGCCACGTCGGGGTCGTGCTCGGCGAGTTCGGCCAGCCCGAAGATGGCCGTGTAGAGCATGCAGCCCGTGACGAAGGCGAACGTCTCCTCGTCGGCGAGGACCTCGTCGGAGGCGCGGAGGAAGTGCTCCAGCCGGTCGGTGAGCTTCGAGAACTCCTTCGACATGAAGCCGAGCCGCGTGAACCCTTTGAGCGGGATCGGGTTGGCCTTACCGTCGAACATCTTGTTCAGGTGCTCGGGCGAGGTGAACCAGAGCTTGACGTTGGTGGGCTGGGCGTTGCCCCTCGCCACGGTGCACTGGCCGTTGCGGACGGCGACGTGGGCCTGCGGACCGCCGCTGACGCTGAAGGTCACGCCGATGTCCCAGGTTTCGATAAGCCGTTGGGTCTCGGGATCGAAGCGGACCAGCTCTTCGAGATTCGGTAGGACGGCGTACAGGTTTAGATGGGCCTTAACGCGTTCGTTGGGCATCTCAGACCCCACCGTGCACGGATCGGTCGTCGCGTGAGTCGTGCGTGAAAGGATGCGTCTTCCTAGTGGAAGGATACCTGCCCGACCGAATGGAGGTCAACCAGGAAGCGGTGACGCGGCCGTGCGGCCGGCGAGCGAAGGTTTTCTGCGTTGATGTTGTGCCTCCAACCGATATAGTGTATGGTGTACTTGGAGACCGACGCGATATGACGCGCCAGACAAGACAGGACGTGCTGCTGCTCGGCCTTAGCCTGGGTCTACCGCTGGCGTTGCGCCTTCTGGGCAACGCGTAGGGCTCCTGATCAACACCGAACACGACGCTAACGAAGATCAAAGAGCCCTACGCGAGACTGCGAGGGCTCTTTTTGTTGGTGTGAGGCCCGGAATGACGCTTCCGACGATCGAGACCAACCTGTTACTGCCTCGGGCCGGGCTGCGCGCGCGTGCAGCTTGGCCCGTGACCCGCGATCCCGCGACGGCCTGACGGGGCCAACCGTCGTGGCAAGGGCAAGGCGGCCCGCCCTCATTCACCACACAACTTGCGCTACGCAACGCATCGTGCCGAGCGGGCGCGGAGCATCATCATGACCGACACGAACACGGACCAACCCGTCATCCGTATCTTCGACACGACGCTTCGGGACGGCGAGCAGTCTCCGGGTGCGTCGCTCAACCGATCGGCCAAGCTGGACATCGCGCGGCAGCTCGAGCGGCTGGGCGTGGACATCATCGAGGCGGGCTTTCCGATCACGAGCAACGACGACTTCGAGGCCGTCCGCACCATCGCCGGCGAGATCGGGGGCTGCACCGTCGCCGGCCTGGCCCGCTGTGTCGAGGCGGACATCCGTCGCGCCGCCGAGGCGGTCAGGCATGCCGCGCAGCCGAGGATCCACGTCTTTTGCGCCACCAGCAAGATCCATCGCGAGTTCAAGCTGAAGCGGGCGCGCGAGGAGATCCTCAAGATGAGCGTCGAGGGCACGCAGCTGGCCAAGAGCTTCGTCGACGACGTCGAGTTCAGCCCCGAGGATGCCAGCCGGACCGAGGTCGACTTCCTCGCCGAGGTCGTCGAGGCCACGATCGCGGCCGGGGCGACGACCGTCAACATCCCCGACACGGTCGGCTACAGCACGCCCGAGCACTTCCGGTACATCATCACCGAGCTGTTCGAGCGCGTACCGAACATCGATCAGGCCGTCATCAGCGTGCATTGCCACAACGACCTGGGCCTGGCCGTCTCGAACTCCCTGGCGGCGGTTCAGGCGGGCGCCCGGCAGGTCGAGTGCACCGTCAACGGCATCGGTGAGCGGGCGGGCAACTGCGCGCTCGAGGAGATCGTCATGGCCCTGAAGGTGCGCAACGACCACTACGGCGCCACGACGCGGATCAACACACGGCGGCTCTTCCCGACGTCGAAGATGGTCGCGAACCTGACCGGCATCCAGGTTCAGCGCAACAAGGCCATCGTCGGCCGCAACGCGTTCGCGCACGAGGCGGGGATCCACCAGCACGGCGTGATGGAGAACGCCAGCACGTACGAGATCATGTGCCCCGCGGACGTCGGCGTCTCGGCCAGCGAACTGGTGCTCGGCAAGCACTCAGGCCGCCACGCCTTCCGGGAGCGTGTTCAGCAGATCGGCCACGAGCTGACGACCGAGCAGCTCGACCGGGCCTTCATCGAGTTCAAGGAGCTGACGGACAAGAAGAAGGAGATCTTCGACGAGGACATCGAGGCGATCGTCGAGGAGGTGCTCAGCGACGTCCCGGCCACGTGGCAACTCGAGCGCGTTCAGACGACGGCGGGCGGCGGCGTGATCGCCACGGCCACCGTTCGGCTCCGCAACGTCAAAGAGGACTGCGTCGTTCAAGACGCGGCCACCGGCGACGGACCGGTCGACGCAATCTACTCGGTGATCCAGCGGATCATCGGAATCACCGTGAAGCTGAAGGAGTATCAGCTCACGGCACTGACGGGCGGGAAGGAGGCCCAGGGCGAGGTCTCCCTGAGGATTCAGCTCAACGGCAAGATCGCCCGCGGCCGGGGACACTCGACGGACATCGTCGAGGCCTCCGCCAAGGCATACATCAACGCGGTCAACACCCTGATCGCGATGGAGGACGCGGCTGTCGGTCAACCCACCGAGGGCGGCGTGTAGGAGCGGTCGAACCGTACCGACCGTACGGCCGACCACGACGGGCGGTCCGCGCAGGGGAGGCGGGCCGCCCGTTGCGTCTATTCAGGCCGGACCCTATCCTGTGATGTCGCGCCTCATGGGAGGGGCGGCCTGAGACCAACCTCGCACCGGGATCCCACATGCCCATCCGCGCCGTGACGTTCGACTTCTGGGGAACGCTGTATGACGAGGTCGGCGATTCGTCGTCCCGACGGAAGGACTTTCGCTATCGTCACGTGCTCACCTTCTTCGCGATGCTGGGTATCGAGCCGGACCAGGACCGGCTTCGCGCCATCCTGGCCGAGACGTACAACCACGCCATGACACTGTGGCGCGAGCAACACCGCACGATGGACCGGACCGAGCTCGGGGCCCACATCGGGCGGCAGATCGGGTACGATCTGGACGACAAGGCCGCCGAGGCTCTGGGCGAGGCCCTGGCCATGGCCGGCGTCCAGGCACCGCCCGCGCTGCGCGTGGGCGTCAGCGGCGTCCTCGAACGGCTCAGGGGGCGATACCGCATCGGGCTGATCAGCGACACCTGCTTGACCCTCGGCTGCGCCCTGCGAGAGGTCCTGCGAGCCGACCAGGTGTTCGACTACTTCGACCATCTGACCTTCAGCGACGAGACCGGCACGGCGAAACCGGAAATGAGGCAGTTCCTCTATACCTGCCACATGCTCGGCGCGGCCCCCGAGGAGACGGTTCATATCGGCGACCTCGAAGAGACCGACATCGCCGGCGCCCGCGCGGCCGGGTTTCACGCGGTGCTGCTGACCAACGGACGGACGGTAACCGCCACCCAGGCATCGGCCGTCATCGAAACGATCGAGGAGTTCGCCGATCTCATCGACGGATGGGAGGACGCGGCGTGACGCTTCTGGCCGTGCCCATCACGGCGGATACGACCGACGGGGCGATCGCCTCGGTGCGACAGGCCGCCGACGGCGGCGCCGACGCCGTCGAGCTACGCCTCGATTACCTGGAGCACGTCGACCTGGAGGCCGTCTTCAGGGCGATCCCTGACGGCATGACCGTGATCGCCACGCCCCGCGCTCCGGACGAGGGAGGTCAGTGGCAGCGCGACGATGCCGGGCGGCTCGAGGCCCTTTCGCACGCGGTGCGGCTCGGGCCGGATTGCGTCGATATCGAGCTCGCGACCTGGCGCCGCCATGCCGACGCCGACCGAGGCGTCGTCGCCTGGCGGTCGGAGCCGCCGCGACCGGGAAACGCGTCCACCGCCCGCAAGCTCATCCTCAGCAGCCATGACTTCCAGGGACGGCCCGCCGACCTCGAGCAGCGACTCGAACGCATCCACGCCGCCGACTGCGACGTGGCCAAGATCGTCTGGCGGGCCGAGTCGATCTGCGACGCGCTGACGTGCTTCGACATGATGCGGGCGTCCTTGCAGCCCGGCGGCAAGCCGGTTATCGCCATCGCCATGGGCGAGTCGGGGCTCATCTCGCGCATCCTCGCCAGGAAGTTCGGCGCGTTCCTGTCGTTCTGCTCGTTGACCGCGGGCGCCGAATCCGCACCGGGCCAGATCGCGCTGCCGACGATGAGGGACCTCTACCGCTGGGACGCGATAGGCCCCGATTCGGGCGTCTACGGCGTGATCGGCCACCCGATCGCGCACTCGATGAGCCCGGCCATCCACAACGCGGCCTTCGCCGAGTGCGGACTCGATGCCGTCTATGTCCCGCTTCTGATCGAACCGGCGTACGAGGCCTTCGAGGCCTTCGTCCGCGGCGCGATGGACCGCCCGTGGATGAACCTTCGCGGGCTCAGCGTGACGATCCCGCACAAGGAGAACGCCCTGCGGTTCGTGGGCGATCGCGTGGAGCCCCTGGCCAAGCAAATCGGGGCGGTCAACACGTTGGTCTTCGACAGCGGCGGAACCGTGCGCGGCCTGAACACGGACTACGCCGGCGCGCTCGACGCCCTGACCGAGGGGATGGGATGCCGGCGGAGCGATATCGAGGGCGTGCCGGTCGCGGTGATCGGCGCCGGCGGGGCGTCACGGGCCCAGGTTGCGGGCCTGTGCGACTGCGGCTGCGACGTCACGATCTACAATCGGACGTTCCGCCGAGCCGAGTCTTTGGCCGAGGAGTTCGGCTGCCGTGCCGAACCGCTCGAGCGCGTCGAACGACTCGACGCCGACATCGTGATCAACACGACGAGCCTGGGCATGCACCCCAACGAGGACACCACGCCCTTACCGGCCGAGGCCATGCGGTCCGACATGGTCGTGTTCGACAACGTCTACAACCCGATGGAGACGCGCTTGCTCCGCGAGGCCGCCGAGGTCGGCTGCACGACCGTCAGCGGCGTGGATATGTTCGTGCACCAGGCGGTGGCCCAGTTCGAGGCCTGGACGGGGCGCCCCGCCCCGCAGGCGCTGATGCGGCGGGTGGTGGTCGATGCGCTGAGCGGTCGGAGGGATTCGTGAGGGAAGAGGCAAGAGGAACGCCGTCGCCCTTTCCTTCTTACTCCGGCGCGTCGCCAGGCATCTGACCGCCCCAGAAGAGCTCGGCGAAGGCGTTGGCGAGGTCCTTGGCCGAGTCGCGCTCGGCCTGCCGCTGCTGGGCCACCCATGCCTCGAAGCCCTCTCCGAACTGCTCTTCGTACTTCTCCCGCAGGCCCGAGAGACCCAGTTGCCCCTGACCCTCGGACAGCGTCCGTTCCCCTTTGGCCACCTCGACGATCACCTTGAAGACATCGATCAGGAGCTTCGGATCCGCCTGCTTCTCCAGCACGGACAGTGTCGCGTGATGCACGAGAAACGCCTGGGACATGATCCGGTTCGCGCCTTGGTCGTCGCTCATGATGGGTCCTTTCCTGCTTGCCGTCCTGGCGGCTCGGTCATCCCCCGCCCACAGTATACGGTGCCCGGCGTCGCTCCGCATACCCGCTCCGGTTGCCAGCGTCGCGGCAAGACGCGATAGTGAGGCAGTCCAAGGAGGCGACATGTGCGGCATCGCGGGCATCGCGGACTCTGCAGGCCTCACCGAGGCCGACCGACACGCCGTCACGAGCATGGTCGAAACCCTGCGCCACCGCGGTCCGGACGATGCCGGCACACAGGCGTTCGATGCCTGCGTCCTGGGTCACGCCCGGCTCAGCATCATCGACTTGGCCGGCGGCCATCAACCGATGGCCAACGAGGACCGGACCGTCTGGCTCAGCTACAACGGTGAGGTCTACAACTTCCTCGAGCTGCGGCGCGAGCTCGAGGCCAAGGGCCACCGCCTGGCCACGAACACCGACACCGAGGTCATCGTCCACCTCTATGAGGAGCACGGACCGCGCTGCGTCGAGCGGCTTCGCGGCATGTTTGCCCTGGCGATCTGGGACGAGCCGCGCCGCCGGCTGGTGCTCGCTCGCGACCGACTCGGCATCAAGCCGCTCTATTACCACCTCCGAGGGGGTCGCGTCGTGTTCGGCTCGGAGATCAAGGCCATCCTGGCCGCGCCCGAGGTGCCGCGCGAGCTCAACCCGCAGGCCCTGCTCGACTACCTCACGTTCTACTACGTGCCCGGCCCGAAGAGCATGTTCGACGCGATCGCCAAGCTCGAGCCGGGCCACCTGATGATCCTCGAAAACGGCCGGGCGCGCGTCGAGCAGTACTGGGACCTCGTTTTCGGTGAGCCGTCGAACGACGCCGAGGCCGAGCTCGGCGATCGCTTCTGGCAGCACCTGTGCGACGCGGTCGGCATGCGGATGATCGCCGACGTGCCGCTCGGGGCCTTCCTCAGCGGCGGGGTCGACAGCAGCTCGGTTGTGGCCGCGATGGCCGAGCAGGCCGACAGGCCCGTCATCACCAACAGCATCGGGTTCGAGGACGAGCGCTTCAACGAGCTGCCCCACGCCGACCGGGTCGCCTCTCGGTTCGCCACCGAGCACCACCGTCACGTCGTCAGGCCCGACGCGGTCGACGTCGTCGACCGGCTGGCCTGGCACTACGACGAACCGTTTGCCGACCACAGCGCGGTGCCCACCTACTACGTCAGCAAGATGGCCCGCCAGAACGTCACGGTCGCGCTGTCGGGCGACGGCGGCGACGAGACGATGGCCGGCTACCGTCGCTATCGGGACCTCGACCAGGAGCGCCGCCTGCGAGCGCACATCCCGCTGGCGCTGCGACGCGGCCTCTTCGACCCGCTGGGGCGGTGGTTTCCCCGACCCGACTGGCTGCCGTGGTTCCTGCGGTTCGGTCCGAAGCTCGCTCTGCTCGGTGTGCTCGACGACGAACAGGCCCACTACCGCAGCATGGCCTTCGAGCAGGGCACGGGCGCGCGCCGCCTACTCGGCGGCGACCTCCTGCGATCGCTGGCCGGCTACGATTCCCGCAGCGTCTTCGAGCGACACTACCGCAACGCGCCGAGCCGCGACTGGCTGGCCCGCACGCTCTACGTCGACACCAAGACCTACCTTGTCGACGACATCCTGACCAAGGTCGACCGCGCGAGCATGGCCGTCAGCCTCGAGGTCCGCGTCCCGATCCTCGATCACGTCTTCATGGAGTTCATGGCCACGATCCCGTCGGCGCTGAAGCTCCGCGGCGGCGAGGGCAAACGCCTGTTCAAGCAAGTCGCGAGGAGCAAGGTGGGCGCCGACATCGTGGATCGTCCGAAGATGGGCTTCTCCATGCCGCTGGCCGCGTGGTTCCGCGGGCCGCTCAAAGAGCTGCTCGAGGACACCGTACTCTCACCGCAGGCCCACCTCCGCGCGTGGCTCGACCAACAGGCCGTGCGGCGCTTGTGGCGGCGGCAGCAGGCCGGCGGGCGCTGGCTCGAGAGTCAGCTCTGGGCGCTGCTCATGCTGGAGCTGTGGGCGCGGCGGTTCATCTCCCAGCCATGATCACCTGAGGGGCCGAACCGCCTATCCGGACGGTGCCCGGCCCCGCTGCTCGGCGAGGATCCGTGCGTCGGACTCGCGAACGTTCTCCTCGCTGCCGACGATCGGGTGGAGGGCGAGCTGCGGCGAGTATTTGCTGTTCGGCACGGTCCGGCCGAGGGCCTCGGCCATCGCGCGGATGTGGTGCGGGCCCGTGCCGCAACAGGCGCCGATGTAGTTGATGCCCAGGTCGCGGGCCCAGACGGCGTAGTCGGCCATTTCGGTCCGTGCGAGCAGAAACGGGTCGAGTTCCAGCGGAAAGGCCACGCGTCCATCGAACTGCTGCGCCTGGAAGTACGGCCGGTCGTCGGTGCATCGAAACGCCACGGGCTGCAGCGCGACGAAGCCGCTGACGGCCCGACGGAGGCGTTCGGCCAGCGGCCGCATCCGCGCCGGATCGCGGAAGCAGTTGATGCCCACGATGTCGGCCCCGGCGTCGACGAGTCGCTGAAAGGCCTCCTCCAACGCCACGCCGTCGAGCGTCTTGTCCTGGTACTTGAATCCGAGCGTGATCATGGCGGGCTGACCGGTGGCCTGAATGGCCTCGAGGGCGATCATGGCCTCCCCGAGCTGCTCGATCGTCTCGGCGATGAAGAAGTCAGTGCCTTCCGGTAGCTGGTATCCGATTTGCTGATCGAACTGCCGCCGGGTCTCGGCGTGGCTGGCCGCATCGTCGGCGCGATAGACCCACGTGTTGGCCAGGTCGCCGGCGACCAGGCAACCGTATTCGTCGGCCACCTCGCGGGCCATCCGCGTGGCCAGCTCGTTCATCTCGCGAAGCACACCGGTGCGGTTCGTACTCTTGAGCTTCTCCTCGTGAGCGTAGTACGTCACCGTTTGGAGCACGTCCGAGCCGGCACGGGCGTAGTCGACGTGGAGCTGGCGGATCACTTCGGGGTGGTCGAGCGTCGCCTCGGGCGTGAAGGGCCCGGCGCTGACGTAGCCGCGATGCTCCAGCTCGAACAGTGCGCCGCCGTCGCCGATGACCACGTCGTCCTTGAGTCTGTCCAAAACCATGCGAGTTCCTTTCCGCCGCTTGGCTCAACCCGGAGGAATAGCTCCGCCTCCCAGTATCCGACCCCACTCGTTTCTGTGGGTTCCGATCAGGAGGGCGACACGCCCATCAGAGCAGCGACCGTCAGGGAGCTGGGTTGTTGGAGCGCTCAAACAGCAACGCTCCTTGACAGTCGCGTCCGACCCGGCAACGCTCCTTCACAGTTGCG
This sequence comes from uncultured Planctomycetales bacterium, assembly GCA_964622545.1. Lineage (GTDB taxonomy): Bacteria > Planctomycetota > Phycisphaerae > UBA1845 > JAFGLZ01 > JAFGLZ01. The sequence goes on along the minus strand of CAZUQM010000003.1, from coordinate 229,715 downwards.
CCTCCGACGGCAACCCCGAAGCCGGGGAACCGACAGATGCAATTGTGTTGGACGACGAGTGCTTCGCTACCGTAAGTCGAGGAGGCGCACTATAAGGGCGAACCTCTTGGGGAGCCGTAAGCTCCGACCCTGTCTCGGCTCGGCGGGAGCCTCGCCCTCCCCACCACCTACCGCGGCACGTCCATGCCCGAGAGCAACGCATCGCTGAGCACCTTGCCGAGCAGGAAGTGCTTGCGGTCCGGATACCACAGCACGCGCCGGCCGTCGCGCTCGGTCAGGCTCGTGTACGTCGCGATCTCGGCCGTGCCCTTCGGCCCGACCGGCACGCCGTTCGTGTCGAGGATCTTCTTCGGCCGGCTGAACCAGATCGGCTGCTTCGCGCGAGGACGAAACTCGCCGACGGCGATGAAAGCCGGATGCCTTACGAAGTTCAGATGATTCGTCTTCCACTTCACTTCGCGCTGGTTGTGCTTGCCGACGTGGCCGTCGTTGTTGTGGAACAGCAACAGGAATCGCCCGTCCTTGAGTTTGTAGATCGGGCACGGCGCCAGCGGGTGCTTCACCGGCTCGCCCGCGTCGCGATAGAGCAGCTTGGCGGGTTTGGTCCAGGTCTCGCCGTCGTCGCTCGAAACCGCGTACCAGATGTGGCCCGTCCACGAGCGGGTGACGCAGAACAGCCGCCCGTCGGGCAGCAGCACGAGGCTCGGCTCCTGAAGCGCCGACCAATCGTGGTTCGGGTGCCTGACGGCCAGGCCGTTCGGGTCCTTCGGCAGCCAGGTGATCTTCAGGTCGGCCGGATCGGGCCCCTCGTCGATGTTCTCGAACCGCATGAACTGACAGCGGCTCTCGATGGCCCACCAGCCGAAGGTCCACATCCGCTTGTTGACCGCGGGGCTCGTGCACTGGGTGTAGCCGACGATCTGTCGGCCCTGGCTGTCGCGGATGGGGAGCTGCCATGTGATCCAGTGTTTGGGCACGTTCGGGTCGGGGTGGTCGAAGCGGTTCCGCGGCATGGGGATGTCGAGCCCGGGCGACCAGGTGTGGCCGTTGTCGTCGCTGACCATGCATCCCATCGTCCCGCAGCCCTGCGGGTTGCGGTCGGTGTGCTCGGTCTGCTTGGTGTAGAAGAGGTAGATGCGGCCGGTCTTGGCGGCGATCACGGGCCAGGGCCAGCTCGCCTGCCCGCCCTTGTCGCCGGGCTTGCAGCCGACAATGAACTTCGGCGGCGACCAATGCACCCCGTCCTTGCTCCGCGCGATGACGGCCCGGTTGTCGCCGCGCCCTTCGCACGAGCTCTGGTTCCACGTGGCCAGCAGCTCGTCGCTCTTGGGGGCCTCGAAGACGAGGAAGTGCTCGTTGTCGCCGTCGGCCTTGCCCTTCGGCGTGTAGACGACGACGTCGGGCCTGCTGCGGAGCCATTCCTTGTCCGTCAGGCGCGGGTCTTTGCGGCCCTGCGAGAACACAGGCACGGCGAAGGCCAGCGCGACGATTCCGCCGGCGGCAAGGGCATGAAGCCACGTCGATCGAACCACATGATAAGTCATGCTTTGGACTCCCATTTGCAGGGCCACCTGCTCTTTCCCGTCGTCTCGGCTACTCGAACAGCGCCGGCAGGAACAGCGTGATCCTCGGCACGAACGTGATGAAGAGCAGCGCGGCCACCAAAGCGACGAAGAACGGCCAGACGTCCCGTAGGATCTCGTGCATCTTCACGTTCGACACCCCGATGATCACGTACAGCAGCATGCCCACGGGCGGCGTGAGCAGGCCCAGCATGATGTTGAGCTGGAACACCACGCCGAAGTGCACCAGGTCCACGCCGTACTTGTTCAGCAGCGGCACGAGCAGCGGCGTGAGGATGATCATGATGCTGCCGCCTTCCATGAAGCAGCCGAGCAGCAGGATGATCCCGTTGAGCATGAGCAGGAACAGCCAGGGCCGATCGGTGATCGCACCGAATCCGCGAATGAGCACCTCCGGCGCGTCCTCGCGCGACAGCACCCAGCCGAAGGCCTGGGCGCAGGCGATGATGAACATGATCACGGCCGTCTGCTTGGCCGTCCGCGCCAAGATCGCCGGCACGTCGCGCAGCCGGATCTCGCGATAGACGAACAGCCCGATGGCAAAGCCGTAGACGACCGCGATCACACCCGCCTCGGTCGGCGTGACGACGCCGCTCAAGATGCCGCCCACGATGATCACGGGCATGAGCAGCGCGAGGATCGCGTCCTTGAAGCCGACCACGATCGCCCGGGCCGACGCTCGCCTGCCGCGGGGGAGGTCCTGTCGCCTCGCCACCACGTAGCACACCGCCATCAGGTACAGGCCCATGATCACGCCCGGGATCGCGCCGGCGATGAACAGCTTGCCCACCGAGACGCCCGACAGCGACGCGTAGATCAAAAAACCCACACTCGGCGGGATCACCGGTCCGATCGTGGCCGCCGCCGCGTTGACCGCGGCCGCGAAGCCCTTGCGGTAGCCGGCCTGCTCCATACTCGGGATCATGACCGACCCGACGGCCGCGGCGTCGGCGATGGCCGCGCCCGAGACACCGGCCATGATCATGTTGACGATGATCACGACGTAGGCGAGTCCGCCGCGGAGTCCGCCCATGACGGCCTCGGCAAAGACCACCAGCCGGCGCGTCACGCCGCCGGCGTTCATCAGCTCGCCGGCGAGCATGAAGAACGGCACGGCCAGCAGGATGAACTCGTCGGCGCCGAAGACGATCTTCTGCGCGACGGTCAGCGGCGAGACGCCCTCGCTGAACAGCAGGATGTGCCCGGCGAAGCCGATGGCAATCGACAGGGCCACCGGCACGCCGATGATCAGCAAGATCAGGATGAGCAGCAGCAAGACGAGCATCTCAGGCCTGGTCCTCCGGCCCGCCGCCGCCTCGCCGCGCGCGAATCGCCGCCACGAGGCGCGTGATCGCGAAGACGGTCGCCAGCACCGCCGCCACCGGCAGGGCCGCGTAGTGCACCAGGTTCACCGGCCAGCGCAACGCCGCGCTCGTCGTGCCCTGCGTGTGGACGACGTACCAGAAGCCGACCACCGCAATCAGCCCGAACACCGCGACGGTCAGCACCAGGCTCAGCCCCCGAAGCACCCGGCTCAGGCCGCGCGGCAGACGGTCGACGAACAGGTCGATGCGGATGTGCGTGGCCTCGCGGACGGCCGCGGCCGCGCCGAGGAAGACGATCCACGCGAAGAGGAAGCGCGAGACCTCCTCCGACCAGGTGAGCGGACTGTTCAGCGCGTACCGCCACACGACCTGCGCGGTGATGATCAGCACGGTCGCGCCGAACAGCGCGGCCAGCACGACATCGAGCAGCGTCATCCGTTTGGGAGGCACGTCGGGCATGGTGGTTACGCTCTCACTGGGCCTTGCGGAGCTCCTGGATCCGCTCGAACACGCCGGGGGCCCAGGTTGCCTGGAACGCCTTCGGCAGCTCGCGGAGGACGGGCTCTCGGAACGCATCACGGTCGACGTCGAGGAACGTCATGCCCTCGGTCTGGAGCTTCTTGATGTAGTCCTCCTCGTACGTCTTGACGAGCTCGAGCTCATATCGCCCGGCCTCGCGGGCCGCGTCGCGCAGCACGGCCGCGTGCTCCGGCGGCAGACGGTCGAGCAGCTTGTCGGTGGTCATCAGCATGTAGCTGGAGATCAGGTGTTTCGTCTTCGAGACGTACTTCTGCACCTCATAGAGATGATCGGTGTAGATGACCTCGAGGGGGTTCTCCTGGCCCTCGACGGTGCCCTGCTTGAGGGCCATGTACATCTCCTTGTAGGTGATCGGCGTCGGCCGGGCACCGAGGATCTCCCACGCCTTCATGTAGGTCGGCAGCTTCGGCACGCGGAGCTTCATGCCCTCCAGGTCGGCCGGCTTGCGGACGGGCTTGTCGGTCGTGGTCAGATACCGCGGCCCGCGGGGCCACCACGCCAGGATGCGGATGCCCTTCTTGTCGGCCAGGGCCTCGGCCGCCTCCTGCCCGATCGGCCCGTTCAGCACGCGGTCGAGGTGCTCGTAATCGGCGAACGCGAAGGGGGCCTCCAGCACCTCGTACTCCGGGATATATGGCGAGACGGATCCCAGGCCGCTGAGCACCAGGTCGACGCTGCCGAGCGTGAGGTTCTCGGCCAACTCGAGATCTTTGCCCAACTGGCCCGCGGGATAGAGCTTCACCGTCAGGGCCCCGCCGGTCTTGGTCTTGACGATCTCGGCGAACTTCTGGGCCGCCTCATGGGCCGCCCCCTCCGGCGCCATCACGTACCCGAGCTTCAGCGGCCCGGGCTTGTCGTCGCCCGAGCAGCCGGTCAGGAGCACCGCAACCACCGTCCCAACGGCCAGGCTCAGCACCGCATGCCTTCCTTGTCCCTGTGTGCGCATCGCTGCTCTCCGATCGTTTCGCGTCAGAGCCAGCCCATCCCGACCGGCTCAGAGGCACACACTGTAAACCGATCCGGCCCGCGAGGAAAACCTGACGGATCGATCAGCACGAACAACACATTGACACAACCCATCTGGCGGGCTAGAAACTGCTTTCAAAGTGCTGCCCGGGCGACCCGGCGCGGGGCCGCCCCCGGCGAGCCAAGTCACGTGTTCTCGCACAACGCAAGACAAACAGGGGAGTTCATGATGCCGTCCGTTCGGCTGCCACAAGGCGCCGCCTCACAGACTTCTCGGCTGGTCTATCGCGCGAGCCTCGGCACGGGTTTCGCGCTGGGGCTCCTGGCCTTGTCCCTTGCCGCGGCGCCGTCGGCAGGGGCCGAGCCGAACCATCAGCCGGAGGCCTCATCCGACGCCGCCATCGAGCAACGTCTCGCCGAGTTGCAGCAGGTCCTCGACGACGGCGAGAAGCACATCGCCGAACTACGCCACCTGCTTGATGTGAAGATCCCCGAAGCCCGCGAGGAGTATCGCCAACGCGCGATCGAGGAGCTCGTGGCCGAGCTGCTCGACGACCGCTCGTTCCGGGACGAGCTCTATCCTGACCTCACCCGCATCGGCTACGACGACGGCCTGTACATCGAGACCACCACACACGACTTCATGCTGAACATCACCGGCATGATGCAGGTCCGGTGGACCGGTAGCAATCGCCAGACCGACAACCGCCGCCTGGCCGGGTCCAACCGGCAGGACGACCTCAACGGCTTCGAGGTGCAGTACCTGATTCTGAACTTCGACGGCTACCTCAAGACGCCGAAGTGGACGTACTTCATCAGCGTCATCGGCGACACCGACCAGGGCAACAACTGGCAGACCTACTACGCCTTCGCCTCCTACGAGTTCTTCGAGCAGCTCATCCTCACCGCGGGGCTGGTCGATCTGCCGCAGGGCTTCAACAACCTCGTCGCCGACCACAAGCAGCAGTTCGTCGACCGGGCCCTGGCCGAGGAGGTCTACAACGTCGGACCGTCGGTCGGCGTCACGCTGAGCGGGCTGGTGTTTGATCGCCTGGAATACGTCACGGGCGTGTTCAACGGCATCAACAACCCGTACGACTCGCCCAGCCAGGAGCAGCTCGACACCAACTTCGCCTACGCGGCGTCGCTGATCGTCCACCTGCTCGGCGACGGCGCGGGCGACGACGAGACCGATCTGGCCTTCAGCAAAGACCCGATCTGGGACGTCGGTCTGAACATGGCCTACAACGACGACAACGGCGACAGCGACACGACGGCGTTCTACGTGATCCCCGAGCGCATTCGGCGCGGGCGCGGCATCGGCACGTACGGCGAGGCCGACCTGACCGGCACCGACCTGCTCCAATTCGGCGGGCATACGGCGTTTCGCTACCGCGGGTTCAGCCTGACGGCCGAGTACTACGTGCGAAGCATCGACAGCGACACGCGCTTTAGCCAGTGGGAGCGGCTGACGGGACGGCGCGACGCCACGCACCAGCAAGGCGGCTACGTCGAGGGCGGCTACTTCATCATCCCCAAGAAGCTCGAGCTGGCCGCACGGCTCGGCGGGCTGTGGGACCTCGGCCGCGGCAACGCCTGGGAGTATACCTTCGGCGTGAACTACTACCCTACCGGCAGCCACCACATCAAGCTCCAGGCCGACATCACCCGCATCGAAGAGGCCCCGCTCGACAGCCAGCTCGGCAACTGGTTCCAAAACGACGATTTGACCATGTTCCGCGTGGCTTTTCAGACCGCGTTCTGAGCATGGGCGATCCGGTCCGGCCGAAGGGACCTGAAGTCCCTGAAGGCGGTCGTCGCCCACGCCCCTTGCCCGGACCGCCCTCTTGGCCGATGATGGTCGGTTCGCTGTAGGCCGCCGAGGCGCTATGCGCCGGGCTGGGCGGGCCTGCCGCGTCATCCAACCCAACACGAGGAAGGCCGCTCCATGATCCTGCTGTGGTCCGGGTTCATCCTGTTCGTCCTGCTGATGCTCGCGATCGATCTCGGCGTCTTCAACCGAAAGCCGCACGAGATCACCACGCGCGAGGCCGTCGGATGGACCACCGTCTGGGTCGTCATGGCCCTGCTGTTCGTGCCCGTGGTCTGGTGGCTCTACGAACACCATGCCTTCGGCATCGGCCAGGAGCTCGGCCACGAGCTGGACGGGCACGAGGCGGCGGTGATGTACCTCACCGGCTACGTCATCGAGAAATCGCTCAGCCTCGACAACATCTTCGTCATCGCCCTGATCTTCGGGTACTTCCACGTGCCGCTGGCGTTTCAGCATCGTGTGCTGTTTTGGGGCATCCTGGGGGCGTTGATCATGCGCGGCGTGATGATCGCCGCCGGCGTGGCCTTGATCCGGCGCTTCGACTGGATCGTCTACGTCTTCGGGGCGTTCCTGATCCTTACGGCGATCCGCATGCTCTTCTCGAAGCACGAGGAGATCCATCCGGACAAGAACCCGCTCGTGCGGCTGGCCCGGAAGGTCTATCCCGTCACGGCCGAGTTCGACGGGGCCAAGTTCTTCAGCCACATCGAGGGCCGCCGGGCCGTCACGCCGCTGCTGCTGGTCTTGCTGGTGGTCGAGAGCTCGGACGTGCTGTTCGCGGTCGACTCGATCCCGGCCATCTTCGCCGTCACGACCGACCCGTTCATCGTGTTCACGTCGAACGTCTTCGCGATCCTGGGCCTGCGGAGCCTCTACTTCGTCCTGGCCAGTCTGCTGGATAAGTTCCACTACCTCAAGCTCGGGCTGGTGTTCATCCTGGCCTACGTGGGCGTGAAGATGATGCTGGCCCACCACGTACACATCCCGACGCTGCTCAGCCTCGGTCTGATCCTGGGCGTGCTGCTGTCGAGCATCCTGGCCTCATTGTGGCACGCGCCGCACCTTGAGTCGGAAACAGAGAAGACGCAACCCCTTCAAGAGGTGTCCTAGCTTCTGGTACCTGACCACACTTGTCTTTGTGGGTTCCGATCAGGAGGGCGAAACGTCACGCAGAGCAGCGACCGTGAGGGAGCTGTGTTGTTGGAGCGCTTGAACAGCAACGCTCCCTTACGGTCGCGTCTCCGACGGCGGCCCCGAAGCTGAGCAACCGACAGATTCCATGGTGTTGGACCACTAGAACAAGGTGGGGGCGAGACCAGCCCCCACCCGAAGGCCTCATGCTACGGCAGGATGATATACCCGATCGTCTTGTCCGCGGACCGGGTGGTCTCCGCCGTCTGGAACCCCACCGTGTTGGCACTGCAATCCAGCTTCCAAGCGGGTGTGCCGTATGGATCCGTACCGCCGGCGTCCGGAGGCACCGTAAACGATGCATCCCCGTCGCTGTACTGCAGATACGCGTCGCTGAGGAAAATGCTACTGCCGTCCGGCAGGATGCCCATCGTCGTGGCGTAGCCCACGCGCCCGTTGTTGTTCGTGGATCCGTCGATCTGAACGCCGGCCGCGGCCTTGGTGAAGCCAGGACCGGGAACGGTTCCGACTGCGGCACGCATCCCGGCGTCCGTGGCGTCCGCATCCGCGAAGAAGCCGAACTTCGTCCCGCCGACTGCGACGTCGTTCTCGGCCAAGGCATCGGTCAACTCAATCACCGTGCTGGTCGCCAGATTGACGAGAAAGGCCTCGGGATAGCCCTGATCGTCCATGGCGATCAGCGTGTTGCCCGAGATGGCCATTTGGACGTCGCCGATGCCGTTGGCCACGGGGATCTCGGTCGGTGCCGTCGCTGGGTTATCGATATCGTAGACGAACAAGGAATCGTCCACCGCGGCCACCACCGTCTTGGTCCCTGCATCGACGGCCACCTGGTCGACCTGGAAGTGCGTGGTCGCCGGGTTCGTGGCAAACGAAATCACGGCCGGCGTCGCCCCACTGACGTCGATGACTTTGATAATCTTGCCGTCCGTCACCGTGCTCTGATCGCAGATGACCGCGCAGTAATCACCGTCGGCCTGAATGTGACCGGGATCGCTGGCCGCAACCGGGATCGTCCCCAGCCTAACCTCATCCGTCGTGAACGTCGTGACGATCGTCCCTGTAGTCGTATCGTAAACGCTCACTTGATACGCCAGGGAACCCCCTACGTGACCCACCAGGAAAATCGTCTTGCCACCTACGGCGAAGGCCCGATTGTTGTAGAGCTCGGGATTCGTAACTGCTGTGGCAGACGTCGGCGTTGTCGACGGCACCACGTAGTAGACGCCAACCGTCGCCGAACCGTCCGTCTCCTGACCGAACGCGATCAGGTCATCGCCCACGCGCAGGGCCGAGTCGTGGCGGACGCCGATGTCGGTCTTGACGATCGTCATCTCGTTACCGTTGCCCCCGTTTCCACCGTTGCCCCCATTCCCTCCGTTGCCACCATTCCCTCCGTTGCCACCGTTGCCTCCGTCTCCAGGCGGAGGACTGGTGCACCCAAAGGCCACCATGATCATCACCGGTACCCATAGCCACAACGCCAGCGCAGTCAGATCGTCTCTCATGATGAACTCCTCGAAAGAGAAGGGCCGTGGCAAGGCGTGGCTCGCCCTGCGCGAGTGGCAACGCGCCTCACCCCGTTGCGTCGACGGCATCTGCTGGTGCAGCTTGGACAGGTTCAAACGCTGCACGATGAGGAAAGAACGGATTCTGTGTGACTGACAGGCAGATTACACTACGACTGACCCTTCCAAGCAAGATTCATGTTTAACTTTTTGTAACATACCAAAGAATAGCGCAATCATATCGCCGAAGAATGGCATGCACCCTCTGTGGCCGGGGAGCCTTGACGACGGGCGCTGTGCGCATCCGCTCGGACGACGCACCGAGCGATACGTTCATGCCGGGCGGATGCCCCTTGGACGAGGTGAGAGGGACCGATCTGAGCTGAGGCCACGATCCTCCCGGACCGTCACGCGGCCTGGCCAACGCGGTGCGTACCGTCGGGTTTGGGAACGCGCCGTCGAGGCGTCCACCTCGCCCGCATCCGAGCACAACGCTGGGTGAGGGCAGGTCAGCCTACGCTCCGATCTGCGACGGCCCGTTTGCCCCCCACGACGAGGGGCGGTAGCTCACAGATTGACGCTGATCGTGGCCTTGCCGCGCTGCGTGAACGCTTGGCCCTCCAGCCATTGGACAAAGGAGTTGATGACGGTGAGCATGTCCATCCCCCACGTGTTGTCGACCAGCCTGTTGGGCAGCGGGTCGGTGTGGAGGGCGACATGCCCGTCGTAAAAGGCCCCGTTGCCGGACTTGATCGGCTCGACGTACTCGCTCACGATCTGCAGCTCCGGGGGGACGCGCGCGGCCCCGTGGTATTGCCCTCCTTCGTCCCCGATGACCCAGATCGGATCGATAGCCATCCACATGCTCGAGAGCTGACCATCAATGATGCCCTCGCCCGCAGGTTCCCCCAGACCATCTAACGGGGCGGCGACGTGGCGGTCCCACCGCTCGTCGAGCAGCATGTAGAGCCTGGCCGGGGCGTGGGCTTGACTGACCTTCAGGATCGGACCGGGCGCTCCAAATGGCCCGCCATACGCCTCCCGCCACTGAGACCCGTCCTGGGCCTGGGGATCGTTGAAATCATACCAGACCCGCCCGAGCATCGACCGCGTGTAGTTAAAGACGTTCTGCGATTTCGCCGACGAGGAGACCCGCTCGAACTCGGGACACAGGTAGAGGTGTTCGAATCGGGTGTAGTCGAATAGCCTGCCGTTGCGGACGGTGGCGTACTCCGGCCAGTCCTCCTGTCTATCGAACCAGTACTCGGGCATTTTGGGCATGAGCCAGTCTTCCAGGAAGGCCCACTCGCGAACGGTGATCCCCGAATTCCTCGGCCAGACCGTGTCGCTCAGCGCGTCGCAGTCTTCCCAACCCCGGCCCAGGAAGGGAGGCGTCTCGTTGTAGTCGTCGGCGTACAGCAGGATGGCCTTGGCTAGCTGACCGATCCGCGAGGCACAGAGCGTCGTGCGGGCCTGAGCCCGGGCCTTGCTCAGCGAGGGCAAGAGGATGGAGATCAGCAGGGCAATGATCGCCACCACCACGAGCAGCTCGATCAGCGTGAAGCCCTTGCCGGTACGACCGAGGCGGAAGTCACTCATCGCGTTCTCCTTGTACGGCGTTCGATTGGCGGTCCTTCGCCTAAGACATGAGGACGACGGAAGCATCCGGCGCCCCCGACCGGATGCCTTTCGAGGGCGCGGCGCATCCACGGCTCTTGACACGCTGCTGCCAGGACCGGGCGGCCGACCAAACGGGTTTCGATGAGATGCTTCGACGTGAGTTGCAGGACGCGATCCGCCCGGCGGCGTCGATCCCGGACTACCCACTAGTCTAGCGGCTCGGCTGCGTTCGGAATAGCCTGCGTTGCAGAAATGCTCCGGCTCCCCCCTACTCCACGCCAAACGCGAAGACCGTCGTCGAGGTGAACGTCTCGCCGGGGCGGAGCACCGTGCTCGGGAAGTTGTCGTGGTTCGGCGAGTCGGGGAAGTGCTGCGTCTCGAGGCACAGCGCCCCGCGGCGGACGTACGTCTTGCCGCTCTTGCCCGTCAGGCGGCCGTTGAGGTAGTTGCCGATGTAGAGCTGCACGCCCGGCTCGGTCGTCAGCACGCGCATCACACGGCCCGTCGTCGGTTCGGTCACCTCGGCCGCCAGCGCCAGCTCGCCCCCGCCGCTGTTGAGCACCCAGTTGTGGTCGTAGCCGTTGCCGAGGCGGAGCTGCTCGTCGTCCTGCTCGACGCGGGCCCCGATGGGCGTCGGCGTGGTGAAGTCCATCGGCGTACCCTTGACGCTCCGGATCTCGCCTGTGGGGATCTGCTCGGCGTCGGTGGGCGTGAAGTGGTCGGCGTCGATCCGCAGGACGTGGTCGAGCACCGTGCCGTTGCCCTCGCCGGCCAGGTTGAAGTAGCTGTGGTTGGTCAGGTTCAAGACCGTCGGCTTGTCGGTGGTGGCCTCGTAGTCGATCCGCAGCTCGTTTTCGTTGGTCAGCCAGTAGGTCATCGTGCAGCTTAGCGTACCCGGGTAGCCCTGGTCGCCGTCCGGGCTGACGTGGGTCATCCGCACGCCGACGGCGTCGTCGCGCTCGACCGGCTCGGCCGGCCAGACATACTTGTCGAAGCCGACCTTGCCGCCGTGGAGCTGGTTGTCGCCCTTGTTGGCGACCAGCTTGTACGTCGTGCCGTCCAGCGTGAAGGACGCACCGCCGATGCGGTTGGCGTACCGTCCGCAGACGCAGCCGAAGTGCGGGCTGTCCTTGATGTACTCCTCGAGCGTGTTGAAGCCGAGCACGACGTCGCCGAGCTTGCCCTCGCGGTCGGGCACCTCGAGTGAGACGATCGTGCCGCCTCGGGTCATGATCCGCGCCCGCATGCCGTGGTCGTTGGTGAGCGTATAGATGTCGACGGCCTTGCCGTCCTGATTCGTCCCGAACGGCTCTTTGGTGACCTCCATCGTGTACGTGCTCCTTCTAGCTGGCTGGGTGTCCTTGTCGGTTGTCTTCGCGTCGCCGTCGATGGTCGCAGAGCGCTCGCCCTGCTTCAAGCCGTCCTGCCGAGTCGCGCCCTGCTTGCACCCGGGACATGCCAGGAGTCCGAACAACACCCCGACGGCCATGAGCCCTTGCCATCCCTCGTTCCGAAGCTGCCCAGAGGCTAGTCGCCGTGGGTGGCATGGCCACGCTGCCGTTCGCGTGGCCATGTCGAGGTCCTTGTCACCTACATACCCACGAATCTGCGCAGAAGTGGAAAGGACGTTGGCACGGCGCCCACAACCTCGTCGGTCGATAGCCCTACCCGTTTTCGTTGGCCGACGTGAACGCACCATTTGGTCCTCCTGCATGCTGTCTCCTGGCTTCCTCGCGCCGCCGCGCGTTTCGACGTCTGCCCCCTACTCGTGCTCATACTGCTTGAGCTTCCGCCACAGCGTCGTCGGGCTGATGCCCAGGATCTCCGACGCGCGCGTGCGGTTCTCGCCCGTGACCTCCATGACGGCCAGGATGTGCTCCTTCTCGACCTCAGCCAGGGGCCGCAGTAGTGGGTCGCCGTCGCCCGGACGGTGCACTCGGGTGTGCAGGATGTGGCTCGAGAAGTCCTCCGGCCGGATCACGCCGTCCTTGCTCATGACGGCCGCGCGCTCGATGGCGTTCTCCAGTTCGCGGACGTTGCCGGGCCAGGCGTAGCCTTGCAGGTAGTCCAGGCAGGTCGCGTCGAGGCGGAGGTCCTTGATCTTCAGCCGTTCGGCCAGCCGCGTGACGAAGTGGCGGACGAGCGGCAGGATGTCCTCCGGCCGGTCGCGGAGCGGCGGGATCTCGATCTCGATTACGCCGAGTCGGTAATACAGGTCCTCGCGAAACCGCCCCTCGCGGACGTCCTTGCCCAGATCGCGATTCGTGGCCGCGATCACGCGGACGTCAATCTTGCGAGGCGTCGATTCGCCGACCCGCATGATCTCCCGCTCCTGCAGGACGCGCAGCAGCTTGAGCTGCATGCCGGCCGAGATGTCGCCGATCTCGTCCAGGAAGATCGTACCGCTCTCGGCCTGCTCGAAGAGCCCGACCCGGTCGTGCGTCGCACCGGTGAACGAGCCGGAGCGATGGCCGAACAGCTCGCTCTCGAGCAGCGTCTCGGGCAGGGCCCCGCAATTGACGGCCACGAACGCCTTGTCGGCCCGGTCGGACTGCTGGTGGATGTACCGGGCCAGCACCTCCTTGCCCACGCCGGTCTCGCCGGTGATGAGCACCGACGAGTCGAACGGCGCGACGCGGTTGGCCAGGTCCAGCACGCGGCCGTACGACTCGCTGCGGACCTCGACCAGCGTCGACGTGCCCTTGCCCTCGAGCGCGTTGAGCCGCTTGCGCTGCTTGGCTAGCTCGCGGGTCTTCTTGCGTAGCTCGACGGTCAGGGCCTGCACCTTGCCCTGGATGTCGTCGGCGCGGAAGTACGGCAGGTGCGGCTCGATCTCATCGCCCCACGAGGCCTCGTCCTTGCCGATCACGGTGCAAACGCGATCGCCCTTGCCGCGGCACTTGTGTTCCATGAAGTAGACGTGGCCGCCCATGCAGAACGACGCGTAGCCGCTCATGTACCCCACCAACATCCAGCAGATGGGCTCGTCGGCGAGGCCGAACTCGATGCGATGCTCCTCGGCCTCGCCCGAACCCCGCCACGTCAGCTCCATCGCCAGGGAGCCGGACGACTCGTCGGCCTCCAGCCGCTTGACCGTCGCCCGGGTCGCGCCTTGCAGGGCTTGCATCCGCGGTCCGGCCCGCAGCCACTCCTCGAGACTGTGCCAGGTGAAGATCCGCTTCATGGCCGCGGCGTCGGCGTTGCCCCAGAAGTAGCCGAACCGTGTCAGGAACCGCCGGGCCTGCTCGAGCCCGACCATCTCAATCAGATCGCGGCGGGACTGGGCCATGGCATGGATGCTGTGCAGCACCAGCCTCCGGCCGTGCAGGTTCAGGTTGCCGTCCTTGAAGTCGATCAGCTCGTCGAGCTGGAGGTCGTCCGCATGCATGGTCTTTCCTTCATTATGAAACAGCAGATTTCAATATAGAACAGGCTTTCGAAGTTGTCAAGCCAAGAATGCGACGAGGCATGGCCATGGTAGACAAAGATTTAGATTTCGACTCGCTCGCTGGCACACCGGATGCCCTTATCCAGGACGGATCCGCGACGATCCGATAGGAGAAGCTTCATGCATTCGATTCTGAAGGCCAAGGCCAAGGGACTTCGCGACGAGATCATCGGCTTCGCTCAGCGGCTGATTCAGACGCCCAGCCTCAGCTACGACGAGGCGGGTGTGGCCGACCTGGTCGAGCAGCGCATGCACGCCATCGGCTTCGATCGCATCGAGCGGGACGAGTTCGGCAACGTGGTCGGCGCGCTCTACGGGCGGCGTGACGACCGGACCCTGCTGCTCAACTGCCACATGGACACCATGCCGCCGGGCGACGAGGCGACCTGGGACCGGCCCATCTACGGCGGGCAGATCGCCGACGGGCGCATCCACGGGCTCGGCGCCGGCGACTGCAAGGGCGGGCTGTCCGCCATCCTCCACGCCGCGGCCCTGCTCAAGCGGAGCCTGCTGCCGCTGCGGGGCAACCTGGTCGTTGCGGCCACCGTGGCCGAGGAAGACGGCGGCAGCGCGGGCGTCCGCGGCCTGATCGAGAAGACGCTGCCCGAGCTCGACCTGGAACCGACGTACGCGATTCTGGGCGAGCCGACGGGGCTGGGGCTCTACTACGGGCACGACGGCTGGCTCGAGCTGGAGGTCACGGTCGAGGGGGCCGACCCCTTCGACGTGCGCCACGCGGCCGAGGCGATCTTCTGCGACGTTGACCTCCGGCGGCAGGAGTCGATCCGCCCCGGCTCCCGCGAGTCGATCAGCGCCCGTCCGCCGCGCTTCTCCGACACGGACGGCCGGTGCCGCGCCACGATCCTCATGGACCGACGCATGGGCCCGAACGAAGACCTGATGGACGTCCTGGGCCAGGTCAAGCACACCGCCTCGCTGGCCAGCCAGGGCTCCGGTGATGTGGCCGTCGCCGCAGCGGTCCGACAAGAGAACCAGCGGCTCTACACCGGGCAAACGACGCTGGTCCGCCGCGTCACGCACGCCTGGGCCACCGACCCGTTCCATCCGCTGATGGAGCGGGCGCGAGGGTCGCTGGCCGCGGCCGGCTGCGAGGTCCGACCCGGCAAATGGGAGCTGGGACGGCTCGGCATGGGCACGGCCGGGGCGCCGTTGGTGTGCGAGTACGGCATCCCCACGATCGGATACGGGCCCGGCGAGGAGGCCTACATCCACGCCCCGAACGAGTCCATCAGCGTCGACAAGGTGCTCGAGGCCGTCTACGGCACGGCCGCCATGGTGCATTCGCTCATCGGGGTGCCCGTCTGCGGCTGGTCGTCGGAGGAGATCTAAGCGAGAAGCGACCGTCAGGAAGCCGTGCTGTTCCCGTGCGTCGGCCCCCTACGACTCATGAGCGGGCTTCTGAATCCGGAAGCAACTCCAACGGCAACGCTCCTTCACAGTCGCGTCTCTGGTCGCGGCATTTTGCGGAGCCGGCCTATCCCGCCGCCGCGCCTTGAGTGGCAGCGTCGTCGCTCTCGCCACTCTCCCGCCGCGACTTCCTCCGTAGGAGCACGATGCTCCAGATGCCCAGGGCCGTGCCCAGCGGCAGCACCGGCAGCGTGAAGACGATCTGCACCACCGTCGACACGAACGCGAGTCGCCCGCAGACCAGGTTCAGGATCGCTGTGACCAGGACGACCGCCCCGACCAGCGCGAAGAGAAACGCCACGAAGTGCCAGACCTCGGGGTGCTCATCCTCCGGCGCAACGAACCACACGAACTGCGCCGCACCTACGAAGAAGTACAGGCTCAGCACGATCGCCAGCACCGAGTGGACCTTCTCAGCCGTGGTCATGGAAGGGACCTCCCGGCTGCAATCTGATTACTTCGTCCAGACCTTCAGAACGACCGGCGTCTTGGCCTCTTCGCTGGGCAGGGCTGCAACCTCCTCGGCCGACAGTAGTGGCTCAATAGCCTGCCACGTACGACGCTTGCGAAGCTCGTCGAAGAATGAGCCAAGGCCCACCAGCAACGTATCAAGCCTGATCCTGCCGTGTGATTCGGTCTCGAGAATGTGCCAGTTATTCCTGCTAGAGAAGGAGTATCCCCTGATATCATCCCAAGGGATTTCGCGATCCGGCCGCCACAGGGAGTGGGTGTAAATGCCCTCACCGTCGAACTCGATGCGCGTCCAGTACGCCTCGCCGAGGCAGTAGACGGCTGAGGCTGTCAGCGGCAGGCAGATGATTCCGAGTAGCCCAGCTGCATCCGCCTTGTCGTCACCGTACAGCAGAAGCAACACGGCGATCACGACAAGGGCAGCTCCTGCTGCCACATTGGCCCACCCGAGAATAGGAAGGAATAGGCCGTATCGCAGTACGCCCCGCTCGCCCTGACGTTCGGCGGGCCTCTGTGCCGAACGAACGGCTCGCTGAAAGACGTAATAGTACACGAACCCTGCGAGGAAACCAGGAGCAAGCTCTCGCAGCCAGGCCATGCGAACAGCCTCATGGGCGACGAATCCACGTGCGATGCATTCGTTTCGCAGCAACGAAGCGCCAAACACAGGTGCTCTGCACGTAGCTTAGCACTTCAAATGTACTCCGGCTAGGAATTCGCGCGAATTTAATTGTGAGAGAGGGACGTTTCTTGCAGGGAAAAACGGCAGTTGCCGTCTACTCCAGCTCCAGCCGATGGAGATCGCCATCCGGTCGCTTATGGATCAGACAGGCCCGGGCCGTCGACGTCTGACCCGCGAACCGATGCTCGACGCCGGCTTTGGGCGCGAGCAGGATCATGTCCTCGCCGCCGTCGCTGCGTTGTAGTCTCAGCGCGACGGGCTCCGCTTGGTTCTCCGCGTCGGTCTTCGCCTCGCCCGTTTCCACCGCGACCAGCTCAACGGCCGAAACGCCGGGCTTGTCCTTGTACGGCTCGATGACCGAGACATACGTCGTCCGCTCGGCCTTGCGCCGGGCCACGATCATCGGGCATGGCTTCGGCGGGTTCCCACTCATGCCCACGCCGAAGAACAGCCGGGTGCCCGGCCGGCCCACCATCGTGACGCGGACGTTGGCGTCGTCTTGCAGGAAGTCGGCCTGCCACGTCTCGTCCGTGGCCGCCTCGGAGATGTCCTTCAGGTGCTGGTAGCCGTGCGTCGTGCCGAGCGGTTCGTCCCGAGCGGCGGTATCCAGGCGAGGCGCCAGCGCGCCGAAGTTGTGGTACAGCCAGTCGATCTCGTGCTCGGCCTCGCCGGCCACCTCGAACACGTCGACCACGTACGCATCCGTCAGCGCGACGGTCCGGCGGAGCATCACGCCCCTGTACGCCCGATCGCACTCGGCCCGCGCGACGGCCAGGCCGTGACGCGAATCGAAGAACGTCAGCGTCCCTGTGGCGGGCCACTGGCTCCGCCCGTCGATACAGACCGTATTGTGGCTGAACGTCTGCTTGTACCAGGTCCGGTGCATGGGCGCGGCGTAGGGAAGCCGGGCCGGATCGGGCGCGAGCTGCCTGCCGAGCGCGAACAGGATGATGGCCATCTTGTCCGGATGCCCATGCCCACCGCCATGTGGTCCGTAATCGAGGTGCAGATAGAACTGGTCGGGCCCGTGGCCCTGCCGCAGCACCACCGCGCCGAGCCCGGCGAAGTCCTTGCTGCGAAGCATCAGCGCCGGCGGTTCGGGCAGCTCCTCCGGACCGTACAGCAGCGCCTCCAAACTGTTCCGCTTGCCGTGCCGGGCGACAAGCAGGAACTTCGGGTCGGTCCACCGCGCATAGGCCAACTCGTAGAGCTCGTCCTGGCCGGTGATCGAAAACACGTCGCTGTCGTTGACGGCCGGGAACCGCATGTCGGGGAAGACGTACTCGATCGGGGCGAGGTAGAGCGCCTTGTGCTTCCCCTCGGCATAGACGTTGATGCCCGCGTGGTGCGCCGCCTCGGCCGCGAACCGGATCGCTTTCAGCGCATAATAGTGATACGCGGCCGTGCCCTCGTACCAGAAGCCGTCCGGCAGGACGCTGGCTACGAACTGAAATCGCAGCCCCGCCTTGCCGTTGATCGCATGGTGGGCGATCTCCTCGTCCTCGATGGTGAAGCCCACCGCGGCCATGCCCGCGTTGTGCCAGCTCTGCCAGTTGCTGATGCCCGCGTTGTAACGACGAACGGTCTTGACGGCCTCGCGCAGGAAGTCGTTCTCGATGTGCTGCTTGTCGGCGTCCGAGAGGCACGGGCTGTTGAAGATCAGATCGTAGCCCCAGGCCACGCTGACCAGATAGACCGACTCGTCGAGCGTCTGGGCGAAGACGCGGCCGGCCGAACGGCTCTCCTTGCCGCGGACGTTGTGCAGCGGATAGCTCGTGTACGTGTCGGCGTAGGCCAGCAGGATCGCCCTCGCGCGCTCGGCGAACGCCTCTTCTCCGCTCAGGGCGTACGCCAGGCCAAGATCGCGAACGCCGCTCCAGTTGCCGGCATGCACGCGCGTGAGCACGACCTGGTCATACGGCCAACCGGTGTACTCAGCACCGCATCCCTTGCAGACGTGCTTGCCCGCCTTGGCCTCGTGCTTGAGCCGGTTGCCGCACTTCTTGCAGACGTAGTGATGGGTCCACTGGCCGGGCTCGTCCGGGACGTTGAGCTTGGACCTCAGGAGGCTGCGCCCCCGGCCGACCACCCGCTTCGCTTGCCGCTTGGCCCACGGCAACCGCTTCGCGCGGTCCTTGGCCCGCTCGAAGACCTCGGCCGAACCGAACAGGAAGGGATGCTCACGCTCCGGCAGCGGCGCGACCGCCGACAGCGCCACGGTCGCCGACGGCAGCGCCGCCAGCCCCGGATGCACGTGAAACGCGAACGCCTCGGACGTCAGCGGCTCGACGCTTCGCAGCTGGTCGGCGTCGGCGGCTAAGACCACCTCAACCATCGCACCGTCGTTCGGCTCGATCACCGGCGTCTTCGTCGGCGGATCGAGGCATCGAAACAGGCCGCTGACCTCAGGCGTCGTCGACTCGCGCGTGAGATCCACGTCGAACGCACGCGGTGCATCGGTGCGGTTGGTCACGCAGAAGCGATACGTCCACCGGGCTCCGCCGTCGGGTGTCCGGCTCAGCCGCTGGTCCTCGAGCCGCGTCGGACAGGTGTCCCGCACCAGCTTGACATCGTCGATGTGCAGCCGTGTGTCGGGCAGTGGATGATGGTTCCATCCGCTCGCGCTGACCATGACGTAATCGATCTGATCCCAGCCGCGCGGGCTCCGGGTTGCGCGGACATCGCTGCCGAGCCGCAGGTCGAACCGCCTCCACCCTTGCCAGTCGACCGTGATGTGGTGGAAGTAGTAGTCCCACCCGTCGCTGGCCTTGTTCTCCGAGCCGCACACCAGCGTCAGTCGCTGGTTGTTGGCCTCGGCCGAATGCATCCAGAACACGAGCCGATCATAGCGTGACCAATCCTTGACCATGCCCCGGATGCGCAGCCGGGGCGTGTTCTCGAGGTCCACCCACTTGGCCGCGTACTGCCCCTGCTTGACGCAATCGGCACTGCGGACGGTGCCGTCCCAGCACGCCTTCTCGAAGTCGTCGATCAGGCACACCTGCTTGGTCAGACTCGACGCCGAACCCACTCCGAGCGCCAAAGCCATACCGACGATGAAGCCCATACCATCTCCCTTCGTGGTCGTTACTCTGGTGTGAATCGGGCGACATAGCCACCGTCCTGGCGCATCCGAACGGTCAGCGTGTCGCCCTTGCCGACCGTGGTGCCCGCGCGGGCGTAGGCATCCGGCCGGTCGTACGCGTCGGACAGCATCACCGCCCTGAACGTGCCCTCGCCGAGAAACGCCGGCTCGATCTCGAGCGTCCTGGCCTCGCCGCCGTTGAGGATGCCCAGGAACCACACCTTACCGGTCCGCCGCGCAAAGGCCGCCACCTCGCCGATCTGGCTGCAACCCAGCACGACCGTCTCATCCCAGACCGGCGGGATCGTCTTAATGACGTCGAGCGCCGGGTTCGCCAGGTAGTTCTTGGGGTTGTCGGCCCAGTGCGTCACGGGCGAGAGGAAGACGATCGCCGTGGCGAGCTGGTGTGCCCACGAGGTGCCCTTCATCCGCTTCAGCTCGAACGTGCAGGGCGTGTAGTCGCCGTAACCGACCAGGAACCGCGTGAACGGGATCGTCGCGTTGTGATGGGCCGAGATCTTCATCCACTTGTTGTACTCGAGCCCTCGGACGCCCTCGCGGGTCATCTCGTGCGGCCACGTCCGCGGCTCGCCCGTCGGCTTGTTCGCCCCGTGGTAGTTGATCATGAGCTGATGCCTGGCCGCGTCGTCCAGGCAGGACGTATAGAATGCGATCCGCTCCTTCGACTCGCTGTCCATGAAGTCAACCTTCACGCCCACGCAGCCGCACTCGCGAACCTTCGCGAAGAAGTCGTTGCGGACGCTCGCATCGGCTATCTGGTTCCATCGCTTCCACACCCACACGTCGACCTTCTTGGCCCGGGCGTGGTCGACGACGTCCTTGAGGATCACCCACTTGCCCTGCGAGCCCTTCCTCCACTTCTCCCAACCCTCGTCGATGAGGATGTACTCGAAGCCAAGCTGCGCGCCCATGTCGGCGTAGCGCTTCTGGAGCGTCCAGTTACCCGTCCCCTGGCTCCACCACGACCACACCGCCCGGCCGGGACGGATCCACATTGCGTTGGTCAGGTCCTCCGGCGCCGGCTGACAGAGGTTGTGGATGATGTCGGCGTTGACCATGGCGTTCAGGTCGTCGCCCAACATCGTGACGCGCCACGGCGTGCTGATCGCGCCCTCGAGCGTCCACGACTCGTCGTCCTCGAAGACAGCGCGAAAACGCCGATCGCCCAGACTCCGCAGCGTCATGCCGCTGTAGTTGACCAGGGCCGCCTCCGAGACGGCCAGATACCCGCCGCCCGGCAGCTCGGCCACCATGGGCGGGGCGATGGCCTTACCGGCCTTGAACGACTCGGCCGAACGGTGCAGGTGGATGCCCTCGTAGTTCTTCGTGTTCGTGTGGTACCACACCTCCGCGCCGCTCGGCAGCCGCCACTGGCCGGCCTCGCCGCTGACCGTCCGCTTGCCCTGGCCCGGCACGACGTATCGGTAGGCCACGCCCGAGTCGAACGCGCGGACCTCGAGGGTGTATGCCTGCTTGGTGGCCCTGTGCGTGACAGGGACGCGCATGACCCGGCAGTGGTTGACGGCCGTGGGATGCGCGCCGCGCCAACCGTACGTCTCGTTGATCTCCGACCGCTTCGGCTCGCCCAGGACCACGCCGTCACCGAGGTCTTTGCCGTCGATCGTGATGCCCAACGGCGAGGGCTCGACCACCACACGGCCGCCGAATACGACCGTGTGCGTCAAGCGACCCTTGCCAGAGACGCTGACGCCCATGGAAACCCTGCCGCCTGGGCTCGTCACCGTCATCTGGCTGCACCCGGCCGAACCGGCCAGGCAGATGCCCATGAACACGCTCAGCACCGTTGCTCGTCTCACGGTATGTCCTCCCTATCCGCCCTATCGCCGCGCGATGCAGTCGCGCGAAGGCCGTTACTCGCAGCCGCGCCGCACGGCCCTCAGTGTGATCTCACGTGCTCGGCGGCACTGACTGCTCGTCTGCCGGTGATTAGGATGTTGCGGCAGACGCTCACCTGCACCGGACGGCGAACGTCCGCCCCTTTCGCGCGTCAAACTCGACCAGGTTCTCGTCGATACGCCTCACGTCGATCGTCGCGCCGTCGCATGCGACCACGACCGGTGACTTCGTTCTCAGCTTGCACCGGCCATCCGCTCCCGCCCGCAGCGTCGCCTCGGCGAGCCGTCCCCCCTTCCACACCAGGTCGACGCCCCACGCGCCCCGCGCCCGCAGACCCTTCACGCGTCCGACCCGCCAGGCCTTCGGCAGCGCCGGCAGCAGGTGGATCTCGCCGCCGTGGCTCTGGAGCAGCATCTCGGCGATCCCGGCCGTCGCGCCGCCGTTGCCGTCGAACTGGAAGATGTGCGGCGGATGCAGGTCGAACAGGTTCGCCTCGGTGCTCTTGCGAAGCAGGACGTACAAACTGTCGCGGGCGAGATCGCCCTCCTCGAATCTGGCCCACAGCGCGACGACCCACGCGCGGCTCCACCCCGTCCCGCCGCCGCCGTGCTTCAGCCGTCGCTCGAGTGACTTGCGCACCGCCGCCGCCCACTTCGGCGTGCCGCGGATCGTGAACTGATCGCCCGGGAAGAACGCGAAGAGATGCGACAGGTGCCGATGGCCCGGCTCGGGCTCGGCGTAATCCTTGATCCACTCCTGTAACTGGCCGTGTCGACCCACCTGCGGTGGCGCGAGCCGCTCGAGCTGGTCCGTCAGCCGCCTCCGGAAGGCCTCGTCGACGCCGAGGATCTTGCTCGCCTCGAGGCAGTGCGTGAACAGATCGTGGATGATCTGCATGTCCATCGCCGGGCCGTAGCTGAGCCGCGCGACCTGGCCGTCGGCCGTGCGGTAGCGATTCTCGGGCGAGCCGGACGGGCACGTCACCAGCCAGCCATGCTCCGGCTCTTCGATCAGGAACTCCGAAAGGAAGGTCGCGGCGTCCTTCATGATCGGATAGGCGGTCTTCCGTAGGAATTCCTTGTCGAGCCCGAAGGCGTAGTGCTCCCACAGATGCTGGCAGCACCAGGCCGCGCCCGTAGGCCAGAGACCCCAGCCCGCCCCGTCGGCCGGCTGCGTGAAGCCCCACAGATCGGTCAGGTGATGGGCGACGAAGCCGCCGCATCCGTAATGCTTCCGGGCCGTCTCGTTGCCGGGCTCGCGCAGGGAATCGATCAGCTCGAACATCGACGCGTGCAGCTCGGGGAGGTTGCACACCTCGGCCGGCCAGTAGTTCATCTGGAGGTTGATGTTCAGGTGGTAGTCGCAGTTCCACGGCGGGTTGAGCTGCTCGTTCCACAGTCCCTGGAGGTTCGCCGGCAGGCACCCGGGTCGGCTGCTGGCGATCAGCAAATAACGCCCCATCTGGAAATACTGCGCCATGAGCTGCGGGTCGCCGGCGCCTTGGCGGACGGCCTCGAGCCGCTCGTCGGTCGGCCTGGTTGCCGCGTCCGTTCGGCCCAGATCGAGCTCGACCCGACGGAAGTATCGGCGGTGCTCGGCCACGTGGGCGTCGCGCAGGGCCGCGTAGCTCTTGCCGACCGCGGCGTCGATGACCTCCTTGCAGCGCTTCGCGGGGTCTTTGAACCGGTAGTCCGTCGCGGCCGTGAAGAGCAAAACGACCTCGCTCGCGTCGGCAACGCGAAGGGTGGGACCGTCGACGGACACCTTGCCGTCCTCGGCGAGCGCGACGAGGTGCCCCTCATAGGCCATGCCCTTGCCGCCGTCGATGCGCCCACGCATGACGAGCCGATTCGGCCCAACGCCTTCAAACGCGACGTCCTGCTCGCGATCGAGCGTGGCGGCGAAGCTTAGCCCGCCCGGCTTGCTGCACGTCAGCCGGATGGCGATGACCTGATCGACGGCCGAGGCGAACAGCTCGCGCTCGAACCGCGCGGCGCCCATGCGGTAGCTGACCCGAGCCAGAGCCGCGTCGAGATCCAGCTCGCGGCGGTAGTCGGCCACCCGCCCCTCTGGCGGGAAGTGCAGGTACAGCTCGCCCAGCGTCTGGTACGGCGTGATCCGCATCGGCACGCCCATCATCGTCTTGCCCGCGAGCCGCTCGGCCTGGACGACCTTGCCCTCGAACAGCAGGCTGCGGACCTTGGGCAGCGCGTCGAGTGCCTTGGGGTTCGTGCGGTCGCGCGGCCGCCCCGACCAGAGCGAGTCCTCGTTGAGCTGGACCCGCTCTTGCCCGACCCGTCCGAACACCATCGCCCCGAGCCGGCCGTTGCCGATCGGCAGGGCCTCGAGCCACTTCGAGGCGGGCCGGCGGTACCAGAGCGTCATCGCGCCGTCCGGCGGCGGGGCCTGCCCCTCAAAGATCACCTCCGGCTTGCCCGCCGCGTTGGGGGCGGTCTTGTGGAAGTCCTCCGCGAGCTGTCGGGCCTCCGCGCTGTCGGCATCGGTGGGCCACCTCGCCCAACTCGCGTCGTCCCCGGTGCGAAACTGCCAGTCCCCGCGGAGCTGGATGCGGCCGGCCTTGCAGGCCAGCGCCATCGGTCGATCCAAAATGCCGCCGCTGCCACTCTTGTCATAGACCCGCACGGCGATGAGGTTCCAGGCGCCGGGCCGCACGTGCTTGGCCTCGACCGTGTACTTGCGATGGCTGCCCGAAGCGCCCTCGTAGTTGGGGGGCATCGTGCCGGTCGCGCCGACTTTGGCACCGTTGAAGAACGTCTCGTCGGCGTCGTCGATCCGGCCCAGGCTCAGCGCCAGCGGCTGGCCTTGCCACGCGTCCGGCACCTTCACGAAGCAGCGGTACCACGCAAAGCCGTCGTAGTCCTTCAGGGCTCGGCCGCGAGCGTTGTCCTCCCAGAAGCCGGGTACGCGGATCGTCTGCCACGCGTCCTGCGAAGCCCCTGGCGCCGATGCGGCCGCCGTGACGATCACCACCAACGCAGCCAACGACCCACACCGGACATCCTTCCTAGTGCTCATCGCATCGGGTCTCCTGAATCGACGTGGCACCGTTAACGAAGCCGCCTTGGCGAGCAGGGACTACTGTTTCGCCAGCTTGTCCTTGCCGTCGGTGAGCCATTCCAGCCCGAACCGTGCCAGCGTGATCGTCTCGTACGGGTGCTTGTCGCCCCGCTCGTAGAGGCAGCAGATCGTCCCATCGGCCAGGGCGCACAAATCGCTGTACGCGCTCGGGCCGTGATGCAACACCTGGCCTTTGCTCCACGTCTTGCACTCGTCGTAGCTGATCCGAACCGTCATCCGCACGCGTTGCTTGCTGGCCGGATTGCTGAACAGGATACGGTTCTTGTCCTGCTGGCCCGCGTCGGTATAGCGAACCACCGCGGCCTGACAGACCGGCTCGATCAGCGTCTCATCGAGCTTGGCCTCGGTGAACGTCTCGCCGCCGTCGCTGCTCCAGGCATAGGCGCGACAGTTCTTCCGGCGATAGCAACGCATGTTGAGATAGACCCGGCCGTCCATCGTCTGAACGGCCGTGCACTCGTTCATGCCGTCCTCGACGAGCCCGCCGATTCGCCACGTCTTACCATGATCATCGCTGAGGATGACGTGCGAGCAGAACGGGTGACCGCCGTACTCGTGGTCGGAGTAATCGCAAGGAATCAACAGCCGACCGCTGCTGAGCTGAATGCCATGGCCCGGCCCGGTGGCATACCACCGCCAGTGCTTCTTCTTGGTCGTCTTGGTGATCTCAACGGGCTTGGACCACGTCGCACCGTCGTCGGTGCTGTGGGTCACCCACACGGTCCGCGGCGCCTTGCCCTGCTTGATGAAGCCCTCGCCCTTATCGCCGAGGTTCTTGTTGAACGGCAGCCAGATCGTGCCCGTGCTCTGGTCGACCACCGGCGCGGGGTTGCCCGCGGTGTGAGGTCCGTCGTCCACGATGACTTGCATCGGCCCCCACGTCTTACCGCCGTCGGTGCTGCGCTTGAGCACGAGGTCGATGTCGCCGTAGTCCCGTCCGCTGTTCTTGCGGCCCTCACAGAACGCCAGCACCGTGCCCTTCTTGCTGACCACGATCGCCGGGATGCGGTACGTGTGGTAGCCGTCCTTGCCTGAAACGTACACCGGCTCCTGCTTTGGCTGCCGCGCGGCCTTGACGTCGACCTCCGACAGCTTAAACCGCACGCTCACGACCGAGTTCTTCTCGCCCCTGGCCAGCACGGCGTACGTCGTGGCCACGAACGTCCCGTCCGGCAGCACCTCGAGCCCCGGATAGCCCAAGTCGAACTTCTTCGGGCTGTTGATCAGCCGCACGCGATACTGCCCCTCGCGCACATTCACGAGGTCGTCGTACGTGCCCACCCAGGCCACGAAGTCGCCCCGCGTCGGGCCGCCGTACGACGTATCGCGAAAGGCCATGACCAGTCGGCCGTCGTGGGCGTAGCGCGGCATGTGGCGGTCGCCCGTCAGCGCGGCCGGCACCTCCACCGGCGTCGACCACGTCTTGCCCTCATCGTCGCTCGTGATCAGGAACGAGTTGTACCGCCGCTGGTTCTCTCGCATGATGCTCGCGAGCTGCTTGCCGTCGGGCGACCGGATGATCGCCGGCTCGCACAGATCGGCCCCCGTGAACTCGGCCACCTTCCGCTCCGGCTGCCACGTCAGACCGCCGTCGGTGGAGATGCTCTGCCAGATGGTCAGAGGCGTCCGGTCTCGATCGTTGTGGCCGCGATGGTAATGCATCAGATGGCGGCCGCCCGAGATCGGCACGATCGTGATCGGCGCGACCACGCAGTGCAGGCCGTTCTCCTTGAAAGGCGTCCATGTCTTGCCACCGTCCAGCGAGACGCTCTGCCGCATCTTGCCGTTGCCCTCGAAGACGAACAAGCGCGCCGTGCCGTCCGGCCCGACCAACCGATGGATGCAGGGGCAGTTGGTCGCCGTCTTCCAGTTGTCCGGCACGGGCAAGCGCTCGCTCCAGGTCAGACCGCCGTCGGTGCTCTTCTTCAGGACGGCCGACGGCCCGCCGTGACCCAGCGGGTACGTCACGAAGATCGTCTTGTTGTCCGGCATGAGCAGCGTCGTCGGGTGGCCGAGATACCGGCCGGGCTTCCTCTCGACGATGACCTGCCTCTCCGGCTCGTCGGACAGGTCGATCACGGGAAGGGTGTACTCGTCAGGCTGGCTCTTGGGCGGCAGCGGCGGGCGCACCGAGCCCTCGATCCAGAACTCCATCACCCGCATCGTGCTCCGCCAAGGACGCAGACCGACCATGCCGAACGGTTTGCGGATGAATCGCTGCTTGTGGACGACCTTGCCGTCGATGAGGAACGTCACGTCCCGGCCCTTGCGGACCATCTCGAACAGGAACGGCTTGCCGTCCTGGATGAAGTTCTCGGTTTGGGCGATCGTCTTGGTCTTGCGGCTCAGGTGCCTGCCTTGGATGAACATGCCTTGCGTGGCGCCGTCGAATCCGAAGTGGCTGCGGCCGTCGATGTGGAACGATGCGGCGCTCCCCTCGAGCTTGTTGATCTGCATCCGCACGGCGATGCGGAAGTCGCCATCACCGAACGCCCGCTTGGCATTCAGGAAGTTGTCGTAGCCCGAGCACTCCAGCCAGCCGTCGCCTCGCTTCCAGGGTTTGCCCTTCTCCTCGACGAGCCTGGCTTGGCCCTTCTCGACGAACACCACCTTCTCCGAGGCCGCCAGGGGCCGGCCTGCCGACAGCGGCACGAGCACGACAACCGGAATCAACCAGACGTTGGACCTGTAATGCGAGAACACCGGTCGCTCCTTATGCTGAATCACCTGCGTATCACAAAGGTTGCAGACTCGCACCCTACCCCTGCCGCTGCGTGTGGGCAAGCGCCCGGCCGCCCGATGCCTGTGGCGCAATTCCTCTCTCACCTTAATTCGATCCTAGCGCGAATCGCGGTATGATGCTCGCCTGCGGCATTGGCAAGCCGCATCGACGGAGATGCCCATGAACGTATTGGTCCTCGGCGGGGGTCGGCAGGGAAAGGCCGCCATCTACGATCTAGTCGGCAGCCCGGAGGTGAAGAGGCTCCTCTGCGCCGACGCCGAGCTCGACGCCCTCCGGGCCTTCCTCGCACCGCTCGGCACGCCCAAGGCCTCAGCCGTGCAGCTCGACGCTTCGGATACCGCGGCCCTTCGCTCGCTCATGAACGACGCCATCGACGTCGTCGTCGACCTGCTGCCCCGGCAGTTCGCCCCCTCGGTGGCTCAGGCCGCCATCGACGCGGGCGTGCATCTGGTCAACACCAACTACGATCACGACCTGCGCGACCTGGCCGCCAAGGCCCAACAGGCGAACGTCGCCCTGCTGCCCGAGATGGGCTTCGACCCCGGCATCGACCTGGTGCTGGCCGGTGAGGCGGTGCGGCACCTTGACGAGGTCCACGCCCTGATCAGCTACGGCGGTGGCGTGCCCGAGCCGTCCGCTTCCCACGACAACCCGCTGCGCTACAAGATCACCTGGACGTGGGAGGGCGTGCTGCACTCCTACCACCGCACGGCCCGACAGATCCGCGAGGGTCAAATCATCACCATCCCGGCCGACAAGCTGTTCGAACCCGAGCACGGCCGGGTGATCGAGCTGCCAGAGCTCGGAGAGCTCGAGGCCTTCCCCAACGGCGACGCCTCGGTCTACGCCGAGAAGCTCGGCATCGAGCGCACCGTCCGCACCGTCGCGAGGTACGCCCTCCGCTGGCCGGGCCACCGGGCCTTCTGGCAGGCGATGGTCCAGCTCGGTTTTCTCGATGAGACACCCGTACCCGGCCTGCCAACGGAGGTCACGCCGCGGCAGTTCATGGTCCACCACCTCGAGCCCAGGCTCCGGTACGAACCCGAGCAGCGTGACCTCGCGATCATTCGCGTCGACGTCGAAGGCCTCGCCGGCGGTCGTCGCCAGCGCCGTGTCATCGATCTGATCGACGCCAAAGACACGACCGCGCAACTCACCGCCATGAGCCGCACCGTCGGCTTCACCGCCAGCATCGGCGCGCAGATGCTCGCACGAGGTACGATCGCCGACCGCGGCCTGCTCTCGCCCGCCGTCCACGTGCCCTACGAACCGTTCGTGCATGAACTGCATCGCCGCGGCATCCGCGCCGGCGAACGCATCGTCGATTTGGATAGGGATCAGGAGGTCACACCATGCTACTAGCCCACGATCGTCCGTCGGTCTCGCTTGCCTGGGTCATCACCGCAGCGGCCACCGCGGCTGTCTCCTTCGCCACAGCCGCGCCCTGCCAGGCCGCCCCGCTCGACTTCCCGCACCCCCGTGTCTGGCCGGTCCAGGTCATCGCGCATCGCGGCGTGACCTCGGCCGCCCCGGAGAACACGCGACCCGCCCTGCAACTGGCCGTCGACATCGCCGCCGATTGGGTCGAAATCGACATCCGACGCACCAAGGACGGCCATCACGTCCTCATGCACGACAGCACGCTCGACCGTACGACGAACGGTTCCGGCAAGGTGGCCGACCACACGCTCGAGCAGATCCGCGAGCTTGACGCCGGGAGCTGGTTCGCGCCGCGCTTCGGCAATCAGCGCGTGCCGACGCTGCCCCAGGTGCTTGCCTGGGCGCAGGGCAAGATCAACCTCTATCTCGACTGCAAGGACGTCGCCGCCAAGCAGCTCGTGCGGGAGATCCTCGAGACCGGCACGGAACGAGGCCTGATCGTCTTCGGATCGCGAGAAACCTGTGCGCAGATCCACACTCTCAGCGGCGGGCAGGTACCGATCATGCCCAACGTCACGAAGGACGCACCACCCGAATCCTGGTTCGCCTCGCCCACACCGGCCGCCCTCGAGGTCGACCACGACCTGCTCACCGAGGCCCTGGTCAAGCGAGCCCGGTCGGCCAAGGTCTCCATCCAGACGGACGCGCTCGGTCCGCTGCTCGACACGCCGGACGGCTGGCGGAAGATCATCCAGCGAGGCGCCGACTGGATCCAGACCGATCGGCCCGATGAGCTGCTCGGCCTGCTCTACAAACAGGGCGCCAAGAAGCGTAAGCCCTTTATCGTCGGCGACCACCGTGGCGCGATGCAGCTCGCGCCCGAGAACACGCTGGCCGCGTTCAAGAAGTCCATCGCCCTCGGCATGGAGATGACCGAACTCGACCTGCGGACCACCAAGGACGGCCACCTGGTCGTCATCCACGACCCCACGCTCGACCGCACGACCAACGGCTCCGGCGCGGTGGTGGCCCACACGCTCGCCGAGCTCCGAAAGCTCGACGCCGGTAGCTGGTTCGCGCCGCGGTTCGTCGGCGAGAAGATCCCGACCTTCGAAGAGGTCCTCCGCCTCTGCAAGGGCAAAATCCGCGTGAAGGTCGACGTCAAGCAGGCCGACCCGGCCAAGATGGTCGCCGTGCTCCGCAAGTGCGGCATGGCCAACGAGGCCGTGCTCGTCCTCGATGACCCGCCCTACCTGCAGAAGCTCGCCGAGATCGCGCCCGAGGTGCCCTACAAGACGTGGCTCCGCAAGGACAAGTACTTCGACGACATCATGAGCAAGATCAAGCCCGAGTCGCTGGAGATCGCCTGGGGACGGCTCACTCCCGAGAACATCAAGATGTGCAAGGACCGCGGCGTGCAGGTCTTCACGTACACGCCCCATCAGCCGCTGACCCTCACCGGCTACATCGCCAAGATGAAGATGGGCGTGGACATCATCCAGACCGACTTCCCCCCACTGGTCGCCCGTGCCGTCGAGGTGCACCTGGCAAGTGGAGGACGCTAGTAGTCCGACACAAATGAATCTGTTGGTTTCCCAACTTCGGAGCGGCCGTCGGAGACGCGACTGTGAAGGAGCGTTGTTGTTCAAACGCTCCAACAACACAGCTCCCTGACGGTCGCTGCTCTGATAAGCGTCTCGCCCTCCTGATCGGAACCCACAGAAACAAGTGTGGTCGGGTGCTAGGCCCGCACCGCGTAGCCCCACAGGTATGTTCCGCACGTCAGCCAGCCGAGCGGCCGGTTCAATAGCCATCGCGCCGCCGCCCAGAGGGGCCCCGGCTCGCGACGCCCCTCGGCGGCGATCGCGCCCTCGAAGCCCTCGTAATCGAACGCCCCGCGCTGAATGAAGTCCCGAAACTCGAGGTGGTCCGAACCCAGCCGCACGCGTGCGAAACCCGCCCGCCTGAGCATCTCCCGGAGCGTGGGCGGCGTGAAGTAGTTCAGGTGCCCCAGCGGCTCGTTGTAGGCGAAGCGTGACACGCCCAGACGAATCGTCAGCGACGCGTAGTTCGGCACGTGGACGTAGAGGGCCCCACCGGGTTTGGTCAGCCGAGCCAGCTCGCGCAACTCCTCCAGAGGTCGCGGTACGTGCTCGAGCACGTCTTGAGCATAGACCGCATCGAAGCGTCCGTCGGGCCAGTCCATGTCGCCCAGGGTTCCCACGTGCAGCGGGAAGTTCCGCTCCGCCTGAAGCTGTCGAATCCACGTCCCAACGTCGGTGGCCTCGACCTGCCAGCCCTCCTCCGCAGCAAGCTGACCGACCAACGCGGGCCCGCAGCCGTATTCGAGCAGGCGCCCCTTGCCGGCCAGGCGTTCCAGCCGGCGAAGATTCGCCTGCCACCGGCGTCGGTCCCGGGAGCTGAACCACCGCTCGTAGAACGCCGTCTTGTCCGATCGACCTCCGATGCGGTCGGCCAGGTCTCCCTGGGCGTTGTAGCCGGCCGCGAGCGCCTCGGGCGTCGGCTGCGGATTCGCGAAGACCATGCCGCAGCTCGTGCAGCGCACCAGCGAGAAGCCGGCAACCTCGCGCTCGGGCGCGTGAGCGTCCGACCCACACAGCGGGCAGGGCACGTGGACTAGTGACGACGTGGCATCGGCCTCGGTCGTGGACATGAGTGCCTATTGTAGACCAGCGGCCAGGCGTTGTCCGTCATTGCAGATCAGCCGTTGCGAAGGCGCTCGGCCAGCCGGTGACGATCATCGTAGAGCCAGAAGCCGGCCCCCACCGCTGCCATGGACGCGACGATGACCATGAGCATCCAGCCCTGGGGAGCTACGAGGGACACCTCAGGCAGGATCGATTTCGGCGAGAGGCTGACGGCATCAAGCCACCCCATCGCCGTTCGCATCAGCTCGCCGGCGGCCGTGAACGAGCCCATCAAGCCGTCCGCGAGCCCGGCGGGGACCGCCGCGATGCCGCCAAGATCGAGCCCCTCCGTGAAGCCGCCAAGCCCGCCGCCAACCGCCTCGAGCATCCATCGCAAGACCCGGCTCGAGTCGACTCGAAGTGGGCCGAGCCAGAGACGCAACGCGCCTGCCAGAACGACGCCCCCCATGGCGGCCCCGACCAGGAGCGGCAAGGCCCGGCGGGTGAGCTCCCCCACATCGGGCACGGCCGCGTCGGTCGGCGACGTCTCGGCTTCGATCCGGCCCATCACACCGGCCACGAAGTCCGCGCCGTCCCGCATCGGTTCCACGGCGGCCAGGTCCGCCTCGAGCTCGTGAGCGTGTTCGACGTACTCGGTGCACGCGGCACACTGCTCCAGATGGTCGCGGACCGCCGCCAGCTCGTCGTCGCTGCGTTCACGCAGTGGCAGGGCGTCCACGAATCGTCTGAGGGCATCGCAGGTCATGATTCATCCCCGTAGGTCCCGGCACGGGCCGGCTCGGCCAGCAGCTCGCCCAACCGTTGTCTGGCCCGATAGAGCAGCGTCTTGATCGTCCCGGCGGTCACCCCCATGACGTCGGCGGTGGCCTGGATGCCGAGCCCGTCCCGGTAATACAGCGTCACGGCCGCCTGTTGCGTCGGCGTGAGCTGACGCACGGCCCTCCAGAGTCGCTGTGATCGCTCCTCACGGATCGCGTCGTCGGCCGGACCGGACAGGTCGCGCACGGCTCGATGCTGCTCGGCCACGGCATCGTGATGGTCGCTGCGCCGCTGATCGCGGCGATACCAGGTATGGGCCAACCGGTAGGCGATCGTCGCGAGCCACGGGTAGAACTCGAGCCGCGTATCGAATTGGTCCAGGTGCCGGAACGCCCGGACGAACGCCTCCTGGGCCAGATCGTCCGCATCCGCCCGATTGGGTGTCAGCGTCGCACAGAGGGCGCGAATCGATCCGCCGTGCAACTCGACGAGCGTGGCAAAGGCGTCGGTATGACCGGCCCGAACCTTCGCCACCGCATCGACGGCCGTCCGGCGGCGTGCCGCGTCCTCCTCGGGCCGCTCACATCGTCGGGTTGATCGGGGTTGCGGGCGTCTCACCACCGGTCTCGCTGGATAGGCCAGCCGGCTCATCCACGTCCTCCAGGCCCATCTTCAGCATACACATCTTGCGCAGCCCGTAGTAGAAGCTAAACAGCCCCACCGCCAGCAGCGGCCAGATGACGACCCCGATCAGGATCAGCACCACGCCCCGCATGAGCAGGTCGAGGGCGTTTCGCTTCTGGATATCGGTCTTAGGCAGGGCCCGCAGGTAGGCGAACGCCCCGCCGTAGCCCGCCCGCATCACCCGGCGACGCCACAGCAGAAGCCAGACCAGCACCACGATCGTCGCTACGATCAACAGCAGCACATATCCTCCATCCGGATTCCCATCAGCAAGCATAATCGAGCTCCATCGCGAGGATGACAGGACCTCATCAAACCCGGCCCTCCGGGGCCGAACTCCATCGGTCGCTCCTCATGGTCCCCTACCCCATCCGCCTCGATCCGGTTGACACAGGTTTGGCACGATGTTTGCCCGCCCGTGGCGTTGCTGCTGCGGGAAGCCCCGTGCCCGGCAAGAGGCCACCTTGCCGCTCGCCCTCGACCAGGTAGACTGGCGACGCACCCAGAAAGCCCTATGCCCCGGAGTGCGATCCATGCATGACACCCCCGGTAAGCTGCACGCGGTAGGACCCATCTTGCTTGTCACGATGGGAGTCGTTCGTGCCGAGCCCGCCGGCCAGTGGCCCACCTTCCGGCACGACCACGCCAGGACCGGGCACAGTGAGGCGACCGGTCGCATCACCGAACCCGTCATCCTGTGGCGCCACCCCGTCGCCCCCGTGCGATCCCTCGTCGAGCTGAAGCCCGCCGACGACGGTTCGTCCCTCTTGCTCGACCAGCGGGAACCCGTCAATCCCGATTTCTGGGCCCAGGCCGGGCCCGACTGGAACCAGGACCAACGACGCGTCGACCTGGCCGGCAACGGCAAGCTCACCGTCGTCACCGAATCTCGCAACGTCCGCTACGGCCGTTTCCTGCCGAACGCGAGAGGCCTCCAGAAGCTGTACTTCGAGGACGGTATGGCCGTAAAGGCCCGTCCGGACGGGCCTAAGAAGCCCGTCGCCCGCGGCATGCTCTATCGCTACGACCGCGGCAAGGACGAGCTGGTCTGGAGGACCGAGCCCGAACAGCAGGCCGAGATCCCACTCTGCGCCCTGGGCGACATGGATGGCGACGGCCGCGACGACCTGGCCGTCAGCACGTGGTGGCGCGTCATGGTCTTCGACACCGCCACCGGCACCAAAACGATGGAGTGCCGCTGGCATAAGGGCCGCAACTACGGCCATTTCCAGCTCGCCAACCTCGACGACGACCCCTACCCCGAGTGCATCGTCTTCGCCGATTTCATGATCCATCTCAACGTGCTCGACAACGACGGCAAGGAGCTGTCCGTCGCTTGGCGCAAGGAGGTCGAGTTCACGCTGTTCGGCAAGCGTAAGACGCTCCGCGTGCCGTACGAACCGGTCGTCCGCTGCCCTGACGGCAAGAAGCTCCTCGTCGTGAACCTCTTCAGTGACGGCGGCGACGGGCGCTGGCACGTGATGGGCTTCGAGCCGATGTCCGGCAAGGTGGTCGTTGATCTGCCCGACCGATTCCTCCACGGCCTGGCCGACCTCGACGGCGACGGCACCGACGAGATGTTGCTCTCGGAGGCGAAAGACCGGGCCATCCCAACCGCCGGTCGGCTCTTCCTGGGATTGGTCGATTCTGAGCGGGTGGACACGGCTCCCCTGCCCGGCGGACGAGGGCATTGGATGACCTACGAGGCGCCGCTGAAGCCCGATCGGGCCACCTGCGCCGCCGAGGGCCGACGCACCGCAGTCGTAACCGATCTCGATGGCGACGGGAGCCAGGAGGCGTGGTTGGCTGCAAAGCGCCCTGAACGAGACCAGAGGGTAGCCGGTGCGATCACATGCCGCGGACTCCTCCCTTTTCCCAGCCGCGTCGGTCGGGACATCGCCTGGTCCGACGGCACGGACGTTCGTGTCCTGGCCGCACGCCACGGCTCAGCCAATCAGCCCCCGGGGCTCCTCCTTCAGGTCGACTGCCTGCCCCCAAGCTCCGGTTCCGATGCCGCCGCGTCCCTTCAGACGGTCAAGCTCAGCGCCGAGCTTCGCTCCCGCAGAACCGCACCGACCAAGCCCGACATGCCCGTGGTTGCCCGACTACGCCCCGATCAGCCGCCGACGATCGTCGTTGCCGCCGGCTCGCGTCATCTACTCGGCCTCCGTAGGCCGGGCAAGAACGCGAAGGGACCCCAGGAGGTCTTTCGCATCCCCGGCCGGAGCCAGACCGACGATGCGGCCACGTTCTGGGGAATCGAGTTGGCCGACATAAGCGGCGACGACTGCAAGGAGATCCTCGCCGCGGAAGCAACCACTAGCGGTCTGCCGGCCCTGGCGGCTCGGACGGCCGACGGAGGCCTCCTCTGGCGACACGCATTCGACCGCTTCGCGGCCGGACCGACCGCCTGGAACACCAGCGGCATCCTCACCTGGACCACGGGCCAGTTCCGCAAGCAAGGCCAGACCGACGTCGTCGTGACCCTGAGGCGGTCAAAAATGCACACCGACGAGACCTACCTCCTCGACGGCCGGACGGGCCAAACCATCTGGCACCAGGACGACGCCGAGAAACGCGGATGGGGCGGCAAACCCTTCGCCATCGGCGACTGCAACGCCGACGGGCTCGACGAGATCGTCTGTCAGTATCCCGACATCCACGTCGTCGCCTCCGGCCACAGCGGCAAGCTACTCGAGTTCGCCACCTGGCCACACGGGCAGCTCGGTGGGTGGAGCGCCTACGGCTATCCGATCCTCGTGAGGCCTCGCGGCGCAAACGCCCCGGCCGTGCTGACCGGCAACTGCCGCTACACCGTCGCGCTCTGGTCGCTGACCGGCAAGCTCCTCTGGCACACCGGCTACCTCGACGGGCTCAGCGCTCACCCGGCGGTAGCCGACTTCGATGGGGATGGCGACCAGGAGCTCATCGGCCCGGCCTACCGCGGGGGCCTTCGTTGTTATGACGTCGCGACCGGCAGGCTCGAAGCCGAGGATGCCTCGGTCAAGGGTTCGGCCGGCAGCGTCGCAGCCGGGGACGTCAACGGCGACGGGCAAGTCGAGGCCGTCTATGCCGTCGGCTCAAGGATTCGTGCCGCGACCGTACGCAATGGGGCCTTCTCAACGATCTGGCAGGTCGATGTCGGCGGGCGCGTCTACGGCCCCATCCTGGCCGACGTCGACGGCGACGGGGCCAGCGAGGTGCTGGCACTGACCTCCACAGGGCAACTCGTCTGCGTCGGAGCGAGGTAACCGATGGTCGGCTCGGGACAGAGACGGACACTCAGGCCCATCCCTCTTCCTCGGCGATGGCGAGGATCATCTCCGCAAGGGTCAGGTTCACGCGCTCGGTCCGTCCGGTGGCCGTACGAACACGTCGCTCGATCTCGGCCAACTCAAGGAACAGCGGTGTGCGGTCGAGCGGAGGAGGGGGATCCTCCCGGCCGGCGAGGCACGCCATCGCCCTGTCGCAACCTGGCTTGGTTTGACCGGCCTCCTTGCCCGCCTGGAGGACCCACGGTGTCCCGTGCAGCCGACAGATCATCAGACGATGGTCGTACAGCATGCAGCGGTCGCCCTGGAGCAACGGACACACAACGGCCGGAGCCCCATTCTCAGACGTAGCCCGGTCCATGTCCTTGAGGTAGAGGCGAGCTCGCTCG
Source organism: uncultured Planctomycetales bacterium (assembly GCA_964622545.1). Taxonomy (GTDB): domain Bacteria; phylum Planctomycetota; class Phycisphaerae; order UBA1845; family JAFGLZ01; genus JAFGLZ01. Next base: position 193,200 of record CAZUQM010000003.1, on the reverse strand, counting down.
ATGACCTCCGCCCGTACGTTGGGCTCGAGCGTTCGCAGACCCTCGGCAAGGAACAATTGCTCGACGACCGTATGGTGGTGGAAATGGGTCCGACAGCAGTTATCGGCACATCCATCACATGACAGACCGATGGCCTCGGCATGCTCGGCGTAGATGCGCTGCATGCGACCGAACAGCGCGGCCAACTCGTCAAGAATCCGATCGCGTTCCATCCCGCTATTGTACATCGTCGCTCCACGGTGGTCGTGGAAACACCGGCGATACCGAGGTCGTCACGATCTCGAAGCGGGCTGCCATCCCTCAACGTATCCCATGGTATGAGTCGTCAGGCTGATACGGACGTCCAGCATGATCCCCTACGACAGTCTCGTCAGCCTGGCTCACCGCGCAAAGCCGAAGGTTACTCGACAGTCTGAATATAAGAATCGGGATAACCCTTACTCATACAGCTGTCTTCTATCAGAGACATGGCAATATTCAGAGCCATGCTGGCACATGCCTGTTCCAGCGTATTCCTGAACCAGACCACACGGGGTAGGTCCGTCAGAAAACTTAAACGACCGCTGGAATGAAGATCAGTCGTGCTCGCCTCAGGGGACTTGATGCCACAAGAACCAGACCTTTCGGCACTAGACTTTGCTGGATAAGCAGTTATAATCCCATAGCGTCAGGGGCGGCTGTTTGGCTCCGATATGCAGACCCGATAATGGGCTGCACTCGATGCACAATGATGCACAATTTTGTGCATAGTGTTAAACCCTGTAAACGATTTCGAGAAGCTAAGCGGATCATCAGGGTTGTAAAGTATTGCGAGAGGGCGGGCTCGGACAATTCCGGAATATTCTGAGATTGGCACACGGGTTGCATTAAGACGTCACAGACCCGTCGGTCTCAGAACAGCAGGCTTTGAAAGGTCGATCAGTTCCCAATATGGTTTGGGGGCATCGGCTTGGAAATGGATTTCCGGTTGGGGTCCCGGTGAGTGACCCCGGGGGCAACGTAGTCCAGGTGTAAAGGAGACGAGGTACAACAATGTTCCGAAACAAGGCATCGACGTACGCAGTGTTGGCCGTCCTGGAAATCGCCAAGCGACGGCAAGGTGGGGCCACCTCAGGCATTCAAGCCGGCGAAATCGCCGAAACCTACGGTTTGCCAACGGCTTATGCGGCCAAAGTCATGAGCCAGCTTGCCCGCTCGAGGATCCTCAGGTCCGATCGCGGCCCGCGCGGCGGCTTCCAGCTCGTCCGGGATGCGAAGGACATCACGATGCTCGAGGTCATTGAGGCCGTCAACGGCATCATCGATGGCCGACAGGACGCCGAGCAGAGTGGTGCCCCCGAAGACATCCAGAACGGTCTGGCCGACGTGTTCGGCTCGGCCACCGACAAGGTCCGCGAGGTTCTCGGTGCGATGACCATCGGTCGTTTCATCGAAGAGTACAGCCCCTCGGCGACCACGACCGCCTAAGACCAGCCTTCGGAGCGTCCCGAAAGCACGGGGACGCTTCGACGAACCTGGTGCGAAGGAGATTCTTGTCCACGGGCGAGGCCTTCGGGTTCTCGCCCCCCTTTTTGCGCTGACCGATAACCTTATGGGACGTTCCTCGACGCGCCCGGACACCCACTGCACGTCCCACCAGCCAGGCAGGCCCCCTGCGCCCCGCGTCGCGCGCTGAGCGAAACCATTTGCTTAGCGGACGTTCATGCCCATCGACAGCCCGGCCGAATCACTATCCAGAAGCGCAAGGGATGACGCCGCGTCTGGCTCAACTGCGGTAACCGACGCGCCACGGCGCGGCTTCAGCCGTGGGGGGGAAACGCGACCCCCCTGAGATGCAACCTCCGTGGGAGGATCTGCCCGATGTCCGACGCCGTTGGCAGCCCCGCCTGGAACGATGCGATGTACCACCGGCACCCCACGCCCTACCAGGGCCTGGCGGGCATGATCGAGCGCGCCCGGCTCAAGCTCGTGGCCAGATGGGTCCGGTCGGTGGACGGTCGACGCGTCTTGGATCTGGGCTGCGGCGAAGGCCCCCTCCGCGACCTGCTCGAGCCCAGCCTCCACGTCGTCGGCGTCGACATCAGTATCGACTCGCTCAGGACCGCCCGCCGTGACGGCGATCATCCTTCGCTCATTCAGGCCGACGGCACGGTCGCGCTGCCCTTCGCCGACGGCGCCTTCGATATGGTCGTGTGCAGCGAGATGCTCGAGCACGTCACCGCGCCGGCGTCCGTGCTGGCCGAGCTCAGGCGTGTCTGCTCACCGAACGGGCGCGTCATCCTCACCGTGCCCATCGAACGCCCCAAGCAGCTCATCAAGGATCTGCTCAAGAGGACGCGGCTGTTCAAATGGCTTCTGCCCGGCATCGAGCAAGGTTTCAGCGAGTGGCACCTGCACGACTTCGACGCCCCGGCCCTCCACAAGCTCCTCCGCACGCGCTTCCGCGTTCGTGCGCATCGCCGCATCATGCTGCTGCACCGATGTCTACTTCTCGAACCGACCGCAGCCCTCAGCGTCGCGAACAGCCGACCCGCCTTCGGGCAGGATGCTCGACGCCAACCCCATCCGGGCCGCCTCGGCCTGGCGGAAGCCTGATCCAACCGCCACACCTGCTGAACCGCAGACGAAAGACACCTACGGCTTCGCCGGAGTCCGCACGCGCGGATCGGCGGCCTCGTCCGTCGGCCGCTGCTGTTCGAGACCAGGCAGGGATAGGTTGAGGTATCGCGCGATCGCCCCGAAAGCCACCTCCGTCCGCGGCGAGAAGTCCGAGCCCGCCGCATAGTCCAGCAGCATTCCGCGGAAGAATCTCGTCGCCGGATCCGAGCCCGACAGGTCCAGCGAGCAAACCAGGAGCCTGCCCCGCCCCACGCGCCACTCGAAGACGGCCGCCTGGCGCATCGGGTTCTTGTAGGTGTGGACGACCTCGACGATCGGGTCGAACGCCTCGGGCATCTCGTCGAACACGACGGCGGCCCCGCCGTCCAGCATCGCCCGGAACGGCCAACCGCAGATACCGTCGTGTGGAAACCGTCGCGTCAGTGGATGGTCGGCGACGACCGTGGCCAGGTTGCCGGACGGCCGGCCCGCGATCGCGATCTGGAAGCTCGTCTTCTGGGCCTTGAACGGCTTGCTGCCGAGCAAGACGACCCGGCCACCGCGAACGAGCCCTTTGAGGACCTCGCCATCCAGGGCCGAGACGACGGTCACGCCCTTTGGCGCCGGCTTCGACTCGACGAGCGGGAAGAGCCACAGGTCCCACCGATTGGTGAGGTTTGCGCCCGACCCGCTCAGGTTGACCTCGAGCGTCGCCTTGGCCGGCTCCTCGACGGACGGCGCCTCGAAGCGCACCTTGCCGATCTCGACCAGCTCGCCCGGTGCTACCTTGGGTGCCGCATGCTGCCCCCGCGCGAGTACCTCGCCGTCAGACCGTCTGAGTCGCCACGACACGTCGGCATCGCGCGTCGGCTCCTTCCCGAACCACGACACCAGGACGGGCGACGAGAACGCCTCGCCGGAGGCTAAGACCCGCCGGCGATGATGGCGCAGCAGGACCACGCTAGCCGCGTTGAAGCACGCGATGCGATCGAACGAATCGCCCGGCTTGAGCTCGCCGAACTCGTTGAGCATGCCGCACCCGTAGCCGTGCCGGTGCCAGTGCGGGTCGGTGCCCCCCAGCAGGTCGTAGCCGGCGATCTGCGGCACCATCCGCGCCGTCTCGATGACGTCCTTCATCAGCAGCCGTTGCCATGCGCAGGAGTTGCGATAATGGACGGCCGAGCGCTCTAGCAATCCCCTCTGGCGAAGGATCCGCCGGACGTTGTCGAAGATTCCAGTACCGATCCGCGTGCCTTCGTAGCGCCCGGCCAGGTCGAGGTTCAGATAGCACCCGATGATGCCCAGCTCGTGGCTCAGGCAAGGCCGCTCGTAGGCGGCCAAACGCTCGGTCAACCTCGCCGGATCCCCCGCCAGCGTGCGATAGCTCAGCGTGCCCCACGCATACTGCCCGAAGACGTCGCTGAACGCCTTGAGTGCCGCCAGCCGGCTCGGGTTGTGGCGGTACGGCTTGTCGACGCGACCGGGGCCGACCTGTTGGACCGACCCATACTCCACGCCCCGGAGGGCCTCCTGTGGATTGAACAGTGCATCGGGTACGACCGACCGCTGGTCGGCCGCGCATTGGCGGAGGAACTCGATCTTCGGCTCGTCGAGCACCTCTTCATTGCCGCAACAATAGATGACGACGCACGGGTGCCGCCGGCCGTGGTGCAGGATGTCGAGCCATTCTTGCCGCCCGTAGCCGCGCGGCGGCTCGACCTGGACCAGCATGCCGAGTTCGTCCGCGGCCCGAAGGCACGGCTCAAGCGGCACCGACGTGTGGAAGCGCATCCAGTTGAAGCCCGCCCGCTTCAAGGCACCGATGTGCCGGCGATACCAGCCCATCGTCGTCGGCGGCGTACAGGTCTCGGGGAAGTAGCAGCACTCGCACACACCGCGAAGGAACACCGGCCGTCCGTTCAGCCGCAGGCCGAAGCCGTGGCGCATCAGGCGACGACGGCCGAACGGCCGCGCGCACACGTCCAAGCGACCGGCACCGCCCCACAGTTCGACGGACATGCGGTACAATCTCGGCGACTCGTCGGACCACGGTTTCGTGCCCAGAAGGCCGGTCGACCACGTCGTTGTCACACCGTCGACCGACACCTTGCCCTGACCGAGCACGCGCTTGCCATCGTCGTCCGCCATCGACCAGCCCAGCTCCGCCCCGGCCGGTACATCGCCCTCGAGTTCGACCCGCCAACGCAGCCGCTCGTCGTCAGCCTGGCGCACGTAGACGTCCGCGATCCGCGCCGCCCCGGCCACATGCAAGCTGACCGGACCGTAGATGCCCCCGCTGCGCCCCTTGTAGCCGCGGATGATGCAGCCGATGCGATCCGTCCGCGTGTTGTCGACGGCGAGGACGATCTCGTTGGCCTGGCCGCAACGCAGGTCGTCACCCAGCGACACCTCGAACGGCGTGCTGTGGCCCAGGTGATGGTGCGCCTGCCGGCCGTTGACGTAGACCCAGGCCTCCATGACGACCCGGCCGACACGCAGCGTGATCTGCCTGCCCGAGACATCTGCGGGAACGTGCATGACACGTCGATACCAGCCTGTGCCGACGATGGACGGCAATCGGCTGTCCGGCGGCGGCTCGGTCATGGGGTATTCGATCGGCGGGGCCGGGTTGAAGCGGACGCGGGGCCACAGCGATGTTGCTCGATCGTGGGTCAAATGGTCATCCCAACAGCCAGGAATCGGCATGGTCGCCCTGTAGGTCGCCACGGCCGGCGGATCCTCACGGGCCGGTGTGTACGCGAACGACCACCGGCCTGACAGGTCGACCGTGGCCGACGGGGCCTTGCCCTCGAGCCGCTCGCCCAGCCGAATCACGTCCGGCGGTCGGTCGGCCCGGGCCGTGCCTGTCGCAGCGCATACGCATGTGCATGTCGCGATGAGCAACCGCGCCGTGCCGATCATGCTAGACGCCGGTGGTCGCGTGTTCGTCGGATGATGTATCACGTGGTCGCCTCCGATTGCTTGTCGCGCAGCCCGTTGCACCGTCGCGGATCGTCGCACAGATGCTGCAAGACAACAAGACAATCCGCGGAGGTTCGATCCCTCTTCGTGCCACTCATCTCTGAGCAGTGGAGACGCGAGCGAGGGGGCCATTATCGTCAAGGGCACTGCCGACACAGCAGCGGCACGGTCGAAGACGCGACGGTCAAAAAGCGTTGCTGTTCGAACAGGCACGCCAAGTGAAGGCGCGACAGTCAGAGGCAACGCCAAGCGAAGGCGCGAGCGTCAGAGGAAACGCCAAGCGAAGGCGCGACCGTCAGAGGAAACGCCAAGCGAAGACGCGACGGTCAGAGGCAGGCGCGTCAGTCGTAGACGCGACGGTCAGAGGCAGGCGCGTCAGTCGGAGACGCGACCGTGAGGGAGCGTTGCTGTTCAAGTCTTCCAACAACACAGCTCCCTGACGGTCGCCGCTCTGATAGGAACTCGCCCTTTCTCACCTGGGTGGCCCATCGCTTCAGCGATGGGGGACACGAATTCATTCCCGGTCGGTAGCGGCTTCTGTGGACGAAGAGCTTCTCTTTGACGTGCTGAGGTTCTGACTTCTCGGTACGTGATCTTGCGGCTCGGGACGAGCCCCTGTGCTCCGCAAAGCCAGCAAAGGAGTCGTGCTTTGCCGATTCCTCAGGAACCACTCCGGCGCGGATCCGCATCCTTCGACAAGCAGAAATTCCTAACAGCCCACTTGCCCGGCGCCTGTTCTGGTGTTATAGTGATATATAACAGTCATGTTCATACGCATCGAACCGAGCTCGGCCGTCCCCGTCTACCGACAGATCGTCGATCAGGTCAAGCACCAGATCGCCAACGGCACGCTCCGTGCCGGTGACCGCATGCCCAGCGTCCGCGAGTTGGCACGACAACTTCCGGCCAACCAGAACACGGTCCTAAAGGCCTACGACCTGCTCTCTCGCGAGGGCCTGCTCATCCGAAAGCGTGGCGACGGCACGTTCGTGGACGAGGCCCCGCCGACGCTCAAGAAGTCCGAACGCCTCAAGCAGGTGGGTTCGTTGCTGAGCCAGGCCGTCGTTCAGGCCATCCACTATGACATCACCCCCGACGAGCTGCATGACCTGCTCGACAAGCAGATCGCCTCGCTGACGAAGGGAGGAGCGAGCCATGGCTGACGTACCGGCACCCATTCACGTCGAAGGCCTCCGCAAATGCTACGGCAAGCACGAGGTGCTGCGCGGCGTGGACCTCGACGTACCCGCCGGCTCGATCTTCGGTTTCCTGGGCGTCAACGGAGCCGGCAAGACCACGCTCATCCGCACGCTGCTGGGGCTGATTCGGTCGGACGGCGGCACGGCATCGGTGGCCGGGCTCCACCCGGCGCGCGATGCAATCCAGATTCGACGCTGCGTCGGCTACATGGCCGAGAACCAGAGCATGTACGACTGGATGACGGTCGGCGGGATCGTTCGATGGGTCTCGCGTTTCTATCCCGACTGGGACGACGCGCTCGCCGCGCGGTTGCTCGAGCAGATGGGCCTGGACGTGGACAAGCGCGTCGGCACGCTGAGCAAGGGCCAGACCAGTCGGCTCGCGCTGCTGCTGGCGCTGGCCCATCGACCCAACCTGGTCATCCTCGACGATCCGACGCTGGGCCTCGACCCGATCGCGCGCAAAGACTTCCTTCGAGACGTCATCGGCTACCTGCAAGAAGCCGGCGTGACGGTGTTTTTCTCGTCGCATCTGCTCTACGAAATCGAGCCGATCTGCGACCACGTGGCGATCTTGCACGACGGTCGCATCCTGCGATCCGCGACGGTCGACGCGCTCCGCGAGTCGGTCAAGCGCGTGCTGCTCGACCCGGCCGAGGGCGCCAAAGCCGGCGACATCCCCGGTATGCTCGACGTCGACGCTCGCAACGGTCGCTGGGCCGTGACGGTCGAGGACGTGAGCCAAGCCCGAGACGCGCTCGCGCAACTGGCCCGCAATGAACCGGACGTGGTTGACCTGAACCTGGACGAGATCTTCGAGGCCTACGTCATCGGACGTCGGGAGCTTGCCGATGCCTGAGATCAGCCTGGCCAAGGTGCTGGACGACGAGCGACGCCAGCGACGACGTATGCGCTGGGCCATGCTCGGCAAGGAGTGGCGTGAGCAGCGGTGGCGGTTCTTCCTGTCGACGGTCGTGATGACGGGCCTGCTGGCGGGGCTGATGCGGGCGCAGATCATCTCGCACGGTGAGGCCGCTCTGCTCATCTATTGGCCCGTCGGTTGTCTCATGGTGGTCTTTCTGGCCATGGGGTCGGTCGCCGTCGAGCGAGCCGAGCGGACGTGGGAGTTCCTGATCGCCCAGCCCATCAGCCGGGCGGACGTCTTGGCGACGAAGTGGGCGGTCGGTGCGGCGCAGCTCGTCGGCATGTACGTGATCGCGACGATTGCGGGACTGCTGGCGATCTGGTCGCGACAACCGGCCACCCTGATCAAGACGGACGATACCCTCCGGACCTGGCTGGAGGGAGTGGGCAAAACGCCTTTGCGCGATGCCTTCGCCGAGGCCCTGTCGACCGTTAGCCCCATGGCCTGGGTAGCCTGGATCGCGCTGGTCGCCGTGTGCTCGATGCTCTGCCTCTACACGTTGATCTTCTTCGTGTTGACGCGGGCGAGAAACGAGTTCACCGCTGGTCTCGGTGGCGTATTCGCGATGATCGTCGTTCACCTGTGGCTGCTGCAAATCTTCCCGCTGCTGCGCGGCGAATGGTTGTGGTTGCCGTCCGCGGCGGCTAATCCACTCGTGCCGTTAGTGCTCTCGCTGTTGCCGCAGACACGGATCCTCGCGCCCTTCCTGTTGCCGCTGTATCTATTCGTCTGGGTATACCTGCTGCTCAAGTTAGCTCGCCGATGGGCCGGGAGGGTCGCTAAGGTATGACTACCGCCTCCGCACCAACGACGACCGCAGACCGACGACCTCAGCCGCGAAGCATCACCGTGCCATCCATCGTCAACCTCCTTCTGAAGGAGCTCCGCGAGTCGGCAGGGGTCGTGGTCGCCGGGCTAGCGATCTTCTGGCTCCTGCCCGCGGTACTCCATGCGGTGTATTGCGCCCTCGACCCGAAATCGCCCATCCGTTACGGCGGGTCGTGGGGCATGCTTGCCGGGCTCGGTTGGCTCTTCGCGGCCATCGTCGCCGCCCACACCGTCTGTCGCGACTGGGGCAAGGACGAAGAGCGCTTCCTGACCGCTCAGCCCGTCGGACCTCGCGCGATCATCCTGGCCAAGCTGCTGGCGGGTGTGATTGCGGTCGGCTTCGTCTTCGCTGTGGCTGGGGCGTGGGATCTACTGTGGTACTATCACAGCGGCAACCTGGCCAAAGAATGTCCAAGCGAGATCCAAGCTGCCATCGCACTCGCCACTTGCGTGGCTTGCGCCGTGGCCTGTGCCTATGCGCTCGCCTTCGCCGCGGCCGTCATCACGCGACAGATGCTCGCCAGCGTGCTGCTCGCCGTGATGGTGCTCGTGATTTGGGCCGTCGCGCCGATGATGTCGAACCGGCTGGTGGACATTCATCCCGGCTGGAACTTGACGTTGTCAAACGGAACGTCGCTGGGCACGTTCTTCGGAATCGCGGTCGCGGCCGTGCTGGCTGGCGGCGTGATCGCCTCGCTGGCGGCCGCCGGTCGCGAGCGCTCGGTCAACGTCGGCTTCAAGCAGCTCGCCTGGACGGTCGCCGGTGTGGTGCTCATCCTGTTCGGCCTGGCTATGAACGAGGTCGGCAACTCGCTGACGATCACGGATCAGATGATCATCGGCAAGGTTGACGTTCCTTCGAACCAACACCTGACAGGCCAGGTCGTCGTCGCCCAGCACGGCAACCGCTTCCACGCAGCGCTCGTTCCAGCGTATTACCTCGGTCCACCACGCGGAGCGGAGGCCTTCCCCGTGGTCAGCTTCAAGGTCGAGCCGTCCGGCCGGATCACGGAACGCACCGGCTGGGTTGCGTTGACAGGCCTGGACAATGCCGGGCGGACAATCGACGGCGAGCCCTACACACTCCGGACTCACTGGCTTACTGATATCCGGACCGATCCCGACACGGGCGACCTGTTGGTGTTCGGCCAATCGAACTACCGCTCCGTGAATCCGCTTTCGAAACCGTCGCGGCGTACGACAACGCAGGCGAGTTCGGACACGGACAAGCAGCAGACAGACGGTAGGAAGCGCGCCCACTTCAGCGAGAGGGTCATGTGGCTCACGCGGTGCCCCCTGCGGGAATCGCGCTATGCTTGGACGACCCCGCCGAAGATCGAGACCGTCGTCCATGCTGAACTCCGCGCCTACGGCCATCTTCCGCCAAACGTCCGCGTGAATCTGAGGGCCACCGCCTGGACGGAGAAGTATCTCTTCCTGCTTCATGCGGAGAGGCTTTCGGCCGAGGAGATGAAGCGGCACGGCTATCAGTATGTCCAATACCAACGTGATGTCGGGCCTCGTCACCTCCTCGTGCTCGAATGGAGTGACGGACTGGACGCCAAGCCGCGGTACCACTTCCGACTGCCGAGCAATATCGTATCGCACATGCGCCTGCGCGACGGCATGCTCGAGCTGATGATGGGCGAGCTTGGAACCGTGGTCGCACGTCTTGATCCCGATCATCCCGAGACGTGGTCAGACGGCCCCGCCACGACCACTCAGCCCGGCAAGATCAAGCTCGACACCTCGCTGACGGCCATGCAGGTGTCTGAGGAGCGGTTCCTTGGCGGCAAGCGTGGCTTGCTGTGGAAGGATGACCTGTTCTACGTGACCGACAATCGAGGCCTGCGGATCTACCAGCGGCCGACCCAAGGAAAGGGCGAACCCAAGCTGATCGGCGAGGCCAACCGATCGCCCTTGGCGTTGGCTTTGTTCGCAGGCACATATACCTCGCCGATCCTTGTCGACGACGGCCTGCTACTTCAGATCGTCCGCGCTCGATCCGGCGGCACCGCGAGATTCTTCTACGACGTGAGGCATCCGCGCCGGCCATGTCTGGCGGGCTTCCAGCGGGCTCCTACGCAGTACGATCCGCGAAAATGGTTTCGGTCTCACGATTTCGGTGAATTCGTACACTCGACGGGAAAGCACATCATCTTGTTCGCTCCTTTGAACGCCGACGGTTCGGACTGGCTGGTCACGGTGTACAAGAAGCCGTAAGCTGGCCGCCGGGTAACGTCGAAGCATCCAGAGGCCGAAAGGTCAAAGCTCGACCCGGGTCCGTCCCAAAGGGCGTTGTGAGGCCGTTGTGGACGGCACGAGCCGCACGAGTCGCCTTCACCGAGCCGCACTGGTTCCCTTGGCTGAGCCTTTAGCCTGCGAAGCACGAGCGCAGCAGGCTCAGCGAAGCCGGGTCCCCAGCCGGGTCCCGAGCGTCACGTCGAGGACCGCCGTGAGGACACGGCGGCTCGGCAACAGCTCTTCACGAGATCGCGATGTCGACGCGGACCGTCGCGCCCGACAGGACGCAGTGCGGTTAGAGACGCGCCCGTCAGGTTGTACGTCAATTCATCGGCTGGGAAGGTATCTCGGCAGCCTCGTCGGGAAGCATTGCTGTTGAACCGAGGTGCCGCCTGAAAGCGAGGGCTTCACGCCCTCCCATCGGGAGACAGTGAGCCGTCAGGCGAACGCAACCCGGGGTCACCGTAACCCAAGAACACATGAGCCCCAGCGGAGCGACGGAAGAACGCTTGCCGGTGAAGGTCCACAAGCCCCCCAGGTCTCTCACCCCCCGTCTTCATCCATCGTGGTTTTCGAAGGACCATGGATGTCTGGTGCGTGGTTCCTATCTCGCACCACGTACCGACGGAATCCCTTCCGGCAACGCGGCAGCCGTGCCCAACGATAACCGCCCTCGAATCCAGAACACTCCCCCGGATCTCCCCTCCAGCCCCCGAACCCTGATACAATCACTATCGCCCGAAGCGAGGTGCCGCCGTGACAGCCGAACGCAAACCGCCCCACGACGCCTGGCAGGCCGCCATCGACGACGGCATTGACGTCGACCAGATCGACTACCTCCTCAGCCTGACGCCGACCGAGCGCCTCCGACGACACGACCAGGCCTTGGAGCTGGTACGTGCCATGCGGGCCGCCGGCAAGCGATACTATGGCTTCGACCCTGGACATCCTGAGCCGCCTGATCGATAGGCGCGTCGAGTTCGTCGTCGTCGGCGGGTTGGCCGGCATCGTACACGGTTCGTCCATCGTCACCGAGGACGTCGATGTCTGCGCCCCGCTGACCGAAGCGAACCTCACCCGCATTCTGGATGCGCTGGAAGAGCTCGAACCACGCTTCCGGATGTCGCCCGATCGTCCCGCCCTACCCGCCGACCCGAAGCGCTTGGCCGGATTCAAGAACCTCAATCTACTGACCACGTTAGGTCAGCTCGACATCCTGTCCGAGATCACCGGCGTGGGCAACTATGATGAGGTCCGTCGACAGGCCGTTGAGCTCGATGTCTCAGGCATGCCGTGTCATGTGCTAGGGCTCGATGCACTGATCGCCGCCAAGCAAGCCCTGGGCAGACCGAAAGACCTACGCGCGGCTATAGAGCTGGAGGCCATCCGTAATCGGCTACGACATCGAGACGCTTGATGTGGGAACGGACGGTTGCCGGCGACGCTTCGCCCGTCAATGTGGCAGGGCAAGGTTCCCGCCGTGCTGAAGCAATGCAACAGCAACGCTCCCTGACGAGGCTGTCGAAATACCTGGAACGCGAATTGCGTTCCGAGACTTATGAACGGTCACCTGCGCGCAAGTCCCTATTGGTCGTTCCCGGCGCGAGGTACTTCGACAGTCTGTGACGGTCGCGTCTCTGATTGCAGATCCAGCAGGGCGCCGCTACTGCTGCACCAGCGGCGACATTTCGGCGTGCGGGAGTTCGCACTGCCCATCGCCAAAGCGATGGGCCACCCGAGGAGCGGGCTCGGAGGCGAATCAGACAGGCCACTGCCCCCTGTGTGCGTGCCATGCCGACCGATGCGAGTCCTGCGGACTTTTCGACCTCTTAGTGGATCGCCCCTGTTCCCCTGAACCCGGACCCCCGAACCCCGCCCTCACCTCTCCCACGCCGCCAGCACCTCGGCGATCCGCTCGGCCGCCTTGCCGTCCCACTTCTCCGGCGGCGCCAGGTCCGTCGGCGGGTTCGCCCGCACGGCCCGGTAGGCGTCCAGGATCTTCTGGGTGTCGGTGCCGACGAGCTGGTTCGTGCCCTGCTCGATCGTCACGGGGCGTTCGGTGTTCTCGCGGATCGTCAGGCACGCCGTCCGCAGAATGGTGGTCTCCTCCTGGATGCCGCCCGAGTCGGTCAGCACGGCCGCGGCGTCGGCCAGCAGCTTGAGGAACTCGAGGTAGCCCAGCGGCTCGAGGATGCGGAGCTGCCTCATGCCCTCGATGCGGTCGCCCAGGCCCATCTTCTCGATGTTGTTCCGCGTGCGCGGGTGCATGGGGAAGATGATCGGCAGGTCGGCCTGCACCTCGTCCAACGCGTCGAGGATGCGGCCGAAGACCTGCGGGTCGTCGACGTTGCTGGGCCGGTGCAGCGTAACGACCACGTACTCGCCCGGCGTCAGGCCGCGGTCGGTGAGGATCGTCGAGGCGTCGGCCTTCTTGCGGTTGAACTCGAGCGTGTCGATCATCACGTTGCCGACGAAGTGGACCTTCGCCGGGTCGGTGCCCTCGGCCTCGAGGTTCTTCAGGCCGCTCGGCTCGCTGACGAAGAGGATGTCGCTGATCCGGTCGGTGAGGACGCGGTTGATCTCTTCGGGCATGCCCATGTCGAAGCTGCGCAGGCCGGCCTCGACGTGGACCACGCCGACACCGAGCTTGGCCGCCACCAGCGCGCAGGCGATGGTGCTGTTGACGTCGCCGACGACGAGCACGGCGTCGGGGTTGCGCTCGAGCACGACGGCCTCGAAGCGCTTCATGACCTCGGCCGTCTGCTGGGCGTGGGATCCGCTGCCGACCTCGAGGTTCAGGTCGGGTCGGGGGATCTCGAGCTCCTCAAAGAAGAGCTTGCTCATCTTCTCGTCGTAGTGTTGGCCCGTGTGGACCAGCACGGGCTCGATGGCGTCATAGCCCTTGTAGGCCCGCATGAGCGGGGCGATCTTCATGAAGTTGGGCCTGGCTCCGCAGACGTTGATGACCTTCATTCCATCTCCTCTCGGGCTGAGTGTGCTAGGGCGCAGTTTGAACGTCACCTGTTGTGCCGGGCCTCGGCAGCGCGCGATCGAGCACGTCCATGGTCGTGCTCCACCGAAAGTCCGTCAACAGCTTGTCGAGCTTGCCCAAGGTCGTGTGCAGGTTCACGTACGATTTGAACCGACGATGCAGCGGCATCGGCAGTCTCGGTTTGCCGGGATCGATGTCGCTGGGGTGGATGTACAGGATCACACTTTCGCCCGCGGCATTGGCCTGACGTACCCACCGTCGGATTAGCCAGTACGGGAACAGCCGCAGGTAGCCGCCGCCGACATAAGCGACCGGCCTGCCGAGCACGCGCCGTACCGAAATCGGGAACTCACGGATGGCTCGGCCGTCCGGCAATTCGACCATGTGCGGTAGCCGCGGCGCGGAGGGCATCCCGCCGTGGCCTCGCTTGCCCGGAAAGATGGACGAGTCGTAGTCGAAACCCGCGTCGGCCAACACCTCGAAGGCCCAGGGCGTTCGCTCGGTCAGGCTGAAGCCCGGTACGCGATAGCCCAGGGGCGTCTTCCCCGTGACCCGTACGATGAGTTCCTTGCAGCGTTCGAGGTCCTCACGGAACTGCTCGGGCGTTAGCTCGTACAGGAGCTCGTGGGCGTAGCCGTGGCATGCGATCTCATGACCGCGCCGAAGGGCCTCTTCCAACAGGCCCGGACGATGCTCGGCTGTCCATCCGAGGAAGAAGCAAGTGGCCTTGGCGCCGTGTCGATCCAGGAGGTCGAAGAGCGCGGTCGTGGTCCTGGTCTCGCGATCGTCGAGGTTCGGCCAGTCCTCGCGATCGGGCGCGCCGGGGATGTCGAGGATGTTGAACCAGGCCTCCACGTCAATGGTGAAGGCGTTGGTCACTGATTGCTCATGGTCCATCATGCAAACCCCAGCGGGCCAAGCGGGAAGTCCGCGGACCTCATCAGCGGAAGCCGCCAGCATCGTCGGTATCACATGCCGAGCACTCTGCTCATCTGTGAGAGGATGTAGAACGGGTACATGAGGAGCATGCCCGAGTCCTCCAGATCAATGATCGCGTACTCCTTGTCAGGACGCAGGTAGTTTAGGAGGTCCCTGGGCCGGGCCCATCTGTTCTTGAGATACTTGATAACTGTGTCCGTGTCCCTCGCAAGATACTGCCAACACACGCCATCGCGTTGTCCGCCAAGGTTGCCGATCGGCCTTTCACCGATGAGATCCAGGTAGCAGTCGTAGATCACATCCGCTCCCGACGCCCGGGCGATGGCTTCCCAGAGGACCACCCGCGGGTTGATCTCGATCAAGAGCCATTCCTTCCTTCGGGTGTCATACTTGTACTCCGTCCCGGCGATCCCATGATAGCCCAAGGCGTGCAGGGCGTGGCGGCTCGCCTCGACAATCTCGGGCAGCCAACGGCTCTCGGCGTACGACGCCGAACCGAAGAAAGGCGGCGACTGCCGCGTCTTGATGCCCGTGAATCCGTTCACCAACTCCAGGTCCCGGTTCATGTACCCCGTGAAGATGGCGATGTTCGTCTCCGGCCCCACGATGACCTCTTGAAGCGTAATCTGTTTGCGCTGCTCGTCTGTACAGTAAGCCTCATAGAGGCGCAGCAACTCATCGGCCGATCGCACCTCAAGCACCTTGTCGCCTTTGAGTGCATCGCGCCACAGATGCGAGTAAGCCGGCTTGATGATGGCGGGATAATGCATCTCCTTGGCAATCTCGCGAGCCTCGGCCAGGCTCTCGGGGAAGAACGTGGCCGGTATGCGAATACCCAGCTCATTACACCGCTTGTAGAAACTGATCTTATTGACGAAAATGCCCGAGATCTCCGGGCAGAGTGAATCGACCATCAGCAGATGGGGTCGGAGCATCTCATGGTACTGCGACGCGAATTCACACGACGGATCGCCGCAACAGAAGAGTACAGGTTTGCAGCGCTGGCGATCGGCGAATCGAATGAGCTTTTCCGCCAGCGGCTCCCCAAAAGGTTCGTAGGCAAGGTTGACGGCATTGCGAACATACTTACTGAAGTGCCCGATCGCCGTCCGTTTGGCGTCGATACCGTAACAGGTAATGCCGTGTGAGCCCAGACTGCGTGCAACCGAGATACCAGTCGGCGTCAGTTCGAGAATGATCGCAGAATGCCGGTGACTCTTCTCTCGCATGAGTCCCTCACCTGTTCAGGTTGGGCGAGTTCGCATCGTGTCCGCTTGTCGGGTGCTGGCGTCCTAACGAGCTGTGGGGCCGCGCCGCCGAATCCCCAACCAGACGAATCAGTTCGTCCAGGAAGCAGCGGGCCGTAACGCGACGATCGAAGTGCTCGGCCACATAGAGCCGACCGTCGCGTCCGGCCTGATCGGCTGAATCGGAGTCCTCCAACACGTGGACGACAGCACCGGCGAGCCTCTCCGCATCCCCAGGCGGCGTAACGCGACCGGCGCGAGCCCTGACGACGATGCTGGCCACCTCTCCGGTGGCAGACAACAGGATAGGCCGACTGCTGGCCAGCGACTCGAAGATCTTCGATGGCACCGTGTGATCGTCTTTGCGCGGTCGCAGTGGGATCAGAATCGCGTGAGACCTGCCGAGCACTCGGTAGACGACCGGCCGAGTCTGGATCGGAATGAAGCGCACGCGGTCAAGCCCCTCCTCCCGTTGGCGGTCCCGAAGCCGCTCCAACTCTGAACCGCCACCAATCATGAGGAACAGGACCTGCTCGTATAAATCGGGCCGAGTCGACTTGAGGATGCCGGCTGCGTCGAGGATGACGTCCAGGCCCTGAGCCGGATTGAACACCCCAGCATAGGTCAGCCACTTCGCATCGCGATCAAACTCTTCGAAATCCGCCGTCAGCGATCCCTCGGCCTCCTGGTCGAATAGCTCCAGATCCACGCCGTTCCAAAAGACGGCAAGCTTCTCCCTGCGCACGCCTCGCTCGATCAGACGTTGGCGCTTGCCCTCGGTCACCACGCTGACCAGCGTGGCCGACCGATAAAGCAACATCTCGACGGCCTCGAGCAAGCGAATGAGAAGGGGATTCTTGATGCGTCCGCTGAGCACGAGCGCCTCGGGCCAAATGTCCCGGACGTCGAACACGAGCGGCACGCGGCGCTTCAGTGCGGCGAGCAGGCCGGGCAAGCCCATGATCGGAGGTGGCGAGGTCGAGATGACCACGTCGTATTTGAGCCGCTTGAGCAAGAGGAACAACGAGGACGAGAACACGAACGACAGATACGTCAGGCCCTTGCGGAGCACCGAGCTCTTGGGCGTGGCATAGATGTATGTGCGGTACACGTCGATACCGTCCATCACCTCATGCTGATAGCGCTGGCTTCGATATTCCTCGGGGATCACGCCCGAGGGGAAGTTTGGAAAGGCCGTCACCACCGACACCTTGTGCCCGCGCGCGACCCACGTTCGGCCGAAGTCGTAGAAGCGCGCAGCCGGGGCGCCCATCTCCGGCGGCCAGAACTGACACACGACCAGGATATGCATCGCGCCCCCTAGTCTTCTATCGAACCCATCCAACACGACAGCCCATGACCGGTCAGGCCGCGCAGATTTATAAACAGCGTTTCACAACTCTCCTGGCCATGAGCGAAGTGCGCAACGCCGTATTGCACCTTAAACGGCCACCGATCCTTCCGCCACTGGGCGATCTCTTGCCACGCACGGCCGTCTCGCGATGCCCACAGGTGGGCATGGTCGTCCCGCTCATTCTCGCCGCCCTCCACGCCGGTCGAGATCAGAATGGTCCCATCCGGCATCTGACACGAACCGTGCACAGGCCCTTGCACCTCCTGGACAACCTGGGCCTTGCAGGCGGCGCGGTCGTAGCGGTAGATGAAGTTCGGCTCACAGCCCACATCGTTGCCGGCATCGGTGCCCCAGATCACCGCGTCCTCTCGGAACACGACGGACACCGCACGCCACTGCTGACTGCCGCGCCCGACGACCTCGAAGCTGCGGCAACCGTCTTGACTCAGCAGGATGCGGCATTCGTCGCCGATGTCGCCCGTCCCCACCCACAGCCCCGATCCGTACGGATCCTCTTGAATGAAGTGCACGTGGCGAACCTCGCCGGGCTCGAAGCGAAAGACCTCCCGGAACGTGTGACCATCGTCTTCGCTTCGACAAAGCAGAATGGGCTGCGTCCTGGACGAATCGGCCGTGTATTCGCCGTAATAGACCACGTCGCCCGATACCGCACCAAACCCCCCGCGCGCCGGCTTGCGGCCAATCCGGAGTCGGTGTACGAGCTCAAACGTCCGCCCGCCGTCAGCGCTGCGATAGACGCGCCCCGTCATAACAACCAGAATCGTCCCAGAGCTCAAACGACAAAGGTTATGAGCACCGAGACGCAGCAAGCGATATACCGCGCCGACCATGCCGGCCACGCGCTCGGGCATCGTCGAAGGGAGTCGCCCCAGCTTGTTCACCGCTCCCGTCGCTCGATCGACCTCCAACAACCGAAAGCCGCGATGACCAAGCGCGGCGTCATCCCGCACCCAGTGCACCTGCGCATCCGACAGCTCAAGCTGAGGAACCAACCGCACCTCGGACTACTCCTCTTCCGACTCCGCTAACTCCAGCTTCCTGAACAGGATCTCCGGCTTACCGAGCGCGTGTCCGGCGGGAAGCTCCTCGCCCACGCTCGCCCACGCCAGCGACGACTCGTCGCACGACAACTGACGCAGAATCCTCCTGGCGCTGAACGGCAGGAACGGCCCGACCACCGTCGCCAGCG
The DNA here is from genome assembly GCA_964622545.1 of uncultured Planctomycetales bacterium. Taxonomy (GTDB): domain Bacteria; phylum Planctomycetota; class Phycisphaerae; order UBA1845; family JAFGLZ01; genus JAFGLZ01. The sequence continues at coordinate 174,682 of CAZUQM010000003.1, read as the reverse complement.
ACCGCACCGTCTGAACGCACACGTTGATCGCCCGTCCGCATTCGGCCAGGTCGGTCTTCCGAGTCGCGTACGGCTTGGTCGCCTCGAAGTACTCGTTGCCGGCCTGGGCCAGCTCCATCGCCGCCTCGAGCCCCGCGCGAAAGCGGAAATGCTCGAGGTGCTCGGCCACCTTATCGGCCGCCTGTTGCCGGCGCGCGAGCATATCGTTGTCGATCGGTTGCCGCTCGCCCGGGTCGGGCACCTTGCCGTCGAAGTACTTCTTGGCGAACGTCAACGTCCGGTTGACGAGGTTGCCCAGCTTGGCCAGCAGCTCGGTGTTGTTCCGCTGATAGAAATCCTCAAGCGAGAACGCCGTCCGCTGGCGCTCCGGCGCGATCGCCGTCAGGTAGTACCGCAGCGGGTCCGCATCGAACTCCTTGAGGTACTCTTCGATCCAGATCGCCGTGCCGCGCGACTTGCTGATCTTCTCCTCGTCCTGGCCTGGAAACTTGATGTTGAGGAACGCGTTGACGCACACGACCCAGGGAAGCTGGTACTCGCCCTGCTCACCCTGCGTCGCGTCGCTGTCGTGCGTGGCCAGCAGCATCGCTGGCCAGGTCAGGGCGTGAAAGACCGTGTTGTCCTCGCCGATGAAGTGAACCACCTTGCAGTCCGGGTCCTTCCACCATCGCTCGTAGGCCTGCCAGCCCTCGCCGCGGTTCTCACAGTCCTTGGCCGTGAAGCTGACATAGCCGATCGGCGCGTCGAACCAGACGTACAGCGCCTTGCCCTCGGCGTCGGGATCGTCCAGAGGCACGGGCACGCCCCATTCGAGATCGCGCGTCATGCACCGTTCGGGCAGGCCTTCGGTCTCGATCTGCCCCAACGAGAAGTTCACCGTCGCCGGCCGCCAGGCCGGACCGTCCTGCGAATCGTGCTGCTTGGTCCGCAGCCACGCCGCCAGGCGATCCTGGAGCTTGCCGAGCTGCATGTACCAGTGAATGGTTTCGCGCAGCTCGGGCGCGGTGCCCGTCAGCGTGCTCTTGGGGTCCTTCAGGTCGAGGGCGTCGAGACTCCGTCCGCAGTCCTCGCACTGATCGCCGAAGGCGCTGTCACTGCCACAGTGCACGCACGTGCCCTGCACGAACCGATCGGGCAGGAACTGCTGAGCCTCGACGTCATAGAGCTGCTTGGTCGTCTTTTTGGTGAAGTAACCCTTCTCGTAGATCTTCAGGAACATGTCCTGGCTGAGTTGCTCGTGGAGCTCGACGAAGTCGGGCTGATGCGTGCCGCCGTAGACGTCGAACGCGATGCCGAGTCCGCTGAAGCTGTTCCGCTGAGACGCGTTGAACCGTGCCGTGAGCTCCTCCACGGAGACGCCTTGCTCGCGGGCCGTCTTCAAGGCGGCCACCCCGTTGTCGTCGCTGCCGCAGATGAAGCGCACGTCGTCCCCGGAGGCCCGACGGTAGCGCACGTAGATGTCGGCCGGCAGGTACGCCCCGGCAATATGACCGACGTGGAGCCGCCCGTTGGAGTAGGGCAAGGCTCCGGTAACCAAGTATCGTCGCTTAGCCATTGGGATTCCTCATCTTATATCGGTTCTGCCCGGGGACAGGTTTCTGGCAATTCCAGGGATTCCTGAGGCACGACGCGAGCACCGTGACCTCGGTGGCGATGGGCCCGCTGCGAGGCGAGGGCGGGCTCGAGGCTCGATGGGATCGAAGCCGCTAGCTGCCGCACGCAACCCGCGCGGGCCGTAGCATGTCCATGCCCAGAGGGTACGCGTATCGGTCTGACGCGGCAGCTGATCGCATGGTGCAGACAAGTATACCGGTCGCTGCCCGGCCTGGCAACGCGGTCCGGAAACGCTATCCTGGCCGTGTATGGACCCGATGCATCCCTCGACCGTCACCTACCTCTCGCGGCCCGAGATCGCCTACGAGTACGACGACTACTTCGCCGACAGCCCCCTCTTCGCCTTCGACACGACGCTCCTCGAGCGCTGGTTCCCCCAGCCGGGCCGCGTCATCGACGTCGGGTGCGGTACGGGGCGGCACGTCGCCCACCTCGCCCGCCTGGGGCACGCCGTCACCGGCGTGGACCTCTCCGACCACATGCTGCGGGTCGCCAGGGAGAAACTCAACGGCACCGCTTGGTCGGCCGCACTCGTTCGAGCCGACATGATGGAGGTGCCGCAACTCTTTCGCCCCGACACCTTCGACGTCGCTCTCAGCATGTTCAGCACGCTCGGGCTCATCGCGGGCCGGGCGAATCGGGCCGAGTTCTTGCGCGGTCTGGCGTACGTCGTCAAACCGGGAGGGCACCTGGCGGTCCACGTCCATAATCGCTGGCATGACGTCCTGACCATGGACGGAGTTCACGCCCTGGTCGCCAACCTGTGGCAGACCTACCGCGGCCAGGCCGAATGGGGCGACAAGATCCTGTGGTACTACCGCGGCATTCGCGACATGTACGTCCATGTGTTCTCGCGGCGAGAGCTGAACGATTTGCTCGTTGAGGCCGGCTGGGACGTGGTTGATATCGTGTCGCTGAACGGCCGGCGGTCGGGACCGTTGCGGTTACCCCTCGCCACGAGTTTCCGTGCCAACGGCTTCATTGCCCTGGCGCGGCGACGGCCCAGCGCACCATAGTGGGTAGGGTGCGTTTTGACGCACCATTCGACCGGGTAACGTCGTGGTGCATCAAGATGCACCCTACGCGACTCAAGGAGATTCATGGCCATGGAGAGAACACAAAAAAAGCGTACCGCGGCGTGGGTGGTGGCGCTGGTAGCGATATCTTCCAGTGCGATCTCGTCAGGCCGAGCGTTACGTGCCGAGACAGGGGATACACAGCGACAGATCGCAATCAACGAGATTTCGTATAGGCTGGCAGAACGGGGTCAGCTGCGGTGGATCGAGTTATGCAACTACGGCGACCGTCCGGTTGACATCGTTGGATGGTCTGTGGTGGACAGAGACGACCGCGCATTTGTCATCCCATCGGGAGTGCAACCGGTACCCGCGAAGGGTTACGTCGTTATCGGCTTCGATGGGCCAAGCTCGCAGGCGAAAGCCAGCACTCCCTTGGACGGTATTGCGGCACCGGTGATCATGTGTCGAGCTCGCTGGGCTGATAAGGCGTTTGCCGGAAACGGCAACGAGTGTTCTCTCTACTGCAAGGGGTCGCGAACCAAGGAGACATTGGTCGACTACGTGAGATGGGGAAGGCAGTTTGTCGGCAGCACGCCTCACCGCGCGAGAGCAAGGGATGCTGGCCTCTGGGACCGCCGCCGGAACGACGGGATCTACGTTGGGGCGAAAGTCATTCCGGGAGACCGCCATCCGCTGCTCCCAGGCGGCAGCTTGTGCCGAGTCCCGTTTGGATGGGATAGCCCCCCCGGGGCAGCCTGGTTTATCTGCCCACGCACAGAGACAACCCCAGGCGCGTCGAACGCCCTACCTGCCCCGCGGATTCGCAGCACCCAATGGAGCACGATCCAGTATCTCGAAAGCGGCCGCAAGACAGCTCGTGTGCGTCTTGGTGGGCCTTGGGCTGCCGGGACGGTGGCTGATCACCTGAAACCGCGCTTCCACATCCAAGCTGCAACGGATTCGGCGTTTCGGAAGCTTGTTGTGAATGTTGTCCAAGAACATGGGCTCGTGGATCTCCCGGCAGGCGACTACTACTGGCGAGTTCGAGTGTGCTATCGGATGCCTGGCGAGAAGACCGACCGGAAGACGAAATGGTCGAGGACATGCATGTGCACAATCGAGGAAGCGCCTAACCGATAGAAAAGCCTGTCGATGCCCATCTCCAATCCTCGAGTGCAATCGATCATCCCTCTGCGCCTCATTCACGAAGTGCGCGTGCGGTGCATCTGAAATCCAAACGCACGGCCGGATGGTGCATCAAGATGTACCCTACGCCCCTTCGCCGCCGCACCACAGGGGTCAATACGCCTTCACCAGGATGCACTCGGGATAGTAGTGCTGCAGGATCTGACCCGCCTTGTAGCCCTTTCGGGCCATCCCCTCGGCGCCGTGCTGACACAGGCCGATGCCATGACCGTAGCCCCGCCCATCGCTGAACGTGATCGCGCCGGATTCGTTCTTGATCTCGAAGAACGTGCTCTTGATCTGCTGACCGTTGTTGATGAGCAGGCGGAAGTCCTCGGCCCGCATGTTGAACGTCAGCCCGTCCCGGTCGGTGATCTGCAGCCGGACGGCCCGTCCGCTGGGCGTCCGTGTCAGGATCTTGATCTCGTCGATCACCCCGAGACGCTCGGCGTTCGTGTAGCGGCTCCGCACGAGGTACGGCTTGACGAACTCCGTGATGCTCTCCTTCGTCAACCGAACCTTCTTCCAACGATACCACTCCGACCCCTTGCAGTACTCGCAGTTCACACCGCCCTTCAGCGGTGGAATCGTCTCGCCACCCTTGACGTTGACCACGTTCTGGTTCATACCGCCACAGGTGCTGCTGAAGTACGTGCAGAAGATCTTCCTGCCGTGAGGCGATTCCCACGCACAGACGATGCCCGCCGTCGCGTCGACGGCCTCGTTGGCCGTGGTGCTCTCCTCGTCCCGGCCGCGGTAGACCTGGCTCGACGTATCGGCCGTCACATCCCACGACCGCTTCGGCCCGTTCACGGAGCGCTGATACAGCGCGTACGTCCGCGAGGCGATCGCCTGGGCGCGGAACGTTTCCGGATGGAACCGCTTGGGCAGCTCGCCGCAGAGCACACCGCGGAGGTACGACTCGATGTCCACCACATTGATGACCAGGAAGCTATCACTGCTCCGCCGGGCCACCAGATAGCCGCGATAATGGCGGTCGTTGTAGACCAAGGACCCGTCCTCGCTCGGGAGGATCCGCAGGACGGGACTCGGCAGCGGTGTGTCGCCCAGCAGGAGACCTTCGGGCTCGGCGGGGTCGGGCGTCACGAAGCACTCGCCAAGCTCGCCCAGCGGCTCGACGAGGCGTCGCCCGTTGTCGTCGTCGATCACGCAAGGACCTTCCACGGCCAGCATGAACTGCGGCACGGCTTTGTCGAGACGAACGCGGATGCGACGGTCCGGCGTGCTGACCACATCTGCTCGCGGACCGGAGGACCGACCGGACGTCAGATGACAACCCGCAGGCAGAAGAACCGACAGCGAGACCACGACCACCGTCAGCAGGCCGAACCCCAATGCGGTCCTGGCCGTGGCGAGAATCCGATGTAGGCACACCATCGCGCCAACCTCCCTGTTCTTCGCGGCGGTGAGTCCCCCGAGTCGGGTCCAACGGACCGGGCCAAGGGCTTCTACGCGGCCGAGAGAGCCCGCCCGGCCGGCCGAGGCATTCGGCCGACCCGAATCGCTGGTGGGATGGCACAACAACCAATAATCCGGCAGCCCCGCATCGCCTCATGCCGTCTTCGTTCGACGAGGATGTCCGAGGCGGAGCCGTCGGTCGGCCTCACGTGTCCAAGGTTCGCAGACTCAGACCATGTTCGTGAAGCCGATCCTTGATCTCGTTCAAGGACGTTTGCCCGAAGTTCCGCGTGCCCAGCAGCTCGGCCTCGGTGCGCGACGCCAGCTCTCCCAGCGTCGAGATGTTCAGCCGCTGCAAGCACTTCCTCGACCTCACCGACAGATCCATCTCACCGACCGGCTTGTTGAGGATGTCGGGGCTGACATTGGCCATCGACGGCGGCAGGTCGGGCTTGCGGACTTGGCGCTGCTCTTCGATGGCCTGTCCCAGCCGAAGGCCCTTCTGGCTGAGCATGGCCTTGATCTCGTTGAGGCTGGTCTCGCCGAAGTTCTTGTAGCCGAGCAACTCGGCCTCGGTGATCCTCAGCAGATCGCCGAGCGTGTGGATGTTCATCTTCTTAAGGCAGTTGCGGCTGCGAACCGACAGCTCAAAATCGGTCACCGGGATGTCGAGCACGGCATTGCGCCGCTCGCGCACCCGCTCCTGCTCCTCGTCGATGATCATCTCCTTGCTGGCGCGCACGTCTTTGAGGAACAACCTTGCTCGGGCATGGTTCGGATTCGTCGCCAAGACTTGCCGAAGGCAAGCGGCCGCATCCTCAAAGCGGTTGTGGTCCTCGTAGATGACCGCCAGGTTCATCAGGGCATTGACATGCACGGGCGGCCTGGACACACACCGCTGGTAGAGCTCGATCGCGCGATCCTCTTCGCCGCGAAGGTCCAGGGCGTAAGCCAACTGGAACATCGCCGCGGCGTGAGTCTCATCCAGGTTGATGGCCCGCTCGAATTCGGTCACGGCGTCCAGCGTCTGGCCGAGCTTCCCCAGCAGACAGCCGTACTGATAATGCCATTCGGCGCTGTTCGCGCCGGTCTTGGCCAGCGAGGCGAGCGCCTTCTCCGCTTGTTCGGTATCGCCCAACCGACGAAGGCAGTCGACCTTGGCGAGCTCGCATTGCAGCTCGTCCCAGCCCTTGGCGGCGGCTCGCTCGTATTCCGTGATGGCCTTGTCGTAATCACCCATGGCCTGCAAGCTCCTGCCGCTGTAGAAACGCCGCTCCTTGCCGTCACGGGCCTTGCCGAACCACTCCAGGGCTTCGGCGTGACGGCCCAGCAGAGAGTAGCTCATAGCCAGCTTCAACGCCCCGTCGCGGTCGTCCGAACCTTGGAGTTTCCTGGCCAGCTCACCGACCTTGGCTAGGAGTTGCTCACGGGACTGCGCTGACCCGTACACCATCCTGCGCAGAGTCTCATAGGCTGCTTCGTCTAGAGTTTCTTGACGGAAGATCTCTGCAAGATCGCCGCTCGTGTCCATGTACACCGGCTCCTACCGAGTTATGTGTTGATGATGGCGGTTCATCAGCGGATTCGACATTGTGAAAAGGGAGAGTAACCGTCCCAGGACCAAGCCCTATATGGTAGCAGCCCCAGCGCAGAACGCAACCCTGCGGCCACGTCGCCCGCGGGCTCAGGACGTCTACCGGTGCGTGAGTTCTAGGATACCATGAGATAAGATGCTGTCAATGGCATGTTCCGGCGGTTCGCCGGGACGGCCATCCGCTCACCCCATCCGCGGCCGGGGCGAACCCAGTCCCCTCATTGGTCGAAGGCGAAGAGCTGGACCCAGTAGTAGTACGTGTTGACTCCATCACTGACGACGTACACGCCGATGCCCACATACTCGAAGCCGGCGCGGAGCATGTTGGCGTTGTGCCCCGGGCTGTTCTGCCAGGCCGTCATCACCTGGCTGACCGTGTCGTTGGCGTTCTGGCCGTAAGCGATGTTCTCGCCGCCGTACGGGTGACAGAAGCCGGCAGCCACCGCCCGGTCGCCGGGTCCGTCACCGTCGGGGTTGACGTGATCGAAGAAGTTGCGGTCGTGCATGTCCTTGGCGTGGGCATCGGCCGCGTTCTGGAGCGTCACGGAGTACCGCAGCGTGCCCAGCCCGTTGGCTTGCCGGTAGGCGTTCAGCGCGTCCAAGGCCTCCTGATGCGTTGCATCGGTCGGGTTGCCGAGCCCCAGACATCCGCCGGCAAGACCACCCGTCGTGCCTCCTCCGCCCCCAAACGACCCGCTCCCGCCCCCGGTCGTCCCACCGGTGGTCGTGCCGGGATTCGACCCGCCAGGCAGCGAACCGGCCGGCACACAGCCGAGCAGGAGCACCACAAGGATCGCGCCGCGGAGCAAGCACCGTCGGCTCATCGTGTCGAACGCCATGATGCTTTTCCCTTGCACACGCTGGCGGGGCTATGAGCTTCGATGCCCGTACCCACAGGAACCTGTGCCTGTGCCACCGCCACCTATCCTTATCGGCCAGCGGGCTGCCCCACCTTCGTTCGCAGGCCGGATAGCAGTGCCTTCCCCGATCGCAACAGCACCGTCACCGAGTGCATCCCAGATGGGCCAAACCGCACCTCGATCTTCTGATCCCTTGATTGACCAGCCGGAATCTTGATCGGCCTGTCCTGGGCGTCCCCCGACGGAGTCGAGGCAAGCACACCGAGAAGACCCTCGAAGGGCTCCGAGGTCGGGTTCGACACCTTGACTGCCAGGCTCACGCCGCGCCCATTTGAGGCGGGTTTGGTCCGAACGATCTCCATCGGATAGCGGGCGGTCGCGTCCTTCGTCGACCCCAGCACCGCCAGCCCGAACGCGTCAGGGCGATGGAACCTGCCCTCCAAGCCCGCCCAACTGCTGGACTCCTTACGGCCGATGTCGTTGCGGCACAAGTTCAGCCCGATAGGCGTGGCCGTAGGCTCTTTCAGGCCGATCGAGCGGAACGGGATCACCAACTCGCAGCTCCAATACCCGACGCCGCGGATCGTGTCCGACCGCAGCCCGCTGGTCCACGGCTCGCCCCGGTTGATCTCGTCGAGCAACACGTCGGCGGCATTCAAGACGACGTGGTGGTAGGATTCGCCCGTGCAGCCTACATCGAGGAAGACCTCGACCGAATCATCCAGGTAGGTCTTGCTGTCGGGCGAGACGTGCGTGACGATCGGCACGTTGTCCTGGCGGCAGATTACCCCGATACACAGCGACTCGCCGTCGTGGTAGAGGCGGGCCTCGGTCGCCCTGCTGGCCGCTGTCGTCCCGTCCAGCAGCAGGAAGCCCTCACAGGCGGCGGCCTGCTTCCAGATGGGCTCGTCGAGGCGTCCGTCCACCTGCGGCGCCTTGCCCAGCTTCGGCACGTGGACGCTGGGAGAGATACCGTGCTCATTCGCCCACGTCGCCTGAGAACAAAGCCAACCGAGTACCGCCACACTCGCTAGCGCTCTGGCCATCGCTTTCATCGACCGCTCCCTGGTTGTAGGATGTTGGGACTTTGCACTCTGGGATTCAGTCCCGGCGTTGGAGATGTCACGATGCTAGCGGCCCGGCGAATGGGCCGTCAACGCTGGGATGGACCAGCCGAACACCCAACCGCATCGGGAGGTCATCATGATGCGACACCGATGGACGAGCCTGGCGAGCCTCATCCTTCTGGCCTGCTGCACCGCGGCCCCGGCCGAATCGGCGGACGCCGAACAGGCGTCGCAGACCTCGCTCAAGCCCTGGCCCGTGACCATCCCCGTGGTCAAGGTCTACGACGCGCCCAAGGTCGACGGCAAGCTCGACGACGAGGTCTGGCAAGAGATCGCGCCCCTGACCAACTTCGTGGGCCTGGCTACCGGGGAGCCCGCTCGGACGCAAACGGAGGTCAAGGCCGCCTTCGACGACCAGAGACTCTACGTCGGCATCACCTGTCTCGAGCCGCACATGGACCGCGTCGTCTCGGTGGCCACCCAGCACGACGGACAGGTCTATCGCGACAACTGCGTCGAGCTGTTCCTTCGAACTTACCGTCGTCCCGGCGCTTACGCGCACCTCGCGGTCAACACCAACGGCGTGCGCTTCGATCAGTGGGTCGACGGGACGGGCGACATGGACGTCGCCTGGAACCCGACTTGGGAGGCGCAGGTCACCAAGGGCGACGACCGCTGGCTCGTGGAGATCGCCATCCCCTTCGAGTCGCTGAAGATCGCCCCCGCCCTGCCGGGTCGGCGTTGGCTGGGCAACATCACGCGGATCTGCGGGCCGGCCGGCGAGCTGACCACCCTCGCCCGGCTATCGGGAGGGTTCCACTCGCCGAAGGAGTTCGCTCGCGTGCAGTTCTGCTTCGGACCGAACGAGGCCCGGGTCCGAATCAAATACTCGCCGAACGCGTCGGTCGATCCGGCCCCGCCCGTCCCAGCTCCGCCCGAGCCGAGGGCCGAGCTGCCCGTGCCCAAGCTCGATTACGAGCGTGCGCCCGCCAAGGTCGCCGTCGACGACAAGGGTTGGTTGACGATCGACGGCAAGCCGTTCTTCGCCAGGGTGCTCTTCCTGAATCACGGCTACGACGGGATTCGCGAGGCGGGCTTCAACGCCATCGTCACCGGCAAGGACAACCCCGACGAGAAGGGCCAGTGGCTCGAGCAGAACGTGGAGATCCTCGACGCGGCCCGCCAGCACGGGCTATGGGTGATGCTGCACGTGTGTAACCTGTTGCGCGGGGAGAAGGCCCAGCTCGCCGAGCTGCGGCAGCTCGTCCTGGCGCTGAAGGACCATCCCGCCCTGCTGTGCTGGTACACCGCCGACGAGCCGTCCGGCAACGTCAAGCATCGCGTCAAGCTTCAGGCGGCCTATCAGCTCATCAGGAAGCTCGATCCCCAGCATCCCGTGGTGGTGCTGGACAATGTCCCGGCCGCGTTCTCGTACTGGGCCAGCGGCACATGCGACGTCTTCATGTCGGACCCGTACGTCGTGCCCAAGCCCGGCGCCGAGCAGGTCGCCACGTGGACCGACCTCACGCGTCAGGTGCTCGCCAAGGGTCAGACCGCGATGATCTGCCTCCAGGCGCACGGGCCGAAATGGTTCGAGCGGTACCCGACGGTCGCCGAGTCTCGGGCGATGGCCTGGCTGGCCGTTTTGCACGGCTCGGACGGGCTGGGATGGTGGGCCCACGGACCGGCCAAGTCGGGCCCGGCCTGGAAGGAGTATCCGGCGATCACGTCGGAAGCGGCGACGTTGGCCCTGGCCATCCGCAGCGCGAGCAAGGCCGAGCTCTCCGTGAAGGACCAGGTGCATCGCCTGAGCCTGACCGTGGGCGATAAGGCTTACGTGGCCACGGTTGACTGCTCGAAGCCCGAGATGCCGACGTCGTTGACCACGGCCGGGGATAAGCCTGTGCCGGCCAAGCTGACCGCACCCGAAACGATTGCCCCGAAGCCTGAGCCGAAGAAGCCGGAACCGAAGCCTGAACCGAAGCCTGAACCGAAGAAGCCAGAACCGAAACCGGCGCCCAAACCAGAACCCAAGAAGCCCGAGCCGAAGCCGGCGCCCAAGCCTGAACCGAAGCCGGCGCCCAAGCCCGAACCGAAGAAGCCAGAACCGAAACCGGCGCCCAAACCAGAACCTAAGAAGCCCGAGCCGAAGGCGGCGCCCAAGCCGGAACCCAAGAA
>CAZUQM010000003.1:0-163646 GCA_964622545.1 uncultured Planctomycetales bacterium | reverse complement strand
GAACCGAAGAAGCCAGAACCGAAACCAACGCCCAAACCAGAACCTAAGAAGCCCGAGCCGAAGGCGGCGCCCAAGCCGGAACCCAAGAAACCCGAACCCAAGCCGGAACCGAAGCCTGAACCGAAGAAGCCAGAACCGAAACCAACGCCCAAACCAGAACCTAAGAAGCCCGAGCCGAAGGCGGCGCCCAAGCCGGAACCCAAGAAACCCGAACCCAAGCCGGAACCGAAGCCTGAACCGAAGAAGCCGGAGCCCAAGCCGGCACCGAAGCCCGAGCCGAAGAAGCCTGAGCCGAAGCCTGAACCGAAGAAGCCTGAAACCAAACCGGCGCCGAAGCCGGAACCGAAAAAGCCCGAGCCGAAGCCGGAACCGAAACCGGCGCCCAAGCCAGAGCCGAAGAAGCCAGAACCGAAACCAGCACCCAAACCGGAACCGAAGAAGCCTGAACCGAAACCGGCGCCCAAACCAGAACCTAAGAAGCCCGAGCCGAAGGCGGCGCCCAAGCCGGAACCCAAGAAACCCGAACCCAAGCCTGAGCCCAAGCCCGAACCGAAGAAGCCTGAGCCGAAGCCTGAACCGAAGAAGCCTGAAACCAAACCGGCGCCGAAGCCGGAACCGAAAAAGCCCGAGCCGAAGCCGGAACCGAAACCGGAGCCCAAGCCGGAACCGAAGAAGCCAGAGACAAAGCCAGCGCCACCGCCGGCCACCAAGCCGGCCACCCAACCGGCCAAGTAGGTCGGGGCATAAAAAATGAGGCCTGCGGGGGGAAGCAGGCCTCGGGTATCAGGAGAGGGGAGGGAGGTTCTTGTGTTCACTTAATCCGATGGCCCCCGGCGCGCCCGGCTTCCAGAAAATCGCAAAAAGGCTCCGGCAGGCTCCTCCGTCGCCGCTTGAGCCGCCGCCTCGAATAGGCCGCATGAACGCATCGCACTCTAAGACAATAGCTTAGCGGAACAGCGCCGGTAGACGGCTCGGCGTTTCTCCCCGGCATGTCGCATCAAGAACATCTCCGTTCGACCGGTCGAGTACGCCTGACGTGGGACAAGCCGGAGCCCAGCCTGAGTCGTGTTCCTGGTGGCCGGTGATGGCTGGTGTGGTGGTCGGGTGGCCGCCGATCTGCGCGGCTGCCCGGCCGTGACGCACCGACGAAAAAGGGCGACGTCCGTGTTCAGGACGCCGCCCCTGTTGCATCATCACACAACGCACTGGCCCATCGGGGCCGTGTTGACGTTACGCCATCCGTCTGATCACGACGCCCAGACCCAAGGCCAGGAGGGTCATGGCGACGAAGGGCGGCAGGCCGCTACCGCAGTTGAACTGGGCCTGGACCTCGTAGTCGGCGTCCATCGTCAGATACAGGACGGAGTTCGTATCCGTCGTCCTGTAGTTGGCATCACCCGGGAAGTTCGGGTCGTAGATACGCCACTCCTTGAAGCTTCCCTCACCCGGCACGGCCACGAGCGAGACCTCACACCCCTCGATGAACCGGAACAATCGGTTCTCCGGATTGGTGTTGGGGTCGTTCGGGTCGTAGGCGTTGGGATCGAACGGGTCGTTCGGGTCTGGGTTGTCGGGCGAGACCTCGACGGTGCCCTTGGTCTCGTTGTTGATCGTCAGATCGAGCGTGTGCTTGGTGGCCCCGAAGACGCCCCAGCGGCTGACGACCTCGTCGAAGGCGGCCTCGCCGTTGATGCCCGCGGGGTTCTCGCTCTCCTCGATCTGGATGTTCAGACCGTTCACGCCCGAGCTGAAGTAAAACGCGCCGTTGTCCCACAGCGCGATGTCCTGACTCCGAGCCCTGGGATGATTCGGGTAGTTCGGGAAGTCGGTTCCGATTCGGTACGTACCATCCCAATCAAACTTGTCGCCGTTCCAGCACGTGCCCCAGACGGCCTTGCCGTTCGGATCACCCGGCGGATAGTTCGCATCGTAGACCTCGAACTGCAGCAGCAGCCAGAACCCGTTGACCTCGTCCATGTAGCCGGGGTAGCTCCGGTAGACGTTGGGATCGGCCCAGTTCGGGTCGTTCGGATCGTACTGGTAGGGATCGATCTCGTCCGGCCGCACGATGATGCCGTTCGGCAGCCGGATCGCCTGATCGGTGCCGTACTGGAACTCGACGACGAACCAGGCACCGTTCCAGGGACGATCGTCGTAGAACTCGTACGTCAGCCAGAGCGTGCTCCAGAGCACGGGATTGGCGTGCGACAGGAGCCGCACATACCCACCGTCGTCGTTCGGATCGGTCTGGGCACCCGAGTTGGCGATCCGAGCCAGGATGTAGTGCGAATCGCTATCGTCGAAGTAGGTCGTGCTCGTGTTGGGATCGTCGTCGCCGTCGGTCGTCATGGCGCCGAACCAGCCGTACGTGTACAGGAACGTCGTGGGCTGGACCACCATGCGCAGCCATTCGTGCCCGCCGAAGTTCTCCGTGGCCGCGTAGAAGCCGTTACCGATCAGGGTGTAGAAGTCCCACTGGGGGTTGTTGGGGTCCCAATCATTCGGGTCGTACGACGGGCTTGGGTACATGCCGCCCAAGTAGTTCATGGCGATGTTGGAGTCGAACGCGTAGTTCGTATCGTACCAATAATAGCCGTCCTCGAAGTCATCGTAGAAATCGGCCAAGGCGGGTGAGCCCAGGCTCGCCACCAGCCCCGCCACCGCGAACAGCACAGCATACCGCTTCATAGTGATCTGTCCTCCTCCCTTTCTCGGTCGGCATCTGCGATGGCAGACCCGCCTCCTTCCCGTGTCCCTACGGCGGGAACACCACGAAGATCAATCAGACATGTGCATTCGCAGCCAACGCAGCCGCGATGAGGATACGCATGAAACGCTCGACGCCCAGATGTGCAAAACGTACAGCACGGATAGGCTTCTGCACGTATGTCATTATCCCGCGGCCCAGATCCGAAGGCAAGCGAAAAAAGGTCGCAGCCATCAGCGCCCCTACCGTGCCCCTTCTGCGGACACACGGGCCCTGCGGCCACCGGATTTTACCGCTTGCCGGAGGCAACGACCATCGGGTACTATCTGGATAGACAGGGTGGATGCCAAGAACATCCTAGCGATCTTGTTCGGCTACCGGCAGCGTCCCTTGATCCTGCCGCCAGAGACCTCTGGCGGCCACTTTCGGCGGATCTTATCGGGACCCGTCATCTCGCTCGTCCGGTGTCGGCAGCAAGCACATCGGGAGACACGTGATATGAACTCGCTGAACAGAAGGGGTGGGGGTCGGCGTCCGTTCGCGTTTACGCTGATCGAGCTGCTGGTCGTGGTCGCCATCATCGCGCTGCTCATCTCGATCCTCCTGCCCTCGCTCAGCAAGGCCCGCGAGCAGGCCCGGACCACCCTCTGCCTCAGTCGCATTGCCCAATTCGGGCAGGCCTTCATGCTTTATGCCGACGATTACGACGGCACGCCGCCCTTCGTCGTCTCCGGCCACGGCGACATCACCGACTGCAACGAGACCTGGCTCGGCGCGAAAGACGACCTCGAGGAGATCCACCACGCCCGTCAGGAGGATTGGCCCGACTTTGTCAGCATCCCCCGAAGCGGCGATCTCTTCGTCTACGCCCGATTCGAAAACCTCTACCGGTGCCCGGAGTTCGAACGCGTGCAGCACGAGGACAAGGCCCAAGAGGTTTGGAACTACACCCGCGCCGTCTGGGGCCGCTACTGGCAGCTCAAGATGGAGTTGGACGACGAGAGCGCCAGCGAGTGGGGCGACGTGCAGGGCCCTATCCTCAAGATCTCGGCCGTGCACAACCCTGCCGAGATGGGCATGATCCTGGACGAGCAATGGAACCGCCACTGCGCGACGGCCGGCCTGTACGGCGATGACGGCTCGGGCTACAACTGCAATGATTGGATCTTTCACGCCAACAACATCATCGCCGTCTCACACGGCACGCCAGTGACAAGCAGCCATCACAGGTTTGATTACAGAAACGGTTACACCCCCTTCTTGTGGAAGCGGGGCGGCGTGTATTTCTACGATGGCCACGCCGCACTCATGCGCGATCCCTGGCCTACCTTCGAGCTGGGCGGCGGAGACGGCCTGGCCGCGAACCTCCGGGGGGACCCGGAGGAGTTCCGCCTGCATTCGACCGGCGCCCGCAGCTTTGATGAGTACAACGGTATCTCCGAGTTCATGTGTGGGCTCATCTTCTCCCAGCGCGGGTTCGATCCTCGCCAGAGATACGCCAACGACCCCATCCGCCCGTGGGGTTCCTGAGCAAGCAGTCAGATGAAATCGTGTCGGTGTCGGACAGCATGCCCGCCACCAGGGAGCGCTGCGCCCCCTGTGATCGTGTCATGACAACGGTGGTCCGACGCCGCAACGGGAACGCCTGGCACCTTCAGCGCATCAACAGACCGCCGTTCACGTCGATGACCTGGCCTGCCACGAACGAGCACATCGGCGACAGCAGCATGACGATGACGTTGGCGATCTCCTGCGGCTCGGCCATGCGGCCCAGCGGTGTAGTCTGCTGAGCCCGCTCGTGCGAGACCCGCCCCTCCAGCATCGGCGTGTCGGCGAAACCCGGCGACACGCAATTGACACGGATGTTGTGCGGCGCCAGCTCACGGGCCAGACCGTGCGTGAAGACGTGAACGCCCGCCTTGGCCGCAACGTACGGCAGCGTGCCGCCGCTGCCGCCGGTGTGGCCCACGATCGACCCGATGTTGACGATGCCCCCGCCCTCGCCGCGGTCGATCATGCGTTTGGCCGCGTGCTGACAGCACAGGAAAACGCTCTTGAGGTTGACGTCCTGGATGCGGTCCCAGTGGTCCTCGGTCAGCTCCAGCAGGTACTCCCGATCCATCCACTGACCGGCGTTGTTGACCAGCAGATCGATGCGACCGTCGCCGAAGGCGTCGAGCTCGGCGAACATGCGGTCGATGTCCGCCGTGGTGCCGACGTCGGCCTGGATGGCCGTGGCCTCACCGCCCGCTTCGACGATCTCGCGGCACACGGCCTCGGCCGCGTCTTGGTTACTGAAGTAGTTCACGCCGACGCGCGCCCCGCGTGAACCCAGGGTCAGCGCCGTCGCCCGGCCGATGCCGCTGCTGGCGCCGGTCACCAGTGCCACCTTGTCTCGGAACCAGTTCTGCTCGTCCATGACCCCCTCGTCTCAAAGGATCCGTTCGTCGCTACTCGGAGCCGGGGCGCTGCCAGGGCACCTGGGCCGCGCGGGCGATGTGCTGCCGAAGCTTCTGATGCAGCTCCCGATGCTTCGGATGATCGGTCGGCAGCGGCTCGCTCTCGTCGGGGTCCTGCTCCACGTTGAAGAGCCGGAGCGGCTCGAAGGCCGTGTTCTGAAGCAGCTTCCACGGACCGCGACGCGCCGCATAGTACGGTTCGCCCTTGTAGCGTTTGCCGCCCTCGAGCCGCACCCAGAAGAGGTCGCGCTCGGGCCACGGCTGGGTCTTGCCCAGCAGCGTCGACAAGAGGCTGCGCCCCTCGATCGTATGGTCGAATCCCGCCCCGGCCGCCTCGCACACCGTGGGGAAGAGGTCCATCGTCATGCCGATGCGTGAGGTCGCCGAACCCGGCTTGATGCGGCCGGGCCAGACCGCACAGGTCGGCACGCGCAGCCCGCCCTCCCACATGTTCTGCTTGCCGCCGCGGAACGGATCGTTGTTGCTGCCGAAGTGCAGCGACCCGCCGTTGTCCGACGTGAAGATCACGAGCGTGGACTTGTCCAAGCCACACTCACGCAGTGCGGCCATCACCTTGCCGATGCCGTCGTCCATGTGCTCGACCAACGCGACCAGCTTGGCCCGCTTGTCCGTCATGGACGGATGGCGCCGCTTGACGCGTTGCACCCATGCCGTCGGCGGCTGGATCGGCGAGTGCGGCGCGTTGTAGGCCAGGTAGAGGAAGAACGGCTCCTGCCGACCGGGCTGCTCCTTCAGGTAGTCGATCGTCCACTCGGTGAACAGGTCGGTGGCGTGGCCCTTCGGATCGATGACCCGATCGTTCTCGCGCATGTAGTTGATGCCGTGCCGGCGATGCTTGTAGTAGTCGTCCATCATGTCGCCGAGCCAGCCCTTGAAGTGGTCGAAGCCCCGCTCGTTCGGCGTGTTCGGGCTGCCCAGCCCCAGGTGCCACTTGCCGATGTGCGCGGTGCGATAGCCCGCTCGCTTCAGGACCGTCGGGAGCAGGACCGCCTCGGGTGCCAGATGCCCGAAGTTCTGATGCCGCTTGGTACGGATCACGCCCGGCACGCCGACCAGGTCCGGGAACCGCCCGGTCAGCAGGGATGCCCGGGTCGGCGAGCACACGGGGCAGTTGGCGTAGAACGGGTCCATCCGCATGCCCGCGGCGACCATCCGATCGATGTGCGGCGTCTTGACGTCCTCGGCCCCGTAGCTCGACAGATCGGCGTAGCCCAGATCGTCGACCATGATGAGCAGGATGTTGGGACGCGGTCCGGTCGACCCGGCGGCGCCGGCCATCGACGGCGCCAGGGCCGTGCCGAGCGTGCCTGCCCCGACCGTGTGAAGGAAATCCCGCCTGGAGATAGACTGGCTGGACATGGTCGCTGGCCTCCTCTCAGCTAGGAGGTCGCGATGCTATCGGCTGGTCAAGGACAGGTCAAACAGGCGAAGGCCGGCAGCGCGGGCGCCTGCGAGCCCGGCCGGAGCCGGAGACGCCGTCCGTTCGTACAAAGCGACGTGGGGTGCGCCCCGAGCACACCCCACGTCTCAATCAGTGATCCCCAACGTAGCCCGATCGGTTCGGTCACATGAACAGTGACAGCACGTTTGCCCGTTGGGCGTTGGCTACGGAGAGAGAGTTGATTGCCGCTTGATTCAGCAGCTCGTAACGGACGTTCTTCGCGGTCTCCTCCGCGTAGTCCGTATCCATGATTTCGCTGCGAGCCTGCGTCTGGCTCTGCACCGATTGCTGCATGCTTCGGATCATCGGCTGAATGGTGTCTTTCTGGATTCCGCCGATGCGGCCGCGCAGTGTGGCCACGTCGCTGATGGCCCGGTCGATCACGTCCATCGCACGGGCACTCGTCCCGCCCGATGTATCGAGCGACCCGCCGCTTCGCAGGTCGTGCAGGGCGTCCTGCGTGACCTGTCCGCCGGACTCGTCGTAGACGCGGCCCAAGCTCGACGTATGCACAGGTCCCATGCCGACGGACACCTGGTGATGGGCGTCCACCTCGCCGCCGATGTTGAACGTGGCGCCGCCGCCGTCGATCCGCATGGCCTCGAAGGACGGGCCCACCGTCGAGGCCGCGGCCTCGCGCAAGGCGATCTCCATCGCGAGGTCGTCGCTGTTAACCGAGAGCGTCTGTCCGTCGCCGGAAGCGCGACGGCCGTTGATCGTCCCGCCCACGTCGACGCCTTCGTCTCGGACGGCCGCCTCGCCTTCCAGCTCCTGCAAGCTCCGGCCGCTGGCCCAATCGACCTCGCCGTTATCGGCCGGATCGGGCTGGTCGGCCTTGAGTCGGTAGACCTCGCCGTTGCGTCCGCCGTCGTCTTCGACACGGACGGAGACGTGTTCGTCGGAACCGTACTCCGACGACATGAAGCGGATGCCGTCGGTGCCGTCGGGCGCGTCGAGCTCGGCGCGGACGCCGGTGCTCTCAGTCCATTCGTTGATCTGATCGACCATTTCGGCGCGGGTCGTGCCCGCCGAGAAGGAGAAGGACTGCGTCCCCTCGTTGCCGGCGACCTCGACGCGGAAGACGCCCTCGTCGTTCGGGTCGACGGGGTTCTCGTCCACGGTCATGAACAGGCCGCCGCGCTCGGCCGCCTGCGTGACCTGCACCTCCACCGGCTTGCCCGAGGCGCCGACGCCGCGGGCCGAGTGGACGTGATGCCCGGCGACCTTGTCGCCGTCGACACCGCTGGTCTGGTAGCCCAGCGAGCCGTCAAGGAGCGGTTTGTCCTGCCAGCGGGATGTGGAGGCGGTCCGGTTGATCGATCCGAGGATCGAGTCGATCTGCATCTGGTTGGCGGCCCGTTCAGCATCGCTGAGCGTGCCGTCGGCGTTCTTCACGGCGAGCCGCTTCAGGTCGGCGAGCTGATCGCCGATCTGGCTCAGCCCGCCCTCGGCCACGTTGAGCATGGCGTCGGC
Source organism: uncultured Planctomycetales bacterium (assembly GCA_964622545.1). Lineage (GTDB taxonomy): Bacteria > Planctomycetota > Phycisphaerae > UBA1845 > JAFGLZ01 > JAFGLZ01. The sequence continues at coordinate 155,545 of CAZUQM010000003.1, read as the reverse complement.
GCGTTGGGCGTTGCGGATGCCCTGGTTCTCGGCCTCCAACTGGGCAAGGATCTGCATCCCCGCGATGAGCCCGGCGGGGTCGTCCTTGCCCATGTTGATCTTCAGGCCTGTCGCAAGGCGTGTCAGCGAGGTGTCGAGCTTCTTTCGGTTGGCCTGCAGGATATGCTGCGATTGCAGCGCAGGTGTGCTCTGGCCGATTCGGCTCATAGTCCCCCCCGGGTGCACCACCCGACCAGGACGGCGTCGGCTGGGCTCTCGCTCTCGACCGATGCGCTGCGGCGCTCTCGAAGCCATCGCGCATCGGCCACCGCGATTGATGTACGATTCCGCCAGGCGATGTGCAAACACGATCCGGGAATTCCGACCTTCGCCACCAGAGGGAATCTCCGGAGGGCCGTTGGGCGACCGGTCTTGCCGGCAGAGGCTCGTGTGGACTATTTCGCTCGTGCAGCCTCGCCGAAGCTCATCGTGTACACCAGCCGATCCGACGCGGTCAGGACGAGAACCGTCGCTCGCTTACCTTCAACACGATCGGGCTCGGGTTTGGCCACCAGGGTTACCGGACGTTCGGCGGTTACGGTGCACGGAACGGGCTGATCCAGAACCGTCGCCACGTTGCCGGCGACACGAACCCTCGCACCCTCCGGTAGACGCAGGGGAATCTGCTCAGCGAATGCGCCGTCGGTCTCGATACGAACACGGATCGCCGCGTCTGTGAACGTCACGGTCTTCGTGCCCGTCTTGCCCAGGGCGTAGCGGACCGTGAGATCACCATGGGGCAGATCCCGCGCGCCCGCGACCACCTTGATCGCCTGGTCAGCCACCTGGAACGACGGCGAGGTGAGCTGCGTCTCGACCACGGCCTTGGCCTTGTCCGGCCGCGTACCCCAACACATCGTGTGCGAACCCGGCCTGGCAAGCACGACCGTGCCGACCGGCTCGCACCAGACCATGCCGAGGCCGAATCGTTGCTGTCCGTGCCTGCGCCTGCCGGCGTTGAAGACGGCGTAGTAGGCCGGACGTCGCACGAACGTGACGACCTGCGGCGTGCGGGCATCGGCGCGCTGGTGCGTGAAGCGCTGGCGGGCGATGTAGGGCAGCCGACTGACCGCTTCGTCCCGTTGCGACTCCGTGGGATACCAGCGGTGGTGATGCAGGTTCAGGATCGGATGCGGGGAGTACGTGTGGCTCGTGCCGACCTCCAGGTCTGGCACGCGAGGCCAGGCCTCTTCAAGCTCGCGACGTTTGGCACGGACAGCCTTAGCCATCTCCTCGCGCGTCGGCAGGAACGCCCGCTGCAGCTCGACGCGCTCGGCGATCGGGTTGTGGCGGGTGCGGTTCAGGGTCCGGGTCCGCGAGTTGATCGCCAGGTTCACCACGTAGCTGCCGTCGGGCTCACGAAGGCTGTTGTAGCTTTGCCAGTCGGTCCATCGCTGCTCGCCCTTGACGACCAGGTCGGCCAGATCGGTACCGCGGGCGTAGTGCCACGCCATGAGCAGGTTGCCCGCGTGCGTTCGGAGCGTGTAGGGCCAATCGCACGCGTGGTTCTCGTACCAGTAGCCGGCGGGGCTCTGGTGATGAGCCAGACTCTTGGCGAGCGTCGGGCGCATCATCGCTTGGAGGTCATCGTGAGGACACACCTCGAAGTGGGCCAGCGCCCCGCCCCAGAGTCCGCTGTACTGGTTCGAGAATCCCTTGCCGGCGTTGAAGAGCGCGTCGTTGGTAAGCAGTGCGCGGATGGCGTTGCGATGGGCGGTCTCGACGCGGTCGAGCAGACCCGCATCGATGGCCGGTCCCTGCTTGAGCATCCGCAGGGTCTCGCCCATGAACATCGTGGCGAAGCCCGTCGCGGGCAGGTTCCATCCCTTCGGCTTGTACTCGCTGAACCATCCGTGCTCGTTCTGGCTGCGACACCAGAAGTCCAGCAGCGCCTCCAGGCGGGCCCGGACCGCGGGGTGCCCTCGGTACGGATTCCATGGCCTATCCGCGGTGTAGAAGTAGGCGAAGGTGACGTAGTTCTCGAGCACGCGTGCGTTGTAAGGCTTGTTGAACCTCTTGGGGCGCCACACCGGCAGCGCGATGAAGCCCCGGTTCGGACCCGACATGAGCACGCTGTTGGCCACACGATGGAAGTGCGCCAGGTAGAAGGGTACGACGAGCTCGGCGTCGGAAAAGTCCTTGGGCGTATAGCGGGTCAGGTCGACGGGTGGGACCTCGGCCTCGGCCGGTGAACCGGCCGCAGCGGAGATCGTTCCAAGCAACCAGACCACAGTTAGCGTTATCGGACGAAGATACACGGATTACCTCCTCGTTGCAGATCCCGGCGATTGGGACGCGTCCCTGCCCGCTTCGACACGGCGGCGTCACGATCCTCATCTACCAGGCCCGCCCGGAGGGCTCAAGTCGCGCGCCGGCCGTACGTCCTATACTCGAGGCCGCGCGCTCCCAGCCGACGGGCCACGAGCGGGACTCACCGGCAGCTCCGGACAAGCTGTCAGTTGCTTCATGCGGCAGCGCGCGGTGGAAAAATGGGAAAGCCTGCAGAGCGTTTGACATACGCCTACCTTGAATGCCATATTCTGCTTTTGGGGGAGTGTGCAACTTTTCTGTGGACCGGGTAGAATCGCGCGCGGTTCGGATTGCCCACGGACAGAGTGTAAGGAGCGCGGGCTCCCACCTTATCGAGTCCCAGTCCCGTGATGGCGGGCCGCTCGGTGAGGGAAGCACGGGAACCGCATCATGGGTACCTGGCAGATCACGCCCGTCGCGCTGCTCTACTTCGGAGCGACAGTCTTGTCGCCCTTGGTGGCGTATCTTGCATGGCAGCTCCGGCCCGCCCGTGGGGCAACCCTCTTCTCCATCATGCTGCTGGGCACGGGCGCCTGGGCGCTCGGTTACTCGCTAAGCTTCTTCAACACAGATCTCGACTGGAAGCTCCTGATGCTCCGCGTGGAGTATCTGGGCATGACCACCACGGCCCTGTTCTGGCTGCTTTTCGCCATCTACTACACCCACTCCGAGCAGTGGCTTCCCCGCAGCGCGATCGCCCTGCTCAGCGCCATCCCCGTGGCGACACTGCTTCAGGTCCTCTTCATCGAGCAGCACGGCTTTTTCTACAGCGATTACGGTCTGGCGACCTTGGACGGATTCGTCCTCTTCACCAAGGAGTACGGACCGGGCTTCTACCTGTGGATCGGATACGGGTACTTCATCATGGTCGGGGGTGTGGCGATTCTCGTCCGCGACATCCTCGAGCTGCCCGGTCGGCTGCGTCTTCAAAGCCTGCCCCTGCTGCTGATCCTGGTTGGCATGCTCATCCCGAACATCTTGTACGTCACGGGCCACAACCCGATCCACCCTTATGATCCGAACCCCCTGGCGTTTCTCGTCATCGGGTTGATCTTCGCGGTCACGATGTGGCGTTACCGCTTTCTCGACGTGGTGCCCGCGGCCTATCGGTTGGCGTTCCGGAGTGTCACCAACGGCGTCATTATCATCGACGAGCGGATGCGGATGCTCGAGGTCAACCCAATTGCCGCGAAACTCCTGGGCCGCCCCCGCGAGGAGCTCATGGGTGAGGCGATCGGCCACGCCTTGCCCGAGCACAAGGACCGCCTGTCCAGCTCCGAAGATGAGGTCGAGTTCGACGCGGTGCTCGCATCGGAGGAAGGCGAGCGTCATTGCGAGATCCAGACCGCGCCCCTGCTCAACCGGCGCGGCGGCTCCACCGGACGCATCATCGTCATGCGTGACGTGACCGAGCGCGTGCGCAACGAGGAAGCGCTCCGACAACGCGAGCGTGAATACCAGACGGTCTTCGAGCTGGCTGCCGACCCGCTGGTGCTCGTGGCCGAGGGCGGGAGGATCCTGGACGTCAACACGGCCGCGTGCCAAGCGTACGGCTACGACCGCGCGTCGTTCGTGGGCATGTCCATCCGGGACATCGTTCACCCGTCCAAGCACGATGATCTGCTGGCATGCGCCAAGGCCCTGCAAGAGAACCGTCCCATGGAGTCCGAGTCGGTCTGCGTCCGGGCCGACGGCACGACGTTCGACGTCGAGGTCCGCGTCAGCCCCATCATCTACCAGGGCGAGCGTGTCGCACTGGCCGCCGCGCGGGACGTCACGCGCCGCAAGCAGATGGAGGCCGCCCTCCGCAGGGGGGAGCAACGTTTCCGCGAGGTCCTCGAGAACGCGCGGCACATCCTCTACCGGTTCGACTACCGCAAGGGCTGTTACGACTACGTCAGCCCCTTCGTCGAGGAGTACTCCGGCTGGACCGTGGAGGAGGTCCTCCAGAAGAACATGGTCGACGCCGAGCGCGAGACGCACCCCGACGATTGGCGTCACATGCAGGAGGTCATCGCCCGCGAGATGGCCCGACGGCCGCAACGACGCCGCCTCAGCCTGACCTTCGATTACCGACGCCAGAAGAAGAACGGTGAGTACCGTTGGCTGAGCGACTGGTGCACGTTCCTCTTGGACGAATCGGGCCAGGTGGAATCGATCGTGGGGTCCGCCTACGACATCACCGAGCGCAAGCAGTTCGAGCAGGCCCTGGAGCAGCGCCGGAACGAGCTGTCGAAACGCCTTCGCGAGCTGAACTGCCTCTATGACATTTCCCGGCTGGCTGAAGAGCCCGAGATCTCCATCGACCGGTTCGTCAAGAGCGTCGTGGCGCTGATGCCCGGCGGGTGGGAATACCCGGACATCACGCGTGTTCGGATCACACTGCACGATCAAGAGTTCACGTCCGAGGATTACCACCCGAGCACATGGCGGCAGGCGTCGGACATCCTGGTCGGCGGCGAGGCGATCGGGCAGGTCGAGGTCGTCTACATCGAGCCCCGCCCCGAGCGGGACGAGGGGCCCTTCCTGAGCGAGGAGCGCCACCTGCTCAACGCCATCGCCGAACGGCTCGGCAATATCGTCGCCCACAACCAGTCGCAGAGGGAACGGGCCATGCTTCAAGAGCAGCTCAACCAGGCCCAGCGCATGGAGGCGATCGGCACCCTGTCGGCCGGTGTGGCCCACGACTTCAGCAACGTGCTCACCGTCATCGTCGGCCATACGAACCTCGCGGCCCGGCTGCTGAACGGCGACCATCCTGCCCGCAAGGAGCTCCTGATGGTCCAGAAGGCCACGCAACAGGCCGTGGGATTGACGCGCGCCCTGTTCACCTTCGGCCAGGAGCTGTCGGATGAGAAGGAGCCGATCGACCTGGCCACGTTGGTCGAAGACTCGGCCCGTCTCCTGAGGCGCGTCCTGCCCGCGGCCATCAAGCTGATCGTGGACAGCGAGGCCGAGGGCCCCCTCTGGGTGGACGGCGACCGCACGCAGCTCCAGCAGCTCGTGCTCAACCTGGTGATCAATGCGCGCGACGCCATGCCCGACGGCGGCACCCTGACGCTGCGCACGGACGCCGTCGAGGAAGCCCGAACGCGGGAACTGGGTGCGTCCACGGCCGCGCTGCTGCGAGGGCCGCTGGTCAGGCTGACCGTCTCGGATACGGGCCTGGGCATCGCCCCCGAGGCGATGTCGCGTGTCTTCCAGCCGTTCTACACGACAAAGGATCGCGACAAGAGCACCGGCCTGGGCCTCTCGATCGTCCACGGCGTGGTTAAGGATCACGGCGGTCGGGTCGATGTGGAATCGGAACCGGGCGAGGGCTCGACCTTCAAGGTCTACCTGCCGGCGTCCCAGGCCGACGTCTCGATCCTGTGCGACGATGCCGCGCCGAAACTGCGGCGCGGGGAGGGTCAGCGCATCCTCTTGGCCGAGGACGATCCCCATGTCCGTGGGATCGTGAGCCTGGCCCTGGAGTCGCTGGGCTACCAGGTCATCCAGGCCGAGGACGGCCCCGGCATTCTCAGCACCTACGATCAGCAGGGCGACCACGTGGACCTGATGGTGCTCGACGTGGACCTGCCCGGGCAGAGCGGGCCCGAGTCGCTCCGCCAACTCCGCCATCGAGGCGTGGACACGCCCGCCATCCTCATCACGGGCGCTGAACCGCACATCGCGGCGGACCTGGACACGCGCAGCAGGCTTCTTCTGAAGCCTTTTGACGTATCAGAGCTGGCTTCGGCCGCGGCCGAAGCCCTAGGGGAAGTACAGGGAGAGGAAAAGCGGTAATGAGTCAGCCCTTGTCGATTCTGTTGGTCGATGACCACGTCATGGTCCGACAGATGCTGGAGAACCGTCTGGCCAACGAGCCGGACCTGCAAGTCGTCGGCGCGGTGGGCAGCGCCGAGGACGCCGTCACCGAAGCCATCAAGCAGAGGCCGGACATTATTCTGATGGATATCGATATGCCCGGCATGATCTGCTTCGAGGCGACGACCACGATCCAGTCGCGCTGCCCGGAGGTTCGCGTCATCTTCTTGAGCGCGTTCTTCAACGACCGCTACATCGAGGAAGCCCTGGACGTCCGCGCGTGGGGCTACATCACCAAGAGCGAATCGCAAGACACGGTGGTGGAAGCCATCCGCAAGGTCGCCTCGGGCGTGGCGTACTTCTCGCCGGAAGTGCAGGAGCGTATCATCTTCGACACCGCTGGCGTCCGGTTGGCCCATCAAGGACGGTCGCGCGTCTCGACGCTGACCGAGCGCGAGATGCAAGTCCTACGCTATTTGGCTCGAGGCATGAGCAAGAAGCAGGTCGCCCAAACCATGCATATCAGTGCCAACACCGTCAACCGACACACAACAAGCCTTATGGACAAACTGGATATCCACGACCGTGTCGAGCTGGCCCGGTTTGCGATCCGTGAGGGATTGGCCGAGGCCTAGACGGGGGCAGTGGTTATCGTTCTCGCCGGCCTTCAAGATGGCTCGAACACGCCATTGTTGAGGCTCCATTTGTGGTCGATACTCAGAACGAGCAGGACTAAGGGGACACGTTCTGGCGCCCTCTCGGCACAGGTGGAGCCGAGAACTCTGCGATGTCGGAGCGTAATCTCGCCGGGTCACCTTCTCTGTTCGGCCAATTACAAAGGGATTTCGACCAGTTCGTCGGGACAGGTGCAAAGGCGAGGAGACGACTCGTGCGGACGCTAGAGGACGTTGTGGAACACATCGATAAGCGGCTCTGGAACCTCTCACCCAAGCAGGTCAGGGCCCTCGAGCAGGCTCTGGAGAGACTGACCCCGGAACAGCGACGTTACGGCCGAAGCGTGATCGAACGGTCTCGGCTGGAGCGACGCGCCCCGCGTTGTCACCTGAACCAGCTCGACTACGCGCTTGAGAGCTGGTGGGCCCACAGCTTGGCCACGCGTCTCGCCATCGTGCACTGTCTGTGGCAACTGGAAGAAGACGGACAGAGCTGGCCGGCATCCAGTCGCGATGAGCCTGTCCTGAAGAGGTTTCTCAACGAAGTCGGCAGGGAAGCGATCCAATGGTCGCCTACGCCCGCCTACCATGGCGGGTCGTCGCAGACCATGGCACGATCCCAAAGCTAAGGTCGCGTGAACGTAAGGTTTATGGAGAGCCTCGAAGCGTCCTCGCCCTCGAGCCCGTGACGCCGACGCACCGAAATGGCCATGCTCGTACCCAAGTCCGACAAACAGATGAAGCCCGACCATGTCGTCGAACGCTTCTGCCAGCAGGAGCCTCGAATCCATGGCCAGAAGACCCATCATGTGGCGTGTGACCTGCTGACGGGGATTCTGAGCCACCACCGCTTCGCCACGGTGGACGATCTGATCGCGTTCTGCCGCGAACCGGAGAACCTCCGCGATTGGCTCACCAACGAAGCCGAGCGGATCCTCATGGCCCATGAGCTCGAACGGGGACTTACCGAGATCCTCTCCGACGCGGCCTGAACACCACCTCGCACCCCCCGCCACGTGACACGAGCGACCTGTGTTGGTCCGGTGCTCCGAACAGGCCCAACCACCTGTCGGCATCGAGAAGACCTGCCCTGCCTGTGACTGCTGGATGCCGATCGGCCGGGCCAATACCCCGAAAGCCCTTTGCCCCGAGCGGTCGGGATGGGGTATGATCTCCGGTAGAGTGGCGGAAGCACGTGGGGGAGGTAAGACCAAGCCCACCGCGTCCAGGTTGGGGCGGCACAGGCCGTCGCACGTCTTGTAGACGAGAGGTCCTCCGCATTGAGCAGCACGGCCTACGGGCATAAGGGTCCGCGCGCCTGCCGGGAAGCCGTCCTTGACGGTTCCGTCACGGACGTCTCGAACCGGTATACCTGTTGTACCGACGAGGCGTGGTGCGGCGTCGCAACGAGGGGTTTGCCCGGCCGATCGGAGGACGGCGCCGCTGTCCGTCGTGATCTTCGGGGGCGTCTGACGTGGTCGAGGGTGTTTGATCGGGACCGACTCGACGTGCAGCATCGTATCAAGCGAGGGCGAGACGCATGAACGACCAGGAGAGGCCGTGGCTGAAGAGCTTTGACCCCGGAGTCGACCCGGACCTACCGATACCGGAGAGGTCCTTCTCAGACTTGGTCGAAGAGACGTTCGACACCTTTCGCGGCAAGCCCGCCTATCACTTCATGGGCGTGACCAAGACCTTCGACGATCTCGACAAAGACACGCTCCGGTTTGTGCGTTTCCTGAACGAGATCGGATGCGGACCGGGCGATGTGGTTGGGATCAACATGCCCAACATCCCGCAGTATTTCATAGCTCATCTCGGGGTCCTGCGGGCCGGCTGCTCGGTGACCGGCGTCTCGCCGCTGCTGAGCCCGAAGGAGATGAAGTACCAGCTCAACGACTCGGGTGCGAAGGTGCTCGTGACGCTCGATGCCCTGTTCGAACACCGCTTCAAGAAGATCGCCGATGCGGTGCCGGCCTTGACCCACGTCGTGACCACGAGCATTGCCGATTACCTGCCCGCCCTCACGGGAATGCTGGGCAAGCTTCTGCGGAAGATCCCCTCGGGCAAGGTCACCCCCCTGACCGACAAGACCGTCCTGAGCTTCCGCGAGGTCATGCGTCAACACGAGCCGGCCACGAGCACGCCGTCGCCCGATCCCGAAGATACGGCGTTGATCTACTACACGGGCGGCACGACGGGTCCGGCCAAGGGCGCCGAGCTGACCCATCGCAACATGGTGGCTACGGCGGTGCTCATGCCCAACTGGAGTGACCTTACTCCCGGCCAGGAGATCTTCTGCAGCGGTGCGCCGTTCTTCCACATCGCGGGTCTGATGGTCGGCATGACGGCGCTCTGCATGGGGGCCGAGCAGGTGCTCGTACCCGACCCACGCAACACACGCCTGATCACCAAGCAGATCGCCCGGCACAAGGCCACCGTCCTGTTCAACGTGCCTTCGCTGTATCAGTTGCTGGCACAGGATCCCGGCTTCCGAGCGCTGGGGCAGGAGGCCTTCGACCGCATCAAGATCTGCGCGTCGGGAGCGGCCCCGTTCCCGCCGGACTCCTTGCGGGAGCTGGAGAGTCTCGTCGGCGAGGGCAAGGTCATCGAGATCTACGGCATGACGGAGACCACGGCCATTCTGACCGCGAACCCGCGCTACGGCGAGCACAAGATCGGGTCGGTGGGCCTGCCGGGTCAGAACATGATGGTCAAGCTGGTCGATCTCGATACCGGCACGAAGGAAGTGCCTCTCGGCGAGGAGGGCGAGGTCATCGTCTCGGGTCCCCAGGTCACCAAAGGGTACCTCAACAAGCCGAACGAGACGGCCCACGCCCTCAGGCAGTTCCAGGGAAGAACCTATCTCTACACAGGCGACGTCGGACGCATGGACGACCAGGGCTACCTGTTCCTCGTCGACCGCGCCAAGGACATGATCATCGTCAGCGGGTTCAAGGTCTTCAGCACCGAGGCCGAGACGACGCTCTGTGATCACCCGGCGGTCATGCGATGCGCGGTCGTCGGCACGCCGAACCCCGAACGCCCCGGCAGCGAGCTGGTCAAGGCCGTCATCCAACCCACGCCCGGCTACAACGGCAGCGATCTTGGCAAGCTGGAGCAGGAGATCCTCAGCTACTGCCGCGAGAACATGGCCCCCTACAAGGTGCCCAAGATCGTCGAGTTCGTCGACGAGATCCCCCTGACGCCGATCGGCAAGGTCGACAAGAAGGCGTTGCGAACGGTGTCGGCGGTCGCATCGAACTAGCCCAGGCGGCGCTCGTGCTGTCGACGCAGATCGCGTCCCCCGTCGACAGCCCAGTAGCACACCGCTGCCCCGGCGATCACTCGGGCACGGCGGCCTCCACGCCGCAGACCTCGACGTGATCACCCACCCCGTACACCCACACCGACACCGTCTCGTCTCGATAGTCGCTATCCAGCTTGGCCTGCGCGTGCTCGCCGACCACATGCAAGACCTGAGGTGTGGTGTTGGCGATGCCGGCGACCTGCCGCGCGGCCTGGCCCTGGCCCACCCACGCACCGTAGAAGAAGTCGTTGGGCCCGTCGGTCAGCGCCCCGGTCTTCTTGTCGATATGGCCGGTGGCAAACGGGCTTCTGGCCCCGAGGATGAGCCGACCCTTCTCGATGGCCGTGACCGGAAACCGCGCCATCAGGGCCGTCTTGTCCAGCGTGAGCCGAAGTCGGTCCGGCTCGCTGTGAACGGCCTCGATGCGAAACATCGCCGACCTCATGGGATGGTGGATGCGGACGTGTCGCCCCGGCTGGACCAACGCGACGTCGCCTTGGGTGCGGCTCACGTCGATCCATCGGGCTTCGTAGTCCAGCGCGGTGATCTCGCCGAGGACGTAACCGGGGGCGCCCCCGCCACCCAACATGCCGATGCGGACGTCCCGCCTTCGGTCGCCCCGCAGCGATCGCACACGGACGCCGACCGGACGATGCGCCGTCGTGCGGCTCGGGCCCGGAGGCACACGGAGCGTCACCTCGTCCGCTCCGTCGGCCCGATCGATCCGCAGCGTGATCGGGTCGGCCTTGACCAACCGTACCGCCTCCACGACCGGCACCTTCTGGTAGCCGTCCAGCACCGTGACGAAGTGCGAGGGGGCGCCGGTGGCAGGTTGTCGCCGCACGAAGAGGAGGTCCAGCGCCTCGTCCTCGGGCCAGACCGGCGATCGACCGCGCCCCATGATCACCTCGGCCGGGCCCCCGACCGGCACGATGTGCATCGCGAGGGCATCGCCCTCACCCAACCCCGACGGCCAGGCCCACACAGCGGGCTTGTCGAGCGTAGCGCGTCGGATGTCGGTCACGAAGCTCGGCAGGTCGCCGCGCTCATGCCGTCGCCCCCATCGGTCGGTGTAGCCGGCGAACGGCTCGACGTCCGGACCGGCGAGGGTGCCGGTCGGTTGCGCCCGCCAGTCGAGCGTCGGGGCCTTGGGGCGTACCCTCATCGCGTGCCAGCTCTGGTCGTGCTGCTCACCGCCGCGGACCGCGAAGACGTCCACCACGTAGAAGCGCTCATCGTCGACGTCCACGAGGATGGCCGTTCGCTCGTAGAGATCCACCGGGGGGGCGTCCTTGCGACCGAGCCCCGTCCCGACCGGATACGGGTTGTGATGGGCGGTCACGACGTGCACGCCGTCGGCCACGGCGAAGAGCCGACAGGCATTGCGGAAGAAGCGATGCGGCGGCTGGGTCTCGTCGACGGTCACGGTGTTGTGGGCCATGCTGTTGGCGTCCCACCGCCAGCGGTAGTCCCACGTTCGCGGATAGCCCAGGTCGGGCAGCAGATCGACGCCCCGCGCGTGCAGTCCGAGCGTCAGCGGGTCCTTCTGCCGATGACCGATGGTCGAGGCGTAGTTGAGCATGACGGTGCGGCGGTGCGGCCAGTCGCCCGACTCGAGGATCCCCACGCCGTAGCCGTCCAGCAGCCGCGTCGTGCGATGGATGTGCGACTCCGGCCGCTTCAGCGCCTCGGCGATCGCCTCGGCCGGATACGGTTCCCACAGTTTGCCGCCGTAGGTGTCCCCGTTCATCTTCGTCGAGGCGCGTGCGAAGCGCGGGTCGCCGTAGCGCCGGAATGCGTAGATGTTGTCCGTGTTCAAGAACGAGTAGCGGCGGTATTGAGGCGCCACGCGTCGTGGGTCTCGGATGCCCCCGCAGTCACCGATCGACGGCAGGCTGGAATCGTGGAGCAGGATGTCGATGTAGTAGTCGAACAGGCTTCTGGCCTTGGGATGCGCGAACAGGTCGGGGTACGTGCTCTTACCGAACAGATCGGGCCTCCGCCGGCGGACGAGCTCCATCAACTGAGACACGCGGATGAAGTCGCGCTTGATCGCGTTGTAGTTCGGGCTCTCGTGGCCGCCGCCGTCGCGGTCGAGGCCGTTGACGAGCATGGTCGCCGACTGCCCGATGCCGTGGTAGGCATAGTCGACCATGGTCTTGGAGTTCGGCACGTTGCGGTCGTCGTAGTCGTCGAGGACCAGGGCCACGGCCAGCGCGGCGGCCTGATGGAACCCCTCGTTGCCCTTGATGTGCCCTTCGAGCAAGGCATCCATCGCAGCCCGAAAGATGTACGTCTCGATATAGCGGCGGAGGTCGTCGGCGGTCTCGACGGGCATGCCCTTGGCTTTGCAGAAGGCGATGAGACCCGCATCGCGACCGATGTGATCGTACACGGCGTCGTAGGCGTAGGCCGTCGCCTCGAGACAGAACGTCTCCCAGATCAGGTCGGTGATCATCCCGCCGCTCTTCCAGGTGTAGTGCGGATGGCGGCCGCCGAAGGGCCCCATGTAGGTCCGCTCCCGGCGGTCCTCGAGCTTCGAGGTATCCACGCCGGCCAGGCGAACCCGTTCCCACCCGTAGTTGGGATACTGCGTGGCCAGCCTGGCCAGCAGGACGCTCGCCTTGTGGGCATACGTCCGATCGCCCGTCAGCAACCAGGCCTGCGTCAGGCTTCGCAGCGACGGCACGACGACCGTGCCGTAGCACATGTGCGCGTACTCGCGGAGGAAGTAGTAGCGTTGGCCGTCATGCTCCCAGCCGCTGCCGTCGTCCGGATAGGGTCCGGAGGTCATGTCGCCCTTGTGGTAGGCGTTGCTCGGGTACCACGTCTTGCAGAGACGGCATTGCACCTGGTAGGGATGGCTGATCGGGTCGATCCGCCACGCGTTCCAGACGCTGATCGTCTTGACCTTCGGGCCGCACTCCGGGCAGATCGTGCGAAACCCGACGTCGTACGTCCGCGGGATCTCGGTGGGAGGCTGGAGTAGCCAGATGAACTCGTCGCTTTGTGCGGCGTAGTCCTTGGCGGCCGTGTAGGTCGTGCCGATGTAGTACTGGATCGTATCACCGGTCTCGATGATCCGCTTCCGGATGGCCCGGGCCCAATCGTATTGGGCGACGTTCTCGCGGCCGACGGCGACCCGCCCGCCGGTGTAATAGGTCGGACCGTCCTTGGCCCACGCGGCGGCCGCGCAGCCGACGCAGATCAACCATGCCGCCCATGCCGCTTGCCACATGATGCGCTCTCCTGATGATCTCGAGCCGGGCGTCTACTTGGCCGGCACGAGCTTGAGGTGTCTGAGATTCATCACGGCCTGGCCCGGCTTGCGGATCGGCTTGACGGAGACATCGACCGCACCGCCCTGCTCAACCTTCACCGTGCCGACGTCCAGCGTCTGGTAGTCGGTCCACGAGCCGGTCGGCTTGGCGATCTTGCCCTTCAGCGTGGCCGCGCCGACGGCCACCTGGAACGTCGTACCCTCGCTGCCCTTCTCGCAGGCGTACCGGAGCAGGACGCGATACGTACCCGGCTTGACGGTCACGCACGGCCAGGTGACGGACGCTCGGGGGTGCGTCCAGTAACCGATGTTGCCGCCCTCGACGTTTTCGCGCTCGACCCGGATGTCCCGGCCGTGTAGCACGGCCAGGTTGGCGTGCAGCATCAGCGAGCCGTCCGCGGCCGGCAGGATTCGCTCGTCGACCTCCGGCTCGCCGTCCAGATCGAGCACGATCACCGTGGCGTGCGGCCTGGGGCAGTGACCGGCCAGATCGATCGTCACATCGCGGTCGTCGGTCGCCGAGACAGGCAGGGCCCGCTTGCTCGCGTCGGCCAACAGCCACGCCTTGTTGACCTTCGTCACGAGGCGCGGCACGACGAGCTTGTCGTCGGACGGCCAATCGAACACGTGTAAAAAGAGCTGTGTGGCCTTTTTCGTCGCCCGGCCCCAGTCGGGCTTTCGCCGCCACGGACCTGCCGTCGTGCCGTAGATGGCCTCGCCGTTGACGTCGAGCCACTTTCCGATCGCCATGAGTCGATCCTGCATGATGACCGGGATGCGGCCGTCGGCCGTCGGGCCGATGTCGAGCAGCAGATTGCCGCCGTTACCGACGATCTCGATGAGCATGCGGATGCAGTCGGTGCGGCTGGAGTAGTCGAAGATGTTCTCGTTGCGGTTGTAGCCGAACGACTTGCCGATGCCGCGGTTCTCCTCCCACGGATGCCACGTCCCGCCGGGCCCGCCCGTGCCCTCGTATTCGGTCGTGTAGTAGTCGCCGCAGTGGTGGCGCATGCCCTTGCCCCACCGATCGTTGACCACGACCTCGTCGCGGTTCGGCCCCTCGTTGAAGAGCCACGCGAGGAACTCCGTGCTGCGCCAGGTTTGCCACGGATGATGCCATTCGCCGTCGGAGAAGATCAGGGCCGGTTTGTGCCGCTTCACGAGGTCCTTGAGCTGCGGCATCATGTGCTCGTCGACGTACTGCTTGACGTCCTTGCGGTAGAGCGGGTGGTACCACTCGTAGAGTGAGTAGTAGTAGCCCATCTTCAGGCCCTTGTCGCGGACGGCCTGGGCGAGATCGCCGCACAGGTCGCGCTTCGGGCCGACCTCCATGCTGTTCCACCCCGGCGAATGCGGCGCGGGCCAGAGGCAGTAGCCGTCATGATGCTTGCTGGTCAGCACGACGTAGCGCGCCCCGGATTTCCTGAAGATCGTGGCCCACTCGTCGGGGTCGAACAGCTCACACGTGAACCGGGGCGCGAACTGCTTGTACTTGAAGTCCTCGCCGTAGACACGATTGTGGAACTCACGGACCTTGCCGCCGTAGCTGTTCTCTCGGATCCAATGCCAGTACCACTCCGAGTAGCTGCCCTTGACGCTCCACGAGGGCACGGAATACACGCCCCAGTGGATGAAGATGCCGAACTTGGCCTCGACGAACCACGACGGACACGTCCGGCTATTGAGCGATTCCCACGTCGGCTTGAACGCACCGTCGGCCCCGTACGCGGGCGTCACCGTCATGCCGACGACCCCGGCGAGGATGAGCACGACGAGCGGTCCAGCGCAGAGGCGTTGAGCGATGCGAGTCATGGCGTCGGTCCTTTCGTAGACGAAGACGTGTGCGTGTCCCGCAGCGCCGACGAGGCGGGCCTCCGAACGGCCGCGGGCGTGAGCGTCAGCTTAACCGCACCGAACGGCTACGCAAGGGCAAGTCGTTGTGTCGGACAATCCGCCCGATCCGGTTGCGCCCGCCGCCGTTGCCCCATCTTGGCCGTCTGCGTATGCTTGCGAGGGCATACTCGGGGGCAACGACCCGATCGCATCAGACGGCCGAGGATGACTCCACATGCTCATCGACATCCACGTGCACTGCGCCAAGCCTCGGCATCCGAAGCTGCGCCGGCCGAACGGATCGTGCTGCCCCGATCCGCCGACGTTGATCCGGATGATGGATGAGGCCGGTATCGACAAGGCCTGCGTCATGTCGACCGTCAGCCCGGAGTGCCGCTACACGCTCGTGACGCCCGAAGAGACGTTGGAGATGTGCGCCGAGTACGCCGACCGGCTCATCCCGTTCTGCAACCTCGACCCGCGCTATCTCACCAACGACGCGACCGCCGACTTCGGGCCGCTGCTGGAGGCTTACGTCGAACTGGGCTGTAAGGGCCTGGGCGAGGTCATGCCCAACCTGCCCTTCGACCATCCGGTGTGCATGAACCTCTTCGGGCACGTCCAGGCCGCCGGCTTGCCGCTGACGTTTCACATCGCCCCACAGGAGGGCGGCTTCTATGGCTTCATCGACGAAGCCGGCCTGCCGGGGCTCGAGCGCTTGCTGCGGGCGTTTCCCGACCTTCGGTTCCTCGGCCATTCGCAACCCTTCTGGGCCGAGATCGGCACGAACGTCATCGAGGGCGGCCAGCGTATCCCTTACCCCGCCGGAGCGGTCACGCCCGGCCGGCTCGTCGATCTGATGCGGACGTATCCAAACCTGCTCGGGGACCTCTCGGCCGGAAGCGGTTACGGGGCCATCAGCCGCGATCCGGACTTCGGCGACGCCTTTCTCGAGGAGTTCCAGGACCGGCTCTTCTGGGGCACGGACATCTGTCACGCCCCGCAGGACCTGCCGATCGTCGATTACTTCCGAAAGCTCAAGGCGCAGGGCCGCGTCTCGGAGGAGGCCTACGAGAAGATCACCTGGAAGAACGCCAACCGGCTGCTGGACCTCGGCCTCGAGTGAGCATCCTCGGATCCCACGGTCCGCCTTCATAGGGAGTGCGATGTCAGACGTGCCGTCCACCGACTCCGACTCGAACCCTGTTCTTTGCTGGCCCCGCTCGGAGCAGGCCAGGCGGAACATCGACACCATCTGCATCGGCCTGTCCGCGATCGCGATGGGCGGTGTGCTCGGGATGTTGGTCGGGCACGGGCCCGGCGGGAGCGATCTGCGTAACGGCCTGCTTGCGATCGGATCGACGGCCTTCGTGCTGGTCGGCTTCGTGGGCGGCGGCTTGGGCACGACGTTCGGTCGGTGCGTGCTCGCCGGGCACGTGCTCTGTTGGCTCGGCGACGTCTTCGGCCCGCACCACTTCCTGCTCGGCGTGTACTTCTTCTTCGGCGCGCACTTCGGCTTCATGGCGGCCTTCGTGGTGCACGGGCTCGAGCGGCGACGGCTGGGTCGTGCCGTCCTCGCGGTCCTGCTGGTCAGCGTCGTCTTGCTGGCGTGGCTGGTCCCCACCATCCCCGCCCACGAGCGAGCGAGCATCTACGCCTACATGGCCGTGCTGTCGCTGATGCTGGTCCTTGCCGGAGGCACGCGACCCGATCGCAGGGGCATCCTGCTCCAGGTGGCCGCCGTGCTGTTCTTCGCCTCCGATGTCTGCCTGGCACGAAGCAAGTACGTCGAGTACGAGTTCGTCAACACGCTCATCGGCTACCCGATGTACTACGCGTCCTGCACGATGTTCGCCTGGAGCGTTCGCCCGGCCTTGGGGCATCCGAGGCAAGCAGGTGGATGACCCGCCGCCAAGCGGCATCGTAGGCGGGCTCAGCACCCGAGCCGCGGCTTGTCGAGCCGACGGCGCGTCTCACCGCGGCGCGAAGACGAGCCCTTCCAGGGGTCGCCCGGCCAGATCGGTGAATCTCAGGAAGAAGGCCCACATACCTTGCCGGTTGCAGACCTTGACGAGCAGGCGCGACTCCCCCGCGGGCAGGATGATGTCGCGGACGTCCTCGTCGCGCTCGATGCCTCGGACTCCCTCGTGTCGCCAGATCTCGCGGCCGTTGAGCCAGACGATCGCGTCGTCGTCGCTTCCGAAGCGTAGCTGGACCTGTTGGCGACGGGGGCTCGTGACGGTGCACGTGGCGTAGGCGATGGTGTTGGCCGTGAAGGTCTGTCCGCCGTAGAGCTCGACGAGGCCGACCACGCCGCCGTGGCTGAGGCGTTTCTGCCATCGGATCGGCCCGGGCTTGCCGTCGTAGACCCGTCGGATATCGACCTTGTACTCGGGATCGAACTCGGCGTTGAGGATCCGCCGGTCCTCATCGTCGAAGGGCGCGACCACATACCAGGCCGGGGGGATGCCGGGCACGTGCCTGGGCTTGCGCCAATAGCCGACGGGCTGAACGCGGTTGCGGCGCATCTTGACGGTCTCGGGTCGGACGTAGAGCCCGCCGGCCCGGCGGATTTCACGATGGGCATCGGCGATCACCGCCTGGAGACCGTCGTGCGCGGCCCAGCCGCTCAAGGGCTTGGCCCCGCGACAGAGGAAGGCCACCAGACCGGAGGCGCCTTGGCGGACATAGTCCTCGAGCTGCTCGCGCAACTGCTCGGGCGTGGGCACGGCCGGTGGATCGCCCGAGGCATCGAAGGCCTGGTAGACGCCGAAGAACGGGATGCCGGGCACGCGCTGGCGGGCCGAGGTCAACATCCACTGGACCTCGTGGCTGATCATGTCGCGGTCGTAGCCTCGATCGCTTACGGGATACCAGTAGATCATCATGACGTCGCAGACGCCGGGTGCGAAGTTGCAGAGCGAGCCGGCGCTGCCGTAGCCCGCGCAGACAGGATGCCGCTTCGGGTCGGGGTCGACGCGACGTATCGCCGCATACATGGCCTTGAGCGCCGAGAGGGCATCGCCCGGACTGTCGTCGAGGACGTAATAGCCGTAGAGGTTGGGCGACTCCATGACACGGCGGACCTCGGCCTCGCAGGCCTCGGGCCAGAACAGGATGATGCCCTCGTTGTGGGCGGCGGGATCGGTGTCATCCGCGCCGCGCGTGCAGCCCTGGAGCACCGAATCGGTGCGGTCGGTATATCGAATGAGCTCGTTTTCAATTTGAACCAGGCCCGAGCGCGGCAGATTGCTCGGGGCGCGGGGGACGAGCGGGATGCTGGTCGCCTGGGCCGAGATCCGGTCGCCCAGCCGAGGCTTGCCGTAGAGGTGTTGTGTCATGTGGTGCAACACCTTGATGCCGTTCTCTTGGCAGAAGGCCCCGCGCGGTGTGTCGACGTTCAGGTCGTCATGCCCGCCGAGGATAAGATTCATGCCGACCTTCTGGACCAGCTCGAGCTCGTCCATGCTGCTGGCGGTATAGGTCCCCATGACGGGCTGGCCGTCGATCCGGAACGCCGGATGCAACATGAGCAACTGACGTTCGGAGGGGGCAGGAGCGGTCGCCGCCGTCGTCGAGGTCGTTTGGTCGGACGCCGCGAGCGGTCCGGCGAACACGGCGAGCGCGGCGATCATGTTCGAGAGAACGGGCGCCACCATCTTGTGGGATGGTCGAGCTGTGGGCATAGCGGGCTCCTGAACGGGCGGTGCTTTTCGACGCGGTGGATGTGAGCCAACGGCCATTACCAGCATACGCTATGGGCCAAGGCGGACCAAGCGGTTTGACAAGACTTGACACATGGAAGGACGATCTCGGGATAGGCCTTGTCCGAACGCGAGGACGCCGGCGGATGAGAGGGTGACGAGGGGGTCCGTCCGCCTGCCGGCAGTCTTCACCCCTGGCTACACGCCGCCGGCCCTGCGGGCCTGTGCGTTCTCGGTCGGAAAGTTGCTCCGAAAGGTGAGCATCGCCCTCGGAGACGGCTGCTACCAAGCCAAGGCGGCGTCAA
Organism: uncultured Planctomycetales bacterium; assembly: GCA_964622545.1. Classification (GTDB taxonomy): domain Bacteria; phylum Planctomycetota; class Phycisphaerae; order UBA1845; family JAFGLZ01; genus JAFGLZ01. The sequence goes on along the minus strand of CAZUQM010000003.1, from coordinate 136,283 downwards.
GCCGCTCCAGAACAGCGGTTCGACGTGGACCTCCCGCCTCAGGTGTCATGCACCCGCGGCGGAACGTCGGCGGGGGTCGCGCTGGCGTGGCCGGGACATGACCGGTAAGATCAAACCCCTCAGGGCGGCATCGTCGGCCGACCCAAAGAGAGACGGCGTAGCGCGTCATCCACCTGCTGAGAGGAGCCTTCATCATGACCATGCATTCCAACCAACCGACACGTCGCGACATCCTCGCTTCCGGAGCCGCTGCCGCCGGTGCGTTGTTCGGGGCGGGGCTGGCTTGGCCCGATTCGCTGCTGGCGGCCGACAAGCCCGGCTCGAAGATGCGTTTCGGTCTGGTGACGTACCTCTGGGGCCAGGACTGGGACCTGCCCACGCTGATCGCCAACTGCGAGAAGACGAAGATCTACGGTGTCGAGCTGCGGACCCAGCACAAGCACGGCGTCGAGCCCTCGCTGAATGCCCAGCAGCGCAAGGAGGTCAAGAAGCGCTTCGCCGACAGCCCCGTGGAGTACGTCGGACCGGGCACGAACCAGGACTATCACCACACCGACAAGGCCAAGCTCAAGAAGTCCATCGAAGGCACGAAGGCCTTCATCAAGCTCAGCCACGATTGCGGCGGCACGGGCGTGAAAGTCAAGCCCAACGCCCTACCGAGCGGCGTGGAGCCGGCCAAGACCATCGAGCAGATCGGCAAGTCGTTGAACGAGGTCGGCACGTTCGCGGCCGATTACGGCCAGGAGATCCGCGTCGAGGTCCACGGGCGGCGCACGAGCGAGCTGCCGATCATGAAGCGGATCTTCGACGTCGCGACGCACCCGGCCGTCGGTGTGTGCTGGAACAGCAACGGCACCGATCTCAAGGGCGAGGGCTTGGTGCACAACTTCAACCTGGTCAAAGACCGCTTCGGCGACACGGTCCACGTCCGCGAGCTGAACCTGGGCAACTACCCGTATCAGAAGCTGATGGACCTGTTCGTGAAGATGGACTACAAGGGCTGGATCCTGCTCGAGGCCCGCACCAAGCCGAAGGATCGTATCAAGGCCCTGATCGAACAGCGGAAGGTCTTCGAAGACATGGTCGCCAAGGCGCAGGCCAAGGTCTAAGCAGCCTTCAGGGAAGGATGTCCCGTGAGGCACGGCCGCCCCCGGCCGTAACGATCGTCTCTCCTAGCCGAGGGTGGCGCTAGCGGCTCGCAACCGGTCCGTCCAAATGGATTGCGATCACGGGCGTCTCCTGGTGGTCCAAACCCGGGGGCAGCGCGACGGTAAGGCCCTGGTCGTCCTGCCGGATCGCGAGCGGACGTCGCTTCGCATCGGCAAGGACGTAGGCCTTCTCGGCCTTCGGTCGCACCGCCGGTAGCTGGAGCCTCTTGCCGACCGGCGTGGTGACGTGCGCGAAGAGCCGCCGCGGCTTGCTGGTGACCGCACCCCAGGCGCAGCGTTTCGGGCCGAACGGGCTGGGCTTGGCGCCGTAGATCGCCTCGCCGTTCGCCTTGAGCCACGCACCGATCTGGAGCAGGCGCTCCTGCATGATGACCGGGATGCGTCCGTCGGCGGTCGGGCCCACGCAGAGCAGCAGGTTGCCGCCGGCCTCGACCGTCGTGACAAGGAGCTCGATCAGCTCGCGGGCGCTGCGGTACTCGAAGATGCTCTCGTTGCGATTGTAGCCGTACGAGCTGCCCATGCCGCGGTTCTCTTCCCAGATATGTCGCGGCCCCATCGTGGCCTTGGTGTGACCGCCGTATTCACTGGTCCAATAGCCGCCGTGCTTGCCGCGGCAATCTTTGCCCCATCGGTCGTTGACGACCACCTCCTCGCGGACGGGCGATTCGTTGAACAACCAGGCGAGCAGCTCCTCGCTTCGCCACGGCTTGCTGGGCATCTCCCACTCGCCGTCGGCGAAGATGACGGACGGCTTGTATCGGGTAACGACGTCCTTGAACTGCGGGTGGACGTGCTCGGTGACGAAGCGGTCACGGTCGCTCAACCAGAGCGGATGAAACCACTCGTAGAGCGAGTAGTAGATGCCCATCCTCAGGCCGCGCTTGCGGACGGCCCGGCTCAGATCACCGAGCAGGTCGCGCTTCGGACCGACCTCGACGCTGTTCCATCCCTTGCGATAGGGGCTGGGCCAGAGACAGTAGCCGTCGTGGTAGTTGGCCGTCAGGACGACGTACTTGCCGCCGGCGGTCACGAACAGGTCGGCCCAGAAGTCGGCGTCGAACATCTCGGACGTCAGCATCGGACCGAACTGCTCGTACTTGAAGTCCTCGCCGTACGTCCTGGCGTGGAACCGGGCCGTGGGCGACTTGGGTCGCGTCATGCGATAGCCGTACCACTCGGCGTACTTGCCCTTCGGCGCCCAGGCGGGCACGGAATAGGGGCCCCACACGACGAAGATGCCGAAGCGGGCCTCCTCGAACCAGCCCGGTGTGGGGCGGCTGTCCAGCGAGGCCCACGTCGGCTCGTAACGGCCCGGCTCGCCAGGCCCGCTCGCCCCTTCCGAAGCGCGGACCGCCGCAGCCGGACACGCGATGACCATCAGTCCGGCCAGTGCGCACACCGGCCTTCGTCGTTGAGCAGCCATGGGTCCTTCTCCGAGCCGCTACGGCAATGCCGTCTTGATCTCGTCGAGGCCGACGCCGAAGGCGTGCCGCGCGATGCGGTTGAGCTCGTCCTCGGGGCCCTGGAAGTGGAACGTCCGGTGGACGTGCGAGAGCTTCTGGCCCGGCTTGAGGTCGGCCGCGGGCGAGGACGTCTCCAGCTCGTAGAACGGTCCGAGCGGCTCCTTGCCCGGCTCGGGCGGGCCGTCGTTGTAGCTGTTGACCACGTCGCCGGCGTAGGGTTTCTCTTGCATGGCCCACATCGAATTGACGTACTCGGTGGCGTCGGCGGGTTTGGTGTATTGCACGACGGTCAGCACGCCGTTCACCGCGTCGTAGCTGCCCAGCACGGGCTTGGACCGCTGGGGCGACAGGCCGATCTTGCTGCGATACTGGCCGTCGCCGCTGAAGTAGAGCACGTCCTCCTTCACGACGAGGCGCTCGGGGGGCACCTTGCCGAAGTACTCGTCGTTGACCTTGCGGCCGAGTCGATCCTTCGGCCCCGGGTGGAACGGGATGACGATGGTCGTCTCGTCGGACGGGACGAACATGCCGAGGATCCAGATCGACAGCAGGCCGCCGTCCTTGGTCCACGCGCTGCTGCCGGCGTTGGTGATGCTGTTGTCCGACTCGAAGGCCACGGCCTTGACCGAGTCGGGCAGGTTCATGCCGAGCTGGCGGGCGGCGTCGGGCCGCTCGAGGAGCCGGATGGTGCGATCGATCTTCACGTCAAAGGTCGTGCCGCTGGCGTTGGTGATCTTGGTGCGCTTGGTGAACACGGCGGAGCGGTCGTCCTTGGAGACCAGGTCATAGATCTCGGTATCGATGACGGCGGGGGTCTGCCAGTGCTCCAGATCGAACGGGTCGCCCTTCTTGAAGAAGATGGCGAACTGCCCGCCCTCGGGGCCCATCCAGAAGCGGTCCTCGCCGCCCCAGGGGTTGATGTGCGGGACGGTCTCGCCCGAGCGAATCAGGTCGTGGTTGATCCAGCCGAAGCTCATGCCGTCGGCGCCGGCGGCGGTGCTGGTCATGACGCGTCCCTGGTAGTCGGGCACGACGGCGATTTGGGCGTCGCCCGTCGAGTCCTTCAGGACGATCAGGTCGGTGTGCTTCTGGAGCAGGGCCACGTCATCGGAGAACTTGGGCGGGGCGGCCGTGCAGCCGAGCGCGGCCAGCATGGCCAGGGCAACCAACGAAATCGCGATGCATTGAGTCATGGTGATGCCTCCCTTGTGTCGTGAAGATCCGCCTACCGGGTCGGCCTGTGCCTTCGGACCCGACGGATCAGTCGTGTGCCTTCCCTACGGTGTACAGCGTCAATCCCTCGATCGATTTGCCCCGTGTGGGGATCGCCAGACTAGCTACATACCCGATGACGATGCAAGAGACCATACCCGTCATGGTGTAGAGCAACAGGTGGACGTAACCGCCCTGGCTGACGAAATACTGCACCACGCCGCTGCCGAGGAGCCCGATGATCGCGCCCACGCCATGAGCCCGCCTGAAGAGCACGCCCAGCATGAACATGCCGCCCAGCCCCCCGGTGAGCAGACCGAGCACCTTGCTGAACTCGTCCCAGAGCGACTTGATCTCGCCACCGGAGGCGGCCATCCACAGGGCGAAGGCCGTGCCGGCCGTCCCGACGACGACCGTGATCCACCGGGCGAGCGTCAGGCAGGTGTGATCGTCGGCGTTCGGGCGGAAGCGTCGGTAGAAGTCGGTGGTGATGGCGGTGGCCGAGGAGTTCATGCTGCTGTCGAGGCTCGACATGGCCGCGGCGAAGAGCCCGGCGATCAGCACGCCCGAGACGCCGGTGGGCAATTGCGTGACGATGTACCAGGGGAAGATCGCGTCGGCGTTGGCCATGGTGGGGTTCAGCGTCTCCGGGTGCGACTTGTAGAAGACATAGAGGGCCGTGCCCAGTCCGAAGAAGAGCAGGGTCGCGGGGATGGTCATGATGGCGTGGGTCCAGAGTCCGCGGGCCGCGCCGCGTTCGTCCTTCGTTGTCAGGTAGCGCTGGACCATCGTCTGGTCGCTGCCGGCCACGACCAGGTTGGTCGCGAGCCCGCCGAAGAACACCGCCCAGAGCGTGGGCGTCACGACGCTGGGGGAGAGGTCGAAGGTGTGCAGCTTGTCGTTGGCCAGCCCGACCGAGAGGATCCCACTGAATCCGTCGTCGACGTTCAGCGCGATCAGGATCAGGCTCAGCAAGGCCCCGCCCATGAGCACGATGACCTGGAGGACGTCGGTCCACACGACGGCCTCGATGCCGCCCAGCACGGTATAGGTGATGCTCAGCACGCCCATGACCATGATGCACGCCGAGATCGGCACGCCCGTGACCACGGACAGGGCGATCGAAGGCAGGTACAACACGATGCCGATGCGTCCGAACTGGAACAACAGGAACATCGTGCTGCCGAGCAGCCGTGCGACGACGTTGAATCGTTTTTCGAGGTACTCGTAGGCCGTCGTGACGTTCAGCCGCCGATAGAACGGCAGGAACAGGACGATCACGATCGGCGCCCCGACGAGCTGGGCGAGATTGGCCCCCATGTACCGCCAGTCGGTGGCGAAAGTCTTGCAGGGAATGGCCATGAAGGTGATCGCGCTCAGGCTGGTGCCGAAGATGCTCAACCCGGCCGCCCACCAGGGCACGCGGCCGCCGGCCTTGAAGAAGTCGTCGGTGCTCTTCTCGCGACGGGCGAAGTAGAAGCCCATGTAGACCAGGGCCGCCAGATAGACGACCAGGACGCCGTAGTTCGGCCAACCGAAGCGCGGCGCCATGGGTGCTCGCGCCGACCAGACGCGCGGTGTGCGGACACCCGGCTTGACCTCGCCCGAGGGAATGACAATCTGCTTGTCCCAGCGGATGGCGGCCGTGGTCACGGCCCCGGCCTCCGGCAGTTCGCCGACGTCGGTCCAGGTATCGGTGACCGTGTGGTAGGCGAGGATGCGTTTGCTGAAGCCGGGGTGGGTCTCATGGATGCGTGCCTTGGCCCGCTCGAGCTCCGCGACGCGGTCGGTCAGGCCCGCCTGCTTGGCCCGGCGGATCTGCGCGCTGAGCCCTTCGAGCTTCAGGAACAGGTCGCCGTCGGCGCCGCCAAAGACCAGGACGTGGTTGACGCCCGCTCGGATGCCGGGGGCGGCCATCACGCAGGTTCGCGTCTCGTTCGGATCCTCATCGATCAGAGGATTCGTGCCGACATCGGCCAGACGCGTCCACGCGGCGGTGCCCTCGGAAGGCCGACCTTCGGCGTCGTAGACGCGAGGGTTGAAGGCGTAGGCGTCGTAGAGCAGCTCGGTGGGCTTGCCCGTCTGGGCATGACGGCCGCTGATGACGTAGAGGCAATCGTCGTTGCCGTTGCTCTGGGCCGCAACGACGGGCAGGATTCTCGGCGGACCGGGCCAGGGCGGCAGGGCCTTCCAGGCGAAGGCCTCGGCGTCGCCCCGTTCCGTCAGATCAAGCGCGAGGAACGTCTTGGTCGCGCCGGGGCCCGTCACGCCGCCGGCGAGGTAGATGGTCTCTCCGACCAGGGCGCCTCCCATCGCCGAGAGGGGCCGGGGAAGACTCGGCAGCTCCTTGATGGAGATCGTCTTGGTCTCGGGCTGCCAGGCCAGCAGGACCACATCGGCGAGGCTCCTGTTGCCGCTGCTGCCGCCGACACAGATCACGCCGGCCGGTGTGCTGACCGAGACACCGTAGGCCGTCGGTCTGGGCAGGCGCAGCTCGGGCGAGGTGAACCATTCGTAGGTGCCGTCGTCGCGGTGGGACAGGACGTAGACATGGTCCCACCAGACCTTCTGGCCGCCCCGCCACGGCACGGCGTTGGGGAAGTTGGCTCCGCCGGCCACCAGGAGAGCGCCTTCATGGACGCCCACGAACGGGCCGGCCAGGCCGGGCTGCTCGTCTTGACCGGGCGCAGGCGGCAGCGGCGGCAACTCGTCCCACGTCAGACCCACCTCGGGTTGGCCAACAGAGATCACGGCACGGGCCGAGCTGAAGCCGCCCAACACGGCGAGGCATGCCAACAGACAAGGGGTTCGGGCGTGCATTGGGTCTCCCATTACGGGTTCAGGGCGTGCGACAGTCCCGCTATTCTGAGGATCGCGGCGAGAGTTTCAATGCCTGTGGGCCGTTCGGACCGGAGGACAGCTACGGCGTGGGCTCGCTGGGAGGCATGCGATCGCGCGCCTCGCCGCAACGACGAAGCGCACGCTTCAGTTCTAGGCAAGCCCGGCGTAGACTGAACACGTCGAAGCCAGAGCAGAAGGAGATGGACGATGTCGCCAACCCGGACAGCCAGACAGGTCCTTGCCATCACGAGCGCCTTGGCGCTCTCAAGCGTTGCGTCCCGCGGGGCATCACGGACAGACGGTTTCGTCAAGCTCGACGACGGCGCGTGGCTCGCCGACGGCGTGCGCCACGAGCAGGTCGCCCCGCCGACCACGCGCTTCCCGAAGTGTCACTGCTCGAGCATCGTGCAGGTGCCCGGCGGCGACCTGCTGGTCTGCTGGTATGCCGGCGAGAACGAGGCCCGGCCCGACGTGGCGATGCTGCTGGCACGGAAGGCCAAGGGGGCCTCGGCGTGGACCCAGCCCGTCGTGGTCGCCGACGAGCCCGGCAAGCCCGAGGGCAACGGCATCTTGTTTCTGATGCCGGACGATGTCCTCTGGCTGGTGTATGGGGTCATGCACGGCAAGCTCGACGGGCCGCCCGGTCCGGGCGTGCGATGGGCGACCTGCGATCTGCGTTATCGCACGTCGACCGACGAGGGCAAGACGTGGTCGCCCGTCCGCATCCTCACCGACAAGCTCGGCATGGTGGTCCGCACCAAGGCCATCACGCTGGACAACGGCGACGTCGTCTTCGGCGCCGAATACAAGGACAGCCACAGCCGGTTCTGGATCACGAGCGATTGCGGCAAGACATGGCGCGTCACCGGGCCGCTGGCGGGGGTCATGAACGAGCAACCGTCGTTGATCCAACGGGACGACGGCTCGCTGCTGGCGATGGTCCGACCCGGCGGGATCGGCGGCAACGTCGTCCGCGCCGAGTCGCGCGACCGGGGTCGCACGTGGATCAAGGCGCGCGTCACGAAGCTCCGCAATCCGTACTCGGCCGTGGACATGGTCAAGCTCCGCGACGGCCGCGTCGTGCTGGCCTACAACGACTCCGTCCGCGATCGGTCGAACCTGACCCTGGCCGTCAGCGAGGACGAGGGCGATACGTGGCCTCGCCGCCGCGTGCTGATTAAGCAGAAGGGGCACGAGTTCTCCTACCCGGCCATCATTCAGACGGCCGACGGCAGGATCCACGTGACGTACACGCACAAGCGGGTGTGGATCGGCCACGTCGTGCTCGATCCGAGCTGGCTGGCGACGCCGTAGGCTGGAGGCTTCAGGCCTCAGGCTTCAGGCCTCAGGCTTCAGACCTCAGACTGCAGGCTACAGGCTTCGGGGCTTCCGAACACCTCGGTGGATGAAGACGGCGAGGTCGATGTAGTTAGCGGTGTCACGCATGAGACCGCAAGGCCCGGTCGCACGCGGTGAGGCTAACTCGCTTTTCCGGCTTTGCTACCTCACTCTGTGTTTCCTGGGCAGCGACCCCTGAAGCCTGAGGTCTGAAGCCTGTAGTCTTAGGTAGCCCGGGGGATCCCGGCCGCCGCTGCCATTGCCACGCCCCAGGGCATCCGCTACCGTTGCTCCTCCGTAGTGGGTGCGCGGGCCCGAACCGCACAAGACACACAACCTCACAGTCTGGGAGGACATCCCATGCCGTCACAACGCCACCATACGCACGCTGTCGTCGTGATCCTTCTAAGCGGCATCTGCCTGTCGCCGCGTGCCGCAGCGGCCGCCGAGAAGCCGACGGGCCTGCCTCCGACCGGCCTGATGTGCGAACTGCTGGCCATGCCGGAGCGCTGTCGCCTCGCCGATGCCACGCCGGAGTTCTCGTGGATCGTCAATTCGGCTCATGCGGACGACGCGCAGACGGCCTATCAGATCCGCGTGGCGTCGTCGTTTGAACGACTGCTTCAAGGCAAGGGCGACGTCTGGGACTCGGGGAAGGTCGACTCGAAGCGATCGGTTTGCGTGAGCTACGCCGGTCCGCCGCTGAAGCCCCATCGCTCGTACCACTGGCAGGTCCGCGTCTGGACCGAGCACGGAGGCGTGAGTCCCTACTCGACGTCGCAGCAGTTCAACACCGGCGAGCTGACGACCGACCACGCCACCGCGCGGTACCCGCTGGTCAAGGAGGAGATCCCGCCTGTTCGCATCGTCAAGACCGGCCCCGGCAAGGCCTTCGTGGACTTCGGACGGGCGGCGTTCGGGACGGTCAAGCTGATCCTGGAGACCGACAAGCCCGACGCGAAGCTCACGGTGCACCTCGGCGAGGTCCTGGCCGACGACGCCACGATCAACCGCAAGCCGGGCGGCCATCGCCGCTATCGACAAATGAACGTGCCGCTGCGAGAGGGGACGCACACCTACGTCGTTGAGATTCCCAAGGACCTGATCAACACGCGTCCCGCGGCGATCAAGATGCCCCGCGGCGTCGGCGAGGTCATGCCGTTCCGCTACTGCGAGCTGGAGGGCCTGCCCCACGGCCTCGAACCGGCGCAGATCCGCCAGGTGGTCGTGCACTACCCGTTCAACGAAGAGGCCTCGTGCTTCGTCTCGACCGACAGCATCCTGAACGCCGTCTGGGACCTGTGCAAGTACTCGATCAAGGCGACGAGCTTCACGGGCGTGTACGTCGACGGCGACCGCGAGCGTATCCCGTATGAGGCCGACGCGTACATCAACCAGCTCGGGCACTACTGCGTCGATCGCGAGTTCTCCATGGCCCGCTACACGCATGAGTATTTGATCGATCACCCGACCTGGCCGACGGAATGGATCATCCATTCGGTGCTGATGGCCTGGGACGACTACCTCCACACGGGCGACCCCGCGTCGTTGGCGGCCTACTACGACGACCTCCAGGCCAAGACGCTCATCGCCCTGGCCCGCGCCGACGGACTGATCAGCACCACGACGGGGCTGCTCACCAAAGAGGTGCTGGAATCGATCCACTTCAAGGGCAAGCTCCGCGACATCGTCGACTGGCCCCACGGTAGCCAGGGCGGCGTCAACGCCAAGTCGGGCGAGACCGATGCCTACGAGTTCACCGACATCAACACGGTCGTCAACGCGTTTCACTGCCGCGCGCTGGATCTGATGGTCAAGATCGCCAAGGTGCTGGACAAGCACGACGATGCGCGACGGTATGCGGCCGACGCACAGCGGGCCAGGCGGTCGCTCAACGCCAAGCTCTTCGACGCCGAGCGTGGTGTGTACGTCGACGGCGAGGACACGAAGCACGCCTCGCTGCACGCCAACATGTTCCCGCTGGCGTTCAAGCTCGTGCCGCCGGAGCGGGTCAAGTCGGTGTCCGATTTCGTCATCTCACGCGGCATGGTGTGCAGCGTCTACGGCTCGCAGCACCTGCTCGATGCGCTCTACGAGGCCGAGCGCGGTCAGGCTGCCCTCGATCTGATGACCAACACGACCGACCGCGGTTGGTTCAACATGATCCGCGTCGGCTCGACGATCACGCTGGAGGCCTGGGACGACAAGTACAAGCCGAACCAGGACTGGAATCATGCCTGGGGCGCCGCGCCGGCCAATGTCATCCCCCGTCGACTCGTCGGCGTGACGCCTCTGGCGCCCGGTTTCGCCAAGGCCCGCATCAAGCCGCAGGTCGGCGACCTGACCGCGGTGCGAGCGACCGTGCCGACGATCCGCGGGCCGATCCGCGTGATGGTCCGGCAGCAGTCCGGCGAGAGCTACCGCCTCAGGGTCTGCGTGCCGGCGAACGTGGAGCCTGTCGTGCACGTGCCGAGCCTGGGGGGGACGACTGCGGTCGTCGTCGACGGCAAGCGGCGCGAGGTCGCCCGCGACCAGGCGTTCCTGCGAATCGACGACGTGGGCCCCGGCGTGCACACGTTCGAGGTTCGGGCCAAGGAGTAGCTCTTCCCCCAGGTCACCGAGCCCCGCTGTCCTCAGCGGGATCACTTGCCTGAGAGGGCAAGTTTGCCGGGTGCTCCGGGATCACTGGTCCGCCAGTGCTTGGTCGGCGGCAGTCGTAGGGTGCATCTTGATGCACCTCCTGTCTTCTGTCTCCTGTCTCCTGTCTTCTGTCTTCTGTCTACTCCGACGCGTGCCGCTTGCCGGCACGCGGCGCATACCTTCGCGCATCCCGCATGTAGTTATCGGCGTCGTTGAACTCGGGCACCTCGGTGTAGTATAGAGCCGTTGCGTCGATATGCTGGTCGCGGATCACGTCGTGCACTTCCCGGGCCGGTCCGATGCGCATCAGCGCCGGTGCGAGCGCGAAGACGAAGGCCCAGATGGCCAGTGCGCAGGCCGCCAGCTTCACCCAGGCGAGCCTGCGGTTCGGCACGGCGTCTAGAAGATCTTGGCTGTTAGCACGCATTGAGACTCCCGGTTCCATGCTCTCGATGAGGGACTCAACTATCGAGGTCAATCCTCTCGATGTTTCGACTTTCTGACGTTTCGACAGTTGCCTGCTGTGCCGGACCCCGGCCCCCGGAACCCTAGACCCTAGATCCTCGCCGTGATCTCCTTGAACACCACGAAGAACATGATGTACGCCATCGTCAGCGTGAGGATCAGGTTCAGGCTCTGACCGCAGGCGTACAGGATCAACGGTTTGCCGCCGGCGAAGTACTGCTTCAGCTCGCGGAAGTCCGTCGCCAGACCGATGCTCACGAACGCCAGACAGAAGAACCACCCGCGGAAGTGCTTGGTCAGGCCGCGGATCACGCCGTTGTCGATCATGGCATAGGCCGCGTCGGACCCCAGGCTCTGGTACAGCAGCGACATCACGATCGAGGCGAGGATGAACCCGATGACGAACTTCGGGAAACGATACCAGATCTCCATCGCCCCGACCGTCGTGCCCGCCTGACGTTCGACGCGGGCGCACCAGTACACCGCCACGCAAAACGCGATCACGCCGATGAGCACGTTCTGAATCATCTTGATGGTGGCGGCCACGTAGAGGGCCCGCTCGCTCAGGAAGGCGCCGGCCGCGGCGACGGCACCGGTGGCGTCGATCGTACCGCCCATCCAGGCCCCGCCGAGGACGTGATCCATGCCGATCGCGCGGATGACCTGCGGCAGCACGATCATCATGACCGACGTGAACACGAGCGACATGCCGACCGCCAGGGTCAGCTCCTCCTTTTTGGCCTTGCACGCGGCGGCCGTGGCGATCGCGGCCGACACGCCGCAGACCGACATATCCGCCGAGACGGTGATGTTGAGCGTCTTCGACGGGATCTTGAGCACCCGCTGACCGAACACGTAGGTCGTGACCAGGACGATGGGCGTGACCACCCAGGCCACGAAGATGCCCGGGATGCCGATCTGAAGGATCTTGCCGAACAGGATCTCACAGCCGAGCAGGACCAGGCCCGTCTTGATGAAGTATTCGGTCTGCACCGCGGGCTTGACCCAATTGGGCGTGCCCACGGTGTTGCTGATGATCAGCCCGAACACGATCGCCCAGGCCGCGTAGCCGATACCCAACGATTTCATCGTGCCTTGAGCGGCCATCAAGTAAGCCAGTACCGCGATCAGGAAGACGAACGAAAACCCGAGCACGAAACGGCCGAACGACTGGCCCATCGCTCGCATCCCGATCCCGAACAGGAAGGCCATGAACACGCCCAGGCCGATCAGATAGGGCACCTGGTTGTAGCTCTTGGCGGCCTTGAGCTTTTTCTTGGCGCCGGATTCGGTTTGCTTGGCCTCGCGCCAATCCGCGATGGCCGACTTGGCCTTGGCATTGAGCTCGGGGTCCTGGTAGTTGGCGGCCTGGGCGGCGGCATCGGCGGCCTTGGCGGCCCTCAGCGCAGCCGCGGCTTCCTGACTGGCCTCGTCGAGCTTGGCCTGGGCCTTGTCCTTCTTGGCGTCGGCGGCGTCCTGGCCAAGCACGAACCCGTGGATGGGGTTCCCCTTCCAGCCGTGTGGCTTGCTCAGCCACGTGCCGAGCGTCTTGGCGAATTCCTGGCTGGTGGCCTTGATCTTGCCCTTGCTGTCGTTCGCCTGGTGCCACGCGACGGTGCGGTACGGTGCGGTCTTGCTCTCGGAGGCCATCATCTCGTTGGCCTTGGCGATGGCGGCGTCCATGCCCTCGGGCCTGCGGGGTAGGAAGATCACCAGGGCCGCGATGATCAGGGCGAATCCGAGCCAGATGGCCCAGTAGTCCTCCGTCCGGAGCAGCTCGCTCCAACCGGATCGCTTGGTTTCAGCAACGCCATCTTCCTGGGGAGCGCCTCCCGGATCGGGCTGGTCGGTCATTGTGGTCTCCTCACTGCATGACAAGGGCATGGCGATCCACGCGGTTACGGTCGCAGGTGAATCGTCCGGATGGTTCGTGTGGGGCGCGGACCGCCGGACGGCAGCCGCACCTCCGACCAGCGTATTACCCGTCGACCGATTGTCAACGGCTCGGACGAAGAGCCGGACACGTTCCCCCTGCCCCGTTGCCATGATCGGCCGTCGTCGTCTACGATCCATACCCGATTCCGACTCGGCCGGACGGGGCCTGCGCCGCCGGTCCTTCGGCCGCACCTGGTCCTGCGAGAAGCCTTATGCGCCCAACAGCTAGCAGCCCCGGCTCAGTCCACTCCGCGGCGTCGCAGGCGCGGGTCCGCCGGGTCCGCATCGCGATCGCGGTGATCCTCGTCGGCTGCGGGGCCTACAGCATGCAGCGGTTTGTCCGAAAGGCCCACAAGGGCCGTACGACGCTCATGCGTTGGCTGCCATACGCCGAGGAGTTCGGCCAGGACGACCAACTCTACGACCGGCACCCGGACTACCTCTACCCGACCTTCTTCCTGACGATCATGCGGCCGCTGACCTGGGTCCCTCCGATGGTGGCCGCGGTGATCTGGCAGCTCTCGAAGTTCGCCTGTGTGATCGGCCTCTTCGCGATGGCGTGGGACATGCTGTCGCGGGACGGCCCGCTGCCGTTCTGGGTCAAGCTGGGCTCGGTCTTGATGAGCGCCCGCTTCCTCGACAACGACCTGTCGCACGGCAACGTGAACGTCTTCATCTGCTTCCTCACGATCCTGGCGGTCTGGCTGCTGGCGCGAGGTTGGCCCGTAGCCTGCGGATTCGTCGTGGCGGTGGCGGCGTGTATCAAGGTCACGCCCGCCTTGTGGGCGGTCTACCTGCTGTACAAACGTCAGTGGCGGGCCGCGATCGCCAGCGTGGTCGGCGCGGCGTTCTGCCTCGGCGTCGTGCCGTTGGTGATCGTGTCTCCTCAGCTCAACGTCAAGCTGATGCGGAGCTGGCACGCGCACGTCGTCGATCCCTTCGTGTCCGAGGCCGACGTCTGGTCCACACGGATCAATCAGTCCATGACGGGCGTGACGAATCGCCTGCTGAGCGCCAAGCAATGGGCCGAGAACGAGCCGTCGGTCGCGATCGTCGACATGGATCTGGACCTGCTCCACACGCTTCAGCGCGGCCTAGCCGTCGTCACGCTTCTGGTGCTCGGCTGGGCGTGTCGCGGACGCCTGCCGCGGGGTGAGCCGCTCGCGATTGCGGTCGAATGGTCGCTCGTCGGCGCGGTGACACTGATTCTATCGGGCTACACCTGGACGGGGCACTTCTGTTTGCTGACGCTGGGGCACGTGGCGGTGTTGACGTTTCTGGATCGCGCCGAGGCGGGCTGGCGGACGCGAATCCTCTGGGGTCTGACGGGCGTCAGCTTCGCCCTGTGCACACTGACCAGCGACTTCATGACTGAGGCGGGGCGACAATGGGCGGCCGCGGTGGGGCTGATGTTCTTCGGCCTGCTTGCCCTGATCGCGGCCCTGCTGATCGTACGATCCCGGTTGCGGACGGCCTGAGGGAGGTATCATGCACAGAGGAACGGTTACCCGAACAGGAACAACGCGCCGGCCTGCGATGACGCTGGCCGCGGCGGCGTCCGTCCTCGTCGCGATGGCGGTGCAGGCACGCTCTTTGGAGGCCTCCGAGGGCGACGGCTTCGACCCGACGAATCGCTGGGCGGACGTCTACGGCCGGCTCGAGAACGTCACGCTGGAGATGAGCCTGAAGCCGTTCCGCAAGATGGATGAGGCCTACATCGCCGCCGTGGCCGAGCGGATGTTCCGCCAGTGGCAGCCCCTGACGCGCCACACCAAGCAGGTGTCGGTGCTGCTGTGGACGGCGGACGGCTCGGAGATCCTCGACTACCGCGGCAAGCTCGACGACCCCATCGAGTGGGCGTACTTCATCGGCCGCGCCAACGCCAAGCACGCGCCCGGGGAAGGGCCGGAACATCTGACGCTGCATCAACGGCCTTACCTCTACATGGATGCCCCGCCGACGATCACCTACGGCCGGCTGAAGCGGATCGTGGCGATCCTCAAGACGGTCGGGGCGCGGGTCTCGCGCAGGCCTGTTCGCGTCGGGGCGACGTTCGATCCGGGGCCCGAGTTCGCCAAGTCGTCGTTCAAGTACGAGCGGCACCCCGAGGTCTGTCAGGGCGCGACGATGGGCAAGGGCTCGTTCGTCTGCTGCTACGCGACGCTGAACGAGGACGATCGGGCCTACGCGGGCTTTCCGGACGGCATCCCGCAGGACACGCCGTTCGGCACGTTCTTCGGTCGGCAGTCGCGGCACTTCCTGACCGATCTCGGTTTCGACTACATCTGGTTCTCGAACGGGTTCGGTTTCGGGCTCGAGACGTGGGGAGCGACCGGGGCGGTCTTCGACGGCCGGCGGTTCGACACGGGCAAGATCGCCGAGGTCCGCGAGAAGATCCTCGCGTTCTGGCGGCTGTTCCGCAAGGAGTGCCCCGACGTACCGATCGAGACGCGCGGGACGAACCTGGCCACGGGCATGGACCTGGCCTCGGACGGGGTCGACCTGCGGAGCATCTACCGCGGCGGCTTCGGCATGGCCCCGCCACCGAACTCGCCGTGGGCGGCGCTGGACGGCGACTTCGGCCTCGAGCTGGTCGGCTACATGTCCAGCATCGCCGAGCTGCCGGGTGAGCACTACCCGTTCCGCTACTACACGCACGACCCGTGGTGGCTGAACAGCCCGTGGATCGACCGGTACGGCCGCGAGCCGCACGACATCTACCTGCCGATGGCCGTGGCGCGGATCGATGCGGCGGGCAAGGTGCGGCACGCCTCGTCGATCCTCTTTTTGACGGTAGACGATAGCTATGGCCGGATGCCTGACGTGGTGCCGAACGAGGTGATCCCGCACGTGCTGGCCGCACGGGCCGATCGGGCCGACGCGCCGGGACCCGTGGTATGGGTGTACCCGTTCGACGAGATCCATGCCATGACGTTCGGTGACCCGCCGCGCGTGGATGAGGTCCTGTTCGGCGATTGGTTCCTGCGACAGGCGGTCAACAACGGGCTACCGCTCAATACGGTGATCTCGACGGCGAACCTGATTCCCGCCCTGAAGGCCAGGCCTGACCTGTTCGACGCTTCGGTGCTGCTGTCGATGGTCCCGGACGCGGGTACGGACCTCGAGCGGTGCGTGCTGACCCACCTCCGACGCGGCGGGGACGTGCTGCTCTACGGGCCGATTCGGCATGCGAGTGATGAGCTTCTGGGGCTGCTGAATCTGCGACGTGCCGAGCCGCTGTCCGGGGAGTTCGCGATCCGGCTCGCGGTCGACATCGACGTGCTCACGGGCAAGCCGTACCCGGAGCGAACGCATCATCGCGCGCTGACCTGCGCGGGTGGCATCGAGGCCGTCGTCGCGGAACCGGACCGACGCCATACACGCGTCGGTGCGACGGTCAGGCAGAAGGACGACGATCGCGTGATCATGACGTCCACCCAGGACCCGCGCTGGAACGACGGTCGACTGGCGTGGATTCGCGGTACGAACAGCAACACCTACAGGAAAGGCCGCCGGCTCTTGGCGACGGACGATCCGAACGCGTGGTTCGCGAGCGAGAATCTGGCGCGGTTCGCATTGGCGCGGTTCGGGTACGCGTTTGGGGTGACCAAGCCGTCGCCCGGTCATCGTACGCCGATCGTCTGTGTCACGCGTCGGGACAACGGGTTCTTCTTCTCCGGCTATCACGCGAACACGACGGTAACGCTGGGGCTGCGGTTTCCCGCCGGAGCGCCGCTGCTGATCGGGTTCGAGACGACCTACTCGGACGGTAAGACGCATTATGTCATGCCGCGCGCGTGGCACCGCGAGTGCCGCGTGTTCGTCGACCAGGCCGTGTCGAGCGAGCTGTCGTGCATCGAGCGTGCGCCGGTGCAGTACGGGGTCCGACGTCGGCTGTGGGTCAGCGGTTTGCGGGACGCCACGGTCCGGTTTTATCCCGAGCGCAGGGACGACCGGTTGCGGATCTCCGCGAAGACCGACAAGGGCAAGGCCATCAAGCCCGAGCGCGTTGAGGGTCCGCTGGGCGAGCACGTCGTGCTGCGAGGTGCGACGGGGCGCGTGGTGATTGGGTGGTAGGCGGGAATGGGAAATGTGATCTTCAACGCCGTTGATGCGATATAGATGGCTCCTGTGGTTCTTGATGATTCCCCACACATAGCGAAACATGAATAGCCGTGGGTGGAAGCCACGGAAGCAAATCAGCCCTAGCGCCGGACGACCCCGAAGGGGTCGAACAGGCGGTCCTTTCGTCGGGACAAGGAGACGCCTCCTGCCCGGGACCTCCACGCCTGCAGCCACCCGTATTCGTTACCCCTGGCGGTACGAGAGCCGGAACGTTGCTTCTCGTCGGAGGCCCGTTACCTGCTACTCCCCCCACAACCGCGGCCGCTCCCGCGTGATCCGGGCGCGGAAGTCGCCGAGGTAGTCCCAATACGTCCGCTCGTTCAGGTCCACCTCGGCCACGGCGATGTCGCCGTAGTCGAGCGCGTCGTCCAGGGCGTCGCCGCGACGATCCCAGACCGCGGTGCGGATCTTGGCCGAGTAGCTGCTCGTGGCGACATAGACCTGGTTTTCGACCGCGCGGGCGCGGACCAACAGCTCGTTGCCGCCCCAGATGGGCACCAGAATGACCTCGGCGCCGGCGGCGGCCAGGTGGCGCGCGACCTCCGGGAAGTGGATGTCCCAACAGATCATCATGCCGACCTTGCCGAAGCGCGTATCAAAGACCGGGTAGTCGTGCCCGGGCGTGATGCCGCCGGTGATCTCCTCGCGCGGCAGGCACACCTTGCGGTAACTGCCGACGAGCTTGCCGTCGGGTCCGGCGAGCAGTGACACGTTGTAGACCGTCTTGCCCTCGCGCTCGTAGATGCCGGCCACGATGTAGCAGGCGTGCTTCTTGGCCAGGTCGCAGAGCCACGAGGAGCTCGGACCGGGAATCGGCTCGGCCACGTCGACGTAGGTCTTGCCCGTGTTGACCACGGTGATGCCCTCGCCCAGGACGATGGCATCGGGCTTGTGCTCGGCGGCCTTGTCGACCATCTGACCGAAGAGCCGGCGGTTCTCCTCGGGGCCCGAGGTCCGACGCTTCGGACGGTAACGCACAGCGGCGATCTTGACGCGTCGCGGCTTCGGAGCCTCGCTCGGAGAGAGCCTGACGTCCGACCAGCGGACCTGTCCGTCCGGCGTCCACCTCAGCAACAGCTCGACGCGGCAGGTCTCGGCGCGGTCGGGGGCCCGATAGCGGTCGCTGATCGTGCGCGAGCGATCGCCGGCCCGCGCCGGGAGCGTCGCGGGATACTCGGCCCGACCAATGAGGCGACCCTTGGCGTCGTGACAGCGCAGCCGGACCAGGATGCTACGGCGCTCGAGCGAGACGTCCGTCGGTTCATACCGGGCGTGGAAGGCGTACCATGTGCCGGCCTTGACGGGGAAGGAGCGGACCCAACCGCCGGAGCACGCCGACAGGCCCTTGGACCGGATGACCAGGATGGGCCCGCCCGCGGCGTCTTCCGCCTTGCCGACGTCGAACTCGGGCGCGATGTCGGCGCGTGGGGCCATCGCCTGCCAGCCGTCGGGACCGTTGCGAAACACCTTCCAGTCGCCGGCTGCCAGGCAGGTCGTCGCGTTGACGGTCAGCAGCGTGAAGAGAGCGGCGAGCATTCGGGACGTCGTCATGGCAGGTTCCTCCGGACTGGGCTGGCCGTATGATACCTTGAAACGGTCGGCAGGCCGAAGCCGGCCGTCGGGAACCGTCTGTGAAGCCACGGGCGGGTCTGGTTACAATGGGGCTTTGGCGATCGGGTGAGCCGCGTCGCATTCAGTCGTAGGAGATGCAATGTCCCGTCCTATGGGTCACGTCGCCACGGCCGCAACGGGAGCCGTCGTTGGATTCGTCGTTGTAGCGGGGGTCCTGGCGATGATTCGATTCGCCGCCCCCGACGGCCAATCAGCGAGCACCGCCGACACGGCGAGCGCCGGAGCCGACGAGTACGCCGGATCGCCGGAGTGTCGCTCCTGTCACGAGCGTTTCTACGAGCTCTGGGCGCCGTCACACCATGGTCTGGCCATGCAGCCCTACACCGATGCGTTCGCGTCGGCGAAGCTCACGCCCCAGGCCGAGCCGATGACGATCGAGGGCACGACCTATCAGGCATACGTCGCCCCGGGGCAGGGCTTCGTCGAGCAGTCACCCGGAGGCGCGTCGAAGCGTTACCCGATCGAACACGCGCTGGGCGGCAAGAACGTCTACTACTTCCTGACGCCGATGGAGCGCGGAAAGCTCCAGGTCTTGCCGGTAGCCTACGACGCGCGACGGACCCAGTGGTTCGACACGACGGCCAGCGCGGTGCGGCACTTTACCGATCGCACCGATGAGGCCATCGACTGGCGCGACCGCGCCCTGACCTTCAACACATCGTGCCATGGTTGCCACGTCAGCCAGCTCTCGACGAACTACGACCTCGCCACCGATACCTACCGCACGACGTGGGCCGAACCGGGCATCAACTGCGAGACGTGCCATGGGCCCGGCGGCGAACACGTGCGTGTCTGCCGAGAGGCGCCGGAGGGCCAACCGCCCGATGACCTGAAGATCATCATCACCAGGGACTTCACGGCCGAGCAGATGAACAGCATGTGCGCGCCCTGCCATGCGAAGATGATCCCACTCTCGGCGTCGTTCCTTCCCGGCCAGCGGTATGTCGACCATTACGACCTCGTCGGGCTGGAGCATTCCGACTTCTACCCGGATGGACGCGACCTGGGCGAGAACTACACCTACACGACCTGGCGGCTGAGCCCGTGCGTCCAGGCCGGAGGGTTCGATTGCGCCCACTGCCACACCTCGAGCGGCCGGTATCGGTTCGCCGACAAGGGCAAGGCGAACCACGCCTGTCTGCCCTGCCATAAGCAGCACGTGGAGAACCCGACCGCGCATTCGCATCACGAGCCGGACAGCGACGGCAATCGCTGCATCGCGTGCCACATGCCGATGACGGAGTTCGCGCGGATGATGCGGAGCGACCACTCGATGCGGGCGCCGATGCCGGCGGCGACGCTTCGGTTCAAATCGCCGAACGCCTGCAACCTGTGCCACGACGACAAGTCGGCCACGTGGGCCGACGAGTGGGTACGGAAGTGGTATCCGCGAGATTATCAGGAGCCGGTGCTGGCCTGGGCCCAACTCGTGGATGACGCCCGCCGGAACAAGTGGGGACGGCTCGACGACATGCTCGCCACCCTTGCCGACGAGGGCAGCGAAGAGATCGTGACGATGTCCCTGATCCGGCTCCTGCGCGGCTGCGACGACGCCCGGAAGTGGCCGGTGCTGGTCAAGGCGCTGGGGAACCCGTCGGCCCTGGTGCGAGGCGCCGCGGCGGAGGTGCTCGGCGAGCGGCGCACACCCGACGTGATAGCCGCCCTACTGGAGGCGGCTTCGGACGAGGCCCGGCTGGTCAGGATCCGCGCGGGAGGGTCGCTCGCCGGAGTGCCGCTCGAGTCGATACCGCTCGCCAAGCGACAGGTCTACCACCGGGCGCTGGAGGACTTCGAGTCGTCGATGCGGGCCCGGCCGGATGATCCGACGTCGCACTACAACCTCGGCAACTTCTACATGAGCCGCAACCGGCTGGACCGGGCGATCGAGGAATACGAGACGTCGTCGCGCCTGCATCCGGAGTTCACGCCGCCGCTGGTCAACGCCTCGATCACCTACAACATGTTGGGCAAGAACGAGCGCGCCGAGGCCGCGTTGCGTCAGGCGCTGAGCCAAGACCCGAACTGCATCGCCGCGCACCTGAATCTCGGGCTGCTGATGGGCGAGATGCAGCGGATCGCCGAGGCGCGACGCTCGTTCGAGCGGACGTTGGAGCTCGACCCGAACAACCCGGTGGCCGCGTACAACCTCGGCGTGCTATTGGCCGAGGAGGACATGGAGCGAGCGGTGCATTGGTGCCGGGTCGCCCATCGCGCGATGCCGGACGATCCGAAGTACGCCTACACCCTGGCGTTCTACCTGCGTGCGTCCGAACAACCCGATGCGGCGGCGACGGTCTTGCGGACCTTGCTCGCCAAGCAGCCCGGCGCGACCGATGCGTCGATGCTGCTTGGCCAGATCCTCGAAGAGCAGGGCCGGCGCGGCGAGGCTCGCGACGTCTATACGCAGGCGTATGAAACCGCCCCGCAGGATCCGCGGCTCCGCGCACATCTGGTGCAGAAGATCCGGGCGCTATCGGAGCAGTAGGCCGCTTTCAGGACAGCTTGATCAGCGCCCTGCAAGAGGCCTCGATACCGGTAGCCTACCGCTTCGCCGGTGTGGCACACGGATTCGCGCGGTGATTCGCGTCTTCATGGTTGGGGCCGCGCCCCCCGGATCACGCCGTCCAGGAAACCCCCTGCAAGGAGCTTGAGACCAGCCGACCACGGCGGCACGGCAGGCCCCGCCTACTTCTTCGCGTGTGGGTTCGGCATGTAGTAGAAGCAGCCGTCCTCGGCGCCGACGAGCAGGTCGGGCACATCGTTTTTGTCCCAATCGACCACCGTCGGGCTGGTGGTGTGGCCGGCGAGGGTCCGGTCGTCCACCTTGCCCATGTCGCGGAAGGTGGTCATGCCGTCTTCGGTCTTCAGGTTGCGCATCACGTTGACGTTGACGCTGTTGACGAGCAGATCGTCGCGGCCGTCGCGGTCCCAATCGACGATGCAGAGCTTGCGCCGGCCGCTACCGCCGGCGGTGCGCACGTTGAGTCGAAGCAGGCCGGCCTCCTTCGATTCGACCTGCTGACGATTGCCGAACTGGCTGGGCCCGTCGGCGCGGAAGATGCGCTTGGGCGGCAGGAGGATGAGCTTGCCGTCGCGTCGCTCTCGTTGGAAGAGCGCCAAGTAGCCTTCGTGGTCGAGCATGACCAAATCGAGAAGGCCGTCACCGGTCCAGTCATGCGCCACAGGCGTGGTCCGCCACTGGGTCACCAGGTGGTCGTCCTTCGGATCCCACCAGTTCCAGGCGGGCTTGGGTGACTTACCCGACCACGCGACGCGGACAGGCTGAGCGGCCGCCAGCTTGGGCCGGCCACGCTGGCCGATGTTGCGATACCAGACGATCTTGCCCCAGATCGAATTGGCCACGATGTCGAGGAGACCGTCGTGGTTCCAGTCGGCCACGCTGAGGGTCGTGTAGCCCCACTTGGCCTCGCACGGGCCCTGGATGGACCCATTGGGTCCGGCCATGATGCGGATGGCCTTCCCGTCGGCTTCGAGGTATCTCGGGGCGGCCCACTTGGGCGGGTTGCCGGCGTCGAGGTTCTCGATCAGGCCGATGTAGCCGGCGGTGTTACCGCAGACGAGGTCCTCGTCGCCGTCGGCGTCCCAGTCGACGCTGACGGGCGTGACGAGCGCGCCGAACTTGAGCTCATGGGCTTGCTGTTTGAAGTAGACGGGTTTGGCGAACTGCGGCATGCCGCCCGCGACCTGGCCGGTGTGCTCGATAAAGGTCACGCGGCCGTCCTCCTCGCCGACGATCAGGTCGACGTCGCCGTCACGATCCCAATCGACCGCGACGGGCACGATCATGCACAGGTCGGCGCGGAGGACCTCGCCGCCGGCACGCAGCAGCTTGCCCTCGGCGTAGCGAGGCTCGGTTCGCGTGCCGACGTTCTGGAAATACGTGAGGTTGTCGACGAACTCGCCGCAGAGGATGTCGAGGTCGCCGTCGCCGTCGAAGTCGGCCAGGTTGGGACTCGGCATGCCGTAGACGTCGATGACCTTGCCGCCGGCGCGGAGCTTGACGGCCTCCGCGTAGCGCGGCTTGTCGTTGCTGCCGACGTTGCGCAGGAGATAGACGTAGCCGTGCAGCGGACCGCGCGTCCACTCGCCCTTGTCGTTGAAGGCGTCGTCCCAGCCGTAGTCGGACCAATCCCCCAGACCCACGACCACATCGGTCTTGCCGTCACCGTCATAATCGGCGAGCTTCCACTGATAGGCGCGCAGTCGGTACTTGCGGTCCTCGTCCGGGGCCCGCCCTTGCGTCCGGTAGAAGGCCGGCTTGACGGGCAGCTTGGTCTTGGTGGCGTAGCCCTTGGTGCGAAACTCTGGATAGACGTAGCCCGGTGTGAGCACGCGTGGCTCGCCGTCGACGTACGAGACCTGGATGTTCCGCATGCCGCGATCGATGCGGACGGGCGGCTTGAAGACGGGCAGCTTGGCGTGGCCGCCGGGGTTCTCGAAGACGTACGTGCCGTTGTAAGGTTTGTCGGAGCACGAGACGACGAGGTCGAGGTCGCCGTCGCCGTCATAGTCCATCGGTAGCGGCCAAGCCCACAACCCCACGCCGAGGTCGGCGACGAGCCCGGGGTTGTTGTAGCTGACCCGCGTAAGCTTGGGCTCCGCGGACGCCGTGGTTGCGATAAGGCCGGCCAGACAGACCAGAAGCACCCAAACCGGCGTAGCGTCGTAGCCTCGATGGTTCTCTCGGTAGATCATCAGCAGGTGACCTCCTGACGGGAGCGCCGGGGCGGCAGAGCCCCGGTCGGCCGTCGTGCTATGAGAAGACGATGCATGGGGCGAACACAGGCGGGCTAGCCGCCAGCGGCACTCCCCGTTTGAATGCGGTATCTTTTCGCGAGCTGCGGCCCCTATCCGAACCGGCGGTGTCGACCTAGAAGCTCACCGACTCGCCGGCCGCGTCGAACTTGGCGACCTTCTTCTTGAGATGCGCCTGCATCGCCATCGCCAGGGCTACGTGGACGCGGTAGCCGAACGTCACGTCGCTGCGCGGCTGGGTGCGATTGCGGACGGACTCCACAAAGTCGCGCCAGTGCTCCTCGGTGCTGCCGATCTTCTCGGTCTTGAGCTCGACCTTCTCCCGCTTCTTCTTGCTGCCCTTGCCGCGGCGCTGCGGCTGGACCTGCACGTTGCGGCAGCCGGCCTCCCAGTTGGCCACCTCGAACGTCAGGGCCCCTTCGTTGCCGCGGATGACGGGCCCGGTGGTGTAGTCGTTCGCCAACGTGCAAACCAGCACGACCGACAGCTTCTCCGGGTACTCCAGCGACATGTTGAACGTGTCGGGCACCTCGCGGTCGTAGGTGGTGTACTCGTAGATGCCGCCCGAGCCGATCGCCAGCTCCGGACAACCGAGCTGGAGCATGTACACGAAGGGCGTGAAGACGTGCGGCAGCAGGTCGGTGCTGGGCCCGCCGGCGTAGTCGAGGTACTTCCGCCAACTGAAGAAGCGGTCGACGGTGAAGGGCACCTTGGGAGCGTCGCCGAGGAAGGCCTGCCAGTCGAGGTCCGGGCCCGGCTTGGCGTTGGAATCGGGGATCTTCATCCGCTCGCCCCAATCGCCGTTGCGGTAGTAGCCGGCTTGCACGTGCCGCGGCTCGCCGATGATGCCCTTGCGCAGCAGCTCGCCGACCTCGCCCCAGACCTGGCTGCTGGTGCCCTGCGTGCCGACCTGAACGACGCGCTTGTGCTTGATGGTCTCGTCGCGGAACTGCTTGGCCTCGGCGATCTGCGACCAGTGGCCCATGGGCTTTTCGCAGTAGACGTCCTTGCCGGCACGGACCGCATCGATGCCCTGCGGCAGGTGCAGCCGGTCGGGCGAAGCGATGCAGACGACGTCGACGTCCTTGTCGGCGAGCAGGTCCGTGTGTTGCATGTAGGCCTTGCACTTCTGGGCCTTGGCGTGGGCCTCCATGCGGGGACGGTAGGCGTCACACACGGCCGTGATCTTAAGCTTGTGGCCGGCCTTAATCAGGTTGTTGACGACCCGCACGTGCGCCCCACCCCTTCCGCCGACGCCGATGAAGCCGACGCCGAGGGTTTCCTTGACGGCGGCCGCCCTGGCACGGGATGAAACGTTCGCGGCCGTGGCCGCGGCCGTCGCGCCCGCCGCGGCGCTCAGAAAGCCGCGTCGGCTGACGTGCTTGTTCGCTCCTGTCGGGTTGGTCGTCGCGCACATTGCGGGATCTCCTCGTGTAGGGGCTACGACGCATGGCCATCGTCTTCAGCGACTTCGAGAGCGTTGCCTGGGCGGTGAACTGGACGGCTCTACCGCAACAGAAGACCTTTCGGCCAGCGCGCACCGTACACGCCCGAAGCGGCTTCGTCCAGTCGGCGCACGATGACCTAATCGGGTCGTGTCCGAAACGGATCACGACCTCAGGGGATCGGACGACACCGATCGTCTCGGGTGTGCCGGCCCGCGACCTTGTCTACCTCTTCGCGGCGGCCTTCGTCGTCGCAGCCTTCGTCGTCGATCGCTTGGACAGGGCCTCGAGCTTGTCCTCGAGCTCCTCGACCGAGGCCTCGAGCTTGGCCTTCGACTCCTTCAACTCGAGCACCTCCTTGCGTAGCTCGCGGAGTTGCATCGGGGCAGGCTTGGCATCGCGAAGCTGGTCACGCGAGGTGCGGGCCGTCCTTTGGATAGGGTCGTCCTCGTCCTCGCCGAGGAACGTCTCGACGACGGGCAGTGCCTTGGGATCCTTCAGCTCGCCCAGGGCGCGGATCGCGCCGGTCTGCACGTGGAGCCGCTTATCGTTCACGTAGCCGGCGATGAACTCGCGGACCTTATCCTTGTCATCCTCGTGACGAGAGATAGACGCGAGCGTCCGCAGGCCGCCGGCAAGATCCCACGCCGACCAATCCCCGCTTCGCTTGCGGAGGGCCTCCATCAGCGGCTCGGCATAGGTCGGGTCGTCCTGTGAGCGGATGGCCCGCCCGGCAGCGGTGGCCACGCGATTCTGGTATGACTCCGACCGCAGGTGCTTGATCAGGATCTCGCGGACGTCGTCCGTCGCATACCGACCCAACCCTTCCAGTGCGACGGCGAGAATCTCGGGATTCTTCTCCCTTGCTACGATGCCCTTTAGCTTGGCCAGCGCCTCGCTGCGATAGAAGCCGCCGAGGTCGCGGACGACCTGCTGCCGCACGCGGGCGTCCTGCTGATCGAGTGAGGCGGCGATCGCTTCGAACGCCTCCTGGGTGTGGATCTCGCGCAGGGCCTTGCTGGCCTCGATCCGCACACCGTAGAACGAGTCGCTGTTGAGGGCGTCCTTGAGCTTGGCGATCGTCTTCTTGTCGTCCTTCTTGGCCAGTGCGTCGACGGCCAGGAGACGACCGATGACATCGTCCTGGTCGGCCAGCTGGGCGTAGAGCATGGCCGTCGGCTTGGAGAAGTCGACCATGGCCAGCACGCCATAGTCCGGATCGAACCGGACGATATCGGGCTTCACGGGTAACGCGAAGAAGAAGTCGTGCTCGGGCTCATCGATCACGATCGCGCGGTCGATCGTGGCCGAGCCACACTGGAACCGGACCTTGGTCTTGAGCTCGAACAGCAGGACCTGGTCGGTGACCTTCTGCGTCTGCTTGACGGACAGCTTCGCGAGCCGATCGCGTTCGATCCACTGGTAGGCGATCTTCAGCTCCGGGTAGCGCGCGTGGTAGAGCCACTGATCGAAGAAGCGGTCCCATGACAGGCCGCTGAGTTCCTCGATGACGGCGAGCAGGTCGGCGGTCACCACGCTCGTCAGGGCATGGCGCTCCAGGTAAGCCTTGATGCAACGCCGATAGAGGTCTTTGCCGAGTTGGGTCCGCAGCATGTGCAGGACCCAACTGCCCTTCTTGTAGCTGCGGTAATCAAACTGGCTCCAAGGCTTGGGGTAGATGCGGTTGACGATGGGACGCGGCTTGTCCCGTGCACCGAGGATCCGACGCGCGTCCCGGTAGAGGCCGTAAAGCATCTCGTCGCGCCCGTCGTCGTGGCCCTCGTACAGCAGGGCGTAGTAGGTGGCGAACCCCTCGTTGAGCCACAGCTCGCCCCAATCCTTACAGGTGACGTAGTCGCCGAACCACTGGTGGACCAGTTCGTGGGCGACGAGGTTCCGGCTGCTGCGGATCGTCTCCGAGGCGTCGGTGAAGAGCGTACGGTGCGTCAGGATCGTCAGCGTGGTGTTCTCCATGCCGCCGGCGACGAAGTCCTCGACGACGGCCTGGTTGTACTGATGCCACGGGTACGGCACGCCGATCTCGCGCTCGAAGTAGGCCATCATGTCGGCCGTGCCGCGGAAGCTGTTCCGCGCCTGCTCGATTCGCGAGGCGGGTGTGTAGAAGCCCAGCGGGATGTCCCGGTAGGTCTCGTGAATGCCCTTGAGCTTGCCGACGACGAGCGCGATCAGGTAGTTGACGTGCGGCTTGTCCTGCAGCCAGCGGACGGTCTTGATCCCTGTCCGCTTGTCGGTCGTCTCGCTGACACGTTGGCCGTTGGACAAGACGGTCATGTCGACCGGGGCGTGGCAGATGACCTCCGAGGTGAAGCGTTCATTGGGATAATCGAAGCACGGGTACCAGTGCGGCGCGCGGTGCGTCTCGCCTTGCGTGAACAGGTGGATGTCCTCGGGACGATACCCCATGGCCGGCGTTCGGAAGTAGAGGCCTTCGCGGGGCTCGGCGTCGTACGAGATGACGACCTCGGATTGGGCCTCGGCCGGTATCGGCTTGGTGAACGTGATGATCAACTGCTTGTCGTCGGTGACGTAGCCGGCAACGGGATGCTTCGACTCGACCGATTCGATGCGGAGATCGAAGGCGCTCAGGCGAAGCTCCCGGACGGGCCGCGCGATCGGCGAGAAACGGATCGTCGTCCTACCGCGGACCGTACGCGTGTCGAAGTCGGGCGCGACGTCGATGACGACGTGCTCGAGGTCCACCTCACGGTCGGGGGCGTATTGGCGCTCGGCGGCCGCGGACGTGGTGAGCGTGGTCAGGAGGAGCATTGCGGCCAGGGGTGCGATTCGGCAGTGAGGTCTCGTCATGGTGTATCTCCCGTTGGCAGCGCACAGGCGAGGATGGCTGGACCCGAAGAAGCAACATCGTCGGGTGGCCCATCGCTTCTCTGGGCATCATGCTGAGAGCCTGATGCGAGAGAGGGTTCGCACCTCAGCGTGCCGACCACGCCTACGGAGCTCGTCTACTTCGCCGCGCGCTCCCACTCGCGAATCGCCGGCTCGGGCAGCACGCCCCAATACACGCGGATGTCCTTCAGCTCTCCCTCGAAGGGCGTGGCCTGGCGGTAGTCGGCCACGAGCGATCCGGAGTCCTTGCCGACGCTCAGTCCGTCGGCGGGTCGCTTCGGGATGAAATGGCCCTTCGCCTGGGCGACACGGTCGCCACCCACGTAGAGATGAAGGTTCGCGTCCTTGTCGAGCACACCCACAATGTGCGTGGGCTGATGGAGCGGCAGCTTATCCTTGCCGGCGACCTCGCGGAGCTTGCCCTCGCTGCGGATGGCGAACCGCGGCACGGCGTCCTTGATGTACAGCGAGAAGCCGAGCGATTCGCCGCCCTCGGCGAGGATCACGCCGTCGCCCGAGGTGGGCTTGCAGACCGCCCCCACCGTCATCGGCTTGGCCGAGGGATCGAGGCGGTCGGGGGCCCTGGCGTCGGCGCGATCGAGCCCCAGCACCTGCTTGAGCTTGACCTTCTTGACGGCCTTGGCGATGTCCTTCAGGCCGGCGCGGGCGCGGGTCTTCTCGAAATCCGTATCGCCGTAATGCTTCTGCAGCCGCTTCAACTCGACCTTGAGCCTCTTAACCACATCGGCATAAGCCGGGTCGCCGTAGACGCTCTTGAGCTCCTCGGGGTCCTTCTCGAGATCGAACAGCTCCCACTCGTCGAGCAAGTAGTAGTGGATCAGCTTGTAGCGCTGTGTCCGCACGCCGATGTGGCGGTGGACCATGTGGACGGCCGGGAACTCCCAATAATGGTAGTAGATGCTGTCGCGCCAGTCGTCGACGGGCTGGCCCTTGAGCAAGGGCACGATCGACCGGCCCTGCATGTCGTCCGGGATTCTCGCCCCCGCGATGTCGAGGAAGGTCTCGGCGAAGTCGAGGTTCTGGACGAGGTCGGTGCTGACCGAGCCGGGCTTGATCACGCCGGGCCAGCGGACCATCAGCGGCATGCGGAGTGACTCCTCGTACATCCACCGCTTGTCGTACCAGCCGTGGTCGCCGAGGTAAAAGCCCTGGTCGCTGCTGTAGACGACGACGGTGTTCTTGGCCAGGCCTGACTCGTCGAGGTAGTCCAGCAGCCGGCCGACGTTGTCGTCCACCGACGCGATGCAGCGGAGGTAGTCTTTGAGGTAGCGCTGGTACTTCCAGCGGACCAGCTCCTTGCCATCGAGATTGGCCTCGCGGAAGGCCTTGTTCTTGGGCTCGTAGGCGGCATTCCACGTCTTGAGCTGCTCGGGCGTGAGGTTGCCCGGCGGCCTGAGCTTCAGGTCGCTCTCGTTGAGGTGGTGGGCGACGGTCATCTCCTGGATCTTGCAGGCGCTGGTGCGGTTGGACCAATCGTCGAACAGGGTGTTCGGCTCGGGGATGGTCGTGTCGTCGTACAGGGCCAGGTGCTTCGGGCCCGGCTGCCAGTTCCGGTGCGGGGCCTTGTGCTGATACATCAGCAGGAACGGTTTCGACTTGTCCCGGCCGGTCTTGAGCCAGTCGAGGGCGACGTCGGTGATGATGTCGGTGGTGTAGCCGGTGTGCTTCTCCCGGCCCTTCGGGGTTCTGAGCGGCGGGTTGTAGTACGGACCCTGGCCGTAGAGGACCTTCCAGAAGTCAAAGCCGGTCGGCTCGGTCTTGAGGTGCCACTTACCGATCATCGCGGTCTGGTAGCCGGCCTTCCGAAGCAGCTTGGGGAACGTCTGCTGCGAGCCATCGAACTTCACGCGGTTGTCGATCACGCCGTTGAGGTGGCTGTGTTTGCCGGTCAAGATGACGGCCCGGCTCGGCGAGCAAATCGAGTTCGTGCAGAAGCAGTTCCGAAACAGCATGCCCTCGGAGGCGAGCCGATCGAGGTTCGGCGTCTTGTTGATCTTCGAGCCGTAGGCGCTGATCGCGTGCGAGGCGTGGTCGTCGGTGAAGATGAAGATGATGTTGGGACGCGTCTCGGCCGCCCGCAGGACAGCCGGGCCCGTGACCATCGCCGCCGCGAAGACGCAGGCCGCCACGACCGAGGGCCGCCGGGTATCCAGGTTCCTGCCCTGCCCCGGCCATGTATCGCTTCGCCCATGTAGTACGTTCTGGAGCATGCCTCATCCTTTCCACATCAGGTGGTCTCGCGTCCCGCTTCCGCATGCGGCACAGAGGAACCGTGACTGATAACCCGGCCCCTCAGCGTATCGACTCGATCGACGGACGCAAGGTCTGGGGTGTTGGGTGCCGCCGACTTAGGGTTCCAGCCGAATCGTTTCGATGCCGTGCGGCGCAATGGCTCGGAGAAGGCCACCCTCATCAAGCTCGAGCGGCTCGAGCTTCCGCTCCACGCCGTCGCACCGCCAGGCCGTCGAGGCTGCGGGCATGAGTCCTGGTTTCAGTTGGAACTGTGACGGTTGACCGGCCGTCTCGAGCGCCCGGACGATCAGCCCCCGGCCGTCCTCGGCACGCTTCAGTGCCGTCAGGACGACGTTCGGCGGTCCCATCCGCAGGAAGCTACCTTGTCGAGGCAGGCTCGCGTGGTCCGAAACCTTTTTAGCCCCGGCGATCACGAGCGGCTGGGCCGCACCCCAGCCGTGATGCGTCGCGTCCGTCCTGCTGAGGGCGCCCGCCGACGTGATCGCATAGCGGAACGCCACCTCGCCGCTCTGGCCGGGGCGGTAGTTCGTCGGCCAGTAGTTGTTCATGGCGTAGGCGAAGACGGTGCCGTTTGTGATGGTCAGATCCGTCAGCCACTTGCCGGTGTTGATAGCACAGAGCTGAACCAGCGGCGTGTCGATGGGAGCAAGGGCGACGCTGCCGCCGCCCGTGTTGAGCAGAACGCCGTATTGCGTGCAGAACCAATCGAGACAGGCGCCGGGTAGCATGTCGCGGTCGGGCCGGACCCACCCGCCGCCGATCTCCAGGTGAAACTCCCGCTTGGTCGCCGCAAAGGGAAACGCGATGTAGACGGCCTCCATCTCGTACGTCAGCTCCTTGCGGAGACGGACGGTCAGGTCGATCCGCTTGACGGCCTCGTACAGCGTGACCTCCACGCGAATCTCGGGCAGCCTCTTCGTCTTGGTCTGCGAGCGAGCAGAGGTCAGAACGGCACCGGCGTGCATGCGCTCCCACGTGGCCCCCTTGGGTCGTGACAGCTCGAACTCCGCCGGAGGATAGGGCTTGTTCCAGTCGATCGCGGTCGTGTCCGCCCCGCCTGAGGCGTAGATCACCTCACCGAGCCGGTACGGGCTGTCGGCATCGACGAGCTCCCGGCCGGTGGCCTTGTCGATGAGGCTCGCGATGCCGCCTGATCGGTCGTCGAGCGTGACACGGTAGAACCGGTTCTCGAGCTGCTTGGCGAACGAGGCAGAACGACGCTTTCCTGGTTCCCGGCGATCGGCCTGATGCCAATCGTAGCGACGATAGCCGATGCCGGGGATGTCCTCCGCCAGAAAGGCGATCCGCGCCTCATCGTTCTCGACGGAGAGCTGCTGCATCGCAACGGACTTCCCGGTCGGATCGACCAATCGGGCGCCCGCCGGGAGGCTCATCCGAACGACGTCCGTCCGCGTCCAGCTCGACGGGTTGAAGACCACGACGCCCCTGCCGGTGCCGGAGACGCACTCGATAAGTCTCTCCATGCCCTGGCTCAGCAGGTCTCGGCTGATCCGATCGGCCGTCATCGCATAGCCACGCTTGGTGGCCCACTGCTCCTTGACGGTGTGATGCTCGGGATCGAGTCCCCACCGCCGCGCGCCCCACGTGTGCTCGTCGAACAGCAGGATGTGCTCCCAGGCCTTCATGATTCGGTCCCTGGGATAGGTGTCGGTTCGTTTCGTCGCATGCAGCACGGCCCATAAGGTTTCGGCCGCGACGATCCGTTGATGGCTGTTTCGGTTGACGGCCGTGGCACGGGCCGAGCTCGCCGCGCCGTCCTCCCAATAGCAGCCTCCGCAGCCTCGAACCGTCGGGATCGTGTCGGCGTGGTGGTCCAGGATGTAGTCGAAGAACTCCCCCGAACTCGACAGGATCAGCCGGGGATAGGCGTATTGGGCGTTCCAGGCGGCGACGGCTTCGGCCAGCTTCTCGTCGATGGCCCAGTTGTCGCTGTAGGCTCCGTGCAGCATGATCGCGTCGTAGGGGTAGTTCTCACGACGTTGCCACGGCTCCAGCCACACCGGGAGCTTTTCCTCGGCCTCGGCAAAACCCCGGATCAGGCCGGTGTAGTAGGCGGCGACGTAGCCTTTCGTGAGCCAGGTGAGCACACGGCCGCCGTTCGGCCCCTCCCACCAGAACGGCGATTGGCGGTCTAGACCCTTGCGGAGCATGGGAGCCCGGCACTCGTTGTTATTGACGCCGATGGTCAGCGCCTTGATGCCGGCGTGATGCAGCACCGTGGGAAGCGACCAGACCTGGCTGGGTGTGTCGTTCTGCGTCACGCTCTCCAACGGAATGCCGTAACGACGCGCCAGGTCGGCCGCGGGATACAGCATTCGAAGGAGTTCCTCGCCCGAGCACAAACCGGTGAGCATACTGGCGTAGTTCGCCTCGACGCCGATACGCCCCTTGCGAACCAGGTCCATGAGCCTCGCCATGGCCTTCGCGCCGCGGTGACGTTCCCATTGAAGCGCCGACCACGTGCATTCGAGCTTGAAACGGTAGTCAGGATGCTCCGTGCAGAGCGCGATGGCTCGCTCGGTATTCTTGTTTTGCCGGAGCGCGACCTCCGATTGATGGTGCGTGTAGCCGATGTCCGTGTGAACGGTGGGCGTGATGTAGAGCCGCCACTTCTTGGCCGGTTTGACGGCCATGGTGTCTGCAATCCGCTCACTGCCGAACCGATAGACCAATCGAGCCTCGG
This sequence comes from uncultured Planctomycetales bacterium, assembly GCA_964622545.1. Taxonomy (GTDB): domain Bacteria; phylum Planctomycetota; class Phycisphaerae; order UBA1845; family JAFGLZ01; genus JAFGLZ01. The sequence continues at coordinate 103,399 of CAZUQM010000003.1, read as the reverse complement.
CCGCGGCCTCAACGACAGGGAAACGGGCTTCGATATCCCGATCGCCCAGGTGCCCCTTACGAACCGCCTGACTCATCTCCTTCCCGCCGACGCTGATGTGGAGCGTCCCGCTTCGTTGAGCGGCCGGACCAACGATGCGAACGCGGGCCAGCCGGGCGAGCCCCTGCTCGGTCTCGACGTACATGGGGGTGGGGCGGGCGATCAAGCGGCTCGGCCTCGGCTGGGGATCGGCGTTACGGAGCAACGCCAGGGCGTCGTAGGTCACGTGTGAGCCGCGGTCGTTCAGGATGACGATGCGGTTCTGGCCTCGGCGCAGGAGCTCGCCATCAAGTGGGATGTCGATCACGTGCTCCTTGCCCTTGGAGGGATCGCGGAAGGATGCGTCGTCGCCCCCAATGGGCGTTGCGAAGCTGCCCTCGGCCTCGTTGATGCGGATCGTGAGCTTCGGCGGTGAGTGATGGTGCGTGTCCACCAGGTCGATGCGGAGCAGGTAGCGGTCGTCAGGCGGCTCGTCGAGGCGAAACCGAATCGTGTAGGCGTGGGCCCTGCGCTTGGCGAAGCGGTCGGCCGGGCCGGGGTGGATGAAGGGCCAATCCTCCCGCGCGTCACTCTCGCCGATGACGAAATCCACCGGACGGGCGTAGTACTTCAGGTAATGGCGGTAATCGCGGGTCTTGCCCAGCTCTCGAAAGTCGTTATCGAAGCGCCCGATCTGCCAGACCGTTTGACCTTGCCGCTCGGCGGACACGGGCCGCACCGCAAGGAGCGATTGCCACAACACCGAAACGACCAGGTATCTGGTCATAAGGATCGCGGCGACGGCGGACGCGCGGCTCCATTCTGGCATGGGTTCACCTCATGGCCGCCCCCGGGTTGACGTCATGCAAGGACTGAAGGACCACACTACCGGGGCGTGGACCCCGGTTGCAAGCAAGCGAACGTCGGCACCGTCCGAGACCGCCCTCTTGCCATCTCCTGTTGGGCAGGGTTACTCTGCCGGGTAGGCCATGCGAACGGCCAGGGGCCAGGGGCTGAAGCTACCGACATGAGCGAGACAGTGGTCATGAGCAACCATCATAGAACGCCATCGCGCCGACGGTTCCTCTTGGAATGTGGAGCGACGGCGTCCGCCGTCCTGGCCGGTCGCGCACCAAGAGCGGGCGCCGGCATGAGCCGATCCGACCAGCGTGCGCTGAACCTCGCCGCGATGATCCAGCCCGTGCCGCGCTCGGCACGGTTCATCAACGACGACTGGTACATCTGGGGCGGCTCGATGACCCGGACGCCGGACGGAACGTGCCACCTGCTCTACGCACGCTGGCCGCGGGAGCTAGGCCACTTCGCCTGGCTGAGCCACTCGGAGATCGGGCACGCCGTCGCCGAGCATCCGCTCGGCCCGTACACGATGGACGGCGTGGCCGTGCCCGGCAAGGGCGGGCCGAATTGGGTCACGAGCACGACGCACAACCCGACGGTGCTGCACGCCGAGGGCAAGTACTACGTCTACTTCAGCTCGGCACGGGTGACCGGCGAGATCCCGGCCGGCGGTCCGAGCCCGAAGGCCGACTACTGGGACCCCACCCGATGCAGCCAACGGATCGGCGTGGCCGAGGCGGACCATCCGGCCGGCCCGTGGCGACGCATCGACAAGGTGCTGATCGAAGCCACACCAGGGACCCACGACAGCCACATGACGACGAACCCCAGCGTGGCCCGCCGCCCCGACGGCACGTACCTGATGGTCTACAAGTGCATGAACAAGGAACGCCGTGTCACGCACGGCGTGGCCGTGGCCGACCACCCCCTCGGGCCGTTCCAGAAGGATCCGGAGCCGATCCTGACGCACAAGACGCTGAAGTTCCCGGCCGAAGACCCGTTCATCTGGCACCAGGTCGATCGCTTCTGGGGCATCCTGAAGGACTTCCGCGGGACGTACACCGGCCACCGCAACTCGCTGGCCCTGTTCGAGTCGAGGGACGGACATGCCTGGCGCCTCTCGAAGCATCCGCTGGTTACGAAGCCGGTCATCCGTTGGGCCGACGGTACGGCGCAGAAGATGATGCACCTCGAACGGCCCCAGCTCTGGCTCGAGGACGGCAAGCCGGCCGTGCTGTTCTGCGCGGGCGACCTGACCCGTGAGCACTCGTTCAACGTACACATCCCGCTGAGCAAGGAACTCGTCGCGTCGTACAAGAAGGAGAACGCCTGATGGATCGCAAGACCGCCGTGGTTTTCAGCCTGGTGTCCGTGCTCATTCTCGCGTGCCCCCTCATCGCGGCCGAGAAGCAGAAGGTCATCCTCGACACGGACATCGGCGGCGACATCGACGACGCCTGGGCCCTCGGCTTCGTGGCCAACTACGAGGGTTTCGAGACGCTGGGCGTGACCGTCGGTTTCGGCCCGACAAGGGATCGGGCCAAGATCGCGTGCAAGCTGCTCCACCGTGCCGGCCGCGACGACATTCCCGTGGCCGTCGGCCGTAAGACGCGAGACCTATGGCGCGGGCAGTTCTGCTGGGCCGAGGACTGGACGAAGACGAAGCCCATCGACAAGCCCGCCGCACAGTTCCTGGTGGACACCGTCAAGAAGTACCCGAAGCAGGTCACGGTGATCGCGGTCGGTCCCCTGCCGAACATCGCCGATGCGATCCGCCTCTCGGACGAGTTCGCCAAGAACGTCAAAGAGCTGGTCCTGATGAGCGGGTGCGTCTACGGTCGGGCCGGCGACCTGCCGCCCATCGCCGAATGGAACGTCCGCTGCCACGTAGAGGATTCACAGGTGGTCTACGCCAGCGGCATCCCGACGCGAATCGTGCCGCTCGATTCGACCACGCACGTCAAGCTCAAGCACGCCGAACGCGAGCGCGTCCGTAAGCACGTCACGCCGCTGACGCGATCGTTGGAGTGTCTGTACCGGTTGTGGATGCGGGCGCCGCACTGGCAGATGACACTGCACGACCAGCTCGCGGTGGCCGACACCGCCAAGCCCGGCGCGTTCTTCGGCAAGCGCGTCACGCTGCCGTTGATTGTCGACGACAAGGGCTTCACCACGATCGACAAAGACAAGGGCAAGCCGATCCTGGTCTGCCTCGAGCCGAAGCGCGACGCCTTCATGGACTTCTACCTGAGCGTGCTGATGCAAGATTGACTCGCGCCACCGCCCCGAACGCAAACGCGGCGAGGGCCGTCGATCGAACCCCCGCCGCGTGTCGCACCCGATGTGGAATCGTCAGGCCTACGGATCCAAGTGGACCGTGATGGAATCCTCGGCCTCGCCGTTGTCCGAGGCCACGCGGATCTCATTGGCGCCGCTGCCGATCGGAATCGTGAACTCCAGGAAGAACGGGTGGCTGCTGGGTTTCTTCTCTTCCCAGGTGGTCACAGGGGATCCGTTGACGTACACCGTTCCCGCGGTCCATGCCTGACCGAGAATGGCCCCGGCCCAGGCCTCGACGCTCAGGTGGATGTCGAACGGCGCTGCCCCGGTGAAATGTTGTCCGTCCGCCGGCGACGTGATGTAAAGATCGTACGTCTCGTCGCAACCGCCGATCACCAGCGCCAGGGCCAAGACCGAGGCCGTGACGACCAACCGACTCGCCGTGCTCTGCATCTTCGTATCCTCCTTGCCATATCCGGTGTCTTCGTTTCCCATCGCTCGCGTGAGCCCGCTCTCAGGAGCACAAACGCAGACTATTAAGGTAGAGAACCGAAGCCGCCGCTTCAACGAAAAACAAGCCTGAAGCTGAAGGCGAAGGCAAAAGGGCAAGCCCGCCCCTACTCCCGCCGCACGCCGCCGTCCCGCTTGAGAGGATCCTTGACCACGTATTGGAGGTTCCACGTTCGCGGCACCTGGGCCTCAAACTCGTTGGCGTAGGCGACCAGACGGCGAACCACGTCGGGATGTTGATCGGCCACGGACGTCGACTCACCCGGATCGACGCTCAGGTCGTAGAGCTCCGGCTCCTTGAGCCGGCGATTACGCCGCAGGACATGCAGCTTCCACTTGCCGTCGCGCAAGGCCGTCACCTTGTCGAAGTAGACCCACACCATCGGCTTGTCGCGACGGAGCGCGTCGGTCTCGCCACTGAGGATCGGCCAGATGTCCTGGCCGTCGTAGACGCGGTCGCTCGGCAGCTTGCCGCCGGCGAGGCGCACGAGCGTCGGGAAGACGTCGTAGGCGATGATCGGCGTGTCGACGGCCTTGCCGGCCGGGATCTTGCCTGGCAGCCGTGCGATGAACGGCACGCGGAGCCCACCCTCGAAGGCATCACGAATGCGGCCACGAAGCCCGCCCGTATCGCCGGCCTTGAGCATCGGCCCGTTGTCGCTGCTGAAAACGACGAGCGTCTTGCCGGTCAGGCCGAGTCGGTCGACGGCGTCGAGCAGTCGCCCTACCTCGCGGTCGATATGCTCGATCGCATCGCCGTACGTCCCCTTGCCCTCCGATCGATGCTCGGGTTGGAGGTTGATCGGTGGGTGCGGCAGCGTGTGGCTGAAGTACATGAAGAACGGACGATCGCGGTTGGCCTGAACGAACTCGATGGCCGCGTCGGTGAGCCGCTCGGTGACGTTCTGGACCTTATCCCCGACGAGGTTGTCGATCACCTTGTTGCCGCGCATCAGCAGTGTCGGCCGCATGTCCATGCTGTAGAGCAGACCGAGGTAGTCCTCGAAGCCCTGCTGGAGTGGCAGATACGGATGCCGATCGCCGACGTGCCATTTTCCGAAGGCGGCCGTCGCATAGCCGAGCGGCTTGAGGGCCTCGGCGATGGTGATCTCATCAGGCGGAAGGCCCACGGGACAGTCGGGCCGGAGCACGTCGACGATGCCGACGCGGAACGGCTGTCTGCCCGTCAGCAGCGCCGCCCGCGACGGGCTGCACACGACGTGCGCGATGCTGTACTGCGTCAGGCGTACGCCCTGCTCGGCCAGACGATCGATTCGAGGCGTCTTGATCTTCGGATTGCCGTAGCAGCCCAGATCGCGGTAGGCCAGGTTGTCGGCCCAGATCCAGATGAGGTTGGGCTTGGCCTCGTTCGCCGCGGCCGTCCTCGCGAGGCCTGCCAGGCAGAGACCGATCGCCATCCTGCTCGCCATGCGCATCATCATGTCATTCCTCCAATCGGTTCATCGCCCGCAGCAGCGCGACGATCTCGTCGGCCGTTCGCCGCCGCCAGGCCTGGTAGTCGGCCGCACCGTAGGTGCGCGACAGCCAGACCAGCAGCGGGCTTTCGTCCTCGATGTCCTGGATGTCCTCCGGAAGCTCGGGCAGCTTGGCGCGCAGGTCGGTGAGCCACTGTTGCGCCTTGACCGCTTGCTCGGGTGCCTTCGACTGCGCCTCCCTGACCAGCGCCTCCAGCGTGCAGATGTAGCGCAGGTCGTCGATGCCCTCGCGATAGGCCTCCCAATGTCGCGTGGGTATCGGCGTCTTGCCGTCCTCGGGCGAGGTCACGGCATAGCCGAAGTCATGCCCGCGAACGCGGGGGCCGTCGGTGTCGTCCAGCGGATTGCCCTTGGTGTGTTGGTACATCCAGGGCACGTGGGCCTCGATCGGGCTCATCCAAAGCCAATAGCTGTTAACGAGCCGCGTCCACTCCGGCGGGAAGAACGTGCCGCGGATGTTGTGGTAGGTCCAGGCGACGTCACCGGCCTCGCGGAGCTCGACCGCGAGATCGTCGAAGTCCTTCCCCGCGCGCAACCAATCCTCCATGCAGTGCCCGTTGTAGCAGCGGATGTCGACGTACGGGTCCAGCTCGGGCGTCAGCTTTTTGGTCAGCTCGACGGGACGATTGTGCATCGTGATGTAGATGGGCATGTCGGGCACGAGCCGGATGACCTTGGCGAGGAAGGTGTACCTCGGTAGGCGCGACGGGGTGAGCACCTCGTCCATATGCGTGGCCACGAGGTCGAACTCGGGGTAGTTCTTGTCGAGCTCGATCAGGCCCTGCATGCCGCGCTGGCCGGCATCCTGGAAGAGCCGCATGCGGTCCGGCGGGTTGTCGCGATCGTATCGGACGCCGCACATGGGGGCCAATTTCGTGAGGCCCGAGTAGATCGTGATCGTCCCGTGCATGCCGTGGCGTCGCATGAGGTCGAGCCCCTTGCGGACGTGGGTGTCGTCGGGCTCGAAGCGATCGCCTTGCTTGACGTAATCGATGCGGAGGTTGGGCTTGAGCATGTGCCCGCCGTGTGCACGGATGTCGGCCAGCTCGAGGCTCATCCGCTCGACGTCGTCGGTGAACTCGGCGAAGCGGTAGTAGATGCCGAACTGATGATCGCCGGGCGGGCCAAGCCGGAACGGCAGAACCTCGATCGCCAGCGGAACCGTCTCGACCGTCTCCCCGGCCACCTGCATGCGGAGCGAGCCCGAATACGTGCCCGGCTTGGCGTCCTCGGGTACGTGCACGATCGCATAGATCTGGCGGAACGTCTGGGGGCGAAGGTTCACGGCGTCACGCTTCAGCAGGAACCGCGATACCAACTCGATCTCCTCCACCGGCCTGAAGTAGAGCTTGCGCTTGGGGCAATGCATGACATAGCGGACGTCGACGCGGCTCGACGGCAGCGTGCCCTTCGGCCCGCGAAGATCGCTCGCCACGACGCTCAGGCCTTGCATGGCCTTGTCGGCATAGACGACGAACGTGACGGGCTCGTATTCGCCGGGCGTGGCGAAGGCCTCCAGGCGGAACGCGTCGGGCCAGGACGCCGGCTGGGCGTTCGGGTCGAGGTCATCCAACGGCCGCCAAGGTGCCACACGGTAGCCCGTCGGCGAATCGGGCAGCTCGAACCCGAACCGGTACGCGCTGAGCTTGAGCTTGCAGGGCAAGGTCATGAACTTCGGGAAGGGCTGACATTGCGGCGGCGGCAGCTCTTGGCCGGTCTTGAGCAGGACCAGCTCGCCCCAATCGACCCACGCACCCAGGCCGTGGCGGTCGCCGCCTTCGCTGATGAGCTCGATCTGCTTGGCCCCTTCAAGCGGAATCGTAACACGGCCGGGCTTGCCGGCCGCGGCGGGATGCTTCTCGAGCAGCGTTCGGTCGCCACCGGTGACGCGGACGACGGCGTTCGCTGGGCCGGCGCCGAAGTCGCTCAACCCGATCGTCGCCACCAGCCGATCGAACCCATCGGGCACGTCAAAGACCATCTTGGCATCGCCCTCGGTGCCGACGCCCCTCGGGTAGATCTTGCCGTCCATGACGAGCGGCACGCGGAGCTCATACGGGTAACGACCGTCGACGCCCGCCTTGCCCCAGGCCTGCCGCGCGGAGGTCGGTTGGTGGTCGGTGAGGAAGACAAGACCCGAAGCGGGATTGGCCCGGCCCGCTCCCTCGGCCGACGCCTTGATCTCCTCGGCCGTCCGCTTGCACGACGAGATGCGGAACTCGTCGATGAGGCCGGGAATGCCCAGGATCGTGAACTCCTTGACAGGACCGGTGGGCATCTTGGCCTCGGAGGTCGAGCCGATCAGGTTGCCGTCGATGTAGAGCGATAGCTCGGTGCCGCCCCAGGTGACGGCCAGGTGGTGCCATCGGCCCGGAACGATGTCTTTCTTGCGGTAGTCGACGCGTTTCCAGGTCCAGTCGTCGGGCGGGCCGCCGCAGAGGGCCGCGCCCAGTCGCCCGGGCTGGATCCGGTTGATGTTCATGTAGTTGTGCTCGCCGCCGCGGAAGTTGAAGAACTGGTACTTCTGCGGCGGGGGCTGCTCCAGGCAGAACCAGAACTCGATCGTGCCCTGCTTCGGGTTGAGGTTGCCCTTGGCGGCAAAGACCAGCCGGCGGCGCGAGCCGAGCCGCAGGGCCTCGCCGAAGCGCCCGGCCCGGCCGAACGTGATATCGCCCCCGCCCTCGAGCGCCTTGCCCCGGCCTCGGGCCACGTCGGCGTTGGTCGTACGATCGAAGTGCGCGAGGAACAGCGTCGCCTTGTCGGCCTCGTGCTGGGCGTAGGCGATGGGCGGCAATAGGAGCAGCGCCATCAAGACCAGCCCACACGCGCCCACGTTGATCGCGTGCGCGGTGGAGTTCATTGGACCAGCGGTTGTCGTCGGCACGTGGGATCTCCTCAGGACTGCTGCCCAAAGAATCCGGTGGGTGCCCACCGCTCTGAGCCGTGGGGGACACGCATTGCGTGCCAAGACTCGGAGCCGCCTCCCAAACAAACCACCCCTACTTGTTTCGCTTCTTGGGCCTCTTCGGCGGCCAGGGCACCACGCCCGCTCGCTCGGTCCACGCGTTGTAGAGCGCCACAAGCTCGCGGACCTTCTCGGGCTTGGACCCGGCCAAGTCGTGCATCTCGGTTCGGTCGGCCTGCATGTCGTAGAGCTCCCACTCGCCGTGGTGGCCTTTCCAGCGTCGGCCGACGTAGCGTGACACGAGCTTCCACTTGCCCTGCCGGACGGCGCGGTTGCCCTCGTGCTCCCAGAAGATCGCCTCGTGGCCCTGGCGCTGCTTGCCACGGAAGATCGGCGCGAGGCTCTTGCCCTCCATGGGCGTGATCGGCTTGCCGTTGAAGGTGGCCGGATACGTCGCCCCGGCCAGGTCGACGCACGTGGCCATCAGGTCGATGAGATGCCCCGGCTGATGCGTGATCTGGTTGGGCTCGATGACGGCCGGCCAGTGCGCGATCAGCGGCGTCGAGATGCCGCCTTCATGCACCCAATGCTTGTAGAGCCTAAACGGCGTGTTCGACGCGTTGGCCCAGGGCAGGTTGTACGACAGGAACGAATCGGCCGGGCCCGGCGGGACGCCTTTCTTGCCGCGATCGATCCGCTCGGCACAACCCCCGTTGTCGGCCAGGAAGAGGATCAGCGTCCTGTCCATGAGGCCCTGCTTGCCGACGGCGTCGACGATCTTGCCGATGCCCTGGTCCATCCGGTCGATCTGCGCTGCGTAGACGGCCATCCGCAGGTCCCAGTCTTCCTTGTTGGGCATCTCGCTCCAGGGCTTGGCGGCCGGGTCGCGCGGCGTGAGCTCCCACCTGGGGTCGATGATGCCCAGCTCGATCATGCGCTTGAGCCGACGCTTGCGGAGCTCGTCCCACCCGCCCATGTACTTGCCCTGGTAGCGCGCGATGTCCTCCGGCCAGGCATGAAGCGGCCAGTGCGGCGCGGTGTAGGGCACATACAGGAAGAACGGCTTGTCCTGCTTGCCGTACGCCTCGATGAACTCGACGGCGTGGTCGGTGAAGGCGTCGGTCATGTAGAAGCTGCCGTCGGTCGGCGGCGTCCAGGGCGTGTTGTCCATGGCCATCTTGCGACCGGGATCGAGCCGCCAGAAGTTCGACGCGCCGCTGATGAGGCCGAAGTACTTGTCGAACCCGCGATCGCACGGCCAGTGCGGACGGTCCTCGCCGACGTGCCACTTGCCCGACATCAGCGTACGGTATCCGGCCGTACGAAGGACCTCGGCGATCGTCACGCAGCGATCGGTCAGAAAGCCCCGGTACGACGGATGGCCGTAATCGCCGACCATATGCCCGATGCCGGCCTGATGCTGGTACAGGCCCGTCAGCAACGACGCCCGTGTGGGACAGCACCGCGCCGTGTTGTAGAACTGCGTGAAGCGGATTCCGTTCGCCGCCAGCCTGTCGAGATGGGGCGTGCGGACCTCGCCGCCGTAGCAGCCGATGTCCGAGAAGCCCATGTCATCGGCCATGATGATGATGATGTTCGGCCGCGGGGCCTTGTCGGAGGCCAGGGTAGGGGCGGACACCCATGCAGCGAGCACGATTGCAGCGAACCAACGAACAACTCTGCCTGTCATAGTAGAACCTCCGATGAAGGTGAGCTGCAGCGAACGTAGCATGCGTGAAGGTCGATTAGAACGGAAAGTCCACGGGGCGACAACTCAGCGAGCGGGTTGGGTGGCCACCGGCCCGTGCCTGGAGTGTTTACTGATCTCCTCGAGGATACGTTTGGCCAGCACCTTGTAGCCCTTGGCGTTCGGGTGCACCCCGTCGCCGGTGTGGATCAGGTCAGGTCGGCCCTCAAGCACGGGGGTCATGTCGACGAAGTGCACGCCCGTCTGCTGGGCGATCCGCTCGATCTTGCGCCGAAGGATCTCGATCCGCGGTTTGCGTTCGAAGAGCGCCGCGCGGCGCTTCGCGGACAACCCAGGCGTCTCCAGCACCATGGCCGTCGGACTGCACACGAAGATCTCCGGCCGCGTCCGCAGCGTGGCAAACTCCTTGATGAGCCGCCGGGCATCGCGATCGAATTCGCCGATCCGTTGCCAGTTTCTCCGCTTGCCGGCCACGGTATCGTTCGTGCCGAGCATGACGATCACCAGGTGCGGCCTGAAGCGCTTGGCCTTGGGCACGTTCTTCCAGATGCTGGGCCGTCCTCTACGGAGCAACGTCGCGCCGCCCAGCCCGACGTTGCGGACCTCCCAACCCGGTCCGAGCATCTGCTGCAACCGGGCAGGATAGGACTGCTTCGTGGGGTCTTTGGTCCGCGCACCGGCCGTGATGCTGTCACCGAGACACGCGACACGAATGCGATGCGTGTCGGCGACGCGCGAGGTCGTGAGGGGCCTTCCCGAGGTGGTCGACCGCTCACCGCTCTCGGCGCCGCGCACCACGCCCGGCACCAGCAGGCACACTATCGCGACAAGCCACGGCAGCGTGCACGATGCAATGGGGAGCCTCATGGTGCGGCCTCCGGAGTCTACATCCTTCTCACTTTCCCTTTGCCCTTCCAGGCCTGGCCCGCCATAATCGCCGATCGTGAACGAGCCCACAATCCAACCCGATCCATCGCCCACGCTGGTCCGCTACACCGAGCCACCCCGCCACATCCGACGGGGCGGACTGCGAGGCGCGCTGCGGGTCTTCGGTCCCGGCGCGATCATCGCCTCGGTCACCATCGGCAGCGGCGAGACGCTGTTCGCTTCACGGACCGGCGCTATCTTCGGCTACGCCCTGGTGTGGTTCATCGTCGCGGCCGCGGTGTGCAAGACCGTGCAGGTCTACTCGGCCGGACGTTACATGGTCTTAACCGGCGAGCACCCGATGGAGGCCTGGGCGCGGCTGCCCGGCCCGCGCGGCTGGTTCCCCGCGTTCCTCGGCGGGCTCAGCATCCTGTGCTTCCCGTTCTGGCTGGGCGGGTTGGCGATGATGCTCGGCACGGCGGCCAACTGGATGGTGGGCCTCGACGGCGGATCGGAGACCGCGCAGCGCCTGTACGCCCAGCTCTTCGGAACGGCCACGCTCGTGCTGGCCATCACGCTGACGCTGATCCAGTCGTACTCGGTCCTCGAGCGCGTGCAGACGGCGATCGTCGCCATCCTGCTGGCGGCGATCCTGGCCGCGCTGATCCCCGCGCCGGTGCATTGGCTCGAGGCCGCCCAGAGCACGGTCATGATCCGGTGGCCGACCTTCGAGGGCTGGATGCACAGCGACTACCCGAACATCGTGGCCGAGCAAGGCGTGCTGACCGTCATGGTCGTCTTTATGGGGGCCATCGGCGGCGGGACGTACGACTACATCGGCTACCTGAGCTTCTATCGCGACAAGGGTTGGGGCGCGCTCGGATGGGGGCCTTCGGCAACCGACGCGCCGAACGGCGAGCCGGCACAGCCACACGACCTCGACGCAGCGCCGTCCAAGGCAAGCAGAGGCAGGTCCGCCCCTACCATCGCCACCACAGAATGGAACGTCAAGCTCGGTCGGCAATGGACCTACACGGCGGTGGTGGACGTGTTCACCGGCTTTGCATGCGTGCTCATCTTCTCCATCGCGTTCTACCTGTTGGGCGCGGCGATCCTTTATCCCAAGCGGCTCGTGCCCGACGGCTTCGACCTGTTGACGCACCAGGTCAGCTTCCTGACGCAGTTCGGCCGGCCGTTCAAGTACCTCTACCAGGCGGGCATCCTGATGGCGTTCTGGGGCACGATCTACGGGGCGTTCGAGATCTACAGCCGCACCGCGTACGAGTGTTTCCGGCCGCTGGTCGAGCGGGTGCGTCGGACACCCTATCAGAGGCTGCGGCTGCCGGTGTGTCTCTATGCGGGCATCGGCGGGCTGGTGCTGATGTGGACGGTCCGCGAACCCGTGAAGATCGTCGCGCCGGCCGCCCTCGTCGGCACGCTGACGTGCGGGCTGTGGTGCTTCGCGATGATCTGGGCCGACCTCAAGGTCCTCCCCAGAGAGCTACGAATGACCCGGGCGTGGGTGGTGGCCAACCTCATCGCCGGCGCGACCCTGACGGGCTTCGGCTCGGTCGCGATCTGGGAGTACCTGACCGGGTAGCATGGGCCCGATCGCCGTTGCCAAGCCCACGTGCCGGCTCGACTACCCGAAATCGGGCGTGGACGACGTGGGAAGTTGCCCCTTCTGCGTCAGGTCATAATGGTGCAGGGCCAGGGCGCTGACCAGAAACGCCAGCGTCGATTCGGCCCCCTGGTTGCGGTTCACGCCGCTCGGCGTCAACCCGTCGTGGCATCCCCCCGTCTCGGGGTTGAACAGAGAAGCTCCCACGTCGTTCCGACCGGTGAACCACTCGAAGCATCGCTTGGCCTGGTCGACCCACTCGGCATCGCCCGTCGCGGCGGCCGCCGTCAGACAGGCCTGCACGAGGGCCTTGGCCTCGATCGGCTGCTGGTCGAACTGGGCCATCTCTTGCCCCTTCCTGAACCAGCCGTTGTTGCCGATGACCGAGAGCTGTCCGGCCTGCCCGGTCTGGGCTTCGAGCACCCAACGCAGCGCGGTGAGTGCTGCTTCGCGCGCGTCCTCATGACCGAGGGCCTCGGCGCCGACGAGCATGGCGTGCGGCAGCTTGGCATTGCCCCAGTTCAGCTCGTCCTCCCACCATGGCCAGTCCGGTGTGGCGTGCTGGGTCCACGCATCGTAGATCCGGTCGAACAGCGTGAGCCGCAACTGCTCGGCCATATGCTGACCCTGCTTGCAGGCCAGGTAGTCCGCAACGCCCAGCAAGGTATAGGTCCAGGGCCTGATGTATTGGAAGCTTCCCGCCGCCCACAGCGCCTTGAGCATGAGCTGGTCGGCGAGCTCTTCGATGTCGGCGTTCGGCGCGAAGCGGATCACCTTGCCGAGGGCCCAGATGGTGCGGGCGTGGCTGTCCTCCGAGCCGGTCTCCTCGAGCCACGATCGGTCGTAGTGCATGAAGTTGCGGAACCGGCCGGTCTCTTCGTTGAACGCATAGGACAGAAACGCCAGATAGCGCTGGGTCAACACCAGCAGATCGTTCTGATTGGGCGTACCCACCCCGGCAGGGACCCATATCTCATCCGGCAGCGCCATCGTCTTGACGGTCACGATCAGGGCCCGAGCCGTGTCGTCGGTGCAGTAGCCATGGTGGAGGTTCGGCGTGGATCGGCTGGCATGCTGGAGGATGGCCGTGTCATCGCTGAGGACGAACAGATGCCGCAGGTCCAAACACGGCAGAGGGTCCACATCCAAGGGCGGCAAGTCGGTCATCAGGTCTCCTCGCGAAACGTCTCGGCACAAGCCCGTCCGCGGATAGTCTAGTCGCGGGCAGACCGTTGTAAAGCCCGGCCCCGGGCCCGGCCCCTCACCGCGTTCTGCGGGCCGATCAGCGAGGACGCTCCTCAGCCGAATCGGTCAGACAGAGCCTATCGAGCTTCGTGCCGTCCTCGCGCGGGTGGATCTCGAGGTAGACCGTGCCGGTCGGCAACGTCAAGGGCGTGGGCCGGCGGGACTTGCCGAGCCGCATCGCCGTCCACGTCCAGGACGCGTGCCGGCCCGTGTGCCAGTCCGACAGGGCCAGCAGCTCGCGGTCGTCCGAGGCCGTTCGAACGAAGAAGGAATCGTCCTCACCCGTCGGCGCGATCACCCGCCCCCACAGGTAATAGTCGCCCGCTCGCCGCACGGTGAGGCGATAGAGCGCCGCCCCGCTGCCCTGCCCTCCGCCCTTGGCATCCGGCTCGCCCGGCAGCCACACGAACTTGCCGCCGGAAGCCTTCGGGTCTTCGGCCACGACCATGCCGGGCCAGACGACGCCCGCCTCGGCCTCGAAGCTCACCGGCTCGCCCACACCGACCGTGATGCTGGGCAGCTTCTCCCAGCTCTCGCGAAAGGTCTTGATCGGCGGCACGTCCCGAAGGATCTCGCGACCGATGTCCTCACCGTCCAGGGCGAGCACGACGTCGACGGGCATGGGCGTCATCAGGCTCGGATAGGCGTAAGGCACACCGGCGCCCAACACCAGCTTGCCCTTCCCACCCGGCACCTCGATGCGGACGCTCTCGTCGTCGGCGCGAGCCACGGGCAGCGACGACGCGAACACGTCGCGCCACGCCTTGAAAGCAGTATCGTCGGCCAGCTTGCTGCCGATGCGGACCCATAGGGCCGCGCCGGGCTGTCGTGCCTCGCCAATCTGCTTGCGGACCTCGTCCGGCGATCCGAGGACGTGATGCGTAACCGTCAGGCGAATCGCGCCGAAGCGGTTGCCGTCGTAGACCAGCTGACTGGGGGCCTGTCGACCCTCGACGTCCCGCGACCAGACGACGCGGACGCCCACCCCGGCCGTCCCCTCGCGAAGCACGACGGCCTGACCGGGCTTGACGTCGATCACCTTCGGTTCCTTGCCCGAGAGATCGACCTTGCGATCGCCCACCCAGATGCCGTCGACGTCGCGCCGCATGACGACGTGCGACTCGAGCGTCGTCATGCCGGGCAACAGGTCGTACTGCCGGTACACGGCTAGCCCGAGGGCGTCGGGGCCGCGTTGGGTCGCCGTCCAGAAGGGTCGCAGGTGGTGGGCCTTGCTGTGCGCGCCGGCGGGGATCTTCTTCTTGCCGTAAGGGTCCTGGCGCCCGTCGGGGATGAAGTAGCACCGCGGGTCGCTCCTCTCGCCCGGGAGGTCCACCGTCAAGGGCAGGTCCATCCAACCGTAGTTCGCCCGCGACGTGCTCACACCGACATCCTGGCAAAGGTAATAGGTGCGGAACTGCGCCCGCTCGGGCCCCCACCGCTGGTGGACGAGGCGCGGGAACCGCGTGGTGTTGAGCTCGCGCAGGCGCACAGAGGGCGTATAGCGGCCCTGGGCGTGAAAGGCGGCCACCGTGCCGCCGGGGATGTCGCCCGAGAGCCACCCCGCGAACCACATGGGCACGTCGAGATAGCCCGTGCCGGTCAGATAGCGGTAGTCGCGGCTGCACGCGCCGCCGAGCCGGTCGATGCCCGGATACCAGTTGAGCGCCAGGTCGGTCCAAAACAGGTCAAGCAGGGCTCGGGCCTGGCGCCGTCCTCGCTCGCGCTGGCAGAAGGCCTCAATAAGGAGCAGGCACTCGATGTCGACGCCATAGTAGGTCGGGCTGCAATACTCATGGATGCCCCACCGCCAGGTGTAGAGACAGAACCGATCGAGCCGCGTATAGCCTTCGTCGGCGACGTCGGGCCGATCGAGCCCCTCGCCGAGCAGGATGAGATCGAGAGCATTCATCAGGGCGATGTTGGTGTAGTGGGTCGGCACGCGATGGCGCAAACAGCCCTCGATGCCGTACTCCAACATCTCCCGCAGCTTTTTGCGGGCCGGCTCGGGCAACTTGTCGCGGTGGCGCTGCCAGACCAGGGCCGCGCCCCGCATGCAGAAGTCCACGGCGTTGCGGTCGCGGATGCGGTCCTCGCTCCAGTACCAGCGGAAGTTACCGTACAGCCGGCTGTCCGGGTCGCGGTCCTGCATCCGCGAGACGATGTCGATCAGCTTCGGCAGGCGGTCGAGGTGCAGGCCCGCCTCGCAAAGGGCGACCATGTAGGTGCAGATCTGCCGCGAGGAGAGGCGGTCGTCGGGTCCCTGCGCCCGGCGCCAAACGCTCTCGCCGGCCTTGGCGGCCTGCCGGAGGATCTCCTGGCGGCTGGGCCGCTTCGTGCCTTCACCCCAGGCCGCTCGAGAAGAGATCACGCCGAGCAGAAGCACGAGCGTGCCCGTCAGGAAGGATTGCCCACGTCGCATGGAACACCTCGTCGTCGTAAGACCGCTTGTCGCCCCGCAGAGGCTAACGCCGAGAGGCCCGTGAGTGCAAGATTCGACCACGTACTGTGTCGCTTTGGCGGAATTGTCAGGAATTTTTCGGTTCTCGCTTCACTCCCGGCCTATCGCGGGGTAGACTCCGATAACACATTCAATCACGCGGTCATTCGGGCTCGACACCAACAAACTTTTTGAATGTGTGGCCGTTCTGTTTCACCCGCTCCATCGATGCCATCATCACGCGCACTCTCGACGGTCCAGTCGTCCGCGCACAGCCTGTGTGGGCCGTCGGCGCAGCATGTGGGCCAGGCGCCCCGTGCCGCGGAACAGACTTGAGACGTTCAACGACAGACATTGTCACGGGCTCTCGGAAGCTTCTGGAAGGAGGACACATCATGGCGAGCAATCACTTCTGGTTACGACTATGGGCAGGCTGTATGGTTTTGAGCGCGGTTCTGATAGCACCGACCCTGGCCGCACCGGGGTTACAGGTCACCAAACCGCCGGTCACGCCGATGGATCTGCCGACGGGGCCAGGCATGGACCCGTGTTCGGCATCGGGGCAGTGGTTTCTTGATCTGGAGGGCAACGAGCAATTCCGATCGCACGAGTTCTTCGACAACGTCTACAACCCTGACGTTCCGAGCGGTCCCGGCGGCGGCTGGGCGAGCACGCGGGCCATCCGCGGTCACGTGGTAGATGTCACCTTCGACACGTCTGGAACATACATCGAGCGGTTCAAGGTCAAGGCCATCATCACGAACGACATGCCCGCCATCGGTGAGGATCTGCTCTGGAGCGGAGACAACCGGCACAACGAAGCGTTGACCAGCCGTCAGCAGGTCGACGGGACGATGTACAAGACCAAGATGGCCGTCGAGTTCGCCATCGCCGACCTCGGGCTCTTGCCCGCCGCGTTCGTCGGGCCTTACCTGGAAGGCCCCAGGCCGTTCGTCATCGCCGAGAACGAGGACCAGTTCGGCTGGTACTGCTTCAACCCGGATAGCGAACCGGGCGCAAAGCTGCCGGGGGACTACTGGGTGCCGGTCTGGGACTTCGGCAAGATCGATCCGGGCGATGAGGCCTCCCGGGAGCTGGAGTTCTCCGTCGAACCGCCCGGCCTGGACGCGAGCGACATGCGGTTCGGCACGATCCTCAACTCCTGGCAACAGGGAGACGAATCGGATCTGCTAGCCAACCGAACGCCGTCGCTGAAAATCAGCACATGGATCGAGAACATGGGCTGGGACGATGGAAGCGCGTATCCCGAGATGCTGGCCCGAGGCAGCAACGTCAGCGTCTTCTTCAACGTGGCGCCACGCTACTTCAGGCTCGAGCTCAATATCATCAACCCGTCATGGGGCAGCGTCGACGTCATGCCGCCGTGGGTGGCCTACCCGCCGGGCTACACGGTCCAGCTCACGGCCGTGCCCGAGCCCAATCGCGGGTTCAACCAGTGGACCCTGTACGATCCGAATTACCCGAGCGATGCCAACTACGCCACGTATGACGCCACGAATCCGATCTGGATCACGATGATGTCCGACCGGCAGGTCGACGCGGCCTTCAAGTGCGGCACGAGCGTTGGGCCCATGCTGCCGATGATGCTCGGCATGGTCGGGCTGCTCTGGCTGAGCCGACGGCGCGGGTAGCCGCGGCGTTCACACCAAGCAGCATGTCAGTGCGTTAGGCCATCGACGCGCCGGTCGCCCTCAAGGGGTTGCCGGCGCGTCGTCTCATTCTGTGGTATCATGGTTTGGTCGGGTGCGGCGGGCCCGTCCGTGGAGGAACCGACCATGTGCTGCAACGAACCAAGTCGCCGTGAGTTCCTAGGGGCATCGGCCGGCGCGATCGCAACGGCGGGATTCGCGGTTCGAGCGGCATCCGCATCGAACACGTCGCCCGAGTGGCCCGCCGACTACTGGAACCCCGACCGACCGCTGCTCACCGACGACAGAACGCTCCGCGTGCAACCCATCCTGATGTATCGCGTCACGCACCCGCGCGAGCAATGCTCGTACAAATCGTGGGGCGGCGTCCAGTCGGATGCGACGGCCGAGACCGAGGCCCAGCGGATCACCGGTGAGCTGAAGGCCATGGCCACGAAGGCCGGCCTGCCCCTCGAGATCCTGCCCGTGGTCAAGGTCAAGACCGAGGACGAAGCGGCGAAGGTCCACCAGGGCGACTTCGACGTCGCGCTGGTCTATGCGGCGACCGGCTCAGGCGGCTTGCTCCGGGCGTGCATGGGACGCGACCGCGATGCGATCGTCTTCGTACGGCATCGTTCGGGCCCCGTCTACTACTGGTACGAGGCGCTCAGCGTGAAGTACCTGCAGACGGACAAGCCCGGCGCCGAAGCGGACCCCGGCCATGTCTCGGTACACGACGTGGTCGTGGACGATTGCGATGACCTGGCCTGGCGGCTGCGGGCCCTCTACGCCGTCAAGAACTTCCTCGGAACACGGATCGTGGCCGTCGGCGGGCCTTGGGGCAAGTACGCCGCCGACGCACCCGCGATCGCCAAGAAGAAGCACCAGATCGACATCCTGACGGTAACGTACAAGGACCTCGAGCCGCGCATCCAGGCCGCCCTGGCCAGTCCAACCTGCATGGCACGGGCCGAGACGTGGGCGCAGCAGTTCCTCGCCATGCAGGGCACGACGCTGAAGACCGAGCGTCCGTTCGTGGTGAACGCCTTTGTGCTCTACGGCGTGTTCAAGGACCTGATGCGCGAGAACGACGCGACGGCGTTCACGATCCGCAACTGCATGAGCACGATCATGCCGATGGCGAAGACGACGGCGTGCCTGACGCTGGGCCTGATGAACGACGAGGGGCTGCTGGCGTTCTGCGAATCGGACTTCGTGATCATCCCGGCCGGCATCCTGATGCGGTACGTCACCGGCGCGCCGGTGTTCCTGCACAACTCGACCTTCCCGCACAAGGGCGTCGTGACGTGCGCCCACTGCAGCGCGCCGCGCCGGATGGACGGCAAGCGGTACGAGCCGGTCGAGATCCTCACGCACTACGAGTCGGAGTACGGCGCGGCCCCGAAGGTCGCCATCCCCGAGGGCACGGACGTGACGTTCATCGACCCGGAGTACAGCACCGGGCGATGGCTGGGCTTCACCGGCAAGGTCGAGGGCAACCCGTTCCTGGCGATCTGCCGATCGCAGCAGGACGTCCGCATCGAGGGCGACTGGCAGAAGCTTCTTCACGAGGTCCGCGACTCGCACTGGGTCATGGTCTACGGCGATCACCTCGACGCGGCCGGGTACGCGGCGCGGAAGATCGGCATCCGCTGGGAGACGATCTAGCTCTGAGTAAGGTGAAACGCCCGATCAGGCCATCAGCGCCGAGCCTACAGCGCCCGCCCCAGCAACTTCATCGTGTCGTCGACCTGCTCGGGCTTCTCGAAGCCGATCGTGGTCGTGTCGATGCAGCCGAGGTTCCAGGCGAACCGCAGCGACTCCTCGCGCATGTCCACGAGCTTGCCCTCGCCGAAGATCTTCATGCCGATGACGCCCTTGCCGCCAGCCTTGGCCTTCTTGAGCACGGGGATCACCTGCTCGGGCGGACCGTCCATTTTGACGCCCTTGGGGTTGATGCGGGCGAGGATCACGTCGACCCAGTCGCACTCGGACGCGGTCTTGAGGGCATCCAGCTTGTGACACGAACAGCCGACGGCGCGGATCTTGCCCTTGCTCTTTAGCTCGCTGAGCATGTCCATGTAGGGCCTCATCTGGTCGCTCTTGTCCCAGTCGCCCTCGGTCAGGCAGTGCAGCAGGACGATGTCGATGTAGCCGTCCTTCATCGTCATGCCCATCTCGGTGAGGAAGCGTTCGATGATGGTCTTCGGGCTCTCGCCCCACCGCCACCAGACCTTGGTCAGAATCGTCACCTTGTCGCGCGGGATGTGGCGCAGCGCCTCGCGGACGTAGACGTGCGAGCCATAGAGATCGGCCAGATCGAAGAAGGTCACCCCTGAATCGTAGGCGTGCCGAAGCAGGTGCACGAACTTCTCGAAGCCGAGCCGGGTCTGGTTCGATTGACGATGGTAGCCGCGCGTGCCTGTCCCGATGCCCTGACGCGAGATCTTGATATCGGTCTTGCCCAGCGGGACGAGGTCCGTGGCCTGCCGCTTGCCTGAAGCTGCCTGGGCTTGCCCGAGCGGAACCGCCGCCATGCCCATGGCCGCACCGGCCGTGCCGCTGAGGAACTGCCTTCGACTCAATCCGCTTGCACCTAGCTCGTTGTTCATGGGATCTCCCTCGACGCGTGTCAGCTCGGCCGCCGATGTCACGTTGCAGGATGCCGACAGGCCCGACCCGTCCCAGGCGCCGACCGCGATCCTCGATTGCGGTTATTCGCGGGGCTGGGCCCGACGATCCGAGTGCCCGCGGCACACCTATCGAGTCTACGGACCGGACGGTCGGGATGCAATGAGACCCACCTCACCGCACCGCATCAAACATCAACAGCGCGAAGTGTTGCGGTGACGGCTCTTGGCCGGGTTGAGCGGTGAGCCACTGCGGCTCGGCCGACGGATCGCGGCGAAGGATCTGGATCGCCCAGACCTGCCCGGGGACGATCGCACGCGGGAAGATCGACTTCATCGGCACGGCCATCTCCAGGGTCCACCCCGCCGCCCCATGCATCACCGAATAATGCCACGATCCGGCCAGCGGCGTAGGCCGCATCGGAAACGTCCACGAGAGGTCCGACCCATGGGCGTCGAGCCCATTGCCGAGCTCATCCACGGCAATCCGGATCGTGTCGGCGGCGTCCCGGTCCACGTCGAGCAGCAGCTCGATCGCGGGCCAATCCGGGGCCAGCCAGTCGCGTCGAGGTCGCTGTCCGCGTGGCGGTCCGGATCGTCCGTGCGTCGTGGCGACCTCGGCGCCGAAGTAGAGATGGGCGGCGTCCCAGGCGAGATGGATCTTTGTGCGGCGCCCGGCCCCGACCGGCTCGCCGCCGGCGTCCTCCAGGGCGGCCGTCATGCCATGTTGCCAGGGGGGCTCATCCAATCGGCCGTCCACGTCGATGGGCGCATCAAGTTGGGGCGCAGTCAATAGACGCCTCGGACAGGCCGCATCGCGCGCGCCCGGCGAATCGAGCAACCACAGCTCGGCCTGGGCGGCTTGCGACCAGCCTGGTGCGTCGCTCGCGGCCAGCAGGCCGTAGAAGCGTCGCGCCGAACCGAGCCGACCCAGGACGCGATGCCCGTGTCCCCGCGCGAAGAGCAGCGGCGGGCTGTGGCGTAGCGCCGGACGCTCGGCGCAGAGATAGTCCAGCCGCGCCAGGGCCGTGCGGACCGCCGCAAGCGGATCCTCCGGTCGGACGGGCGAGGCCATATACGTCTCGGCCGAGGCCGATCTTACCGACTCGGTGACCACGACGTCGGCCCAGGCGGGATGGTCGCGTCCCCGGTCGATGAACGCCCGCCACACCGCTTCGGCCTGCCGGTGACGACCGGACATCTCGTAGAGACGGGCCGCGCGGTAGAGCGCATCGGCGGCCTCCACCGACAGACCCGGATGGTCCAGCGCCTGAACGGCCAGGCGGACGAGCCGGGTCGGATCGCCGGTATGCTCAGCCAAGCCGGCCACGGTCTGCAAGGCGCTGCGGAGCTCGTCGTCGCGCGAGCCGGAGCGTGCCACGTCCGAACGAACGACCGGGTAGCGGAGCGACGAATCGAGCTGCAGGCCCGATAGGAGCCCGAGGTCCTTGCGACGGGTCGGGACCTCGCCCCGTACGATTTCGAGCAGGTGCCTCGACGGTCGGTCATCGATCGGTCGGCCCAGGGCCGCCAGGGCCCGCAAGCTGGCCATCCGTTCGGTCATGCCGAGAAGCTCGCGCCGCTCCGTCGATGACCCGATCTCGATCAGCACGGCATCCGATCCGGAACCCGCATGCCACTGGCGACGATCACCATCGAGCATGCACACCACGCGCTCTGCACGATACGGCGACAGCCCCAGCCGCGTCTGCTCGGGCTCGACGTCGTCCCTGCCACTGCGATCCAGGGCCTCGAGCGCCACGCGGGTGATGGCCGCACGGACCGGATCCCTGGCCGCCGACACCCCATCCACGATGACCACCATCGGGTGAAGACTCCGGACCGCCCCGATGATCTGGTTTCGCATCGACCGTGCGGCATCGCGGTCCAGACGATCGCTCCATGCCGCAAAGGCCCTGTCCGTGGCAGATGCAGCCGCGTTTCCCGTTGCAGAATCGTCAACGGCCGCTTCGCCGACGACGTCGCCGGGAAAGTCGGTGAGTCGACGCGGCGCGATGGCTCCGCTCGCGGTGGCGGCCGCGTGCAGCGAGGCCTGCGAGAAACCGTCGTCCGTCAGCGAAACGAAGCTCGTCCGGCATCGATAGCGCCCCGTGAGGATCGGCATGAGTCGCCAGGGCCAATCGGCCGAGGCCGCCGTCAGCACCAGCACGGCCGTCCCCGTCTGGCCGCCGTGAACGGCCTGCCACGTGGAACCACCGTCGGCCGACCGCGCGATCAGACCGCCCTGCCCCACGCCGACGAGCGTGGTCCTATCCAGCGCCGCAATGCCGCGAAGCGGCCAGGGAAGGGCTGTCGCCTTGACCTGCCAGGTTCGGCCCCCGTCACGCGTCGACAGGACGTACGGCCCGGTCGGTCCGACGGCCCAACCATGCGATTCATCGGCAAAGGCCACATCCGTCAGGTCGACAAGCTCGCGAACACCGGCGGGCACGGCCACCTCCGCAACCGACCAGCTCCGCCCGCCGTTGTCGCTGGTGAAGATCGTCGCATCGTCGCC
The DNA here is from genome assembly GCA_964622545.1 of uncultured Planctomycetales bacterium. Classification (GTDB taxonomy): domain Bacteria; phylum Planctomycetota; class Phycisphaerae; order UBA1845; family JAFGLZ01; genus JAFGLZ01. The sequence goes on along the minus strand of CAZUQM010000003.1, from coordinate 80,657 downwards.
GACCATGCAGGCCTGCCGCCGGGTGATCTGCGTCACGCCGGTGAGCCGTCCCCCAAAGGCGACCGCGCGACGCTGGGGCGTCAGCTCGCCCCGCCGCAGGATGATGCAGGCCCCGTCGCGTCCGACGGCGAGGCCCCTGCCGTCAGCCCGGAAGCTCGCGCCGAGGATGCCGGGGACGTCACGGTCTCCCTCGCCGTGCAGTCGGCCGCGTTCGGCGTCGAAGCGCCACAGGCCCGAGGACCGCATCGGACCGGCCTCGCCCAAGGCCCAGCCCTTACGCGAGGGATCCGCCCATACCGCGCGGAGATGCCCCGTCGCGCTCGCGTCGACGTGTCGCCAGCGCACGCCGCCGTCGGTCGTCGTCAGCAGCACGCCGCACGATCGGCCCGCAGGCAGGGCCTGCCCGCCGACCACGTAACCGACGCGCTCATCGGCGAACCATACCCCCGACAGCAGCGCGTCCGTCTCGGCATCCTGTCGCCGCCAGGTCGCCCCGCCGTCGGTGGTTCGCAGGATCAGGCCACGATCGCCGACGGCCCAGCCGATGCGGTCGTCCACGAAGGTCACGTCCTGGAGAGACGCCTCCTTGGCGAGCATCGAGTGGACCCTCGCCGGCTCGACGGAAGACGGGGCTTGTCCGGTCACGATCGGGGGAAACGTTGCTACGCTAAGGAGAAGGATCGTGCTGGTCACGGCGTCTCGCCTCCCATGCGAACGGCCGCTGAAGACAGGACGGTCAGGCCCGCCTACATCTGCTCGACGACATCGATGCCCAACAGCCCAAGGCCCAGTCTCATCGCCCGCGCCGTCGCCGCGCACAGCCGTAGCCGTGAGGCCCTGATGTCCGGCTCAGCCTCGACGATGGGCCAGTTGGCCTTATCCTGGTACAGGCCCATGAACACGTTGGCCAGACCGAACAGGTAGCCGGGCAGCTCATGGATCCTCCACGTGTCGGTCACCGAGGCCATCGTATCCGGCCACTGGAGGAGCCTGAGCATCAGCGTGCGCTCCCCCGGATGCGTCAACAGGACGTTCGGGTCGCCTTCGACGGGCGCGTTCGGATCCAGCCCGGCCCGCGTGAACACCGAGCGGATCCGCGCATAGGCGTACATCATGTACGGCGCGGTGTTGCCGTCGAAGCTGAGCATCTTGTCCCAACTGAAGACGTAGTCGCTGGTGTGATCTTGGCAGAGGTCGGCATATTTCACGGCCCCGCGCCCCACCGCCCGCGCGATGTCGGCCTGCTGGTCCTCCGATTGCCCCTGACGCTTCGTGCCGGCCAGCTCGGAATACGTCGCCGTCCGATCTTGGATGATCTGAAGGGCTCGGCTTTCGGCCTCGTCGAGCAGCTCGGCCAGCTTGACCGTGCCGCCCGACCGCGTCTTGAACGGCTTGCGGTCGGTGCCGAGCATCATGCCGAAGCCGATGTGGTCGAGCCGGACATCATCGCCCACCCAACCGGCGGCCCGGCCCGCGGCGAACAGCATCTCGAAGTGCTGACGCTGACGAGAATCGGTGACGTACACGATGCGGTCGGCGTCGAGATCTCGCGTCCTGCGACGCAGAGCCGCCAGATCGGTCGTGTCGTAGAGGTAGCCGCCGTCGGACTTCTGCACGATCATCGGCAGGGGCTCGCCGTCGCGGTTCTGGAAGCCCTCCAGGAAGAGGCACTGGGCGCCTTCGCTCTCGGTGATCAGGCCCTTCTCGCGCAGCGAGGCGATCATCTCGTCGGCCTCGTCCAGGTAGTCGCTCTCGCCGACGGTCTCGATCTGTACGCCGAGCCGGTCGTAGATCTCCTGGCAGTGCCGCAGCGACTCGGCGCGGAACGCCCGCCATAGGGCCACCGCGACGGGCTCGCCGTTTTGCAGGTCAACGATCGCCTGCCGGGCCGCAGCCGCGAACGCCGGGTCCTCCTTCTCGCGCTGTCGGGCCTGGCGGTAGAACGCCTCGAGATCGCTGACACGGAAGGCGTTCGAGTCGCTGGCGACCTCCGGCTGCGTCTCGCGGACATACTGGATCAACAGGCCCAGCCCGCCGAAATCGCCGACGTGGTTGATCCGGCGCACGTCGTGGCCCTCGAACTCCAGCAGCCGGGCCACGCAGTCGCCGATGATCGTGCTGCGGAGGTGTCCTACATGCATCTCCTTGGCCAGGTTAGGGCTAGAGAAATCAACGACCGCGATCTGAGGCTCAGCCGCCGACGGGATACCGAGTCGCTCGTCGTGGACGACGCCGGCCATGGCGCTTAGCACGAACGCGTCGGTAAGCCGTAGGTTCACGAAGCCGGGACCGGCGATCTCGGGCGGCTCGACGACCGAGGCGAGATCGAGGTGTTCGACGATGTTGGTCGCGATATCGCGCGGCTTGGCCTTGAGCTGTTTGGCCAAGGCCATCGCGCCGTTGAACTGATAGTCGCCGAACTTGGGGTCGGTCGCTGGCCCCAGCCAGCGCTCGTTGTAGGCGACGTCGTCACCGGCGACGGCCCGCAAGGCCGCGCGAAAGCCGCGGTTGAGTTGCTCGATGATGGATGGCATGCGTTCGTATCGTCCCTCGTTGCGGTGTGCGGACCCAGGCATGGTCCGCGCGATCTGCGGTGAAGGCTCCGGCTCGCTTCGTATGATACTCAGAGGTCGCGCGACTCGGAAGCGCGACCGGGTACGAGGCTTCATGCTTCGGCGGCCAGGCTGCACAGGCGCCGGTAGTTGCGATCCAGGTGCTCGCGTCGCAGGCAGCCCTCGATGTGGTCCCACGGTAGGATCTCGTCGGGCTCGCGCTGCCGGTGGGCATACCAGGCCGGATCGATGCCCGTTCGCTCGAAGGCCTCGCGCCATCTTGCCGGCTCGAACCGGTCGTCCCAGGCGTCGAAGCGGGCCCCCGAGCGCCATGCGGCCTCGATCACCGGCCCGAGCCGCCGGTCGCCGCGAGCCAACACCCCCTCGAGGATCGATCGCTCGATGTCGTGGAACTTCCACCGCACGCCGGTCCGCCGGCCTGAAGAGAGACCGCGCAAGCGCGTTCGGGCCGCCTCGAACACCTCGCGGCGCGCCATCGGGGCCCATTGCAGACACGTATGCGCCTTGGGGACGAGCCAACTGACCGTGGTGTTGACCTTGGCCCGCCCGCCGAACTCCCGCCGCGCGTCGCTGATCCGATGGGCAAGCTCCCAGATGCCGTCGATGTCGGCCTGCGTCTCTTCGGGAAAGCCGACCATGAAATAGAGCTTCACGGTCCGCCAGCCGGCCTCGTACGCGGCCCGAACCCCGGCCAGGAGCTTCTCGTCGGTAAGGGGCTTTCCGATGGCCCGCCGCAGACGGTCGCGCGCCGCCTCCACCGCGATGGTCAGCCCCCCTTTGCGGACTCCGCTGATGAGCGAGGGGATGTCCGACAGCATCTGGTCGACCCTCAGCGACGGCACCGAGAGGTTCACTTTGCGGTCGGCGAACTGAGCGGACAACCGCTGCGCGAGCTCGCGCAGTCTCGGGTAGTCCGCCGTCGACAGCGACAGCAGGCCGATCTCGTCCATCCCCGTCGCACGGTAAGCGTCCTCCGCGATCTCGCAGAGTCGGTCGACGCTTCGGGGGCGAACGGGTCGCTTGGTATGACCGGCATGGCAGAAACGGCACAGGTGCGGGCAACCGCGCATCACCTCGATGCTGATCCTGTCGTGGACGATTTCGGTGTGGGGCACCAGGGGCCGGTCGACAGCGGGGGCCGACTCGAGGTCGTCCACGACGCACCTCCGAATGCGACGTGCGACGTCCGCCGTCGGCTCGAAGCTCGCGACCGTCCCGTCCGCCTTGTACGTGACCTCGTAGGCCGACGGGACGTAGAGCCAGTCAAACCGTCGCGGCAGCTCGAGCAGGATCTCCCGGCGACGCGCGCCCTCGGCCTTGAGCTTGTCCATCGCGTCCAACAACAGGGGCAGCGCCTCCTCGCCGTCGCCGACGAGGACCCAGTCGACGAAGCCGGCCATCGGCTCGACGTTGTCGGCCACCGGACCGCCGACCAGCACGATCGGATCGTCGTCGGTCCGCTCGCTCGCGTGGAGCGGGACGCCCGCCAGGTCCAGCATGGTCAGCACGTTGGTCGCGCCGAGCTCGACCTGTAGGCTCAAGGCCAGGACGTCCGCGTCGCGAACGGGCCGGCGCGTATCCCACGTGAACAGCGTGATCCCACGTTCGCGCATGACGGCCTCGGCGTCGACCCACGGACAGTAGACGCGTTCGGCGCAGACACCCTCCATCGCATTGCAGACCGCATAGAGGATCTGGCCTCCGAGGTGGCTCATGCCGAGGGCGTACGTATCGGGAAAGGCGAGGGCGACTCGGATGCGGGCCCGCTGCCAGTCGCCGGGGTCGACACGCTGGTTGATCTCCGAGCCGATGTACTGGGCGGGTTGGACGACGCGGCCTAACAGCTCACGGCTCACCCGTCGGGCCAGGGAATCGGACATGCCCATCAACGCAATCGGGCAGCCGGCCTGAACGCCGACTGCCCTTCTCCTTGCCACTCTGGATTGTGCCGGATCTCCCGGACTCCTCCACCGATCCGGCATCTACAACGCCCTCTGACAGCGCCAAGACACCGTTCAACTGAACCATTGTAGGGAGAGGCCCTGTCGATGGCAAGGGTTTTGTCAAGACGGCTCAAAATCCGGGCCTCGCGGTCCCGCCCCAGGTCTCGGCTCCGGCCGGTCCGGTCCCGGCCTCCTGGTGGGTCCGAGAAGGACTGTGTCTCACGTCTGAGACGGGACTTCGTGGAAAAAAGCAACGCACGCCCGGTGTCCCCCGGGACGTGCGCCTAGCTCGACAGGCCCTGCTGATGGGGTTAACCACCCAGTAGGGCCAGCACGTTCTGCGGCATCTGGTTGGCCATCTGCAACGTCATCATGGTCGACTGCACCAGGACCTGCGACCGTGTCATGGCCGCCACCTCCGAGGCGTATTCGGTGTCCCGGATGGCCGACTCGCTGGCCTTGACGTTCTCGTAGGCGACCTGTTGCGCCCGGATATTCGGCTCGATCTGGTTGCGCTGGATCCCGCCGAGTCGTCCGCTGATCGTGGCCACCTGCATGGTGGCCTTGACGACAATGGCCTCGGCGTTGGCGTACTCACGGTTGAGGATCGAGTTGTCCTCTCCGCTGCCGATTGTGCGCAGCAGTCCGATGACCGGATCCCCGAGGTTGGACGTGTTGATCTGCGGTATGCCCACGTTGAGCTGGGCATTGCTGTTGACCTCGGGGCCGATCTGGAAGCGAGCACCACCTCCTGTGATACCGAAGGTCTTGGTCGTGCCGGTCTGGGTCGCGAACGCCTCGTCCAGGACGAAGGCGACGTCGAGACCGTTCTTACGGAGCTGAACGTTCAGGCCGTCCGCGGCCCCGGGCTGACCGTTAATCAAGACGGTCGGGTCGACGCCGTGGTCGATCGTCTCGGTCTCGCCGCCGGTGACGGTGAAGTCGCCGTTCAGCGTCTGAACGCTGACGAAGGCGTCCGAGCCGTAGTCCGTGCTCCACATGTGCAGGGCGCCCGAGCTGGTGGTGGCCGACACACCGGTCAAATCGGTGAACGTGTTGATGCCGTAAGCGATCTCACCCACGGTGGTGCTGCCGGCGAAATTGAAGGTCTCGCTGCCACGAAGGCCTCCGATCTGCAGGGTGATAGGATTGTTGGCCGCCAGGCCCGATGCCGCGTAAGTGAGCTGGGCCGCCTGGGCGCTCGCGGTCACCTCCACGCTGACCTGGAGGGTCGATCCATCGTTGGGCAACCTCGCGCCGAAGACGTCAACCGCCAGCAGCGCGCTCGTCGGCACGCTCGAAAGCGCGTAGGAGTAATTCCCGTTGAGCAGCCTCTCACCGTTGAACTGCGTCGTGTTGGCAATGCGGTCGATGCTCTCGAGGATGGAATCGATCTGAAGCTGGTTGGCGTTGAGCTCCTCCTGCGAGAGGGCGCCCTCGTTGGCCGACTGATCGATCAAGCCTCGAAGATCCAGCAGCAGGCGGGATATCTCAGACAAGGCCGCATCGGCCGTGGCCAGCACGTTGAGCGCCCGGCTGCTGTTCTCGATGGCCGTCTCCACCCCGCGGATCTCCGACCTCAGCGTCTCCGACGCGATCAGGCCGGCGGGATCATCCCGACCCGAGTTGATCCGCAGACCGGTCGACAAGCGCTGCATCGATTCGGTCAGCGATTGCTGATTGGCCAGCATGCGATGCGTGGCCTGGAGTGAGGAAATGTTGTTGTTGATACGAGTCATGACATCCTCCGTGACGACGGGAGCGGTATCCGTTACCACACCCGCTGACACGCTACCGTGCGTGTCGTCTGTCCCTCGCTTCACATCGAAGGAGGGTCTCGCGCCGCTTCGGCGACCGGTTCCACCGGAGGGTGATAGACGGCGGTGCCCCAAACTCGGTCCACCCGACCGATGCTTGCGGCTGAATCAGAAGTGCTGGCCGATCCTAGCCAGCGACGACCATCCGTGCCCGCCAGGGCTGCCTGACTCGTTCGGACAGCACCTGCGCAGAGTGACTATGGTCCTCGCCCCCCAAGCTGCGTGCGCCACGTCTCTAGAGACTGTTGGCATACTCGTTGTCGTCCCTCGATGCGGGGGCTCTTTAGCTATTTCTTCCGGTAACATCCCCTAGCACGGCTTATGGGACACGGCCCGGAACGGCCCGACGCCGGAGATGACACACAGTGTTGGGCCGCAATGACATACATGACACCCCCTTTCAAACTGCTCAAAGACAAGCGTCAGGGCTCCACAAAAAAGCGGGCCGGACACCGCCCCGGGTGAGGCGGTGACCGACCCGTACATGTCTTAGGTTCGACTCGCGGGGTTCTGCCCGCGGAGGCTTACCCGAGCAGCGACAGGACGTTTTGAGGCATCTGGTTGGACATCTGCAACGTCACGGTCGCGGTCTGCGCCAGGATCTGCTGACGCGTCAGGTTGCTGGTCTCGAGAGCGTAGTCGGTATCGCGGATCGCCGACTCGGCCGCAGCGGTGTTCTCGAAGGCCACGTTCAGCGCGTTCACCGTGGTCTTGAGCGTGTTGGTCTGGAACGCACCGATGCGACCCCGCAGCGATGAGACCTGATCTTGGGCCGATCGCAGGATGCGCTGGGCCGTGGCGAATTTCTTCGAGGTCATCTGGTAAGGCTGGCCGCTGCCGATCTCACTCAGGCGGCCGATGGTCGGATCGCCCAGCGAGGTGGTGGCCATGTTGTCCAACCCGATGCCCTCGTAGCCGGCCAGGCCCAGATCCGGTGCGAGGCTGAAGGTGGCGCCTCCTCCCGTGACGCCGAAGGTATACGTGGCCGTGCCGTCGTTGGCCGATTCCTCGAGCGTGACCGTCGCATTCAGCACGGCCGATCGGACCGTGGCCTGAAGCCCGTTCGTGATCGCGTCGCGACCGTTGATCCGGACCGAGCTGTCTCGGCCGTAGTCCTGCGAGGCGGTGGCCCCGTCGGCGTCGGTCGTACTGAACGACGACGTACCCGAGACCTTCGACACAGAGACGAACTCCTCCGAGCCGTAGTCGATGCTGTTGAAGACCAGGCCGACGCTGCCGCTGGCCCTAGCCGACACGCCCGTCAGCTCCTTGGACGCGTTGATGGCCGTGACCATGTCCGAGACGGAGGTCGAGCTGGCGAAACTGAACTGATCGGTGCCGTAGTTGCCGGTGACCTCGATCGTGACGGTGCCGCCGAGGGTGCCGCCGGCGGCGGTGGCCGACCAGGTGAGCTGGCCCGTCTGCGCCGAGGCCGTCTGTTCGACCAAGACGGTGCGCGTGTTGTTGGGCACCAGTTTGGCCCCGTCAACCTGAATGTTGCTGAGCGTGGAACCGCCGGTTCCGGATAGGGTATAGGCGTAGTTGCCGTTGAGCAGCTTCATACCCTTGTAGGTGACCGACCCGGCGATCCGATCGATCGAACTGAGAATCGAATCGATCTGGAGCTGGTTGGCCGCGACCTCCTTGTCGCTCAGGGCGGCCTCGTTGGCGCTGGAGTCGATCAGGTCCTCCAGGTCGATCAGCAAGGCGCTGATCTCGCCGAGAGCGGCCTCGGTCACGCCGAGCATGTTGTCGGCCGCACGAGCGTTCTCGATCGCCGCCGCGATGGCGGTCTTCTCCGAACGCATCGTCTCCGAGGCGATCAGGCCGGCCGGATCGTCGCGACCGGTGTTGATCCGTAGGCCCGTGCTGAGCCTGTGCATGGACTGGTTGACGCCCTCGTTGTTCGACGTCAGGACTCGGGCTGCCACCAACGACTGGACATTTGTGTTGATTCTAGTCACGGCTGGTGCCTCCTAGGGCTCCCGAGGCGTATCCGGGTCCACGCCGCACAACGCTCCGCTCAGCGCGCGGTTCGCGGGTCGGATCGCCTCGCACTTGGCCGCTCGAAGCCGCTTCGAGTCGGCTGCTCGGTTTGGCGAGTTGTCGTCTAGCGAACAAGTCGCACGCAACCTTGCTCGTCCGGGTCGCAGTGACGTCTTGTTACCGCCGTGTATGGACCGGTGTATCGTCCCTGATGGATGCTGCGTCACACGCTCGACGTGCGATCGTGGGTGGTCTCGACTTGGCTCCGAAAGCGATGACCACCTTTGCCGCAGCGGTCCCCCCAAGCGGCAGATGCAGCATCGTCCGGTATAGGTGGGCGCTTGAGATTTTTCGGGCGCGCGCTACATTCATGACCTACGGTAGGATAGCTTGGTGTCCTATAAGGCTTGCACCCGAACGCATGCCCCCTGGATAGGGGTCTTTACCGGACACCTGGCGTGGGCGTGATCGGCGCAGCAAGACAGCGCGCGTGCCCAGGGTTCTATAACTCGGAGAGCAGCGGCGTGGCGCGCCACGGAGGTGGAGCGCTCCGGTCATCGTGGGAGATCGCATGACTCATCCCATCATGGGCGTCGGGCCTTCCGTTAGATGGCTAACCTCCTAGCAACGCGAGCACGTTCTGCGGCGTCGTGTTGGCAATGCTCAGCACGCTGTTGGCCACGTTCACCAACACTTGAGCTCGCGTCAACTGACTCGTCTCCTTGGCGAAGTCCGTGTCACGGATGGCCGACTGACTCGACGTCAGGTTCTCCAACGTGATCTGAAGCTGGTTGACGTTCGTGTCCAGCGTGTTCCGCTCGAACGCGCCCAACCGACCACGCGTCGTCGATACCTGGCGGATCGCCTCGTTGATGATCAACTGTGCTTGGCGCTCCTCGCCTGCGATCAGCGAGTAGTTGCCACCAGTGACGATCTCATTCAGGTAGCCCACGCTTCGGTTCCCCAGTCGGTTCGCCGCCATCGACTGAATGCCGATGTTGACCTGAAGGTTGGTGTTGACGTCCGGCCCGACCTGGAACAGCATGCCGCCGCTGACGATCTCGAACTCGGTCGTTCCAATGCCGAACGCCTCGTCCAGCGTCAGATCGATGTCGAGCGTCGCGGTGTTCAAGATCAGGTTGAGCCCCTTGCCGATGCTGTTGGCGCCGTTGATGGTGGCCGCAGCGTCCTGACCGTAGTCACGCTCGCGCTGGCCGCCCGTCTCGTCCACCATGTCCATGGTGCCGCCGTCATCGTTGGGTAGGGCGCGAATGCTGCACCACTGGTCCGTGCCGTAGCCGTCGGAGTGGACATGGAAGCCGGTCGACGAACCCACGGCGTAGACACCGGTCGCGTCGGAGACGACGTTGATGGCGGTGGCCATCGCGCTGGCCGTCGTGCCCGAAATAAACGACAGGGTGACCATGCCGGTGTTGCCGGCCACCTCGATCGTGACGGGCGCCGTGATCCTGGACGAGGTGAAGTACAGCCCCGCTTGCTGGGCCGACTGGGTGACCTCGACCTCCACCGGGATGTACGACCGCGTCCCGAACTGCGCCTGGTGCACCTGAAGCGTCGGCATGTCCGAGTACGACACGTTGCTCAGGACATAATCAAGCTCCCCATTGATGAGCTTGCGCCCCGCGAACGTGGTCGTGTTGGCGATCCGGGTGATGGAGTCGACGGCCGAGTCGATCTGCAACTGGTTCGCGCGGATCTCGTCGTCGCTCATGGCACCCCTGTTGGCCGCTTCGACCACCAGGTCTTGGACGTCGATCAGCAGGGCCGCCACCTCATTGAGGGCGCCTTCCGCCGTCGAGATGACCAGGCTGGCTCGCTCGGTGTTCTCGACAGCTTGGGCGACGGAAGCCACCTCGGAACGAAGGTTCTCCGAGATGATCAACCCCGCCGGATCGTCGGCACCGCGGTTGATCCGCAGCCCGCTTGCCAGCCGTTCCAACGACGTTGTGAGGTCGCTGTGGGCCTTACGCAGATGGTTCTGCGCCATCATGGCCGGCACGTTGGTGTTAATGGTAGCCATTGCAATCCTCCTTGATTGGATCTTGGCTATGGCCCGTCGTTCGGGCCGGGACGACCGGACCTGCAGTCCGGACCGTCCAATGGCTGGGGGACGTTCAGGCCGTGCGCCCCGCGACTCGTTCCTGTCGAGCCTGATCAGCCGTGGACAGAATGTCCTGAGGATTCACGTCAGCCGCGGCTGCGTTCTCCTGCTTGATGGCCTCATAGACTTCTTTACGATGAACGGGAATTCGAGAGGGGGCTGTAATCCCCAAACGAACCTTGTCTCCGCGAATGTCCACCACCGTGATCTCGACGTCGTCTCCGATCATGATGGTTTCGTCGCGTTGTCGTGACAGCACCAGCATCCTCGGCTCCTTCCTTGGATTGGATGATGCCTTTCTGCCCAATGGCGCACGCCTGCGGCGGCGATACCGGTCCTGTTAAGCTCCCGGTGGTCAGCCTCGGCAACGTCCGATTCATGACCGGTCGTGGCCTGCGCCATCAATCCCAGGCGCGGAGCGCCTCTGAGCGCCCATCATCCCTGATGGAGTGCTGAACGTTGCTCACGTCAGCGGTGTCTCCACGCCACCTGTCCGCGGTACCCCCTGTCCTCTGTCGGCCCAGCTAGGCCGTCTGCGTCACGGCCTCTTCCTCCCGTTGAGGCAGCCGCATCAGAGGATGACGCGTGGTGTAGCGTCGGTCCGACAGGACCAGCTGCTTGGCCACACGCGTCTCACAGTTGATGACCAACGGTCCTTGCAGGTTGCCCGTCAGCGAGTCGTCCACCTTGTTGACGATGACGAACACCTGAGCGCCGGCCGGGTCCTCCAGACCCAATTGGGCCAGCTCGTCCGCGCGGATCGGTACGCGGTAGTCGGGCACGAACAGGCGCGGGTCACACACCACGAACGCCAGGTCGGGTCGATCCACCGCCTGCAGCCAGAAGAAGCTGCTCTCCTCCCCCGTCTGGATCAGGGCATAGCTCTGCTGCTTCGGAAAGCCCAGAACCCCCTTGGGGAAGGTGATCAGGCGGTTCTCGTCCACGTCCACCGATCCAAATCTCGACGTCTCAATCACCATGACTATGGCTCCTGCGCGTGACCTTTCCTTTCACGATTGCTCGCACGGTCCGGTAGCGGTCCCGCCGACCGCCCGCCCAACATCGGTGGCTTCCTTGCCGTTTGCCTGTCGCCACCTCGTAGGGCCTCCGCAGCCCGATGCGACCCGCGGCACTCCGCCCGCGGCCCGACGCATCCTCGTCGGGGAATCAAGCCTCGCCGGAACGGATAGGTCACGAAACCCGTCCGAAAGGCTGGAACTGGATGTCTGAGTCCCCTTGCTCATCCAAGAAAGTCCAACAAACTCAAGCTCATCGTCTTCGATGAGGTCATCAGATTCGCTTGCAACGCGAGTTGCGCCTGCTGGAAGCGCGTCACCGCCTCGGCGTAATCCAGGTCTCTCAACTCCGAGAGCACCTTCCGTGTCGCGTCCACCGCGTCCTGGGTCCGATCGCGACGTTGCGTCATCGCACGCGCCCGCGAGCCGACCTCGCCCAGGATGTTGTTCACCGCCGTGATCTGCCCTTCGATCCGACCGCCCGCCGCCGTGATCTGCCGGGTGTCCCCGGACTGCAGCGCGGACCGAAGCTGGTAGAGCGCCGTGAACACGCCGTCCGGCGTGATGCCGTTCACGTCGTCGCCGACCAGCTCGACCCCCGCGACCGATTTGCCGGCCAGGCCCAGGTCGTCCACGGCGTACGACTGATTCATCCGCTCGACGCGGAGTGAGCCGCCGCCGCCCGTCCCGTCCACCAGGCGGATGCCGTTGCCCGTCGTCGCCAGGGAGGCCGTAACGGCCACACCCGCTCCGGCCGAGGCCGTGTTGATCGCGAAGATCACATCATCCAGCGTCTCCAGGCCGTCCCCGTTGGTGTCCAGCCCGCCCGAAGCGTCGTTGAGGTCGACCTCGAAGCTCGAACCGTCCCGGGCAACGATGCGGAGGTTGCTCTGGCCGGCGAGATTGGCCGGGTCTTCCGGGCCCATCAGGCCCTTGCCGTCATTGAGATCGCTCAGCAGCGTGCCGGCGTGCATCGACCGGATGCCGAGCTCCTCGGCCGTGCTTCCGCCGCTTTCACCGATGCTCATCACCGCGCCGCTGACCTGGTTGACGAGGTTCAGGCCAGTCCCGTCGTCGTTGATCTCTGCCCGAACGCCCAGGTCGGCCGCGTTGATCAGGTTGATGAGGTCGGCGACCGTATTGCCCGCCCCCAGCGTGCCGGTGGCGATCACTTCGCTCTCGCCGCCGTTATTGAGCTGGAACCCCGCGGCGAGATTGGCCAGGTTGACGCCGTCCAGAGCGCCCAACTCCGTCAGCTCGGTCACGCGAGGCTGGATGTCCGACCCGACCACCATGCCGACCGGTCCGGCCGTCACGATGCCGAGGTCGCGAGCCGTCTTGCCGCCCGCGTAGTCGTTGACGTCGATGGTCGGACCGCCGCTGGTCACTTGCAGCCCGTTGCCCGCCGCGTTGATGGCGGCGGTCACGCTCGAGCCGGCATCCAGTGCGGCCTGGTTGATCTTGTCCACGACGTCGCCGATGTTCTCGCAGCTCGTCAGATCGACGGTGAAGGTCGCCACCGCGGTCTCGGCGATCTCGATCGTGCCCAGCTCGATACCCTGGCCCGTGGTGCCGTCGCAGTCGGCCAGGTGCAGGTCGGTCGTGACGCGAGCGTTCCAGTCCTTCCAGCCCTTGACCTCGCTGCTGAGAGCGCCAAACAGCCTGTCGCCGGTCAGGTTGTAGGTGTCGGTTTGACCGCCGTCGACGTGCGTCAGCAGGTCGCCGGTGTCGCCGACGAACTCGACGAAGCCGCGATCCGTCTTGAACGGCGCTTCGGTGACGCGCTGGCCGCCGAAGAGGTAGCGCCCCTGGTACGTGCGGTTGCCGATCATCACCAACTGATCCATCAGCGAATCGAGGGTGACGATGGCGGCCTCGCGCTGTTCGGCGTCCGTCAGGTTGCCGGCGTGCTCGCTGGCGATGCTCTGCGCCTCGATCAGAATCGTGTTGATGTCGGTGATGGCCTGGTCCGTCGCGCTGAGGAACCCGTCGGCATGGTGCAGGTTCTGCAAGACCTGATCCTGCCGCTCGAGAAGCTGGTTCAGATCGAACACCTGCGACGCATGCACGGGGTTCTCGCTCGGCGTGAGCAACTGATAGCCGGTCGCCAGGCGGTTCTCTTCCTGGAAGAGATCCACCGCGTTCTGCCTCAAGGTCTCGATGATGCGGAGAGCCTTGAGGTTCTCGCTAACGCGTCCCACGCTGACCGTGCTCAGACTCATCGTGTCCTAATCCGTTGCCTCATCGCGGTCACGTCCAGCGACCGCCGGTTCCTTTTGCTACCTGCCCAGCGCCAAGACCTGCTGTAGCAGCTCGTCCACCACGGCGACGATACGCGCCGCCCCCTGGAACGCCCGCTGATACCGCATCAGCATCAGCGTCTCCTCGTCGAGGTTCACACCGCTGACCGACTCCCACTGTCCCTTCAGCGAGCCGGAGATGACGCCCGAGGCCTCGACGGCGTTGGCGGCCGCGGAGGTCGTCGTCGCCAGATCGGTCATCACCGCGTTGTAGCGCTGCAGCAGGCTCTGACCGGAGTTCAACGTCCTGCTCGAATCCGAGGCCAGGGCCGCGATCGCCCCGGCGTTCGTGCCGTCACCGGCCAGGTTCGACCGCCCGGCCGCAACCCTGTTCGGCTTGCCGACGATGTCGGCGTTCATCACGATGGTGCCCGCGTCCTCGCCGTCGAAGAACGTGTTGATGCCCAGCGCCCCGAGCACGCCGCTCGTGTCGTCGGCGAAACGGAAGGTCTGACCCGGGTCCGCGTCGATCTTGAGCCGGTTGTCGGCCGTGACGCTGGCCGAGATCGGCAGCCCGCTGGCCGTGATGGCCGCGGCGATCGACGTCAGCGTGCTGTCGGCGCCGATCCCGTCGAGATCGACCTGGATCTCCACCGTCTGCGAACCGCCCGCCATGTCCGGGGCGACGATCTTGAAGCTGCCGTTGGTCGGGATGTACCCCAGGCCGTTGTCGGCCGTGGCCAGGCTTACCGCGGGGTCGCTTGCGCTGTACGTCCCCTTGACGGTCGTCAAGCCCTCCAAGCCCTGCCCGCCGGCATGGAGACGGTTGACGTCGGCGATCAGGGCGTGGGCCAGCTCGTCGAGCTTGGCGATCTGTCCGGCGATGTGCGTGTCGCGGGCGGTCATCTGCCCTTCGAGCTTGCCGGCCCACGGCTGGACCTGCCTGCCGTTGTCCGCCCAACGAACCACGGCCGTCGACATCGCGTCGACCGTCTCGTCCGAGGTGGTCATCTCGCGATAGGTGCCGTGCTGGACGAGCGGCTGGTTGTCGATGTAGACGTTGATACTGCCGTCCTTCTGCTCATGCACCTGCACCATGACCAGATCCGAGAGCTTGCCGAGAAGGGCGTCGCGCTGATCCCTCAGCATGCTGACGGGCCGCTGCCCCGACGACTCGGCCGTGATGATGTCCACGTTGAGCTGGGCGATGTCCGCGCTGATCTCGTTGATGCGGAGGACGGTGGTCTCGATGCCGTTGTTCTTCGCATCGTATTGGTTCGCAAGCGACTGCCGCATGTAGCGGAAGTGCTCGGCGATCGCTTCACCCTGGGCCAGCACGACCGACCGGGCGCCCAATTCCTCCGGCGTGTTCTCGACGTCCGACCACGCGTTGAAGAATTCGTTCAGGGCGCTGGAAAGATCCTTATCGCTGAGCGAGTTGTACAGGGCCTCCAGCTCGGTCAGGGCGGTGTGCTCGGCCTGGGCGCCGCTCTCGTCCGACAGGGCCATCCGCAGCCGCATGTTCAGCGCTTCGTCGACGTTGCGGCGGATGTTCGCCACGGTCACGCCCGACGTCTGCTGGTACATGCCGGCGCCCCACGACGAACCGACCGGCGTGATCTCAGGCGATTGGCGCGAGTAGGTGTCGCTGCCGACGTTGGCGATGTTGTTGCCAACGACCTGAATGCCGCTCTCGTACGCCAGCAGAGCGCTCTTGCCGATCTGTAGTGCCGAGGTCACCAGACCCATCGTCTGCGTCCTTGTCAGCCCACCGCGTCGAAGACCTGTGTCGGTCGCTCGACCGCAATCTGTCCGTTCGAGGCATACCGGCCCGTCGACGGCCCGGACCGTGCCATGGCCGCGTACACGTGACGGAAGTGCTTGAGCATCTCCCCGGTCACCAGCGCGACCACCTTGTTGGCGTTGTCGATCTTGCCGATCAGCTCTCGAAGCGCCTCACCCAGCACCAGCAACTGCCCGCGTCGGGGCTCCGGCAGCCGCTCGGCCAGGTCGCGAACGCCGAGACCCGCCGACTGCTCCGGAGACAGCCCGAGCTCCTTGCCGAGGATCTGCACGAGCTGCCGCCGCAATCCTTCACGCTCCTGAACGCGCTCGGCCAGGAACCTCTCCCGAGCCGTGCACGAGTTGATCGCTTCCGTATCGGCCCGGCGCATCCCCGCGAGCTTCTGCTGAAGCACCGAGAGCATGTCGCTGTGCAGCGTCTTCAGGTCTCCCATGAGGTTGACCAGATCGCCGCTTCGAGCTTCCAGTTGGCTGCGCCGCGTCATGCCGTCACACCCCCCAATACGCTCGACGCGCCCGCCCTCTCGGCCGCGCCGCTGCGAAGCAGGCTCTGATAGATGGCTTCGTTCAGGCTCGAGCTCCTCGCTCGACCCGCCCGTTTGGAGAGCTCCTGATCGAGCTGAGCCCGGAAGACCTCCTCGCCCCGGCCGCCATGTCCGTAGGGCCCCTTGAGCGCCGAGTTCCGCGTCATCTTCATCAGCGTGCCGTAGAAGGTCAGACCCACGAACTCGTCGACCTTCCGCCGCAAGAGCGCCTCACGTTGCCCCGCGTCGGTGACGTCCCGACCCGCGCGATCGTTGATCTGCCCGGAGGTCATCGAACGCAGGGCGCTCATCAGCGAATCACCCTGCACGTTCTGCCGGGCCTGCGTCGCGATCACGTTGGGAGCCAACACCGGAGTCATCTCGTCGGTCACCTCGCGGCCGTTCGGCCGGTTCAGTCCACTTCCACCCAGCGGGCCAGAATCTTGCCCGCGCGATACAGGTTCTCGAGCACGGCAATGCGATCCTTCGCCGGGATCTTCAGCCGGTTGAGGGCCTCGACCAGATCCGAAAGCCGCGTGCCGCCGCGCTTCTGGGGGTCGACCGGCACCCAGGTCTGCTGCTCCAGCCTCGGCGCCGCGTTCGTCGGCTCGGGCGGCTCGGGCACCCAGGTGTCGATCATCAACCCGTTGCTGCTGAGCACCGCCGGGGCGATCTCCACATCGCCGGTCACCACGATCGTGTTGTTCTTGCGGGAGACGATGATCTTCGCCTCCGTCACCGGACGGAGCAGGTCGAGGTTCTCGATGGCCGAGATGAAGTTGGCCGGGTTCTCGACCTCCTCCTTCGGCACCTGCACGATGACGTTTTTCGGATCCAGCGCCAGGGCCAGCTCGGGGATGCCCCTGTCTCGGCCGCCGCGTGGGTTCGGGCCGGGAACGACCTGCTCCTGATTGATGATCTGAGCGATGGTGTTGGCCATCGACCATTCCGCATGCACCGCGTTGAGCACCAGCGTGATGTAGGTCGCGTCCGGCTGGATCAGCGGGCTGTGATGCTCGAGCTCGCGGCCCTGACACAGGTAGTTGTGCAACACGCTGACCTCGAGCATCGCGCCTTCCTTCACCACGGCCGTCGTGGTGTGATCCGGCTGGGTCTGAAGCTGTCCTGACGCGATCGCGTAGATCGTCGGGTCGGCCTTGTCCGCCCCCTGCAGCATCGGGGTGGCCAGCAAACGCCCGCCCACGAGGCTCTTGCAAGCCCCGACGGCCGAGACGAACACGTCGATGCGGTCGCCCTCCCGGACGCCGTTCTCGCTGAGGGTGGCCTCGAGCATGACGATCGCGACGTTCTTCGTGTTCTTCAGGTCGTCGCTGAACATGACGGGGTTGGCGAAGTGCTCCAGCGTCTGGACCAGGGGCCGCATCGCCGGGGCGTACTTGTCCCCGTCGCCGGTCCCCTTGAGCCCGACGACCAGGCCGTGCCCGACCAGCACGTTGTGCCGCCGGCCCTTCAGCCGGGTCACGTCGCCGATCTTGGCGGCCTGACAGACGGCGGCGCAGAGCATCACGCCGAAGACGGCTGCCGCGACAATGGGTTGGGTTGGCCTTGCCACCATGCTCGCCTCGTCAGAAGGGCCTCAAGAAATCAAGCGCCTTGGGGATCCATCCCCGCCGGGTGGCGTCCCGGATGGCGCCCGTGTGTTTCACGTCGATCCTCAGCTCAGCCAGTTGCGTGCTCAGGACCGTGTTGTCGGGCGTGATGTCCATGCTCCGACACACCCCCGTGAGCGTTATGATTTGCTCTTCCTCGTCCTGCTTGATGTAGCTGGTCGCCTCCAGGACCAGGTTGCCGTTCGGCTTGACGTCGATGACCTCGGCCGTGATCCGCGTGGTAAACTTGTCCTCGCGCTCGCTCTTGCCGTCGGCCTTCAACTGGCCCTTGACCTCGCCCTTGATCGCCGGCTTGCCACCTGCGAAACTCTGCTGCACCCACTTGTGGTTGTGAATGCGGAACCAGGAATCGAGCGAGGCGTCCAGGCTCAGGTCCTTCTTGTTGTCCGTCGTCGCGTCGCCCTCGTACTTCTTCTCCTGGCGGACGATGATCGTGATCAGATCGTGCAGCTTGAACTCCTTGGGCGGATCGGGCACCACGGCCATCATGCTCACCTGATGGAGCCGCTTCGTGGCCGGTCCCACGGGTCGGCGCTGCAAGCCCATGTAGCTCTGCCGCAGCGGCGGCGTCGGGTCGACGTGATACGGCTGGCTCGTCGCGCCCCTGCGGCTGCGCTGCATCAGCGACGAGGTCTGTCCGACCGCCGGCGCGCCGACGCACGCCACGATCACCATCGCCTTGGCACTGTGAGCCCAACGTCGCATCACGACCGTCCCTTCTGGGCCAGGGTGGTCGGAGCCACCCCTTGCCCCGCGCCGCACGCCCGAACCGTCTTCTCGCCGGTCACGATTGCCCGGAATCGCTCCCCGGACGTCTCGTTGCGCACCTCGATCACCTCACCGTAACTGCCGTTGTCGAGCGCCTTGACGGCCGTCCGCACGCGGAACCGACCGACCTCGGACGTGATCGTCACCACGTCGCCGCGATGCACGAGCGGGCGGTCCCGCAGGTCGCGGTGGTGCAACATCTCTCCCTTGCGAATCAGCCGACGGCTCACCTGACCCACCACGGCGGGCAGCTCCGTGACCGCGATCCGATCCATGTGGAAGAAGTCGCGGTCTTCGAGGGTCACGTCCTCGGCCCGGATCGTCTGGCCCCTGTTGATCGGACGCGCAGCCACCACCACCGGCAGCGTGATCGACACCTCCACGATCATGGGCACGGTCTGCTGAAGCTTGCCGTCCTTGAGGATCTCCACCGTCACCCCGCAGTGGCCGAGCAACCGCTCGCTCGTCCAATGGATGTTGAAGCCGTACTCGGGCCTGCTCAGCGACAGGACCTTGGTCGCGTTGGTGCTGAACCGCAGATGAGGCCGGCCACCCAGGCTCGCGACCTTCTCCTTGACGAAGGCCCGCACCGCGGCCTCGAGCGTGTCTCCGGGATCGCCGCCGGACGGCTGGCTCACCGCGGCCTGCTCCGCCGCCTGGCGCGCTCGCGCAGCGGCGAGCGCCTCTTCGGCACGGGCCAACTCGGCCTCGGACGTCGGCCACCACATGCGGGCCAGCGCCCGCGTGCGCTGCTCCGGCTTGTGGACGTGCAGTGTCAGCGGACGCGTCACGCGGCACCGCGTGGCCCCGCGCATCAGGAACTCGACGGGGTTCGCCCCGGCACCGACCAAGGCGCGACGCACGTCGCCGACGGAGACCTCGATCGCCTTGCCGGGCTTCGGCGCGGGACACAAAGCCACCTCGCCGTAGCGACGGGCCTGGTTCGGCTCGGCCCCCAGGACCTCGGACACGTCCGACACGCGGATCACCGCAGCGTCGACCGTCGAGGTCGGCAAGACGCGCACCGTCGCTCCGTCGGTCGGTCGCGACAGGACCATCACCGCCAGCGCAGCCAACACGCCGGAGACGAAACGCCCTCGTCTCGCGGCTTCTGATCTCAGGTTCCTGCAATCCTTGCCCAGCATCTTCGCGTCCTGCTCTGCGGTCCGGTCAGCTCCCTAGACCGGACCTACGCCGTGTACCCCGGCCGGCGCTAGAACCGCCTCAAGTTCGAAACCGTCTGCAGCGACTCATCCGCTGACTTGATCGCCTGGCTGTTCAGCTCGAAGCCCCGCTGCGTCAGGATGAGCTGCACCAGCTCGCGAACGGGGTCGACATTGCTCATCTCGACGTGGCCCGAGAGGATCAGTCCCGTGCCGTTCTCTCCCGGGTTCGTATCCACCGCGACGCCCGAGGCGTCCGTGGCCAGGTAGACGTTCTTGCCCACCTGCCGCAGCCCTTCGGGGTTCACGAACCGCGCCAACTGAATCTGGCCTGCCTCGGTCAGGTTCGGTTGGCCCAACTCGCGATACTGCACCAGCCCGTTCGGGCTCACCTGGATGTCGACAGCCGTGGGCGGGATCGTGATGCCCGGCTGCAGACGCGACCCCACGCTGTTGCCCAGGACGATCTCGCCGTCGGCGTTCAGCGTGAAGTTGCCCGCCCGCGTGTAGCCGATGATCTCCTCGCCCCCGTCGGTGTAGCTCACGCGGAAGAAGCCCTCGCCCTCGATCATCAGGTCCGTCGCGCGAGACGTCGGATCGGGCGAGCCTTGCTGGAAACTCAGTTGCGTGCCGCTCACCTTGGACCCCAATCCGACCTGAATGCCGTGCGGCAGGTAACGGTCGTCCGCGTTTTGAAGGCCCGGCTGACGCTTCACCTGATAGAGCAGATCCTCGAAGTTCGTCCGCGATCGCTTGAACCCCACCGTGTTCACGTTCGCGAGGTTGTTGGCCAGGACGTTCAGCTTGGTGTCCAGGGCCCGCATCCCTGCGGCCGATGCATACAGTGCGGTGATCGCCATACGTCGTCGTCCTTCCTACCCGGGGTTCCGGCGCTTGCGACGGTTCTCCAAAACCTAGGCCACCCGGCCGACCTCGCTGACCAGACGGTTCAGCATGCCGTCCTGGTACGAGATCATGGTGGCGTTCATCTGGTACGACCTGGACGCCTCGATCATGCGGACCAGCTCGGTCGTCGGCTCGACGCCCGAGGCCTCGGTAAAGCCTTGTGCGATCCGTCCGGTGGCCTCGGTTGGCTCGGCGTGGCGACCGTCGAACTGGTTCTCGCCGATCTTGATCAGACGGGTGCGGTCGGCGAAGTCGACCAGGCCAAGCCTGCCGACCTCCTGCTCGCCCACGCGGATCCGACCGTCGCCGCCGATGCCGACAGTCTCGGGGGCCACGCGACCGACGCGAATCGGGCGCCCCGCGTCGTCCAGCACGGGATGCCCGCCGGCCACCGTCACCAGATTGCCCGCCTCGTTGAGCGTGAACCGCCCGTCGCGGGTGTAGCGCACCGCGTCGCCGACCTGCACGGTCAAGAAGCCGTCGCCCTCGATGGCGACGTCCAAGGGCCCGCCGTCGAGCAGCGCGCCCTGCTTGAACTCGGTCAGCGTCGGGTTCAGCCACGTGCCGCCGGACAGGTTGTCCAACAGGTCGTGGCGGAATCCGAACCCGCCCATCGCAGCGCGGCTCTCCACCTCGCGCTCCTTGAACACGGAGAGATCTCGCTTGAAGCCCGTCGTGTTCAGGTTCGCCAGGTTGTTGGCGGTAACGGCTTGCCGGTGTTCATTGACCTGCAAGCCTGCGGCCGAAAGCCACAGTCCGTAGATCATGGGTCATCCGCCCCAGTTCACTCGTGGCGCATCCTTCGCCACACTCTCGATTCCAAGCCGTCGAGCGGAGCTCGAGGCATGCATGGCCGCCGCCAAGCGCGCGACATCCAACACGCGGCGACCGAGTTTTGACCAGTCTTCCACTGGTTGGGTTCTCAGTGATGGGTTTCTGTCGTTCTCAGGCAACGTACCGACCCCATGGGTCCTTGCGAAGACCTATCCTCGGCCCGTTCTCTAGCACCCACCGTGCCAAACCGGATCACGACGAAAATCGCCGAGCGGAATACAGGCCCATTTTTCGATTAACATATTGAACACCAATGTCTTATGTTCGACACGCCCCTGAGTAGGCCCCAGAGCAAATCAAGCAGAAACCGTGCCCTCAGCGCAGCGCTTGCAGCCCGCTGCGCAGATCATGCGCTGCGCAGAATGCCATACAGATGATAATTTGGGAGTCTCGACTAGCGAGCCTAGTGGTAAAAATGGGAATTTAGGGCGCAACCTCCCCGCCTCCCAGGACTGTGCGAACCGGCGGTGTGTGGCCGAGCAAGAGCAATCGCCCCAGGCACGCCCCCCTCGGTTCTCGCGCCATGCATGCCCCAGCGAAGCGTCCAGGGCTCATCACTTTCGTGCTCCGTCAACGATCACCGCCCGCGGATGCTCAGGGTGAGCTGTGGGAAGAGACGACCCACCGCTTCCGCCTGTCACCACTGCGCGGATCTGGTACAATGACCCGCCCAACGAAAACCAGCGTCACGCAGCGACAGGAAAGCGAGGGTGGCCTGATCCGGCAAGAGCCTCCGGGTTTCCAAAACGGACACGATTCGCGGGGCCGCGCCGACCGGGACACCCCAGTCAAGCAAGTCAACAGGAGCACGATATGGCAACGGATGGAATGAACCGGCGAGTCTTCCTCATGAACACGGCCAAGGCGACGGCCGGCGTGGCCGCGGGATCGACCCTGACCTCGACGGCCAAGGTCCGCGCGGCCTCGGCCAACAACAAGGTCGTCATCGGCTGCATGGGGATCGGCGGCCGCGGATCGTACCTGACCCGCAAGTTCGCCGAGCGATCGAAGAAGGTCGGTGACTGCGAGGTCACCTACGTGTGTGACGTGAGGGAACCCAATCGGCGTGCGGGCGCCAGGTCGGTCGAAGCCGCTTCAGGCAAGGCACCAAAGGTCGTCACCGACTTCCGCAAGATGCTCGACGACAAGGACGTCGACGCGCTGGTGATCGCCACGCCCGACCATTGGCATGCCCTGCCGGTCGTCTGGGGCGCCGAGGCCGGCAAGCACAGCTACATCGAGAAGCCCGCCAGCCATAGCATCTGGGAAGGCCGGCAGATGGTCAACGCCTCGCGCAAGTACAAGAAGGTCGTCCAACTCGGCACGCAGACGCGGAGCTGCGAGTACATGCGCAAGTGCATCGACTACATCAAGAGCGGCGCGATGGGCGACGTCCACATGATCAAGGTCTACAACATGGCCAAGAAGCGGAGCAGCTTCAAGGCCCACGAGAACAGCGACCCGCCCAAGGGCTTCGACTACGAGAAGTGGCTCGGCCCCGCCCCGATGGTGCCCTACAACGTCGACCGCGTGGGCCGGTGGAACTGGTGGTGGGACTACTCCGGCGGCGACATCATCAACGACGGCGTGCACCAGATGGACCTGGCCAACTGGCTGGTCGACTCCAAGAGCCCGACGTCCGTCTACTGCCTGGGCGGCGAGTTCGTCTGCAACGATCCGCTGCAAGCGCCGGATACGCAGACGGTCATCTACGAGTTCCCGAAGCTGACGATGACGTTCGAGCTGGCGATGTGGACGCCGTACATCCATAAGACCGACATGCGCGTCCGCGACGGCGACCACTTCCCCGAGTGGCGCTTCAATGCCACGCGCATCGAGGTCTACGGCACCAAGGAGATGATGTACATCGGCCGACACGGCGGCGGCTGGCAGAGCTTCAAGCCCAGCACGGTCGAGTCGACCGTCATCAAACGTCGCGACGGCAAGACCGTCACCGAGAAGCACAAGGTCCGAGGCTCGGTCGAATCGTCCCACTTCCACGGTGTGCAGGGCAACACGTGGCACCAGGATGACTTCATCAAGAGCATCCAGCAGGGCAAGCTGCCCAACGCCGACATCGCCGACGGCCACGCCTCGACCGTCCTCTGCCACCTGGGGAATATCAGCCTGCGGGTCGGATGCCAGAAGCTCCTGTGGGACGGAAAGGCTGAGACGTTCACCAACAACGACGACGCCAACAAGCTCGTCAAGCGGACCTACCGCGATCCGTGGGTCATCAAGGAGGTGGGCTGACCGGAGGCCCAGCGCGGGCGACGGTCGAGCCGGGTCGAACTCCCTCCCAGACTCCCGGAGCGAGGTAGGGATCGGGCCGGGTCCGTTTTGCGCGCACGCGGCCGACCCGGCACTGGGAGAGGGCACATAGCCGATGAGACGCGCTCGCCGCCTCTGGCCAAAGTTGGCGCTGGCTGCCGGGGCCGCCCTGGTCGCCCTGGTCGTCGCCGAGCTCGGCCTGCGCGTGGCCGGGTCGTTCTCACCGCCCGAAGCGCGGATCAAAGTCGAGCCGGTCGCCGCCGACAGCGTGACCAACCCGCTCGGCCTGAGAGACCGGTACGACGCCGTTCCCAAGAGCAAGCACCTGCTGCGCATCGCCTTCCTCGGCGACTCCTTCACCTACGGGCTCGGCGTGCCCGCGCGGGTCTGTTTCGTCTCGCAGACGGCCGAGCTGCTGCGCCGGCGTGAGGCCGTCCCCTGCGTGACGGTGAACCTCGGCAGGCCCGGCGTTGACCTGATCATGGCCTATACCGTCTTGAATCAGGTGATCGACACCGTCCGGCCGCACGTCGTGGTCCACGTCATGACCCAGGACGATCTCGACGTGGACGTCTACGAGGAGGGACAGGCCATCAAGCGTCTGGTCGGCGATCGGACGCGGTTCAGCCGCTACTCGCGGCTCGCCGGCCTGATTGAGACGCGCATCCGATGGCGGATGGCCTCGCCCCGCATCGTGAACCACCTCCGAGGCGGCTCGACGCCGGAGCAGCGCGATCGGGCGTGGCGCATCGCGGCGCTGCAGATCGAATCGACCAAGGCCCTCGCCGAGCGGTTCGGCGCGGCGTACGCCCTCTTCCGCTTCCCGTGCCTCCGCTGGGTCGATCGGCCGGAGACGTACCCGCTCGCGCAGACGCACCAACGGACCGCCGACCTGGCCGAGCGCCTGGGCGTGCCGTACCTCGACCTCTTCGACGCCTTCGCCGGTCGGAGCCCGGCGGCGATGTGCCTCTCCAAGGTCGACGACCACCCGACGCCCGAGGGCCACCTCATCGCGGCCGAGGCGATCGCGACGTTCCTGGCCGACGTGGTCCTGCCCCCAATCCGCTCCGCGTCGGCCACGCAGCCGGCAGCCGGCCTCCCCCCGACGACGCAACGAACGCCCCGTCAGATCGCCGAGGCGGAGATCGCCCAGTACGAGCGGATAGTGCAGCTCGACCCGACATGCGGCAGCGCGCGCTTCTGGCTGGACCAGGCGCGGGAGCGACCGGACAAGCGGTGAGATCGCAAGGGCTCACCCTTCGTCCCAGCGACTCTGTCGGGGAGCCGCCATCGATATTGAACCGCCGGGACACGGCATCGCCCTTGGACCTTGCTAACCGGGTAAGCGACATCGAACGAATGATGCGGAGCGGACGCGCGATGGCAGGGGCTGGTTCCCGACTGGTGGATTGGCTGGGAAGACACGAACTGATGGTGCTCGTGGGCCTGCTCGTCATCGCGGGCGGCTCGTGGCTGTTTCTCGAGCTGACCGACGAGGTGCTCGAAGGTGAGACGCAGGCCTTCGACGAATGGGTCGTCAAGGCGATGCGCAGGGCGGACGACCCGGCCACACCCATCGGACCGGCCTGGCTGGGCGAGATCGGCCGCGACCTGACCGCCCTGGGCGGCGTGGCTGTGCTGTCGCTGGTGACGCTGGCGGTGCTGGGCTTCCTCTGGCTTGACGGCAAGCGGGCGGCGATGTGGTTCGTGCTGATCGCCACGTCCGGTGGGCTCGTCTTGAGCCTCGCTCTCAAGGCGTTCATCTCCCGACCCCGGCCGAGCGTCGTGCCGCACCTCTCGTACGTCCATACCAGCAGCTTCCCGAGCGGGCACTCGATGATGTCGGCCGTGGTCTATCTGACGCTGGGAGCGCTGCTGACACGACTCGTCGGCGAGGTCCGGCTGAAGTTCTACTTCCTGGCCGTGGCGTCGTTGCTGACGGGGCTGGTCGGGGTGAGCCGCATCTACATGGGCGTGCACTACCCGACCGACGTGCTGGCCGGCTGGACGGTGGGCCTGGTGTGGGCGACGCTCTGCTGGGTCGTCGCGCGATCGCTGCAACAGAGGGGCGTCATTGAAGAGCAGATCTAAGGCCGAGCCGCAACGCAGTCAACCGCGCCTGCGTCGGGCCCTTGCCAGCTTCGCCTTGGCCGAGGCGGGGGCGGCCCGAACGAATCGATCTCGAGTTCCGCGTCGAACTCGGCCGTGTCGTGCTTCTTGGTTTGAACTCGCTTGGCGGCTCCTTCCTTAAGCCTTGGGCCTTTTCATCATCAGCTTGGTGTGACCTACAACCCCGCCGACTCGGCCACGAGCTCGGCGATGTCCTTGACGGGTGTGGCGTTGTTGGGGTCGCCGGAGGCCTCCTTCGTGCCGTCGGTCAGCATGACGTTGCAGAACGGACAGGCCACCGCCACGGCGCCCGCGCCGGTACGGAGGCATTCCTCGCTCCGCTCGACGTTGACGAGCTTGCCGATGGTCTCCTCCATCCACATCCGTCCGCCGCCGGCCCCGCAGCAGAACGACCGGTGGTGGTTCCGCTCGGCCTCGGCCAGGCTCGCCCCGGGCAAGCGGTTGATGATGTTCCGCGGGGCCTCGTAGATCTCGTTGTACCGGCCCAGGTAGCACGAATCGTGATAGACCACGCTGCCGTTGCCGTTGCCGACGGGGTTGGTCAGCTTGATCTTGCCCTCGCGGATGAGCTGGTCGATCAGCTCGGTGTGGTGGACGACCTCGTAGTGGCCGCCGTAAGCGGGGTATTCGTTCTTGAGCGTGTTGTAGCAGTGCGGGCAGGCGGTCACGATCTTCTTGACCTCGTAGCCGTTGAGCACCTCGACCAGGGCCTGGGCCATCGCGTCGAAGAGGTACTCGTTGCCGAGCCGCCGGGCCGAATCGCCCGTGCACATCTCCTCCTCGCCGAGGATGGCGAACTGCACACCGGCGGCCTTCATGATCTTGGCCATCGCGACGCTGACCTTCTTGGCGTTGTCGTCGAAGCTGCCTGCGCAGCCGACGAAGAAGAGGTAGTCGATCTCGCCCGGGCCCTCGGCCATCGTGGGGATGTCGAGGTCCTTGGCCCAGTCGCCTCGCGTGTGCGCCCCGAGACCCCACGGGTTCGAGTTGTTCTCCATGCCCGAGAACGCACGCGTCATCTCGGGCGTCAGCGCGGTGTCCGACTCCATCATCGCCAGGTAGCGACGCATCATGAGGATCTTGCCCATCTGGTCGATCGTGACCGGACAAATCTCGACGCAGGCGTTGCAGGTTGTGCACGACCAGAGCACCTCGTGCGTGATCGTCTCGTCGATACACGGCAGCGGCTCGGTGGTTTCGCCTTCGCCCGACTCGCCGTTGCCGCCGGCCTTGGCCTTGGCCATGAGCCGTGGCTGCTCCTTGTAGAGAATGTCGCGCAGGTGCCAGACGACCTCGCCCGGGTTGAGCGGCTTGCCCGTGATGTTGGCCGGACAGTTCGCCGTGCACCGACCGCACTCCGTGCAGGTGTACATGTCCAGACCGTCCTTCCAGGTGAACTCGTCGACCTGGTTGATGCCGTACGACTCGAGGTTCTCGTCCTCGAAGTCCATCCGCGGCATCTCGCCGCGCGGCTTCAGCGGGGCCAGAAAGACGTTCGGCAAGGCCGTGATCACGTGGAAGTGCTTGCTCAGCGGCAGCAGGTTCAAGAAGAAGACGATCATCGCCAGGTGCGAATAGAAGCATCCGTAATGAACGGCCGCGGTGACGGTTGAATCCGGCGCAAACAGCCCACTCAGGGCAGCACCGACGAACGCGTACTTGGCCTGCCACGAATCGGGATGCATCGCGATGGCCGTCGCATCGAAGAAGAAGTCGGTGACCATCAGGGCCCCGATCAGGCCGAGGATCAGCAAGGCCTCCCCCGTCAGATGGACGCGTTCCGGACGCACGACAAGCCGCCTATAGAACGCGTACAGCACGGCCGCGAGCACCCAGATCTCCGCCAGCGTATAGAGGACGGTGTAGATCGGGCCCAGCCCGCCAGGGCCGAACAACGGCAGGGTCCACTCGTTCTCGGGCATGCCGGCCAGGCCGTGGCCGAACAGCGTGATCGTCCGCAGCGCGACGGCCAGGAAGCCCCAGAAGATCAGCGCGTGCATGAGCCCCGCCCCGAACTCCCACGACTGCATGAACCGTCCCTGACCGATGCCGAGCTTGAGCAAGGAGACGACGCGCTTGCTGATACAGCCCACGTCGACGCCGCCGCCCATGGCCTTGAGCGCATAGGTGCGCCCGAGCATCGTCCGCGTGAAGAAGGCCAGCCCCACAACCAGAATCGCCAGGGTGATGATCGTGTTCACGACGCCACATCCTTACATGAAATGGGTGGTCCGTTGCCTCGGCGCAGGACCACCCGGTTCGCGACTTGCCGCAAGATCGACTTGTCGATGCGTTGCTGTTTCGACGTCCTGCTTATTCACGTTTCTTCGTTAGGCTCGTCAGCAGAAGCTGCATGCTTGGCCAGTCAATCGGTCGCACGGGGTCCGCCTCTGTGGCCCAGCCGCCCTCGGCTGGGGATGTCGCTCATTCACGGCTGGGGGGCCGGTCGTGCCACACCGTCCGACAGCACCGCAGACCGCTCAGCTATCGCTGCATGCCTCGAAGGTCGCGCCTACGCCTTGGCCTTCTTGACCTCTTCGGTCAGGGCCGGCGTGACCTCGAACAGGTCCCCGACGATGCCGTAGTCGGCCATCTTGAAGATCGGCGCCTCCTCGTCGCTGTTGACCGCGACGATGCACTTCGACGTGCTCATGCCCGCCAGGTGCTGGATCGCCCCACTGATGCCCAGCGCGACATAGAGCTGTGGGCTGACCGTCTTGCCCGTCTGGCCGACCTGGTGCGAGACATCGATGTAGCCGGCGTTGACGGCCGCTCGCGAGGCGCCCAGCGCCGCGCCCAGGGCGTCGGCAAGCTCCTCGACCGGCTTGAACCCGTCGGCGCTGCCCACCGACACCCCGCCGGAGACGATGACCTCGGCCTCGGTCAACTCGGGCCGCTCGCTCACCTTGACCTCGACGTTGTCCACCGAGACCCGCGTGTCCGTCTCGTCGAAGGCCACGTCGACGGCCTTGGCCTCGCCGGCACCACCGCCCTCGTGTTCGGGGAAGGCGTTGGGGCGAACGGTGACGACACAGTTGGGCTGAGCGGGCTTGACCTTGGTGCTGGCCTTGCCGGCGTAGATGGGCCGCACGAACGTGATCGCGTCGCCGTCGACCTCGGCCCCGGTGATATCGGCGACGACCGGCAGGCCGAGCCGCTGGGCGACCATCGGGCAGAGCTCCTTGCCCTGGCTGGTGCAGCCCATGACGACCGCCCCCGTGCCGTTGGACTCCACCGCACCGGCGATCGCCTTGGCGTAGGCCCAGGCCGTGTACTTTTCCAGCGCCGGGGCCTGCACCGTCAGGACGCTCGACGTCCCCGTCACGGCCGAGGCGTCCCCGCCGCCGACCACGATGCCGACGACGTCGCCGCCGCTTGCCATCTGATGCGCCAGGGTCAAGGCCTGCCTGCTGGCCTTGCGAAGCCCCTTGGCGTCGAATTCCGCATACACATAAACGGGTGATGCCATGAATGCGTTCTCCCGAACTGAAGTTGCTTGTGCTCCCTGTCGGCCCCCGCGCCACCGGAGGCCGGATCGCTCCACTCGCTGCGGCTACAGCACCTTGGCCTCTTCCTTGAGCAGCCGGACCAGTTCGGCCGCGGCCTCGGCCGGGCTGCCCTTGACTATCTTGGCACCGGTCTTCTCGGGCGGCAGCTCGTAGCTCAACACCTCGAGGCCCTTGCTCGCCTCGACGCCGAGGTCCGCGAGCGTCAGGTCTTCGATGGGCTTCTTCTTGGCCTTCATGATCTTCGGCAGGGCCGGATAACGGGGCTCGTTCAGCCCCTTTTCGGCACTGATGAAGGCGGGCAACGATGTGCTGAGCGTCTCGGTGCCGGCGTCGGTGTCGCGGGTCACCTTCACACCGCCGTCGGCGAGCTCGAGTTTGGCCGCGGCGTTGATGACCGGAATGCCCAACAGCACCGACAGCCTGCCCGGCACCTCGGACGACTGATCGTCCACCGCGATCTTGCCGCACAACAGCAGGTCGCAATCGTACTTCTTGACGGCCGCGGCCAGGGCGGAGGCGATGGTGGCGTTGTCGGCACCGGCCAGGGCGTCGTCCCAGACGCGGGTGGCCTCGTCGGCGCCCATCGCGAGGCCCTGTCGCAAGGCCTCGACGGCCGAGTCCGGCCCGATCGTCAGCAGTCGCACATGAGCCGCGTCGCCGCGCTCCTTCATCTGCACCGCCTCCTCGATGGCGAACTCATCGTAGGGGTTGCAGATGAGCTTGATACCCTTGTCGTCGATACCGCCGTCGCCCGAGAGTTGAATGCGGGCTTCGGTGTTGAAGGTCTGCTTGACCAACACCAGCACTTTGAGGTCTGCCATGCTCGTCACCTTGCTGTCTTCTGGAGTCGGGTTGACATCGGACCACCGGTCGGCCTGTCACCGACCGGGGTCCACGTGCATCCGTTGCGTCGGCGGCGGCTCGGTCTCGCGCGACGCCAAGCCGTCGCGAGACACCCCGCCGGCCAGGGTCTAGATGTTCAGCTCGCCGTCGGCGTCGATAACGGCCTCGGCGATCTGGCGTCCGATGTCGCGCAAGTTGACCGGACGATGCGGGTTGAGCGCGTCGGCGGCCTTGAGCAGCCCGACGGCCGCGCCCGGGTTCGAGATCGTCGTGACGACGTTCTGGGCGGCCGCGACGAGGTTCCTGCTCGCGCGATCGGCATGGTAGTGCGTCAGCGCGATGGCCAGCTTGGCCTCGTCCTCGCCCTTCTCGTCGATCATCTTCTGCGTGCGGAGCATCGTGCTCTCAAGGGCGTAGATCTCCATGACCATGTCGGCCATCCATCCGAGGCATTCCTGCTCCATCATGACCGCCTGCTGGTCCGAGATCTTGCTGCCCATGCCCTGGGTGAAGGCCGCGGCGACCACATGCATCAGCCGCTTGGCCTGCCAGACCCGCTGCTGCATCTCGCCCATCGGCCCGTCGAACTTGGGCAGTTCGACCTTGCCGCCCATCACCGTGCCCATCGTCTTCATGACGGTGTTGGTCAGGGGCAGCCGGCCTTGGGCGGCGCGCTTGAAGAGCGTTCCGGCGATGACCAGACGGTTGATTTCGTTCGTGCCTTCGTAGATCCGCGAGATACGGGCATCGCGGTAGGCTCGCTCGGCCGGGTATTCCGTCGTGAAGCCGTAACCGCCGTAGATCTGCACGGTCTCGTCGACGACGCGGTCGAGCATCTCCGACTGGTAGATCTTCTCGATGGCGCACTCGATGAGGAATTCCTCGAGGGCCTTGAGCTTGGCCCCGGGGCCCTCCTCGCCGGCCATCTCCTTGATGCCGTCGGAGCAATGACCCGCCGTCCGCATCGTCATGCAGTCGCCGGCGTAGATGCCGCTGGCCATCATGGCGATCTTCTGCTGGATCATGCCGAACTTGGCGATCGGCATGCCGAACTGCTCACGCTGCTTGGCGTACTCCGTGGACAGCTTCATGGCGATCTTGGCCCCGCCGACGGCCCCGATACCGAGCTTGAGCCGGCCGAGGTTCAGGATGTTCAGCGCGATCTTCCCGCCGTCGCCGATCTCGCCCAGGATGTTGCCCTTGGGCACCTTGCAGTCCTTGAACCGCAAAGCGCACGTGCTGCTGCCCCGGATGCCCAGCTTGTGCTCCTCGGGCGCAACCTCGTACCCGTCGCAGGGCACCTCGACGACGAACGCGGTGAACTTGTCGTCCTCGCCGTTGATCTTGGCGAAAACCGTCACGACGTCCGCCCAGGCCCCGTTGGTGATGAATTGCTTGTTGCCGGTCAGCAGGTAGTGCTCGCCGTCGTCGGTGGGGACGGCCTTGCACTTGGCCGACATGGCGTCCGACCCCGCCCCCGGCTCGGTCAGGGCGTAGGCGGCCATCTTGGCGCCCGTCGCCAGATCGGGCAGCAACCGCTCCTTGAGCTCCGGCTGGCCGAAGAAGAGAATCGGCAGCGTGCCGATGCCCACGTGCGCCATGCTGGCCGTGCCGAACGACCCGCCGGCGGCCATGTACTGCACGAGATACATGGCATCGAAGAACTGAAGGCCCATCCCGCCGTATTCCTCGGGAATCTCGGCCATCAGCAGGCCCAGCTCACCGGCCTCGTGGAACAGATCGAGCATGAGACCTTCCTTCATGCTGTCAATCTCTTCCGCTTGAGGGATGACCTTGTTATCAATGAACTTCCGAATGGTGTCCGTCATCATGTGGACGTCATCCGAGAGTTCCTCGGTGGTGTGAACGACCTCGGGGGGAGGATCGTCGATCAGGAATGAGCAACCTTTTACTGTCGTGGTATCGGCCATGGCATGGTCCTCTCCGGCGATGCCGGACTACAATTAGAAGGTACGACGAACACACCCGCACTTGTTGCGGCCAGATAGGAACTGGCTAGTATAGGCTAACCGGAAGTAAGCCGTCAACGCGCTTCGCCGGCAAAGAGCGGGGGCCAATAACAAACCGTTTCGGGCCGTTGACGCCGTCTCCCGGGCTTGGAAGAATGCGTAACTGTCTCGTCGAATTGCAGATTGGAACGGAGTCCGCAAGCGCCGCTCCCGTGCTTGCATAGCCCAGAGAGAGCCCCCTTGCAGGCCCAGAAATCCGCGGAAACCCAACCCGAATCGCTCATCCCTGCGCCCGCCCGACTGGTCGGCGGTAGCCTGACGATCGAGTCGCGATGGGCCGTGACCGTCCTTGGCGCCATGACGTTCGGGCTCATGAGCGTCATTTTCACACCGATTGATCTCTGGCTGCTCGCGTACGTGTGCCTCGTGCCCTGGCTGGTCGGGGTGGTGGCCGCCCGCCGCGTCGGGTGGATGCTCTTGAGCAGCTACCTCATGGGCGTGGCGTTCTGGATATGGAACTGCTTCTGGCTCGAGCCGATCACGCCGCCGGGCTGGATCGCCCTATCCGTCTACCTGGGCGTCTATTTCCCCCTGATCGGGTGGCTGGTCCGCTACATGGTGGACCATCGGCGCGGCAGCGTCGCCCTGGTGCTGCCCTTCCTGTGGGTCGGCACCGAGTGGCTCCGGTCGGTCGTCGTCACGGGCTTCCCGTGGCACTTCCTGGCCCATAGCCATCATGGCATCCTGACCATGATCCAGGTCAGCGACCTGGTCGGCGCTTACGGCCTGAGCTTCGTCATCGCGGCCGTCAACGGTTGGATCGTCGACATGATGCTCCAGCCCATCCTGGTGCTGCGCGACCACGGCGTGCGCCGTCCGAGGCGCGTCCCGGTGGCCACGGCCTTCACGGTCTGCCTGCTCGTGTTCACGATCGTCTACGGCCGGGCTCAACTCGGCGCGGACACGATCCGTCCCGGTCCCAAGGCCGCGGTCTGTCAGCAGGACTACCCCGTCACCGTCAGCGGCCAGAAGGACGCTTGGCCCTGGGAGATTCTCGCCGGCTACATGGACCTGTCGCTCGACGTGGGGCCCAACGAGCCCGACCTCATCGTCTGGCCCGAGTCCGCGGCGGCCTCGACGCTGAACCGCGAGTTCCTCTCGGAAGAGAACCTGGCGAACATGATGGCCGAGAACCCCCGCGAGCTCGAGGTCATGCGGCTCAACGTGGGGCAAGGCAGTTGGCGCATCAACTACCTGCCGCGGTTCCAGGTCTTTCAGAGCACGCTGTTGCCGGATCAGCCGGACCTGGCCGCCAAGCTCTACACGGCCCTGCGGTCGTGGTATCAGGGCAAGCCCGTCGATCCCGCCCTCGCCGAGCAGCTCGCCTCGCTCGACCGCCAGAAGCGATACCGCATCGGCCTGTTCTACGACTGGTGGGACTACAGCCACATGGCCAGCGAGTCCCTGTCGTTGCTGGCGCAGGGGCGGATCAAGGAGCTGGCCGAGCCCTTCGGCATCATCGATCGGATGTTCGGGGCGAAGGTCACCAAGACACTCGATCTGGGCGAGCACGGCAGCCGGCCGCCGGCGTGGGTCGTGGTGGGAGGCTACGGCAGCGAGTTCGATCCGACGCCGGAGCCGCCGCGCTCGAAGCTCGACCGCTTCAACAGCGTCTACGTGTATGATCCCGCGGGGCGGCAACTGCCGGACCGGTACGACAAGATCCACTGCGTGCTGTTCGGCGAGTACGTCCCCTTCCGGTATACCGCCCTGCATCCGCTCTACGTGTGGCTCAACAGCATCACACCGTGGGGCGCCAGCGGCTTCGAGTACTCCCTGACGGCGGGCGACGAGTTCGTCGTGTATCAGATGCAGGCGCGATCGCAGGCCGGCCGCTCGTATCGCTTCGCCGTGCCGATCTGCTACGAGGACGTCACGCCCGACATCTGTAGGACGTTCGTGCAGGGCCCCGACGGCGGCAAGCGCGTCGACTTCCTCCTGAATTTGAGCAACGACGGCTGGTTCAACCACACCTCCGAGCTGCCCCAACACTATGTCGGATCGGTCTTCCGCGCCGTCGAGAACCGCGTGGGGGTCGCCCGGGCGGTCAACACGGGCATCAGCGGCTTCATCGACCCGGCCGGCCGCGTGTACGACCGTGTCCGGGATGGCGATCGCCTGTTCGGCGAGGGCATCATCGGCACGAGCGTGTCCACGATCTTTACCGACACGCGTCACTCTCTGTACACTCGTTGGGGAGACTGGTTCGCGCACGCCTGCACGGTCTTGCTGGTGTTGATGGCCGTCGACGCCTTGGTCGTCAGTCGACTCCTCGGTCGGCGCCGACGCTCGACGCCATCCGTCGCGGCCTGACCACCGTTCACGGACGAACACGATGACGCACCCCACGCTCGATCGCATGCACGATGCACGTTGTCCTACGTTCGCCCGGACGCCCACCGCCCACGGTGCCCGGGCCCTGGCCGTCGTACGAGTCGGGCGCCGGCGCGCGGTCCGCGCGGCGAGCGTCTGCCTCGCGACCCTCCTCGCACCGGTCATGATCGGCTGCCAGGGATGGGACGACTGGCAACAGGACCTCGCCCCCGAGGTGGACGAGAGGGCCGTCCGGGCCCAGGCCCTGGCGATCATCCGTCAGGGCATCGCCTACCAGCAGAACCCCGTGGTCCGCTGCCAGGCCATCGAGACCCTCTCCGAAACCGCGCCCGCGGGCGCCGAGGGTTGGTTCATCGAAGCGCTCGGTGACGACAACCCCGGGGTGCGATTCGCGGCCTGCGTCGCGTTGGGGCGGATGCGCCATCAGCCGGCCAAGCTCATGATCGAGCGGCGATTGGGCGACGAGAACCACAGCGTGCGGGCCGCGGCGCTCTTCGCCCTGCATCGGATGGGCGACACGCGTCGCTCGGGCGACCTGGCCGAGCTCTTGCTGTACCACAAGGCCAAGGAGGTCCGCGGCAACACGGCCATGCTGTTCGGCCTCCTCGGCGAGCCCAAGGCCGTCAAGCTGCTCGAGCGGGCCGCCAGGGATTCGGCCTACATGGTGCGGTGGCAGGCGCTGGAGTCGCGCCTGATCCTGGGCGACGAA
Organism: uncultured Planctomycetales bacterium; assembly: GCA_964622545.1. Classification (GTDB taxonomy): domain Bacteria; phylum Planctomycetota; class Phycisphaerae; order UBA1845; family JAFGLZ01; genus JAFGLZ01. The sequence continues at coordinate 45,505 of CAZUQM010000003.1, read as the reverse complement.
GCCGCCCTGCCGAGGGTGGCCGCCGAGATCAACAGCGGCCGCGAGGACATCCGCGTGCTGGCCATGCTCGCGGTCGGACGCTACGGCGAGCGCCGCAGCGCGGAGGTGCTCCGTTACCGCCTCAACAGGGAAGAGGACCACCTCGAATCCAGGCTGGCCGCGGCCCGGGCGTTGGGCTGGCTGGGCTTCAGCGACGGGATCGACCTGGCCCTGACCTCGCTCAGCTTCGACAGCCCCAGCGACAACCCGAAGGCGGGCGATCCGCTGAACCAGATCATGCGGGTGCGGTCGATGGCGGCCTTGGCCCTCGGTGCGATCGGCGACCGCAAGGTTCTGCCGCACCTGAAGACCACCATGACCGAGTCCGAAGACCCCCGGGTCCAGGTGGCGGCCGCACATGCCATCCTCGAGATCCTGAACCAACGGAAAAACCGTCAACCTGACCGCGGGCTCGAAGTACAATAGACATCCGAGGTCGAGCGGCCGATGCGCGGCCGGACCTCACGACGCGAAACGAACCGAAAGCCCTCATGCGTTGGATAGCGTTTCTCATCCTGGCGGGCGTCACGATCGTGCTGCAGACGACGATCGTCTATCGGCTGGAGCTGAGCCAGGGCGCCCCGGATCTGATGTTCATCGTCGCCATGCTCTACGCGCTGCACGCCCCGTCGCCCGACGCCATGATCGCCGCCTGGGTGCTGGGCTTCATCACCGATCTCTTCTGGCCCGGCCGGGTCGGCGTGCACGCCTTCTCGTACGGCCTGCTCGCATTGGTCGTGGTCCAGTTCCGTGACTCGATGTTCCGCGACCACCCATTGACGTCCCTGTTCGTCACGCTGGTCTGCGCCTGGATCGCCCACCTGCTGGCCGGGGTGCACTACATGATCTTTCATCCCCAGGCCGAGCGCACCATGGTGGCCGTGCTGTTGCACGCAACGGTCACGGCGATGTTCACGGCCATCCTGGCGCCCTACGTGCATTGGCTCCTCATCCGCATGCGCGCGTTGCTCGGCCTGTTGCCCCCGCATCGGCTGCGCACCCGCGGGGCGATTTGACGCATGTTCGAGACCCGACTCAAAGTCTTCCTGATCCTGCTCGTGCTCGCCGCGATCATCGTGACGGGGCGACTCGGTCAGCTGCAGATCGCCGAGGCGAAGCGCTTCCAAGAGAGGGCCGCCGAGGCACCCCTCCTGCCGGCCACGCTGATTCCCGCGGTGAGAGGCCGCATCCTCGACCGTTGCGGTCGGCTCGTGGCCAGCGACGAACCCAGTTGGGACCTGTGCATGTACTACGAGGCGATGGCCCGCGACGAGGGGTACATCCGGCGCGTCGCCCGGCGCTGGCGGCGAGCCGGCAAGCTGCCCAGCTACACGGGTCTGAGCAAGGAAGAGCAACACAACCGAGACGTCGACGCCGTGGCCAAGCAGATTGACGAGAGCTACGCCCTGCTGGCCGAGCTATCCGACCATCCCCTGGACAAGATCCTCGAGCGGCGCAACGTCATCATGCGGCGTGTGGCCGCCATCCAACGCGTCCTGCTGCGGCACCGCGGCTACTTCGTCCCGCCCGGCGAGACCAAGATGTTCCACCCGCTGGCCCCCGACATCGACGATCAGACCGCCGTCGAGGCCAGACTCGCCCTCAGCAAGTACGACTGGCTCTCCGTTCGAGCCAGCACCCGACGCGTCTACCACGACGCTGAAGCGCTGGCCCATGTCGTGGGACGGCTCGGACGCGTCACCAAGGAGGTCATGGAGAAAGACCCCTTTCAGGAAGAGGATCCCCGCCGCAGATACCTGCCCTGGGAGACTTACGGCGTGGCCGGCGTGGAGCGGCTGTGCGAGGACCTCCTCCGCGGCCGACGCGGGCGCGAACGCAAGGACCGAGACGACAACCTCCTCGAGCACGTCCAGCCGATGGACGGCGCGGACGCGGCCATGACGATCGACGTGGCCCTGCAGAAGCGCATCTACCGGGCGCTCGGCAAGGCCGTCAAGAACTGGCCTCTCGCCACCGGCGGGGCCGCGGTCGTCATCCACATCCCATCGCGCGAGGTGCTCGCGCTGGTCAGCTACCCGTCGTTCGATCCCAACCGTTACCGTAAGGACTTCCCCGAACTCATCGCCGACACGAAGCACCGCCCGACGCTGTTCCGCGCCGTGGCGGGCGTGTATCCCCCGGGCTCGGTGGCCAAACCGGCCGCCCTGGCGACCGGCCTGGCGCTGAACATCCTTACGCCGCAGACGCGACTCAACTGCCACGGCTACCTGCACAACCCGAACGGCCGGTTCAAGTGCTGGATCTATCGGAAGTTCAAGATCAGCCATAACGACCGCGGCTTCCCTAGCGGCCTGAACGCCGAGGAGGCGCTCCAAGTCAGCTGCAACTGCTACTTCTATCAGCTCGGCGAGAAGATCGGCGGCGATCGGCTCTGCCAGTGGTACCGCCGGTTCTGGATCGGTCCGCCCCCGGTCAAGGGGCAGTTCGCCGGAACGGGCCTGATCGAGGAGCGCGACGGCATCCTGCCGACGGCCGCGTGGCTGTGGGAGCACCAACGCCGCCCGATGCGGCCCGGCGATTCCCGCAACTTCGCCGTCGGCCAGGGCGAGCTCGGCCTCACGCCCATCCAGGTGGCCAACCTGATGGCCACCCTCGCCACGGGCCAGTACCGTTGGCCGACGCTGATCCTCGGCGACGGGCGCGACCGGCCCACCTGGGACCTGGGACTGAAACCCGAACACCTGGGAACGATTCGCCGCGGCCTCTATCGCGTGGTCAACAACGACCAGGGCACGGCCTACCGCTACGCCCGCATGAAGGAGATCGTCGTCGCCGGCAAGACCGGCAGCGCCCAGTGCTCGCGGATCGTGCTCGATAAGCGGTACGTCGTGCAATACCCCGACGGCCGGAAGGAAAAGATCATCGCCAAGAGCCGCGCCGAAGCCGCCCGGGAGATCGCCGACGTCGCCGGCGCCCGCATCGTCGGTTCGCGCATGAACCGCCTCTGGCCGCCGAGGGACAAGGCCTGCGCCCACGCGTGGTTCGCCGGTTTCGTGCCGGGAGAACCGACGGACGAGCCGACGTTCGCCGTCGCCGCGCTGGTTGAATTCGGGGAGAGCGGCGGGGGCCGGGCCGCGCCGGTCGCCAACGAGATGATCAAGGCCCTGCTCGAGTCGCCGCGAGGCTACCTGCAGCCCACGACTCCGTCCGTCGCCGCCAGGTAACCGTCGCCGTCATACCGAGGGGGGCGTCGCTCCGTGTTCGTCGACTACCACATGCACACCTCTCACTCGGTGGACAGCCGCGTGACCATGCGGCAGGTATGCGACCGCGCCGTCGAGCTGGGACTTGATGAGATCGCCCTGACCGATCACCTCGACTACAACCAGGCCGACCCGGGTTGCGGATTGTACGACGTCGAGGCCTGGTTCGAGGATTACGAGCGAGTCGTTTCTGCGATGGCCGATCGGCTCACCGTCCGGGCCGGCATCGAGATCGGCGAGCCCCACCTCTACGCCGACCGCCTCGAGCCGCTCCTGGCCCAACCCTTCGACGTCGTCATCGGGTCAATCCACTACGTCGGGTCCTACGGCGTGCACGAGGACGTCTTCGACAAGATGCCGCTCGACGAGGCCCTGACCGCGTACTTCGATGCCCAGGTGGATCTGGCCGCATCGGGCCTGATCGACGTGCTGGCCCATCTCGACTACTTCCAACGGTACACGCTGCAGCGAGGCATGCCGCCGTTCGAGCCCGAGGCGTGGGAGGGGCCGATCCGCGCGGCGCTCCAGGCCGTCATCGACAACGACATCGCCCTTGAGGTCAACACCAGCGGCGTGCGGCAGCAGCCGGGCGTGACGTTCCCAGGCCGAACGATCCTGAGGTGGTACCACGACATGGGCGGCCGGGCCATCACCGTCGGCAGTGACGCGCACTATCTCGACCACCTCGCCGCCGACATCCCCGACACGACAACCATGCTCCGCGAGATCGGCTTCACGTCGCAGTGCGTGTTCGACACCCGCCGGCGGCGGGATGTGCCGCTCGGCTCGTAGGTCCTCGTGGATAACCTGCGCGTACTCCCGGTCGAGACCGTCACCATCCCATCCCTCACTCCGTGTCGGGCGTCAGCACTTGGAGGTAGTTGTGATAGGCATAGACACGATCGCGGCGCTTGCCCGTTATCTCGCGCAGGATGCCTGCGCTCTCAAGGGCATCGATGGCCTTGATCGCGGTCGGCTTGCTTACGTCCAGCAGCTTGATGGCCTGTGGCATCGTCACCACCGGCTTGGAAGGCAGCATCTCGAAGAGCCGGATCGCCGGCACAGTGGCCTTGGGATGTGCGGCCACCTTCGTTCGATCGGCATTGGTCACGGCGAAGAGCTTTTGGGCGCTGGCGACGGCATCGTCGGCCGCCTCGGTCACGCACGACAGGAAGAATCGCGTCCAACCCTCCCAGTCACCGCCAATACGGACGGCGTTCAGATGCTCGTAGTAGTCCTGGCGGTGCCGCTTGAATGCGACACTCAGATAGAGCAGCGGCGCCTTGAGCAGGCCCCAATGCTCAACGAGCAAGGTGATCAACAGGCGGCCGATACGACCATTGCCGTCGAGGAACGGGTGGATGGTCTCGAACTGGACGTGGGCCAACCCGACACGGACCAGCGGCGGGAGCGGATCGCGACGGTGAATCCACTTCTCCAAAGCAGACAGCGCGCCGGGCACCTCGCCAGGGGGCGGCGGAACGAACCGAGCATTGCCCGGTCTGCTGCCACCGATCCAGTTCTGGCTGCGTCGAATCTGGCCGGGCTGCTTCGAGCTATCCTGCATGCCTTTCATCAGACGTTTGTGGGCCCCGCAGAACAGGCGGACCGACAGGGACAGCCCCTTCGGTCGGGCCAACTCGCGCCGCGCGTAGGCAAGGGCGTCGACGTAGTTGCAGACCTCGGCCGCATCCTCGGGACGCTGGGCCTGCTCGCCCGCCTCGTAGGTCAGGACGTCGCGCAGCGTCACCTGCGTACCCTCGATCTGGGAGGTGATGAGCGCTTCCTTGCGGACGAAGCCGTAGAGGAACGACTCGGCGTTGGGCACCATATCGGCGGCCACGGCAAGCCGCCCGATCGAGGCCGTGGCATCCGACAGCAGCCGGTTCGCCTCGTCGTCCAACGTCAGCGGCGGATCGGCCGGCGGCAAGGGCGCAGGGATGAAGGCCCGAACGTCCTCGTTGTCGTCCGAGGTCATGACGCGATACGTGCCGGTCGTTCGTTTCATAGCTGATCAGGTCCACTTGACTCCAGCGGAGCGCTAGTCAAGAACACTTTCCTAGCATCGTCCTTAAGTAAAGCCTTCTTGACTAGAGAATGCAAGCGGAAAACCCCGGCCGGAGGCAGGAAGCCAGTCAGCGCTTACTCGCCGAAGCGACGACCGGACAATGATGTTTGCAGCATTGGTCGAGACGACCTGCCCTGCACGCTTGTTGACTTGTAGATTTGTCGACCTCTGGCGTCGCGCCGTTTCGGGGCGTTGACGTGTCGACTGGCACGCTCCACCCAACAAGGCCGCCCTGCACCACTCGCTGGACTGGCCAGATCGGTGCTTTCGACGTTTCGCCCCTCACATCTCAAACGGTTCCTCGACCCGCCGATGGCGCGTCACCTGCTCGAACTTCTTCGCACGCAGCGCCGAGCCGATCAGGCCCAGTCCGGCCATGATGATCGCCGCCGAGACCATGATCACCAGGATCTCCGGGAAGACCGCGATGAGGACGCCCATCACCAGCAAGGCCACGCCCATGGTGAGCTGAATCCGCCAGAAACCGCCGAATCCGAAGGAGTACATTGCGTTCACCTCGCTTCCAAGCATAATGGGATCGGTCGTTACCATAGTCGTCAGCATGCTCGCCCGCCAGCCGGGTAGCCCACGGACCCGACCGCCGCGCTCGGCGCGCCGGTCACCACAAGGAGCCCTGCCGTGTCGACCGAAGCCCTCTATCAGCAACGCCTTCGCCGCTACATCACGGCCATGCGCAACGAGCAGCCCGACATGGTGCCCATCCGGCCCTTCGCGGCCGAGTTCTCGGCCAGGTACGCCGGCATGTCCTGCCAGGAGGTCGCCCACGACTACAACCGTGCCTTCCAGGCCGTCCGGCAGTGCGCCGCCGACTATGATTGGGATGCCACGGTGCCCAACATGGTCTACGTCTGGACTGGCCTGACCGAGGCGATCGGCCTGACGTATTACGGTGTGCCGGGCATCCATGTTCCGCCCGACACCGGTTTCCAATACCGCGAGCCGCCGGAGGGCGAAGCCTTCATGCAGGCCGACGAGTACGACGCCCTCATCGACGACCCCACCGGCTTCCTCTACAACGTCTGGCTGCCGCGCGTCGTCCGCCACGTCAACGACGCGACGGGCCATCCGACCTACCAGCACAACCTCTCCCTCGTCCGCGGCGGCATGGCCATGCTGCAATACTTCATGTCGTTCCCCGATGCGATCAACCGGCTGCGAACCGAGACGGGCACGGTCTCGGCCATCGCGGGCATTTTTAAAGCGCCGTTCGACATCCTCTCCGACAAGCTCCGCGGCTACCTGGGCCTGACGATGGACATGTTCGAGCAGCCCGACAAGGTCCTGAAGGCGTGCGAGGCCCTCATGCCGCACCTGTACAACGTCGCGCTGACCACGTCGGACCCCGACAAGCTCGTGCCCATCGGCTTCTGGATGCACCGCGGCTGCGTGCCCTTCGTGACCAACGAGCAGTTCGAGTCGCATTACTGGCCGACGCTCAAGCCCATCATCGAGGAGCTCTGGGCGAACGGCCACCAGACGCTGTTCTATGCCGAGGGCAACTGGGACCACCACCTCGAGCGCTTCACCGAGCTGCCGGAGCGGAGCATCATCTACCACGTGGACCAGGGGGACGTCTTCCTGGCCCACGAGAAGCTGGGCCACAAGTTCTGCATCAGCGGCGGCATCCCGAACTTCCTGCTCGGCTACCGGCCGCCGAACGAGGTCCGCGACTACGTCAAGAAGGTGATCGACGGCGTGGCCGGCGACGGGGGCTACATCGTCGATGCCAGCGCGATCATGCAGAACGACTCGAAGCCCGAGAACGTCCGCGCCATGTGTGATGCCGCTCGCGAGTTCGGCGTCTACGCTTCGGCCCCGAGCGGCGGCGAGATGCTCAAGCCGTGCGACGGCGCCGATCCGCGGGCCGACGCCGGCGACGCGCCGTACGGCATGGGCGCGCGACTCGAGACCGATCCGCCGATCGGCACGTGCATCCCCTGGGACCGCAAGGTGAAGGAATACGACGCCGTCACCGGCGATGTCGACCTCGTACGCAGCATCTGGCAACAGACCGACGGACTGGCCAATATGTACATCTGGCAGCTCCTGCTGTCGTTCTAAGCTGTGCGAAGGAGAGGGTGGCCGGTGTGGCACGGCCTCCCCGGATCGTGAATGACCTGTCAACGCCCGCCTACGGTTGGGATTGATCTGTGGCACGGCCGCCCTCGGCCGTGGAAGACCGAAACCTTCAGCCGAGGGCGGCTGAGCCACATCGGGCCGCACGCATGGGTGGAGTCGAGCGATGAACGGCATGCCGTCCAGACCTTGTCCGATGTGCGGGTCGGCTGAGGCGTTCATCCTGCCCAAGCTCGGCCGCATCCTTCGCCTGTCGCCCGGAGAGGCCCTGCTCCGATGCGCCGGATGCGATCTCGTCCGACGTGATCCGCCCCTGGCGCCCGAAGCCGCGGCCGACGTCTACGACGACGCCTACTACCGCGAGTACGAGCAATCGGTCGGCATGACGGGCGATCTGGGCGGTGTGCTGCGGCCGCACATGCGCAAGAGGCTGGCCTGGATTGAATCGCGGATCGGCGTGGGACGGCTCCTCGAGATCGGTTGCGGCAAGGGTTACTTCCTCGCGCACGCCAGGTCGCACGGCTGGACGACCCATGGCGTGGAGGTCTCGGAGGAGGCAGGCAAGGTCGCCCGCGAGTCGGACCTGGACGTCCACGTCGGACCGATCGAAGGCATGCCCCATCCGTCCGACCGCTACGACTTCATCCACATGAACCACGTGCTCGAGCACCTCATCGACCCGATCGCCACGCTGCGACGGCTGCGATCGATGTTGACGCCCCAAGGTTTGGCCGTCATCGAGGTGCCGAACGAGTTCGCCAACCTGTTCTTCCGGTTCGGACGGCTGGCCCTGCCGGAAAAGGCGCTCGTCTACCCGATCCGCTCGACGCACCAGATCTTCTTCGATCCGCGGACGTTTCGGCGTGCGCTGGACCAGGCGGGCCTGCGGATCCTGCGCTTCCGCACCGTCCGATGGACGATCGGCGACAGGTCCGGCAAGCTCGGTAAGGCCCTGCGATGGGCGGTCTACGCGCTTGAGCGACCCCTGGGCCGCGCCGCCAACATGGAGGCCGTCGTCCGAGCGGCGGGGTGACGAAGCCTCACCGCTGATACGGCTTCTTACCGAGCAGCAACCCGCCCTTCGCATCGCCGCCGTGCCACAGATCCCACTTCGCCGCGGCGTAATGATCGAAGAACGCGTGCAGCCGATCGCGCAGCTGCTTTCGCGTCGCCGCATGCTTCGGGTTGTCAATCAGGTTGATCGTCTCCTTCGGGTCCCTGGCAAGATGATACAGCTCGTCGGGGGCGTCGCCGTAACGCTCGATGTACTTCCAGGCCTCGGTCCGAATCGCCCGAAGGTTCTCGAACTCGTAGAAGACGACGTCCTTCCACGGCAGAGCCCGACCCCGCAACGCCTGATCGAACCGCCGACCCGGTGACGCGGGTTGGGTCGGCATCTTCTCGGCAAGCCCCAGATAGCCCAACAGGGTCGGCATGATATCGCACGTGCCGACCATGTGATCACACCGCGACCCGGCCGGAACCTCGCCCGGGTGTCTCACGATCAGCGGCACGTGGATCATCGGATCGTACGCCGTCAGCGGCCGAGTGTGGTCGCCCATGCCCCAGAACCCGCCGTGCCCGCCGGCGAGACCCTGGTCGGCCATGAACACGACCAGCGTGTTCTTGTCGAGGCCGTGCTCGGCCAGCGTGATCATGACCTCGCCGACCCCGTCGTCGACGGCGCTGACCTCGGCCGCGTACTTGCGGATCGACACCGGGTTGTTGATGAACTTGCGGTTGTTGTGCAGCCACGGATGCGGTTCGTGCCTGGGAAACGACGGCAGGGCCTTGTCCGCATACGTGGCCGCGTGCCGGCTGGCCGACGGCTTCAGCATGCTCTTGCCCAGGCCGTACGGTCCGTTATACGCCAGCAACAGGAAGAACGGCCGCGAGCGATTCTTCTCAATGAACTCGCACGCACGACGCGTCCAATAGACGGTCTGATGCGTCGGCTCCTTGCGGATCTCGCCGTCTTCGATGACGTCCTGATTGACGAACCCCGTCGTGTGCCCGCCGGTCTTGGTGACCCAGAAGCTGAAGCCCTCCTGCGGCCGGGTGTGATCGCCCAGATGCCACTTGCCCGACAAGCCGCACACATACCCGGCCTCGTGGAGAATCTGCGGCAGCGTGTCGAACTCCTCGATGGTGCTATAGGCCTTCGCCCCGAGCATGACGTCGCGACTGATGTACTTGTGCACGCCGTGTTGGCAAGGCATCAGGCCGGTCAGCAGCGATGCCCGCGTCGGCGAGCAGACGGCGTTGTTGGCGAAGGCGCGGGTGAAACGCATCCCCTGCGCGGCCAGGCGGTCCAGGTGCGGCGTGCGGATGTCCTCGTTGCCGTAGCAGCCGAGCGTCCACGCCCCCTGGTTGTCCGTCAGGATGAGCACCAGGTTGGTCCGCGGCTTGCCGGCATCGGCCCGCGACGCAACGGCCTCGGCGGCCAAAAGGTTCAGACCCAGCAGAACAACAACTCCCAGCCGGCGCAACGAAGCGATGCGTTTCATGATTGACTCCCAGATGTTGGAACGGTGGTCCGAAAGATCGGCCCCGGCGCCCCGATCAAACCCACATCGTCTCCGCAATTCTAAGCCCCGCCGCGCAAGGCCATCAAGAAGATGCCCATAGACCATCACCGACCGAACCGCTTACGATGATGCGGTCGAGGAGCGCACCATGAGCGACCAACCCAACCAGGCCGAACCCGCCGCCGGCGACGCCCTGCATACCCTCGCCGTCAACAGCGCCTACGACGCCTCACGATCGCTCAGCAAGTGGCTCAAGCAAGGCGTGCGGCTCACCACCGACGGCTTCGTCTGGATGCCGCTGACGCAGGTCGGCCGCGACGCCGACGCCGACCAGCCGTGGATCATCATCCACGTGCCCATCACGGGCGACCTGGCCGGCCACGCGATACTGGCCATGACTCTCGAGACCGCCGCCACGCTGGCCGAGGCCCTGACGCATCGCCGACCCGCCGACCTCGAAGCCCTCGACGACACGGCTCGATCGTGCCTCGAGGAAACGGGCAACATCGTCTGCAACGCCTTCGCCAATAGCTGGGCCAGGTGGCTCGAGGTCACCTCCCTGCCCGGACCGCCGACGCTGCACATCGAGCTGCTGCCGGCCGTGCTCCAGATGCTGCTAATCGAGCAGGCGATGGCCGGTGACCAGGTCTGCATGGCCAAGACGGTGTTCACGCTGGCGGGCGAGCCGCTCGCGTTCGAGTATTGCTTCCTGCCCGCGCCCGGTTCGCTCGAGCGCATCCGCCAGGCGCTGGCGTAGGGGGACCGTATGGTCGTCACGCACACGGTGGGTATCGCCGAGGTACGCGTAGCCCGGCCTCCCGACGCGCTCAGGACGCTAATCGGTTCGTGCGTCGCCGTGGTCCTGTGTGATTGGCATGCGAAGCTCGGCGGCATGGCGCACGTCATGCTGCCCTCCGCGGCCGAGCCCGACGGCTCGCGCGGCAAGTACGCCGACACGGGCGTGGATTGGTTGCTGGACGAGGTGCTCCGCGCCGGAGCCACGCGTTCACGGCTGGTGGCCAAGCTGGCGGGCGGGGCGGCCGTGCTCGGCCCGCGCGTCAGCCTCGACGTCGGCCAGCGGAATATCGAGGCCGTCCGACGACGGCTTGCCAAGCACAGCATCCCCATCGCCGGTTCCGACCTGGGCGGCAAACAAGGACGAACCGTCCTCTTCGATCCGTCGACCGGCATGATGCAGGTCAAGCGGTTCGGGACGGACGTCGCCGCCCTCTAACCGATAGAAAGGAGCGTCACCGTGGCAGCGAGCATCCTGATCGTGGACGACTCGGCCTTTGTCCGGCAGATGCTCCGCGACATCTTGACGGATGAAGGCTGTGAGATCGTCGCCGAGGCGGCCAACGGCGCCGAGGCCGTCGTCGCCTACCGCCTGCACCGGCCCGACCTGGTCACGATGGATATGATCATGCCCGAGGTCGGCGGGCTGGACGCCCTGGGCGAGATCCTGGCGATGGACCCCGCCGCTCGCGTGGTCATGATCTCGGCCGTCGAGCAGCGCCCGCTGCTGCAAGAGGCCCTCAAACGAGGTGCGGCCGACTACATCGTCAAACCCTTCGAGCGCGACCGCGTCGTCGAGGCGATCCGTCGCGTCGCGTCGGAATGAGCCTGCCGACCCGACCGCAGCACACCCCTGCTGCTGTGGACGCCTCCGCGCCCCCCTGTTATCGTTTCCGCGGGCCGTCCGTCGGTCACACCTTTCGAAAGGCCAACCCATGAAGACCACCACGCTCTCCCTGATCGCGCTGCTGATCCTGGGTCTCTCGCAGCCTGGCCAAGCCCGCCAGAAGAAGGAATTCGACAGCGACGTCAACTACGACGAGGCCAGGGTGCCTCACTACGACCTGCCCGACCCGCTGGTCTCGGCCGAGGGCAAGCCGATCACCACGCCCGACGAATGGATGAACGTCCGCCGGCCGCAGATCCTGGCGCTCTTCGCCAATCTCGTCTACGGCCGCGTGCCCGCACCGCAGGACCCGATCAAGACCGAGTTCCAGATCACGAAGACGGACCGGGACTACATGGAGGGCAAGGCCACGCGCAAGGACGTCGTGATTCGCATCAGCAACAAGCACGGGAAGGTCGAGATGCTCGTGCTCGTCTTCGTGCCGAACAAGGCGAAGCGGCCCTGCCCCGCGTTCATGATGCACAGCTTCGACGACACCCGCTCGCATCGGTTTCGCCGGAGCATCCGCGATCGGCAGAGGACCTACAACAACCTGCCCTTGGGCGAGATCTTCGACCGTGGCTACGCGTTCGTGGCCGTCTACCAGCAAGACCTCGTGGGCCACAACGAGGTGAGCTTCGAGCGCGGCATACACCCGCTGTTCTACAGGAAGGGCCAGAGCTTCCCTAAGGCCAACGAGTGGGGCGTCCTGGCCTCGGTGGCCTGGGGAGGCATGCGCGCCCTGGACTATCTCGAGACGGATGACGATGTGGATCACAAGCGGGTGGCCATCATGGGGCACTCCAAGCTGGGCAAGGCGACCCTTTGGACGGCCGCCCAAGACCGGCGCTTCGCCATGGCGATCTCGGCCCAGTCCGGCTGTGCGGGGGCGGCCCTGTGGCGACGGCGCTCCGGCGAGACGCTCGCCAAGATGGTCACGCGGTTCCCCTATTGGCTGTGCCGCAACGCCTGGAAGTACGTGAACCAAGAGGACGACCTACCCGTCGACCAGCACATGCTGTTGGCCCTGATCGCCCCGCGCCCCGTCTACGTGCACAGCGCCGTGGACGACACCTGGGCCGACCCGCGCGGGGAGTACCTCGGCGCCTACCACGCGAGCGGCGTCTATCGGCTGCTCGGCAAGAAGGCTCTGACCTCGAAGGAATCACCGCCCGTGGGTGAAGCGATCATCAAGAGCGACGTCGGCTACCACGTCCGCAAGGGAGGGCACTCGGTCGAACGCGTCGACTGGCAACGGTTCCTCGACTTCGCGGACTACCACTTCAAGAAGTAGCGCGCGGCCGGCGTCGCCCGGTCCACGCCATGCAGGCCGGCAAGGGCCCTCGAACAAGACGGCGTCCTCTGGGAACGTCGAAAGTGAGACCATGGCAGAGAGATTCCTATCTCGCGGCATCCTGTCGTTCATCGTGCTCAGCTACGCGGGCGCCTGGCTGGTCAATCTCCCGCTGTGGACGAACGACAAGGGCCTTCAGCACCCGATGGCGGGCCTGCTGCTGGTCGGCATGATGGCCGTGCCCGCCGCCGCAACGCTGCTCGTCGTGTTCGTGCTGGACCCCGAGAGAGAGAAGGTACGCCTGCTGGGACTGCGACGGGGCCCGAGCGGATGGTGGCGGTATTGGGCCCTGGCGTGGTTGGGTGTTCCGCTGTGTGCGGTCCTGGCCCCGTTCGTCGGCGCGGTCTTCGGCGTCTATCCGGTGGACCTGAAGGAGTTCTCCGGCTTCGCCGAGCTGCTGAAGGCATCCGGCGGCGAGGCTGCGCTGAAGACGGCCCCCGTTGAGATGCTGGTCGTCGCGACCCTGCTCAGCATGCTCATCGCCCCGGCCATCAACGCCATCTTCGCACTCGGCGAGGAGTTGGGTTGGCGTGGCTATCTCCTGACCAAGCTGCTGCCGCTGGGCCAGTGGCCGGCCCTGTTGATCACCGGCACGGTCTGGGGACTCTGGCATGCCCCCATCATCCTGCTGGGCTACAACTACCCCAAACACCCGGTCTTGGGCGTCCTGCTGATGACCGTCTTCTGCGTGATCCTCGGCGTTCTCTTCGGCTGGATGCGCCTGGCCACCGGCAGCATCTGGCCGGCCGTCATCGCGCATGCGGCCTTGAACGGCTCGGCCGGAGCCATGTATCTCTTCCTGAAGGCCGGCGAGACGTTCGATACGGCCCACGCCGGCATCACCGGCTGGAGCGGATGGATCCCGCTCCTCGCCTGGATCCTGCTCCTTGTCGCGACCGGCAGGTTGCCCGTTCGCCATCCGCCCGACCTCGAACGCTGCTCACAAGGTGACCAGACGGACCAAGGTGTGCCAACCGAGACGGCCGTCTCGCCGGAGGACCCCGTATGACCGGCCAACCCAAAACGGCACTGATCACGGGCGCGTCCAGCGGTATCGGAGAAGTCTTCGCGCGGCGGCTGGCCGCGGACGGCTACACCTGCATCCTGGTTGCGCGTCGCCGCGAGAAGCTGGAGGCCCTCGCGCGAGTGCTCCAACAAGAGCACGGTGCCCGTGCCGAGGTCCTGCCCGCCGACCTGGCCGGCGCCGACGGCGTCGAGCGCGTCGCCCAGCATATCAGGGACCTGCCGGCGCTCGATCTGTTGATCAACAACGCCGGGTTCGGTACGCGTCATCACTTCACCGACCTGGACCTGGCCATGCAACTCGACATGATCCACGTCCATGTGACCGCCAGCGTATGGCTCGCGCATGCGGCCCTGCCGGGCATGATCGACCGCGGGAGCGGTGCGATCATCAACGTCGCGAGCCTGGCCGGGTTCATGCCGATGCCCCGGGTGGTCACGTACGCCGCGACCAAGTCGTATCTCATCGCGTTCTCGCAAGGCTTGGCCAAGGAGCTGGCAGGCACGGGCGTGCGGGTCCAGGCGCTCTGCCCCGGGTTCACGTACACCGAGTTCCACGATCGCCCGGAGTTCGACGAGTTCGACCGCTCGGAGGTCAGCCGGGCCCTGTGGATGTCGGCCGAGGACGTGGTGACCGAATCGCTCCAGGCCCTGGACGCCGATCGTACCGTCTGTGTGCCCGGCCGGATGAACCGTCTGGTGCTCAGGCTGATTCGCAGCCCGATCGGCCCGTTCCTGACGCGCAAGCTCGCCGGAAAGCGGTGGGAGTGAGGCGATCCCCCCCCGGCCTACGGCGTGAGGACCTCGAGCCCGTCGATTCGCTCGAAGTCAGCTCGATGGTACGTGTGGATGTGCCGGATGCCGTTGCTGAGCATGGTCGCCGCGAGCTGGAGGTCGTAGATGCCGCCGCCACGAACAGGGTGGCGGCGCGCTAGCTCGGTCCAGGCCGACACAATGTCGGGCGGCACGGGCAAGAGGACGAGTCCCGCCATGCCAAGCAGGCCTCGACGACATCCAGCGCCTGCTCGGGAGACTGGGGATTGCTGACCCGCGAAGGATTTGTCATGACGGAGTAGAACTCCGCCAGCACCTGAGGCGCCAGACATAACGGTATTTCGCCAGCCTGCGCTCGATCGAGCAGGTCATGCGAGGCCTCGAAATGCTCCGAGTCCTCCAGCACTGCGTAGACCAAGACATTGGTGTCGACCATCGCCAGGTCAGCCGACATCGTCGTAGATCTCCGCACGCGTCAGCGGCCGCAGGACCTTGCCTGGCCGCGTTGTGAGCTTGACCCGATCCGCGGTTCGCTGTCGAGCCTCTGGATTCAACTGGCGTTTCATCGACTCGGCTAGCGCCTCGAGCGCCCTCGCCACCGGCTCGGGCAGGCCGCGAACGTCAATGGTGTCCATAAGGCACCGCCTTTCGCGAAGGGCTCCCCTACCTACGATAAGCGTATCAGGCCCGAATCCGAACGACAATCGGGCGGCCCGCGAAGTCCGGCGGCGATCCCCGACAAGCCCCTCAACCGCGAACGGGGATGCACCCGCCGACGCTTTGCCGTATCCTCGTAGCCGGCGAAGCACTGCGCCCTCGCCTCGTCCGACATGGGGAACAGCATGACGCGACGCGAACGACTCATGGCCACGCTGCAAGGCCGACCCGTCGACCGACCGCCCGTGTCCTTCTACGAACTGTCCGGTCTCGACGAGAATCCCGACGATCCTGATCCGTTCAACATCTACGCCGACCCCTCCTGGCGGCCGCTGCTCGAGCTGGCCCGCGACAAGACCGACCGCATCGTCATGCGCGGGGTGGCCTACACGTCCGTTCGTCCCGACCCGATCGCGGCGATCTCCGAGACCGAAACCACCGTCCGCGACGGCAGCCGGTTCACGATCCAGCGGGTCCGCGCCGCCGATCGCACGCTCACCGCCCGCACGCGACGCGATGCCGACGTGAACACCGTCTGGACCGAGGAGCACCTGCTCAAGGACCTCGACGACCTCCGGGCCTTCCTCGATATTCCCTGGCCCGAATGGGACGGCAAGCTCGACACGGCCGGCGTGATCGAGGCCGAGGCCGCCTTGGGCCAGACCGGCATCGTCATGATCGATTCGCCCGATC
This sequence comes from uncultured Planctomycetales bacterium, assembly GCA_964622545.1. Lineage (GTDB taxonomy): Bacteria > Planctomycetota > Phycisphaerae > UBA1845 > JAFGLZ01 > JAFGLZ01. Next base: position 29,367 of record CAZUQM010000003.1, on the reverse strand, counting down.
CGCTGTGCCTGGCGGCCTCGCTGTTCGACATGGCCGACTACACCGTCATCGCCATGACTGAGCAAGCCCTGTTCCATCGCCTGCTCGAACGCTTCGCCTCGGACCTCCTCCCACGGACTAGGGCCGTCGCCGAGGCCCTGCCGGGGCGCCTGTGGCGGATCTACGGCCCGGAGTACGCCTCGCCGCCCTACCTGCCGCCGTCGCTCTTCCGCGAGTACGTCTGCCGGTACGTCCGACCCATGATCGAGGCGATTCAGAAGGGCGGCGGCTTCGCGCGCGTGCACTCACACGGCAACCTGCATGCGATCCTGGACGACATCGCGGCCATGAGGGCTGACGGCCTCGACCCCATCGAGCCGCCGCCGCAGGGCGACGTCGAACTCGGCTACGTGCGGAAACACTATGGCAAGGACATAGTCCTCTTCGGCAACATCGAATCGTGTGACGTCGAGAACCTCCCCACCGACCGTTTTGCCGAAAAGGTCCGGCGGGCCCTCGATGAAGGCACCTCAGGCACTGGCCGCGGATTCGTCCTCATGCCGTCGGCCTGCCCGTACGGCCGAGAGCTGCCGACGCGAACGGTCCGAAACTACGAGGCGATGGTGGGAATCGTGGAGTCGATGTGAGGCGGATCGCGCCGCCGGATCCGTCCTGCCGAAGTCGTTCGATGTCCCTGACGGCAGAAGCGGATTAGTGAGCCACCGCCGACGGGCCGCGGACGAATCCCTTCTTCTCGAAGTACTGCTGGTGGTATTCCTCGGCCGGGTAGAACGTGGTGGCCGGGACGATCTCCGTCACGATCGGCCTGCCGAACTTGCCCGAGGCATCCATGCGCTCCTTGTCGGCCTCTGCCGCGGCCTTCTGCTCCGAACCGCTGGTCATGATGATCGAGCGGTACTGGCTGCCGATGTCCGGGCCCTGCCGGTTAGGCGTGGTCGGATCGTGGCACGACCAGAACACGTCGAGCAGCTTCTCATACGACACCCGCTCGGGATCGTAGATCACCTTGACCACCTCGGCATGCCCGGTGCGGTCCGAGCAGACCTCCTTGTACGTCGGGTCCTTCGTGTGACCGCCCGCATAGCCGACGGTCGTCTCGAGCACACCCTCGACCGAACGGAACGTCGACTCGACGCCCCAGAAGCAGCCGCCGCCGAAGACGGCCGTCGCGGTCTTGCCGGACGGGCTGGCCTTGCCGACCGTGCTGGCGAGCTGTTTCGGTGTATTGCAGTGGCCCATGGATGCGGCCTCCTCTTGATTCTTGTTACAGCCTCCGCCGATCATCAAGCTCAAACCGATCAGCGAGGCGGTCAGGCTGCCCGCCATCACGTATCGCAAGGACCCAGATCGCTTTGCCCCACGGTGATCTCTCGTTCTCATCGTGTTGCCTCCACGCCAGTCCTTCCGTCGGCCGCCCATCCCCGGTTCCACCGGCTCGATCAACACGGCGAGCGACGGCTGCGGGCGCTCTACTCCACCCTACTAATTAGATGCGGTACCGGGCGACGGCCTTCCCGCTCGTGCCACGGCGAAGGGCCCTCAGGATGAATACACGACCGCAGCCCCCCTCGCGCGAGCGACAGAAGGTGCATCAAGACGCATCCTTGACGGCCCGATGGCGTTCCGACCCGTCGACGTCTTGATCTTCCGGCTTTCCCTCACCCCTTCGGCTCGATGCGGATCTCGGCCCAGACGATCGTCGCCTTCGGTGACGCCGATCGCGATAGCTGGACGGTGTTGGACCCCTCCTTCATGGCCGAGATGGGGCATGCCAATCGCACCGCACGCGCCACGCCCGGAAACCGCTTCGGCTCGGGATGATCGGCCATCGGCTCGCAGGACGTGCCGTTGAGCTTGGCCGCGTAGCGGACCTTGCCGATGTCCTCGCCGGGAGCGAGACCCGTGATGAACACCACCGACCCGCCCTGCGGAACGGGACCGGTGTAGATCCTGAACGTGGCCGACTCGGCCTTGGCGGGGAGTTGTGCTCCCCGCGACACGCCGGACGGCACGGTATCGTGGAAGAGCACCACGTGACGTCTCGGCTTGCTGAAAGCGACCTTCGGCGTCAGGCCTTGCTCCAGGAGCGTGCGGTAGGCCTCCTGCCCCCCGACCACCGAACCGGGGCTGAAGAAGTTGAACAGGTACACGCCGTTGCCGCCGCGATGGTAACCCGCGGCCGCGAACCCACGCATCGACGCCAGATCGTGCCGCGATACCTGGCGCGCGCCCGGGTACGGCCTCATGTTGTGCTCCAGCCCCGGCAGAATCGCCACGCCCTTACCGCGCTTACCGATCCGCTCGCGCCATTGCTCGATAGGGATGTCGAAGTCGCTCGTGGTCCAGAACGGCGTGGGGATCAGCAGATCGATCAGGCCCTCCTTCGCCCAGGTCACACCATCCATGCCGAGCCCGATGGCCGCCTCCGGCACGGCCGGGACGCGCGCGGCCAGCTTGATCGGATGCCCTCGACGCTTCGACCAGTCGTTCGTCAGGGCGCGGACCTGCCGCGTGAACTCGGTGAGCAGCTTGCAGCCCTTGGCCTCTTCCCCGGGTTTGAAGTGGTAACCGAAGCGCATCCAGTCGAGCTCGAGCCCGTCCGGGTCGTAGCGCTCGAGCAGCTCACGGATGAAGCTCATCGCATGCTCGCGCACCTCGGGGATGCCGTAGTTCAGGGCCCGAGCCACCCACGAGCCCTTGCCGCCCGGCACGCGCCAGTACTCCGGGTGCTGCGCCCAAAACGTGCTGTGCATGAAATTCTTCGGATCGCCGACGTCGTGCACGTCGTTCATTCGCATGCTGAGCCACGGTGAGATGTGCTGCTCGCGGCAACGAGCGATCCACACCGCGTACGGATCGAGCCCTCGCTCATGCAGGAGCTTGGCGTTGCGGGGCCAGCGGTTCGCGAAGATGCTCTTCTCGGGAATGTTCCGCCCGCCGACCTCCCAGATCGGGTCGCGCGTCTTGCTGGCGAAGCTCGCCCGCATCGCGTTCGGACACCAGAAGATGTGCGTCACCTTCGTGCCGGCGTACTGATCGACGTAGGCGTGCAGGCCTTCGCGGGTCATCCGGTCGGCCTCGAACGAACCGAAGTAGTGGCTGTTGTCGACGTTGATGATCAGCGCCGGTTCGCGGAGCCACGACCGGTCGGCATCAGCCCCATACGCCCTGCCGGCCAGGCCAGGCATCACCACACATCCCACGAGCAGAAGCTTGCCGATAGCCATCGTCATCCTCCAAGCCGAGAGGGCCGTTTCCATGGAATCCATCAAGTCGCGAATCAGCCTAGTCGCGCCGCACGAGCGACGCAACGACGGGCCCGTTCACATAACCGCTTGCTGGGGTCGCGCCAACGGGTTTAGAATCCTCGGATCGGCGTGGCCCCCGCGCACGCGTCGCGACGTCGGCAACCAGCGACACGACACGCGGGCACCACCGCCACAGCCTTCGATCCTACGCAGCACGTCACCGACAGCTCGAAAGGAGTCAGACTATGGTCCGTCGGGCGGAACACGAACCACGAGACAACGGGCGGCGCGTGTCGCGTCGGCGCTTCCTCAAGCAGACCGCGGGGACGGCTACGGCCTTCGCCCTGCCGACCATCGTGCCGGCCTCGGCCTTGGGTGCCGACGGCCACACCGCGCCCAGCAACCGCATCACGCTCGGCTTCATCGGCATGGGCAAGATGATGCGGGGGCATCTGGGAAACTTCCTCGGCAAGGGGCATTGCCACGTGGTGGCCGTCTGCGACGTCGAGTCGGTCCGGCTCGGCCAGCAGCAGAAGCGCGTCGACCAGCACTACGCCAAGGCCAAGCGCGCCTACAAGGGCTGCGCGGCCTACAAGGACTTTCGCGAGCTCGTCGCCCGCGACGACATCGACGCCGTGGTCATCGCCACGCCCGATCACTGGCACGCCTTGCCGGCCATCGCCGCGATGAAGTCCGGCAAGGACGTCTACTGTGAGAAGCCGCTGACGCTGACCATCAACGAGGGCAAGGCCATGGTGCGCGTGGCCCGCAAGTACGGCCGCGTCTTCCAGACCGGCAGCCAGCAGCGCAGCGGCGAGGAGTTCCACCACGCCTGTGAGCTCGTCCGCAACGGTCGGATCGGCAAGGTCCACACCGTGCACGTCAACGTGGGCGGACCGCCCAAGCCGTGCTATCTGCCCGCTCAGCCCACCCCGAAAGGGCTCGACTGGGACTTCTGGCTCGGACCGGCCCCCTACCGGCCCTACCACGCCGACATCGCCCCGGGCGTCGAGTTCAAGGGGTGGCCGAACTTCCGCGCCTACCGTGATTACTCCGGTGGCAGCATGACCGACTGGGGCGCGCACCACTTCGACATCGCCCAGTGGGGCCTCGGCATGGACGACACCGGCCCGGTCGAGATCTATCCGCCCGGGGCGAAGGGCTACGACCGCCTCACCTATATCTATGACAACGGCGTCATGATGTTCCACGGCGGCGCCCGCGGCAAGGCCGGCGTCGAGTTCATCGGCCCGGACGGGCACGTGATGGTCAACCGCGGCTACATCGACTCCGATCCGAAGTCGATCCACGAGGACAAGATCGGCGAAGGCGAAAAACGCCTCTACAAGAGCCGCAACCATCAGGAGGATTGGCTCGAGTGCATCCGCACACGCCGCAAGCCGATCTGCGACGTCGAGGTCGGCCATCGCTCGGTATCGGTCTGCCACCTCGGCAACATCGCGTATTGGATCAATCGGCCGCTCAAGTGGGATCCGGTCGCCGAGGAGTTCATCGGCGACGAACGGGCCAACCGGATGCTTCAGCGAACCATGCGGAGCCCCTGGCGGCTGACGTAGGAGATACTCCAAAGCGGAGAAGCTCGAACCCGATCACACACCCACGGCGCGACGAAGCGCCGACTCTGACAAAGGAAGACGATCATGCGATCTACCGCCTCACGGATCTCAGTCATGCTCGTGGCGCTGAGCCTCAACGCCGCAGCGACCAGCACGCGAGCCGACGAGCTAGACGACCTGCTCGGCAAGGTGGCCTCGTTCAATTGGGGCCAGGACGCGGCCGCGCTGAACAAGGTCGCCGACATGGTCGACGCCTCGCACAACGACCCGGCCCAGCGCAAGCGGATCGCCCAGAAGCTCGCCGCCCTGCTGTCGACCAAGGCCACGTTGGCCGGCAAGCAGTTCGCCTGCCGGCAACTCTGGCGGATCGGCGATGCATCGGTCGTGCCGGCCGTGGCCATGCTCCTGACGGATGATAAGACCGCCAACATGGCCCGCTATGCCCTCGAACGGATGGACGATCCCGCCGCCGCCGCGGCGCTGCGAGACGCCCTGCCGACCGTCGGCGGAGCCGTCAAGGTCGGCATCATCAACTCGCTCGGTCAGCGGCGCGATGCCCTGGCGATCGCCCAGCTCGAGCCGTTGCTCAAGGATAAGGATGTGGCCGTCGCCCGCGCGGCCGCACTCGCGCTGGGCAAAATCGGAAACGAGACCGCCACGGACATCCTCCTGGCGGCACGCGAGCAGGCCGGCGCCAAACTCGTCTGCGCCATCGGCGATGCCCTGGTCATGTGCGCCGAGCAGCTCACCGGCGACGGCTTCCGCGATCGAGCCGAGGCCCTGTACATCAGGCTCTACTGGCGCCGCGAGGCCTCGGGCGTTCGTGCGGCGGCCCTGACCTCGCTCGTCGAGCTGTGGGGGACGTCCCCCTCCGGCATCAAGGTGCTGGCCGCGGCCCTGACCAGCGAAGACCGAGCGGTGCGCCAGGCGGCGGGCAATGCCCTGATCGAACTAGCCGAACATGCGGATCAGGCCAGGCTGCTTGAGGCCCTCGCCGTAGCCAACCCGAAGAGCGAGGCCCACCGCGTCCTCGGCTGCGACGTGAAGTAGGCGAATGATGACGCAAACCTGTCAGCTCAAAGACGCCGCCCGGCTCACGGATGAGAAGATCCTCCAGACGGACGCCCTGTGCCACCACGGCGGGGTGACCACCGACCGGCCCGTGCTGGTCTTGCTGGCCGCCGGCAAGGGTACGCGGTTCGGCAAGGAGCCCAAGTGCATCCAGCCCGTCCACGGTACGCCCCTGGCCCGGCATTCCATCGACGCGTTTCGCCATCTCAGCCCCTCGCCGGTGATCTGTCTTGTGGGCTACCGCTATGAGGACGTCTCGGCCGCGCTGGGCGACGACAACATCTACGTCCGCTCGGACAACCCCACCGGCGGCACGGCCTTCGCCAGCTATGAAGCCCTCTGTGTGCCCGACCTGCTCGACAAGGACCCTCTGCTGATCATCACCATGGGCGATCGCATCGTGCCCGCATCGATCTTCCAGCGGCTTCAAGAGACCCACTGCGCCGGACCGACCGAGGCCGACCTGACGTTCTTGACCGCCGAGTACGAGCCGCCCCGTAATCGCGGCAAGGGACGCGTGGTCCGCGATAACCGCGGACGCATCCTGCAGATCATCGAAGAACGTGACATCGCCGCCGAACCGGACGAGGCCTCGCGCCGCGTCCTGCTGGACCTGACCGAGGGCAACTGCCCGCTGTACGTGATCCGCGCCACCACGCTCGAGCGCTATCTCTACAGCCTGACCAACGACAACGCCCAGGGCCAGTACTACCTCACCGACATCGTCCAGGCCATCAGCCGCGACGGCGGCGACATCCGCACCGTGACCACCACGGTGGCCGACCCCGAGTACGACCTGCTCTGCTCGGACGTGACGCAGCCCATGGACCTGGCCCTGCTCGAGGGCATCCTGGCGTCCAAGAGCGGCCTGCTGTTCCCCAGCGACGTGCAGTTGGAGGAGGCCACCCACGCCGTCGTATCCGATCGCCCGCCCGAGCAGGTCACCTCGATCGCGCGGCAGCTCGAGGCCCTGGTCATGGCCGCCGCCGAGGAGAAGCTCGGGTTCGGCCCCGACCGCCCCGTCGGCATCGGCATCTCCGGAGGCCGCCTCCGCATCGCGTTCATGCACCCGGATATGTCGCGCTTCTTCGGACCGGCCTGGCAGATGCCCATCGGCGCCGGCGACGGCGACGGCGAGGAGCAGATCATCGTCCTCGTCCAGGGCGCCGACGACCGCCGCATCCACCTGTTCCCGATGAACCCGGCCTACCGCGAGACGATCAACTTCGTCCCGTCCGACAACGACGCCATGTACCCCGGCGAGGACATCACCGACCTGCACACCTACGAGGAATTCGGCACCCGGATGAGCGAAAGTCTGCTGCTCTCGCTGGGCTACTTCAGCGACGAGGAGCTGCTCCGCCGACGTGAGATGGGCCTGCCCCTGCCACCGCCCTCGCTCTGGGCGGGCAGCAACATGCGCCGACCCTTCGCCCTCGTCGGCAACGCCATCGCCTCGATGCGAACGCTCCGCAGCGGCAACCTCGGCGCGAAGGTCCAACAACACCTCGGCCGCGAAACCTTCCAGGGCCTGAGGCTCGTCTGTACGGGCAACATCCCGCAGGGCGGCTTCTCCAGCTCGTCGGCCGTGACGGTCGCCACAAAGAACGCCATCAACAGCTTGTTCGACATCGGCATCCCCCCCGACCTGCTCGTGCACCTCGCCTGCCAGGCCGAGTACGGCACGGGCGTTCAGGCCGGCTCGCTCGACCAGGCGACCGAGCAGAAGGGCCGGCCCGGTCAGGGCACCCTCATCTCGTCGAACCCGAAGGACAACTACCGCATCATCGGCACGTATCCGGTGCCGACCGAGCGCTTCCGCATCATCTTCCCCTACAGCGTCGAGCGCGATCGCGAGGCCTGGCGATGGTCGTGGGGCGCCTACGCCGAGGTCGCCGGGCAAGGCCCGCTGACCGCCGGCGAGACCCGCAAGATGACCGGCAAGGCCGCCGAGATCGCCGCCGTCCTCACCCACCTGCCCCTCGATACCGACTTCTTCAAGCAGATCGAGGACGACCTGGTGACCCGCGGCAGCGTCGGGCCCGAAGGGCGGGCGTGGGTCTGCTCCGTCCTCCGCGAGCTGCCGCTGTGCATCCCCCAGGCCGAGCTGCGAACCAGCGCGCGAGCCCACCTCGACTGGTACGCCGCTCAGTTGGTCGAGTCGACCGGGCTCGATCCGCTCACAGCGAACAAGCAGGCCGAGGCCACGTTCGCCTCGCTCTTCTCCGGCTGGCGCGACGGGGTGCTGCGTCGCACCGCGCCGGACGGCTCGATCGTCGAGGAATGTGGCGTGCCGCTGCGGGCGATGCTGGCCTACCTCTTCCGCGAGGTGGCCATCAACTTCCGCCTGATCCACCACCCCCAAGAGTGGATCGCCTGCGTGACGGCCTCACAGCGTGGCGATCGGTCCTTCGATCTGGACCCGGACCGCCTGCCCACGCGCGACGAGATGATGGGCGAGCTCGACTGGGAGCGCGATGCGCGCGGGCCCGAGCGGATGGAGCTCTGGCTCGGGCGCCACGGCGCCACCCCCTTCGACTACGACCGCGGGCTGGACGATGCGGACCTCTCGGCCGACCAGCCCCCGGAGCCGCACGCCTTACCCGGCGGGAGCTTCTTCCGCGGCCTGGCGCTGATCGACCTGGCCGAGGCGATGCTCAAGCGGGCCTTCGGTCACGACGCCGTCGCCGTCCGCGTCAACGCCGCCGGTCAGGGCGACTTCTTCCAGGTGCACCTCGACGCCGAGAAGGCGGATCCCGATGACGTCAAGGCCTTCATCAGCCGGGCTTTTTACCGCCGGTTCGGCCTGTCGCCCGAACCCGAGTTCGTCGAGTTGCATCCCGGCGGCGGCGCCGTCGGCGTGCGACTCAACCGCTACGACGCGATCCCCCAACTGATCAACCGGCTGCGGCGGATGGTGGGACCCTCGGTCTAATACCCCCTCTCAGTGCTAGGACCATTCACCTGAGCCGCCGGATTCCTCCGGCGCGGGGCTAGCGATTCAGGTCCGTCGTCACACGGCTTCGGGAATACGGCACCAAGCTCTCGCGAACGTGAGAGCCGAGGCCGCGAATGGGAGTGATTCTCCGCATTCCTGGAGCGGTGCCGTGTACGGCCCGGCCTTCGTATCGCACCGACAAGCGCTTGTGCCACTGCTGTGCCAGTCGTCGTGAACGCGCCTGCTCACAAAGCAGCACCACGCCTTCGCATGAACGCACAGGACCAGCTCACACTGGACGCCGCGGCCGCCAGCAATCCATAATGGTGCCCTGCCGCGGGCGCGTGATCGCATCTGGCACTCGCTGCCGCGCCGACTTTGGACCGGCCCTGCACCTCGGTGGGCTTGGCCGCCTTTCTACGGTCTCGAACGGACACGATCGTCCGGCAACGGAGGCCCTGTCGCCCTATCAACCATGTGGCTCAACGTCAGAAGACTGTCCCTGGCCGTCGTGCTCGGTCTCGGTGTCTGGCTGTTCTGGCCCGCCAGCGGCGACGCCGAGGGTACCGGCCGTGATCGACGCGCCTCGACCAAGAAGGACGGGCGCGACGCCGAGCACGTCCTGAGGATGGCCCTCGGCCCCCACTACCAACCTGGAACCATCCCCTTCGGCGTGGGCAAGAAGCTCCGCGGCGCCCAAGAGGTGGCCGACGCCTTCGAAAAGCTCTACCCCGACACCCGCATCGACATCGTCAATGTGCCGACCGTCGTCCGCGAGTACCTCGTCACCCAGCTCAGCAGCGGCAAGGCCCCCGACGTCGTGCCCGTCAACGTCGAGGACGTCTGGATCGATGTGCACAAGGGCTGGTACGTGCCGCTCGATGCGTACCTCGAAGCGCCCAACCCGTTCGTTCGCGAGCGCGATACGCCCGAGACGCCCGGCTACCGGCAGTGGTGGGATATGTTCAAGTACCAGGCCATCAGCCGAGGCAAGGCCGCGCCCGACGGCCGCATGTATTGCATCAGCCTCGACATGATCGAGACGGCCATCTTCTACAACAAGGATATCTTCGCCGAGGTCGGGGTGACCGTGCCCGAGACCTGGCCGGAGTTCATCGACGTCATGGCCAAGCTCAAACAGGCCGGCCACCTGCCGCTGATCATGGTGCTCGACTGGTTCAGCGACTGGGCGGTCGACCTCTTCTTCGACCAGCTCTACTACGATATCCTGCCCGGCATCGACCTGGTGCAGGATCCGAAGCGCGAGCCCTATCTTGAAGGCTACCTCGACTGGGACGAGGTGGCGTTCCTCTTCAAGCAGGGCTTCTTCACGGCGCGCGATCCGAGGTGGCGCGAGATCTGGCCCATCATGCGCGAATTCCGACAGTATTGCAGCCCGAACCTCATGCCGGCCGGCACCGTCGACTTCCTGCGCGACTTCATGACCGGCAACGGCGTCATGATCTGGTTCACGAGCCAGTTGACGCATCCGCTGCTCAGCGATCGCGACCTGGATTTCGAATGGGGCGTGTTCTACCTGCCGCCGTTCACGCGCCAGACCAGCCCCTACGCGCCGGACCCGCCCGAGCCCATGTGCGTGATCGGCGGCTCGGCCACCCAGCTCGAGGTCACCAACAGCGCGTACAGCGACACGGGCGACCCCAACACATCGACCCGCCTCAAGCGCGTGATCGCCTTCCTCCAGTTCCTCACGCTGCCCGAGAACTGCGAGCGCGTCGTCAACGAGTATCCGAGCCTGCTGCCCAACATCGTCGGCGTGCCCGTCCTGCCCGTGCTCGAGCCGTTCGAACGCATCCTCGAACGCCGCTACACCACGACCAAAATCACCTACACGTTCGACCTGAAATTCACCGAGATCCAACGTCGGGCGCTCGAGCTGTACCTCAGCGACGCCATGAGCCTCGACGAGTTCCTCGAGTGGGAGGAGGGCAACTTCGAGACCGCCGTGCGAAACGTCCTGATCCGAAAGAACATCGACATGGACCGTCTGCAGCGCAAGTGGGACGAGCTCGCCCCGGTCCGCGCCCAGATGGAGGACCTGCCCCATGCCCCATGAGGCGCGTGAGCCCTGGCTTGGCGATCGGATGCGGTTCCTCCTGAGCTGCTACGGCCTGCTGCTCGTGCCGGTGACCCTGCTGACGGTGTTCATCTACCTGCCGGTGGTGTGGGCGTTCACCAAGTCGCTGTATCAGTTCGAGGTCGGCGGCCCGGCGCGATTCGTCGGTGCAAGCAACTACCTCGAGTTCTTCACCCGCGATCCCACGACCTACCCGTCGCTGCTCAACATGTTCTTCCTGACGTTCTTCGCCGTGGCGATGCGGCTGACGCTGCCGCTGCTCGTGGCCAAGGCGATCCATTCCCTATCCAGCGATCGGGCTCGTTACGTCTATCGCATCGTCTTCCTCGTGCCCATCGTCGTGCCCCTCATCGCCATCCAGCTCATCTGGCGGAGCCTGGTCTACAGCGAGTCCGGCCTGATCAACGAGCTGCTCCACAGCGTGGGCCTCGGCGAGCATGCGACCGGCTGGCTGACCGACCCGAGCACGGCCCTGATCGCCGTGGCCATGGTGGGCTTCCCCTTCGCCGGCGGGTTTGAGGTGTTGATCTACTACGCGGGCCTGTCGGCCATACCGACCAGCGTCAACGAGGCCGCCCGGCTCGAGGGCTGCACGGGCCTGCGGAAGTTCTTCCTCATCGACATCCCGCTGATCCTGAGCCAACTCAAGCTCATCCTGGTGTTGACGGTGATCGTGGGCGTGCAGGGCTTCGAGCACATCTTCGTGCTGACGCGGGGCGGGCCGGGCTTCGAGACCATGGTCCCCGGCATGTGGATGTACTTCAACGCCTTCAGCTTCCAGCGGATGGGGTATGCCTGCGCGATCGGCGTGGTCCTTTTCTTGCTGATCCTCGGGCTGACGCTGCTCAACCTCAAGTACTTCAAGTCGGCCGAGGAGCTCAAGGAGCAACGCGTATGAAGCGCGGCCTGAAACGAGAGCTGGTCCTCCACGCGTTCATCCTCGTGTTCGCGGCCCTGTCCCTCCTGCCGTTCGTCTTCGTGCTCAACAACTCGTTCCGCACCAACAGCGAGATCTTCCACTCGTTCTTCGGCGTGCCGCGAGCGCTGAAGGACATGGGACACGCCGCCCGACGCATCGCCGCCGGCGACGACGCGACGATGACCGTCTTGGACGGTGACGACGAATCGCGGGCAGCCACACCGCCCGAGGCCCTCGGCCACGCCTCCGACCGCGCGCTCAAGGGCTACCGCCTCGCCTGGGACGTGCTCCGCGGCTACATGCTCAACAGCTTCTTCGTCTGCCTGGTCACGGCCGCGGGCGTGGTGTTGCTCGGGTCGATCTCGGCCTACGTCCTGTCGCGCTATCGCTTCCCCGGCTCCAACGTCGTCTTCGTCTACATCATCTCGACGATGATGTTCCCGGCCGTGCTCACGCTGGTGCCGCTCTTCCTGCTGATCAAGGCGATGGGCCTGCTCAACAGCCATTGGGCGCTGATCCTGCCCTACGTGGCCGGCGGCCAGGTCTTCGCCACGTTCGTGTTCAAGAGCTTCTTCGACGGCCTGCCCGAAGAGCTCTTCGAGGCCGCCCGCATCGACGGCGCGGGGCACGTCCGGCTCTACCTCAGCATCGTCATGCCGCTGACCAAGCCCGTGCTCGCGGTCGTGCTGATCATGAACATCCTGGCCTCGTGGAACAACTTTCTCTGGCCCTTCATCGTCAACACCGACGAGAACTATCACGTCGTCGCCTCAGGCCTGTTCGTCATGTTCAACACCGCCGGCGGCGCGAACTACAGCTCGATGTTCGCGGCCTACACGCTGAGCAGCATCCCGCTGCTGCTGCTGTTCATCTATGCCACGCGACCCTTCATCGAGGGCGTCGCCAGCGGCGCCTTCAAGGCGTAACCACGGCCGTCGGAGGTGTGCCACTGGCGGCGCGTTCATGGCGTAACCATGGCCGTCGTAGGTGTGCCACTGGCGGCGCGTTCATGGCGTAACCATGACCGTCGGAGGTGTGCCACTGGCGGCGCGTTCATGGCGTAACCATGGCCGTCGGAGGTGTGCCACTGGCGGCGCGTTCATGGCGTAACCATGGCCGTCGGAGGTGTGCCACTGGCGGCTTGCCCGCCAGTGCCGAGCGACCACGGTGCGCAAGGTCACCATGTGCCACTGCTTCGTGAGCAATACCAAGACAATGGAGGCCGCGCTTCCCGGCAGGCACCGCTGACGAAGCAGTGCCATGTGACGGAGACGCGACCGTGAGGGAGCGTTGCTGTTGAAGCGCTCCAACAACACAGCTCCCTGACCCGGTCGCCGCTCTGGCGAACGTCTCAACCTCACGACGTCCCTGCCTCCGTCTCAAGAGATGCTGCGTTGGTCGACATACCCCATCGGGGGAACCACAGGATGCTTCATCGGTCTTCGCACGCCACGCGGAAACCCACGTCGTGCACCGGCTGGTAGGCCTCGTAATGCAAGCGGAAGGATGACCGGGCACGGAGCGGCCGGTCGTACCAGCTTCCGCCGCGGACCACCTTGCGACCCGAAGCGAACTCGTCGTTGCGACCGTCGCCCGCCTCGTACGGATACGGACGGTACGCCGAGCGCGTCCACTCGGCCACGTTGCCGTGCATGTCGAACAGACCCCACGGGTTCGCCCGGAACGTGCCGACCGGCGCGGAGACCCGCCACGTGTCGTCGAACCGCGTCTCGGCCGGCCGCCACGGTGGCAGCGCCGTCGGGACGTGCGGATAGTCCACCGTGTGGTGCGTCGCGTCGGAGAGATTCGCGGCGCCGCTGAAGTCGTCGTCGAGCCCGCCGTACCACAGCGGCGTGGTCGTGCCGGCCCGGCAAGCGTACTCCCATTGCGCCTCGGTCGGCAGCGTGAACCGCTTGTCGGTCCTCCCCGACAGCCATGTGCAGAACGCCACCGCCTGATGCCACGACACCCGCACCACCGGCTGCTCGGGGCGATAGAGATGATGTCCGCGCTCGTCGTCGCCGAAGGCGTACTGCTCGCCCGTCTCCAGCCCGCTGTGATGATGCGGATCGAAGCACGCGTACTGCCGGTTCGAGACCTCCGTCCGGCCGATCCAGAACGGTCGGCCAATCGCGACCCCATGCGCGGGCCTTTCGTTCGCATAACCGTCGTTCGATCCCATGACAAACCGGCCGGCCGGAATGCGGACCAGCTCCAAACTCACGCCGGCACCGAGATCGACCCGCATCGTCTGCTGCGAAGCAATGGTGTTGCCCGGCCCAGTCGCCTTCGCCGCCGTTACCTTGCGCGGTCCGGTTGTGCCCGCCCGGGTTTCCACATGTGGCCCAGTCGCCCTCGACTGGGTTGTGTCTGTGCGCATAGCCGGGGCCGGCTGTGCCACAACGCCGTTCGTCGCATCACTCCCCGTCGAATCCCTCCCGACAGCATTCCCAGGGGCCGCCAGCTTCGCCGCCGGATAGACCGCCTCGGGGTCGCGGTCGAAGCCCGCATAGCGGCGGTTCATCTCGCGACGCCGCTTGGCCCCGATCTTCACATGCTTCAGCTTGGCCGGAATGTGCTCGACCACCTCGGCCCAGGTCCCGTGCGCCGGCGCGTGCAGGTCGATCCACGTGATGAGCCGGTCCCAGGCCTCGTCGCTCAGCGAAACGCCGTGATGCCCGTCGCGGAGGATCTGCACCAGCTTGCTCGTGTCGGCATGAAACGCCATCGGCGGCAGCAGGTGCGCGTCGCTCTCGAGCGTGGGCGAATGCACGAACCGCCGTAGCTCGGTGTACGACGGCGTGAACCGCATCTGAAACGCAGACCTCACGCGCTCGGGCGGCCGTGCCGTCAGGTCGCACGGCGTGCTCCCGTCCTCCCGCGGCTTGCCGTTGTGGCACTCGACGCAATACGCATCGAGCACGGGCTGGACCTCGCGCTGGAACGAGAACCCGCGAGCCGGCCCGTACCACGGCTTGATCGCGTCCGGCCCGCCCTCCAGCGCCGCCGGCGACGCCACCACGGGCGGCGTCATGTCCTGCGGCTCGTGGCAGCCCACGCACGATAGCACCTCCCCCGGCATGGCCGTGAACCAGCTCCGCATCAGCGCCAGCGACTTGCCCTCGGCATCGAGCGGCTGGACCGCGATCGGCGTGCAGGCCGGCACGCAGAAGTAGGCCGACCCGTCCGACGCGACCGGCACCGTGCCGACGATCCGCTTGACGTCCCACGGACCGTCGAACCCGACGCGATCGGGCTCGCCGCCGAGCCCGTGGAATGTGAACGCGTAGCTGAACAGCCGCAGCGATTTGACCGTCCCGCGCGGCACGCCCTTCAGCCCGTCACCGCGGTAGACATCCACCAGCAGCACGGTCGCGTCGTCGCGCCCCGGCTCGACCACGTCCGGCACGATGCGCTGACGCGGCGTTCGCTTCAGCGGCGTCGGCTCGAGCATCGCCCAACCGGGCTCTTCGTGGATCAACACGAAGTTGTCGAACACGTCGACCAGGTACACACCCCACAGGGACGTCTTCGTCGGCTTGCACGAGACGAGGAAGTACGTGCCCGCCGCCTGCGCGTTGCCCCGCTCGCCGAGCGGAAACGGATGCAGAAACCGCGGCCAACTGGTGCCGATCAGCCCGTCCAGGATGACAGGCTCGACGTCCTTGCCCCAGCCCGGAATCCGCTGGACCACGCCGCTGGCCTCGTGGCGGCCCTTGGCCGGATCGAGCACGACCAGCTCCCCCTGACGGGGCGCGTCATGATGCCCCCCCACCACGGTCACGACCTTGGTCGGATGCCCCGGCACGGGCCGGGCGTAGAACATCGCCGTCGGCCAAAACGAGTTGCTGCCGTAATACTCCATCTGCTGGCTGCCGTCCGGATTGGCGTGAAACAGCAACCGCGTGAACGCGTGCGCGATGTCCGCGTACTCCCACCGCTGATACAAGATCCGCCCGTTGTTGAGGACGGTCGGGCACCAGTTGTGATCCTGATCGTTCGTCAGGCGTCGGATGCTCCCGTCCAGCTCGCGGAGGTAGAGGTTGGCCACCTTCGACCGCCCGCCCACGCACGGCACGCCCACGAACGGCGCGGTCGAGGTGAACACGATCCGACCGTCGGGAAGATAGCACGCGTCGTAGTTGTGCACGTCCGGCTCGTCGATCAGCGGCAGGCGCTTCAGGTGTCGCGTCTTGAGATCCAGCTCGGCCACGCCCCACCGGCCCTTGGCATCCGGTGTCGACAGCAACATCCGGTCGGCGTCGTAGTGAAGGTCAAGATCGCCGATGAAGCGGTCGCCCTCGGGCGTGTAGATCGTCTTGAGCTCGCCGCCCGGCTTAACCGGCGACAGCGCCGCCAGCGTGTTGCCGTAGCCGGTCGGTGGGAGGTCGGCGTTGCCGTTGTAGTTCTTCGGTAGTCCCAGCTTGCTCGCCCGACGGCGAATCAGCAGCAGCGAGTCGAAGTCGAGCAACGGATTGGACAGCAGGGCCTCGCGCTGGAGCGCCTCGAACCGCTGGACCACGTCGGCGTACGCGCCCGGCCCGGAGCCCTTCGGCAGCCTGTCATGCTCGGTCCGCAGCGCCTCCAATCGTTTCAGATAGGCCCCGCCGTTCGGATAGCGACGCGGACAGCTCGCCGTCAGGTCCTCGATGGCCATCCGCAACGCCCGCCAACGCTGTTGCGACACGCCCGGTTCGTCGGGATGGGCGACCGGGGGGTACTCCGAGCGGATCACGACCGGCCGCCAGGCCTTCGCCTCAGCCAGGTAGGTCAGCAGGTTCCGCGTCAGACGAAGCAGGTTGTCGCGATGTGGGTTCTCGACGTCGGCGTAGTCGGGCCACCGCCAGCCAAAGAGAATGAGGCGCCCCTTGCCCAGGGCATACTCGACGAGCGGATTCTCCGGACCGCTCGGCGTCCCGGCCAGCACCATCCCCTCGGCCGGACCGCCCCAGTAGAAGTCGGCCACCGCGCGACACCCCCGCCGGCTGAGCCACACGATGCCGTCGTCGGCAACCAACCCCGAAAACGCAGGGTGGGTCGTCTCGACCGGGACCATGCCGGCCGGATCCCAGTAGTTGCCCAAGTTATGCCGCTGGGCTCGGATGTCGGGCTCCAACCCCAATCGGTCGACGATCGCCAGCGCGCCGCCCGACAGCAGCACACCCCCGCCCTTGGCCGCGAACGCGCGTAGCGCGGTCAGGCTCGGACCTCGGTACATCGCGGTCCTTCGAATCGCGTCGCCCTGGTGGTACCAGACGACATCGAAATCGCTCAGGTGGCGAGTCCGGCCGGACGTATCCGCGAAGTGGCCCTTCTTCTGTCGCAGCAGCAGGGAGGCCTCGCCCAGCTTCGACGCGACGAGCCACGCCCCCCGGTTGTGGGGCCCCATATCCTCGGCCGAGGCTTCCGCGGCCAGGAACGCGATCCGTGGCGATCCGGCTTGGGCGCGTCCGCCGAGCAGAGCGAGCGCGCAGATCACCCAACCGATGGCGACACGTCGAGGCACGTCGTGGCAAGCTGGAAAGCGAGGCATGGGCTGACGTCCTTGTCTATGCAGGATAGGCTCCGGGCGGGTGGGCATGCAACCGTCCGGCCCGCCTCCGCGCTCGGCGAATCTTCTTCAGCGCACAAACCTCACATCATCAAGCGTGTCTTCAAGGATGACACGCGGAGCAACTGGGGAACGATCGGGCAATTGTGCCCAGGACCCAGCGCGAGTTACCGGCCCTGCCATGCGTCTCAGACAGCAGACGACACGATTATGGGGCCACGCAGTGTGGCACGAAACGTGCTTGTTACCCAGCAACGGCCCGACTGGAGGGCCTGGACATCATCGAAGCACCTTGTGGGGGGAACCATCATGAAGCTTGAACGACTGATCGGACGATTGGCTCTCATAACAGCCGTGCTGGCCCTGGTCATGACGATTCCGGCATACGGACAGTTGGGCTTCTACGAGAGCCTTCGCCTCGGCGTCAACGGTCTGTTGGGCGCCAATGTGATTCCCGCGAACATCTTCTGACCGGCTGCGTCCCGCGGGACGCACTCGGCAGCGCAACCGGCTGATCTCAGCCGAGCGGTCTCGGTACGAACAGTCGCGATCGCGACGCGGTCGCTCCGCGCCACCATCGCACCGGGAGGGTGTGCGCGCTGGCCGGATGGATGTGTTGCGTCTATCCTCGTGGCCTGATGGGTTCGCCCAATCAGGGGTCGGCCTCAAGACGTACCGGCCCTGGCGCCGGTCTTCGCCGTGACGCCGCAGGCGAACCCTCGACACGAGGAAGGAGCATCCATGTCAGTTCGCACGGTCCCATTGTTCGTACTCGCCGCGTGTCTGACGGCCGCCACGGCCCTGGGCGGCCGTCCCAACACCAAGGATGCATCCATCGTGACGACGTCTGCTCCTCGTGATACGGCCATCCACCTGCGGGGCCCGCTGGACAACTGCCGCACGCGCTTCCAGCGGGACAAGACGGGACGTGTCGCTTTCCTCGGCGGATCGATCACCCACATGAAGGGGTGGCGCGATACGGTCAGCCAGTGGCTCAGCCGGCGCTTCCCCGAAACCCGCTTCGAGTTCATCGACGCCGGCATCCCGTCGACCGATACCGCGTTCGGGCCGTTCCGCCTCAAACGCGACGTCTTCGCCAAGGGACCGGTCGATCTGCTCTTCGTCGAGTTCGCCGTCAACGACAGCACCAACGGTCGCTCGCCGACCGACAGCGTCCGTGGCATGGAGGGCATCATCCGCCAGGCGCGCCGACGCAATCCCTATCTCGACATCGTCATGCTGCACTTCGTCGATCCCGACAAGATGGCCCACTACCGTGCCGGCAGGATCCCGCCCGAGATCGCCAGCCACGAGAAGGTGGCCGAATACTACGACATCAGCTCCATCGACCTCGCCCGCGAGGTGACGGAGCGCATCGACCGCGGCGAGCTGACGTGGAAGCAGTTCGGCGGCATTCACCCCGCCACGCCCGGCCACCGACTCTACACGGCCAGCATGCAACGGTTGCTCGAGCGTGCGTGGAGCGAGCCGCTGCCCGCAGACGCCAGGGCCAAGGCCCATCCGATGCCCGACAAGCCCCTCGACCGATTCAACTACGAGCACGGCCGGCTCGTCGCCATCGACCAGGCCCGACTGGTCCGCGGTTGGACGATCGACCCGACGTGGACCCCGAAGAAGGGCGCCACCCGCGAGGGCTTCGTCAACGTGCCGATGCTCACGACGGACGAGACCGGGGCGGAGTTCCGCCTCGCCTTCCACGGCAGCACGGTCGGCCTGTTGCACGCGGCCGGCTATGACGTGGGCGTCATCGAGGCCTCGATCGACGACGGACCGCCGCGCCGCATCGACCTCTACACGCAGTGGAGCCACTACTTGCACATCCCCTGGGCGACGATCATCGCCTCGGAGCTCGAGCCCGGCCCGCACACGCTTACCGTCCGCATGAACCACCGGAAGAACCTCAAGAGCGAGGGGCATGCCGCTCGAATCGTGGCGTTTCTGGTCAACGGCCCGGAAAGCCCGCCCCGATGAATTGCCGCCGCGGCGCGATTCCCTTCCCGCATGTCCTACGCTAAGATAAAGGGCTCACTGTCGTCATGATGCTGTGCCCGGTCGTGCGCCGGCCAGGTCTTGCCGGACCAAGATGCAGACCTGCCATGTCGTCGGCTCGGGCCATCCGATCGGTGGCAAATCCAGATGAGAGGCGGGGACCCGCATGACCGATTCGAACCGAATGTTGTTGAGTGGAAACGAGGCCGTGGCCCTGGCCATGCGCGACCTGGGCATCAGCCTGGGCACGGGCTATCCCGGCACGCCGTCGACCGAGATCCTCGAGAACTTCTCCCGGCTGGGCGGACGGGCCCAGTGGGCGCCCAACGAGAAGGTCGCCTACGAGGTCGCCTTGGGCGCCGCGTTTAGCACAGCCCGCGCCGTGGTCACGATGAAACACGTCGGGCTCAACGTCGCGGCCGACCCTCTGTTCACGTCCACCTACACGGGCGTCAGCGGCGCGCTCGTCGTCGTCTCGGCCGATGATCCGGGTATGGCCTCCAGCCAGAACGAGCAGGACAACCGCCACTACGCGCGGGCGGCGGGCATCCCGACGCTCGAGCCGTGCGACTCGCAAGAGGCCTACGACATGACGGCCCTGGCGGTGGAGCTGTCCGAGCGGTGGCGCCTCCCGATCATGCTCCGGATGACCACGCGAATCTGCCACTCGAAGACGATCGTCCAGCGGCGGGACCTGCCTCGGCCGGGCGAGGTGACGTTCGAGCACGACCGCCGCGGCCGCGTGATGATCCCGAGCAACGCAAGGCCCGCCCACCGGCGCCTGCGAGAGAAGCTCGCCGAGATGAAAGAGTGGAACGAGACCGACGGCCCGAACCAGCGTATCGACGGTGACAAATCGCTCGGCATCATTACGTCGGGCGTGTCGTTCGTCCACGCCCGTGAGGCCGCTCCCGACGCGAGCTTCTTCAAGGTGGGCATGTGCTACCCGCTGCCGATCGAGGCCCTTCGCGCGTTCGCCGAGGGCGTCGACCGATGCGTGGTCATCGAAGAGGGCGATCCGTACCTCGTCGAGTGTCTGCGGTCCGAGGGCGTTCAGGTCGAGGGCAAGGCCGAGGTCTTCCGTTTCAACGAGCTGAACGTCAGCCGCATCCGGGCGATCCTGGCCGGCGAGACGACCGAGGAGATCAAGCCGTTCCGAGGCAAGCCGCCGCAGTTGTGCCAGGGCTGCCCCCATCGCACCGTGTTCACCATCCTCAAGAAGCTCGATTGCATCGTCACGGGCGACATCGGCTGCTACACGCTGGGCGTGCTGCCGCCCTTCGAGGCGATGGATAGCTGCGTCTGTATGGGCGCCAGCGTGGGCACCGGGCTCGGCCTCCGCCACGCCCTGCCCGACGACCAGGCCCGACGCGTCGTCAGCGTCATCGGCGACAGCACGTTCGTACACAGCGGCATCACCGGCATGGTCGAGATGATCTACAACCCGCCCAAGACGGGCCACCTACTCATCATCCTCGACAACAACACGACGGCCATGACCGGCCTGCAGGAGCACCCGGGCACCGGCCGCAAGCTCGACTTCGAGCCGACCGGCAAGGTCGTGTACGAAGAGCTGGGCCGCATCCTCGGCATCCAGCACATCGACGTGCTCGACCCGATGAAGGACGAGGAAGGCTTCGAGAAGCTCCTCCGCGATCGGCTGGCCGACGACGAGCTGAGCCTGATCGTCGTGCGGCGGCCGTGCCTGTTGGGCGCTCGCAAGGCCAAGAAGATGCAGCTCGCGGCCGAAGCGGCGGGGTAAGCACGCGAAGACACAGAGGGTCGCACCACAGGGCTGCGACCGACCAACGATGAGGACTATGCAAGCATGGCAACGAAGGTAACCAACGTGGTGTTCGCCGGGCTGGGCGGACAGGGTGTGCTCAAGGCCTCGGACATCATGTCCGAGGTGGCCTACCATGCGGGGCTCGACGTCAAGAAGAGCGAGATCCACGGCATGAGCCAGCGTGGTGGGTCGGTGACCAGCGACGTCCGCTTCGGTGAGGATGTGCTCAGCCCGATGGTGCCCGCCGGCGAGGCCGACTACCTCGTCGTGCTCGAGGCCGGCGAGGTCGACAACAACCGCGACGTCCTGCGCGAGGGCGGCGTGCTGATCGAGCCGGGCCTGATCGGCGAAGCTACGCTCAAGAACGCCAAGAGCATGAACGTCGCTCTGCTGGGCGCGCTCAGCAGCCACCTGGACATCGATGAAGACACCTGGCTTCGCGCCGTCAAGGATAACTTGCCCGAGAAGCTGCACGAAGTTAATGTGCAAGCGTTCGAGGCGGGACGCGCGGCCGCGTCGAACGCTTGAGTCCATTCACTCGATAACCACGACACCGCCAGACAGAGAGCACGTCGCATGACTACCTTAGATTCGCACACTGCCGCACCATTTCACCCGGTCAGCGCCCCGGACTACCTGCCCGAGGCCCAACTGAGAGACCTTCAGCTCGCGCGCCTACGACGCATCGTCCGCCGCGCCTACGACGCGCAGGAGCTGACCCGCAAACGGATGGAAAAGAACGGCGTCGCCCCTGACGACCTGCGGAGCCTGGCCGACATCGCCAAGCTGCCTTTCACCGTCAAGACCGACCTCCGCGATACGTACCCGTTCGGCCTGTTCGCCAGCCCGATGAACGAGGTCGTCCGCGTCCACGCCTCCAGCGGAACCACCGGCAAGCCCATCGTCGTGGCCTACACCCAGGACGACATCAAGGTCTGGCAAGAGGTCATGGTCCGCACCTTCGCCGCCTGCGGCTGCCACGAAGGCGACATCATCCAGAACGCCTACGGCTACGGCCTGTTCACGGGCGGGCTCGGTGCTCATTACGGAGCCGAGGCCCTCGGCGCAACGGTGATCCCCATCTCCGGCGGCAACACCGAACGCCAAATCATGATCATGAAGGACTTCGGTGTAACGGCCATCTGCGCCACGCCGAGCTATTTCCTGCACATCGTCGAGCGTGTGCAGGATCAGGGCGTCGACTTCAGCAGCCTGCCGCTGCGGGCGGGTATCTTCGGCGCCGAGCCATGGACCGAGGTCATGCGGCAGCGCATCGAGGAGGCCAGTGGCATCAAGGCCTACGACATCTACGGCCTGAGCGAGATCATCGGACCGGGCGTGGCCAGCGAATGCCAGGAGCAGTCGGGCCTGCACATTTTCGAGGACCACTTCTATCCTGAGATCATCAACCCCGAGACGGGCGAGCCGCTGCCGGACGGCCAGGAAGGCGAGCTCGTGCTCACGACGCTGAGCAAATGGGCCATGCCCATGATCCGCTACCGCACGCGGGACATCACGAACATCATCGCCGAGCCGTGCGATTGCGGACGGACGATCCGGCGGATCAAGCGCGTCGGCCGACGCAGCGACGACATGTTCATTATCCGCGGCGTGAACGTCTTCCCGTCGCAGATCGAATCGGCGCTGCTGAGCGTCGAGGGCACGCTGCCGCACTATCAGATCATCCTGACGCGCGACAAGGGCCTTGATCAGATCGAGGTGCAGGTCGAGGTCACGACCGAGGTCTTCAGCGACAGGGTCGGCGCGCTCGAGGACCTGCAGAAGGCCCTGTCGCACGCCGTGGCCAACACGCTCAACATCCGCGCCAACGTGCGGCTGGTCGAGCCCAACACCATCGCCCGAAGTGAGGGCAAGGCCAAACGCGTCATCGACAAGCGAGAGATGTAATCGCAAGGACACTGGACCAAACACAAGGGGCCCGTTCATGAAAGTGCATCAACTGTCGGTGTTCTTGGAGAATCAACCGGGACGGCTCAGCCAGTCGTGCAAGGCGCTGGCCGACGCGGGCATCAACATCCTGACGCTGTCGCTGGCCGACACCCAACAGTTCGGCATCCTGCGGCTCATCGTCCGCGACTGGGAGAAGGCCAAAACCGTGCTCGAGGAGACCGGCTGCGTCGTTAAGATCACCGAGGTCGTCGCGACCGAGGTGGCCGATCGCCCGGGAGGTCTGTCCGAGATCCTGTCCGTGCTCGAAGCCGGCAGCATCAACGTCGAGTACATGTACGCCTTCACCTTCCGCCGCGAGCAGAGCGCGGTGATGGTCTTCCGCTTCGAAGACCCCGACGCGGCCATCGAGTTGCTCCAGTCCAAGGGCATCAACGTGCTGCAGAGCGTCGAACTGTACGACCTGGTGGAGAGGTAGCGGGCAAGTCCCGCACGGAAGCCACCGCGATTCCCGGCACGCCGTTGCCTAAGGCGCGCCTCAGACCTGGCGAGTGTGATGACCGACTTCCCCTTCGAAAACCGTATCTGGGACCCAGCCGAGACGATGTCCGCCGACGAGCGGCGCGTGCTGCAGTCCGAACGCCTCAAGGCCTGCGTTCGGCGCGTGGCCGAGGTCGTGCCCTTTTACAAGCAGGCCTTCGCCGAGGCCGGCATCGACCCTACGGGCTTCCTCGGCATGGAGCACCTGCGAAGCCTGCCCTTCACCACCAAGGCCGACCTCCGCGACTACTACCCGCTCGGCTACCTGGCCGTCCCACGGGGCCAGGTCGCGCGCATCCACGGCTCGTCCGGTACGACGGGCAAACCCACCTTCGTCGCCTACACCAAGGAGGATCTCGACACGTGGTCGAACCTCTGCGCGCGGTTCCTGGTGGCCGGCGGTCTGAAGCCCGAGCACAACGTCCACATCGCCTTCGGCTACGGGCTCTTCACCGGCGGTTTCGGACTGCACTACGGCGTCGAGCGGGTCGGTGCGGGCATCTGCCCGGCCGCGGCCGGCAACACACCCCGACAGGTCATGCTCATCCGCGACCTCGAAGCGGACGTGCTTATCTGCACACCCAGCTATGCGCTCAACATCGCCGAGGTCGCCCACGCCCAGGGCTACAGTCCCGAAGACATCCCCCTTCAGTTCGCCCACTTCGGCGGCGAGCCCTGGACCGAAGACATGCGGCTCGAGATCGACCGGCAGCTCGGCCTGATGGCCTTCAACAACTACGGCCTGAGCGAGGTCATCGGCCCCGGTGTCAGCGGCGAGTGCGTCGTCCGCGACGGCATGCACATCCAGGAGGACCACTTCATCGTCGAGTGCGTCAACCCCGACACCCTCGAACCCGTGCCCGACGGCGAGCTGGGTGAACTGGTCTTCACGGCCGTCACCAAGCAGGCCATGCCCATCATCCGCTATCGCACGCGCGACATCGCCTCGCTCGACCGATCCGCGTGCCCCTGTAGCCGCACGACGGTCCGCATGTCACGCGTGGCCGGCCGCACCGACGACATGCTCATCATCCGCGGCGTCAACGTCTTCCCGTCCCAGATCGAAGAGGCGCTGCTCCGCGTGGAGGGCACGGCCCCGCACTACCTGATCGAGGTCGACCGGCCCGGCAACCTCGACCACGTCAAGGTGCGGGTCGAGATCCGCCCACAGGACTTCTCGGATAAGATGAGCCAGCTCCAGGCACTCCGCGACCGGATCGACCGCGAGATCCAGTCGATCACGGGCATTCGCATGGACGTGGAACTCGTTGAGCCACAAACTATTGAGCGATCGGTCGGCAAGGCCGTCCGTGTCATCGACCACCGGCGCGAAAAAGGGCAGATCTGAAGTCTCAACCTAAGTCCTTCTTGGAAAAGATGTTAAGGACTAAGCCCGCGCCAGCGAACGAGCCGGCCCAGCCGGGGACGGCACGGACCTCGCCACAATGAAATCCCGCTCACCAAAATAAAACGCACAAAGCCTTTGCAAGGCCACGAAAGTTGCAGTATTACTTGACCCTATTCCTGTCCGTTAGGGGGACGTTACGAACAAGGGAACTTCGAGTAGAGCGCACGTCTCGCTCGAACGTGGGGAGCCGCTGTCATGTTAGGTATCGACGACAAATGGGTTTGGCTGGCGTACGTGCTGTGCATCCTCAGCTCGATGCTGTGCGTGGTGTACGGCCTGGTCAATTGGAACAAGGGCGAGGAAGCGGTCGGCCAGGACGACATCCGCTGGGCCGCTGAGGAGAAGCGCGTCGAAGAGGAGCTCTAGGTCGCGCATCACGTCACCTTCAGGTCTCCGCCGTCGTTAACGCCATCTCTACCACGAGGGAGGACAACCGATGCTGCTCGGGCAAGCCGTAGGGTCCGTCGAGATCCTGTTAATCGTTGTGTATCTGTTGGTCGTCGGCTTTCTGGGATTCCTGGGCTACCGCCGCACGAAGACCGCCACCGACTACATGATCGCAGGCCGCAAGGTCCATCCGTTCGTCATGGCCATGAGCTACGGGGCCACCTTCATCAGCACCAGTGCGATCGTCGGCTTCGGCGGCGTGGCCGGTCTGTTCGGCATGAGCCTGCTGTGGCTGACGTTCCTGAACATCTTCGTGGGCATCTTCATTGCGTTCGTGTTCCTGGGCGGCCCGACGCGGCGGATGGGCCATCGCCTGGATGCCCACACCTTCCCGGAGCTGCTCGGCCGCCGCTATCAGAGCAAGTTCATTCAGGTCTTTGCCGGCCTGGTGATCTTCTTCTTCATTCCGCTCTACTCGGCCGCGGTGCTCATCGGCGGCTGCGAGTTCATCGCCACCAAGTTCGGCGTGGATTACAGCGTCGCGGTGCTGGTCTTCAGCGTCATCATCGCCGCGTACGTAGTCATCGGCGGACTCAAGGGCGTGATGTACACCGACGCGCTCCAGGGCACGATCATGTTCCTCGGCATGTTCATCCTGCTGTCGTACACCTACTACATGGTCGGCGGCGTGGTCGACGGCCATAAGGAGCTGACCCAACTGGCCTCGCTGGTGCCGGGCAAGCTGAAAGGCATGGGCCATCAGGGATGGACGGCCTTCCCACCTTTTGGCTGGGGCGAGCCCACGTACAACCTGTGGTGGATCACCGTCTCCACCATCGTCCTGGGCGTCGGTATCGGCGTGCTCGCCCAGCCCCAGCTCATCGTGCGCTTCATGACCGTCAAGAGCAGGAAGGAGCTCAACCGTGCCGTGCTCGTCGGCGGTGTCTTCATCCTCATCATGACGGGCGTCGCCTTCACCGTCGGTAGCCTCTCCAACGCCTACTTCGCGCTGCACGGCCCGCTGTTCAAGGGCCGCGTGGTCAAGACCATCGACGAGAAGAAGGGCCACGCCGTTCTTCAGCTCATGAAACCCAACGAGCAAAACCAATGGGAAGATGTCGTCGGCGAAGACGGCAAGGGCAAGGCCGCGCCGGTGCTTCTCGACCGCCAAGAGCCCTACGTCGAAGGCCAGAAGACCGCCGACGGCAAGACCTTCAAGCTCGCCCAAGGACGGAGCATCTCCATCGTCCTCGCCAAGAGCAACCCCGATCAGATCATCCCGACCTACATCACGCGAGCCATGCCCGAATGGTTCGGTCTGCTGTTCCTGCTAACGCTCCTGGCCGCGGCTATGAGCACGCTCTCGAGTCAGTTCCACGCCTTGGGAACCAGCATGGGCCGCGACGTCTACGAGCAGATCTCGGCCTCGCCCTCGGCTCAGGAGTCTGAACGCAGCATGCTCGTCGTGCGTATCGCGATCATCATCGGCATCATCATAGCCGTGACGATCAGCCTGTGGTCCCGCGGCGGCTACATCATCGCCCGTGCCACGGCCATCTTCTTCGGCCTGTGCGCTTCGGCCTTCCTACCGGCGTTCATCGGCGGCTTGTTCACGAAACGCATGACCCGGCCTGGTGCCATCGCCTCGATGGTCGTCGGCTTCGGCATCACGGCCTTCTGGCTGCTGTTCGTCAAGGCCAAGGAGGCCGGAGCGATCGGCCTGGTCCAGAAGCTCACGGGCGGCAAACCCAGTATCCTGGCTGATTCGCCCAACTGGCCCGTCGTGGACCCGCTCGTCGTCGCGCTGCCGATTTCGATCCTCGTGGCCATCGTGGTCAGTCTGGCCACCAAGCCGCCGGCCAAGGAGCACCTCGACCGCTGCTTCGGCGAGAGCTGATCCGCACGAACACGACGTCGACATACGAAAGGCCCCGCACCGCGCCGACGGTCCGGGGCCTTTCTCTTCCACTCTGCTGCGGTCGTTCGATCAGAACTTGAACTGGAGCTGCACGCGGAACATGTCGATCTCGTCGTTCTGACTCCAGTTGGCACCCGTCACCGTCGTCGGCGCCTCGGCCATCCGCGTGTAGTCGGCCTGGATCACGACGTTGTAGCTCTCCCAGGGATAGTAGTTCACGCCCACCGTGAAGTCCCAGACGTTGTCGTTGCCGCTGTCCCAGACGCCGCCCATCCGGCCGGCCACCTCCAGCTTCTTCGGAATCACGAAGTACCCGAGCTGGAAGTACCCGCCCTGCTGATGGATGGAGTCGCGACGGCCCGTGCCAAGCTCCCACGCACTATAGCGTGTGTCGCTGTCGATCACCCGCATGAAGTACTCGGCCGTGGCCGAGAACCCGCGATAGCGGAACGCCACGTCCGCGCCCATCTGGAAGATATCCGAGCCGGTCAGGTCCGCCCCGCCGTACCCCCCGATGCCCCGCCCGTAGCGGATGCGATCAGGGATGTTGTACCACGCGCCGGGGTTCCGGTCGCCGTTGTCGTCGTTGTACGCGAAGCTCATGCCCGCCTCGAGCGAGGGGTCTTTCGAGTAGGCGACGTCGTTCTCGGTGAAGATCGGTTTGCCCAGGATGTGAGCCACGACACGAGCGGCGTAGGCGAAGTTGGTGTCCAGCTCGTCCTGGCTGGGGCTATCGTTGGCGTTCGCCGCACCGTTGGCCACACCCATGATGTAGGTCAGCTTCTCGGCCAGCGTGCCGTGGGCGGCCACCGCGATGCTCCGATCCACGTTGAACGCGTACGTCGCCGCGGACCGATCGACGAACTGAAGCGTGCTCTTGCTGTTGAGCCACTGCCGTCCGAACGGCAGCTTGACCAAACCGGCCGTGATCTGGAATTCCTTCGCCACGGCGTAGTTGATGTACGCGTTGTACGTACGAATGTTGTTGTCGGCGTCCGTGTCGGTCAACGCCACGATCTTGTACGTCAGCTTCGGATCATGGATGTGACCGCTGAAGATCAGGAAGATCTCCTCGATCTCGAAGCCGTTGATATCGTCCTGAGGCTGGAAGCCCTGACGACGGGGGTTGTCGGTCTGACGGTTCTGGCCCGTCCAGCGGATATGACCGTAGCCGCTCACCTTGAACAGGAACTTCTCATCGCTGCTCTTGATGTAGAAGCCCTTGTCGTATCCGACCTGCTGCACGTCGGGATACAGGCTCTCGCGGAAGTTCGAGTCCGCCAGCAGCTCGTGCACGATCTGACGGACCTCGGCCGTCCGGGCGCCCTCGGTCGTGCTGCTCCGCAGGTCGTCCACCTGCCCCGTCAGGTCTTCGATCTTGTCTTGCTGGGCCTTGAGCAAGGCCTCGAGCTGGTGGATCTTCTGGCCCATCGCCTGCTGCTCGCCCGATGGACCATCGGCTCTGGCCAGGGCGGCATCCTCTCCTGCCCGGACCTCCGTGGAAGCACAAGCAAGACTCACAGCCAGAGCAGCCGTGATGCCTGCACTCCGTCGCAAGCTACTAATCATCTGCCTTCCTCCAATGAACGCGTTCGACTGATCGTTGCCTCAAGGAATATCGCGGGCGCAACGCCGCGGCGCACGGCGACACGCCCAACCGATTGCCGTGACCTCGATAGAACTCATGACAGGGAAGTCAGCGCGGACCGAAAGCGCGGCCAAACCCGGGGCCGGGTGAAACGACCTGCTTTCAGGAGGTGCTTCGATCACGATCCGCGATTCCGTTCGCTCTCATCGCCTCTTGCCCCACCCAAAGGTAGAACAGCTCCATGGCTCAAGAGATGCAGCAGATACGGCAAGCACGTCCAAAATGTAAGGGCGTAATTACCCTCGCTCTATGCAACACTATACCTCGCGCAGCGCACACCCGCAACGCCAATGCTGCATTTTTCTGTACCGAGTCTCTGCTTGACTCCGGTTGATAAGGTCGGTATATGTTAGGTATTAC
>CAZUQM010000002.1:0-366412 GCA_964622545.1 uncultured Planctomycetales bacterium | reverse complement strand
CGTCATCACCCAGCCAGCAGAAGGTTAACGAAGGTGCGATTCCGCACGCAGAGATCGATCACACAAGCGTCATCGCGTTGTCGCCAGGAACGCCGAACAGTCGGCGAAAATGGTGGTGTGGTTGGAGGAGAACCTGGTCAACGAATCGGAGAACCAGCATGACACGGCAGAACGCGAAGAATAGCGAGGCGCAGAAGGCAGGCGCGGCCGAACGGGTCAACAACAGCAGGCCCGAGCCGGTTCTATGCCCGAATTGCATGGGGATTGTAGACCTGCGCAGACATCCCGACCGCTGCCCACGATGTGGGTACCGGTTCTGTCCATCGTGCGGGGATATGTGAGGGGAAGCTCCGCTGGTCGGCTATGTGCTGCCAACAAGGTCAACAGAAAGGAAGGAGAATGAACGTGAACGCCACAAGGATGACCGAGGTTGTTTGCGCAGATAAAGCTGCCTGTCCAAGTAAGGAAGACGATGGGCAGAAAACACGAATCCACATCTACCCGCTGAAGACAGGCATCACACGAACCAAGGAGTTCGAGAGGAAGCGATTGGCCAGCTTCGCAGTCAACGTCGGAACGAAATGCGATCATGACTGCTGGTACTGCTCCACGGGCGCGATGCTCAGGAACCATCGCTCATTCAAGGCTGTCGGTGAAGACCCCTTTGGCTTTGGCTATGCCATCATCGACCCGGACGCGCCCGAGCGTGTCGCTTCCGACGCTAAGGGAAGACGTCACCGCGGTCTTGTCCAGCTGTGCACGATCGTGGATGCGTGGTCACCTGCAGCACAGAAGTACGACCTTGGCCGCCGCTGCCTGGAGGCCATCTTGGCGGAGCCTGGCTGGAAAGTGAGGATCCTCACGAAGAACGCGGCGGTAACGAAGGACTTTGATCTCATCGAACAACATCGCGATCGCGTCCTGGTGGGGGTGAGTATCACCGCGACGCCCGGCAAGGCCGGCCTCGCGAACGTCCTTGAGCCGAACGCATCCTCCATCGGCGAGCGAATAAACGTGATGCGGGAGTCCGCGAAGCGCGGCCTACGGACCTATGCGATGTTCTGCCCGCTGCTTCCGGGCATCGCCGATGCGTCCGAGGAGATCGACGAGCTCATCCGCTTCGCAGTCGAGTTCAACGCCGAGGAGATCTTCGTCGAGCCCGTCAACGCTCGGGGACCGGGCCTAAAGTACTGCCAGGAAGCCCTGGAGCTTTGGGGATACGACGAAGAAGCGCAAGCGGTCGGTAGCATCCGCAAGCAGGAGAACTGGTCGCGCTACGCGGCCGACCTCATCGCCAACGTCCAGACCAGCGTCCGTCGCTACTCCGACATCGGTAAGCTTCGGTTCCTGCTGTACCCCTTGCGGCTCACTCCCGAGGACGAAGCCCGAATCCGCCAGGACGATGCCGGGGTTGTTTGGTTGGGGAGGGAGTGATGACGAGCCAGCCTGACAACGCGAGTTTCGCCATGTCCGGCACCGAGACCGACGACGCGGGGGATTCCACCTCGCATTCCGCGCCTGCGAATCAACTCCTCACGCCGGAGGAAGCCGCAAGGGAACTCAAGGTATCCGCCGAGCAGGTCCGCGCTCTGATCCGGAAGGGTCGCCTTCCCGCCGTGAATCTCGGAACGGGAAAGAAGCGTCCCCTGTACCGCATCGCGCGGCAGGACCTAGAGGATTTCCTGATGGACCGCTACGAGGTCCGCCGTGCCGTCCGACCGCGCCGTCTCAAGCGACTTCCTCCCGTTGAGGATCTGTTCCCGAAGCTTCGATAGACTCATCCAGTAGCTGTGACTTTGCCTTGCTGATAGCCGCGTCTACTTCCGCATCCGGAACATGGGTGTAGGCGACCTGTTGTTGAAGTTGGGAATGCCGCATGAATCGACGCTGGACATGCGGATTGGCCACCAACGAGATCGCCGTGGAAGCGCAATGCCGGAACCGGTAGAAGCCGTGGCAGGGGACCTTGGCCTTCTTGCAGAGCCTCCTGAACTGCAAGGCAAGTGCGTCCTTACACCACGGACGCCAGAACTTGGTCATGAAGACGTGTCCGCCGTCATCGCGTTCCCGGCCGCGGCGTGCCATCCGCTCGACAAACCGGCTCCGCTCCCATCTCAGCTTCTGGTACGCTTTTCGGGTCTCGGGCCACATCAGGAACGTCTGGCAGATGCCGGTCTTGCTCCGAGGGAGCGTGACGCGCTCTCCTTCGAAGTCATCCCACGTCAGGTCATGGATGTCCTTGGACCCGAATCCGCAGTTGAGGCCCAGCAGGATCATCAGGTGCATCTGAGAATCGGCCACGGACAGCAGCTTGCCGATCTGCTTGGCCGTGTACAGTCGCTTCCTCGCCGCCTCCCCCGTCTTTCGCGGCTCGTTCTTGACGCGCCGGAGTCGAGGGACGGTCTCGAGGAGGCCCGAGTCCTCGGCAAACGCGTACATCGCGCGGACCGCGTTCAACGAATGGTTGATGGTTTCCGCTGCGTACTTCTTCTTACGCATGGACAGCTTCCACGCGGCGAACATCTCGACGGTCAGATCCGCCGCCTTCAGGCCTCGGTGGGCCTTTAGGAAGCGGTGAATCCAATCCCGGTAGTCCTTTTTCGTGTCCTCCACCTCACGCCAATTCGCCTGCTGGGCCGCGATGAATCGGTTCGCCAGCTCCTTGGCCGTGATGGCGGGGTTGCCGACGACGGGTGCCTGCTTGACTTGGCCGACGCCCAGGGCGAGGCGGTGATAGGCGGCCAACGCCTCGTCGTGGTCGCACCCAAGATAGACGCGCTTGCCCCCACGCGTGACGTAGTATTGCCCCGTGGGTTTGTGGAACGAGATGGGGTCCCGTGCGGGACGGTTCCTCGGCATGGTACTACCTCCAAAAGTGTAGTCAAAAGTGTAGTACCACGGTTCGAGCGCGGACTGACGGCAGGATGACGTTTGGAAGTCCTGTTCGGACAGTCGGTTGGAACTGGGCGATACTGGACTTGAACCAGTGACCTCCTGCGTGTCGAGCAGGCGCTCTAGCCAACTGAGCTAATCGCCCTGGGTTGCCGGGCCTCCTCGTCGGGGCCGGCCTGAGACACGGTATTTTAGCAGGTAGTCGGCGGCTGTCCAGGGTCAGTCTGGGTGAAACAGCGGCCACGGCCGGGAGGACTTCCTTCGGGCGGGAGGGTATCCTTCTCGCGTAGGCACTGAACCGCTGAGGAGGATTGCGATGACAGGTCAGTCGATGAGGTCTCGGGTTGGATTCTCTGCGCGCCACCGGGTCGTGCATGGGACGGCCTATCGGGTTGTGGTCGGCATCGGGATTGCGGTGGCGGCGGCTGGCTGGCCGCGCCCGGAGGCTCGCGCGGCATCGGAGGGAGAGGGCGACTGGCGGGCGAAGGTCGGCCCCGAGGCGGCACCGAAGGACATCGCCCCCATCCGAGCCCCGTTCGACATGCCGCAGCTCACCCGGCCGACGTTCCCGGATCGCACCTTCACCATCACCGACTACGGCGCGGCCGGTGACGGTCGCACCAAGTGCACCAAGGCGATCGCGACCGCCATCGACGCATGCGCCGAGGCCGGCGGCGGCGTGGTGCTCGTGCCGAAGGGCACGTGGCTGACCGGCGCGATCCACCTCAAGAGCAACGTCAACCTGCGGTTGGGCCAGGGCGCGACGCTCCGCTTCACGGACGATCCGAACGACTACCTGCCGAAGGTCTTCACGCGGTGGGCAGGGTTCGAATGCGTCAACTACTCGCCGCTGATCTACGCCCGCGACTGCGAGAACATCGCCGTCACCGGCCAGGGCACCATCGACGGCAACGGCAAGCCGTGGTGGTCATGGGCCAAGCGGCAATCCGCCACGGCCGAGAGGATGTACCGCCGGCAGATCCTCAAGGGCGTCCCGCCCGAGCAGCGGGTCTACGGGACGGTGGCCGACGGCCTGCGGCCGCAGCTTATCAGCCCCATCCACTGCAAGAACGTGCTGCTCGAAGGCTTCACCATCGCCAAGGCCGGCCCGTTCTGGACGATCGACCTGGTCTACTGCGACCGCGTCATCGCGCGGCGGCTCCGCGTGCTGACCACCGGTGGGCCGAACACCGACGGGCTCAACGTCGACTCGAGCACCAACGTGCTCATCGAGCATTGCTACTTCAACACCGGCGACGACTGCATCTGCATGAAGTCGGGCATGAACGAGGACGGCTGGCGCGTCGGCAAGTCGACCGAGAACGTGGTCGTGCGCTACAACCTCACGGAGAAGGGCCACGGCGGCGTCGTCTTCGGCAGCGACACCAGCGGCGGCATCCGCAACGTGTACTTCCATGCGTGTATCTTTCGCGGCACCGATGTCGGCGTGCGATTGAAGTCGACGCGCGGCCGGGGCGGTGTGGTCGAGCGCGTCCTCGGCGAGCACATCGACATGGTGGGCGTGCATCGCGAGGCCATCCAGATGACGACGGCCTATCGGGCGTGGATGGGCACGACCCAAGGCAAGGCTCCGACGTTTCAGGACCTGACCTTCCGGCACATGAGCGTGAAGGGGGCGCGGGAGGCCGTCATGATGCAGGGCCTGCCCGAATCGCCCATACGGCGCGTGGGCCTGAGCGACATCACCATGACCACCGACGAGGGGTTCTCGGCCAAGCACACGAAGGGCGTGACACTGAAGGACGTGACGATTCGCGCCGGGAAGGGCCCGGCCATGCGGTGGGAACACTGCGACGGCCTGGTCGTCGACGGCCAGGTCCAACCGAGCACGGGGACGCGGCGATAACGACAGGGTGCCGCCCTTCGACAAGCCCAGGGCCAAGGCTTCCGTGTGAATGGCAGGGTCTAGCGTCCGAGCCGCAACGCTCCCTCACGGTCGCCTCTCAGATGCGGTGTCGAGCCGCCGCGCTCCAGAGTCGGGCCTCGGGCGACTACCCCGGCAGATCGATGTCGATGACGTACATCTGGCGCTGCTCCCCGTGTGTGGAGTCGAAGCAGATCTGCCGGCCGCTCGGGCTCCAGCGCGGGTGGAGGTCGCAGCGGACCTTCTTGAAGACGGGGGCCTGAGGATAGAGCCCCAGCACGCGGTAGCGTCCGGTCTTCAGATCGAACAGCAGAAGCTGCTGGACACGCTCGGGTGTGAACCGGTAGCTGTCGGTGATCATCCAACGACCGCACGGCGCGACGCAACAGTGCCCGTCGTAGTCGAGCACGCCGTCGCCGAGACGCTCGGCCCGGATGTCGCCGCTCCGGTCGGCGATCATGTGGTGGATCCGAGGCGAGCGCTGGTCCGGTCGGAACGTCGCCAGGATCCGGTCGCGCGAAACCCAGTCGAAATGCGAGCTGTCCGTGCCCGGCGGCAGGACGCAGCGCAGACCCGACCCATCCATCCCGGCCGTGACCATCAGCGTATACCAGCGCTTGCTGCGGCGGACGATCGCCAGGAACCGCGTGGCATCGGGGTTGATCAGCACGTGGTTGATCCAGACCTCGCTCTCCCTCTCCGGCGGTAGCGGCCGGCAACGGTAGATGGCGTCGAGCGAGACGATCAGCTCGCTCTGGCCGGTCTTCAGGTCGATCCGATAGATGCCGTCGTCGGCGGGGTGCGGCTCACCGGCGGTGGGGTCTTGCGTCCCGGCCGTGCCGACGACCTTGCGGATGCGGCCCATCCTCGCGAAGTTGAAGCTCAGCGCGACCGTGCCGCGTCGGTCGACGGCACCGATGGGGCGATCGATGATCTTCCGCTCCTGGCGCGCGACCACGTCGAGGATCACCGCGACGAGCCGGCCGTCGCGCCGGTCGTTGTAGATGATCTCGCGGTGGCTCAGCCAGTGGAGCATGCAGCCCTGCTGGAAGTTCCACGCACGCGTCTCGGCCACGGGCGTCCACTCTCCTGTGGCCACGTCGATCAGGCCGATGGTGGCCGCCTCGCCCGGCCGGGGCAGCCGCTTGTGGAAGCCCGATTCCAGGCCGACCATCAGCGTCTCGCTGGGGTTCCAGGGGCTGATGCCGTAATAGCCGAAGAAGTGGTGCTTCGGGCCTCGGGTTACGGCGCGGGCCCTGCTGAAGCGGACGTTGCGGAGGAGCTCGTCACCCGGGCCGGGGCGGCGCGCCACCGGTTCGAGTGCGTCGTCGGGGACATGGGCGGCCTGCGTCGATGGCTGCGGCGCCGCGCACGACCCGCACGTCGATGCGACGATCAGCCCGAGCAAGATCACAGTGGCGTTCGGTCTCGCCATGAAGGCCTTCATAGCGGATTCCGCTGCGAGATACCATCCAACACGGAGACGGGGGTGGGCGAACCGGCCTCGCCGCCTCGGCGCGATCCGGTTACAGTGGGGTGCGAGTTCAACCGGACGGGATGATCCCTGTCATAGTGCTGTCATCAAGGCGGAGGTGCGACGATGCGTTGCGGATTCTTGAGCGGGGTGATGCTTGTGGCGATGCTGGCTGCGGAGGCGGTGGAGGCTGGTGCTGCGGCCGGGGCCGCCAAGCCGGCGGGGGCCCAGTCGGGCCAGATCGTGCAGGCCCAGATCATCTTCACGGTGTCCGAGAGCAAGCGGCTCATCGCCAAGGGCATCGCCCGGATGCCGTTGGTCAAGCGGGCCCTCAAGGACGGCATGGTCATCGTTGCCAAGGGGACGACGAACACCCTGGTGGCCGAGGAGCTCACCGGCCGCGAGGTGCCGCATGGCCCGTACGTCTACGGGCGGACCTATCCGGCCGAGGGTGGCAAGCGGCTCGAGAAGGGCGAGGCGATCAGCGAGTTCGTGCTGGTCAAGGGCAAGGTCCAGCCGGAGCTGACGCTGGAGGAGGCGGTGACCAGGCTCCAGCCCGGCGACGTGGTGCTCAAGGGCGGCAATGCGCTCGACTATCCGAACAAGACGGCGGGCGTGATGATCGGCTCGAAGAGCGGCGGCACGTCCGGCACGATCATGCCGTACGTCGTCGCCCGCAAGGCGCACCTGGTGATCCCGATCGGGCTGGAGAAGCAGGTGTCGGGCAACGTCATGGACATCCAGCTCAAGATGCGCGAGCCGGTCGAGAGCCTCAACGCGATCCCCTCGATGTTCCTACTGACGGGCCATATCGTCACCGAGCTCGAGGCCCTGAACGTGCTGACGGGCGTGACGGCCCATCAGGTCGGTGCCGGCGGCATCGGCGGCGCGGAGGGCTCGGTGCGGCTCATCGTTCGCGGCACGCGCGAGCAGGTGACCAAGGCGCTCGATCTGGCCGAGGAGATCCACGGCGAGCCGCCGTTCGTGAAGTAGCATGAGGCTTCGAGCGATTCCATACGGATCACCCGGGGACTCATGTCGGAAGGGAGGCGGCCCATGCCGTCACGCGACGTCAACAAGGCGAGGGAGGCGTACAAGGACCGCGACGTCGAGGCGTCGATCCAGGCCCACCAACCTCAGGCCGAGGAACGACACAAGGAGGGCGAAGGCAAGTACATCAAGAGCATTATCTACGGCGGGTTGGACGGCATCATCACGACGTTTGCGGTGGTGGCCGGCGTCGCGGGCGCGTCGCTGTCGGCCGGGGTGGTGCTCATCCTGGGCTTTGCGAACCTGATCGCCGACGGGCTGTCGATGGCTATCGGAGACTACCTGAGCACCAAGGCCGAGAACGAATACAACCGGGCCGAACGCGAGCGCGAGGCCTGGGAGGTCCGCCACTACCCCGAGGGCGAGCGGCGCGAGCTCGTCGAGCTCTACATCGAGAAGGGCATGAGCCAGTCCGACGCCGAGGCCATCGTCGAGATCATCGCCAAGAACCAGGACGCCTGGATCGAGATCATGATGGTCGAAGAGCTGGGTATCATCGAGTCCGATGAGTCGCCGATCAAGAACGCGGTAGCGACGTTCCTCTCGTTTGCCGTCTTCGGCTTCGTACCGTTGGCGGCTCATGTGTCGGCTTTGTTCATCCCGGCGCTGCAGACCCGGGCGTTCGGATCGGCGTGCGCGCTGACGGCGCTAACGCTGTTCGTGCTGGGCGCGCTGAAGGTGCGTGTGACCGAGCGGCGGTGGTGGCTCTCCGGAGCGGAGATGCTGCTCGTCGGCGGCATCGCGGCCGCGGCCGCCTACGGCATCGGTTACGCGCTATCCGGTCTGGCGGGGTAAGACAGCAACGGTCTGAAGTCAGTGGTTTGAAGCCAGCAGGCAGGGCGCCCCACCGCTTCGTGCGGCGTGCGGCACGAATTCACTCGCCGACCACGCGCCCGTGGTCGTAGCATGGCTGACTGCGATTCGAGCACGCT
Organism: uncultured Planctomycetales bacterium; assembly: GCA_964622545.1. Classification (GTDB taxonomy): domain Bacteria; phylum Planctomycetota; class Phycisphaerae; order UBA1845; family JAFGLZ01; genus JAFGLZ01. The sequence continues at coordinate 358,179 of CAZUQM010000002.1, read as the reverse complement.
ACTTGCCGAACCCGCGGCCCGCGCGGCGCTTCGACTCCCATTGGCGGCCGGTCGCGAAGACCTCGACCTCCAGCGGGGCCATCCGCGCGATCAGCTCGCCGTGTGCGATCGTCACCTCGTCGCTCCCGTAGAGCTCGACGAGCTTCCGGCCGTTCAGCGCGTCCAGACCCGTCACCTCCACGCCCATGTGGCGGCCATCATCCTCGTTGACGAGCACGACGAGCCACTCGTCGCCGACGCGTCGAGCGATGTGGCGTACGCCCTTCATCTCGCTCGTGTCGACGTTCTCGATGATACGGACGCGGGCGCCGTCGACCTCGGGCGCGACCAGGAACGGTTGCAGCGCCTTCAGCTCACTCGCCAGGGCGTAGATAGAACGCCGAAACGCGTCGTCCTTCAGATAGTGCGAGCCCCAGTACAGGATGCCGCGCGCCCCGTGCGCGATCACGTTGTAGGCCATGTGACGCGACTCGGCGAACGTCGGGTAGGCCGGCTTCTTGTGCCCGTAGTAGTCGCCCAGCTCGTGCCAGCTGAACGCCTGCAGGACCATGTACACCGGCCTGCCACGGCCGATCGTCTTCCACCGTTCGGTGCTGATGCCGACACGGGTGATCGTTCGCGACCGCTCGCTGACCGGATAGATGTCGCAGCCGGTGATGTCGACCCAGTCCATGTACTGGCGGCAGTAGCGGACGTCGCTCCGCTGGGCCTCGTTGATCCAGACCGGCCGATCCTGCTTGTCGGCCTTGCGGATCAGGGCGATGGCGTCGCGCATGTTGGGCATGATCGTGCTCGCCCGCTTCTCGGCGTAGGCGACGGCCGCGGGCGTCTGCTTCCACCACGCATGCGGGACCTTGTGGACCTTCGCCTTGCGGTACAGCCCACTGTAGGCGGTGAAGTTCCAGACAACCTCGTCGGGGCCTTCCCAGACGGCCAGGGCGGGGTGGTCGGCCACGGCATGGACGCGCTTGCGGAATCCGTCAGTCGGACCCGATGCGAAGTTGAGCGGCATGACCCCTTGCGCGCCGAGCTTGCCCACACGGTCGAGATCGTCGCGACTGCGGCAGCGGATCAGGTTGATGCCCGCGTCCACCATGGCCTTGAGACCGGCGTCGTCCTTGGGCAGCTCGTAGCAGCCGATGGGAAACAGCCGCTTGCCGTCCGCCGTGGTGAGCAGGCCGTCGTGGCCGGCACTCGCGCGGGACGGCGCGCATGCTATGATCGCGATCGTGAGCAGCGCGGTTGCGCAGATGGCCTGGCCGGTCGAGCCATGTCGGCGGGTCGAGATGCTGCCTTGGTTCATGGTGTTATCCTCCGGAAGGGATGTAGGCTTCCAGCAGTGTCGCTGTGTCCTATGGGTTCGGCGCGGGTTGCCCCGGTCATCAGGGGTGGGACCACGAAGCCGTCGTAGATTCGCGTCCCCCACCGCTGAAGCGATGGGCCACCCATTTGAGAGCACCTGTATTCACACTGGTCAACCTCTTACGAGAGCAGGCTATCGTTTGCCGTGACGATACCAGTATCGTGGCAGGATGTCGCGTTCGGCCTCGAGCAGGTCGCGAAGGCACGCGTCGGCTTCGGCGATGTTGTTGCAGATCGGGTCGGTCAGCATCGCGCGGCGGAGCGTCGCCCGGTCGCCCGTCATGGCCGCCTCGGCCGTCAGCGCATGCGTGTCGAGCACCTGGTGCTGCAGCGCCAGCAGGCCGCGGGGCATCTCGCCGAACGGTTGCGGCCGCGGGCCGCGCATGTCGACGTCACACCGCAGCTCGACGAAGGCGTCGTCGGGCAGGTTCGTCACCGCGCCGCGATTGGGCGAGTTGATGTAGAACGGCTTGCCGTGCCCGCCCCACATCGATTCGATGATGTCCGTGGCGTGGTCGTCGGCCTGCTCGGACAAGAACCGCCTGGTCGACAGCTTGCCCGATGCGTAGCGCCGCGTCTCTTGCCACGCTTCGGCCATCTGCCCGGCCCGCTCGTCGGCATCGAAGAGTCGCAGCGGCTCGGGCTTGACGGCCCGCGCGCCGTAGCCCTGGAAGAACGGCACGTATTCCTTCGTGTGGCTGACGGCCGTTGGGTAGGCCCCGTAGAGGTCGAGCAGTTGAAGCGCGTAGGCATAGTTGAAACTGGCCTTCGATGCGCCGACCGCGGGGTTGGTCTCCTTCTCTTTCTTGACTTCGGCGCGGAGCCAGCGACGCAGTGCGGGCATGAGGTCCTTGCCGCCATACCGACACCGCACGAGCCACGTGCAATGGTTCACGCCGCCGATGGCGAGGTCGAGCCTCCGCCGCACCTCGGGCGGCACCGCGACCGCATCGTCCGGCAGGATGCCCAGCCGCTTGCACCAGTCCAACGTGCAGTGCGGCTCGTGATGGCCGTCGCAGAGGGCGAAGCTGCGGACCTCCGGTACGTACCGTCGCAGGGCCATGCCGAGCACGGACGTCGGGTTGACGAAGTTGATGACCCATGCGTTCGGTGCGAGCCGCGCGGCGTCCTTGGCCATGGCGACGGCGCGGGGCACCTCACGGAGGGCGCGAAACACGCCGCCGGGTCCGATGGTGTCGCTGCTGCACATGCGGACGCCGTGTCGCGCGGCGATCGCGGTGTCCACACCGCGATAGTGCGTGTTGCGCTCGGAGAACGTCAGGACGATGAAGTCCGAATCGCGCATCACCTCGCGACGGTTCGTCGAGCCGATCGCCTTGACGCCGCAGCGGGCGTGTTTGAAGACCCGCCGCGCCAGACGCATCATCGTGTTGAGCGTGGTCTTGTTCGTGTCGACCAGGGCGAGCGTGCCCCCGGCGAAGACCTCGCTGGTGGCCATCTTGTGGATGACAGGCCGACCGAAGAAGAAGCTGCCCGCGCCGATGACCGTGATCGTGGGTGCTCGCATGGCGTACTCAAAGGTACCTGAGTTGACGGCCGTCAGAACGCCACCTCGATCGTCGCCCGCTTCGCCGCCGGCAGGGGCTGCACCTGCTTCACGACCTTCTCCTTCTCCAGGTCCGGGTCGCCCACCTTGATCGTGTACGTCCCCTTGGCGAAGACCTTCGGGCGAAAGCTATCGCCCTTGATGCGGATCGTGTAGACGACCTCGCCGCCGGCCTCGTTGATGACCTGGACCACCGGCTTCGTCAGGCCCGTCACCTTCACGGTCGGCAGGTACGCCACAGCCTTTCGCCCGTAGTTGTCGGCCTGCGTGATCTCGACCGGCCAGCCGGGGTACGGCTTGGCGTCGGGCTTGGTCGGGTCGACCCAGCGCGGCCAGCACGCCAGCGACATCATCCGTGTGTCGCAGTCGAAGCGGACGATGCCGTAGCCCGGGGCTCGGTCATAGAGATTGGCCGGCTCGTGCCCGGATTCCACCGGGTTCGACACGGCATGCACCGTCATGTGGTTGCCGAAGCCGTCCAGGAAGTCGCCCGTGTACTTCGGGGCGCCGGGCTCGCGGTTTCGGCCGCCCTCTCTGGGGAACCACCGCCGCGGGAAGAAGTTGGCCACCGACGGCACGCAAATCGCGAACCCCGCATCGTGCCAGGCCTCCACGCCGTACTGGATCGTGCTGCCGAGGTGCTGATCGCCCGCGACGTGCAGCGCGAAGCCGCGGCGAAACTCGCGAAGCGCCTTGTTGCGCCCCGTCTGGGGCCAGCCGTTCGAGTCGGCGTCGGCCACGCGTCGGTCGTTCGGCGGGTACTCACCCGGCTTGAAGATCTCGAGCTTCTGCACGACCTTGTCGCTGGTGGCATCGACCGGCAGCGTCGCCACGTTCGAGAACACCGTCTGGCTGACCACCGTCTTCATGCAGGCCTGGTGGCTCCAGTCCTTCGACCACGCGTTCAGGAAATCGAGCTGCCGCTGGCCCAGCAGCACCGCCCCCGGCACGTCGGCGCTCTTGACCGGGTCGAAGTCCGGGTTCTGGAACCAGCCGTTGACGCACTTGCCCTCGGGGATCATCACCGTCGGCGACGACTTGAACTTGCGATCCTCGATGACGGCCACGCTCAGCCGACCGACGTTCATCTCGCAGAAGTACACGCCGATGCCCTGCTCGATGGGCCGCGGATCGAATGGGTCGGGCAGGTTGCTCGTCTGCGTCCGCTCGGTCTGCTTGACGAACTCGACCGGCCGCGTATACCCGCCGTCGTCCTGCCGCTTGGCCTTCCGACCGCCGGCCCCCCAGATGTTGCCCTGGTAGACGTCGTGGTCGTCGGGGATGGCGATGCAGGGCACATCCTTGGTCAAATCGCGGAACGCCCAGCACCAGAGGTACCACTTATAGAGGTAATCGAGCAGGTTCACCTCGGCGCGGGTCGGGCTGCAGCTCTCGTAGACCTGGTCGCCGCTGAAGAAGAGCAGATCGGGCTTGTGGCTGGCGACGTGCCGCACCAGCTCGTTATGCGGGAACCAGCAGCCGTCCTTGTTCCACGGGAACGGGGCCGACTCGACCCCGTAATGCCGCATGTTGTGGTTCCCCGTGAAGGCCGCCACCGTGAGCACCGACGTGTCGACCGGATCGCGCCGCACCGTGCCCGACCATAAGTAGCGTTGCAGCGTCTGCGGCGCCTCCTTGTAGAGGTAGACCACGCGGTACGGCGTGTCGCGCGTGTCGTCCCAGTCGGTGATCTTGAACGTGGCGATGTAGCCCGGCTCGGTGACCTTGCTGACGGCGATCTGTTTCCACTGGCCGTCCCGTTGGATCTCGAGCGAGACGGCCCGCGTGTCGGTCTCACCGAGCGGCATCATCTGGGCGGTCATCTTCAGCGTGCCGCGGCTGAGCGTGTGCTGGGCCGAGAGGATCGGCCCGCAGGTCCGGTCGTCGTGGACCTCGACCTTGCTGCCCGACACCCGCCAGTCCTCGAACCAGAACGTCGCGGTCTTGCCTCGCGAGCCGGGGTGCGAGACGAGAGCGAGCTGGCCCACGAGCCGATCGGCCTTGACGCCGTGCCGTCGCGCCTCTCCGATCTCCTTGCCGCTGGCCGCATCGCGGGCCCTCACGACCAGGGTATACCGGTCGCCGTCGGCTTGGGCCGACAGCTCCAGCCGAACGGTCTTCGGCAGCGCCTTCGCACCGGTCGACTGCCTGACGAGGTACTTCGGTCGCAGGTGGGGCCGCCGCCTGCCCTTGGCCGGCTTGTCTCTCGTCCACTGCTCGAGGTCCTTCACGATGAGCGTCCCGTCCGCCTCGATGCCCGCGAAAAGCCCGCCGTCGGCGCCCGGGCTGTGATGCACCAGGGCCGCCGCGCGGTAGTCGAGCGTCGCGCCCGCGCCGATCAGGAACCCCGCTCCGGCGTCGCTGGCGATGGCCGCAGCGGCCTCGACCAGGCCCAGCTTGACGGACATCGACAGCTCGCCCCGATGCGCACCCAACCGCCGGGTCAGCAGGTGGACCGTTCGCAACGGCTTGCCGCCGCGCGCTTCGGTGCAGACAAGCCGACCGGCCTCGATCCGCCAGTCCTGAAGCCGGTTGGCCCAGAACTCCGGACCGACCCACGCCCGCCTGGCGTGCTCGGGCCAGTTGCTGGCGAAATCCGCCGCCGATGCCGGCGCGGCCAACCCGCCACCGACCGTCACGGCCACGAGGAACATCCCGGCCAGACGACCGGTCGTCACCACCCGTTGCGTATCACGTGCCATGGCTGCGTCCCTTTCACGTCTTAGGTTTCCAGTTGGGGTTCGGATAGGGCATCTTGGCGTCCACCGCCCGCCGCCACTCGAACAGCATCTTGCGGAGCTTGGCCGCTCGCTCGGGCATGGTCTTGGCCAGGTCGCGCTGTTCGCTGATGTCGTTCTCGAGGTCGTACAGCTCGACGTGGTCGTCCTCGTAGAACTCGATGAGCTTGTACTTGCCGCAGCGAACGGCCCCGCCCGGACTGCCGCCCTGATTACCGTAGTGCGGGTAGTGCCAGTAGAGCGCCTCGCGGTCGAGCGAGCGCTTGCCCTGCAGCAGCGGCACGAGGCTCACGCCGTCGCGGTGTTGCTTCGGTCGTAGAGGCAGGCCGGCCATCTCGAGCATCGTCGGGTAGAAGTCCGTACTGGTCACGGGCACCATGCAGGTGCCGCCGCGCTCGGTCACGCCCGGCCAGCGGATGATCATCGGCTCCCGGATGCCGCCCTCGTACAGCCAGCCCTTGCCGGCCCGGAGCGGCACGTTCGACGTCGGATGACCCTCCGACGTGCTCAGCCCGCCGTTGTCGCTCATGAAGAAAACCACCGTGTTATCCGCCAGGCCTAGCTCCTCGAGCTTGTCGAGCACGCGGCCGACACTCTCGTCGACGCTCTGCACCATGCCCGCGTAAACGGCGTGGTCTTGAACCTGGCGGCACTTCCGCTCGCCCTCCGGCAGCCACTTCGGACCATCGGGTGCCGGCATCGCCTTGGCCTTGGCCTGGTACTTCTTGGTGAGCCGCTTCTTCGATTGCAGCGGCGTGTGGACCGCGTAATGCGACAGGTACAGCAGGAACGGCTTGTCGCCCACGGTGTCGAGGAAGCGGATCGATTCGTCGGTGAGCCGATCCGTCAAGTACTCGCCCTTCGGTCCGTCCTCGAGCTTCGGATTGCCGTACGGGCTGAAGAAGCCCTTGTAGGGGTGTCCGGCACGCCAGCCACCCTTGTTGATGTCGAAGCCCTGCGACTCGGGGGTGAAGGGAGCCGCGCCGAGATGCCACTTGCCCGCGAAAAACGTCGTGTACCCGGCCTGCTTGAGCGCCTCGGCGATGGTGACCTCCTCGTGAGGCATCTGGTGGATGTAGGGCGCGGGAATGAGCTTCTTCTTGCGCCGCCCGCCGATGTAGTCGGTCAGGTCGATCCGCGCCGGGTACGTGCCCGTCATGATGCTCGCCCGCGTCGGGCTGCACACCGGACAGGCCGCGTAGGCGTCGGTGAACCGCATCCCCGTCGCCGAGAGCCGATCGATGTGGGGCGTCTCGTAGAACGTGCTGCCGAAACACCCCAGGTCCCGCCAGCCCATGTCGTCGATCAGGAAGAAGACGAAGTTGGGCTTATCCTTCTTCGTCGCGGCCTGAGTCGGTGAGCCAAGTGATGCGAGTGCGGCCCCGATGCAGGCGGCTGCAATCAAGGTGCCCCTGTGTGTTGTCGTTTGACGTGTCATACGGCGATCCTCCAGTCGGAGTCTTGGTTTCGAGCGATCAGCCGACGCGGCGGACATAGACGTAGTAAGCGCCGCGCTCCGTGCCGTCGTCGTCGGTGAACCACGTCTGCATCCGCGTCTTGCCGGCCGGCAGTTGAGCTTTGAGCGTCGCAGCTACATCACCGTCGGCGATCGGACAGGTCTTGTCGACGGTGCCGATTTTCAGTCGGGCCTTGGTGGGCTTGACGGCCTTGCCGCCCGGGATGGCCACGCGGATGGGTTTGTCGACCTCCACCGGCCAGCGTCGTAGCTCGAACTCGTACATGCCCTCGCGCTCAACGTCGATAGCCCAGAATCCGTTGGCCACCAGGCCCTGGCGGATGTGCGGCTGGTTCCACGGCACCTTCGCACCGTGCCAATCGTGGCAGCAGATGCGGACCTCTCGCGTGGCCTTGTTGCCGATCGGAATCCGGCTGTACGCGTCGAAGTGCTCCGACACGCTCGCCCACCACGCCTCGTAGGCCTTGCGGAGCCGCGCGACGACCTGCGGATGCTGCCCGGCCACGTCCTTCTTCTGGCCCGGGTCGGCCCGCATGTCGTACAGTTCCTTGCCGTTGATGAGCCGCCATTGATACGTCATGACCGCGCACTGCTTCCACTTCTTCGGGATCTCGATGCGCTGTGTATCGACGCAGATCGGGCGGTCGGCCCAGTCGCCGGCCACGCCCCGGAGCAAGCCGCTGATGTCCCGACCGTCAAACGCTACGCCGTCGGGACGCTTGAGGCCGCACAGGCCGATGAACGTCGGCAGCAGGTCGAGGTGTGCGGTCAGTTGACCGACGTCGCGTCCGCCCTGGATGCCGCCACCGGGCCAGCGGATGAAGCACGGGACGCGATGGCCGCCGTCGTACTGGCTGCCCTTGTAGCCTCGCATGCCAGCGTTGAATCCGCGACCGGACGTGCCGTTGTCGGTCATGAAGACGAGGATCGTGTTGTCGCTCAGGCCCAACTCGTCGAGCCGCCGCATGAGCCTGCCCATGTTCTCGTCGATGTTGGTAATCATGCCGTAGAACCTGGCCAGTAGCGCCTTCACGCCGCGCTGCTCGTACGGCTTGGCGTAGCGGTCGTCCACGTTGTATGGGCTGTGGGCGGCATTGGGTGTGAGGTACACGAAGAACGGTTTGTTCTTGTTGGCCTCGACGAATCGCAGGGCGCGGTCGAAGAAGATGTCCGTGCAGTAGCCGTCACACTTGGTCGACTTGCCGTTATGGAAGTAGGTGTCGTCGAAGTAGTCGTTGCCCCAGTAGTCGGGCGTCTGGCCCACGCCGCCGCCACCGTGGCAGAAGGTCTCGTCGAAGCCGCGATCCTGCGGGCGATAGGGCCAGTTGTCCCCGAGGTGCCACTTGCCGAACATGCCCGTACGATAGCCCGAGGCGCCGAAGACCTGGGCCATCGTTGTTTCGTCGCGTCGCATGATCGAGCGGCCCATGATCGTGTGCCACACGCCGGTTCGCAGCGAGTAGCGTCCCGTCATCAGCGCCGCTCGCGTCGGCGTGCACGTGGGGCAGACGTGGAAGTTCGTCAGCCGCGCGCTCTGTCCGTGCATGCGATCGATATTCGGCGTCTGCAGGACCTTGTTGCCGTGACAGGCCAGGTCGCCGTAACCCTGATCGTCGGTCATGACCAGGATGACGTTGGGCGGCCGCTTGCCTGCCTGAGCGGCCTGCGCTGCGGAGCGACCGAGTGCCAGGACTGCGGCACCCGCACCGGACGCGCCGAGGAATTGGCGACGATTGATGCGATGGCTCATGGGGATCTCCTGATTGAGGCGAAGTCTCCATGGTATTCGGCCCGGCGCGGTGTGCAAGGTGTGGGGCGGGGGTCGTCCTGTCGAGTGGCACCTCAGGTGTTTCGTGCGATTGCCTGATGGTCGGCTTTCGTGGTGCAGAGTTTCCGCGGGTGTGTTTGGCCGAGGCCCACTGTCCTCTGTGCGATCTTGGCCTTTGCTATGATCCCGCGAAGGGCACTGGCAGGCTAGCTGCCAGTGGCACACAACACGGGAGATTCCTTCGTGCCGGGATATCAGGATTGTGCCAGCGGTCCGGCGTTCGGGTAGTCGTCGGGCGTCATGCGGGGTGGCTCGTGGCCGGGCACGCACTGGTACTTCGAGAAGTCGGTAACGCCCTCGGCTCGGAGCAGGTCCTCATCGAGCAGGGCCTTGCCCGTCAGCTTACCCGGGGCTTTGGTTACCAGAGCGAGGCAGGCGTCGGCGAGGATGTCGGGCTTGCGCCACATCTCGGGCGTGCCCAGGTTGAAGTTGATCGTCGCGAACGACTCGATCGCCGTCACGGGCCAGAGTGCGTTGATGGAGAACGGTTTGCCGGCCATTTCCTCGGCCAGGCCCAGCGCGAGCATCGTCATGCCGAACTTGCTGATCAGGTAGGCGACCTTGCCCGGCAGGGCACGCAGGTCGATCGGCGGCGAGAACACCAGCACGTGGCCTCCCTCACCGGCGAGCATGTGCGGCAGACACGCCTGCGTACACGCGAAGCTTGCCCGCGAGTTCACGTCGTTGATCAGGTCGTAGCGCTTCATGGGCGTCTCGAGCACGGGCTGCCACCAGAGCGCGCCGGCGTTGTTGATGAGGATGTCGATACGGCCGAACGTGTCCATCGTCTTGGCGACCATGTCCTGGATCATCGCATCGTCGCGGACGTCGACCTTGACGGGCAGGGCCTGCGTGCCGATCGAGCGGACCTCCTCGGCCACGGTGTGGATCGTCCCCGGTAGCTTGGGGTTTTCGGTCTCGCTCTTGGCCGCGATGACGATGTCGGCGCCCTGTTGGGCGAAGGCCAGCGCGATGCTCCTGCCGATGCCGCGGCTCGCTCCGGTGATGATCGCGACCTTGCCGGCCAGCGGTTTCGTCGTGCTCATGAAAGGCTCCTCAGTTGGCTTAAGGATGGGCAGGGCACATTATTCTGTGGCAGGGGGGATCGATCAAGGGCAGAGAGTGTGGCGCCCGAGCTGGGAGGCGAAGAGCAACCGAGCCGCCGCATCCTCACGGCGGTCCTGGGCGTGACACCCCGCTGAGGACAGCAGGGTGTGGTCCAACACCAACGCATCCCCCCCGTCGCGTCTCCGACCAACCGCTTCCCTAGGGGCATCTGCGATCAGAGCAGCGACCGTCGGGAACCTGTGCCGTTCACCGCCGCTTGTATCGGCCTTCAGCTCACATTCAAAGCCACGGCTTTGTAGGCGGTGGACCGCTCACTTCGACACCGTCTCTTTGAACCGCTTCACCCAGTAGTGCGTACGCTTGAGGTAGTGCTCGGGCGTGCGGGGCCGAAAGTCGAGATAGGTGTAGCCGTCAATCTTCTTCGGCACCGACGGCTCGATCTGCGTGCCCTCGTGCCATTCGTTGAACGACGTGATCGAGACGAACTCGGTCCGGCAGCCGAGGGCCGCGGCCCACATGCGGTCGTAGTAGGCACCCTTCTCGCGGTCGCGCTGGTTCTTGGTGTTCCAGGGCCTGATCCGCGTGTCGTCATAGCCGGGACCGACGCTGGGGATGAACAGCAGCTTGTGCTTCCGGGCGAAACGGGCCATCGCGGGCCAGTTCGCGATCGTCGAGCCGTACGTGAACCCCTCGGTCGCGAAGTAGGTGTAGAACCCGTCGAACCCGCCGTTCAGCATCGCGCGATCGTCCTCCTTCTTGACCCACAGCCCGATGACGACGCCGTCGTACGGCGTGCCTCGGATCGTCTGCTTACCGTTCGGGGTCAGGACGCCGGCCCAATCCTCCGTCTTCACGAGGTACGAGTCGTACACGTAGAACATCGGCTTGTTGCCGCGCCGCGGATCGCGATAGAGCGCCCGGTGCTTGCCGTACTTGTCGAGGATGTAGACGATGCCGTCGCGATAGCTCTTGGCCTTGACGCCCTTGCGACCCGTCCACGGCTCGAGATGAAAGTTCACCTTCAGGCCGAACCGATCCGCGGCGTCGAGGACCTTGGGCGTGGCCCGGTCGGTGTACGAGCCCGGCCCCCACCACGACGTGCACAAAACGCCCACGCCCGCGTCGTGGAGCTGGCGCATCTGCACGTTCAGATCGCGCGGGTCGTTCGAGCTGTACAGGCCCAGCTCGGGATAGAAGTTCGCGCCGATGTCCTCGGGCGGCTTGTGCCCGCCCTCGTTCCAATGCGACCACGCCTTGTCGACGGCCGGGTTGCCGTACCACGGATAGTAGAAGACGTGCACGCTCCGCGAGACGCCCTTGCCGCCGGCGGCGTCGAGGGGCGCCGCCGTGACGACGAGTGCTGCCAGCCCGGCAAGGCCCATGAGACAAGGCCCGTATGGCGAATGCTTACGATTCACGTCAGATCCTCCTTGCTGGGTCAGACCACGCCCGGGCCGCGGGATGCATCCCGAGCGGTGCACGCTGCTCTCTGCTCGGGGCCCTCCCCGCCGCGTGGTGCACCGGCTGTCGCTGCGTGCCGTGCCGGGGTATTCTAGCACGAGGCCGCCCAGCAGCGAGCCCCGGCCCGTGCGGGATGCTCCATTCCATCTCAGGCGGATACCTAGCAGGAAGGATGAACGTCATGAATGACCATCTCGTTGAGCCCCCCAGGCCGACCGACGGCGTGACGCGACGCCAGTTCATCACGACGGTTGGTGCGACTGCTGCCGCCGGCGGTGCGATGGCCGCCGCCGAGGCCTCAGCCGAGCCGAAGCGAGGCGGATCTCGGCGAGACCAGGCCACGATCACCCTCGTCCAGCTCACGCAGAAAAGCGCCAAGCCCGCCATCGACCGCATGCCCGCCTTCTTCGAGCAGGCCGCCCAGGCCGGAGCGGACCTCGTGGTCTTTCCCGAATACGTGCTCGGCTCGCGGATCTCCGTCGCCGACCCGGTCGTGCAACGCTTCTTCGCCCTGGCGCGCGAGCACAACGTCTACGCCATCGCCGGGCTCGTCGAGTCGCACGGTGCAAAGTGGGCCACGACCGCCCTGGTGGTCGATCGCTCGGGCAACCTCCTCGGGCGGTACTTCAAATGCCACCCGGCGTCCGGACCGGCCCCGCACTGGTGGCCGCCCGTCAAAGGGCACGATGCCGAGGCCCGGGGCATCCTGGGCAATCAGTTCAAGGTCTTCCACCTGGATTTCGCCCCCATCGGCATCCTCCAGTGCTACGACGGCTACTTCCCCGAGGCCTGGGGCTGCACGTCGTTCGAGGGCGCCGAGATCATCCTCTGGATCAACGGCCGGGCCGGCATGATCGAGGACGCCTACTGCATCTTTCCGGCCAATGCCTACGGCTGCGTGGTCGGCGCGAACATCACCGACGGGTTCAACACGGGTTTCGCGTCGGTCGGCGGGACCTCCGTCGTCAAGGCCGACGGCAAGCCCGAGCAGAGCCGGCTGTTCCCACGCATCAAGAAGCCCGGCGACGCCTGCCTCCACGCGACGATCGACCTGAAGCAGCTCCGTCGCCTTCGCAAGCACCTCCGGACGATGCACCAACGCCGACCCGAGCTGTACGACCGGCTCACCGAGGACGTCAAGATCTGGCAGGACTACCCCGACGTGCCCTGGGATAGGCCGGAGTGCCAGGAGTTCGTCAACAAGGCGCAGTTGTAGAGGGGTGTGTCGCGTGAACGGAAATCAGCGGGGCGCGTATAACCGAACCAGCGGGTCACGTGAACGGGAACCAGCAGGTCGCGTGAAACCGAACCAGCGGGCCCAGAAACGTCAGCCACCGCATCGAAGCAGCGACCGTCAGGGAGCTGTGCTGTTGAGATCGCTCACAACGTGAAGGAGTTCGCCATGAGAAGCCCGTCCGCCTATCTCCTGACGGCGTTGGTGTCCGTCTCGCTGTCCGAACCGATCCTCGCCGCCGAAGGCGGTAAGCCGCATCGCGCCGCGTGGCTCTACCAGGCCAAGTGGGGCGTGTTCGCCCACTACCTGGCCGGCACCGTCGCGCGGGGCGACGACACCACCGTCGAGGAGTGGAACCGTCTGATCGATGCGTTCGATGTGCAGGGTCTGGCTGATCAGCTTGCGTCGGTCGGGGCGACGTACTACTTCATCACGCTCGGCCAGAATTCGGGCCACTACATCGCGCCGAACCCGACCTACGACAGGCTCGTCGGCATCTCGCCCAGCAAGTGTGCGCGACGCGACCTCGTGAGCGACCTCTACGACGCCCTCGCGCCGAAGGGCATCCGGCTGTGTGTGTACCTGCCGTCGGGAGCGCCCGATCGTGACAATATTGCCGTGAACCGTTTGGGCTGGAAGGGCGGCAAGCACCGCTACTACCAGGGGCAGGTCGGCGGCGACATCCCGCGCAACAAGGACCTCATCTCGTTCCAGCAGAAGTGGGAGCAGGTCATCGCCGACTGGTCGAAACGGTGGGGCAAGAAGGTCAGCGGCTGGTGGTTCGACGGCTGCTACTTCCCCTATGAGATGTACGTGCAGGACGAGCCGCCCAACTTCGAGAGCCTCGCCGCGGCCGCCCGCGCCGGAAACCCCCACAGCATCGTCGCCTTCAACCACGGCGTCATCGGCCAATCGCACCCGCACCGCACCCCGGGCCAAACCCTCGTGCACATCACGCCGCATGAGGACTACACGGCCGGCGAGATCATGGGCGTCATGGAATCGTGCCACGGCCGGTTCATCGGCGACGCCCAGTTCCACATCCTCAGCCACCTCGGGCGGCGGTGGGGCCACGATCGTCCGCGCTTCTCCGAGCGGTGGCTCATCGAGTACGTCCGCGAGATCCACCACCACGGCGGCGTGGTGACCTGGGACGTGCCGATCCGTCCGGACGGCCTCATCCCGCAGGAGTTCCTGGATCAGCTCCGGGCCCTCGGCGAGGGTCTGGCCGAGCCCCGACCGCAGCTCCCGCCAGGGAACCTGGCCAGCTTCAAGCCCGCGCGCCTGCTGAACCTGAACGGCACGAAGCCGCTGTGGGTCAACGGCTCGAAGCACTTCGCGCGCCACGGCGTGGACAGCTTCCCCGAGACGCGTGCCCAGGCCGGCGGCGAGTGGCCGTGGACGTATCACGTCGACCTGCTCGAGATCGCCCCCCTGAAGCGCGTCGTCGTCCACTTCCCGACCGACAAGTACGCCACGGAGTACAAGATCGTCCTCTCGGCCACCGGCAAGGACGGCGACTGGAAGACCGTCGCCCACGCCAAGGGCACCGGCCCGGGCCGACACGAGCACGTCTTCGACGCGACGCCCGCTCGCTACGTCCGCGTGATGGGCCTCAAACCCGACGCCGACCAACAGCCCGGCGGCCAGATGGCCGTGGCGGAACTGGAAGTGTATGCGGGGAAGTAGTAGAAGGGAGTTTCGCCGCCCGATCGGTCGCGGCAAGAACAGAAGTTCCATACGGAGGCACGGTACCATGACAAGGTTGCTTACGGTTCTCATTGCGCTGACTATCGCCCTTCCCGCCCTCGCGGCCGACAACCAGCTCACCGAGCAGGAGAAGAAGGACGGTTGGATCCTGCTGTTCAACGGCAAGAACCTCGACGGCTGGATGACCAGCAGCAAGAAGCCCAGCAAGAGGCCCGTCGAGGACGCCGCCATCAACCCGCACAAGTGCGGCGGCTACATGATGGTCCACAAGAAAGAGTGGGGCGACTTCAAGCTCAAGCTCGATTTCAAAATCAGCGAGGGCTGCAACAGCGGTATCTTCCTGCGGACCACGCCGCTCAAGCGGCGCGGCAGGTACAGCCTCGGCTACAATGGGCTCGAGATCGGCATCGACGACACCAAGACGGCCGGGTACCACGATACCGGCGCGATCTACGACATGGTCAAGCCCAAGAAACAGATGGCCAAGCCCGCCGGGCAGTGGAACCACATCGAGATCCTCTGCGACGACAACATCATCGAGGTCGAGCTCAACGGTGAGAAGATCACCCGAATGGACCTCGACGAGTGGGACCGCAAGCTCCGCCGGCCCGACGGCTCGCGCCACAAGTTCCCGACCGCCTGGAAGGACCATCCCCGCAAGGGCTACATCGGCTTCCAGGACCACGGCAAGGATTGCTGGTTCAAGAACATCAAGCTCAAGCCGCTGAACAAGTAGCCGACCGCCCCGCGGCGCAAAAAGTAAGGGCCCTGAGGAGGGGCCCTTGAGGGTGTAGGAGGAAATTTGGGAGAAGGTTCGTTCTTCTTCTGACCTTCGCTTCCTGATAGGCGCACACGCCGCGAAGAGTCCAGGGGTAATCCCACGATTCTCCAAGATTCTTGGCTCAGCCGTGTCCGCCATGACAGGGCTGCAACGCCCAAGGGGCAAATCAACGTCGAGGCCGTGGATGTCAACAGATCAACCCCCGGCCACGGCTCCCTGTGGAAGGGTCGGCTCGGCCCGTCTCTCGCCGCATGGGTTCCTGTAAGCTCGAATCGGGAGGGCGAGGCCCGCCGAGCTGCAGAGCAACCCGTACAATCCGGCTCAGCAGGAACTTCCGTCCTCCGTAGCCTTGGCCAAGGTCGGACGCCCTCCTGGCGAACCGATAGGTGCCATGGCGTTGGACCACGAGCAGGAGAACCCACGCGGCCATAGTGACCGCTCCGCCGCGATCCCTCGCGACCTCCTTCTTGACGACAACGAAGCTGTCAAACGCTCGGACGTGAGCGACTCACATCGATGGCTGCCGGACGTCGCGCGGGCTATGTCGGCGCAAAAAGTAAGGGCCCTTTGGGGGAGGGCCCTTGAGGGAGTAGGAGGTAAATTTGGGAGAAGGTTTTGTGCGTTGCCTTCAGGTCTTACTAGGCGCCGCGAGCAGGACGAGTCCAGGGGAAATCGCAGAAAATCATGCCGCCGTCGAGATGCCACGCCCCCCGGCCATGCACGCCTGATCGATGATTCCTCTTGACCTTTGCCGGCCAATGGTTTCCGTCCTTGGCCGAGTTCATCTTCGACGGCACGACGCCCTCGATGCATCCATGGCTACGTCGGCGGGCCCACCATCGCCACCGCGAACCACCGAACTCCGCCCGAGCAGGTCGTTCACCTCTGGGAACTGCTTCGAGGCAGGCGTCTTCGGCGGCGATAGGTATGGGGGCGCAGCAGCCGTCTTCCCGACGACCACCCGACCCGATCTCGGCGCAAAAAGTAAGGGCCCTTTGGGGGA
Organism: uncultured Planctomycetales bacterium; assembly: GCA_964622545.1. Classification (GTDB taxonomy): domain Bacteria; phylum Planctomycetota; class Phycisphaerae; order UBA1845; family JAFGLZ01; genus JAFGLZ01. The sequence goes on along the minus strand of CAZUQM010000002.1, from coordinate 341,950 downwards.
GGGCCCTTGAGGGAGTAGGAGGTAAATTTTGGGAGAAGGTTTTGTGCGTTGCCTTCAGGTACTACTAGGCAGCCGGGCCTTTCAGAGTCCAGGGCAAATTCACAAAAAACTCATTCGTCGCCCCCATCCTCCGCGCAAGAATTGGAAACCCCTTCTCTCAAATAGCTTATGTAAGAAGTCGTACGGCAGATGGTCCACCCGCCCCCCAGCTCACCAGCCCGACCGCACCTCCTTGGGCGTCCCAAGGTAGGGATTCGACCTACGCCACGGCCACGATGGTCGTAGTCTCAAGGTGCCGATAGGCGTAACATCACCAGCCTGCTTGCGAAGGATTCCGAGCGCGGCTCTTCCTTTCTAAGTGTTTACATCCCAACTAGATGGCGATAGGTAAAGTGCCACGAACCCCACGTCGATAAGCATCAAGGTGTGTTCGCCGGCGGGTTTTTTTCGATCTAGAGAGGCCCGTTTGTCGCGGCCCGGGCACAACGTCCCAGGGCACGCTGCGAAGGTCCCATGTCTTCACCAGCGGCAAGAATCCTGGTCGTCGATGACGAGACCCAAGTCGGTCAACTCATGAAGACCGCGCTGAGCTTCAACGGCTGGCAGTGCGACTGTGCCGGCAGCGCCCAAGAGGCCTACGCACTGATCTGTCGCCAGGCGTATGACGTCATCGTCTCGGACATCTCGATGCCCGACATGACCGGCTTCGAGCTGCTCGACAAGGTCGTCGCCATCCGGCCCGAGAGCCGCATGATTCTCATGACCGGCATGGGCTCGGTCGACTGGGCCAAGCAGGCCATCCGCCGCGGCGCGTTCGACTACATCGAGAAGCCCTTCGACGTCCAGGAGCTGCGACGCGTGGTCACCGAGGCCGTCCTTGACCGCCGACAGGATACACCCAGCGAGGACCTTCGCGCCCACGTGTCATCCTCGCAATCCAGTCACCCGGTGCTGATCCATCGTGATCCGCTGACCGGCCTGATCAACCATCGACGCTTCCACGAGGAGCTCGCCTACATGCGGGCCCAGTGCCGAAGGCACAGCTTCCCGCTCAGCGTGCTCCTGCTCGACTTGGACGACTTCACCGAGATCAACGTCAAGTACGGGCATGCCTTCGGGGACGTCGTCCTGAGGGAGTTGGCCGACCGACTCCGGTCGTGCTGCCGTCAGAGCGACCTCCTGGCCCGGTACAGCGGTCAGCAGTTCGCCATGGGACTCCTCGAGACGACGGCCCCGCAAGCGGTCCAGTTTGCACGCCGCGTCCGGACGCTCGTCAGCAACCACCCCTTCAAGTACGCCGACGCCGACGTCTATCTGGGCGTGTGCATCGGCATCGCCGAATGCGATCCCGGCTTCATCGAGTCCGAGGGCAGCCTGCTCCAGCGCGCCCAACAGGCCGTCTCGCAGGCCAAGGCCCGCGGCGCCTCCTCCATCGCCAACTGGGACGATCTGGTCGGCACCGACGCTGCGGGCCAACAACTCGATACCCAGAAGCTCTCCCAGTTGGGCGAGCAGTTCGAGCAGCTCCACCAGCGGCTCCGCAAGAGCTACATCGAATCGACCGAGGCCCTCATCGCCGCCGTCGAGGCCAAGGACCCCTACACCAAGCGGCATTCCTTGCACGTGGCCAACTACGCCGCGGCCATCGCCGAGCAGCTCGACCTCGAGGGCGACCTGATCCAGGTCATCGAGACCGCCGCCATCCTGCACGACATCGGCAAGATCGGCATCCCCGACCACATCCTCACCAAGACCGACGCCCTCACCGACGACGAGTTCTCCCTGATCCGCCTGCACCCGGCCATGGCCGTGCAGATCCTTCAGCGCGTCAGCTTCCTGCGCGCCGAGCTGCCCATGATCCTCCATCACCACGAGCGCTGGGATGGGCAGGGCTACCCGGAGGGCCTCTCGGGCGAGGCCATCCCGCTCGGGGCGAGGATCCTCCACGTCGCCGATTCCATCGAGGCCATGCTCGCCAGGCGCAGCTACAAGGACAGCTACTCGGTAGCCCGCGTGATCGATGAGCTCGAGCGCGGTCGCGAAACGCAGTTCGATCCACGCGTCGTCGACGCCGCCCTCAAATGGCTCGACGCCAAACCCGAAGCGCTGGTCCTGTCCTCCGACGATCAAGACCACCCGTAGCGACCCGTTCCCTTCCCCAACCGACGACGAGCCGGTCAGGGCTGCCGCGGACTTGCGGCCTTCGCGGGGTGCCGTTACAACGATGAGCGGGGCCAGGCACGCTGATGCGGGAGGATGCCGACATGGCGGTGACCGTAACCTGGTTCGGACACGCGAGCTTTCTGTTGGCCGGCAGCAAGTCGGTAGCCATCGACCCGTGGAAGCTGCCCGAGTCGACCGAGCCGGTCGATAGCGTCGTGGTCTCGCACGGCCACTACGACCATTGCAGCGGGCCCGACGTCAAGAGGATCAGCGGACCGGACACCCATGTCCTGGCCCCGCCGGACTGCGTCGACAAGCTCCCGGGATACGTGACCCGCGTCGAGCCCGGCATGACGCACGAGCTGGAGGGCGTGATCATCGAGGTCATACCCGCCTACAACATCGACAAGGAGTTCCACCCCAGGGCCAACAACTGGTTCGGCGTCGTGGTCCAGCTCGACGGCCAACGCATCTATTACGCCGGCGACACCGACCTCATCCCCGAGATGGGCCGGCTCCGGGACATCGACCTGGCCCTGCTGCCGGTCGGCGGGACCTACACCATGAGCCCCGACGAGGCCGCCCAGGCCGTCGAGTCCATCAAGCCGGCCAGGGCGCTGCCCTATCATTGGGGCGACATCGTCGGCGACCACAGCGACGCCGAGGCCTTCAAGGAGCGTGCCGGCTGCGAGGTCGTGATCCTGACGCCCGGGACCGAGACGACGCTCGACTAACCAACCCAGCGGCCAACGAACATGCGGCGACCAGCGAGGACACAGGGGTGACTGACAACGGCGAGGCGATCATCGAGGTCCACGACCTGAAGACTTATTTCCCCGTGCGCAGGGGCGTGCTCTCGCGGATCAGCGGCTGGGTGCGCGCCGTCGACGGCGTGACCTTTCGAGTCCGCCGCGGCAAGACGCTCGGCCTCGTCGGCGAGAGCGGCTGCGGCAAGACCACCGTCGGGCGGACCATCCTGCGGCTCATCCCCGCCACCAGCGGCACGGTGACCTACAACGGCGTCGACCTGTTCAGCGTGCCGCGCGGCGAGATGCGGGCCCTCCGACGCCAGCTCCAGATCATCTTCCAAGACCCCTACGGCAGCCTGAACCCGCGGATGACCGTCGGCGGCATCGTCGGCGAGGCCCTGACCGTTCACGGCCTGGCCCGCGGCCGCGACCGCGAGCGCCGCGTGGCCGAGCTGCTCGAGCGCGTCGGCCTGAGCCCGTCGCACATGGCACGCTACCCGCACGAGTTCAGCGGCGGTCAGCGCCAGCGGATCGGTATCGCCCGCGCGCTGGCCCTCGATCCCGACTTCATCGTCTGCGACGAACCCGTCAGCGCGCTCGACGTCTCGATCCAGTCGCAGATCCTCAACCTACTGGCCGACCTCCAGGCCGAGATGGGCCTGAGCTACCTGTTCATCGCCCACAATCTCGCCGTGGTGCAGCACTTCTGCGACGACGTGGCCGTCATGTACCTCGGCAAGATCGTCGAGACCGGTCGCGCCCCGGAGGTCTACGGCAACCCGAAACACCCCTACACCCAGGCCCTGCTGTCGGCGGCGCCGACACCCGACCCGAAGGCCACACGGCAGCGCACGTCGATCGTGCTCAAGGGGGAGGTGCCCAGCCCGGTGAACCCGCCGAGCGGCTGCGCGTTCCATCCGAGGTGTCCGGTCGCCATCGAGAAATGCAAACACGTCACGCCCGCCCTCGAACGCCACGCCGGTGCGGCCGACGATCACCTCTCGGCCTGCCACCGCGCCGACGAGCTCGAGCCCGACACGCTGACGGCGGGCAAGCTGAAGCGCGAGATCGAGCAGGCGGATCTCGTGGGGGCGTGAACGGCGACGATCGCGATGGCTCGTAGGAGCCGTCTTCGATGGCGACGTCGCGTCGTAGTTCGAGAGGCGTCCTCCAACAGCGTGAGCGCCCACTCAGAGACGCGACCGTGAGGGAGCGTTGTCTTCTGGGTGCACTCGCCAGCGAGCATTGGCTCTTCGGTCAGCGTGTAACAGCAACGCTCCTTGACAGTCGCCTCTCCGATGCGTCGTCAAGCCAGCTTCGCCAAGCTTGCTTCGCGAAGGCTACGCGGGTCCGGGGGCTACGTAGCCCAGGAACGCAGCTACACATAGCCACGCGGATCTCAGCGTGGCCACCCACTCGAACTTACCATTCCCTGCAGACTACACCAGCGACTTCAGCAGCTTGATCCCCGCCTGCACGTCGGCGACGCGCGTCTCGCCCGCCTCGCGCTCGATCACCAGCGGACCCTGGTAGCCGAACGACTTGAGCTTGGCCACCACCTGCGGGATGTCGGCCTGCCCGGTGCCGAGCACCACCTCCTCGCCCCAGTCCGTGCCCGGGTTCGTCGACCAGGTCGCGTCCTTGGCGTGGATGTGCGAGATGTGGTCCTTCAGCACGTCCATCGCCTCGACCGGATTCCCCACGCCGTACAGGATCATGTTCGCCGGATCGAAGTTCACCCGAATGTTGTCACGGCCGACGTCGCCGATGAACTCGACCAGCGTGTCGGGCGGCTCCTGACCGGTCTCCATCAGCAGCGTGATGGTCTTCTCGCCGAGCGCGTCGGTGACCTGCTTGAGCCGATCCACCATCTTGGCGTGGTTCGGGTCGGCCTTGTCGTGCGGCACGAAGCCGATATGCGTCATCAGCATCGACACGCCCAGCTTGGCCGTGATCTCGCACACGCGGCACGTCAGCTTGAACCGCTCGTCCCAATAGTCATCCGGCAGGTAGCCCCCCGTCTTGGCGATCTGGGCGATCGACGAGTAATCCTCCGTGCCGTAGCCGATGCACGTGGCGCTGACCTCAAGCCCGTTGTCCTCGACGGCCGCGAGGATCGCATCGTCGCCCGACGCATCCAGGATCGACGGGTCGAAAAAGCCGAGCTGGATCACGCTCAGGCCCAGCTCCTCCTTGGTCACGCGACAGGCCGAGGCCAGGTCCGGCTGCTTGAGCGACCAACTGCACACGCCGATGTCCAACGGTTTCATGGTTGTCTCCCCGAGTATGGTCCCTGACGATCGTCCTGCCGGCCCACGTCGAGCCGACCGCACCGAGGCGCGATTATAGCCGCGCGTCTCCGCCCCGCAACGCCGCGCGGGGGACCGCCGCTTGTCGCCTCACGCCCGCAAATGCCGCCGACGGAGCTGCCCGCACGCCGCGTCGATCGAGGCGCCACGGCTGGCGCGGAGGTGCGTGTTCACGCCCGCTCGGCGCAGCTCCTCCTGGAAGCGATGCGCGTCCTCCCGCCCGGGACGCTCGTATGGAAGGTCGGCCACGGGATTGAAGCGTATCAGGTTGACGTTGCAGCGGAGCTGCTTGGCCAGCGCCGCCAACTGACGGGCATGCCTCGGCCGATCGTTCACGCCGCCCAGCAGCACGTACTCGAGCGTCACCTCGCGCCCGGTCAGCTCGAAGTAGTCCCGGGCGGCGTCCAGGATATCGTCGATCGAGATCCGCTCGGCCCAGGGGACGATCGCGCGACGAAGCTCGTCGTTGGGCGCATGCAGCGAGATCGCCAGACCCACCTGGAGGCCCTCGGTGGCGAGGCGGCGAATCTGGCCCGGCAGGCCCACCGTGCTGATCGTGATCCGCCGCGCCCCGATGGTCAGTCCCCACGGTGCGTTGAGCGTCTGAACCGCCGCCAGCGTGCTGTCGTAGTTGGCCAGCGGCTCGCCGAGACCCATCAGGACGAGGTGCGTCAGGCCCCGCGAGGGCGGTGTGTCCGGCCGCGAGCGGGTTCGAGAGCGTCTCACGCCGAGGGGCTCCGACCGCTCCGCCGTCGACCCGCCGCCTGGACCGGATGCCGCGAGACCGGCCCCCCGCAAGACGAGCTCGAGCCGCAGCGCCTGCTCGACGATCTCGCCGGTCGACAGGCTGCGATGCAGCCCGTCGGCGCCGCTGGCACAGAAGGCGCAACCAACGGGACAGCCTACTTGCGTGCTCAGACAGGCCGTCTGGCGACCCTCGCCCGGGATGAGCACACACTCGCTCGCCGCGCCGTCGGGCCAACGTAGCAGCAGCTTCACGGTTCCGTCGGTGGCCCGGGCCTCGGCCTCGACCTCCGAGGTGTAGACCGTCATCTCTTCGGTCAGCCTGGCACGGAGATCCTTACTGAGGTTGCTCATGGCCTCGAAGTCGACGGCGAGCTTGTCATAGATCCATTGCAGGATCTGGTCGGCGCGATAGGGCTTCTCACCCAGGCGGTCGAGTTCGGCGACGAGACCCTCGCGATCGAGATCGAGGATGTGCTGTGTCGGGCTCACGTGCAGCTCCCCGCGGCCTCGTCACCGGCCGCCGAGGCCATCCTAGGCCCCGGGGTCGAACGAGACAACGGTCGAAAATGCCCGGCCGGCCATTGACAGCCCAACTTTTTGCCGTACGATAACTAATGAGGCAATGGTGTTACGGGAGCCGGTGAACGTCTGTGGAGGCCGCAGAACCTGGTTGTTGCTATAACCTTTTATACCAGGCGGCTTTAACCGCTATCATCTATCGTATCCCAGACTCACCGACACACCCGCCGACATGGAGGACGCCCAAACCTGACGCTCGGGCGAGGGCATCCAGGGCACTTGTCGATCGCTATCATTCTTTTCGATCCTTTGCTGTCCATACGACAAGGCCCCCATCCAGGACCACGCAAGCTGCCTGACTGCGTCGTCCGTCCCGGCGGGTCAGCCCCCTCAGGGGTTCTTCTCACGGCTCTCTACCCATACATTGTGCGATGCGTCTCGCCGCTTCGGTGCGCTAGCGCACGGGCTGGTGCGCGTCGCGAGGACGTCCGCGCTGTCGCGGTGTCGAAGGCATGCTCGGCGCGGATGTGGTGGAGGTCCGATTTCCCATTGAGGAGGACCAGCCGTGAAAAAGAAAGCATTTACACTGATTGAGCTGTTGGTGGTGGTCGCGATCATCGCGTTGCTGATCTCGATCCTGCTGCCGAGCTTGGCCCGCGCCCGCGAGCTGAGCAAGCGAGCTGTCTGTGCCGCGAACGTCCGTGGTATCGGTCAGTCGTGCAAGATCTACGCCAACGACTTTTCCGAGGCGTGGCCCATCGCCCCGCACGCGCGTGGCACCGCCCACCTCGGCGTGCAGAGGATCGGTGCGTACGCCGACCCGGATGTCCTGCTCGGCGGCGACAGCACGGCCAACGAGATGCCCAGTATCGGCCAATGCTTCTGGATCTTGGTCAAGAGCGGTGGCACGACGAACAAGCAGTTCATCTGCCCCAGCTCGGCCGACCAGGCCGACAGCAAGGCCAACCCGATGACGTACTACGACTTCAACGGGCCCGAGAACCTCAGTTACGGCTACCAGTATCCGTACCGGGGCTCGGCCGTCCCCAACGAGGGCCTCGACCCGGGTATGGCCATGATCGCCGACAAGAACACCAAGGCGACCTGCCAGAGCACGAAGTACCGTGACGACGGCGAGATTGACATCGCCTCGGCCCAGTGGGCCCCGGATGACTGGAAGCAGGTCAACAGCACGCACCACAGCGACGGTGAAGGCCAGAATGTGCTCTTCCAGGACGGTCACGCCAGCTTCGAGAAGAAGGCCATGTGCGGCCTGCCCGTCGAGTCTCAGCCCCCGACAGGCGACTTCTACGAGCACGAGGACCTGATCTACGAGAGCGCTTGGCACGAGGACGTCACTGACGGTGGTTACTACGCCGGTAACTGGGATGTGGCCATCGAGGCCCGCGTCCCCTCCGACGGCAACGATGCCGCGATCACGTGCGACCCGACCGGAACCGTTCCTACGGCCACGGCGTACTAGATCGTCCGACGATCGGCGTGCATCAGCACGCCTCGAGTTGACAACAAGCGAGCGGTCGGCACGTGCGGTCGGCCGCTCGCTCTCTTTACCACGATCCCAACGCCAGACGCAGCAGCATCCCCGGGTCCTGATAGCCCACGGGAAAGATGCTGTCGTCCAGGTCGGCCACGTGGAACGTCTGGTCCACCAGCAGGTCCTGGGCCGGAGCGGTCGTGTCCATCAGCTCGGTCCGGTCCACCGTGTGGTTCAGCCCCAGCAGATGCCCCAGCTCATGGGCGGCCACGTTGGCCAATGCGATGCCCATCTGTTGCACCGTCGGGTTCAGCGGCATGAACAACTGGAACGTGTCGGTGAAGATCATCGCCTCCTCCGACGGGTTCGCGTTGTAGTAGTCCACACTGTCGGCCAGACCCAACAGGTTGGCGTCGTAGCCCCCGAAGACGAGCCGCGTGAAGGCCCCGCCCGGATTGTCGCCGTCGGCCGTGCTCAGGAACGTCACGTCGTAGTCGGCGTAGTCCTGGGCCACCATCGCCTCGATGATGTCGATAATGGCGCCGGTCTGCCCCGCGTAGCTGCTGTCGATGTGCGCCGCGTCGAAGGGGTCGACGTGCGTGATGGTGCGGCTGCCGATCTGGAGATTGCTCTCGCCGTCAAAGTCGAGCAGCACGACCTGCCCCTGCGGCTCGGGCACCGACCAGGACGGCTGCCGCGCGATCGTCAGCGTGTAGTCGCCCGTGCTCAGGGCGTACGGGCTCGGCGCGATGGCCAGGTAGGCCACCGAGACGTCCTCCCGGACGATGTGATCGATGTACGGGTCATACCGCCCTTGGGCGTAGCTCCGGTCGTCGTTGACCATCAAGACCATCGCGCGGTCGTCGAACAGCCCCAGGGCCGAGTCGAGCTGACCGGACTGCGAGGTCGTGATCGTGATCCGATCGCCGCTCTGCAGGCTGCCCAGGTCAAAGACGTCCACGTCGGTCTCGACGTCGAGCGCCCCGGCCACCTGAATCGCCCCGTCGGCCGGCACGACGATTCGCTGGGCCGTCGACCACTCGTTACCGAGCTCCGTGGCCTGGACCGTCCCGGCGATCGGCGTGCTGCCGCCGTTGACGACGAGTCCCAGGACGTTGCCGCCCTCGCTGCCACAACCCAGCAATCCGGACGTCAGCGCGGCCAGAAGCGTCAAGACGATCCCGGACCGCAAGGGTACACCGCTGTTGCTTGGCATGTCTATCCCCAGTTGTCGGCGATGGCTTCTAGTGACCGGGGGCCTGGACTGGGCGGGGGACGCGCCGACCTGCCTGGTGTCCGCGTCGACGGAGCCTCGCAGAGGGCACGCTGATTCAACTGGATCCGTGCTTCATCACGCGCGAGGAAGGCGCGCGTGTTCCCCTGGACGGATCGCCGCCTGTCTACAGAGTCACACCCGGCCCGGCACCGACCTCGGCGCGCGGCGGCACCCCAGGCCGCCCCGACGGACGCGACGCGCCGTCAGACCGATGCCGACCTGCTCCTCGTGTGGGGGCGGTGACGGCCCTCGCATAGCGCAAGGGCAGCGGGTGGGCCTCCTCGTGATCCACACGACATGGCTGGGGGCAACATACGATTCAATCGCCGGCCGGACAAATCGAAGCCTTGCCCATCTTCGCAAGTCCGCCCCGCGGGCGGGCCACACGGCCTCTTACCGGACCCCGCGTCGAAGACGCCACCACCGGCCGGCATGCCCATGCTTGGAGCCGGGCGCCTGTAGCCTGAGGCCTGCAACCGGAGATGCGACCGTCAGGGAGCCTTGCCGTTCGCCCGACATGACGACGCGTTGATTCCCCGCCCGCTCGCCGTTTCCTCTTGGCTCCGGCTGTGCATCAGCTCCGATCCACGTTGACACTCGCTCACGCCACGGATTGAATGGACGACGACGATCTGCCAGACCATCGAACCGCCCCTTCACCCACGCTCGGAGACCCGCGATGAGTGCCGTCGCCCTGACATCCCTCCTGATGCTTGCCTCCGCCGTCGTCGGCGCGGAATCCACCGCCTCGTCGGCGCCCCCCAGACTCGTCATGATCTTGCCCTTCACGGGGCCCGACCGCGACCTGGCCGAACGCTTCACCGACCGACTCACCCTCAAGATGATCCGTCAGTGCAAGCGGCTCGACGACAAGACCGATATGCGCGTGCTCAGCAAGATCGAGGTCGACGAGGCCTGGGGGCAAGGCGTCGGACCGAAACTGGAGACACCGCCGACCGAGATCGCCCGGTGGCTCCGGCGCGTGGCCGTCCAGGTCGCCGTCTGGGGCGAGGTCCGCCGCGAGGACGACACGCTGACCGCCTCCGTCCGGGCGGTGGACCTGACCGAGGCCCCGGGCGAGCTCGCCCTCGAGGCCACCTACACCGGCCAGGGCGAACGGGCCCACGTCGAGGTCCTCAACGCGATCACCGAGAAGCTCACCGGCTACGCCGTCCGCCGGCCCCGAGAGCAGGGCGAGGTGCCCGAACCCAAAGAGCTCGGGCCCATGATCAGCAAGAACCCCGGCTTCGAGAAGGGCGAGGCCGACACGCCGACGGGTTGGCAGCGCATCGACGGGCTGTGCACGTTTTGGGTCGACGACCCGACCGGCGCCGGACGGGGCAAGGTCATCAAGATGGATACCCGCATGGTCCAGACCCAGGCCGACGCCTGGTGGGCCCAATGGCGGGCGGGGGCCCCGGCCTCGCAGGCGCCTAAGCCCATCTTCGCCAGGCCCCCTGCCTACGACGCGGTGGCGGGCCTCCACGGCGTGCACTACTACAGCGATTGGTTCGAGGTCGAGCCGGGTATGCGCTATCGTGTGCTGGCCGACCTGATCGCGACCGAGGGCGGGGGCGGAAAGCCCAAGGTCTTCGTCAAGGGCTACGCACAGGTCAAGCCCACGGTCCGCGAGTCCCAGCCGCAGCGGCGGGAGATCTGGCGGACGTACATGCCTTGCCGGGGGTGCAAAGGCGCGTGGAAGCACTACTCCGAGACGTTCACCATCCCGAGCCGTGGCGTACGCATGTCCAACATCACCACGGTCCAGGTGCGATGGATTCGCATCATCCCCTATGCCTACTGGCCGCCGGGCGTGTACTACTGGGACAACGTCAAGATCGTGGCCGAGCCGGTCAAGGAGTAGGCGCTTCGGCAGGCCCGGGGCCTCGTGCCCCCGGGCTCGCGGGTAGCGCTCAGTCAGCTTGCCGACCTGTGGACCGGCACCACGGCAGTGGCATAGCGTGGCGACCTTGTCCGCCCACGTCCTCGCTCGTCGGGGGCGTCGCGCGCGATAAGCGTGGGCAGGGCATCTCGATCGGAGCGCACCCAGCCGCTCAGCCGGAGCGACTCCTCGACCGCTCGGCCAACACAACCGGCGCCAACCCTAGAATCTCAGAGGCAAGTAGCCGTTACCATTCCCGTGGAAGAAGATGAACAGCACCAGGATGATGACCACCCCGACGGCCCCGGCGAAACCGCCGTTGTCGTTCGAGCCCGGCCTGACAGACTTCCACCAGGCCCCGCCGGCCACGCCAACGCCCAACAGGACCCATACCCACAGTGCTTCCAGTGGCAGATGTGACATCTTTCCTATCCTCCCTTACTAGCCCATCCTCGCATGGGGAATATGCAATTTAGTTAGTGCTAGGTCAAATCAAGTCTTGCCGAAGGAAGTGAAAAATCTAATCGCTGCCCAGGGCCGTCGCCCGCCCGCGAGCCTGACGGTTAGGGTGCCAACGTGCGAAACCGCCCACGACCGGCGGGCGAGGCTTCGTGCCATAGGTATGCATAAAATGCTTTACAAAATGTATTTGTGTGTAAGTCCGCCGTCGCCATGCTCCCTGGGTTTGTCTTTCCGTCCGAGGTAACGCGCGGTCGCCGAGCTTCAAGGAATTGACTTCAGGCACCCCCCGTTCCAGGCCGATATGTCCGATAAGGTAGCTGATTCACAAGGGTCGGGACGAGTAGGTGACAGATCACGTGGCCCAACTCATTTTGACTAGATTAACACGACGGTCGGACGGCTCGCGGTCGCGACGGGGCGTGAGTGCGGTGGCGGCCGTTTCGCTGATCTTCTGGTCATCCGCCGTGGCCGAGGCCGCGCCCGCGGCGTCCACCTCCGACCTACCCCATCTCGGCGACGTGCCCAAGGTGCGGGCCAAACGCATCGAGGTCCACTTCCATACGCCCGATCCCGAATCCGTTCAAGGCGTCGATTTGTGGTTTACCTACGACGCCGGCAAGCGATGGATGCCGTACGACTTTGATCCGCAGCCGCGACGGAGTCCCGTGACCTTCATCGCACCGCGCGAGGGACTTTGCGGGCTGTTCCTGATCCTGCGCAACGAGGCCGGGGCCTCGGCGCCGCCGCCCACATCCGGCACGAAGCCCCAGCAGTGGGCGTTCATCGACTGGACCCCGCCGCTCGTCCAAATCCACATCGCTCGAAAGGATCTGACGTTCGAGCAATCGCGCCGCGTCGCCCTCAAGTGGACGGCCTACGACAAGCACCTGAGCAATCGACCCGTGGATCTGTTCTACATGATCAAGGGGCAAGCGGCGTGGCGGCCGATCGACCTGCACCTGCCGAACGTACAGCGTTATGACTGGCGCGTCCCCGAGCAGGTCGGCGGCGAGGTCCTCGTCAAGTTGGTCGTGACCGACCGGTGCGGCAACGTCGTTCAGCGCTTCAGCGAACCGATCGAGATCGCTCCGTCGGTGCGTCCGGTCGAGATCCGTATGCCCGAGCCGTCGCCGATCCCGATCCAGACCAGCGCGATGGCCAATCAGCCCCTGAACCTCGATGCGCTGGCCGACCCACCCGGCAGCATCTTCGACGACAAGGGGGCCACCCAACAGGAGGCCCGCGCTGAATCCGTGACCGGCGAAGCGCGACAGGGACCTACCCCAACCGGCAAGAAGAGCCAACCACAACCGGATCCACGCAAGGCCGCACCCCGCGCCGAGACGCCGTCCGACGCCCGGCTCGCGCGGTTGGACACCCGCGGAAGGCCGCCGACGGACGTGCCCAAACACCCCACGACGATCGCTGCGGCGGTCGTCTCCGCCGAGGACTCCTCGACCGACCGGCAGCCGGCCGAGGCCGCCAAGGAACCGTATCCCAAGATCGACGCCGAACGGGCCCAAAAGCTCTACCAGGCGGCGACGTACTACCGCTTGCGAGGCCTGCACGGTCACCCGGCCGACCTGGCCCTGGCCATCCTCCGTTTTCGAGAGGCCCTGCAAGCCGACCCTACCCACACCAACGCCCGACTCGACCTGGCCGGCGTGCTCCTGCTCCAACGCAAGAGCGACGAGGCCGGCGACGTGTATGCACAACTGCTGGCGCATCAGCCGGCGCATCGCGATGCCTTGCAGGGCCTGGCCCTGACGCAGGTCCGAACGCGGCAGTACGACACCGCCAAGAAGACGCTGATGCGACTGGTCGGTCTGTACCCGGACGACGCCGAGGCGTGGCTGAACCTGGGCGATGTCTGTATGACCACCGGCGACCTGGCGTCGGCTCGCCAGTACTGGTCGCGCGCCATCACCGCCCAGCCTGATGCTGCCGATCTCATCCAGAAGGCCCGTCTGCGGCTCCGCAACCACCAAGCCCTTCCCCTGGCTCGACCCAGGCAGTAAGCTCTCCTCCAGGCGGTGACTTCTTCCCTGAGCACGTTCCCGTGACCTGTGAGGCCGCGCCGGGAGTATCGACGCGATGGCTGGGGCCAGGAAACCTGCACGATCTGCAACGCCGAGACCGGAAGGGACATCCGAGGCGTCGGATCCTTGCTGCGTCTACGGCGTCCACGGACCGGACGACTTCCTCCGCAGGCAGGCCATCGACGACATCGCCGACGAGATCTTTGCCGGCCAGCCGCCCCCCATGGCTCGGCTGGACTATGACGGCCCGGGGGCCGAGCTGGCGGAAGTCCTCGATGAGGTCCGCACCCTGTCGTTCCTGGCCCACCGCCGGCTCGTGATCGTCCACGATGCCGATCCGTTCATCTCGAAGCATCGCGAGGCGCTCGAGCGGTACCTCGAAAGCCCCAGCGAGATGGGCACGCTCGTGTTGGTGTGCAAGACACTCAACCGTCAGTGGCGGCTGACCAAGGCCATCGCCAAGCGCGGCCGACTCATCGAATGCAAGCCGCCACCGCCGTGGCAACGCGACAAGTGGGTGGTGCAGCGCGCCCAGCAGGCCTACGCCAAACGCATGGATGTCCCCACGGCGCAGGTCCTGGTGGACCTGGTCGGCGACGACATGGCCGCCCTCGACGCCGAACTGTCCAAGCTGGCGATCTATGTCGGTGATCGCGACGCCATCACGGCCCGTGACGTGGAGGCGCTCGTCGGGCTCAGCCGTCCCGAGAAGGTCTTCGGGATGACCGACGCGATCGCGCAAGGCGACGCGGCCGCAGCCCTCAAGGTCTGGCGACAGACGTTGGCGACCGACAGCCAGGCCGTGCATCGGGCCATCGGCGGCGTGGCCTGGGGGGTCCGCCAGATGCTGACGGCCAAGACGCAGGGGGCTCGGGGCGTGAATCCGTCGTCCAGCAAGGCGGCCGCCGGCTTTGCAGTGGAACAACTCCACGATATGCTAGTCCAATTACTCAGTGCGGACGTCAGCAGCAAGACGGGTGCCGGGTCGGTCGACTCGGCCATGGAGCGGTTCATCATCCAGCAATGCAGGGCGCGGGCCGGGGCATCACGCTCACGTCCCGCAGCGAACCCTCGACGCTGAGCGCTCGCCGACGCTCACCGACCTCGCGACGGTCATGGGAGGTTTCATAGTGCTCCGACGCATCACAAGGACGTGCCTGTTGGGCATCACGGTAGGCCTTGTCGGATTCGGATGTTACCAGGAGACCACGCTGGACCAGATCAACCAGGTCCCCAGCACGAAGCCGGCCTCGGCGCGCCGGCCGCAACGGCCCGATGCGCCAAAGCCCGCCGCCAGGCCCGCGCCGAAGACGCAGCCGGCGGATCCTGAGGTCACCCAGTTGAGCCGGCGGACCAAGTCGCACGCCGACCGCGTGGCCACCGGACTGGAACGGTCCCCTTCCGGAAAGACCACCGCACGGCGACCCGACGTCAGTACGCCGACGACCAGGCAGACCGCCCCGAAACCGGCCACGCCCAAGAAGCTGGCCACTCACGTCGACGAAGATTCCATCGAGCTGGGCAGAAGCGCGATCAGGCCGAGGTCGAGCACCCGCCGCCCCGAAACGAAGCCGCCCTCTGCCACGCCGCAGGGCAAAGAGCCCTCCGAGAAGAAACCTACGCTGCCGGAGGTCCAGCCGCCCAAACCTACCAAAAAGGTTGACAAGCCCTCACCCGCCCCCGCACCGACCAAGACGTCGGTCGACAAGCCCAGCCCCGCCCCGACCCCGACGCCCAAGACCAAGCTGCCCGAACTGCCCGAGTTGGGCAAGAAGCCGACCCCAACCACGGCCGCGCCGGCCAAGAAGCCCGAGCCGGCCAAGCCCACGCCGCCGTCGGCGAAGAAGAAGGTCGACAAGCCCAGCGGTCGCACGGCGACCAAGCCACCACCCAAACCGACGCCCAGCAAGAAGCCGGCCTCGGCCGAGCCCAAGCCTGCCACACCGGCCGAGAAGACCGCTCAACCCTCGACAGGCGCGCCGTTCGAGGTGCCCAAGCCGCCCAAGCTGATCACCGAGCCGGCCAAGACCGAGCGCGAGAAGCAACTGGCCAAAAGGACCGAGCCGGTGCCACCCACGCCGAGCGGTGTGAGCGTCCGTGCCGCCAAGGCCGATAAGAAGCCGTCAGGCTCGCTGCCGACGGTCGGCGCCAACAGGCCCGCGAAGGCGTCGTCGGTCAAGGCCAGCCTTGACGCGATGATCGAGGCCAAGCGCAAGGAGGTCCTGTCCAATCCGAACGACATCCGCAAGCAGATCGCTCTGCGCATGCTGTACCTGGCGGACAACCAACCCAAGAAGGCGTTGGCCGAGATACCGAACACGCACGCGCCGGTGCAGGAGATCCTGGAACGGCTGATGGACGTGAACGTGGCCGCAACGAATTGTTCCGGTCGGGATCGGGCCGCTGACGCGACGGCGTTGCTCTCGGAGGTCGAGGAATTGCGCCAATCGCTGACCGGCTATGCGGACCTAAAGGTGACGTCGGTCAAGCTCGTTCGTCAGGTCAGCAGCTTCGGCGTGTATCAAGAGATCACGCCGCGGGTCTTCCCGGCCGGACAGAAGACCAAGGCGATCGTTTACTGTGAGCTGGAAAACTTCAAAGCCCTGCCCACCGAGGACAGCAAGTACAGGGTTCTGCTGAGTGAGAAGATCACGGTGCTGAACGAAGACGGCGACGCGGTCTTCGAGACGACGGACGACATCGCTCACAAGAGCCAGAGCCGGTTCTACGATCTGTACCTCGTGCGATTGGTCGAGCTACCGGCCACGCAACCGCCCGGCAAATACCTGGTGCGTGTGACGGTCGAGGACAAGCAGGCGGCCAAGGTCGCCGAGGGTCAGATCGACCTGGTCCTCACGAGGCGCTAACATCATATCTTGCAAGAGGATAAGCTGACTTTGCCCTCCGATGTGAGGAATCATTTTCCTGTTGGCAAATATTCTTTTGTACCCCACGGGAACCTGCCATTATAATGGGCGTACAAGTAGAGAAGTCGTTACTTGGTCAGCCGTCACAGTCGAGGTCAATCCCGTGGAACTTGGCACGGAACCCCAGCAATTAACGCAACTTACGTTGTACGTGTATCGGCGCGCGCTGCACCCGGAGCTTTTCCGGATTCATGCTCGAAAGCACGTCAAACAAAGACTTTACCAGGCCGAGATCTGGACAGTTGGTCTGGGCCATGTTGTCACGCTGCACGCGGGGAACCGTGTCCTGACGGAGGTGGCCACGGCGGACAGCGATGTGCTTCCGGATCGTGGGTTGGCACACCAGTTCCGTTTCCGCGGTGAGCGTGATCACGCCGAGCGGTGGGACAACGGCGTCAACTACATGCTTAGCAGTCAGCTCGAGCGGATGAGCAAGCAGCTCTTCCAGGCGTCTCACGCGGATCTGCTCCGGCATGCCCGTCGTCGCGGCATGGTCACAACCTTCGAAGAGTGGGCGGATAACGGCGATCCTGTACCGTTCTCGTTCATTGATTACGAGGCGCGCGAGCGCGAGCTCCACGTCAACGCGTTCCATGTGTACCCGGACGAGTTGACGTTTGTGAAGACGCAGTCGATCATCGAGCTCGAGAGCGTCTCAACATTTCGGCAGCGTTAGACCGAATGCTGAGCCCACGTTGCTAACCGGGCTGGTCAGGCCCTCCCGTGGCGTGCGCGCGTCCTGCATTCGGCCTCTGTTTGAGGAGATGACCGTCTGGTAGTCGTCGACTTGGCGGCCTGACGCGTATTGGCGTCTGCCACTGATTTCCCATGCCACGAGCCGTCACTGCCAAACTGGCAGGAGCCGGCACCCGCCGTCAAGAACGCTTGCCATAAAGGCAGATAGGCCCTTCCGGGCCGACGGGCCGCTTGTCTTCGTAACCGCAAGCCTCAATTAGTCTTACGCTTCGTGTTGCGAGGCTTGGATGCAGCCTCGACTCCTGGCACGGTGATTGCTTATCCCCCCCGCAGAGTCGTGTTGCGCTTAGGGTGCAGCGATGATGCTGTGTAGCGACCGATCATCGTCCGAAGCGTCTCGGGAGGTCCTGATCACGGCCGACCGAGCACCGACTCAGGTCTGGGCTGATCGACTGACGGCGCGGCTTGTGCCCCGGGGTGTTCGGGTACGTCGAGCCAGCTCGGGCGACGAGGCGTTGGAGATCGTTCGTGGCGCCTCGCTCAGCATGGCGGTGTTGGACGTGAGGATGCCGTCCACGGGCGGTTTGCGGTTGCTCCGCCGCATTCGATCGGTCGAGCCCGTGATGCCGTGCTTACTGGTGGCCGATCGCATCAGCGATCGTTATCTGCGAGAGGCGTTGATGCTGCAAGCGACGAGCGTGCTCAGCAGTCCGGTGGACGATGAGATGCTGCGTGAGCTGATCGCTGACGTCTTCCGCAGGCGTTATGAGAGCGATTTCGAACTCTAACTGAGAATGACCCTCGACGGCGGGGATGCTCCTCGCCGGAGATCGTCGGCCGAGACGTGAGGGGCGACCGGTCGAGGGCTGGTTGGTGTAGACCTTCGAGAAGGAGTCAGGGCATGGCGAAGTTGAAGATCAGGCCTCTTGGAGACAAGGTGCTTGTCAAGCGCGTCGAGGCGGAGGAGAAGACGGCCGGTGGCATCGTGCTACCCGATACGGCTAGGGAGAAGCCCCGGAAGGGCACGGTCGAGGCCGTCGGCGATGGCAGGGTGCTGGAGTCGGGCGAGCGGAGCACGTTGCAGGTTAAGAAGGGCGACACGGTTCTGTTCACGAGCTACGGCGGCACCGAGATCAAGATCAACGGCGAAGAGTACCTGATCATGGGCGAGGAAGACATCCTTGCGGTGATGGGATAACCTGATGGCGGAACGCCCCTCGAACCTGAACCCAGACGACTATCGCGAAGGTTGCTTGCTCCGGCTGCAAGAGGCTTGGTCGCTTTACGATGACCATCAGTGGGTCGGAGCGATCTACCTGAGCGGACGAGGGGTTGAGGCCCTACTGCGAGGCGCGATTCTCAAAAGGCTGCGACGCCTGGAGGTTGGTCACGATCTCAAGCAGCTTCTTGCCGAGTTGCGGTCGTCACTGGATATGCCTGATGAAGCGCTGGACCGCATCGAGAATTCCGTCAACGAGGTGGCTGTTCTATGGCGAAATGATGTGCCGTTCACCGGCAACTCACGGTTCAAACGATTGCTGAAGCTTACCGGGCGTCTTCAGAGGACCGGCGTTCAGAAGATCAAGGGTGACCCGTTGAAGGCGAACGCAAAGTCCTTCATGGAAGCATGCCAGGACATCATCAACGCGGGAGAACCGGTATGGTTTCGCTAGAAGAACGTCTTCGGGGCATTCTGATCGAAGGGCTCGGTGGCGAAGCGGACCTGGAGACGCTCCCCAACGGTCACGTTTGCGGCCACGTCATCTCGCCACAATTCGAGGGATTGGACTACGAGAATCGAAGGAAGAAGATCCGTGAGTTGCTTGATGCCAAACAGGAAGCTGGCGATCTCTCGAAAGAGGACAGACTCAATGTGAGCACACTGTTGACGTACACGCCGGCAGAGTGGTCTGTGGCTACTACCGACACACCGTAACCGAGGAAGCACACGACATAGAAGGAGCAGGAATACATGGCAGCGAAGAACATTGCGTTCGAGATGGAGGCCCGCGAGCAGATCAAGCGCGGCGTCAACAAGCTCGCCGAGGCCGTCAAGGTGACCTTGGGGCCCTGCGGGCGAAACGTGGTCTTGGAAAAGTCGTTCGGCTCGCCGACGGTGACCAAGGACGGGGTGACCGTGGCCAAGGAGATCGAGCTCGAGGACGCCAACGAGAACATCGGCGCTCAGATGGTCAAGGAAGTGGCCAGCAAGACGAGCAACGTCGCCGGTGACGGCACCACGACCGCGACGATCTACGCCGAGGCGATTTACAGCGAGGGCCTGCGGAATGTGGCGGCCGGCGCCAACGCGATGGAGTTGAAGCGCGGCATCGATGTGGGCGTCGACGCGGTCGTCGACGAGCTCGCCAAGATGAGCACCGAGGTCCCGGCGCCGCCGGCGGGCACGAAGAAGATCGCCCAGGTCGGCATGTGCGCGGCGAACCAGGACACCGAGATCGGCGACATCATCGCCGAGGCGATGGTCAAGGTCGGCAAGGACGGCGTGATCACCGTCGAGGAGGGCAAGACGCTTGAGACGACCGTCGAGCTGGTCGAGGGCATGCAGTTCGACAAGGGCTACCTCAGCCCGCACTTCGTCAACAAGGTCGAGGAGATGGAGGTTCAGCTCGACAAGCCCTTCATCCTGATTCACGAGAAGAAGATCTCGACCGTCAAGGACATGATCCCGCTGCTCGAGAAGGTCGCCAAGGCGGGTCGGTCGCTGCTGATCATTGCCGAGGACATTGAGGGCGAGGCCCTGGCCACGCTGGTGGTCAACAAGCTCCGCGGGACGCTCCAGGTCGCGGCCGTCAAGGCGCCGGGCTTCGGTGACCGCCGCAAGGCCATGCTCGAGGACATCGCGATCCTGACCGGCGGCAAGGCCATCTTCGAGGACCTGGGCATCAACCTCGAGAGCCTCGATCTGGGCGACCTGGGCGCGGCCAAGCGGATCACGATCGACAAGGACAACACGACGATCATCGAGGGCGCCGGTACGAGCGAGTCGATCAAGGCCCGGACCGAGCAGCTCAAGAACGAGATCGAGACGACGACGAGCGACTACGATCGCGAGAAGCTCGAGGAGCGGCTGGCGAAGCTCGCCGGTGGCGTGGCGCAGATCAATGTCGGGGCGGCCACCGAGGTCGAGATGAAGGAGAAGAAGGCCCGCGTCGAGGACGCCCTGCACGCGTGTCGTGCGGCCGTCGAGGAGGGTATCTTGCCCGGCGGCGGCGTGTCGGTGTTGCGTTGCACCAAGGCGATCGAGGCCGCGGCCAAGAAGCTCAAGAGCGACGACCAGAAGACGGGCTGCGACATCGTGCGTCGAGCCCTGATGGCACCCGTCAAGCAGATCGCTGATAACGCGGGCTTGGACGGGTCGGTGGTCTGCCAGAAGGTCATCGAAAACAAGGACAACAACTACGGCTTCAACGCCCTGACCGGTGAGTACGGTGACATGATCAACATGGGTGTGCTGGTGCCGACGAAGGTCGAGCGGATCGCGCTGCAGAACGCGGCCAGCATTGCGTCCCTCCTGCTGACCACGGACGCCATCGTCAGCGAGATCAAGGAGGAGAAGAAGGACGCGGGCGGACCTCCGGCTCCGCCGTACTAAGGAGCGACCTGGCCCGGAGTTTGAGCGGGACCGGATGCGCGACAGAGACCTTCATCCCATAGACCTGGCCCCCGGTCGGATAATCCGGTCGGGGGCCTTTCTTTGGAGCCTGCTTGACCAAGGCTTCGCAGGCCAGGGGCTACGCTGCGGCAGCCATGGCGCCTGGGCAAAGGCCCCGCCCGAAACGTCATGCACCAGGCACTGGGGTGTCTTCGCGATCGGTTGAGCGGTCGCGGCGGGGGCGGTACACTGCAAGATCTTTGCGTAGGTGGTCGGCCCGGCATGCCGGCCGGACTTCTTTGAGGGTGCTTAAGACGGAGTCGTATCCATGGCCTCGAGCCGCTGCTACGAACTGGTCCCGCAAGACGTGTCGCAGGTGGAGACGGAGCATCGCCGCATCCGGACGGCCTTTCCCGTGCCCGAGTCGATCCCGCTGCTGGAGTCGCTGCGAGCCAGCGAGCCGCGGAGCATGGAGGGTCAACCTCCGGTCGTCTGGGATCGGGCCGAGGGCTTCCAGGTCTATGACAAGTACGGCAACATGTGGCTGGACTTCTCCAGCGGCGTGCTGGTAGCCAACGCTGGACATGGCCGCAAGGAGATCGCCGACGCCGTCATCGAGCAGGCCCAGCACGGGCTGCTGACGCACTACTGCTTTCCGGGCGAGCCGCGCAACGAGCTGGCCAAGCGGCTGGTTTCGTTAGCCCCCGACGAGATGACCAAGGCGTTCATCCTGACCACCGGGAGCGAGGCGGTCGAATGCTGTATCAAGCTCGCCCGCGCGCAGGGGTTGGCCGTCGGTGGCGAGGCCAAGAACGTGACGGTCAGCTTCGAGGGGTCGTTCCACGGTCGGACGCTGGCGGCGCAACTGGCCGGCGGCATTCCGGGCTTGAAGCAGTGGATCGGTCGGCTCGACGCGTCGTTCATCCAGGTGCCGTTCCCCGACGGTTTCCGCTGTGAGGACACCAGCTTCGACTTGTTTCTCAAGACGATCGAGGGCCAGGGCGTCAAACCCGAGAACGTCTGCGCGGTGCTGACCGAGACGTTCCAGGGCGGGTGCGCGTCGTTCCTACCGGTGGAGTACATGGAGCGGCTCCGCGCCTGGTGCGACGAGCACGATGTGGTCTTGATCTGCGACGAGGTGCAGGCCGGGTTCGGACGCGCGGGCACGATGTGGGGCTTCGAGCACTACGACATCGTGCCGGACCTGATGCCGCTCGGTAAGGGCATCAGCAGCAGCCTGCCGGTCTCGGCCGTCGTGGGCAAAGAGGCGCTGCTCAACCAGTTCCCGCCGGGGTCGATGACGAGCACGCACACGGGCAATCCGATCTGCGCGGCCGCGGCCGTGGCGAACATCGACCTGATCCTGAAAGAGAACCTCGTGGAGAATTCGCGCAAGGTCGGCGAGGTGTTGCATGCCGAGCTGCGTGGGCTGCAGGATCGGTTCGGCAAGGTGATCGGCTGGGTCGACGGCAAGGGGCTCGTTGCGGGCGTGCAGTACGTGGGGCCCGGCACGAAGGAACAGGACGCCGACCTGGCCTGGGACGTCGTCAAGCGGTGCGTCCAGAGCGGGCTGCTGTTCTTCAGTCCGGTGGGCTTCGGCGGCGGTACGGTGAAGGTCTGTCCGCCATTGTGCATCACAGAGGACGCGGTTCGCGAGGGCGTGCAGGTGCTGGGTGAGTGCACCGACGCGGCGCTGAAGGCGCGGGGGTAGGCGGCGGGCCTCGGCTTCGCTCGACCTGACGTTCGACACCACCCGAGGTTACGGCACCACCCCAACAAGGGATTCGGCGTCGGAGACGCGACTGTCAAGGAGCGTTGCTGTACAAGGGCGCCAACAACATAGCTCCCTGACGGTCGTTGCTCTGATAGGCATCTTGCCCTCCTGATGGGAGCCTGCAGAAGAAGCAAGTGTGGCGACGTACTACCAGACTGCGGCTCGGTGTCTTGGCAAGCAATTCGTGTGCTCCACCGCTACCTCGACATGCTCCCTTCGGGGCGGGGCCTCAGGGTCGAAGACGGTACCAGTGAAGCGATGAACCATCCGCCCGGTCGCTGAAGCGGGGGGCGGCCTCTCGGATTCGCTGCTCAGCGGGGGGCTGGGCCGCGGAGGTTTCGTTCCTATCCGTCCATACGTGCGGTGCCGTTGAGTTGGACGGTCGTCGACGTGCCGTCGTCGTAGACCACACGGACCTTGCGTGGCGCGGATGCCTGGTCGATGAGCTGGTAGCCGTTGCCGTCCGGTTCGACGCGGATGCTGTCGATGCCGAACGCGCGGCCTCGCTTGCGATCGACGTACACGTCGCCGTAGTGGTCGACGATGCGGTTGCGGGCCTCACTGGCCGCGCCGTTGCCCCAGTCGTAGATCGTGAACGGACCGATGCCGCCGCCCTCCGGGCTCGTCCGCCCGCCGTGGCCGTAGTTCTCCATCATGAAGCCGTAGTCCTCGGGCCCGAAGAAGGGGTGGGCCTTCTCGTACTGCCGCTTCTGCTGCGGGTTCTCCGGGCAGTACATCATGATGAACGAGGCCTTGAGGGCGGCCACGCCGCGCTCGAAGAGGTGCGGGTCGCCGGTCGCGCGGTAGTAGTCGAGGAAGATCTCGGCGAAGAGGCTCTGGCGCGAGTCGTTCCACTCGCCGTCGAAGTTCATCACGCCGAAGCCGCCGAGTGCTGGGACGTAGATGAACGGCGGCTGCCAGACCTGCTGGCACATGCCGAGCTCGTCGAGGGTCCTGCGTCCCCAGCGGAGGTAGGCATCGTCAGCGGTGGCGCGCCACGCGGCGAGCAGCGCCTCGGCCGTCCAGAACATCGACAGGCTGTTCTGCTTGTACATGTTGTTGCGCGTGTACCTCTTGCCGACCATCGTGTCGCTGCCGAACCGACAGCACGACCAGTACGTCTCGTAGTCCTCCCACCGGCCGGTCGGTACGACTTCGGCCAGCAGGGCGTCGAGGGCCTCGAGGGCGGCCCGGCGGTAGGCGCCATTCCCGGTCAGCTCGGCGAGTTTGAGCAGGAAGGTGGCGCTCATGGCCGACTCGGGTGTCTGGGCCATGATCTCGGCGGGCTTCAGCGTCTTGGGGTGCAGCCAACCGGGGAAGAAACCGTCGGCGTCCTGGAGCGTGAGCAGTTTGTCGGCGTAGGTTCGGGCGTAATCGAGCAGCCGCGGGTCCTTTTCGATGTCGTCGTACCAGCGGAGCATGAGCAGGCAAGTCCAGCTCGCGTCGAGCACGTGGTACCACTCCGGTGAGACGCCGTGGTTGTGCGGGCAGCGGTTGGAGTTGGTCCAGAAGGCTTGGCTCCACGGCTTGGGCCGCCACAGCTTTTTGCCGCCCGCGGTGATCTTCTCGTTGTGTGTGCCGATGACGGCGGGGAAGATCCCGTCGGTCATGGGTGCGGCCAGGGCCAGGGCCTTGGTGAGGTCGGCCTTGCGTTTCAGCTCGGCATCGCCGGCGCGCCTGGCCCATCGCGCCGCACCCGAGGCGCTGCGGAGCGACGAGAACCAGGCCTGGTTCCAGATCGACAGAAACTCGCGTTGGAACCAGGGCCCGTCGTAGTTGGGCGATTGGCTGACGTTGACGATGAACTGCGGGGCGCCGACGCGGACGGGTTGGCCCCCATGAGCCAGGCCCGCGGGCAGGTCGAACTCCTGCCAGACGTGTCGCCAGCCCTCGAAGGCCCAGCGGTACGTGTGGCGGACATACGTGTCCATCGGTACGCGGACGGGCTCGCCCTTGGCGTAGAGCGGGCGGGCCCAGCGATTCCACAAGAACCGCGAGACCCGCCGCCACGGGTTGATCGGCTCGGCCGGGTCGTGGTAGGCCATGACGTAGAAGGCCAGCTCGACCTTGCCGGGGCCGAGCTTCATGCCGGGTTTCTTCTTGAAGCCGACGTGGACGGGGATGTCGGTACGCGCCATGCCGAGCCAGCAGCGCCGGGCGGGGGCGTCGAGGTCCATGAACCAGGGGTTGCCCTTCAGGCGGCCGACGCGGTCGAGGTCGGGCACGATGGCGGTCACGAGCGCCTCACGGCTCACGATGATGGCCGGGCTGCGGAAGACGTGCTGAGCGACGACGTAGCCGGGCTCGGGCGCCAGGTGCGGCATCCAGTGGAAGGTCGGCTTGAACGTCAGGTCGAACGGGATGGCGAGCTCGTCCTGACGGACCTCGGCGGTGAGGTTCCACGTCATCGTAACGTGCCGCCAGCCGCCGCCGGCGTCGCGAATGGCGAGGGCAGGTTGTTGGCCGGCAACCGTCGGTCGGGCGAACGTCAAGACCGACTTCGTGTCGACCGTGACGATGTAGCGGCCGTCATGCTGCTCGATCGTTGGCGGGGTAGCGTTCGCCGCTGCGGTCACAGCGGTTCGATCGGCCGCGTGAACTGCGCCGGCGGCAAGCGAGCACGCTATGAACACGATCAGGGCGGCTGTTGCGGCTCGGGGTCGGCATGGCATCGGGAGGTCTCCTCGTTGGTCAGATCAGCCCGCGCGAACCCCATACAGCGTCACAGGGGCCGTTGCGCCCGAAGGGATGATAGCAGATGGCACGGCCGGGTTCCGGGGCCCGTGGGGCGGGAATCAGGGGCTAGGTCATAGGGCTCTTGTCGGGGGCCTGCCTTTATCGATGGTATCGCTATGGTTGAAGCGATCGGCTTCTGCAGCATGTCACCATGGCGGCTGGGGCTCAGATGGGCAAGAGGGCATTCTCGGATGCGGGTCTCGTGGCCGGCCGCGGCGGTGGCTTGATGCAGGCGCGGTGGGGGACGACGATAGGGTCCGTGCCTCGGGTGATCACACCGAGGCGTTTGGTCTCGAGTTCGAGAAGCAGGATGCGGCCGCCCATCCCGAAGATGAGGCGGTTGCCGGGTATGAGCGTACCGGAGTTAGCGGCCCAGGTGGTCAGGGCCGTGTCGTAGGCGAGGCGGTACTCCTCGCTCGTTTCGGTGTTCCTGACAATCAACCCCTGCCAATGGAAGACGTTGACAGACCACTGGCGCTGGTCATCGGGGCGGAAGTCCAATGGGGGACGGTATGCCCAGAAACTCATGAGGTGCAGCAACTCACCGCTGTCGGGCCAGTCGTCGGCAAAAGGCCGGAGGTGGTAGTCGCTTCTGGGAACGATCTTGAGGGCAACATCTTCAACCAAGGTGTGCTGGTCCTTGCCCTGACGTTGGACGAGTTGCCACGGCGCGTCGGTAGTCTGCCGGCATATCGAGAGCGATGGGTAGGGCTGCAACGCGTCAACACCCGGTATCGTCTCGCGGTCGGTGCCGTTGAGGTTGATGCGGCATAGCGTGCTGTCCTTGGTATCGACGAAGTAGATCGCGGCATCGTCGGCGGCGTCGGCCACGACGTTCGGGTCGAGGGTCGCCTCGGTGAAGAGCGAGTAGCTGCTGGCCGCGTTGCCGAGAAGCAACAACACGGCATACGTGACGGGCTGGACGATCAGGCAGGCGATGAGGCCACGGTGGAAGCGGCGACCGCCCTCTTTGATGGCCCACGCGCAGAAGGGCCATTCGATGATGATCGTCAGGATGAACGCCACGGCCACATAGGCGAGGAGAATGCGTTGGAGTGCGGGCCAAGCGTCATAGAGAGAGACCTCATCCAGCAGGGATCGGGTGTGCAGGGAGGCGGAATACACCAACGTTCCACAGCCGACGAAGGCCGAGAGGTAGTTGGCGAGTATCATGATGCCGATGGCTCGTGCGAAAGGCTGTCGGAATAGCCAGGCGATGAGGAAGCCCTCGATGAGGCCGAACAGGGCGTTGCCGAACATCAGGTGCATGCTGCGCGAGATCATCATGCCGCTGCCGCCGTTGGCGTGGGCATCGGCGACGATGAGCAGGGCACCGGCAGCAGAGATCGGTACGATGAGGCGTAGGCATCGTCGGTTGTGCATGGGGCGGCTTCCCTTGACCGAGGCGTGTGCCTCTACTGGAAGTATCCGGAGAAACCGTTCGCGGACAAGGGCGGTGAGGCCGGAACCTGCAAGTTAGCGTTCCCCATCCCGGTATCCCGCCGTCCAGGTCAGGAGGACGCCCATCGCTTGAGTGCGGTCGGCGAGCAGCAGGGCATAGGCGTCCGGTGCGCGGTCGGCCTCGAAGCGGTAGCTGATGAGGCGGTCGAGGTCGAGCACGCCGCATGCCAGCAGGTCGAAGAAGAGCTCGGCGTGACGGGCCTGCGTCCAAGGGTTGCCCGGGTCGGCCTGGTTGGGGTGCGAGCTGTTGTGCGCCCCAATGATCGTGATCGACGGGCTGTTGCACAGGTCGTGGAAGTCGAACGTCGAGGGCGAGCGCGGACTCGACAGGACGACCAGCCGGCCTTGGGGCCGCAACAGGGGTACCTCGGTCGGCAGGACGTCGCCGCTGCCGGTCAGCTCGAAGACGACATCGGCCATGCGACCCGCGGTGCGCTCGGCGACGACCTCAGCCGGATCCTCTTGACCGGTGGCGACGGTGATAACACGCGGGTCGGCCGGCAAGAGGCTCGCGCGATTGGCGGAGGCGTCGACGCCGAAGACCGGCGAGGCGCCCGCGAAGAGGCAGAGTTGGGCGGTGAGCTGGCCGAGCAGGCCGAGCCCGAATACGACGGCCGACTCGCCGAAGACGAGTCCGCTGCGTCGCAGGCCGTTCAGCGTGATCTGTGCCAATGCGGTGAACGCAGCCTGATCGTCGGAGACCTCGTCGGGGATGCGCCAGACCTGATCGATGCCCACGCAGACATAGGCGGCATGGGGGCCGTAGCTGGCCACGCGCCGACCGATGAGCGAGGCGTCCACACCGTCGCCGACGCCGACCACGGTGCCGACGTTGTCGTAGCCGGGCGTGATGGGGTAGTCGCGAAGCCGCTCCCAGACCCGGCCGGCCTGGCGATCGCCGGCCAGCAGCGACAGCTCGGTCCCGATGCTGACGAGCGTGGTGTGCGTGCGGATCAGGACCTGGCCCGGCGTTGGCTCCGGCATGGGCCGGTCCTCGACGGCGACCTGTCGCGGGCCGGTGAACACGACGGTGGGGTTGGCGGGCATGCGGGGCTCTCAGTTCTGTCTCGTTCGGCGCCTCAGCGCGACGACGGAGGGAGCTTAGCCGTGGGCTCGCTCCGTCACAAGCCCACCTCGTGCGGACCGGTCTCGCCGACTGCGGGCGTTCCCAACCGGCGGTGAAGGTCGTGCCTCAAGGTGGTCGGTCGGCTACACTACGCCACAATCCAATCGACCCTTCCGGAGCCCGACCGCATGGCCGCACCTGACCCCGTCGTCGTCGGCATGATTCCCGCCCGTTACGCCTCGACCCGCCTGCCGGGTAAGGCCCTCGCGCCGATCCTCGGCAAGCCGATGGTCCAGCGCGTGGTCGAGCGGAGCCGGCAGGCCGCAGTGCTCGACGAGGTGGTGGTGGCCACCGACGACGAACGGATCGCGCGGGTCGTTGAGGACTTCGGCTGTCAGGCGATTATGACGCGCGGCGATCACGCCAGCGGGACGGACCGGCTGGCCGAGGCGGTCGAGCGGATCGAGGCCGACATCGTGGTCAATATCCAGGGCGATCAGCCGTTCATCGACCCGGTGATGATCGACGAGGCGACGCGGCCACTGTTGGACGATCCGGAGTTGCCGACCTGCACGCTGATGCACCCGATCCACCGGCCGGAGGACCTGACCGACCCGGGCGTGGTCAAGACGGTGGTCGATCGTCGGGGCTATGCGCTCTACTTCTCGCGGTCGCTGATTCCGAACCCCCACAAGGACGTGCCGCACGAGGTCTACGAGCACGTCGGGCTGTATGTCTATCGGCGAGACTTCCTGATCACGTGGTCACAGCTCGAGCCGACGCTGCTGGAGCAGGTCGAGTCGCTGGAGCAGCTCCGCGTGTTGGAGCACGGCTATCGCATGAGGGTGGTCGTGACGCAGTCGGCCGACAATGCGTTCAGCGGTTTCAGCGTGGATACGCCCGAGGACCTGGCCCGGGCCGAGGAGATGCTGCGGGAGCGGGGGATGAGCTGAACCGGGCTTGCTCTGGCGAGGTTCGACCATGCCCTGGCGGATAAGCCTGTTCGGCCAAGGCGACGCGGTCCGGGCTCGCCAGTGGCATCCGGTGCCCGGAGTTGATCCGGCAGATGGAGGCATGCTCGTTTGGGAGCATGCAGCCATCGGGCGAAGAGGGGCTCGGGGTCTGGGCACGTGGGGGCATGGGCCAGGGAATAGGGATCAAGGAACGGGAATCATGGACGTGCATCTAGACGCCGTGGCCGCGTTGGAGGCCGAGCTGGAGGGGGCGACGCTCGATCGGATCGAGCAGGCGGCCGAGCGAATCGTCGAGGTCAAGCGCGGCGGGGGCAAGGTGGCCGTCGTGACCGGCAGCGGGCCGAACGTCCATGAGGGCGTGACGACCCTGGTGGCCGAGCTGATGCGGCTGGGCATCGTGGGCGCTGTGACGACGAGCTCGGCGGTGGTGGCTCACGAGATGGGCGGCGTGCTGGATCGGGTCCGGAGGGTCGACGGGAAGGCCCTCGGCCTCGATGCGAAGCTCTTGCCGCACGGCGACACCTTCGAGCTGACCGAGCTGAGCGACGACGTGCTCGGCGCGATCGAGCGGGGCATGCCGATCGATCGCGACCTGATGCGACGGATCGAGCAGGCCCCGGGCGAGGTGATCATCAAGGCCGCGGGCAATCTCGGTTATCCGATGGGGTTGTACCTGGAGCACCTGGCGACGGAGATCGGCGCGCTGGCCCGCCAGCGGGGGTGCAGCTTCGAGGAGGTGGGCGGCCTTGGCGCGGATGGGCGGACGATGCTGGGCGTCGGCGCTCAGCGGGGGTTGCCCGTGCTGGTGACGATCCCGCAGCTGATCGGCGGCGGGACGGTCGGCTTGGCGATCGGGGACAGCATCTCGATCACAGAGCGGGCGGCGCGGCTGTCGCGTATGCTGGCCGAGGCGGACGTGATCATCGAGTCGGCGGTGGCGCTGACGCAGGAGGTCCATGACGGTCCGTTCGAGACGCACACGGGTCACGGCCTGTGGGCGGGCTGGCAGGGTCATCCGACGTATTCGCTGGCGGGCAAGACGCTGATTCGAATCGACCTCGATCCGGCGCTGGAGCAAGTCTGGCAGGCCGAGCGGAGCGACAGCGCGGTGCAGGCGGCCATCGACAAGGGGCTGCCCAAGACGAAGCTGTTCCAGGTGCCGTTCCGCATGGAGATGTCGGGGTTCGCCCGGCTGGAGAGCAGCATTCCGATCGTGGGGGACATCGGCATGGTCTGGCCGGTGTTGGCGGCACGGGTTACGAAAGAGCTGGGGCGTCAACTGGGATTCGTATCGTATCCCCAGCAGACGCCCCAAGGTCAGATCATGCGTGACTGGATCGTGGAGACGATCCGTCCGTTGTCGCGCTCTGAGATGTTGCGCAGGTTTTCCTCGCCCGCGTAGGCTAGCTGCCGGCTCCGACTACGTGATTCGTCGGAGGAAGGCGGCCAATCCGAGCGCCAGCAGCGACGCGGCCACGAACGGCGGCAGGCTGCTGCCGCACTTGAAGATGGCGTCCACGTCGAGATCCTGGTTCATGGTCAGGTACAGCACCGTGTTGGTATCCAGGCTCGCGTAGTTGGCATCGCCGGGGTAGTTCGGGTCGTAGATGCGCCAGTTCTTCCATCCTTTCCCTTCGACAGGTGTGGCCACCAGCACGACCTCGGTGCCGTCGGTGTAGCGCCGCAGGAGCGAGGTGTCGTTCGGATCACCGTTCGGGTCGTCCAGCAGGTCGGGGTCGATGGTCACCGTGCCATGCTCGGTGTTGCTGATGTCGACCAGGAGGGTGCGGCTGACGTTGGTGAACTCGCCGGTGCGGACCTCGACGTTGTCGAAGAAGCACCATGCGGGGAACCCATTGTCGCCGGCCGAGTAGGCGCTGAGGCCGCACAGGCCGGCGGGGTAGTAGAAGCCGCGTTCGTCATAGTCGAAGCCGGCGGGGGAGGTGAGATCCCACGTTCCGTCCCAATCGAACTTCTCGCCGTTCCAGAGGGCGGCGCGAACGAGCTTGCCGTTGGGGTCACCGGCCGGGTAGTTGGGGTCGACCATGTCCCACTGGAGGCACATCCAGAAGCCACCGGCGATGTCGAGGTCGGTGCGTCGTTCGGAATCGCCGTTATTGAACTGCGTCCCGTTGGCGCTGGTGATGTACGACCAGTAGCCCGCGCCGGGGTTGTCGGGACGACGGCTCTGCATGCCCAGGCCGAAGGTCTCCCACGTCAGGTAGTTCGTATGGAGCATGATGAAGGCTTCACCGGTGTTGGGATCGCCGAACCAGGCCTTGGTCAGGATGTAGTGATCCTGGGAGTCGTCCCACGAGGTCTCGCTGGTGTTCGGATCGTAGTCGCCGTCGTCACAGAGGACGGCCGTGAAGACGTAGGGCCACAGGGCCGTGTTCACATAGAGGCTCAGGGCATACGTGCTGGCGTTGGCCTGATGCAGGTCGCCGAGGATCTCGTGGTGATCCCAGACGGGGTTGTCGATGTCCCAGAGGTTGGGATCGCCGTCCCAGGCCGCATCGTCGAAGTTGTCGTAGTAGTCGGCTTGGGCGATCCCGACACAGCCGCACATCACCACCGCCGTAACCCAGCTCATGACTCGCGCTGACATGATCCCGCCTCCTGACACAAACACGAGATACGCGCCCCCGTTTTACGAGGCCATATCCCTCTGGTGTGCCGAGGGCCTCCGCGTGAGGGCGCCCAGAAACCTGAACCGATATCCAGAGATGCTCTCTTATAATTATCTTCGTATGTCGTGCGAAGTCAAGAATTTTGGTGCGCCACGGCGTTGTTTTCAAGGAGGCCGGTTAGGGCGCTTTCACTTGTGATACGGCTCGTCGTGCCGCGGACGCCCGAGTCTGCAAGGGGTGGTCCGATACTCCGGAGAGGGGACTGGACCAGCGGAGCCGGGCCGCGGCAAGGCGGCTAAGTCAGCGGGTGCGAGCCTTGTCTTGACCGGGCCGCACGCGGGAAATAGGCTGGTGGACGTGCGGGTCGACGGCGTCCATCGCCCCGCCCGTTCCGAGCTGGAAGGCAGGTTTCATGCCCTCGCCGCAGGACACGTCCGAGCGCCCGCCGGCAGCCCCCTCCGACGTTCTCAGCGATCTTCAGGCCAAGTACGAGGACTTCACCGAGCTGCTCGCCAAGAACCACGAGGTCCTCAAGACGATCGCGGATATGGAGGAGAAGGCTCAGGGCGAGTACCTTCTCGACGTCAACTACATCCGCGAGCGGCTGCGGATCATCCGCCTCGGTGTGCGCGAGATCATCGATCGCCTGGTCGCCCTCGGCGGACAGCGCTACGCGGTCCTTCGGCAGCGTTTCAGTCAGATCGACCGTGAGATCGCAGCCCTGTTTCCCGGCAGTCGAGGTATCCGCAAGGACGCCTTCACGGTGACGCTGCACGGCCTGAGCCTCAACCGCGGCTTCAGCGTGGGCAACAAGAGCGCGCGCCTGGCCGAGATGCAGGCCCTGGGTCTGCCGGTGCCGGACGGGTTCGCGATCACGGCTTGGGCGTACAAGCACTTCCTGGACGCGAACGATCTTCAGGCGCGGATCAGCCGTCGGCTCGACAGCGTGGACATCCGCAGCTACGAGAAGCTGGTCGAGGTGGGGCGAGAGATCCAGGAGATGGTCGCCTCCAGCGCGCTACCGGACGACCTGGCTGACGCCCTGCGCCGGGCCCAGGACGATTTGAGCCGGCGGTCGGGCGCCAAGCGTTTTGCCCTCCGCAGCAGTGCGATCGGCGAGGACACGCAGTTCAGCTTCGCGGGCCAGTACGACACGTACCTGAACATCAGCGGCGGGGATCTCGTCCATCACTACCGCCGCGTGGTGGCCAGCAAGTTCAGCCCGAAGGCGATCTACTACTTCCTCAGCCATGACATGACGGAGGAGGCCCTGGCGATGGGCGTGTGCTGCCTGGTCATGATCGACCCGGCCGCCAGTGGGGTGACCTACAGCCTCGACCCGGTCGCGCCGCAGCGCAACAGCATGCTGATCAGTGCGGTGTACGGGCTGGGCAAGTACCTGGTGGACGGGACGACCACGCCGGACGTCTTTCGGGCCTCGCGGGCGGATGGCTCGGTTATCGAGCAGGACGTGGCCGTCAAGCCCGTTCGGTTGGTGTTGGACGAATCGGGCGGCACGGTCGAGGTGCCGGTGGAGGGCTCGAAACAGCAGCAGCCCGCGGTGACGCCCGATCAATTGCGCGTGTTGGTCAGGCACGCGTTGACGATCGAGAGGCATTACGGCACACCGCAGGACATCGAGTGGGCCATCGACCGCAGCGGGCAGGTGTTCGTCCTCCAGGCCCGGCCCTTGCGGGTGGTCGCGACCCAGGCGGACGCCCCCGAGCCCGAGCTGGAGGGCGCGACCGCTCTGATGTCCGACGGCATGACGATCTGTCCCGGCGCCGGGGCCGGTGAGGTCTATCACGCACGATCGCGGGACGCGCTGGCCGGTGTGCCGGCGGGTTGTGTTCTGATCGCGCCCAATCCCTTCCCCGGCCTGATCACGGTTCTGGACAAGATCGACGCCCTGGTCGTCGAATCGGGCGGCATCGCGAGTCACCTGGCGACGATCGCGCGGGAGTACCGCACGCCGACGCTCGGCGGGATGGCCGGGGCGATGCGACTGGAGGCGGGTCGCTCCGTGACGGTGGACGCCACCGGGGCGACGATCTACGACGGGGTGCTGAGCGACCTGGTCGAGGCCCGCCGGCCGGAGAACGACCTGTTCGAGGACACGGCCATCTTCCAACTGCTCGAGCAGGTGCTCAACAAGGTGGCGCCGCTCAATCTGGTGGACCCGAAGAGCCGCGACTTCAAGCCGGAGAACTGCCAGACCTTTCACGACATCACGCGGTTGGCGCACCAGCGGGCGATGGAGGCGATGTTCTCGGCGGGACGGAGCGCCGAGAGCGAGACCATCGGGCGGCTTCTGAAGACGACGATCCCGCTGCCCGTCCGCATCCTGCACCTGGACAAGCCGGAGCCGACCCGGCGGCGGGATCGGACGATCGCCGAATCGGACCTCCACTCGGCGCCGATGCAGGCGTTGTGGTCGGGCGTCCTGGCCGAGGGTTGGCCGGAGACGCCTCGCGGCTTCGGCGAGAGGCCGGCCGAGCCGATGGCGACCTCGCGCACCCGTGGCGATTCGAAGGGCGAGCCGGAGATGAGCTTCGCGATCCTCAGCGCCGACTACATGAGCCTGAACCTGCGGCTCGGGTACCATTTCACGTCGGTGACGGCGCTGGCCTGTCCGGAGCAGAGCAAGAACTACATCCGTCTTCAGTACAAGGAAGGCGGAGCGACGTTCGAGCGACGGGCGCGCCGGATCCGGTTGATCTCGGACATCCTCGCGGTCATGGGCTTCGAGTGCATGAGCGAGGGGGACTTCCTCGACGCCTCGGTGACGTACGAACCGGCGGATACGATCTGCGAGAAGCTGCACCGGGTCGGGCGGATCCTGATGATGACCAAGCAGCTCGACATGGCCCTATCGAGCGACGCGCTGACCGAGTGGTACACGAAGGACTTCCTTAGCACCCTGGGCTTGCCCTACGAGGGGGAGCGAACGGCATGAAGACGCTGGCGGAGCACTGGGAGCGCTTGATGGTCGCCCTGTTCCGCAGGCAGTACATCGTCGTGGTCAGCACGATCATGTTCCTGCTGATCGTGGGGATCGCGGGCGTCTTGATCTATCAGGATGCCTGGGTGCTCCGGGACCAGATCAACGGCCTGTTCAACAAGCAGCAGCTCATCTTGGCGCGTCAGACGTCGCACCAGATCGCCACGGCGTTGGACGATATCCGTCTGGAGGTCGAGGAGCTGTGCCGCTTTGTCGGTGAGATGCCGGAGAGCTCGTGGGGCTCGGAGCTCTCGGCGGCGCACCGACGGCTTCAATCGAAGGGGGTACTGACCGCGTGCATCCACACGGCCGAGGGCCAATTGCTGTGCCATCCGTCGCAGGACCCTCTCTGCCCGCTCCGGGATCCCGGCCGGGCCGAGGAGATTGACGCGAGCGCCGGCGTCCAACTCGGCCGGCTCTGCCAACGTTCCGACCGTGGCGGTCGTCCGGGAGCCATCGTGGGCGAGGTGCTCTGCGCCACGCCGTACGGAGACGGGAAGCGGGCGACGTTGCGCGTCGCGGTGGATGTGACCCGGCTGGTCGAGGGCAAAGCCTGCGACGTGCGGAGCGGGCGGACCGGCTACGCGTGGGTCCTGTCGAGTGAGGGGACGTTTCTGTATCACCCGGAGGAGGCCTTCATCGGCGAGGACGCGTTCACGGTGCGCGAGCAGCGTGAGCCGGACTTGAGCTTCGACCGGATCAACAGCCTCATGAAGAACCGGATGCTCGAGGGTCAGGAGGGCACGAGCATCTACGTCAGCGGCTGGCACCGCGGCCACAGCGGTGAGATCGACAAGCTGATCGCCTTCACACCGATCCGCAGCGAGGCCCTGCCGCCGGGGCGGACATGGTCGGTCGCGGTCGTGGCTCCGACGAGCGAGGTGGCCGCGACGCTGGGCCCGATGTACACGCGGCATTACATGGCCGGCGGGGCCATCGTCGTCGGCGTGGTTCTGTTCGGGCTGCTGCTGGGGACCTATCAGTACCGGGCGTCGGAGGCCTTGAAGCAGCAGGTCCGCCTGACCAAGGCCAGTCTGGAAGAGACCGAGCGGATGACGAGCCGGATCGTCGAGCAGGCCACCGACCTGATCTACATCTTCGACCTCGAGATGCGCGTCGTCATGGTGAACCCGCACGCGGTGGCCGTGTTCCGTCACCTCATCCTGACCCAGAGCGAGGGTGGCGTGCTGCCGGACGACGTGGATCTGGGCGACGTTCGCGTGTGGCTGGGCCATCGGCTGGACGACCTGATGGGGCCGCACGACGCGGGGTTCATGCGAAGGAAGATCGACCAGGTGCTCGCCTCCGGCGAGAGCATCGCCTATGAGCACACGATCCCCATCGAGGGCCGACCGGCGCGGCTCAGCACGAAGCTGGTGCCGATCCGGGATGAGACCGACCGGGTAAGGTATCTGCTGGGCATCAGCCGGGACATCACCGAACAGGCCGAGATGGACCGGCGGATGTACAACACCGAGAAGCTGGCCTCCATCGGGACGCTGGCGGCCGGCGTGGCGCACGAGATCAACAACCCGCTGGCGATCATCCTGGGATTTACCGACCTGTTGCTGGAGCGGTTCGAGCCCGGCTCGGCCGAGTACGACGATCTGAAGACGATCGAGACCAACGCGAACAACGCCAAGCAGATCGTGGAGAACATGCTCACGTTCGCCCGCGTCACGGAGGGCATGGAGGACACGGTCGACGTCCACGAGAGCGTTCAGGCGGTCTTGCGAATCTTGAGCAAGGTTCTGGGTAAGCGGGACGTGGAGGTGGTGTCGGATCTGCCGGCGCCCTTGCCGAAGGTGCGGGGCGACCGTCGTGAGTTTCAGCAGGTGATTTTCAACTTGATCAACAACGCCATGGCGGCTATGGAGGGCGGCGGGACGCTCACCTTGTCGGCCCGGGCGAGTGACGGCTGGGTCCATCTGGACGTGACGGATACGGGCGAGGGCATCCCGGAGCGCATTCAACCGAACATCTTCGATCCCTTCTTCACGACCAAGAAGGTGGGCGAGGGAACCGGGCTCGGGCTCAGCTTGTGCTACGGCATCGTGAGCAAGTACGGCGGTACGATGACGTTCTCGACCGTCGCCGCCGAGGACCATCCGGACAGCGCTTCGGGCACGACCTTCACGGTGTCCATGCCGGTCGACGAGCCGGCTTCGAAGCCACAGGGAGCGACGTGATGGACGTCAGCGCGCTGCAGCCGCAACAGCGGATCCTGGCCGTGGACGACGAGCCTCACATGCTCAAGCTCCTTGAACGGATCGTCTCCGAGAAGACGCCGTACCACATCCGGACCACGAACAACGCCCTGGAGGTTCCCTCGATTCTGGCCGAGGAGACCTTCGACCTGATCATCTCGGACCTGCGGATGCCCGGCATGGACGGCCTGGAGGTGCTGCGTTATCTGAAGGAGCACGACCGCCCCGAAGCCCTGATCATCATCACGGCCTTCGGCTCGCTCGAGACCGCCATCGAGGCCTTGTCTCTGGGGGTGTTCGACTACATCACCAAGCCGTTCAAGCGCGCTCAGATCATGCACACCATCGACCGGGCGATGCGCTGGCAGGAGATGCGCCGCGATGCGTCCCGGATGGCCCGGGCCTACGAGACCGAGCCGCACGAGGCCGCCCGGGAGGCGTTCGAGCGGGAGTACATCCGGAGGCTCGCTCTGCGGTGCGACGGTCGGATCGAGGAAATGGTCCGACGCTCCGGCTTGCCAAGCGAGACGATCTCGGATGCAATAAGGCACCTGACGCCGCGAGCAGACGGATAGACGTTCCTCGGCCGCAAATGGGCTCTCGGGTTTCAGCATCAGGAGCGCATCGATGGAAACGAAGCGAGCGGGCGATATCATGATCCCGTTGGAGCAGTACCCCCACGTGCCCTATTGGTTCACGTTGCGCCAGGTGATCGCCGAGCTCGAGAAGTCGGAGTTCGTGATCGAGGGCCGGATGTCGGTTCCCCGAGTGGTGCTGGTCTTCGACGAGAAGTACCAGCTCATGGGCGTGGCCCGACGTCGTGACATCATGCGAGGCCTGGAGCCGGAATTCCTCGCCACGAAGCCGCTGCACTATCGCAAGAAGCTCTTCGACGTGAAGATCGATCCCAATTTGTCGGAGCTGTCTTTCGAGAAGTTCATGAATGGCATACGCGAACGATCCGACCGCCCCATTAGCGACGTCATGCTTCCGATCATGGCCACGGTCGACTTCGACGATCACCTGATGAAGGTGATCTACGAGATGACGTCGAATAACGTCTCGCTGCTGCCCGTGCTGAAGGAGGGGCGGGTCGTCGGCGCGGTCCGATCGGTCGAGGTCTTCCGAGAGGTGGCGACGTTGCTGCTCTAGGGGGCGGACCCGAGCCGCGTCGCGCCACATGGGCCGGATTTACCATGAACCAACCGAACGCTGAATCTGGGGGGCAGGGTTTGCCGCACGGCGCCATGCCGACCATGCCGGACGATGTCTACCTGGCCGCGCCGAAGAAGCGGATCAACGTTCGTCGCTTGATCTTCCTCTTGCTCGGTCTGGGACTCTTTACCGCGGTGTACCTGTCGCCCCCTTGGCCGGATGCCGTCGATCCGAACGGCCAGACGTTTGTGCTGACGCCCGAGGGCAAGACGGCCCTGGCGCTGTTCTGTCTGGCCGCGACGTGGTGGGTGTTCGAGGTCGTTCCGATCGGCGTAACCAGCATCCTCATCGCCGTGACCCAGGTGCTGTTCCTGATCCGCAAGGCCCCCGACGCGGCACAGGCCGACGTCCGCGCGCCGTTCACCGACTTCATGGACCCCTCCGTGTGGTTCATCTTCGGCTCACTCGTAATCGGCATGGCCTTCAGCAAGACGGGGCTGACCCAGCGGATGGCCTATCGCATGCTCCTTCTCGTCGGCGAGAAGACCAGCATGATCTACCTCGGTTGCTTCGTCATGACCGCGGGCATGACGTTGATCATGGCCCACACCGCGGTGGCCGCGGCCGTGTTTCCGCTGCTCATGGCCATCTACTCACTCTATGGCGAGGACGAGAAGCCCACGCGGTTCGGCAAGGGTCTGTTCATGGGCATGGCCTTCGTGGCCGGTGCGGGCAGCATCATCACGCTGCTCGGAGCCGCTCGAGGGGCGGTGGCGCTCGGGTTCTTCCAGGAGATCTGCGGTGACCGTCCCGAGATCACCTTTTTCCGGCTGACCTACTACATGCTGCCGGTCGGGACGGTGATGACGTTCCTGCTGTGGGGCTTCTTTATGGTCTTCTACCGGCCGGAGCGGAAGACCATCCCGGGGCTCCGCAGCCGCGCGATGATGCTGTATAAGCGGCTCGGCCCTATCACGCGGACCGAGATCCTCACGTTGGTCATCGTCCTGTCGGCCATCACGATTCTGGCCCTGCGGAGCTTCGTGCCGGCGCTGAAACCGGTGAACAAGTCGGCCGTGCTTCTGGTCACGACCATCCTGTTCTACGTGTTCAACGTGCTCGACATCGACGACCTCGAGGAGATCCCCTGGAACATCATCCTGCTGTTCGGCGGGGCAATGAGCATCGGTTTCTGTCTCTGGCAGACGGGCGCGGCCAAGTGGCTGGCCGTGCAGTGGCTCGTCATGTTCCAGAACGCCCACTGGTTCATCTTCGTGATGGGCATCACGTTCTTCGTGCTCATCATGACGAACCTGATCATGAACGTGGCGGCGATTGCGATCTGTCTGCCGGTCGCCTTGGTGATCGCGCCCTATCTCAACGTCGCGCCGGAGGTGATCTTCTTCTCGGCCCTGGTGGCCGCGGGCATGCCGTTCCTGTTCCTGGTCGGCGCGGCGCCCAACGCGATCGCCTACGGCAGCAAGCAGTTCAGCTCCGGCGAGTTCTTCGTGGCCGGCGTGCCGGCCAGCATCCTGCTCATGATCGTGACGGGCGTGTTCGTGGCCTTGATCTGGCCGATGATGGGCATGCCGGTGTTCATGACGCCGTGACCTCTCGGGCGGCCTGCCGGGCGCCACTCAGATACCAGATCGGCTCGATCCCTGCATGGGGATAGGCACGGTCAGTCGGCGATGCCACAGGATGAGCAGCGACGACCAGGCCAGCAAGATCGCGCCGACGACCTGATGCGCGGTGGCCAGGACGACCTCGATGGGGGGAGGGGGTTTGCGGTACACGAGCGAGCCCGTCACGATCAGGGCCGCCACGCCCAAGACGATTTGCATGCCGGTTGCGACGAGCAGTACCAGCCCCATCCGCCTCAGCCGGGCCGAGGCGTACAGCCCGCAAAGCCGCAGCCCGCACGCCAGGGCCAACACGCCGACGAGCACCCCGAACGTGACATGCACGGGAACGCCGACGTACGTGTGCCGCAAGATGGCCCCGAAGACGAGCTGAGCGGTCAGCACGATGAGCAGGGCGACGAGCAGGGCCCGATCGGTCTCGGCGGGGACGAGGGGCTCGGGTCTACGGGCACTGCGCCATCGATCCGAGATCAACGCGGCCGTGCACGCCAGCAGGGCGAAGAGGGTCTGGCCCACCACGCCATGCATCGCGGCCAGCCGGATGCTGGGGGCCATGATCGCGCGGTCGGTGCTTAGCGTGAACCGGCCGGTGACCCGCAGCCCTCCGAGGATGCCCTGGAAGACGACGAGCAGGAGCACGACGGCGATGAGGGCTTTGACGCCGTGTGGGGCATCGCTTCGCCAGACGCAGACCGTCAAGACGATGACGGTCAGGCCCAGGAGCGAGCCGAGCAGCCGGTGGGTGTGCTCGTAGTAGATCCCGCCGGTCATCCGGCTGAGCGGATACAGGAACATGTTGTAGCCGAATGAGTTGGGCCAATCGACGACGGCCAGCCCCGCCTCCTTGCTGGTCACGAGTCCGCCGGCGGTCAGGAGGATGAAGCAGGCGGCTACCGCGATGGAGGCCAGCGTTGCGAGCCAGTTCACCTTCGGCGGTTCCCGGCGTCCCGACCGTCCGGTCAGGGCGGCACCGATCGTCCCGAGCGATGCCCCGAGGGCGATCGAGCCGGGTATCCAGAGGACCATCGAGGGGCGGATGACGTTCGGCCGGTCGCCGCCGAGCAGGCTGCCGAGGATCATGAGATTCAACACGGCCGAGACGATGCCGACCCACGCGCCGCCTCGGACGCCCCGCCGTGTCAGGAGGCCCGTCGCAGCGCCGCCGGCCAGCATGCACACCAGGAGCAGCACGAGCACGAGCCAGCTCGGTACCGCGCCCGGCCAGAGCCGGCAGACGTAACCCACGGCCCACATGACGACGGTCTGGCCGAAGCCGAGGGCGACGATGTCCAGGCGACCGGCCTGCCGGATGGGCTTATCTGGCGATGTCACAGGCGTCCACCACGTTCGGTGTGTCGGCTCGCGGGTCGTGCGGGCTTCGGTTGCCCGCGGCTTGTGTCATCATAGGCTCCACGTTCGCGTCGGGCCAGAGATGTGTGGACCGCCGCTGGGGCGCATCTACAATGGAGCGAGAGCAGCGGCAAGGCGTTCACCATGGCCACGACAGAGACGTGCACATCCCGACGGGGCTCCGGACAGGCGACGGCACGTCACCCGGCGCGATGGGCCCCCTACGTCGAGCTCGCCAAGGCGCGTCTCGTGGGCATGGTGCTCTTCACGACGCTGATAGGCTACGTCATGGCGCCGACGGAGGCGGTGATCTGGTGGCGTCTGATCGCGACGCTGATCGGGACGGCCCTGGCCGCGGGCGGGGCGGGGGCGTTGAACCAGTGGCTCGAGACGCGGCTCGACGCGCGGATGGAGCGGACACGCAACCGGCCTTTGCCTTCGGGTCAGATCGGCAACATCCCGGCCCTACTGTTCGGCGTGGTCGCATCGCTGGGCGGAACGGTGCTGGTGGCTGCGACGGGCAATTGGCTAGCCGCGGCGCTGACGGCGAGCGCGGTCGTGGTCTACGTGCTGATCTACACGCCGCTCAAGCCGCTCACGAGCGTGTGCACGCTGATCGGCGCCTACTGCGGGGCGGTGCCTCCGATGATCGGCTGGGCCGCGGCGGCGGGGGGGCTCGATTACGGTGCCTGGGCGCTCGCGGCCGTGCTGTACGTCTGGCAGATCCCCCATTCGCTGGCCCTGGCGTGGTTGTGCCGGCAGGACTACGCGCGAGCGGGCCTGCGGATCTTGACCGCCATCGATGCGACGGGTCGGCGGACGTTCGAGCTGATCCTGCTCTACGCGCTGGCGCTGCTGCCGCTGAGCCTGACGGTGATCCTGGCGGGGCTCGCCGGTGAGGTCTACATGATCGGGGCGCTGTCGCTTGGGCTGATGATGATCGTTCTGTGCGTGCGCCTCTACTGGACGCGGACGGCCCGGGCGGCGAGGCATGTCTTCATCGCGAGTGTCATCTACTTGCCGGTGGTGCTGGGATTGATGTGGTTGGATCGGAGGCCCGCGGAGGCGCCGCCGCACGGCGAGAGAGCCACCATCTCCTCACGGTGGCCCGGCGCATCCGGGGAAAGACCCCGCTGAGGCCCCGGCTTCGCAACGGCTACAGTGGG
Source organism: uncultured Planctomycetales bacterium (assembly GCA_964622545.1). Classification (GTDB taxonomy): domain Bacteria; phylum Planctomycetota; class Phycisphaerae; order UBA1845; family JAFGLZ01; genus JAFGLZ01. The sequence continues at coordinate 299,910 of CAZUQM010000002.1, read as the reverse complement.
GCTCGGCCGGCACCTGGTCGGCGTACACTCGCGCTCGACCCGGACTCCGTGCGGTCACCGATGCCAACATCGCCTTCGCGATATGGGGCCTACTCCAACCCGGTCACGAGACCCTTCTCCTCGACCAACGCTTGCGCGTCGATGAGCGTCAGGCCGATGAACAGGGCGACGAAGAACAGGGCGCAGACCAGCATGATGCCGTACAGTGGATGATCGTAGCGGAGGTGCATGAAATAGAGGCCGACCAGGCCGGCCTTGACGGTCGCGATGAGCATCGCCACCCACAGGTTCAGCGGGCCGAGATCGACGTAGGTGACCGCGACGGTCACGCCGGTCAGCACGATGAGCGCGGCCCACACGCCCAGCAGCACCGGCAAGGGGACAACGTGTCCGCCGCCGTCCAACTCGGGCGAGGCCCGATAGGGATCGGGCGTGGGTTCTTGCCCGGCCGAGGATGTCGCGTCGCTACCTGTCATATCACGTCCATTCGTATCCGCCCGCGGCTAGTGGATTAGATACAGCAGCGGAAACAGGAAGATCCAGATCAGATCGACCAGATGCCAGTAGAGCCCCACCAGATCGACGGGCGTGTAATAGGCGCTGCCGAACTGGCCGCCAACGGCCCGGATCAGCACCCAACCGATTGCGATCATGCCGGCGACCACGTGCAGGCCGTGCAGGCCCGTCATCAGGAAGTAGACGCTGAAGAAGACGCGGACGTTCTTCAGATCGGCCGGTCGCGGCTTCTCATCCTCGGGTTCGACGGCCAGGCCGGGAGGGCCTTTCGGCGCGGGCAGGATGGTGGATCGCTCGGTGCCCGCGTCTGCTTGGCTACCGGGCGGGGTCGCCGCGGCCGTGGTCGTCGTGGTCGCGGCCTGCGTCGTCGTAGCCGTCGGGTCCGTTGCCGAGGGCGGCTGATCGCCGGCGGGCTTACCGTGGCCGGCGCCGTCGTGCGGATCGAAGTACTTGCCCCACAACAGGCCGTGCTTCCATTTGTGCTCGTACTCGACGGCCTTGATGCCGAGGAAGCCGACGGCAAACAGCAGAGTCAGCACGAGCAGCGCTACGAGACCGCGTTGTTGGCCTTTCTGGGCGCATCGCACGGCCCAGGCCATCGTCAGGCTGCTGCAGATGAGCACGACGGTGTTCACGCCGCCGAGGAGCTTATCGAGGTATCGGTCTGCGTAGATGAAGACCTCAGGGTGCAGCGACCGGTAGACGGCGTAGGCGCAGAACAGGCCGCTGAAGAGCAGGATCTCGGTGACCAGGAAGATCCACATACCGAGCTTGCCCGATTCGAACTGCTGCTCGGGCGTGTCGAAGTGATGGGCGAGGAAGTCCGGGCGCGCGCCGTGTTCGCTGGAGGGGTGCGAGCTGTCGCCGTTGTGCTGGGTCTGGCCCATGCGGGGCTCCGACGGCTAGGTCTCGGTCGTCTCGTCCTCGGGGATCACGTACCCGCCGCGGTCCTTGTCGTACACCATGCCGCTGAAGTCGTACGGGAAGCGGAACGGCGGCGGCTCTTTGAAGTTGTGATGCGGCGGCGGCGAGGCACATCGCCATTCGTTGCTCGCCCCGCCCCAGGGGTTCGCCGGCGCGCGGGGCCCCTTGAACAGGGCATAGAGGAAATACGTCAGCATGACGAGGAACGCGACCCCCAGGAAGTAGCCGCCGACGCTGGAGGCCTGGTGGAACGACCGGAATTGCTCGATGTAGTTGTAGTAGCGGCGGGGCATGCCCTGGCTGCCCATGACGAACTGCGGGAAGAACGTCAGGTTGAAGCCGATGAACACCATCAGGCAGGTTAGGCGGCCCCAGAATTCGCTGTACATGCGGCCGAACATCTTGGGCCACCAGTAGTGCAGGCCGGCCAGGAACATGAGCACCGACCCGCCCATGATGACGTAATGGAAGTGGGCGACGACGAAGTAGGTGTCGTGCAGATGGATGTTCGGCCCGAGCGAGCCGAGGAACAGGCCCGTCATGCCGCCGATGGCGAACATGGCGATGAAGCTGAGGGCGTAGCACATGGGCGTGCCCAGGCCGATCGAGCCCTTGTACATCGTCGCGATCCAATTGAACACCTTGATGGCCGAGGGGATCGCCACGGCGAACGTCAGCGCGCTGAAGATCAGGTTCGCCAGCGCCGACTGCGTGGTGAACATGTGATGGCCCCAGATGAAGAAGCCGATCACGGCGATGGCCAGGCTTGCGTAGGCGAGGAATTTGTAGCCGAAGATGTGCTTGCGGCTGAAGACCGAGACGACCTCGCTCATGATACCCATCGCCGGCAGGATCATGATGTAGACCGCCGGGTGCGAGTAGAACCAGAAGAAGTGCTGGAACAGGACCGGATCGCCGCCGTACGTCGGGTCGAAGATGCCCACGCCCAGGACGCGCTCGGCGATCAGCAGCAGCAGCGTGATGCCCAGCACCGGCGTGGCGAGCACCTGAATGATCGCCGTCGCATAGAGCGCCCAGAGGAACAGGGGCATCTGGAACCAGCCCATGCCGGGCGGCCGGAGCCGGTGGATCGTCACGATGAAGTTCAGACCCGTGAAGATCGAGCTGAACCCCAGAATGAACACGCCGAAGATCAGCGGGATCACCTGTCCGCCGAACTGCGTGCTGTAGGGCGTGTAGAAGGTCCAGCCCGTGTCGACGCCGCCCAGGATGATCGACAGGATCGCGAAGAGCGAGCCGCCGACATAGAAGTACCAGCTCGCCAGGTTGAGGCGGGGGAAGGCCACGTCCTTGGCGCCCAGCATCAGGGGCAGGGCGAAGTTGCCGAAGATCGCCGGGATGCCCGGGATGATGAACAGGAAGATCATGATGGCCCCATGCAGGGTGAACATCTGGTTGTACGTTTTGGGGCCCATGATCGTCCGTTCGGGCGTGAGCAGCTCGGTCCGCATGAGCATGGCGAAGAAGCCGCCCAGGAAGAACGCCGTCAGGATCGCGATGAGGTAGAGCACGGCGATGCGCTTGTGGTCGAGCGTGGTCAGCCAGCTCCGCAGGCCGTGGCCGTGGCTGAGGTAGTTCTCGTCCGCCGCCTGGACGCGGTCGGCTGAGGACTCACCGGGATAGGGCAGAGACGTTGTGGTCATCGGAGCCACCTACTTGTCGGGCTCGGCCAGGGTCTTGAGGAACGCGATGATGGCCGTGATCTCGCTGTCGTTGAGGCGTCCCTGATAGGTCGGCATGACGCCGTCGTAGCCGGCGGAGATCTTGGCCATGGGCGCGACGATGGACTCGCGGATGTAGTTCTCGTCGGCGGTCACCTGCTGGGGCGAGCCGTCCACGATGACCTGCCGCGTCGTGCCGTAGAGGTCCTTGAAGCTCGGGCCGATGCCGGCCGTGCCGTCGAGCGAGTGGCACTGCTTGCAGCCTCGGATCTCGTAGAGCCGCTGGCCCGCCTCGGCCGGCGGGAGCTTGTCGACGAAGTTGGACGCGTCCTCGAGCCATTTCTCGAACTCACCGGGCGGATGGACGATCACGTTGGCGAGCATGTCCGAGTGTTGATCGCCGCAGTACTCGGCGCAGAGCAGCAGGTGCTTGCCGGGCTTGGTGGCGCGGAACCAGGCCTTGTTGTACCGACCCGGGATGATGTCCTTCTTGAGCCGGAAGGAGGGGACGTAGAAGCTATGGATCACGTCCTGGCTCTGCATGGTGAGCCGGACGGGCACGTTGAGCGGCACGTGCAGGTCTTTGTCGACGTAGCCGTTGGGGTACGTGAACATCCAGCTCCATTTCTGCGCGGTGACGAGGATCTCGTAGGCTTGCGAGGGCGAGGTCTGGATGTTCACCATCGCCTTGACGCCCATGTAGAACATGAGGAAGAAGACCACGACCGGCACGGCCGTCCAGGTCAGCTCGAGGGCGATGCTCTGGTGGGGCGATTCGCTGGGCTCCACGCCTTCGCGCCGACGGTAGCGGATCACGAAATAGAGCATCAGGCCGACGATCAGCACGAACGCGACGACCGAGACCCAATAGACGAAGTAGAAGACGCGGTCGACCTCTTCGGCGTAGGCCGAACCGCGCGGCGGCATCCAGAAGGAGCCGTCCTCACCGATCGCCAACATGGCATCCGCCAACAAGCCGCTCATGATGGGGTGTCTGTGTCCGTCCCTTCGTTCCTGCTGGCGGCGGCCCGCCGCGACGATTCCCGAAACCAATAGACCGTCAGTACTGTACCCAGAATCAAGGCCGTCAGCACACCGGAGAACTGCATCACGCGTATGGCGGCCATCTGATAGGAACCTTCCTCGGCGTCGTACTGGAAGCACGTCATCAGCAGGCCGTCGACGAACGAGCCGATCTCGCCGTCGCTGGCCTCGACGAGGGCGAGCCTGATGTCCTTCGAGTTGAACGCCACACCGTAGAACACCCGGCTCATGCGCCCGTTCGGGGTGAGGATGAAGACGCCGGCCGCGTGGATGTACTCCTTGCTGGCCTCGTCGTAGCGGTATTTGAACCCGATCGCCTCGGCCAGGGGCTTGATGTTCTTCTGCTTGCCGGTGAGGAAGTGCCAGCCCTGGGCGGCGGCCGGCCGGGCGTATTCCTTGATGTAGCTCTGCTTCTTGAGCTTGGCCAGCGGCGGGGTCTCTTGCGGGTTGATGCTGACCGTGACCATCTCGAACTCATCGCCCGGCGTGAAGGGCACCTGCTTCAAGGCATCGACCAGGCCGTTGACCACGAGGGTACACAACATGGGACAGCGGAAATATACCAACGTCAGAATGACGGGTTTGCCCTTGTTGAAGTAGTCGCCCAGGACGACGGGCTTGCCGGACTCGTCAACGAATTCGAGGTCGAGCGGCACCTGCTCGCCGAGCTTCTGGACGATCTCGACGTCGGCGGTTTCCTCGGGGATCTGGCTGGTCGGACGCTGGGCGGCGGCGACGGACGCGCCGGCTAGGACGGTCAGGGCCGCTACCCGTGTCGGTAGGCCGCTTCGTCGGCATGTGTCATTGGCCATCATGTCCGCTGGCCCCTTTCGTCGTTGTGGCAGGACGGGTGGACGGTTGGGTGGCCGGACGAGGTGGCACGGGCTGCCGGAGCGTCGGGTCTTCCTTGGCGTCTCGGACCACGAGCTCCATAGCGTGTTCGATGTCGAGCTGGGCGACGCCCGAGGCCTGGTCGACGCGGTAACCGTAGAGTTGGCCCTGCTGTTGGGAAAGAAGGTTCGTGATCTCCTCGGGGCTCTGGGAGAGGTCCTTCTTGTAGGTCTCCACCTCTTGTAGATTATAGAACCACACCATCAGGGCGACAATGATGACGAAGACGAGGACCGCGCCGGCCACACCGACGATGGCGAGCATGGGGGTGTTGATTTCGTCCGTCGCGTGCGCCATGGGCGCCTCTCCTCAGGCGTTCTCGAACTCCAGCGATTCGGCCAGCCGGGGGTCGCGCTCCGGCACGAGCGACCGATCGGCCGCGACCCTCAGGACGGCCGCGACGAAGAGCCCGCCGACGCCGAGCAGGCAGCCGATCTCCAGCACGCCGACGGTGATTTTATCCGGGCTGAACGTCGGGGCGACCAGCCAGAGCATGTCCACCCAGTGGATGACCAGCAGCCAAGCCGACCACGCCGCGAGCGTGATCTTGCGGCGCTTGACCCGGCGGGGCATCAGGCCCATGAACGGGATGAAGAAATGCCCGACCAGCAGGGCGAGCGTCACCATCAGCCACGGGTGCTGCTGTCGCACGAGGTAATAGGCGGTCTCCTCGGGGATGTTGCCGTACCAGATGAGCATGTACTGGGAAAAGGCGATGTAGCCCCAGAAGAAGACGAACCCGAACAACAGCTTACCGAGGTCGTGGTAGTGCTCGCGGGTGACGGTTCGTGTCAGCAGCCCCCGCCACTGGAGGCCCATCGACACCAGGGACAGCAGGGCCATGAACGCCACCATGCCGCCGGCGAAGTAGTACACGCCGTAGATGGTGCTGTACCAGGTCGGCGTGAGCGACATGAGCAGGTCGAACGCCGCGAAGGTGATCGTCAGCGCAAACAGGACGATGCTCAACCCGCCCAGCTTGGCCAGTCCCAGCGTGATGTCCGGATCGCCGGAGGCGTCTTGCCGGAGCGACCGGCCGAGCAGCGCCCGCGACAAGACCGACCAGATCAGGAAGTAGGCGGTCACCCGGAGCACGAAGAACGGCACGTTCAGGTACGGCGTCTTGCCGTCGATCAACTCGGCATGCGAGGTGTCGCCCGGACGGGTCCACTCGTAAAGGATCCCGACGCTCAGCACCACGGGGATCGCCATGAGCCCCAGCCAGGGCAGGGATGCGGCGATGATCTCGCCGAGCCGGCGTACGACCACGCTCCAGCCGGCCCGCGTGACGTGCTGGAGCGAGACGAAGAACAGGGCCGCCAGCGCGAGACTCAGGACGTAGGCGAAGTTGATCAGGTACGCGGCGCAGAACCGCCGAAGATCGTCGAGCACGAGCCCGACGACGAACGTGATCAGCAGCACGGCCATGCCGAAGTAGAAGGCGCGACGGCTCGTGCGAGCGCCCCACTCGCCGAGGGTGCGGCGCTCGCTGGTGATCTCATTGGCGCTGATTCGGGCCACGTCACACACTCCGCTTAGGGGCGGACCTCCTGTCGGTACTCGGCCGGCACGTCCTTGATGGGCGCATACTGGCTACGCTGCAGCGCCCGGATGTAGGCCACGATCGCCCATCGGTCCTCCACGGCGATCTGCGGCCCGTAGGCCGGCATGCTGCGGATGCCGTTGGCGACCGTGTTGTACAGGTTGCCCAGCTCGCGCCGGCGGATCGTGTCGGTGTGGAACGACGTCGGGGGCGTCCACGTGCCCTCCTGCAGCCGGTCGGCCCGGACGGCGACGGGCCCGTTGCCCGCGCCCGTCAGGCCGTGGCACGTGGCGCAGAAGACCTCGTACCGCTGCTGGCCGCGTCGCATCCTTTCCATCGTCAGCGGCAGCGGATAGACCAGCACCCACTTGCCGCCGACCTTGCCGGTGTGCAGGCTCTCGGGCTCGGCGAGCTGGCCGCGTGCGACCGTGCCGTCGATGACGGGCCTCATGGCCCGGCGATCGGCGAACATCCGGTTACGCTGCTGGGTCTTGAAGCGCGGCTGGTTGTCCATATCCGGCACGAGGTGGACGCGCGGCTCGGGCGACTTGGTCACGCGAGCCATCGCCACCAACAGCGGCGGGATGAGGCTCAGCAGGACCGCGATCACCGCCCCGCCGATCAGATATGGCTTCAGTCGCTCGATCACGTCAGGTTCGGACCTCCTCGGGCTCGGACCCGCCCAGCGACGCGAGGAGCTCCCGCGTCCGGGTCGGATCGAACTGCGGATCGGTCGCCTCGACCGTAATGAAGAACGCGTCCGTCGTGGCCCGTCGGAACCGCCGGCTTGTGAACAGCGGGTGGTACGGCTGGGGAAGCCCGTTCAGCGCGAGCATGCCCACGAACGCCGTGACGGCCGCCAGCAGGATCGTCAGCTCGAACGCCACGGGGATGTTGGCCGGCACGCTGAAGAAGGGCTTGCCGCTGATGATCAGCGGATAGTCAAACGCGTTGGTCCACCACTGCAGCAACATGGCCCCGCCGCCGCCGGCGAGCCCTGCGAGTAGAACCCCATAAGGCAGGATCGTCGGCCGGATGCCCATGGCGTCGTCCAGCCCGTGCACGGGGAAGGGGGAATGCACGTCCCACCGCGTGTAGCCGGCGTCGCGAACCTTCTCAGCCGCCTCCACCAGCGCGTCGACGTCGTCGAACTCGACGAGCAGGCCGTACAGCTCGGCCGGTCGGGTCGACTCCGGAGCCGTATCGCTCGAGTTGGTCGCGGCGTCGTCAGGCATCCGCGTCCTCCGACTGGGCGTCGTGTTTCGTGTCCGTCACGCCGTTCTCGACCTCGAGGTGCGCACCCGGCACCTCGCCATGATAGTCGCCCACGCTGCGGTGGCCGCCGTGGCTGACGTGCGCGGCGGGCATGACGGTCTTGACCTCGGCCATGGCCACCATCGGCAGGTATCGCACAAACAGCAGGAACATCGTGAAGAACAGCCCGAAGCTGCCGATGAAGGTCGTGATGTCGACCCACGTGGGCGTGTAGTAGCCCCAGCTCGACGGCAGGAAGTCGCCGCTGAGCGAGGTGGCGATGATGACGAACCGCTCGAACCACATCCCGACGTTGACGATCAGCGAGACGACGAACATGACGACGAGGTTCGTCCGCATCCGCTTCAACCAGAAGACCTGCGGGGCGAGCACGTTGCACGTGATCATGGTCCAATAGGCCCACGCGTAGGGTCCGAACATCCGGTTGGTGAAGGCGAACGTCTCGTAGATGTTGCCGCTGTACCAGGCGATGAACAGCTCGATCAGATAGGCGTAGCCCACGATGCTGCCGGTGGCGAGGATCAGCTTGTTGAGGTTCTCGAGGTGGTGCATCGTGACCAGCTCGCGCAGGCCGAAGAACTGCCGCGCCGGGACGATCAGCGAGATGACCATCGCGCAGCCGCTGAAGATCGCACCGGCCACGAAGTACGGTGGGAAGATCGTCGTGTGCCAGCCGGGCAACTGCGAGACGGCGAAGTCGAAGCTCACGACCGAGTGGACGCTGACGACCAGCGGCGTGGCCAGCGAGGCGAGCAGCAGGTACGCGACCTCGTGGCGATGCCAGTGCCGGTGCGAGCCTCGCCAGCCGAGGGCGAAGATGCCGTAGATGACCTGACGGATGCGGGTCTTGGCCCGGTCGCGGAGCGTGGCCAGGTCGGGCACCATGCCGACGTACCAGAACATGAGCGAGACGAACATGTACGTCGTGACGGCGAAGACGTCCCAGACCAGCGGGCTGCGGAAGTTGGGCCACATCTGCATCTGGTTCGGGTACGGGAAGAGCCAGTACACCACCCAGACGCGCCCGACGTGGATGGCCGGGAAGATGCCCGCGCACATGACCGCGAAGATGGTCATGGCCTCGGCGAAGCGGTTGACGCTCGTCCGCCAGCGCTGCCGGAACAGGAACAGGATGGCCGAGATCAGCGTACCGGCGTGACCGATGCCGACCCAGAAGACGAAGTTGACGATCGCCCAGCCCCACGCGACAGGGATGTTGAGCCCCCATACGCCGATGCCGGCGAAGATCAGGTAGGCCACGCTGACGCCCAGCATGCCGAGCATCATCAGCGAGATGCCGAAGGCGATGTACCAGGCACGGGGCGGCGTGGGTTGCTCGGCGATGCCGCAGACCTTGTCCGTGACCGTGCCGAAGGTGTTGGCGCCCAGCACGAGCGCGGGCCGATCCCGCGGGTCCTTCACGGTGTTGTCGAAATCGTTAACGGCCGTCGTGCTCATGGTTGCTCACAGGGCCAGTCCGCGTGCTGGCCGCCTGACAGGACCTCCCACCTTCTCACAGCAACGCTCCCTGACGGTCGCGTCTCAGAGGGCAGGGGGCCGTGGCCCACTACCCGTGATGCTCCTCGTGCTTCTTGCCGCCGCCCAGATCCGCATTCCTATTCCGCAGCCGCGCGAGATACGTCGTTCGCGGTTTGATATTCAAACCGGCCAGCAGGTCGTACGCCCGCTTGTCGCCCGATTCGGGATCCAGCAGCTTCGCGATACGGCTGTCCGGGTCGTTCAGGTCCCCGAACAGGATCGCCCCGGTCGGACACGCCTGCGCGCACGCGGTCGTGATCTCGCCGTCCCGCACGGGTCGCCGCTCGTTCTTGGCCACGATCTTGGCCGCGTTGATCCGCTGGACGCAGTAGCTGCACTTCTCCATCACGCCGCGACTTCGGACCGTCACCTCCGGATTCATCAGCATCTTCTGCGTGTCCGACAGGTCCCGCTGGTAGCTGAAGAAGTTGAACCGCCGCACCTTCACCGGGCAGTTGTTCGAGCAATACCGCGTGCCGACGCAGCGGTTGTAGACCATCACGTTCAGGCCTTCCTGGTCGTGTACAGTGGCCGCCACCGGGCAGACCTGCTCGCACGGGGCGTTTTCGCACTGCAGGCACGTCATGGGCATGTGGACGGCCTGGGCGCGATCAGGATCGCCTGCGAAGTACCGGTCGAGCCGGATCCAGTGCATCACTCGGCCGCGGAGGACCTCCGTCTTGCCGACGACAGGGACGTTGTTCTCGGCCTGGCAGGCCACCACGCACGCGCCGCAGCCGATGCACGCGCTCAGATCGATCGCCATCGCCCAACGATGGCCCCGGTACTCGTGTTCGGGCCAGAGCGACTTCAACGGCGGATGGTGCTCGAGGTGCTCGGCGAACTCCGGATGGGCCTTGTAGTAGCTCAGGTCGGCCTCGCGGATCAGCTTCCTGATGCGGCGGCGTTTCTCGTTGCTGGTGACCTCGGTGACGGGGTGCTGATTCTGCGTCGTGGCCAGCTTCATCGAGCGGGCCCCGTCCGGGCCGGTCGTCCGCGCGACCTTCGCGCCGGTCGCGAGGTGCATGGTCGTCGAGGTCCGCAACGGATAGACGTCGACGCCCGCGCCCGTGCCGATCGTGCCGGCGCGGCGGCGCCCGTAACCCAGCGCGAGCGCGATCGTCTTGTCGGCCTGGCCGGGCAGGATGAACGCGGGCAGCTTGACCGAGCGCTCGCCGACGGTCACCTCGACCCAGTCGCCGTCGTGCACGCCGAGGTCGTGGGCCATCTTGGGGCTCATGACGGCCGCGTTGTCCCACGTCAGCTTCGTCAGCGGGTCGGGCCATTCCTGGAGCCAACCGTTGCCGGCGAACCGGCCGTCGTAGACGCTGTGGTCGGCGTTGAACGTGACCTGGATGTCGTCCGCCGCCGGTTCCTCGGGCTTGACGGAGATCGATTCGAGTTCGCTGGGTTCAGCCGGCTCGCGTTTGGCGTCGGGATCAAGGACGGGCCAGGCCGTGTTGGCCACGACGCCTTCGTGCAGGGCCGTGCGCCACGCTTGCTCGAGGTCCTTCGGCTTGGTGAGCTGCTGGAACGTGCGGCGCGTGATGGCGTAGGCGTCCGTCAGCTTGTCGCCGGTGGTCAGCGCAAGCAGCTCGGCCGGCGTCTTACCGTCGTAGAGCGGCGCAATGAGCGGCTGGACGATGCTGACCGTGCCGTCCCAAGCTCGGGCGTCGGCCCACGATTCGAGATAGTGCGCTCGCGGAACGTGCCACGTGCACGCGGCCGAGGTCTCGTCGTCGTAGAGGCTCAGGTGGATGCTGGTCTTGACCTTCGTCAGCGCGCCGGCGAAGTCGACGTCGGCGGGTGCGTCGTAGACCGGGTTGCCGCCGAGGATCAGCAGCGTGTCGACCTCGCTCTTCGCCATCGCCGCGGTCAGGTCCTTGATGGCCTGAACGTGCGTGGGGCGGTCAGTGTCGGGTGTTTCCCGCAATGTGACCAGCGACTCTAATCGCGATTTGCCCTTGCTCAGCGGGATCTGCAGCAGAAGACAGGAAACGACGTGGATGTCCGGCGGTTGCTGCGGTCCGGCCAGGACGAGACACCGATCTCTGTGGCGGATCATGTCTTTGGCCAGCGCCGTGACGAACGATGCCTCCTCCGGCAGAAGGGCGAATGGCTTTGACTGCTTCGCCTCAGGCTTCTCCGATCGGCCCGGCTTGGTGCCCTTTGGAACCCGGACCCCCAACGTACGCAATAGGGTCTTGCCCGCGTTGGCGAACGCCTGATGCATCTCTTTCTCGAGGGTCTGCCACTCTGGATCAAGTCGAGCTACCTCTTCGAGAAGACCATATGCAACGGCCCGGGTTCGCGACGGCGGCACGGCCAGCCGATGATCCGCCATCGAGCCCGTCACCGATTGACCCGACTCGACCACGTACAACCGGTTCATCTTGAAGTTCGTGCCGCGACGTCCCTTGGCGAAATCGCGTGCGTGGCGCAGCGAGGCTGGGTGGTTCATCAGCGGATCGGCACCGAAACAGACGATCACGTCGGCCTGGTCGAGGTGGGCCTCAACCCGGCAGGGCTTGCCGAATGCCGTCTTGAACGCCTCGCGCTCGTTATCCCACGAGACCGGTTCGTACTCGAACCACCGCGCCTGGGGCATGGTCTTGGCCAGCCGGCGGCGTTGGTCGGCTACACTGGGCGATGAGGTTGCCTCGCTGAGGATCGCCAGCCCTTTGCCTTTACGCTTGCGGAGCTCGGCCAGGTGCGGCTTGGCGAAGGCCTCGAACTCCGACCAGCCATGCTTAATGGTCTGGCCGCCCTCGCGTCGGACGACGGTCCGGCTGCGGTCGGGATCGTACAGGTCGAGGATGCTGGCCTGGTGGATCGCGCTCGTGCCGCCGAGGCTATACGGATGCGACGGGTTGCCCTCGATCTTGATCGGTCGGCCGTCGTAGCTGGTCACGAGCAGGCCCGTGGCCACGCCGCCTAATTCCATAGCCGTGGCGTAATGCTCGGGCACACCCGGTGTGCGGCGCGCGGGACGATAGGCGTAAGGCAGGATCTCTTCCTTGGGCCAGCGACAGCCGACCATGCCGGCCAGGGCGAGCGAGGCAGCCATCATCTTCAGGAACTGCCGCCGCGACGGCTCGTCGAGTCGGTCCCAGGCCCCGCCGGGGAACTCCTGCTCGGCCAGCGCGCGGAACTCGGGCGTTTGGGCGAGGTCGTCCAGACTCCGCCAGTAGCGGCGATCCGAGTTGTCCGGGCCTAGCGGTGGCATGTCGAGCAGTCTTCCGATGGGTTAATCTGGTATGTCTCTTTCAGCTCACGTCCGAGCTCGAGCTGGTCCTTGTCGGCTACCCAATCGAGTTTCGTGATGTACGCCACGGGCCGCAGGTGGGCCTCCGGTTTGCGATGGCAGTCGAGACACCAGCCCATGCTCAGCGTCTGGTCCTGGTAGACGACGTCCATCTTGTCGATCCGGCCGTGGCATGAGACGCAGCCGACGCCGCGCCGGACGTGCGCGCTATGGTTGAAGTAGGCGTAGCCGGGCAGGTCGTGGACGCGAATCCACGGTATGGGCTTGCCCGAGCCGTAGCTCTCGCGGACGCCGAGCAGCTTCTCGCTGTTGCCGCGGATGTGTTTGTGGCAGTTCATGCACGTCTGGGTCGGCGGGACGACCGCATGGGCGGTGTGCTCGACGGTGGTGTGGCAGTAGCGGCAGTCGATGCCGAGCTCGCCGGCGTGCTGGCGGTGGCTGTACTCCAGTGGTTGTTCGGGCTGGTAGCCGACGTCGGTCGTTTTTGGCGAGGCGGCGAGGGCGAAGACCACGGCCACGTAGGTCAGGACCGCACCGGCTGCGATCGGTGCCGCCTTGATGGCCGCGTTGGTCCACTTTGGGAAGACGAAGGGTTCCACCGAAGCCCTGTCCTCTCGGTCGCCGGATTCCCGCCAGGGGTCTTGCTCAGGCCCCGACATGGGATGTATCGGGACGCAACCGAAACTGCGGCTCGCGAGTCCTATGTATCGCGGACGCGCGCGGAAATGTCAAGGTAATTGAGTGCCAATGAGATGACATCGTGCTCGGAGCTTCGGGGCGCGGGCCTGAGGCGTCCGGAGGGAGGCCGGGGCGCCTGGACGGGGCGTCGCGGTTTTCCGCGTCCCTCCGTGAGACTGCCCCGACCTGGCGACCTAGCGCCTCACCCATTAGAATCGGCGATGGGATGCAAGACGCCTACCTGTCCAGACCGATCAAGGGAGTATGATGCCAACACTCACGTTTCACGGGGCGGCCGGCGAGGTCACCGGCTCCATGCACCTGCTCGACGTCAACGGCACACGCATTGCGCTCGATTGCGGCATGTTCCAGGGCCGCCGGGCCGAGTCGCGCGAGAAGAACCTGCACCTGCCCTGCGACGCCACGAGCATCGACGCGGTCGTGCTGTCGCACGCACACATCGACCATTCCGGGCGCCTTCCGCGGCTGATCAAGGAGGGCTTCACCGGGCCGATCTACACCACGCCCGCCAGTCGCGACCTCGGGGCGGTCATGCTGGCCGATGCGGCCCACATCCAGGAGGAGGATGCCGCCTACTGGAACCGCAAGCACGCCCGCAACGGCGAGGAGCCCATCGAGCCGCTGTACGTCCGCGACAACGCCGTCCAGGCCGTCGAGCAGATGTTCGGCATCCCCTACGGGCGGCAGTTCTTCATCGCGCCGAACATCCAGGTCCGCTTTGTCGATGCGGGCCACATGCTGGGCTCGGCCATCGTCGAGCTCCAGATGCAGTTGCCGGGCGGGACGACGCGGACGCTGGCCTACACCGGCGACATCGGCCGGTTCGGCGTGCCGATCCTGCGGGACCCGAGCCGCGTGCCGGACTGCGACTACCTCATCTGCGAGAGCACCTACGGCGGTCGGCGGACCGATCCGGTGCCGGACATGCGGGAGAAGCTCGCCGAGATCGTCCAGCGGACCGTCGCCCGGGGCGGCAAGGTGATCATCCCCTCCTTCAGCGTCGGCCGGACGCAGACGATCGTCTACAACCTCCACCAGCTCTTCGCCGAGGGGATGCTCGAGCACCTACCGGTCTACGTCGACAGCCCCCTGGCCGTCAACGCCACCGAGGTCTTCCGGCTGCATCCGGAGTGTTACGACACCGACGCGCGGACGTTCGACAACGAGACCGGCGATATGCTCGGGAACGGCTGCTGCCGCTACATCCGAGACGTGGAGGAATCGAAGGACCTGCACAACCGCCGCAGGCCCTGCGTGATCATCTCGGCCAGCGGGATGTGCGAGTTCGGCCGGATTTTGCACCACCTCAAGAACAACATCACCAAGCCCAAGAACACGGTCCTGATCGTGGGGTTCCAGGCCCAGCACACCCTCGGCCGCCGGCTCGTCGAGAAGGTCGACAAGGTCAAGATCTTCGGCAAGATGTATCCGGTCAAGGCCGAGGTGCGGGTGCTCAACGGCTACAGCAGCCACGCCGACGCCGAGGAGCTGCGCCAGCTCACCGCGCCGGTCGCTCAGGCGTGCCGCCACGCGTTCCTCGTCCACGGGGAGCCGGATCAATCGGAGGCCTTGCGGAAGACGATGACCGAGTCGGGCTTCGTCCGGGTCAGCATCCCGGAGCCGGGCGAGGCCTTCGAGCTCGACTGAGACCGGCGGGTGAGGTCTCTGAACCGTGCCTTGACGCGCGCTTGTCCCGAGGAAACCGATCCCGTCAAGAAAGCGAGCCCCCGGCCTTGTGGGCCAGGGGCTCGTTCACCTGGACACAGGTCTTGGTCCCGGCGCTGGTCCCCCTCACCTCCGGCGGCGAATCAACGAGGCCGTCCATGCGGCGGTGACGAGCAGCAAGGGCAGGGCAAGCTCGACGCCGCTGCCGCACTTGAAATGCGCCTCGACCTGCATATCGGTGTTGAGCACGACCGAGATGACGGTGTTCGTGTCCTCGGTCGCGTAGTTGGCGTCGCCGGGGAAGTTCGGGTCGTAGACGACCCACTTGTTGAACGACCGGGTCTCGTTCGGCTCGGCCGTCAGGGTGACGATCGTGCCGGCCGGGTATGCCGGGGCGTTCGCATCGTTGGGGTCGGGGCTGATCGCGACGGTACCGTAGTCCGTCTTGTTGATCGACAGGTCGAGGCCGCGGATCGGCGAGAGGACCCACATGTACATGGAGTCGTAGAGACTGAGGCCCGACCAATCGCCCTGCTGGACGAGGAACAGCCGACCGGTAGCCGGGTCGGCCGCGAGGGACTCGAGCTGCATAGCGTAGTCGTTACCTGGGTCGAGCAGCGGGTCGCCGTTGGGGTCCTCCAGCGGCTCGTGCGATATCTGATTGGCGTCGGCGGCGTCGATCTTGTAGGCCTCGAGCCCCGGCCCGACATCGTCGAGCGCGATCAGGACCACGCCGCCCAGGCCGTGGAACATGGTCGGGAAGGTCGACTCGTCGGGCAGGTAGACGATGCCCTTGGGGTCGCCGCGGGTCGGATCGCTCGCGTAGGTCTTGCCGATGAAGAACCGGCGAATCCACGTGCCGTCGGCCTTGAAGATCTCGACCGATTCGTAGTTGTCGCCTTGGTACACGGTGAAGAGCTCGCCGCGGTTGGGGTCGTTCGGGTCGGGGACGTACTCCAGGTCCTCCGGGTCGGAGTTCTGCGGCTTGCAGTCCCACGTTCCCAGGAGGTTCTCGGCGTGGTTGTAGATGTCGTTCGGCTCGGCCAGGTAGCCGCGGATCACGTCGATCTCGGTGTCCGAGAACAGCAGATCACCGCCGTAGGCCAGATCGTTGGGATCGGCACTGGTATTGATCGTGACCCCGCCCGGGTCGAGGTCGAAGCCGCCGAGGTTGGGATCGTCCGGATCGTTCAGGACGCGGAGTCCGACGTAGCTGAGGCCCGTGATCGTGCCGGAGGCGTCGGTGTCCAACTGGACCTCGACGATATGGTTCTTGTAGCTGAGGAAGGCGTCCATCTCATCGGTCGTCATCAGCAGACGGTTGTTGCCGAGGTAGTGGGCGCCCTCGACCTCGATAAGACCGACCTCGTAGTTTGGGTCGATCGGGTCGGGGTATCTCACCTCGTCGAAGTAATCGAAGCGCTGGACCTTGTAGACCTGGCCGAACAGCTCGATCGTGTCCGGATCGGCCGCCGTGGCCATACCCGCGATCAACCCGCTGATGAAGAGACCGTACAGCACGGCTTTCGTCGTCATGGACATCACTCCTTTTCTGGTTGCATCACCTCTGCCGCAGAAGAGGACGCGCTGTCGCCCTCCCGGCGTTGCCGCTGGGATACGGGGCAACCGAACGAATCGTCCTCAACCGGTTCGTCTGCTCTCCCCGGCTACCTTCGTTCCCGTAGCCGCCGCGAGGCGACGAAGCTGCACACGAACAGACCGACGAGCATGCACGGCAGCATCACCTCGACACCGCTGCCGCACTTGAAATGGGCCTCGACCTGCATGTCGGCGTTCAGGGTGATCTCGATGACGGTGTTCGAGTCCTCGGTCGCGTAGTTGGCGTCGCCGGGGAAGTTCGGGTCGTAGACGACCCACTTATGGAACGACCGCGTTTCGTTTGGCTCGGCCGTCATCGTGACGATGGTGCCGGCCGGGTAAGCCGGGGCGTTGGCATCGTTGGGGTCGGGACTGATCGCGACGGTCCCGTAGTCGGGATTGACCAGCGACAGGTCGAGGCTCCGGATCGGGGAGAGGATCCAGAGGTAGTTCGTGTCGTCGATGTCCTCATCCCAATGGCCCTGCTGGACGAGGATGAGCCGACCGGTCATGGGGTCGGTGGCGATGCTCTCGAGCTGCAAGCTCTGGGCGCCGGGATCGAGCAGCGGGTTCCCGCTGGACGTGCCGTCGTCGGTCAGCGGCTCGAGGGCGATCTGGGTGCCGTCCCGGTCGAAGACCTGCAAACCCGGCCCTTCATCGTCGAGCGAGACCATCACCACGCCGCCCAGTCCCTGGAACATGGAGGGGTAGGTTATGACGTCGGGCAGGTACGTTACGCCCTTGCCTTCGCCCGTGGTGTTCGGATCGCCGGACCCCGCGATCAGGAAGTTGCGCAGCCAAACGCCGTTCGGGTCGAAGATATCGATCTGGTAGTTGTCATCCTCGACGGTCCAGATCTCGCCGGTGTTGGGGTCGTTCGCGTCCGGCACCCAGCAGAGATCCTCGATGTTGATGTTGTGCGGCATGATGGGGAACTCGCCGAGGTAGGCCGCGTTGGGGTCCAGCGGATCGTTCGGGTCCGTGCGGGTGCCGTAGACGTTCTCGGCGTCGTTGCCTCCGACGAGCAGGTCACCCCCGGCCGCCAAACCCACCGTTCCGGTGTTCACGGTCACGCCGGCCGGGCCGATGACGCGGCTGCCGGGACCCGTGAAGTCCAGGACCAAGACGTGCTCGATGTAGCTGAGCCCGGTGATCATGCCGGTTGCGTCGGTATCGAGCTGCACCTTGACCACGTGATCCCGGTAGGACAAGAAGGCGTCCATCTCATCGGAGCCCAAGAGGAGCTGGTTGTTGCCGAGGTAGTGGGCCGCCTCGGCCTCGACGAGCGCGATCTCGAAGTTGGGGTCTGCGGGGTCGTCAAACTTCACCTCATCGTAGTAATCGAACCTTTGCACCTTGTAGACCTGCCCGAACAGCTCGATCGTGTCGGGGTCGGCCGCCGCTGCCGGGGCAACCCAAGCGGTTGCGATCATGAGACCTGCCAGGTATCGCGTGGACATCGGATCCCTCCTTCCAGAGATCAATCGGTTGTGGTGTCCGGCCGGCTACTCCAGTCGCGATGGCGACTCGCTGCGCCGGCCCAGACTCAGAACGCCATCGAAGACCTTGCCCTCCAGGTCGAACGTGTCCAACTGCCCGTCGGGCTCTTCCTCGCCGTTTGCCTTGTTGTACTTGTCCTTGAACGATTCGGCGTGACCGTCGCCGAAGAGAATGTTGCCGAGGGTGAAGGGGTGTTTGTCCAAGTTGAACAACCGTGCTCGGCCGTGTGCGACGCCCAGGTCGTCGTAGTCCTGGATGGAGTACGGGAACCGCAGGCCGTAGCCGTAGGTCGTGTCGTAGCCGCCTTCGTCGTTGGGCCAGAGCGCGCCGGCGTCGGTCATCGACTTGGTTTCACGGATCTCGTAGCCCCACTGCCGGAAGTAGTCGGCCCCGTCGGCGCGTCCGTCTCCCAAGAGCGGCACGTAGGCCGGTCCGGCGCTGCCCATGCGGTCATAGCGCAGGGGGCCCTTGTCGGTCCGAAGCGGCGCCGGGCTCATCCCGCACCAAGCGATGTCTTTGGCGATGGGCCAGCGATTCTTCGTACAGAGCTGCAGCGCCTGGGGATCCACCTCCGTATGGGCCATGAACCAGGTCTGGCAGTAGTTGGTGTTGTAGCCCTTGCGGATCAGCGCTTCGTACTTCTCCTGCGTCAGGCCGGGATAGCGTCCGTACGACTGCGTTTGCTTGCCCCAGTTGCTGGGACAGAGCATCGTGCCGACCGGAATGTCGTATTTCACGAGGTCGGCGATCCATCCCACGCGATCGATCCCGATGATAGTGGGGTCGGTCACGTCGAGCGGATAGTTGGTGCCCGGACGTCCGTCGGCCTGACCACTGCACAGATAGTCGTTGTTGTCGTTGGCGTAGGTCTGGAAGCCCCTGCCGAACTGCTGGAGGTTGGCCAGGCACTGGACGCGTTTGGCCTGGTCTCGGGCCTTCGAGAGCGAGGGCAAGAGGATCGAGATGAGCATCGCGATGATGGCCACCACGACGAGCAGCTCGATCAGCGTGAATCCGTTGGCTCCCGTCTGACGTTCGGACCGATGCGCTTGCCTTCCCTTCCATGACCGACGGTGCACCCGTTCGGCAAGCATGAGCATCCTCCGCCAAAAGGCCGACCTCCCGTCCGGAGGCTTCCGGACGGGAGGTCCACATTCGTCTGACGCCTCTGGCGAACCCGCGAGACGATGTGCCGCCGGTTCGCCCCGGTCGCCCGCTACGTGCGACGGCGCGACACGAGCGCCCCCAGGCCGCCGACGGCCAGCAGGGCCATCGTGGTCGGCTCGGGGATGTTGCTGATCGCGTAGATGCGTCCGGTCTCCTCGTCACCCAGGTAGAGGATCTTGTTGGTCTCATCGACGGCGATCGACTCGATCTCGGCGCCGATGGCCAGATCCGCATCGATGTCGAACTCACTCAACAAGGTGCCGTCCAGCGCGAAGAAGCCGAGGCGGTTGCCATTGAGGATGTTCGCCGGCTTGGCCGCGAAGACCAGGACCTGGTCGTCGGTGATGTTCATGCCCAGCAGGCCGCTGGCGATGTAGCCGTCGAGCGCCGTGACGCCCTTGGCCTGATCACTGACGACGAAGGGGCTGCCGACGGCGGTCATCGACGTGGCCGTGTGACTGTAGTACTGGGCCTTGCTGATGTCGCCGGCGTGTTCTTCCACGGCGACGAAGTAGTCCAGGCTGGAGACGTAGCCCAGACCGTCCCACTCATACGGCGTGTTGATGATGTTTGACACCGGTGCAGGCGGGCCGCCGGCGACGTCGACGACGCCGGCAATCTCGGTGCCCTTGGTCTCGGAGAAGACGATTTCCGAGCCGCTACCACCGTAGCCCGCGCCGCTGGTGTTGACCGCCAGACCCTCCGGGCCAATCATCTTGCCCGGGTCGTCGCTGCGATCGGCCATCTTGAGGGCCGTCGGCGAGGTCAGGTCGCCTGCGGCGTAGCCGACGAGATGCCCATCGGTCTCATCATCGTCCCGATCACCCGCGACCCAGAGGGTGCCGGTGCCCGGATCGAACGTCATCCCCTCGGGCTCGACCGCGTAGTTCGGGTCGATCGAGTCGAGGTCATCGATAACGTTCCACGTCTCCAACGAGAACGAATTGCTGCCCAACGTGATCGTTCCTGTCGACTCCAGCGTTCCCGCGACCGCGGCCGCCGGCAGGGCCAGCAGACAAGCGATCGCCACAAAACTCCATCGTCTCTCTCCCATGTCCTTCCTCCTTCTCCACACGAATAGGTGACCCCCTTAGAACAAACCCATGATCTCCCGCAGGGCAGGGCTGCGCACACGCACAGCCCTTTTCGCCTCCGGCTAACTCCCTCCCGTATTGAGCCCAATGACTGCTGTGTCGGCCGATAGGCCTACGGGCTCCCCTTGAACCCGATGTTGTTACCCTTCCTGACTGGGATACGTCCGGGAACTGCCGCGAGAGCCTGATCTTCAAAAGCCGAGCTTCTCTGACCGCAAGCGCCGCGCCGCCGGCCCAGGGCCCAGACTCCCGCTATGGAGCATGCCTCGTCCGTGTCTGGAACCTTATGGCCCCCAATCCGTTTTAGAGCAAACGTCCCTTCGGAGGTTCCAGAGATAATCTACGCTACACCATCGGTGTTTTGTTTGTGTGAAGATGATGCTAGATATGCGCTAGCGGAGACCAAATAAAACAGGACTAACGTAATTCTCGTGAATACGTGATGTTCGCGTGCCAACGTTCCTCGCGTATTTCCTCAATCGATCAACGGGCAACTCGTTCTGACAAGGAGCACGTCCATGCCGAGCCGACTCGCGCACTGCCTCTGTACTAGCCTGATGGTCACATGCTGGCTTGTCTGTGGGACGCTCTCCGGGGCCGAGCCGATCGCCAACATCCCCCAGGCCTGGGCCAGCCCTGAACTGAAGTACAACGACACCGACTCGCTCGCCGCCTGCCGACTCCAGAGCGGCAAGACGATCGTCCTGGCCACGAGCAAGGGCGGGCACTGGATCCACCTCTTCGACGCCGAGACGGGCAAGCCGGCGTCTACGATGCATCAGGAATGGAGGTACGGTTCGCAGGGCAAGAGCATCGGCCAGTTCGCTAGGCCCAATGGCATCTGTGTTGTTCATTTCATCGTGGGAGGCGAGCGCAGCGTCAGCTCCAATCTCCCTCCCGTGCCCGTTGTGCTCGTCGTCGAGCGTGACAACGCTCGCGTGCAAGCGTTCTGGCCTGACGGTCCGCGCCCGGCGGGCATGTTCGGGCAGGGCAAGCTTCATCGTCCGTACGGTTGCGCGGTCGGTAGATGCTCAGGCGTTGGTTATGGGGGCGGCGGTTATTCGCGATACGGTTCGTCCGCGAAAGAGCTCTGGGCTCCGTCCAAGAGCAACTGGTTGCTGTACGTCACAGAAACGGACGTGCCTCCCGAACACACGGTGAAGGTGTTCGAGCTCGAGCGGCGTCCGTGCGAGACCTGTGGACAGGACATCATCGACGGCAAGCTGGTCAAGAGCTTCGGCGCGACCTCGGGCAAGGGTCGCATCCACGAGGCCGAGTCGATCGCGATCGACCACAAGCACAAGCACGTGCTGCTCTGCGACGAGGCCGCCAAGCCCAAGAACGTGAAGGTCTACACCACGGACGGTGCGTTCACGGGCATGACGTTCGCCGACGGGATGATCGAGGGCGACCCGGAGGGCATCGCGGTCTACTACGGTTCGATGCGACGTGGGGTCCAGGAAGACCCGGGCTTCGTAATCCTGACGGACCAGCAGGACGCGATCAGCGTGTGGCACGTCTTCGAGCGGAAGACGTACAAGCACCTCGGTGCGTTTACGGGCGAGCCGACGGTGGCCAACACGGACGGGATCGCACTGTTGCAGGGGCGGATCGGCAAGTACAGGCGGGGGATGTTCTTCGCCGTCGATGACGACGCCGACGTGCGTGGGTATGACCTCGGCAAGATCATCGACCTGGTCCGCCGCTGGCGGAAGGGGGGCTAGTGCTGCCTTTCGGAAGTATCGCGACGACCTGTCCGAGCCGCCGGATTCATCCGGCGCGGCCGCGCGGCATGAATGCCGCGGCTCGAGCAGCAGCCGTGGCGTCTGCCCCCCTGTCCATCGTCGCACGATGTGTGAAACGCGGCACGAGCACGGCCAGGTATCGCCAGGCGGCGCGATGCGGGGTCCGTCTGCCCAGATGCTTCGAGATTCAGTCCACCGCGTTCGCCGCAGCGCCTATTTCATGGCTTCGAAGCGGATGATGGTGACGAACGGGTGGTCGGGGTACAGTCGTTCGAGCCGATAGCCCGTTGCCCAGGGCTCGTCCTCTTGGCAGAAGTCGACGTGCTGTCGCGGGTAGAGCGCGGGGTTGCCCTGCATGAGCGTGAACGACGTGCCGCCGACGATCTCGGCGCGGAACCGGCTCCACGGCATCTTGGAGGGATAGCGAACGGCGTGGTCGTCGGCCATCTGCTTCTCCTCGCCGACCATCGCGCCCGTCTCGGACAGCACCACGCCACCGGCGGTGTCGAAGCCGTCGGGCAGGAACCAGCAGCCCACCAGATAGCCCGGATGCATCACGATCTTGCCGGGGCGGTCGGCGATGTCGTCGTTGACCGCGGCCACCGTCGGCCGGTAGGGGGAGATCTGCGGGCGGACGACGGATCGATCGACCCATCCAAAGAGCCCCACGAGACCGAGACAAGCGGCCAGCGCACCCCAGCGTCCCGCCACCAGCGTCAGGCAACTCCCGAGCCAGACCAGCACGAGCAGATTGACGAGCACGACGAACCGCGGCTCGTAGAAGACATCCATGGCGTCGTGGACGGCCGCGGGCACCACGAGCAACGCGAGCACGGCGATTCCGAGCCAACCGTGCGCCGCGCGCCCCCGCCAGATCGTGATGAGCGACGGGACCAGGATCAGGCCGCCGCCGATGAGCTTGCGCCACAGCGGCTCGATCGGCAGGGGGATCATCTCCGAGACGCCCGTGCCGAGCCGATCGAGCGCCAACAGCACGTTGGGCGCGAACGTCTGTCCTGTGCCGGCGAGCTGGCTCGCGACGTTGGGCGTCTGCATGGCCAGGTAGACGAGGATCAGATCGGGTGCTGAGAGCGCCGCTACCCATGCAAGGGCCCTCCGGAGCGGCAGGCCCCGGTCGAAGAGGATAAGTGCCTCGATCACGACCAGCAGCAGCGAATGATGATGCAGATAGACGGCCAGCGTGGTCACGACGATCCAGAGCGGCTCGCGTCCCTTGAAGGGGCGGGCCGTCAGTAGCGCCACGCTCGCGGCTTGGGCCAGGAGCAAGAGCATGTAGACCCGTCCGTCGCGGGCGTGCCAGACCAGCGCGGGGTGCGTCGCGATCAACAGGCCGACGCCCAACGCAACGGCCAACGGCAGCCATCGCCGCAAGACGACCACCGCGGCCGCGGCCAGGGCCATGAAGCTCAGCGCCGAGACCACGCGCATGGTCACGATGTTCAAGCCGGTCAGGCTGAAGAGCGTCTTGCTGATGAGCCAGTAGCCGACGGGCATGTTCTGGGTGTGGGTGGCCAGGTGCAGACCCTGAGCCCATGAGCCGGTGCAGTAGCCGAGTGTCTGCATCTCGTCGGCCCAGGGCATGGGTTCGCTGATGCGGTGCAGGGCGATGGCGCCGGCCAGCACCGCGGCGGCCAGCGCGGCCAGAATCGTCGGCCATCGCCGGTCGGGGCGGGTCCCCTCCGGGATGGCGTTCTGTCTCGGTTCGCCGACAGGCTCGGACACAGGGACTCCCGTGAAGCGGCCGACCGCGCGGGCGTCGCGGGACCTCGTGACCTTACCCACGAACGCGCGATAGGCCTCGCTCGAGATCGTCTAGGATATCCTGCGGGTCTTCCAGGCCGACCGACAGGCGGACCAGCTCGTCGATGATGCCCAGCTCGTAGCGCTCCTCGCGCGAGACGTTGTAGTAGCTCATGAGCGCGGGGTGCGTGATGAGCGTCTCGGGACCACCGAAGCTGGGGGCGAGCATACACAACTCCAGCGCGTCGAAGAAGGCCATCGTATCGTCCAAATCGCCGTGGATCTCGAACGTGACGACCGCGCCGAAGCCGGTCATGTACTTGATCGCCAGGTCATGATGGCGGTGACTCTCCAGGCCCGGGTAGTAGGTCTTGCGGACCTTGGGATGGGTTTCGAGGACCCTGGCCACCCGCTGGGCGGTCGCGTTGAGGCGCTCCATCCGCAGGCCGAAGGTCTTGATGCCGCGTAGGAGCAGGTAGCTGCTCATCGGGTCGATCGTCCCGCCCGTCATCCGCCGCCACTGGTGCATCGGCTCGATGACTTCGGCGGCGCCGATGATATAGCCGCCGAGCAGGTCGTTGTGCCCGCCGAGGTACTTGGTCGTGCTGCCGACGACCACGTCGATGCCCTGGCGGAGCGGCTTCTGGTTGAAGCTGGTGGCGAAGGTATTGTCGATGACGCTCAACACGTTCTTGTCGCGTGCGATCGCGACGATGCGGTCGATGTCGGCGATGTTCAGATAGGGGTTCGTCGGCGACTCCGAGACGATCATCACCGTCTCGGGTCGAACGGCCTCGGCCATCGCGTCGTAGTCGTTCATCGGCACGACGGTGGAGCTGATGCCGAAGCGGGGCAGGGCCTTGGTCACGAACGTCAGGCTCTGCTTGTAGGCGTCGTCGGTGATGACGACGTGCGAGCCCTGGTCGCACCTGGCCAGGATGGCCGTCGTCACCGCGCTCATGCCGCAGTCGAAGAGCAGGCATCGCTCGGCGCCCTCGAGGGCGGCCAGCTTGCGCTCGGCGGCCTCGCGGGTGGGGTTGCCGTATCGGCCATACTCGTAGTGGGGCGTCTCGGCGAGTCCGTACCGTCGGACCTCGTCCATGTCCTTGAACACGAAGGTGCTGCTATAGGCGATGGGTGTGGTGACCGTGCCCAGCCATCGGTTTTCGCCGCAATGGACGGCGTCGGTGTCTCGCCGGCCGGTCGGTTGATCCGTGAAACGCGTCATCCTGGCACTCCGCGAGGGTCGCTCAAGTCGAACCAGGTTCCCTCACCAACCCGCATCCGACCTCGTGAGATTAAGACGAAAGGGAAGATTATACTCGTCGCGACCGATAGGATAAACCCTAAGCCACTTCGGGCCGTCTGACAGGGTCGTCCCCGGCCGTGAGCCAAGGGATCATCCCGGCCGAGGGCGACCGGGTCGGATGAGGCGTAACGGTTCAACCGGTCGCTGATTGAGACATCCACACCTCGGCGTCAGCCGCTCGGTGTGTTGATGTAGTGCGGTCCGAGCGGTTACCATGCCCGTCTTGGCCCCTTGATACGAAGCGAGACGTGAACCGGTGAGCGATACCCCTTCCGATCAGCAGCAGCATTACCAAGACCGCCTGAAGAAGCTGGACAAGCTGCGCGAACTTGGCGTGGAGGCGTTTGGTGAGCGATTCGAAGACGCCGAGCCCTTCGCTGAGATCCGCCGCCGTGCCGAGTCCCTGAACCTCGCCGACGCCGAATCGGCCGAGGGCGAGCGGACCCGGGCGGCCGGGCGAATCGTCCTGCAGCGGATGTTCGGGAGCCTGGCCTTCCTGACGGTCCGCGACCGTACCGGCGACATCCAGTTCGGCCTGAGCAAGAAGGCGCTCCGCGAGGCCTGGCCGATGATCAAGCTGCTCGATCTGGGCGACATCATCGGCGTGGAGGGCCACCTCGGAAAGACCAAGACGGGCGAGATCACCGTCTGGGCCGACTCGATCACGCTGCTGAGTAAGGCGCTGCGGCCGCCGCCGGAGAAGTATCACGGCCTGACGGACGTCGAGTGGCGGTATCGTCACCGGTACGTCGACCTGTTTGCGAACCCCGAGGTCCGCGAGGCCTTCGTCCAGCGGAGCCAGATCATCGACGCCTTCCGCGAGACGTTGCGCGGCAAGGGTTTCATGGAGGTCGAGACGCCGATGCTCCAGCCGATCTATGGCGGCGCCGAGGCCCGACCGTTCACCACCCACCACAACACGCTCGACGTCGAGTTGTACCTGCGGATCAGCCCCGAGCTGTACCTGAAGCGGCTACTGGTGGGCGGGCTGGAGCGCGTCTTTGAGATCAACCGTAACTTCCGCAACGAGGGGATCAGCACAAAACACAACCCCGAATTCACCATGTTGGAAGTCTATCAGGCCTACGGTGACTACCACGATATGATGGACCTGAGCGAGGCCATGGTCACCGCGGCCATCGAGCGGATCGGCGGCGGCTTCAAGCGGACGTTCGGGAACCTGGAGATCGACTTTGCGCCGCCGTGGTCGCGGCGGACCTACGCGGACTGCCTGGCCGAGTACGCGGGCGTGAACATGCAGGACATGGCCGGCGTACGAGGTAAGGCCGAGCAGTTGGGCATCGAGCACGCCAAGCACGCCGACGCCGTCGTCTTGCAGGAGGTCTTCGAGGCCACGGTCGAACCCAAGCTCGTGAACCCGACGTTCGTGCGCGACTACCCCGCGCCGCTCTGTCCGCTGACCAAACGCAAGCCGGACGATCCGAGCATCGCGCTGCGGTTCGAGATCTTCGCGGCCGGCGGGATGGAGCTCGGCAATGCGTACACCGAGCTGAACGACCCGCGGGTGCAGGAGGAGAACTTTCGCATCCAGCTCGAAGGCCAGGAAGAGACGATGGCCGTCATGGATGAGGATTTCGTCTTGGCCCTGCAATACGGCATGCCGCCGGCGGGCGGGTTGGGCATCGGCATTGACCGGATCGTCATGCTGTTGACCGGCTGCAAGAGCATCCGCGACATCATCCTGTTTCCGCTGCAGCGACCGGCGTTGCCCTCCGACCCGGACACGGACGTGAAGCTTGGCGAGGGCGTGGCTGATGAGATCCGTCGCGCCGATCAGCCGCCGAAACCCGACGACATCCCACAGGACAATCCCTAGACCATGGCCGAACCCAAGCACGACGCCTCTGATGCAGCACGCCTTCCACCGATGGGTTCGCGCTCGGACCTGACGGTGCTCGAGGTCCATCGCGCGGTCGTGCTCCTGCACGGGTTCCTTCATGTGCTGGGCGCGATCCCGCTGGCTTGGATGGCGTGGCAGGCGGGTTGGATCGGCTTGCCGGTCGGCATCTTGCTTGCGATCGGCGGCATCGCCGCCGGCGTGGCGGAGCTGTATCTGGCCGCCCAGGTCGGCCAGCGCTTGCGGGGTCTGACGCGCGGCGTGGTCGGGATCTACGCGGTGCTGGCGTGCGCTGGGCTGGTGGGCCTAGCCGCGGGCGAACGGTCCCTGCCCGTTATGGTCTCTCTGTGGATCAGCTACTGGGGCGTCGGGGCGTCGTTGTCGCCCTTGCCGGCTGTTGCCATGGGTCTTCAGGCGTTGCTGGCCTTCAGCGGCTTGGCGACGTGCATGGCGAGGGGACGGGTGTCGCTCGTGCCCGGCGCGCCGGCGTGGCTTCTCGCCTGGCTTCTCAGCCACGGCCTGAGGGCGGTGGTCGGGGCGGCGTTTTACCTCATTCACGATCTCGGTGCCCTGCCCGTGCTGCGCTGGCTGGAAGCGCGGGGCGAGTCCGATTCGACGTCCTCAGGCGGGCCCGCGAAGGGTCGTGTGAGCGTGTGGGTGCTGATCGGCCCGGTGCTCGCGGCCGTGGGCGCGGTGGTTGCGTGGGGCTTGCTGCATCTTGTCTGGGCGCACGTTCCGCCGATCCTCTGGCCGCTCTGCTACCTGATCCTGGTCGATCTGGTCGTCCTGCCGCTCCTGCCGACGCTGGCCTGGATCGTGGTCGGCATCTATGGGAGGGTGGCCCGTCGCGGCGAGGCCTGGGCCTTTGCGATCTCGCCCGTGTTCATTCTGATGGCCGTGCCGGCGGTGCTGGTGCTGGTATGGGTGAACCTGCACGTCTGGCTCCTCAGGGCGGGGCAGGCCTTGGGTCGGTGGCAGATCGGTCCGGTCCATCCCACCAAGCAGGCCCTGGCCGGCGCGGTCTGGATCCACGTGCTCGCGTGGTTTCTCGTGACCGCGCTCAACGCCCAGTCGGGGCTGTGGCTCATCGGCACGGAGATTCCGGGTCAGGCCCTGTACGAGCGACATCGCGACACGGAGATCGCCAGGCTCCTCGAGAAGTCGCCCGTCGTCCTGGCCAACCGCGACAAGATGCTGCCGGGGCTGTACGAGCGGGCCATCCAGGCCAACGACATGGTCGCGTTCGAGGACTATGTCCTGCTGACCGGCAAGGGCCCCGACGCCTCGCGGGCCGAGCTGCGGGACCTGTCCTTCCAGACGCGCCGCCGCCTGGTGGGTCTGCCCTGGTACTACAGCCCGGCCGAGATGTCCATCGACAAGGTCGAGCGGTGCGTCGTGTTCGCCGGCTGCCTCCTGCTGGGGGCGGTGACGTTGATCCGCCTGCCCGGACTGAACGCGCTGCTTCGATTCGCCTGGCTGCGCTTCGTCGTGTACCTGCTGCGTCTCGGACTACCGGTGGGCCTGCTTAGCGCCTGCCTGGTGGGCGACTCGCCCATGCCCGACTACGTCGCGCTGAACATCGGTCTCGTGATCGTCGGCCTGGCCGTGCTGGCCTTCGCCTGCTGGCTGGGATGGGTCATCAGCCGCGACGTCAGCGCGACCCGCCACTACGCGCCCTTCATGGCCACGCGGCTCTTGCAGAAGCGGCGGATCGCGTTCTTCGCCATCGGTGCGGTCACGCTGTGCGTGGCGATGGTGCTGATCGTCATCAGCGTGATGGGCGGCTTTCTGGATCTGGTCCGCGAGCGGTCGCACGGCCTGCTGGGCGATCTGATCATGCAGAACGGTTCGCTGCTAGGCTTTCCGGGCTACCAGGAGTTCAGCGACCGCATCAAGACGCTCCGCGACGAGGACGGTCATCCGATCGTCGCCGAAGCCACGCCGGTCATCTATACCTACGGCGTGCTCCGCATCGACAGCTCGAAGGTCACGCAGATGATTCGCGTGATGGGCATCCGGCTGGATGAGATCGTCAACGTGACGCGCTTCGGCGAGGGGCTCTCTCACGAGCCGCTCTATCCCGGCACGACCCACCTGTCCCGACAGCAGCAGCCCTACTGGGGGCGCGACAAAGAGAAGCTGCCCGTCCTGCCGCCCAAGTATGAGGCCGCCCGCGCCAAAGGGCTGGCCACCCTCGACGACCCCAACAAGCTCGACCGGTTCCAGCGCGAACCCTACGAGCGCTATCCCGGCCCGTTCTTCTACATCGGTCACCACCGCAGCGACGTGGCCGAGCTGTACCACGCGCTCCGATCGATGATGGCCGAGCTTCAGCTCATCGGCGAGGACGCCGCGGCCGGTCAGTGGAAGGGCTCGACGGTGAGCCGCGGTGGTGCGGACACCGAGGACGTGCTGCGTCAGGCCGCGGAATCATCGAAGAACGGTTCGTCATCGAGCACCGCGCCCGCCGCGCCGGAGGTGCCGACCCTGGCCGACCGCGCGCTGAAGCAGGCGTCCGAGCTGGAGGACCTGCTCAAGGAGTCCGTCCCGTACCTGCCCGAGTGGCCCGAGCTGGAGCCGGTCAAGCCCGCGCTCGAGGGTCTCATCGAGCCGTTGATGGAGATTTCGGACAAGCTCACCGCCCGCGACAAGTCGGTCGTCGACGCGATCAACGCCGTGCTCGGCAAACTGCGCGGGCCGCTGGATGCCCTGGCGTTGGTGCACAATCGGCCGGGCTACACGGGTCCGTCGCTGTACGGTGTCATCATCGGCCGCGACCTGATCGCCAAGCGCGAGGCCAGCGGCGAGTATCGGCGCTACTACCCGCGCGGCTCGGAGATGACGGTGGCCGTGCTGCCGCTCACGCCGTCGGGCACGTTTGCCCGTCAGAAGCCGATCAGCCTGAAGCTGCGCTACGTCGACGACTCTCGGACGGGGGTCTACGACATCGACTCGATCTGCGTCTACGTCGATTTCGAGATGATGCAGCAGATGATGCAGATGGGGCCGCTCAAGAAGGAAGGCGGCGGCACGACCCCGCCGCGGGCATCGCAGGTGCTCATCAAGCTCACCGAGGGCCAGGACCTGCTCGAGGCCCGGCGCTTGCTCTGGAAGGAATGGGCCGCACACTGCCGCGGCTGGATGGACGAGGGCCTCGACGCGATGCACGAGGTCGAGATCAACACCTGGGAGGAGCAGCAGGCCCAGTTCATCGCGGCCGTCCACAAGGAGAAGATCCTGGTGCTGACGCTCTTCGCGGTGGTCTCGGCCGTGGCGATCTTCCTCGTGCTGTGCATCTTCTACATGATCGTCACGGAGAAGACGCGCGACATCGGGATCCTCAAGAGCGTGGGCGCCTCGGCCGGCGGGGTGGCGGGGGTGTTCCTGGCCTACGGGGCGGCGATCGGCGTGGTCGGCGGGGCGCTGGGCATCTGGCTCGGCACGATCTTCGTGCACAACATCAACACCGTACAGGACTGGATGGCGCGGATTCATCCGGGCCTGCGGATCTGGAGCGCCGAGGTCTACACCTTCGACATCATCCCCGACAAGGTCAAGCCCGAGGAGGCGGCCGTCATCTTCATCGTGGCGGTCATCTCGTCGGTGCTGGGGGCGACGTTCCCCGCCCTGCGAGCGGGGCGGACCTGGCCCGTGGAGGCGCTGCGGTATGAGTAGCGGCGAGACCATTTTGGCCGCCAAGGACGTGCACAAGAGCTACCCGCTCGGGCGCGTCGAGCTGAAGGTCCTGCGCGGCGCGTCGATGTCGGTGCGGCGCGGCGAGTTCGTGGCCATCATGGGCAGCAGCGGCAGCGGCAAGAGCACGCTGATGCACATTCTCGGGGCGCTGGACATCCCCCAAAAGGGCCAGGTGGTCTTCGACGGCAAGGACCTCTTCGAGCCCGAGGCCACCCGCACGATCCCGATCGTCGAGCGGGCCACGGCCGAGCACTCGCCGTTTGCCGCCAGGCTCCGTGCCGGTCCGCTCGAGCCGTCGCGCAATCGGCTCCGCAACGAGGCCTTCGGGTTCGTCTTCCAGTTCTATCATCTGTTGCCCGAGCTGGACGTGCTCGAGAACATCCTGCTGCCGTGCATGGTCGGCTCGTCGGTCGGCGGTTGGCTCGGTCACCAGGGCGACCTGTCGGCCCGCGCCGAAGACACCGCCCAGCAACTCGGCCTGGGCGATCGGCTGCGTCATCGGCCCAATGAGCTGTCCGGCGGCGAGCGCCAGCGCGTTGCGATCGCCAGAGCCCTTATCAACCGGCCTCGGGTCTTGCTTGCCGATGAGCCCACCGGTAACCTGGATGCTCGCACGGGCCGCGAGATCCTCAACCTGTTGCAGGACTTGAACGCCGAGGGGCAGACCATCGTCATGGTCACGCACGATCCCTCGGTGGCCGAGCAGGCCCATCGCACCGTGCTCATGGAGGACGGGCGCGTCAAGGCCGTCTGAGCTGCCCGGAAGCGGGAGAGTCTTTGTGGCACGGTCGCCCCCGGCCGGGAGCGAAGACCCCTTCCAGCCGAGGGCGGCTGGGCCACATGGGCAGAGCCCGTTCGGAGGTCGGACGGCGTTTTTCTGTGTCGCAGCGACTGTGGACGCTAACGGACAACGGACATGACCAAGAAAGAGAACCCCTTCGCACCACGACCCGACCTGAAGATCTGGCTCGACGGCGAGCTCGTGCCGCCCAGCGAGGCCAAGATCAGCGTCTTCGATCACGGCCTGCTCTACGGCGACGGCTGCTTCGAGGGCATCCGCGTCTACAACGGCACGATCTTTCGGTGTGCCGAGCATGTCCGACGGTTCTTCGATTCGGCCCGGGCGATCCGGCTCGATATCCCCATGACGGCCGACGAGGTCACCCAGGCGATGTACGAGACGCTCGAGGCCAACGGCCTGGCCGGCGGCGATGCGTACATCCGGCTCGTCGTGACGCGCGGCGTGGGCACGCTGGGACTTAGCATCGAGAAGACGGCCTGCCCGTCGGTGTTCATCATTGCCGACCAGATCGAGCTTTACCCCAAAGAGCTCTACCAGAACGGCATGCACGTGATCACGGTCAGCACGATCCGCAACCATCCGAACGCGCTGAGCCCTCGAATCAAGTCGCTGAACTACCTGAACAACATCCTGGCCAAGATCGAGGGCCAGGACGCTGAGGCGCCCGAGGCCATCATGCTCAACCACGAGGGCAAGATCGCCGAGTGCACGGGCGACAACATCTTCATCTACCGCAACTGCCGGCTCGAGACGCCGCCGACCAGCGCGGGCATCCTCGAGGGCATCACGCGCCAGGCGGTCATCGAGCTGGCCCGAAAGCGCAACATTCAGGTCGTCGAGAAAGATCTGGTCCGATTCGACCTGATCGCCGCGGAGGAGTGCTTTTTGACCGGCACGGCCGCCGAGGTCATCGCCGTGACTCAGATCGACGGCCGGCCCGTCGGCACGGGCATGCCCGGCCCGGTGACGCAACAGCTCATGGCCGACTTCCACGCTCTGGCGCGCGAGGGGTAGGAGCCGTCTTTGACGGCGACCACGTGGAGATGCGGCGGCTTGACGCCACCGCGCGGCACGTCAACGCGGCGACAAATCGACAAGTCGACACAACAGCGAGCAGCAACGCTCCCTCACGATCGTGTCTCTGGTTCTTGCAGGCTCGTCCTTCGTCAGCCGGAGGCCTGCTTGCATTCCTTCGATCCGACGACCTTGGCGGGTATACTCAAGACGTCGCCGCCAACGTGTCTTGATCTCGCTCCGGGCTGTCCGCATGTACAAGCGATTGTATGGCAGTACGCTGTGTTCGCCGGCCCGCCAATCGTTCGCTCCCTTGCTGTTCGTCTCCTTGCTCGCCGCGACCGCCGGGTGCGACCCGACGCTGCGGTTTCCGGTCGATCCGATGGCGCGTGGCCAACACGTTCGCGCACAGGCCCTCACGTACGACACCGACGGCAACCAGCGTCCCGACTACTGGCAACGGCTGAATGATGCCGGACGCGTGGTCGAGCTCCGCTTCGACGACGACCGCAACGGCGAGCCCGACGCCGTCGTTGATCTCAGCGCCGTCGACGCCGCCGAGGTCCCGCACTTCATCATCGCCCTCGACGGCTGTCCCTATGTCTGTGCCGAGCAGGCCTACCGCCAGGGCCGGCTGCGACTCTTCCGCCCGCCGGTTCGCGTGATCAGCCCGTTTCCGGCGATGACCGACGTGGCGTTGTCGCGAGTCTGGCACGTCGGGCCCTGTCGGGGATACGAGGCCTTGTGGTTCGATCGCCAGGCCAACCGCCTCAACAACGGCATCCTGACGTATCTGGCGGCGGAGAACTCGCCGTGGGTGCCGAAGACGGATTACCGGTGCAGCTTCCTGTGGGACGCCAGCGCCTACCTCACGCCGCAGCTCGTCTTCGATCACGAGATGCGGGGCCTCTATCGTACGTTCAAGCGGGTCGAGCGCGGCACGGCCTCCGGCTACACCGTCGGCACGGCCGGTCTTGGGACGCGCGGTGGCCGCGAGGCCTTTGGCGAGATCCTCCGACGTGTCGACCGACTCTGTCAGCAGATCGTCCTGGAGCGGCGCGGCCGTGTGACGATCAGCATCTTGAGCGACCATGGACACGGACTCATGCCGTGTCGGCGGGTGACGTTCGGGCGCTTCCTCACCGAGCGCGGGTTCCACCTCGGCAAACGGCTGGAGGGGCCGAACGACGCGGTCACGGTCGAGTACGGCCTGGTGACGTATGCGGCGTTCTGGGCGAAGCAACCGGAGGCGCTCGGCGAGGTCCTCCGCGACCACCACGCCGTCGAGCTGACGTTCGTGAGGGGAGACGGGGAGGTGATCGTGCTGAGTCCCGGCGGTCGGGCGGTCATCCGGCGGCAGAGCGACGGGTACGTCTACGACCAGGTTGAGGGTGATCCGCTCCGGCTTGGGCCGCTCGTCGATCGGCTTCGGGCCGCGGGCCACGTCGCCGCCGAGGGCGTGATCGATGACCGCACGCTGCTGGCGGCCACGGCGGACCATCTGTTCCCCGATCCGCTTCATCGCGCGTGGTGGGCATTCAACGGTGTCACCGAGATCAGTGCCGATGTGATCGTCTCTCTGCACAACGGGTTCAGTCACGGCGGGGGCTTCTTCGACGCGATGATCGGCGGGGCCGAGAGCACGCACGGCTCGATCGATCGGCTCAGCAGCACGGCCTTTGCCATGACGATGCGGGGCCTGCTACCGCCGGTGCTTCGCTCGGAGGATGTGCTGGCGGCGTTGGAGCGGGCGGGCGGCAAGGACCGTCCTGACCGCAGGGCGGCATCAGAGGGATGTGGGACTCGGGAACGGGGAAGTGAGAGCGGGGCGGTGTCCTCGGAGGCCGTAGACTCCACGGCACCGGCGGCCATGTCTGCTTGGCCGGGTCGATGGAGACCGGATCGGTCGGTGGCACCGGGGGCGAGTCACTTCGACGGCGGGGCTTCCTCACGGTCCTTGCTTCGGTTGCGTTGACGCCGTCGTCGTTGGTGCTTTCAGAAAACTCTCGAGCGATTGCCGGACGGCCGGGCAATCTTCGGGATCGAGCCTCTGCTCGACGGCCTCGTCGAGGGCACGATCAAGCGTCCAGCCTTCCTTCTGCGCCCGGTAGAGCGCCACGAGCAGTCCGGTGCGGTCGACGCCCCGTTTGCAGTGGACGAGCACCGGCTTGTTCTTCTCGTCCGAGACGACGTCCATCCAGCGCCGCAGCACGTTCGGATCGGGATTGTGCTTGCTGGGCATGGGCAGGTGAACGAAGTTGAGCCCGAGCTCCTTGGCCGTGGCCACTTCGTCGTCGAACGTCAGGCCATGCTCGCCGGTCTGCTCGTCTTTGCCCCGCAGGTTGACCACGGTCTTGATGCCGTAGACGCGGTGCAATCGTTCGAGGTCGCCCTCGCCTGGCTGGCCGCTGCGATAGAGCGTCTCCGGCGTGACCTCCGCGAAGTGGGGCACGTAGAAGTAGGCGTAGAAGATCCCGACGCCCGCGGCGACGGCAACGCCGATCACCACGGCGGCAACCGCTACTCGCTTGGTGTGCACGTTCATGGGACAGCCTTTCGGGTTGGCTCAGGGGGGCGTTTAAGCCGACTCTTCGGCCTGGCGCTCTTCGAGGAGTTGCTCCAAGGTCAGCGTCCACTCGTCCTTGTGCTCGCTGAGCCACACGACCTTGCGCTTGATCATTTTGAGGAAGCCAAACCCTTCGATGCGGCCGAACGATCCGACCGTGGCGATGGGCAGCGCCGATTCGGCGATAATCGCCTCTTGTATTAGAGGCGGGAGGGCCTGCATCTGTTCGGCACTGATGTCGTGTTCGGTCAGGTAACCGCGCACGAAGGCCGTCGCTCGCTCTTCATCGAAGTGGTCGGGCCATTGCTCCGGATGGTTGCCGCCGCCCAGGATCGAGAACTGGAGGATGCCGTTGGCCAGGTCGGTCACCCAGGGCGCCACCCGCGCCGAGTCGTAGTCGATCACGGCCACGACCTTGTTGTCTTTGAAGAGCATATTCCCGGGGTGCCAGTCTCCGTGGATCACCTGCTCGGGCCATTTCTCGAGGCCCGCCTCTCGGGCCGCCTCGGAGGCCGTCTCGTAGGCCTCGAAGAGCCACTGCGTGGTGCCGAGGAGCTCGGCCTCGCGCCCGATCACGCTCTCGTGGCCCTGCAAACGGGTGGGCACATGGTTGAGGGCGTTCTTGACCGACTCGCTGTCGTGGTATCCGGCCGAGGGCGGCGCGTAGTCGGATTCGTATTGGGCCAGGAGGGTGTGGCATCGGCCGAGGACGCGACCCGCATCGTGGCTCTGGGCGGCCGAGTGGTTGTAGGACTCGCCGTGCACGAACTGGAACAGCTCGTACGTCCAGTCGCGATAGCGGATCATGCTGTTGCGATGGCGTCGCGTGGCGATCAGGTGGGGCAGTGGGAAGTCTTTTCGAGCCAGGTGGTTCTGAAGGTAGTGACAGAAAGCCACCTTCATGGGATCGTCGCGGCCGGGGGCGCGTCGTTTGAGGACAAACTCTCCGCGGCTGGAGTTGATGTAGACCTTGGGGCTCTTGCGGCTGCCCCGCTTGAACGGTGTGATTTCCTTAATCACACCGAGGTCGTAGTGGCTCAGGACGATGGCCAGCTCGTCTGCAGCGAATTGCGCTCGTTCTCGGTCTTCACTCATCATGTGGGGGTTCTAACGGCCCATCTCGCCGCTGCCATGGGCATGAAACCTCATGGTAACCGAGACGCAGTGGATGTCAAACGCCTTCCTTTTGCGGCGCGGGTTCTTGGCGGACGTGGGGATCCGGCGGGGGCGCGGGAACCTCCACCTCCGTGACGCCCGTATGGGGTTCGATGGTCCGACCATACGATCGGCGGCTCTCGATCCGCCGTCCGAGCGGTCTCGAGCGGTCCGCTCGGTCCCGTCGGCTACTCCCCGCGATGGGCCGGGCCGAGACGTCTTCCTGGGCGGGGCCCTGCGGCGGTTGGGTGTGCCCCGCCGAGGCGTCCTGAGCGTCGTCAGGACGTGGTTGACGACGGGCTGGCCCCGGGGTCCGGGCGTGGTGGACGCGCTTGCGACCCCCAGTCCGGAAATTTCCGCAGAAAAAATTGTCCCTTGACGTTTGACAGCCACCGGCGCCCACGATATAAGAGGCCTTTGGAAGACCGGTGGTGGACGATGCTTGGCGCGGTCAGCCCCGGTTTTTGCCCGTGTGGACGCGGACGGGCAAGGCATATTGCCGCTTCACAAAGACGAACGTCTATTGTCCCAGCTAGGAGGACGGCTCATGCGCAGCAGGTTCTTGGTGGCGTTGATTCTGGGCGCGTTTCTAGCCCTGCCACAGCTCGCCCAAGCGGATCAGCAGGGCGAGGATCTTCAGGCCCGTCTCGATCGGCTCCAGTCCTTGGTCGACCAGCAGCAGCAGACCATCGACGATTTGGAAGCCAAGCTGAACCTGGCCGGGGCCGAAGACTGGGATGCGGCTCGTGTAGAAGAGGTCAAGAAGGTCGTCAAGGAAGTCCTGGCCGACGCCGACTTCCGTGAGAGCCTGTATCCGGACGTGATGCAGGTCGGCTATGACGGCGGCTTCTACATCAAGAGCAGCGACGAGGCCTTTTTGCTGAACATCAGCGGCGTCATGCAGATCCGCTGGACCGGCAACAATCGTCAGACGGACAACCCCCGTCGGCAAGGCTTCCAACCGCAGGACGACGTCAACGGCTTTGAGATCGAGAAGCTGTTCCTGACGTTCGCCGGTCACATCCACACCGACAAGCTGACCTACCAGGTCACGGTGATGGGTGATACCGACCTGGCCCACAACTGGCAGACCTACTACGCCTTCGTGAACTATGAGGTCATGCCTGAGTTCCAGATCGCTGCCGGTCTGATGGACATGCCGCAGGGCCGCCAGTTCATGAACTGGGACAGCAGCCTGCAGTTCGTGGACCGCTCGATGGTTGAGGAGGCCTTCTTCCTCGGTCAGTCGATCGGCGTGATGTTCCACGGTACGCTGGCCAAGAGGTTGACCTACCAGGCCGGTATCTTCAACGGCGTCAACAACCCGACCGACAGCCCCAGCCGCGATCAGCTTGACACGAACTTCGCATTCGCGTCGCGCATGATCGCCCACATCCTCGGCGAGGGCATCAACGAAGAGACGGACCTCCAGTTCAGCAAGGATCCGCTGTTGGATGTCGCCATCAGCATGTACTACAACGATGACAACGGCGACCTCAACGGGCCGGGCCTGCTCTACAGCATCCCCGACCGCATCCGTTACGGCCGCGGCATCGGCGGCAACGCCACGGCCGACGCCACAGGGACCGACTACTTCGGCTTCGGTACCGACGTGGCCTTCCGCTATCGTGGGTTCTCGGCCACGGCTGAGTACTACATGCGGTCGGTCGACAGCGACACGCGATTCTCGCAGTGGGAACTGCTGACGCTGCGTCGCGACTCCACGCACGTCCAGGGCGGTTACGTCCAGGCCGGCTACTTCATCATCCCGAAGAAGCTCGAACTCGCCACGCGAGTCGGCGGTATCTGGGACAACGGCAACGACAACACGTGGGAGTACACCTTCGGCGTGAACTACTATCCCTGGAGCAGCCACAACTTCAAGATCCAGGCCGACTACACCTACATCCCGGAGGCGGCCGGTACGTTCGATTGGATCAACGTCAACCAGAACGACGAGATCAGCATGTT
Source organism: uncultured Planctomycetales bacterium (assembly GCA_964622545.1). Lineage (GTDB taxonomy): Bacteria > Planctomycetota > Phycisphaerae > UBA1845 > JAFGLZ01 > JAFGLZ01. Next base: position 261,630 of record CAZUQM010000002.1, on the reverse strand, counting down.
CCGTGTTCAGCTGCAGGCCGCTTTCGAGTAACACCCTCGACGGACCACTGCATTGTTGATCATGACACCCGCGGGACGACCTCTCGCGGGTGTTTCATTGCGCGGCGCAGCGGTTCCTTTCCACGACCCAATACCGGCGCCGGCAGGAGGGGACGCTCCAGGCAGGGGTTTGACGCTCGCTACCGGGGCATCCTAGACTCGGCCTATTGCGGTTCCTGAGGCGCTTACCATGTGCGGCATCGCGGGCATGCTCGGCCGAGTCGACCCCTCGCGCCTGGGCCGCGCGATCGAGGCGCTACGGCATCGTGGGCCCGACAGCGAAGGGACCTGGATCGCATCGAGCGGGGCCGTCGGACTCGCCCACACCCGATTGAGCGTCATCGACCTGCCGGGAGGCAACCAGCCGCTCTTCAGCGAAGACCAGTCCATCGCCGTGGTCTTCAACGGCGAGATCTACAACTACCTCGAATTGCGTGACGAGCTCCTTGCGGCCGGCCATCAACTGCGCACCCGGAGCGACACCGAGGTGCTGGTCCACCTCTACGAAGAGCGCGGTTTGGAGCTGGTTCACGCCCTCCGCGGGATGTTTGCCTTTGCGGTCTGGGACGCGAGGCGGCAGCGACTCCTCGTGGCGCGGGATCGTCTGGGTGTCAAGCCGCTCTACTACGGCACGGACGAGCACGGCGCGTTCTGTTTCGCATCCGAGATCCCCGCCCTGTGCAAGCTGATGCCATCGGCTGGCCGACTCGATGATCAAGCACTGTCCGATTACCTCAGCTGGGGGCACGTGCCCGCCCCCCGGACCATCTATGAAGGCATCCGGGCCCTGGATCCCGCCCACCGGCTCATCGTTGACCATGGGGGGGCGCCCATGGCCGATCGCTACTGGCGCCTGCCACGACCTGGGGCCGGTGGCCCGTCGTCCAGGCAAGAGGCCGAGCACGAGATCGAGGCGCGATTCCGGGAGGCCGTCCGGCTGCGATTGCGATCGGATGTGCCCGTCGGCGTCTTTCTGTCCGGGGGCATCGATAGCGGTCTAGTAGCCGCCCTGGCCGCCGAGCATCACCCAGGCCGGCTCACCACGCTGTCTGTCGGCTTCGAGGACGACGCCTTCGACGAGCGCCCGCTCGCACGTCAGGTGGCCGAGCGCTATGAGACCGACCACCACGAGCTTCTCATCAAGCCCGAGCTGGAGGACGTTTTGCCTCGTCTGGCGGCGGCCTACGGCCAACCGTACGCCGATGCGTCCGCGGTTCCCTCCTACTGCCTCGCCAAGGTGGCTCGACACCACCGCAAGGTCGTCCTGAATGGGGACGGTGGCGACGAGGCGCTGGCCGGTTATCGCCGTTATGTGGCCACCTGGCTGAGCCGTAGACTGGGCCCCCTAGGGGATGCGCGCGGCTTCTGGCGGATCCTCGACGCGCTCCTGCCTCGAACGACCTCGTTTCGGACGCGAAGCGCTTTCGTGAGGCGGCTCGTCCGCGGTCTGGCCCTTCCGGAGGCGCAGCGCCTCATGGCCTGGGGAAACGACGCATTCACCGAGACCGAGAAGCAGCAGCTCGTCGGGGACCGCGGCGATTGGCTGGGGCTCTGTGGACCGAGCTGGTCCCCGATCGCGACACGGCTTGCCGACGAAGGTGCGCCACGCGACGCGCTCGCTCGACACCTCTGGATCGACGCCCAGACGCTTCTGCCGGACGATCTGCTGGTCAAGATGGACATCGCCACGATGGCTCACGGCCTGGAGGCTCGGAGCCCCTTGTTGGATCACCTCGTCTTCGAGACCGCCGCCGGCCTGCCTTCCCACCTGCGCCTGAACGGGACAACGACCAAGCCGATCCTGCGTCGACTGGCGGGGCGGTACTTGCCCGAGGCCGTGGTTGGCGCCCCCAAGCGCGGTTTCGAGGTGCCCCTCATCCGATGGCTCCAGGAGGACCTCCGACCGCTGCGTGATGATCTACTCCTTCAACCGACGGGTCTGCTGCGGCAGCGCTTCGATCCCGCCGGCATTCGAGCGCTCGTTCACAACCAGGACGGACTCGATCCGGGCCGCTGGTCACGACGCGTCTGGACACTCATGATGCTGGCGTTGTGGGATGCGCACGGACGGTGAAGCCGCCGTCGGGTCTTACGTATGGGGCGGGCCGAACGTCTCTTCGCTTTCGTACGGGCCGGCTTCGGTGATGGGCAGCCGTACGCGGAAGATCGTGCCCTCGCCGGGCATGCTGCTGACGTCGATGCGGCCGCTGTGCTCGTGGACGATCTTCCGCGCGACCGCCAGGCCCAGCCCCGTGCCGCCTTGCCCCTTGGACGAATGGAACGGCTCGAAGATGTGCGGCAGGACCTCGCTGTCGACGCCGGGTCCGTTGTCGGCCACGGTGATGACGGCCTCGGAGGCGTCCTCGTCGAACTTCACGCGGACGTTGATCACCCCCTTGCCGGGTTCGACGGCGTCGAGGGCGTTCGTAACGAGGTTCATGATGACCTGGTGGATGCCGTCCGGATCGACCGGGACGGGCGGGTGGTCGTCGTCCGTCTCGGCCAGCAGCATGACCTCCCGCTCGTCGGCGGACCGCTGCACGAGCTCGATGACGTCCTCGACGATGCCACCGAGCTGAACCATCTGCACGCTGGGCTTGCGGTCCTTGCTGAAGGCCAGCATGTTCGTCGTCAGGTGGTAGATCTTCTCGAGGTTGCGCTGCACGATCGGCCAGCCGCGCGAGACGGTCTGGAGATTGCTGCCCTCGATCCCGAGCTCGATCATGTCCGAGCCGCTTCGCATGCCCTGGAGGATGTTCTTGATGTAGTGCGACAGGTAGGCCACCGTTTCGCCCGTGGCGGCGAGCCGCTCGGTCTGCATCCGCGCCGATAGGAGCTTGAGGTTTTCCAGGGCCATGGCCGTCTGCCGACCAATCGCCACCATGAGACGGAGCTGTTCGTCGCTGTACTGCGTGTTGCTCGAGGCGCAGTCGATGTGGATCACGCCGAGGACCTCGTCGCGGACCGCGATCGGCACGCAGATGACGCTGCGCAATCCGTAGCTGTGGATGCTGCTGTCCTTGCGGGCTGCGAACCGCTGGTCGGTCTGGGCGTTTTTGCAGAGGATGCCCTCTTTTCGGCTGACCACATGCTTGACGATTGTCTCACTCGTGGTCACCTGACCCTCGGAGGTGAGCCCGGTCTTGGTGCGGCATCGCACGACATGCGGCAGCAGCTCGCCCGACTCCTCGTCGCGCATCAGGATGAAGCCGTGATCGACGCGCATCTCCTCGAAGACCGTGTCCATCACGCGCTCGAGCAGTTGATCGGACGAGACGATGGATCCGATGGCCTGGATGAGCCCCTGCATGACCCGCCACGCGCGGACGGCCGTGGCGGTCTGCTGGTCGGCGATGATCACGCTGTCTTCGCTGCTGGGGGCCCTGCTGAGGATGGACGAGTCGAAGGTCGGTCCGGACACGTCCGTGTCGACCGAGTCACGGGGGAAGAACTGGACGTCATAGCTGTCCGCGGCCGTCTCGCCGCCGTAGACCAGCAGCGTGCTCCCGACGCGGATCTGATCACCGTGCTTGAGCGGGATCGGATCGGCGACGCGCTGCCCGTTAAGGAAGGTCCCGTTGACGCTGTTGAGGTCGTGGAGCAGCCACCGGCCGTTCTCCGGCACCATCTCGGCGTGCCGCCGCGAGACGGTGTTGTCCGTCAGGGGCACGACGTTGCTCGATCGCCCGATCATCGCCGAGTCGCGCGTGGTGCGGAAGACCCGCCCCCGATCTGGACCTTGGAGCACGGTCAGAGTGGCCACGACACAGGTTCCTTACGACTGAATGCACCCGGCGATCCTGGACTGATTGCCGGCCTGTTAGTCTGCACTAACGCCCGCGAACACGGGCCGGAGATGCCTCGCTCCTCATACACCCTACGCCGGATTTTACGAACGGGTTGCAGACCTGTCAATTTCCTATTCTCTACCGACACACTACATGACATCGTATTGCAAAGGGCCTACACGTCACTTGCATCGACCCGCGAGGCATCCTATGAGTGCGGATACACAGGACCCGACCATCCTAGGAGATTCACCCATGGCTCAAATCGACACCGATGTCCATCACATCGGCGAGGCCTTCCAAGAATTTACGAAATACCAGCACGGGCGTTCGCCCTCGGATATGGTTCTCGGCCGGCCCGTACCGCCTTTTCAGGCGGAGGTCCCCGAGGGTGCGGTGATCCATGAACTGCCGCGCGAAGCGGCCGGCGATGCGTCGGCGGAGCGCTTCTGGGCGCTCGTCCAGCAACGGCGGTCGCGGCGGAACTTTGCCGATGAGCCCTTGTTGCTCAGCGAGCTCTCGACCCTGCTCTGGGCTACACAGGGCGTCCTGAAGGTCATCGAAGGCCACACGCTCCGCACGGTGCCGTCGGCGGGCGCGCGGCACCCTCTGGAGACGTACCTCATCGTGAATCGCGTGGAATCGCTCATGCCCGGGCTCTACCGCTATCAGCCGGTGGAGCACCGGCTGGTCGAGCTTCGGCAGGACGACCAGCTCGGCGTCCAGGCCGCCGCCGCATGCTTGCAGCAAAACATCGTGGCCCTGTGCGGGGTCACCTTCGCGTGGACGGCCGTCATCGAGCGGGCGCGGTGGAAGTACCAGCAGCGCGGCTACCGGTACATCTACCTTGATGCAGGGCATGTCGGGCAGAACCTCTACCTGGCCTGCGAGGTGCTCGGGCTCAGTTGTTGCGCGATTGGCGCGGTCGACGACGACGTGATGAACCGGCTGCTCGGTGTCGACGGCCGAGAGGAGTTCATCGTCTACCTGGCCTCGGTGGGCAAGCGACGGGGAAGGTAGGCTCGGTCAGCGGCCGGTCGCGGCGCGGCAGACCGGGCGGCGGATTCGTGCTATGCTTCGCTCACGAGGGCGTCGATCAGGGATGCACATCCAAGCAGGAGCCCGCGCGTGTCACGTCCGAACATCCTCTACATCCACTCGCACGACACGGGACGCACGATCCGGCCGTACGGTTTCGCGGCGGAGACCCCTTATCTTCAACGGCTCGCCGATGAGGGCGTGTTGTTCCGCCAGGCCTTCTGTGCCGGGCCCACCTGTTCGCCCAGCAGGGCGGCCTTGCTGACCGGCCAGTCTCCGCATGGCAGCGGCATGCTCGGTGTGGTCAACAGGGGGTTTCGGCTGAAGGACTACGGCCGGCACCTGGTGCACACGCTCAGACAAGTCGGCTACACGTCGGCGCTGGCCGGCGTTCAGCACGTCGCGGCCGATCCGACGGACATCGGCTACGACCTGATTCTCAAGAGCGACTCGCACTCCGTCGAGCACGTCGCGCCTGTGGCCGCGGACTTCGTGACCCGTCGCCCGAGCGAGCCGTTCTTCCTGTCGGTGGGTTTCTTCGAGACCCATCGCGAGTTCCACGCGCCCGAGCCTGAGGTCATCGACCGCTGTCGCGTGCCCGCGCCCTTGCCCGATGCACCCGAGACGCGGCGGGACATGGCGGGCTTCCTTGCCAGTGTCCGCGAGCTCGATCGGGGCGTCGAAGCGGTGCTCGACGCGCTGGAGGCGTCGGGGCAGGCCGAGAACACACTGGTGATCGCCACGACCGACCACGGCATGGCTTTTCCGGGCATGAAGTGCACGCTGACGGATCACGGTCTGGGGGTGATGCTGATCCTCCGCGGGCCGGATGGTTTCGCGGGCGGCAAGAGCGTCGATGCGATGGTCAGCCACGTGGACGTCTTTCCCACGCTCTGCGACCTGCTCGATATCGATCGCCCGTCTTGGCTCGAGGGTCACTCCCTGTTGCCGCTGGTCCGTGGCGAGGTCGACAGCGTCCGCGACGAGGTTTTCGGCGAGGTCACCTACCACGCCGCCTACGAGCCGCAGCGCTGCATCCGGACGCGGCGGTGGAAGTACATCCGGCGGTTCGACGAACGAAGCAGGCCCGTCCTGCCCAACTGCGACGACTCGCCCAGTAAGGACCTGTGGCTCGCCCACGGCTGGGCCGATCGGGCGCCGCCCGCCGAGCAGCTCTACGATCTGGTGTTCGACCCGAACGAGGTGAACAACGTGGCCGCCGACAACGCGATGGCCGAGGTCTTGGCCGACCTACGCGCGCGGCTGGATGCCTGGATGCAACGAACCGATGACCCGCTGCTGAACGGGCCGGTTTCCGCCCCGGCAGGCGCGAGGGTCAACGATCCGGATGGGCTGTCGCCGAAGGAGAGGCCTCACCTCATTGCCTAGCATCGCGGCTACGGTCGCGGCACGAGGGTCGGCTGACCCCACTGGGCCCAATCGCACCGGAAGTCGCCGAGCGAGTCGGTGATCAGCGACAGGACCACGGGTCGATTCGCGTAGCGGGCCAAGGCTACGTCGAAGGGCACCCACTTGTCATCCGGCGTGACGTCGCTCGACCACCACACCTCGCCATTGACGGCTACGCGAAAGCCCACGCCGTCGGTAATCGAACCCTGCCCGTCGCGGATGCCTGCGAACCCGATGAGCCGCACCGGACGCTCCGGCAGCTTGATGAGGTAGTCGACGTGCATCTGGCCCTGGTCGGGCGGATGGGCGAACAGGCCGGGCTTGGCCTCGCCGCCGACCTGTCCGGGCTGGACCTTAGCCGTCATGAACGACCGTGGGCGCCGCGACCGGCCGGCCTCGATCAAGGCCTGATCGAAGCGGAGATCGGTCAGCTTCACCGGCGGTTCGATCGTGTGTGGCTCACGGAACAGCAGGTACGACGTGCCGGGCAGTGGGACGTCGATCACGTAGCGCGTGTCTTCAAAAGGCGCGGCCGTGCGGTAGGTCACACCGTGGATCACGCCCAGAATACGCCGCGGGCTGACCAATCGGATCATCTGGTGGTGGGGTTCGCTCAGGACGATCCGCGGCCGCGCCCAGAGGGCCCAGTCGAACGTCACGGCCCCCTTCGGGCCCGGGTGCGTTTCGAGCCGCAGCGTGATGGCTTGTCCGCGGAGGCGGCTTAAGTCGACGACCATCGGTTCGGGCGAGGCCCGCGTGGCGTGCTTGCTGAGCCGTAGCAGCTCGGTCTTGCTGTCGGGCTTGCGTACGATCACGACGAAGGTCACACCGTCGCTCTGCTCGGCGGCATGGTCGGTCCGCAGGCCCACGCCGGTCTCGAACCGGGCGGGCTTGTCGCGTGGCAAGGCGACGTCGAACTCGATCCACGCGCTGCCCAGTCCGGTTGAGGCATCCGACGACGCGCCCGTGGGCTTCTCGTTGTCCGGCAGGGGCCGCCACGGCGGATGCGCGAAGATGCCCTCGCCTTGCGGACGGACGCCCGTACCGCTGTCGGAGTGGAACTGCAGGCCGGCGATCGCGTTGGTCGCGCCGTCGCGAAGGATCTCGCCGGATCGGGCCGGGCCCTCGTGCCGCCAGAGCTCGGATACGACGGCCCGTTCGTCGTCGAGGTCGATCACTGCGAAGTCGGGTTGCTGTGCGATGCGGCGGACGCGGGCCGTCGGCGGCAGCTTGTCGACGTGGAATGCCTTCCTGTCGCGCGGCTTGGGCAGGTACACGTAGGATCGAGCAGGGTCGAGCCCGAGGAGCCGGCGGTCGTTGTACGCCCTCCAGCCGGGGACCGTGCCGGGCAATTCGGGCGTGGCGCTGCCGGTGAGGCGTCGCGAGATGGGGGCGTCGGGTTCGGCCGGGTCGACCAGCGCCACACCGAACGCGTCGCGACGGTACGCGGCCTGGCCGCCGTCGGTGCGATAGGCGAACACCGCCTCGGCGGGCCACTCGCGGTCGAAGTCCGGCAGCGGGCGGTTTCGCTGGAACCATCTCGCCTCGTCAAGCAAGACCCTGACGATCGGCGGTGCTTGCGTGATCTGGTCCCTCGTCGGTCTGGGGAATGTCGGGATCACGCCGAAGCGTTCGTACGCCTTACGCCAGGCGAAGTAATAGTCGTGCGCGCGCGGGTTGGTCATCCCGAGGTAGCCGTAGATCGTCGTGTGCGGTGCGAGCAGCGAGCTGCTGATCGGGTGGGCCAAGTCGATGAGCCAGTCATCCCATTTGCGGTCGGCGTGGTGGATGCCGTAGACGTGCCGCTGGGCGAAGGCCTCGTAACGGCAGGTGATCTCGTTGAGTCCCTCGCCCGACAGCGCGACGTCAGGCAGGGCCTCGCGAAGCTCGCGGTGCAGGGCGAGGTTACCCTGCATCATGTTGAACCCGTCGATCGGACCGCCGGCGTGGTTGAAGATGCAGAGCGTCTGGTCGAGGTGCAGGGCGTCGGGCTCGACGCGCTCGCACAGCTCGACCATGAGGCGGACGAACAGCTCGCGCCAGGCCTTGGCGGCCGGGTTGATGTAGGCGAACGTGATCGGCGGGTCGGCTCGCTGCCAATCCCAGTAGAGAAGCTCGCCGCTCAGCGGGTCGCGACAGTGGTAGCCCTTGAGCGCCTCGTAGTGCGGGTTCTCGGGGGTGCAGCCGAAGTAGTTGACGTGGAGGATAACGCGGTAGCCCATGGCCCGGGCATGCTTGACCTTTTCCGCGAAGCCCTCGGCGGGCGTGTAGTCCGGGTAGTTGCGGTCGTAGGAATCGCGCCGCCAGCTCGGCACGTAGACGAGCGTCTGCTTTGGGTCGACGTGCTCGGCCAGGGCCTCGAGCAGCTTGGCCTCGAGCCCCGAGACGACCATGAGCTGGGCGTCGCGGATCCATGCGGGCTTGCGGTCCTCGAGCCGGACCAGGCCGAACGCCCGGGTTGCCCAGGCGCGGTAGAGGGCCGCTCCCTTGAGCCAGTCGCCGCGGTAAGGCCTGATCCGCCAGCGCGTGCCCTCGACCGCCTTCTTCGAGTCCATCGGCGCGGTGCAGCGGGTCTCGAAGCCGATGCGGAATTGCCCGCCGACGCGTTTGACATGGAGGGTTTTGAAGCGCTCGGCCACGTCCTCGGCGTGGATGAGCACGCCGCCCTTGGGGCCCTGGATCAGGACGAACTGGGCCTCCCAGGCCATGGGATAGTCGAGGTCGAACTGACCCGCTGGGCCCGAGGCGTCGAGTTGCCAGCCGCTGTGGCATGGCGCGAGGACGGTCCACGTTTCGGGCGCGACGAGGCCCCACTGGACGCCGACGATGCCGGGGGTACCGGACTTGCCCCGATGCGTGACGACCACGCTGCCGTCGTCGGCGGGGGCGAAGGCTGTCGTGACGCGAGCGCGTCCTTCGGCCGATGTCCATGCCGCCTCGCACGTCAAGCCTGCGTCGGTGTGTCTGGCGACGCGCCCGGCCGTGTCGTTCCAGAGGTCGCTCTTCTTGATCCGACGCAGGCCCGTGAGGGGTGGGGCGTCCATCGGCTGCCAGCCGTTGGGTATGCGACGATCGGTGAAGCCGACGACCACGCCGTCGCGGATCGTGAGCGACATGGCGGGCGTCTCGAGCTTCTCGGCGGCGATGGCCGGCGGGGCGAGCGTCATCAGGATGAGGCCGGCGATTAGGGTGTTTGCGCGAGCCTTTGAGCGGCCAGCGCAGCTCGCGTGGCTTACGTCTTCAGAGGTGAGGGATAGGATTGCGGCCGGAGAGTCGCGTCCCTCACGGCTCCTTCGGCGGAGCTCAGGACAGGTGAGGCCATGGGCCACCCATCGGACGCCTCGCTCAGACTCTCTGCCCAGTCCTTGTTCGGAGCAGCCGGACACGTGCTACCTCCTATTGGGGCGCATTCTCGGCATGTCGCGGCCGCATGCCGCGTCACACATACATCCCCGGTTGCGGGGCATCTGGCTTGATCGTCATCGACGCCGGGTCGTAGACCATCCGTGTGCCGCGGTGCAGGGCCTCGGCGGCGAGGATGCACGCGACCGAGTGGTTGTAGCCGGCTTCGATCGGGGCGTTCGGGTCCTTGCGCGACCGCAGGCAGCTCACCCAGTTCTCGACGTGGTTCTCGCCCGCGACGGGCTGTACCTCGAACGGTTTGGGGAAGCGCTTCTTGCCCTCGGGCGCGCCGCCGGCGATCACCTTCCAGTTGCTGAACGTGCCGTACGTGCCGTACATCGTGATGTCGCCGCTGCGATAGCTGTTGCCGAAGTGGTTGGTATAGAGGCAGAGGAATCCCTCGGGATACTCGATCAGGCTGTCGCAGGTGTCGGGGTGTTCGCGGCCGTCGTCGCCCCAGATGTAGGTCCCGCCGAGCTGCGTGCCGGCCGTCGGGCATTGGGCGCTGAGGAACCAGGCCACGACGTCGATGTAGTGGCTGCCGAGCAGGGCGACCGGCCCGAGCGTGTAGTCCTTGTAGAGGTGCCAGCGTCGGTAGCGTTTCGGGTCGAACGGTCGATCGGGCAGGTACATGAGGTAGCGTTTCCAATCGACGTCCTTCTGCTTGACGTCGCCGTAGTCGCGGCGCCAGCGCGGTTTGCTGTCGTGCCAGCCGATCTCGATCTTGGTGACCTTGCCGAGCTTGCCGGCCTGGAAGAAGTCGGCCCAGGCCCGGAAGCGACCGTCGCTGCGTCGCTGCGTGCCGATCTGGACGACGCGCTTGTTGTCGCGAGCGGCCTTGAGGGCGGCCCTGGCGTCCTGCAGGCGGACGGCCATGGGCTTCTCGCAGTAGGCGTCCTTGCCGGCCTTGCAGGCGGCGGTCAGGATCGGCGAGTGGGCGTGGTCGGGCGTGGCGATGGTGACGGCGTCGACGTCGTCGCGGGCCAGCAGCTCTTCGTAGTCGGTCGTGGCGAAGGGCTCCGTGCCGAAGGCCTTCTTGACCTGGGCCTTGGCGGATTCGAGCGCCGGGGCCCAGACGTCGCAGACGGCCGTGATGCGGAGGTTGTGCTTCTTGGCCAGCGAGAGGACGCTCTTCATGCACCACCGCGTGCCGCGGCTGCCGCAGCCGATGATGCCGACGTTGATCCGCTCGTTGGCGCCGGCGACCTCGCCGCTGGCCGGCAGGGCGTGGGCAGCGGCCAGACCCGCGGCTCCGGTGGCCGCGCCGGTCAGGAACGTTCGCCGAGTCGTGTCGTGTGTGGGCATGGAAGACCTCCTGTTCGTTGCCGGGATGCGTGACGGGGCGCTGGTGCGCCGTTGGGACGCCCCGAAGCCGGGTTCATCATCGCGCCCCGCGGCGATCGTGTCCAGGCATCCGGATCGAGCTTTCTCGCTCGTCGCATCAAACGTGTGCAGGGTTGCGTGGCGCATGACGCCCGCTACAATCCTCGGAAGCGCTCGGTTGCGCATCTCGAGACGATAACTTCATTCCAGTTCGAGGAGGACGAGCCATGCAGAGATCGCATTGGACGACGATGGGGCGACACCTGACGGTCGTGGCCGCCGTGGGCTTGGCGATCGCGCTGACGGGCTGTCAGCAGGAGGCCCAGAAGCAGGCCCCAAAGAAGGATACCGAGGCCAAGAAGACGGAGGCCAAACCCGCCAAGAAGACCGAGGAGCCCGCTCCCAGGCCGGAGCCCAAGAAGGAGGCCAAGAAGCCTGCGCCCAAGCCGGAACCGAAGAAGGAAGACAAGAAACCGGCCCCGAAGCCTGAGCCGAAGCAAGAAGAGAAGAAACCCGCAGGCAAGCCCCAACCCAAGAAGGAGGCGAAGAAGCCCGCTCCCAAGCCTGAGCCGAAGAAGGAAGCCAAGAAGCCTGCGCCCAAGCCGGAACCGAAGAAGGAAGACAAGAAGCCGGCCCCGAAGCCCAAGCCCAAGAAAGAGGCCAAGAAGCCCGAGCCGAAGAAGAAACCTGCTCCCAAGAAGGAGGCGAGCAAGCCCGGCCCGGACGTCGCCAAGGACATCAAGCCGAACTTCGCCAAGCCGCCGAAGAGCGCGATCGTCCTGTTTGACGGCAAGAGCGCGGCGGAGTTCACGCACTATGACGGCAAGCCCGTCAAGTGGCAGGTCAAGGACGGCGCGCTGGTCTGCACGCCCAAGAGCGGCAGCGTCAAGAGCAAGAAGACGTTCGGCAGCCACAAGCTGCACATCGAGTTCCGAACGCCCTACATGCCCGAGGCCAAGGTGGGCAGCCAGGCGCGCGGCAACAGCGGCGTCTACATCCAGGGCCGCTACGAGGTGCAGGTGCTCGACAGCTACAACATCGGCCGGCCGATCCAGAACAACGATTGCGGCGCGCTCTACAGCCAGATCAAGCCGAGCAAGAACGCCTGCCTGCCGCCGAAGGAGTGGCAGAGCTTCGACATCACGTTCGTCGAGCCCCAGTTCAAGGACGGCAAGATGACCAAGCCGGCCCGGCTGACGGTCGTCCAGAACGGCGTGACGATCATCGACAACGCCGAGGCGAAGGTCACGCCGGGCGGCATCGACAAGGACCCGACCAAGAAGGGCCCGCTGATGCTGCAAGACCACGGCAACACCGTGGCCTTCCGGAACATCTGGGTCGTGCCGATGAAGTAGGGCGGTCGGCGACAGACGCATGGAGGACCCCAGGCACGGTCGGGCCCGCGCTCGGCCGTGCCATCTGTTTTGTCGTTGCGGCGGGCGAGACCGCGCCGTGGCGACGCGAGTGAGCGAGGAGACAGAGATGCTGTATACGTTGCGATCCGTGGTGCCCGTGGGGTTGGCGGCAGCGGTGTGTTGTCTGGCCGTCCTGCTCGCGGGGTGCGCGAGCGGCAAGGCGACGTCCGCTGCCCCCAGCGTCGCCGAGAGGCCCATCGACAAGCCCGAGCCGGAGGAGCCGACGCCGCACTTGGCCAAGCCGCCGAAGGGCGCGGTCGTGCTCTTCGACGGCCAGGACGCCTCCGGGTGGGTCCGGCTCAACGGCAAGCCGTGTCCGTGGAAGGTCGAGGGGGGCGCCCTGGTGTGCGTGCCGAGGTCGGGCAGCATCATGTCGAAGGAGCGGTTCCGAAGCCATAAGCTGCATATTGAGTTCCGCACGCCCTACATGCCCGACGCGCCCAAGGGCAGCCAGGCCCGCGGCAACAGTGGGGTGTTCTTGCAGGGCCGTTATGAGGTGCAGGTGCTCGACAGCTACGACATAGGCCGGCCGATCCAGAACAACGACTGCGGCGCGCTGTACAGCAAGATCACGCCGAAGGTGAACGCCTGCCTGCCGCCGAAGCAGTGGCAGAGCTACGACATCACGTTCATCGCGCCGACGTTCGGCAAGGGGCGGAAGCTGCTGACCGGGCCGCGCTTGACCGTCGTCCATAACGGCATCACGATCATCGACAACGCCGAGATTCCAGGCACGACGCCGGGCGGCATCGGCTACCGTCAGCTCGACCGCCCGGGTCCGCTGCTGCTGCAAGACCACGGCAACACCGTGGCCTATCGCAACATCTGGGCCGTACCGATCGAGTAGGTCGTCTCTTCGATCATGGCGGGATACTCCGAGCCGCTTACGGACTAGAACCTCGCCACGCTTGTTCTTGTAGGTTTTCGTCAGGACGGCGAGACGCCGCTCGGAGCAGCGACCGTCAGGGAGCTGTGCTGTTGGGGCACTTGAACAGCAACGCTCCCTGGCGGTCGCGTCTCCGGCGGGGCATCGATCGGACGTGGGAGCGTCTCCCACGTTGGCCCCGAAGCTGGGAACCGACAGATTCACTTGTGGTCGGGTACTAGTACCCGACCACACTTGTTTTTGTGGGTTCCGATCAGGTAAGCGATACGCCACTCAGAGCAGCGACCGTCAGGGAGCTGTGCTGTTGGAGCGTTTGAACAGCAACGCTCCCTGACGGTCGCGTCTCCGGCGGGGCATCGATCGGACGTGGGAGCGTCTCCCACGTTGGCCCCGAAGCTGGGAACCGACAGATTCACTTGTGGTCGGGTACTAGTGCCGCGTTTCACAAATCGTGTGACTATGGACAGGGCGGCACACACCACGGCTTCTGCTCGAGCCGCGGCATTCATGCCGCGCGGCCGCGCCGGATCAATCCGGCGGCTCGGACAGGTCATCGCGATACTTCTGAAATGCAGCACTAGAACCTACGGCCAGAAACGGTGGCGTAACGGGTCGAAGCGGTTAGCCCCGTCGCGCGCGACGGAGCCTTGCGGGGTCCCTCGCGACACCGCTAACTTCACCGGCCGGCCATGTTGATCGACTCAGGTGTTCGAAGGATCATGGATTGTCGTTGTGTGGGACACGCCATCAGGAGAAACACAAATGATGCCAACGATGCTCACGAAGATCGCCACCAGTTCGCTGCTGGCCTGTATCGTGGTCGGTTCGGCCTCGGCTGAGCAGTGCCGCTCGGCCAAGAAACCCAAGCTTCATGCCGCCAAGCCGCCCAAGGGCGCGATCGTGCTCTTCGACGGCAAGGACGCCTCGGCCTGGACGCACTACGACGGCAAACCGATCAAGTGGACGATCGCCGACGGCTGCATGACCGTCGTGCCCAAAACGGGCGACATCCGCACGAAGCAGACGTTCACCGACGTCAAGCTGCACGTCGAGTTCCGCTGCCCCAAGATGCCCGACGCGCAGGGCCAGGGCCGCGGCAACAGCGGCGTCTACGTCCAGGGCCTGTACGAGATCCAGGTGCTCGACAGCCACGGTATCGACAAACCGGGCAAGGGCGATTGCGGGGCGCTGTACGACTGCTATCCGCCCAAGGTCAACGCCTGCCTGCCGGCGGGGCAGTGGCAGAGCTACGACATCACGTTCACCGCGCCGCGGTTCGACAAGGCCGGCAAGATCGTCAAGCAGGGCCGCATCTCGTGCGTCCAGAACGGCATCAAGGTGCAGGACGACGTCGAGCTGAAGGGCCCGACGCGGGCCCACATGAAGTGGGACCCGACCAAGCCCGGCCCGATCATGCTGCAAGACCACGGCAACCCCGTCAGCTATCGCAACATCTGGGTCGTGCCGGTGAAGAAGTGATCGCTTGTCGCGGTAGCTGATACAATGCCCGCATGAAGCGCAGCGTCGCCAACCTGCCACTACACGGTGGACAGGCGCCGGGATGGCTGTTCAAGCGGATGCACCGGCTGGCCGGATCGATCGTGCAGCTCATCGTGGCTGACTACGGGCCGGGAGAAGTGCTGACACGCCTGGCCGACCCGCACTGGTTCCAGGCCTTCGGGTGCGTGCTCGGGTTCGACTGGCATAGCAGCGGCCTGACGACCGTCACATGCGGTGCGATCAAAGAGGCCTACAAGCGGCTCGGCGACGACCTGGGCATTCACGCGGCCGGCGGCAAGGGTGGCGTCAGTCGCAAGACCCCTCACGAAATCACGGCCGTCGGCGATCGAACGGGCGTGGCGGCCGACCGGCTCGTCTACGCCTCGAAGATGTCGGCCAAGGTCGACAGCGCGGCCGTGCAAGACGGCTACGAGCTCTACCACCACAGCTTCTTCTTCGACGATCAGGGCCGATGGTGTGTCGTGCAGCAGGGCATGTGCGATGCCAACAGCTATGCGCGGCGGTATCACTGGTTGGAGATGCTGCCGGGCGGGGTTGGGTCAAGCGACGGCGGTGAGCGCGAGGATGGAGCATCGTCAGCCGATGAGCATGGTTCAGCAGCAACGCTCCCTCACGGTCGCGTCTCTGACGGGCCGTCCGCGGATTCGCGCAACGACCGAGAGGCGGTACTTCCTCACGGTCGCGTTTTTGATCGCCCGGTAGACGATGAAGACAAGCAGCGTGTGAGTGAAGGCAGTATGCGCGGTCAAAGGGAGGACGTGTCTTGTGATGCGGACGCTTCCGAAGGACCGCATATTGCCTCGTTCGTCTGCGAGCCGCACAATGCGATCATGGCCCGGGCGCTGACGGGCGAGCAGTTCATGCTCAACCTGGTCGCGGCCGA
This sequence comes from uncultured Planctomycetales bacterium, assembly GCA_964622545.1. GTDB lineage: Bacteria > Planctomycetota > Phycisphaerae > UBA1845 > JAFGLZ01 > JAFGLZ01. Next base: position 245,925 of record CAZUQM010000002.1, on the reverse strand, counting down.
GGCCGACGGCTGCCGGTCGGCCAGCGTCGACGTGGCCACGATGCATCCGGACAAGTTCCTCCGTGAGGTCCAGGCCGGCCCGTCACTGTTCATGCCCGAGCATCATCCCGTCTTGCCGAAGGACGTGAACCCGGCCTGGCTGGCCAGGACGCTTGCCGGCGTCTACGAGAACCCGCCGCAAACCTTCGAAGGCCTGCTTGCGATGAAGGGCGTCGGCGCGAAGACCGTGCGCAGCCTCGCCCTGATCGCTGAGATCATCCATGGCTCGTCGGCCGCACCGTCGCGGCGCGACCCGGCCACGTTCAGCCTCGCCCACGGCGGCAAGGACGGATTCCCCTATCCGGTCGACCGAGGGCTGTACGACAAGAACATCGCCCTGCTCGAGCGGGCGGTGGCCCGGGCGAAGGTCGAGCCGAGGGAGAAGGACGACGCCCTCCGCCGGCTGGAGCGGTTCGCACAATGACCGGACTGCCCCGCGGCGCGTCGGCGGTGCCTGGCGATGGGGAGGATGCGTTTTCTCGACCTTCGCACGCATCCAAGGGGTAGAATGGATAGGGGCCCAGGCCACCGTTTGGCCGTGTCCTTGGACGTACCTTCCTGCCGACCGTTCGGCCAGGAGTCGTGCCATGTTCCCGCGATGGTCCTTCATCGTAACCACGTCGGTGCTTGCATCGTTGGTGGGCGCTGCCGGCGGATCCAGCCAGGCCGCCGAGGACAACGCTGCGCGTCGAGGCGTTCCGGCCGCTGCTGGCGTGACCGGCAAGCCGGCGGATGCTGGTAGGGCCACGACCAGGCCCTCTTCGGTGCGACGAAGCGACCGAATGAGCCGTCGCAACCGGGTGCCGAGATGGCGGCGAGGCACGGCCGGCGACTCGAGCGATGAGCGCGAGAACAGGTATCCCTGGCTTCGGCGGACCCCTCGGGCCAACCCGACACAGGTGCCCGACCCGACGATGGCTTCGACCCCGCTGTCCTCTGATGGGATCCAGGCGGCGCCGCAGCTCAGGCGAGGCTTCGACCAGCCGGGGGCCCGTGCGGACAGGAGCGCTGCGAGCCCGGGCTGGCCGAAGGGTCCCTATGATACGGTGATGTCGCCCGGTCCGGCGGAGCCGGATCGCGACGAGACAAGCACACACTGGAGGCCACCGACCGGGACCCGATACGGCTATCGTGGCGGTTACGGCCCGACGCTCGAGAGGGCGCGAAAGCGGTATGGCCGGCAGGGTCCCATGCCGCCGGGTCCGGCCGGCGGGGCCCGTCGTGAGCTGTATTCCCCCGCGATGGGCCAATACATACCGGGCTACCTGAACCCCGACGGGACGGTCGATCGCTTCAACCCGCGGACGGGCACGACGCTCTACGGCATCAGCAACCAGCGCGGCGGACAGGACCTCTTCAACCCGCGGACCGGAAAGTTCTACTTCGGCTTTCGCAACCCCGACGGCTCGATCGACTACCTCACGTCCGGCGGCAGGTGGATCTGGTCGACGGGGCCGTGAGGGGCAATTCTCTCGCACAGCAGATGGTGTTGAAGTGGGGTTACCGAAGCACAATGCGAAGATGGGAATCAGGCCTCATCCCATCTGGCGACCTCCCTTCGCATGTCGCGAACCGTCGCTTCGTCCATCTCCGGACCGGTCACGACATAGAGCCGGAAGAACTGGAAGTACTGACCTGAGCACTTGCCTATGAGGCTGTATGGGATGCTCACAATGGATGTCGGTTCGTCTTGGTCTGGCAGAAACACCTTGATGAGTTCCTCCTTCTCCAGCGGGTCGAGATCCCGCGCTTGCTGTTCAGAGAGTCGGGAACCTCGTACCTCAACGCGCAGCGGCCTGGTCTCGCAAAACAGAAACCTGCTCAGCCCGAGGTTATGGTTTCCGGCGAATTCGGCCAGACGATGCTTGCATTCCCGTCTGAATGCGCTGCCGGCGTGATGTCGTGTTCCGTCGTCCTCTAGGACAGCCACTTCCTTAAGCAGCCTCGGGGGCCGCCGGCTTAGGAGAGCGCGGGCAAGGTGTTCCACGTCCCCATCCTTGGACTCAGCCGCCTTGTAGACCAGTTGGTCCACGTAGGCGTCAGTGAACTCGCCTATCTTCTCCGTTGTAGCGATGGACCGGATGTCGTCACCATTCGCAGCGAGGCCGTGGACGCCTTTGTCCCTCAATCGACGAAGGAGCTGTCGGCAGGCTTCCTCCAAGGCGTACGTCGTCTTGTGATAGTAGACGGTCCGGTACATGAAGAACCGGGCGAGGAGGCATTGCTCCGCAGCCGGCAAGGCCTTCGCGTCGATTCCGACCACACCCTTGGGACTGACACGAAGGTTGTTTAGCAGCTAATTGAGGTCGATCCGGCCGTAGGGAACACCGGTGGCATGGGCGTCGCGCAGAAGGTAGTCGAGTCGGTCGATGTCCAGACTACTGTGCACGAGGCGGCTGAGTTGCTCGGTCTCGGCTTGTTCCCCGCGAAAGAGTGAAGCAATCGTCCTGGCGCGATCCGAGTTCCCGATGGCTTCAAGGATATCGGGTTGCTGCGTCACGATGAGTTCACCCAGTTCCTCATGCGACGGGTAGGCTTTCTTCGAGGTGTCGATGGTTTGTAGACTCTGGTCGTTAACGAATTCCTCGGTGAGCTTCACTTTGTCGACGGCTTCCATCAGATGGGAATAGGGATAGTGCCCGGTGTCATGGAGAAGTCCGGCGAGGCGTAGATCCTCCGATCAGCATCATTTCTGAGTAGCAGGGCGTCTCCGGCAACCTCCCCCACGCGCCGCATCACGGCGAGTACCCCTAGACTGTGCGAGAAGCGGGAGTGTGTGGCGTTGGGGTACGTCATGTGCCCCATGCCCAACTGCTTCAGATGGCGTAGACGCTGAAACGAGGCAGTATCGATGATGCGCCGCTCGAGTTCGGAGAGATGAATATCACCATGGATCGAGTCGACGATCATAGGGCGGGGGGAGTCAGATTAGCGCGTGTTCAGCAAGCTGCCGTATCCCGTCTTGAACCATGGCACCGTGGCATTCCTTGCCGCGATTCTGCAGCTCCTTAGTGAGTGACTCAACGTCATTTTGAGACATCCCACGACGCATTACGAGATAGTGAATCGACGCCAGAAGCTCCAAGCGTTTTGCGAGTTCCTCCTTCTGTCCACCTTCGACCAAGTCCCGCAATCGCGCGAGCCGCTGCAGCGAATCGTCGTCCAGCTTCCAGCCAGCAACTTCCTGACGGTCTTCAGCCAACTCCGCCTTGGCCGCGAAGGCATCTCGAGTCAGACCGGGGGAATACGGGCCACGCAGATACCAATTGTGATCATAACCCAAGTGAACGCCCGCTGCTTCCGCGAAGTAGATGGCCTTCTAAAGGATAAGACGGTCATCGAAGCTTGTTAACTCAAGCGGCATGCCAAGCCGCTCCAACGCAAGCACCAGGCCGATCTGGCGACGATCCATGACGCTCTCCGCTTCATCCGTGTCCCGACTTGACTCCCGCAGGCTAACTCGCTTGCGCTTAGTTAGGTGTATGATCGGGAAAGACTAGCCAGGTCTATGAGTGTCGTCAAGTCGAAATGTCTGATATCGTCGTCCTGTCTATAGTACGGCCATGAGCTCGAACGCTACTCGAAACTCGATCAAGACAGGGTTCCCTCAATGACTCGGCGGCATGCGGAGGTGCTTGCCGAGGAACAGCAGCAGGGCGGGTAGGTCGATCTCATGTCCGCCCGGGTGGACGTGCAGCTCGACGTTCTCGGGCTTGCCGAGGTCGGCGTAGATCGGTTTGATCTCGGACATCGCCTTGCGGGCGATCGGGACGTAGAACTGCGTCGTACCCTCCTTCAGGCCGTTCTGGCATTGCAGCGGCCGAGGGGCGATCAGGGCATAGATGTCCGCGTAATCGACGCGCTCGCGGAGTCCCGGGAACTTCCAGCACATACAGTGGTTCTTCTCCATCTGGTCCATCACGGTCAGGAAGCCGCAGCTCACCGTCGCGGCGATCCGCGTGTCCATCGCGCCGAGCCACATGGCCATCTCGCCGCCCAGCGACAGGCCCGCGCAGCCGATGCGCCCCTTGTCGACCTTATCGATGGCCACGAGGTAGTCCACGCAGCGCATCAGGTCCCACAGCCGCTCGCCCATCAGGATGCGGCCCTTGTCGCGCTCGTAGACCTTGTGCTGGCCGACGTCGGTCGAGATCGTCACCGCGCCGCGCTCGGCCAGGGCCTTGCCGAATTCCTTGTATGGCGCCTTCTTCGGGTCGTACGGCGTGGTGCGATTCCCGCCATGTCCGTGGATACAGACCACACCGGGCACGGGACGTGTGCTGCGCCTTGGGAAGGTGAAGACCACCTTGTACCGCCGCGTCGGCGTCGAGCTCAGCTCGATCTCGCGCAGGGTGTAGGTCCCACAGTCCTCGGACTTGATGATCTTGGGATTCAGCGGGATGGTCTTGCCCACCAGGTCGTCGAGCTTGAGGATGTCGAACAGCTCGGCCCGGACGCGCTTCTGCCACGCCCGCGCGTGCTCGGCCGAGCCCGAGCGATACTGGAGCCGTCGCTCGGCGTTCGTGTCGCTCTCAGCGGCGACGAGCCGGACACCGGTCAGTCCGACCGCGCCAAGAGCCAGTGCCGACACCGTCAACGAGCGGGAGATGGGGTGCATGGAGATGAACCTCCTCAGGGGGTGCGCCGGGGCTGGAGAGGCCGGCGTCGTCATGTCCGAGCTGCCGGGATCGGTTCGGCGGCCATGACGACAGACCGCTTGCCGCGTCCGGTGACCTTGCCACGAAGCCGTCCCGGGCGGACTCGTGCCAGGCTGCACTACCGGTTCGATGTTACGGGGCGCTCAACGGTACGAGCCGAACATGTACTCGTGAAGGTCCTCGACCGACTGCTGTAGGCCGTCGATTTTCTCCTGCTTGTCGGCCACCTCCTTGGCAAGCACGTCGCCGCTGGTGACGATGCCGACGAGCTTGCCTTCATCCACGACGGGCAGGTGGCGGATGCGGCGCGTCGTCATGACGTTGAGGATCTCGTCCAGCGAGGTATCGAGGTGGCAGCAGGCGACCGGACAGGTCATCACCTGGCCCACGGTCGTCCTGGCTGGATCGAGCTGCAGGGCGACGACGCGGATCATGACGTCGCGCTCGGTGAAGATGCCGATGACTTTGTCGGCGTCCGTCACGACGAGCGCGCCGATGCGGCGGGCGTTCATGATGCGGGCGGCCTCGAGGACGGTCTTCTCCTTCTCGACGGAGGCGACGAACGATCCTTTTCTGGCGAGGATGTCTTTGACCATGGCGTGGCTCCTATCGTGTGCTATCTAATGTGATACACGAGCCCATGGGACAGTTCCAGACTCCTGTAGGCGATTTCTTCTGCGACTGCCTATCTCGCAGGATGGGCTGCATGGGCTTGTCCTCCGTTGCCCGAGCCGGTCGCGAAGGCTATCCTCCACCAGGATTTGCACCGGTCGAGTCATGCCGTACACAGGAAAAAGGACGGAACCGTGAACACGTCAGCTTCAGCACCACCCGTGCTCGTCGTGGGCGGCGGCATGATCAGTGCCGAGGTCATCCTGCCCACCGTCTTTCAGGAACAAGCTCGAGGCCTGATCGGCGAGGTCTGGGTCGCGACGCGCCGGGCCGAACGCATCGCCTGGTTGCGCGATCGTTACGAGGTCGCCGACCGTTCTTTCCGCGCCTTTCCCGATCCCGACACGGACGGGGCCGACGCGATGGAGCCCGAGGCGTACCGCCGCGCGATCGCCGAGCTGCCGCCCGACGGCATCGTCATCGTGGCCACGCCCGACCACTTCCACACGCCCGTCATCGACGAGGCCATCCGGACGGGCCATCACTGCGTGGTCGAGAAGCCCCTCTGCCTGAAGATCGACGAGGCGCGGCACATCCGTGAGGCCGCGCGCCAGGCCGGCATCTACGTCTATACCGACTACCACAAGCGGCACGACCGCGCGATCCGCGCGATTCGCAAGCGCTACCGCGACGGCGGGCTGGGCGAGATGCTGCACGGCCACGCGTGGATCGAGGAGCGGCGCGAGATGCCCCTGCATTGGTTCGCCAACTGGTGCGAGCAATCGAGCCCGTTCGAGTACATCGGCGTGCACTATGCCGACGCGTACTACTTCATCACGGGGCTTCGGCCCAAGCGGCTCGTGGCGTTCGGACAGAAGAAGCTGCTGCCCTCACTCGGCAAAGACGCGTTCGATACGGTCAGCGCCACGATCGAGTGGGAGGACGGCTCGGTGCTGTTCATCCGCACGGGCTGGGTTTGCTCTGACCATCAGACTGCGCTGACCAGCCAGGGCCTGTGTTTGATGGGCACGCAGGGCGAGGTCTGGTCGGACCACAAAGACCGCAACACGTTCTTCTGCACGCAGGCCACCGGCTATGAGCACTTCAATCCCAACTTCTTTAAGGGCTACAACGACTGGGACGCGCCCGATCGCACCGAGTGGGTCGGCTACGGCTACGATTCGATCAAGCAGCCGCTGGACGACATCCGCGCGATTCAGGCCGCGACGGCCGGCTTGGACGAAGCGACCGCCTTGGCGAGGCGGAAGGAGCTGATCGCAACGCTCGAGACCGTCCGCCCGCTGCCCGACCAGGCCCTTATCGGCACGGCCATCAACGAGGCCGTGCGGCTATCGTTCGAGAGCGACAGTCGTTATGTGAGCTTCGGCGAGGATATGGGGATCTCGTTGGCCTGAATACGCTGATTCGGCACCACCGCGGCGCTTATGCCGCGAAGCCCGACGGCCTTGTCACAGCGTCGCATGTCACTAGAATAGCGGTTCATGAATATCCTGACCAAAGTCCGTCTGGTCCTCCACATCGCGCGTTGGCGCGCCGGTTGGTATCGACAGAACACGCGATTCGCCGTGACCGTTCCGGGCAACCCGAAGTTCATGGGCCCGCGTGACGCGGCCCGTGAGTGCATCCAGGACGGCGACGTGATCGGTATCTCCGGTCTCGGCGGAAACCAGCGGGTCAGCATGCTGTACTGGGGCATCCGCGACGTGTTCCTCGAGACGGGGCACCCGCGCGACCTGACGGCCATCGCCATCGGCGGCATCGGCGGGCGGAACAAGATCCCCGGCACGCTCGAGGAACTCGGTCAGGAGGGCTTGGTCACACGCCTTATCACAGGCCACATGGAGACGTTCAAGTCGCTGCTGCGGCTGGGCGACGCGGGCAAGGCCGAGCTTCAGGTGCTGCCGCAGGGGTTGATGGCGTTCATGATCGACGGGCAGAGCCGCGGTGAGACCACGCTCGAGCACACCACCGGGATCGGCACGTTCGTCGATCCGCGCGTCGGGCGCGGCACGCCGCTGGCGAACACGGATGAACAGCTCGTGACGGTCGTGGGCGACAAGCTCCGCTACGAGCTGCCGAAGATCACCGTAGGCATGTTCAACGCCCCGGCCGCCGACCGCAAGGGCAACATTTACATGAAGAACACGGCCATGATCGCCGAAAGCGGCGAGTTGGCCCGGGCCGCCAAGGCCAACGGCGGTAAGGTCATCGTCAACGTGGGTATGCTCGTCGACGAGGGCTATGACGAGGTGTTCCTGCCGGCCGAGGACGTCGACGCCATCGTGGTGTGGAAGGGCACGGAGCAGACGGGCTCTATCCCGCACCGGCGTCGATGGACGATGTTCACCACCGAGAGCGACATGCCCGTCGCCGAGGCCATCGAGCGGGCGCGGTTCGCGAACTCCGTGTTGGGTCTCACACCGCGACGCAAGCCGATCGAGCACGCGACGGCGCGCCTGGCGGCCAGCATCTTCGCCCAGAACGCCCGTCCCGGCGCGTTCGTGAACATCGGCGTGGGGCTGCCGGAGGAGGTCTGCCGGCTCATGCTCGGCGCGGGCATCACGAAGCAGATCACGCTCTTCACCGAGAGCGGCGTGATCGGCGGCGTACCGGCACCTGGCGCGTTCTTCGGCGCGGCCGCTTGTCCGGAACGGATGGTGAGCTCAGCGCAGGTCTTCACCAAGTGCTACGAGAATCTCGACGTGACGATCCTCGGGGTGCTCCAGGCCGACAGCCACGGCAACGTCAACGTGAGCAAGCGCGGCGAGGGGGCGATCAACTACGTCGGGCCGGGTGGGTTCATCGACCTAACCACGGCGGCCAAGATGGTCGTTTTCGTGAGCAGTTGGATGGCTGGTGGACGGATCGCCCTCGAGGGCGGGCGCGTGCGGCTCGGTGAGCGGGGCAAGGTGAAGTTCGTCGACCAGGTCGACGAGATCACGTTCAACGGGCAGGAGGCGCTCAAGACCGGCAAGAAGGTGTACTACATCACCAACGTGGGCACGTTCCATCTCACCCCTCGGGGGATGGAGCTGATCAACGTCATGCCCGGCGTGGACATCCAGCGAGACATCGTCGAGGCGACGTCGATGAAGGTCGTCCTCCCCGAGTCCGGCTCCGTGCCCGTCGTCTCGGACACGATCGTCACGGGGGACGGGTTCAAGCTGCAACTCGCCCGCGCTGCCAAGGCCGCGGGGTAGACCGTCCCCCGCGCCGTCGGGTGGCATGCCCACGTCGTGCACACGCCTGCGTGGGCACGTGGGCATGATTGACTAATTCGCTCACATGGCCACGCGAACAACAGCGTGGCCATGCCACCCAAGCTGATTCTCCCTGGACTGCTTCACCAGGATAGGCCACGCGACTACAGTGCTATCTTGCCGCGTTTCCTTCGTTCACAGCCATAGCAAGATCATCAAAGTAGGTCGTCGGGTCGGGCTCGAACTCCAGCGTGTGGTGCGCGTCGGGGTGGTCGATGATCGTGCGGTCGGCGATCGGCAGGCATCGTACGAAGTGACGGGTCTGCTCGTTGTCGATGATGCGGTCGCGCCCGGCCAAAAAGAGCGTGAGCGGCACGCGCGGTGGTCGTCGGCCGTAGCGACGGACCTCCCAGTCGAGCCGGCGCGAGGTCAGCAGGAATCGCGCGGTCACTTGGCGCACGCCCAGCGGATCGTTGTGCAGGAAGTCGATCCACCCCGGCGTGGCCGTGAAGAGCTCGGGGTCGTTCAGCGGCACGTCGAAGAGTCGACCGGGTCGCGTCAGGCACGACCAGGCGACGTTGAGCTTGTGGCTCGTGGGGATGTCGACCCGCGGAAACAGCCCCGGTGCGACGAGGACGAGTCTGTCCAGACGATCGGGGGCCCGTCTGGCCAGCGCCAGGGCGAGTTTACCGCCCCAACTGACCGCCACGACTGTGGCACGGCTCAGGCCTGTGCGTTCGGCGAGGGCGTCGAGCGCGACGATCAGGTCGTCGACGAGCTGTGCGGGCGAGTCGGCATGACCTCGGTCTCGCTCGTTGCGACCGCTGCCGCGGCGGTCGGGCAGCAGCACCGCGGAGCCGGCCTCAGCCAGCCGCGCGGCCGATGCCTCAAACCAGACGCCGTGCGACTGGATGCCGTGGAGGTAGAGGACCGCGCGCTCGGGTCGTTCGGGCAGCCACAAGCGGGCGAAGCATGGGTAGCCGCCGGTGCGTCGCGCCGGCCAAGTGGGCGGCGTTCGGCCGGGTCGGCTCGGACGCAGGATCAAGCTGATCTCTTCGGGCTGCATCATGCCGTGGGATACCTTGCGTCAAGGCGACGTGGCGGTCATGAACCACGTGAGGGCGGCATCGGCCGACAGGAAAGGCGGCACGGTGCTCTACCGACTTCTGGCTCCTGAGTTCTCACTTCGTCTTATGGCAGCTCCTTCGGCCGGACGTAGCCCCGGGCGCCGATCCGCTCGACGGGGATCGGCTCGAAGCCGATGAGCCGGGCCGGCGAGTTCTCTCGCAGCCGGTAGTCGTCGTTCTCGGGGTCGACGAACATCGGGTCGGCCACGACCGACGCGCGATCGTAGCCGGCGGCGCGCCAGGCCTCGAGCGAACCCTTCGGCGTCAGGTCGCCGCCGAGGTCGTCGAGCCCACCGCTCACCTTCCAATAGAGATTGCTGTCGCAGCGCGCCAACACCTTGTCGTGCCACCGACGCACGCGCAGAAGTCGTCCCTGCCGGAAGCTCACGATGTTCCGGGCGAAGACGTTGTTCGCCATGAAGTCGTGGCCGTTGTATTCCGTCTGCTGGAGCCGACCGTCAACGACGATGTTGTTCATGAAGACATTGTTGCGACCCAGGTGGACGTGCATGCCGCCGCGGAAGGTCCGCGCGACGATGTTGCCGACGACCGTCGTCCCGCTCGAGAAGTCGTCCAGGTAGATGCCCCACGTGTAGTAGGGCGTCATGATCTCGCCCGTCTCGGACGTCTTGAGTCCGACCACGTCGAGGATGAGGTTGTAGCGGATGACGTTGCCCGTGTCCTCGCGGTCCCGTCCCAGCGTCTCGATCGCCCCGGTGTCGTTGGTCTCCAGATTCGTCCGCAGCAGCCGGTTGTACTCGACGATGTTGCCGTGGCTGGCATGACCGGCTTGATACGATTTCAGCGAGATGCCGTAGCGCGGCACGTCGGTGACGGTGTTGTGCGCGATGCGATTGCCGCTGCCTGTCGTCACGTACACGCCCGCGACGTGCTTCCAGATGCGTCCGCAGTGATGGATGCGATTGCCGGCGATCAGATTGTCGCGCGCCTGCTCGCTGGTCTCGTGGCCCACAAGCAATACGCCGCCCTGGCCGCCGTCGACGATCAGGTTGTCGACGACGGCGTTGTGGCAGGACCGCTCGGACATGCGAACGCCATAGCCGCCCACACCGAGGAACGAGCATCCTTCGATCACGCAATGACGGGTGTTGCGGAGCCAGAGCGTGCCGTCCTGAGGCGAGTAGACGCTCGGGACCGCGAGCGAGTACCGCGTGTGCCGAAACGTGAACCCGCGAAAGACGATGTGCTCGACCGGTGCGCCGCCGTCGGGTTCGCCGGCGATCTCGATCAGCCGATCCAACACCGGAGCGACCACCCCAAGCCCGGCGAAGTCGTCGAAGGCGGGCCAGTAGTAGAGCCGGCCTTGGCGCCGGTCAAGGAACCACTCGCCGGGCATGTCGAGCGCCTCGAAGACGTTCTCGACGAAGTAGCGGTTGCCGGGCCGAAGCTCCTGCGTGCAGTTCGAGTTGGTCACGTGACAGAGGTGATCCTCGTGATCGATGCGCTCGACCGAGAGCAGTGCGTTGACCCATCCCCAGGCCGGGAAGATGTGGACCTCGGGCTCGGGCGAGCGCGGCCAGGGGCGGATGTCGCCGGGACGAAACCGGAACCGGTCCTTGGGAATGGCATGCCGTGCCCTGCGGATGGCGTGTTCCTTCGACTTGCCCCGGGTGAAGGTTTCGGCCTGAACCACGATACGATGCTTGCCGGAAGCGGGTTCATCCTTCAGCTTGCCCTTCGGCGTGTAGCCCGGATCATCGCACAGCACGAAGGCGTCGAAGTCGAGCCCGCCGCCCTTGACGTTGGTCCATCGCAGTCGGTGCGTGCCCTTCTTCAGCTCGAGCGTGGCCGTCTTGGCCCAGCGATAGCGGCTCCAATCGCCCGTGTCGGCCAGGTTGGACAGGACGACGGGCTTGCCGCCGTCGACCTGGATGGTGGTTCGGCCTGCCATGGTGGTCCGACCGTGCGGCTTGTTCTGGGCGCCGTAGCGGAACCACAACGCATACTCACCGTCGGCGGGCACGTCGACGTTCCACACGAACGTGTCGCCGGGGCTATGGATACGCACGAGCGATATCCCGAAGCCGGCGTTCTTCTCCGGCTCGGGTTGGACGAACACCCAGCCGCCGGTATAGGGCTTGTCGGCGACGGGGTTGGGCGTGCGCGCGCGGATCTGCCGCTCGCCGCCACAGAAGAGCTGGCGGAATACCCAGGGTGTGCCGTCGGTTCCCGCGATCCGGGCGCGAGGCACATCAGCCACGAACAGCTCACCCTCGTCGTGCCGTCGCCATCCCGTGATGGGCCGACCGCCGGAGAGGACGACCTCCTCGCCCGGTTGCGCCTGGTAGATCACGGGCGCGTCGGCCGTTCCGGAATCCTGCGGTCCTAAGACGAGCGGCTCGTTCAGATAGTACGTGCCGCCGCGAACGAGCACGACGTAGGGACGATCGCGCCCCGTGCCCTGCTGAGCTCGGAGCTCGCGCAACGCCTGCTGAGCGCGAGCGAGTGTGGCGAACGGTCCGTCGCTTCGCGTCGCGTTGGCGCTCGGCGCCCGTCCCGACCAGGCATCGTCGCCGTCCGGCGATACATGGAAATCCGCGCTCGGCGCGGGCGCCTGGCAACCCGCGCTGACCAGCAGGCCCAGCCCGATCAGGAGGCGTCTCAGGTATCGTGTCAAAGGCCGCCCGGCTCGTTGCATCATGGTGTTCCTCCTCGGATCGCTCGCTTGCCGGCGATGTAGCGCTGGGTTACCTCGTCAGCTCGGGCTCTCGCCGCGCTTGGCGCGTTGCTCATAGGCACGGGCCAGGCCTCCGGAAGCGGTCTCGCGGTATAACGACGGCAGGTCGTGCCCCGTCTGCCGCATGACGGCCACCACCTCGTCGAACGGGATGCGATGTGTGCCGTCGGAGTAGAGCGCGTACTGAGCGCACGTGAGGGCGCGTGTGGCCGCGAAGGCGTTGCGCTCGATGCACGGGATCTGCACCAATCCTCCGACGGGGTCGCACGTCAGGCCCATGTGGTGCTCGAGGGCCATCTCGGCCGCGTACTCGATCTGGCGGTTCGTGCCGCCGAGCATCTGCACGGCCGCGGCCGCCGCCATGGCGCAGCCCGTTCCGATCTCTCCCTGGCAGCCGACCTCCGCGCCGGAGATCGAGGCGTTGTGCTTGATGAGGTTGCCGATCAGGCCCGCCGTCGCGAGCGGCCGCAGGACATCATCGTCGCCGCAATGCAGCGTTTCCATCAGGTACCGCAACACGGCCGGCAACGCCCCACACGAGCCGCAGGTCGGGGCGGTCACGATGATGCCACCGGCGGCGTTCTCCTCGGCTACGGCCAGGGCATAGGCCGACAGCAAGCCCGTCCGCCGGAACTGCGGACCGGTCGTCAGGGCCTTGCGGTGGAACGACCAGGCCTTACGTGCGAGCCCCAACCCGCCGGGCAAGACGCCCTCGGCGTGCAGGCCGCGCTCGATGGCGTCCTGCATCACACGCCAGACGTTGCGAAGGAAATCGCGAAGCTCGTCGCCTTCGCGGGTCTCGACGTACTCCCAGAATGCCAGCCCGTTGGTCTCACAGTGCGACAGGATGGCCTCCATGGACTCGAGGTCGTACACGCCGGCGGTCTCGCGGGCATCGTCCTCGTAGCGCAACGCGCCGCCGCCGATGCTGTAGACCCGCCGGCTTGCGATCACGTGTCCAACCTGGTCCAGCGCTTCCAGGTCCATGGCGTTCGGGTGGCCCGGCATCGTTTCCTCGGGACGCCAGACGAGGTCCGTCCGAGCCGGTGCGAACGCGCGCTCCAGGACGACGTCCGTCAGGTGTCCCATGCCGGTCGCGGCCAGGCTGCCATAGAGCACGACGCGATAGCTCGCCGCGTCCGGATGCCGGTCCTTGAATTGCTCGGCCGCACGCATGGGTCCCATCGTATGGCTGCTGGACGGGCCCGCGCCGATGCGGAGTAGCTCTCGGATGGATTCCATGATCGAAGCACGTCCTTGCATGTCACAATCTTGCGGCAGCAAATCGGACGTGTATCGTAGCCGGATTCGGGCGGCTTTTCGACGTGCTTATCCTGTGTGCATTTGTCTATGGACACATGACACAGCACTAGCACTTCGCCACAGTTGTTCATGTGGGTTCGAATCGAGAAGGCGACACGCCTATCAGAGCAGCGACCGTCAGGGAGCTGTGTTGTTGGAGCGCTTAAACAGCAACGCTCCCTGACGGTCGCGTCTCCGGCGCGGCATCGATCCGACGTGGGAGCGTCTCCGATGTCGGCATCGGTCCGCGGTAGGAGCCGTCTCTGACGGCGACCCCGAAGCCGGCGAACCGACAGACTTGATTGTGGTCGGGTACTAGCTCGCGTTGGATCGTCGTCGCGGTCGCGCCAGCGCGATCGCACCGATGACCAGCAGCAACGCAGGGGCAGGTGCTGCCGCGCCACAGCAGCTTGACGTCGTCTCGCCTCCCGTGACCGGATCGTTGGCGTCGAGCGGGTCGTCATCGCCCGAGGTCGTGTCATTGTCGGTGATCTCGACCACGACATCGGCCACGGCCAGTCCGTTGTAGTTGCCGTCGGCGCTCGTTACGGCGTGCGTGACGGTCGCGGTATGGGGCGATGCTTCGACGGTCGCGTCATCGACGGCCGTTACGGTGACGGTCTGGGCGACGTTCCAGTTGGCGGTCGTAAAGACGAGCTGCGAGGGCGCGACGCTCACCTGCGGGTCGCCTGTTAGCGTTACGGTCACGTCGCCGGTGGGCTGGCTGGTCAGCACCACGGTGAAAGAGCCGGTTGCACCGCTTTCGGTAGCGGTGGTGGCACCACCGGATTCGGTCAGGGTTACGCCCGCCTGGTCATCATCGGCGACGGTGACGGTGACGGACGCAACCGACAGACCATTGTATTGGACGTCGGCGCTGGCGACCGTGTGTGAGATGCTTGCCGTGTGCGGGCCCTGTCGAACGTCGTCGTCGACGGCACGAACGGTGACGCCCTGGACGACGTTCCAGTCGGCCGGTGTGAACGTGAGCGAGACGGCCACGCCCGCCCCGGCGCCGAGATCAAGCGCCGCATTCGGATCGGCCGTGATGGTGACGTTCGCCGCGGGCTCGGTCTGAAGCACAACCTGGTAGGAATCGGTTGCGCCGGCTTCAGTCACGTCGGTCCCGCCGCCGGACTGGGTCACGGTCACGCCGGCGGTCTCATCGTCGGTGACGGTGATCGTAGCCGTGCCGGCGCCCGCGGCGACCTGGGCGTTGATCGGATTCGACAAGCCGACCGTGAACGCCTCCTGCGGCTCGGCGACGCCGTCGCTGATCAGGGCGACGTCGACGGTCTTACTGACCTGGCCCGGATCGAACGTGAGTGTCTGACTGAGAGCGGTGTAATCCTGGCCGGCCAGGGCCGTCCCGTCGGCCGTCGCAACGTCGATGCTCACTGTCTCGTCCGAGGTGCCGCTGAATTGGACCGTGAACGGGACCGTGCCGTCGGATTCGGAGACGCCGGCCGTGGTCGATGCGAAGCCGACCGTCGGTTCGGTGATGGCAAAGGCGACGGCTCCACCGCCCGCCTTGATCCAAGGCCCGGTTGTTGTGCCGTCATCGCTTTGCACCCGCCAGTAGTAGCTACCCGCGGCGAGCTTCTGACCGGATGAGCCGACAGCGTACGAGCCGTTGCCGGCAGCTTGTCCGACCGTGAACGTAGCTGCGCCTTGCGCGAGCGCGCCGGACGTGTAGTCGACCACCGGCGAGCCGAAGTCGGCCGAGTCGTCGATCTGAATGCGAAACGCGAGCGTCTCCCAAGAATCGGTGTCGGACTGCTGGAAGCTGAGCGTCGGCGTCTTGTCGGTGTGGCTCGAGCCGTCGACGTGGTCGGCCGGTCCGAGCGAGCTCGGCGCGTCGGGGGCGTTGTTGGGCGGATGGAAGAACGCGAAGCCGCCCTGGCACGTCGTGCCGACGGAGATGAACTCGCCGCCGATGATAGCTTCGCCTCCGCTGACGTGGATATCGAGCACCGCGCCGTTGGGCCTGGGCTCCCAGGCATCCAGAGCGCCTGTCGTTCCGTCCGCCGCGAAGATCTTGCCGAGATACTGTCCGCCGACGCTGTTGAAGTAACCGCCGACGTAGACGAGCGAGCCGGAGCGGAATACGGCGCTCACCGTGCCGCTCGGGTCGGGGTCCCATGCGGTTGGGTTCCCTGTCGACGCATCGATGGCCACGACGTTGCCTCGCGACTGCCCGCCGATTTCCGACAGGTTGCCACCGGCATAGACGGTGCCGTTGTCGGCCGAGGTATCGAGCGCGTAGACGAACGCATTGGCAGTAGGATCCCATGCTGTCGCGTTGCCGGTGGTTGCATCCAGAGCGGCGATGTAGCTTCTCGCTTGCCCGCCGATGTTGGAGAACTGCCCGCCGACGTAGACCGTCGTGCCGACGACGTGGATCGAATTGACGGGCGCGTCTGCGTCGGGATCCCACGCGGTCGGGTTGCCGGTGGATGCGTCGATGGCAGCGATCCGATTTCGGGCAGTCCCGCCCACCGAGGTGAACATGCCGCCTGCGTAGACGGTGTTGCCGTCAGCCGAGAGGTCCAAGGAGTAGACGTTGGAGCCGGGGTGCGGGTTCCAAGCGGTCACGTTTCCCGTGGCGATGTCGATCGCCGCAAGGCAATTACGGGATTGTCCGCCGATGGCAGTGAACAGGCCGCCCACATAGAGTGTCGATTCGTCGGGCGAGACGGCGAGGTCGCGGACGGGACTGCCCGCACCGGGGTTGAAGGGTAGAAGCTCGCCGGTGGTCGCGTCCACGGCAGCAATGAAGTCACGTTCCTCGCCGCCAACCAACGCGAAATAGCCGCCCGCGTAGACGGTGTCGCCCGAAACGGCCATCGCGTAGACCGTGCCGCCGGGAATGGGATCCCAAGCGCTCACGGTGCCCGTGGCGAGGTCGACTTCGGCGAGCTTCGTTCGGTTCGTTCCTGCGATGGTGGCGAAGCTCCCTCCGACGAAGAGGCTTGAATCGGTTAGCGCCATCGCTCGAACGGCGCCGCCCGGCAAGGGCGCCCATGTCGTCGCGTTGCCGGTCGCCGTTTCGACCTCGGCAAGGAACCGTCGGCCTCCCGGTCCGAAGTTCGTGAACGCACCGCCCACGTAGAGACTTGATCCGTCGGCCGATTCGACGATGGCATAGACCGCGTTGTCCGCGCCGGGATCCCAGGCCGTCGCGAGTCCTGTGCTCATGTCGAGCGCGGCGATGCGGTCACGGCTCTGTCCGCCGATGGTGGTGAAGCTGCCGCCGACGTAGATCGTTCCGCCGCCGGATGCGACGGTGAGCACCTCGACCGTGTTGTTGGCGTCCGGGTCCCAGGCGGTCAGGTTGCCGGTCGTCGTGTCGAACGCCGCGATGCGGTTTCGGGCCTGGCCCGCGATGGTCCAGAAAGAGCCGCCGACGAAAAGGCGATTGCCGCTGATGGCCAAGGCTTTGACGGCGGACAGTGCGCCCGGGTCCCAAGACGAGGCGAGCCCCGTCGCAGTGTCGATGGCCGCGAGCCGCTGCCGCGCCTGCCCACCGATGTTCGCGAAGTTGCCGCCGACGTAGAGCGTCGTCCCATCAAGCGCGAGGGCGTAAACGGTGGCATCTGCGTTTGGGTCGAACGCGGCGTCAAGCGTGCCGTCTGCTTCGATGTGTGCGAGCCGGTTGCGGGCCACGCCATCCACGCCCAGAAAATCGCCGCCGACGTACCAGCCGCCCGCACCGTCCGATATGATCGCGTAGACCGTGCCGGCCACCTTCGGAAAGACGGCGCTCGGAGTGCCCGTCGTTTTGTCGATCGCGGCCAAGCTGCCCGTGGGCGAGCCGACGCGACGAAAACTGCCACCGATATAGATCGTGTTGCCTGCCCGTGCGACGGCGTTGACCGTGCCGTTGGTGGCTACGAAACGCGTATCGGGTGTGTTGCGATGTGATTGGGCCAGAGCGAGATGCGTCACCCAGGCTAGGGCGATCAACGCAAGCCACGGCATGGCGCGTTGGCGGGAATCGGGTCGATATCTACGGGCCTGAGGTCTAGACATGTCGACTCACCTGGATGTTTCAGAACTGGAACCAGAAAGGCTGCCACGCGATTGGCAAAGAGTAAACCTTTCCGGTAAGGGGCGCACGCGCTTCGTGCCTGCCACGGTACGCCTCGTATTAGGTCGGCTGCGGGCTGGGGGTATTCCAGGAGATTCTTCTTAGGTGAGCCGCCGGTAAGGTTCGGCGAAACGGACCGATAAGTCAGCGGAGCAGATTGGACTCGGGATCGAGTCCCGATGTGGGTCCTCTGGCATGGCCCGGCGGGCGGGTGGTCGCATCTCGGCTACGACAGCTTCTCTTCCGCCCACGCCTTGGCCGCGTCGAGGGCGTCGGGGAGCTTGGTGGCGTCTTTGCCGCTGCCCTGGGCCATGTTGGGCTTGCCGCCGCCGCCGCCACCCATGACCTTGGCGACGGTCTTGACCCAGTCGCCGGCCTTGAGGCCTTGCTTGATGACGTCGTCGGTCAGCCCGGCGATCACGAGCACGCCCTTGTCACCCGGGGCGGCCAGACATACCGCTGAACTGCCCGCCTTGTCTCGGAGGACGTCCACCATCTCACGGAGCTGATCGACCGGGGCGTCAGGCACCTCGCCGACGATGATCGATACGTTGCCGATCTTCGCGGCAGCGTCGAGCAGTTCCTGCCGCTTGGACTTCAGGTCGGCCGTGGCGCCCTTGCGGAGCTGGCGTTGGAGGTCCTTGATCTGGCTCTGGAGTCCGGCAATCCGATCGGGAAGTTGATCGATCGGTGCGTTCAGAGCCGACGCCGCCTCGTGCAGGCTCCGGTCGAGGTGTTGGATGTGCCGTACGGCCGCGGGACCTGCTACGGCGTAGATGCGACGCACGCCGCGCTCGGCCGCTTCCTCCCCGGTGATCTTGAACGGACCAACCTGGCCGGTTCGATCGAGGTGTGTCCCGCCGCAGAACTCGTTGCTGAGCGCGCCGGTCAGATCATCTTCGCCTGGCGGATTGATGCTGATGACGCGGACGGTATCGCCGTACTTCTCGCCGAACAAGGCCATCGCACCGAGCTGCTTGCCCTGCTCGATGGGCATGTCGCGATCGAGCACCGGGTAGTCGGCGTAGACCTGCTCATTGACGAGCCGCTCGACCTCGGCCAATTCGTCCGGCGTGACGGCCTGGCTGTGGTCGAAGTCGAAGCGCAGCCGGTCGGGCGCGACCAGCGAGCCTCGCTGCAAGACGTGATCGCCCAGTACGCAACGCAGGGCCCAGTGCAACAGGTGTGTGGCCGTGTGGTGGCGGCGCGTGTTGTCGCGAGCTTCGTCGACGCCGGCCTCGACGGTCTGCCCCACCTCCAGGGTGCCGTCGGTGACGTGACCGACATGGACGATGCCGTCGCCGAGTCGCTGCGTGTCGTCGACCTGGAACGTGCCGCGCGGGGCGACGATCGTGCCGGTGTCGCCGACCTGTCCTCCGGCCTCGGCGTAGAAGCTGGTGCGGTCGAGCACCAGCCCGACCTCTCCGTCGTCGGGCGATAGGGTCCCGTCGGTGACGAGGCTGTTCTCCTTGACCCAGCCGAGGACCTTGGCCTCGACGGTCCGGCCGGCGTACTTCGGTGCGTCGTTTGTGTCGGGCAGCTCGCCGTCGAAGGCGATGGTGGCATGGCTCTTGGCGGAAGCTCGCGCCAGGGCCTTGGCCTCGGCCTCGAGCTCGGTGAAGCGCTTCTCGTCGACATGCAGCCCGCGCTCGCCGGCCATCATCATGGTCAGGTCGACCGGGAAGCCGTAGGTATCCTTCAGCTTGAACGCGTCGTCCCCGCTGACGACGTTGCCGGCCTGGCGGGCCCGTTCGGCGGCCTGCTCGAAGAGCTGGATGCCGCGGTCGAGCGTCCGTCCGAAGCTGGCCTCCTCGTCTTGGATGATGTCCATGATCCGCTGCGGGTTCGTCTTGAGTTCGGGGAAGGCGTGGCCCATGTGGTCGACCAGCGTCGGCACGAGCTTGTGGATGAACGGTTGCTCCGTGCCGAGCTGCTGCCGTCCGAAGCGGGCGGCCCGCCGCAGCAGCCTGCGGAGGACGTAGCCGCGGCCCTCGTTGCTGGGCGTGGCCCCGTCGGCGATGGCGAAGGTCACCATGCGCACGTGGTCGGCCACGACGCGAAAGGCCACGTCGGTCTCGCTGTCGAGCTTCTTGGTGTACCTCGCGCCGGTCAGGTCGGCGATGTGCTCGAGAATGGGGGCGAAGACGTCGGTGTCGTAGTTGCTGCCGGCGTTCTGGAGGACGTTGCAGATCCGCTCGAAGCCCAGGCCGGTGTCGACGTGCTTGGCCGGCAGGGGCGTCAGCGTTCCGTCGGGGGCCCGGTTGAACTGGATGAAGACGTAGTTCCAGAGCTCGAAGAAGCGGGCGCACTTGCCGCCTTCGTTCTCGACGTTGACGCCGCACGGGCCGTGGTGCTTCTGATCGCACGTTCCCTCGCCGAGGTCGATGTGCACCTCGCTGCACGGCCCACACGGCCCGACCTCACCCATCTCCCAGAAGTTGTCGTCCTTGCTGCCGGGGAGGATCCGCTCGGCCGGCAGGCCGGTGATGTCCTTCCAGAGTCGGGCGGCCTCGGTGTCAGGCTCGAGGCCCAATCCCTCGTCGCCGCCGAAGTACGTGCCGTAGAGCTTGTCGGCGGGCAGCTTCCAGACCTCGGTCAGCAGCTCCCAGCCCCATTCGATCGCCTCGGCCTTGAAGTAGTCACCGAACGACCAGTTGCCGAGCATCTCGAAGAACGTGTGGTGGTAGGTGTCGCGGCCGACCTCCTCGAGATCGTTGTGCTTGCCGCTGACGCGGATGCACTTCTGCGTGTCGGCGGCGCGGGTGTAGGGTCGGCTGCCGGTGCCGAGGAAGACGTCCTTGAACTGGTTCATGCCGGCGTTGGTAAACATCAGCGTCGGGTCGTCGATGGGCACGACGGGCGCCGAGGGCACGATCGCGTGGTCTTTGTCCTTGAAGAAGTCGAGGAACTGCTGCCGGATGTCGTTGGCGGTTGGCACCGTGGGTCTACCTCACCGGGGCCGAGGGCGCTGACACGTGAGTACACCTGCCTTGCCGACGGCTTCACCGTTGCTACAGGACTGTGGGCGCGATGCCTGCTCGCTCACGAGACAAGCATCGAGACATTGTAGCCCGACCCGAATGAGGTGCCAATGGGCGGGATCGAAGCAGAAGCGGGGCCGGCTAGGCGGTTTGGTCCGGTCCGCACCGGCGTGTTATCATCGCGGCATGATCCGAAAGGCCAAGCTGGCGGACGTCCCGGCCATTCATGAGCTGATCAACGAGTACGCCGAGCAGGGGCAGATGCTCTTTCGCGCGCCGGCCGAGCTCTACGAGCACCTCCGCGATTTCGTGGTCTTTGAGGAGGAGGGGGAGCTGGTGGGCTGCTGCGCGCTCGAGATCATGTGGCGCGACCTGGCCGAGATCAAGAGCCTGTCGGTCCGGCACGACCGGCACGGCCAGGGTGTGGGTCGACAGCTTGTCGAAGCCGCGGTCGTCGAGGCCGAGGGACTGGGTTTGCATCGCGTCTTCGCGCTGACGCGGTCGCAGGGGTTCTTCGAGCGGCTCGGCTTCGCCGTGGTGGATCGCCACACGCTGCCTCACAAGATCTGGGACGACTGCCTCCGCTGCACCCGACGGGACGACTGTGACGAGATCGCGGTCGTGCGCCGCGTGGCCGAGCACGCCGAGGCCTAACGTCCGTCGGCCTCCGGGGCCCGCCGAGCTTCGCCGCCGACCCCCCTCGACATCCGCCTATCGATCCGTCAGAATTTGGGGGATCTCAGTGACCTTGATCGTGCCGGGGTTGGGCCGAACGATGGAACATCATGCCTGTGCGAGCACCGGGACGGGCCTCTCGCGAGCCGCAACGGAGTGACGCACCGGTCCGGGTCCTGGCCGGCACCTCCCAGGGCGCGCTCGAGAACGTGGACGGCCATGCATCTTCGTTGCAAGGAGGCAGGGATGGCATCAGAGGCAACGCTGCAAGACGTCCTGGTGGGCGTTCTCCGCAAGGCCGACAAGAACTTCCTGACGCTTCCGGCCGTCAGGCAGAAGCTGCCCAAGGCCCCGCGGGAGCGCCTGGGCCTGACCAGCAAGTCCGGTCCCAAGGAAGTCGGCGAGAAGCTCATGCCCTATCTCGGTGACCGCCTCGTCATCCTGCAGAAGGCAAGATCGACATACCTGGCCTTCAACCTGCCGCATAAGGTGTTCGTGCATGACTGCGTTCTGGACAAGCCCGGCTGCAGCCCCGGCCAACTTGCACGCAAGGTCCCGTTGAGTAAGACCCTGATGCTGTCCGAGTTGAACGGCCTGTTGGCGTCGGGCGATATCACGTGCAAGCTGAACGACAAGTACGAGCCGAGGCTCTTCCCGGTTCGGTCCGAGGAGTCGGCGACGCCCGCCGGGCCTGCGACGCAGCGGGCCGAGACGCCGCTCCAACCGGCCGCCGCGCCGATGGCTGAGTCCGCCGCATCGAGCCCCACCCCGATTTCGAATGAGCCGCAGGCGGCCGCCGGCTTCCGCCAGCTCGACGATCGCCAGGCGTTCGCGCGGGCGGTCCGCGAGCTCGACCGCGGTCAGATGTACATCCGCATCTGCAACGTGCGACGGCAGCTCAACTGGCCGCGCGCGCGGTTTGACGCGATGCTTGAAGCGCTCCGCGACGAGGGCATCCTTCAACTGCACGGCGGGGACGTTGCGACGATGAGCGAGCAAGACGTTCGTGACTCCTACATGGATGAGAACAACTTCCTGCACCTGACGCTCACCTGGAGGGGATCATGACGACACCACGTGAGCTCCTGATGGAGAACAACCCGTTCTACACGGGGACGGTCGGCAACCCCTGGGACGACCATCAGCCCGACGTGGCGGGCGTCAACCACAGTGCGTTCGTGGCCGTGCGGGGCCTGATTCGTCAGAAGGCCATGAGCCCCTCGCAGGGGTACGGCGCGCTGGTGCTGGGCGAGGCCGGCGCCGGCAAGACGCATCTGCTCAAACGCATCCTCGCCGCGACGCGCCAAGATGACACGCTCGCGTCGTTCGCCTATGTCAGGCCCGTCCTCGACGTCGACGCGCCGCTGCGCTACCTGCTCCGCGAGATCGTCATCAACCTCTGCAAGGAGCTCAACGAGCAGCAGACCGATACGCAGCTCGATCGCTTCGTGGCCGAGATCCTGTACGACTTCTTGTGCAACGGCCAGGATCCGTCGATGAACGCCAAGCTCTTGCAGCGGCTCGAGAAGGACCGGTTGCACATCTTCCGGGCCCGCATCAAGCCCGAGAAGCTCACCCGCGCGATGGACAAGGCCATCGGCTTCTTATGCGGCCAGAATCCCGACCTGGACAAGACCACGCTCAAGGTGCTCGCGCGATACCGGCAGCAAGACCTGCGGGGTCTGGTTATCGAATGGCTCAAGGGGGAGATCCTCGACGAGGACGACGCCGGGCTGCTCGGCGTGCCGTCTCGAGAGGATGCGACCGACAGCGCTCGCGAGTCCGAGGCGCGGAAGATCCTCATCACGTTCGGGCTGCTCATGGAGCGCTACCGCCTGCCGATGCTCGTCTGCTTCGATCAGCTCGACTGTTTCCACACCGAGGCGTCGATCCGAGCCCTCGAGAGCATGGTGCAGCTTCTCGTCAACGACGTGCACGCC
Source organism: uncultured Planctomycetales bacterium (assembly GCA_964622545.1). Taxonomy (GTDB): domain Bacteria; phylum Planctomycetota; class Phycisphaerae; order UBA1845; family JAFGLZ01; genus JAFGLZ01. Next base: position 222,582 of record CAZUQM010000002.1, on the reverse strand, counting down.
ATGCTGCCGATCGCGTTCGCGCGGCCCGATAGCTGGGACACGCGCTTCCGCGGCCTGCTCGACACGTCGACGCGCGAGCGGCTGGAGTCGAACCGCATGCGGCTCGAGGGTTGCTCGGTCGAGCATGCCAAGGAGATCGTCGATCGGCGTATCCGCAACCTGTTCGGCGACGACGACGGCAGCACGTCGAGCTGGTTGTGGGGCATGCTCGAGGGTCGTATCAAGCAGGGGTATTCTCCGCGGCAGGTGATCACACTGGCCAACCGAACGATCTTCGATCCGCCCAGCAGCGAGCCGCTCGTTTCGGGCAAGGTCAAGGTCGACCCGGCCGACCAACAGGACGCGGTCGACGTGCTCGCCGAGGCTTACCGCAACGAGGTGCAGCAGATCCTGTCCGACTTCGGAGGTTGGCCCGCCGACGGCAAGCGGCTCCGCCTGGCGCTGGACACCTTTCTCGAAGCGCACGGCCTGGTCCGCAACCTCCGGCGAGACCGATGGCGACTGATCGACTTCAGCTTCGTCGCCCAGAACGGGTCGGGCAAGGACCTGCCCTGTGCCGTCAGCATCAACACCGCGCGCGGGCACGGCCGCACCGGCGCGGTGCTGCGACGCTGCATCGCCTTCCTCGAGGCCAACCCGTCGGCCCGGTGCTTCTACGTGACGGACGAGCGTTGCGTGTTTCCCGATCCGCCCCGCTGGCCGGCCACGAACAACCTTCGCGAAGACTACAAGCGAGCCAACGGGCAGATGGTGTTCTTGAGCCGCGAGCAGGCCGCGCGCTGGTACGCTCTGTATAGCCTTCGGATCAAGATCGAGAACGGCGATCTGAGCATGGACACCGCCGGCAACGCCCTCCAGACCATCACGCTGGACGACCTCCGGCGCTTCGTCCGCGACAAGCTCAACGGCGACGCGTTTCCTCCGCTGCTGGACCTGGTCGAGCGGCAAGGCCATGAAAGCCCACCGAAGCGGACGCCGCCGCCGCCCGATCCCGACCGGCTTCTGGAAGCGGTGAAGCGCTGCCTGTCGGCCAGCCCGATGAAGATGGCGGGCGTCACGCATCTGCTCAACAGCCTGGCCTCGAAAGAGAGCATCACGACCAGCGAGGCCGACCTGCTCGCTCTGATCGGACGGCACAAGGCCGTCTTTCGTCGGTACGAGAACAAGCAGGGCCTGACGGTGGGGCTCGTCTAGGAGGGGGCGTATGGCCAGGGTCACGGTCTCCAAGGCGCATCTCGCCCAGCGGTGCCCGCGCTTGTTGGCGTACCTCACGGCGGGCCGGTCGGAGGCCTGGAAGGTCGGGTTGCGCGGCACGGGTGACATGCGAGGAAAGAAGTTCCACACCCACCTCGCCCAGCCGTTCTTCTCGGATATGGCCGGCAACGGCCAATCGAAGGAGCGCGCGGCGTTCCTCGCGATGCTCGCCGAAGGCGCCGAAGGCCTGCACGATCGCATGGCCAGGTTCCTCCGCGACCATTACCTCGTGCCCTATCTCTCTTTCAACAGCAAGAGCCTGACCGAAGGCGAGACCATGGCCATGGCCCTCGGTGTGCAGCGCTGGGCGACCGCGCTGGCCGATTTCCTCATGCCCTCGCTGGAGGTGCCTCGGGACGACGTCGATGGTTTCGTGCGCGCCGTGTTTCATCTGCCCGAGCAGACGCTGAGCGGCGACCACGCCTTCGGCGACGGCCGCACGTTGACGATCACCGGCCGCTACGATGCGCTGCTCGTCGACGAGGCGACCGGCGAAGCGGTTCTGATCGAGTTCAAGGGGACCCAGGCCGGTCAGCTTCCGGAGGACTTCACGCAGGTCGCGCTCTACGCGTGGCTGATCGAGAGGCAGACCGGCATCTGTCCGCGCGCCCAGGTCATCTACCTGGAGGAGGCCGACCCCGTCGCCACCTACTCCACCGACGACATCCGAGCCGCGATCGGTCACCTGCCCGGCCTCTTCGACCAGATCCGCGACGTGCTCGAGGGGCGGCGAGACCTTCCCAAGGCGCCGGACGAGAGGCTCTGCGGCATGTGTCTCTACAAGGCCGAATGCGAGACCGACTGGCAGACGCCGCCGCAAAAAGCTGAGGCCGTCCGTCCGGCCGAGCCCGCCGAGGTCGTTCGGGCCGAGGAGAAGCCTCGTCCCGAAGGCACGCCACGCGTCGCACCGGACGGGACGGTCACGCCTACCGAGGACGACAAGCAGGAGGCCAGGCGGCTGATGGCCGAGGTGGTCGAGGCGCTGCGTCTGTTGAAGCTGCCCGTCCATGAGGCCGGCTTCGTCGTCGGGCCTCGCTTCGTGCGACTGAAGGTACGCCCGGATCTGCAGCATGGCGTGACGGTGAACAAGCTGACGAACAAGTCGGCCGACTTGCAAGTCGCACTCGGGCTATCCAGCAAGCCGCTCATCCAGCCGCAGCAGGGCTTCGTCGGTATCGACGTGCCACGTAAGGGCAGCGAGCCTCTCACCCTTGGGCGGCTGTTGGAGATGGGCCAGGCCACCCGGCCCGGATCGCAGGCCGTCTTGCCGCTGGGGGCGGCCATCGATGGGCGTGTCCGCTGGGCCGATCTTGCCGAGCCGACCATGACCAGCATGCTGGTCGGTGGGACCTCCGGCAGCGGCAAGAGCGTCTTCCTGACAGGCTGCGTGGTCGGTCTGGGTTTGTCCGCGCCGCGCGACGCAGTCCGGTTTACGCTGATAGACCCGAAGCGGGTCACCTTCACGGGCCTGGCCGGCCTGCCGTGCCTGGACGGGAGCGTGTTGATGGACATCGAGCCGGCCGTCCGCAGGCTCGGTGAGCTGGTGGACGAGATGGAGTCACGCTACCGCCGCTTCGCCGAGGCCGGGGTGCCGGACATCCTGGCCTACAACCAGCAGGCCGACGCGCCGCTCTTTCGTCGCGTGATCCTCATCGACGAGTACGCCGACATGGTGGTCGACAAGGAGACGCGTGGTCGTCTCGAGGAGGTCGTCCAGCGGATCGGCCAGAAGGGGCGTGCGGCCGGGTATCACCTGATCTTGGCCACCCAGCGTCCGGACGCCAAGGTCGTCACGCCGATCATCAAGGCCAACCTTCAGCTCAAGATCGCCCTGAAGGTCACCAGCGCGTCGAACAGCCGCATCATCCTGGACGAGGGCGGGGCAGAGTACCTCATCGGCCACGGGGATATGCTGGTCGGCGGCAGCATCCCTCTCGAACGCCTGCAGGGCCCGCTCGTGACCAAGACCGAGATCGACGAGCTTGGCGACAAGCACTCCTGATTGCCTGCCTGGGGATAGCTCCCGAAATGACGGACGAGTAGGCGAACTAGCCGGTCAAGTCACACTTGCATTGTAGTTTAATATAAAGTGTACACGATGCTTAACTAATCGATAGTAATGCAATACGATGGAGCATGTAATATGATTATTGCCGCATTCTTTTGCACTAACATTATGCACACTTTGGACTAGCCCACGTTTGACACCTAGGGTTGTAAGTCATTGGGGCGACAAGGTGCGCACGGGCGTTCGTCAGCAGGTGAGATCTGGATCGGGCTTTCGGACGGGCGGCGTGGGCTGGTTCAGGCCTCCCGGGGGAGCGTGCGTTGGGCGGGCATCACGCCGAGGGCGGCCAGGATCGAACGCGCGTGCGGCCGATCCTTGCCACCGGTCGCACCTTGCTGTCGGGAGACCTCAGCCTGCTCTTCTTTCCCGGCTACGCGTTCTACCGGCGAAGCGTGCTCTCCGGGCACCTGCCGTTGTGGAACCCGTACACGGCTTGCGGTGAGCCCTTCCTGGCCGACATCGAACGCGGTGTACTGTATCTGCCGAACCTGATCTACCTCGTTGTGCCTACGTGGCTGGGCATCGTGCTGCTCGCGGCCTTCCATGTCCTCCTGGCCGGGGTGGGAGCGTAGGCCCTGTCCCGCATGTGGCGCCTATCGCCAGTGGCCTCACTCGTGGCAGCCCTGAGCTTCGCGCTGGGCAGCTATACGATTACAAAGGTGGAGTTTCCCTCCGAGCTGGCCAGCGCTGCCTGGTTTCCTTGGGTAGCTGCCGCCTACCTCCTCTGGCTCCGCCGACGGTGCCTGGGACGGCTTGTCCTCCTGGCCGTGGCCTTCGGGATTCAGTTCCTGGCCGGATTTCCTGAGGTGGTCGCCTTCTCGGCAGCGGCGTTGGTCTTGTACGGTCTGTGGACGGCCGTGGCGGACTACCGCCGAAGCCGCAAGCTGAGCCATCTCGTCACACCGATGCTGGGATTGGTCGGTGCAGGCATCCTGGCCATTTCGCTGGTCATGGCGCAGTTCCTGCCGACCCTCGAGGCGCTGGCCCTGTCTCCGCGCGCCGGAGGGATCGATCCAGGGCTGGCCGATGAATCTGTTCATCCGCTGGGTCTGTTTACCTTGCTGATACCGTCCCTCTACGGGACGCAGGGCTCGTTCGGCGGTGCCTGGGGATTCTACTGGGCCCCGTCCTGCATGATGTACTCGATCGGCACCTTCTATGTGGGCATTGTCCCCGTGATCCTGCTATGGGCGGCCGGATGTCGGTACGTTTTTGGAAGGCGACCGGATGCCTTGTCGGAGACCTCCAGGCCTACAACCGATCGTCTGCCCGTCGGGTACCTCGGGGTCGTGACCATCCTCTTCATGGCCTACGCGATGGGCCGATACACCCCGGTGTTCAGCATCTGCTGGCATCTGTTGCCGTTCTTGAGATGGTTTGTGTCGCCGCCCAAGTGCCTGTTCATCGTCGTGCTCGGGCTGGGTTGCCTTGCGGGAGGGGCGTTCGATTGGCTGGTCAGGACGCGTGAGGGCGTTGGCGTCCGGCAGGGCGGGCCAGGCGGCCTGCTCTCCCGTCATGGGGCCACGCTTGCCGCGCTGCTACTCGCGGTCGTGATCGCCGTCTGCCTTGTGGATGAGGCGCGCATCGGCAAGCGCGTGCTCCATGACGTGTTCCATCTCAAGAGCGTCGGTCCCGAGGTAGTGCATCAGGTGCGGTGGGACTTGCTTGCCAGAGATGCGCTGAAGCTGCCGGTGATCGCGCTACTGGGGTCGCTGCTCATCGGTATGTATGTCCGAGCCGGGCGGCCACGCGCGCGGATCGCCTCGGTCCTTGTTGCGGTCTGTATCGCCGACCTGTGGCTGTCGAGCTATGACGCGCTGCAGCCGGGGCCGCGGTGGATCTTGAGGGAGCCCTCGCCGCACAGACCCGCCTTCATCGGGGATGCCGGGCCGATACGGACGCTCGAGTTCGAGCATGTGATCGGGCCGGAGGATCGTGTGCGGCTCGAGGCATCGCTTCCTCGAGCCGAGCGGCTTGTCACGCTGGGACCGATTCTGGCTCAAGACCGCCTCTTGACGGACTGGCAGCGATTGATTCGAAAGACCCGCGCGCTTCAGTACATGTCGTGGCCCATGGCCGACCGCACCTATCGCTGCCGTCAGAGCAATGTCTTCGGCTCCAGGCATGTCGCGGACCTCTTGCTGCTGCTTGAGTCGGGAGAAACGCCCTCCGCAGCGAAGGCCCGACTCCTGGCCGTGCTCAACTGTGACCGCATCCTTCTGCCTCCGGACCTGCTCGGCATCTTCACAGGAGACGCTTCCGTTGCGAGTCGTCTTGCGATGGTCGGCGACCCGCTTGCTCGAGCCTTCGTGGTGGGCGGCGCACGCGTCGTGCGGGACCAGCGAGAGGTGCTTGAGGCCCTCCTGCATGACTCCACCGATCTCAGGGACGTGGCTTGGCTGGACGCGGCCCACACCGGGGACGATTCCTTCGAGGACCTGCGCCCGGGCCGCGTGCCACACAAGGTCCATCTCTTGGAGTATGTCCCCAATGGCCTGAGGATCGAGGTCGAGTGCGCTCAGCCCGGCCTGCTCGTCCTGACCGACGCGTACTACCCTGGATGGGTCGCCACCGTAAACGACGTGCCCCGACCGATCTACAGGGTCAACTACGCGATGCGAGGCGTCCGTGTCTCGTCCGGTATCAACACGGTCGAGCTGAATTACCGCCCGGCCTCGTGGCGGGTGGGAGTCGTCGTCAGCCTGGCCACGCTTGTCCTCCTTCTTGTTGGTGGGCTGATCGGTCGGACAAGACGGAGGTGGTCCGGGCCTCGGACGGCCGTGTCTGGTGCGGCGGACACCTGAGGAGTCAGGACGGTCCGCAAGGGAAAAACGACGCTCAGAACGGCGCCGATGTAAGTCCTGATAGCTGCGATGAGTTGGCGTTCGATGCGGCCGGTTGCGGTTCTTCAATGAACGTAAGTAGTGGGCGATACAGGACTTGAACCTGTGACCTCGCGGGTGTGATCCGCGCGCTCTAGCCAACTGAGCTAATCGCCCTGATGGTGCCATTATCGCGAGTCCGATCGGTGAGTCAAGGTGCCAGAGGTCTGCGCCCATGCATCCATGCCGCCAAGCCACCATGTCGCTCGGTGTCGGGCCAAGACCTTCTCGAAGGACGATGGTGCGTCGGCGCTCCCGCGGGGTCACGACGTGCCGGAAGCCCGCGCCTTGGCCTCTTGCCCTAAGCAGAAGATCACCGGCACGACGAGCATCGTGATCACCTCGGCGGCCATGCCGCCGAAGACCGGGATGGCCATCGGCACCATGATGTCCGAGCCGCGTCCCGTCGAGGTCAACACCGGCACGAGGGCGAGGATCGTCGTGGCCGTCGTCATCAGGCACGGACGAACGCGCCGCAGGCCGGCCTCGATGGTGGCCTCGCGGATCTGTTCGACGGTCCGCGTCTTCCGCTCGGCGAAGACGTCGCGCAGGTACGTGGTCATCACCACGCCGTCGTCCGACGCGATGCCGAACAAGGCGAGGAACCCCACCCAGATGGCCACGCTCAGGTTGATCGGATGCACGGCGAACAGGTCGCGGAGGTTCTCGCCGAAGACGGTGACGTCCAGGAACCACGGCTGGCCGTACAGCCAGACCATGACGAAACCGCCCGCCCAGGCCACGGCGATGCCCGAGAACACGAGCAAGGCGATCAACGTCGCGCGGAACTGCAAGTAGAGGATGACGAAGATGATGAACAGGGCCACCGGCAGCACGATGCTGAGCATGCGCTGGGCGCGGAGCTGGTTTTCGTAGTTGCCGGCGAATCGGTAACTCACACCCGGAGGCAGCTTGAACTCGCCGCTGTCGATCTTTCGCTTCAGAGTCGCCTGTGCCTCCTCGACGACGTCCACCTCGGCCGTGCCCTCCCGGCCGCTGAAGGTCACGTAGCCGACGAGGAACGTGTCCTCGCTCTTGATCATCTGGGGGCCGCGGACGTAGCTGATCTCGGCGAGCTGCGTCAGCGGCACCTGTGTCTCGTCCGGCGCGGCCACGAGGATCGTGCCGAGGGCCTCGATCGTGTCGCGAAGCTCGCGCTTGTACCGCACGCGGATGGGGTAGCGCTCGCGGCCCTCGACGGTCATCGAGATGGGCCGCCCGCCGATGGCGACCTCGATGACGTCCTGCACCTGCTTGAGCTTGATGCCGTAGCGCGCGATCGCGCGGCGGTCGATGTCGATCTCGAGGTAGGGCTTGCCGACGATGCGATCGGCGTTGACGGTGGGCGGGTTGATCGACGGGATCTCCTTGAGATACTGCTCGATCCGGATGCCCACGTCCTCGATCGTCTGGAGATCGGGCCCGCGGACCTTCACCCCCATGGGCGCCCGCATGCCCGACTGGAGCATGACGAGCCTCGCCTTGATGGGCATGAGCTTCGGCGCGGACGTCACGCCGGGCACCTGCGCGGCCTCGACGATCTGGTCCCAGATGTCGTCCGGCTCCTTGATGCCGGGCCAGGCTATGCGGCCGGGGTTGATGTTCGGGTCCAGCGGCGGACGCCACAGGCGAAACGGCATGCCGTCCGGGTCGGGGATGAGCTGGCCCTGGTCGTCGCGCAGGAACCGGCCGCGGGTTCTGTACGGCTCCCCGTCGCCGGCAAGGACCGGCACGCCCTCGACGTTGCGGACGAGGTCCGTGCCGTTGGGGTCGTGGCGGAAGGTCCGGCGTCGACCGCCGTCGTCGGTCAGATACTCATTCCTGTAGTTGATGACGGTCTCGATCATGGAGATGGGCGCCGGGTCGAGCGCGCTCTCCACCCGGCCCAGCTTGCCGACCACCTGATCGACCTCAGGGATCTGGTAGATGGCCTGGTCCTGCTTCTGCAGGATCGCCAGGGCCTTGCCAATCGAGGCGTGCACCATGGTCGTGGGCATGAGCAGGTACGAGCCCTCGTCGAGCGGCGGCATGAACTCCTTGCCCAGACCGGGGAAGGCGTCGGCCACGGCCGCGACGGGGCTCCACTGTCGCACCGGCTTCGGCAGCCATCCGAACAGGGCGTCGAAGCCCAGCCAGACCATCCCTCCCATGATCACCAGGGTCAGCGGAACGACCAGGAACGCGGCCTTGTGGCGCAGGCACCAGCCGAGGATCGAGGCGTAGGCCCGCTGAAAGACCTGATAGAACGCCAGCAGGCCGCCGATCATCACGGCGATGAAGATGAGGTTGCGGGTCAGGCCCTTTTCGGGCCCGAGGGGCAGCCAGTCCATCGTCAGCAACACCGTCACGGTCGTCACCGCGACGGCCGTGCCCGTCCAGAGCATCGCCCGCTGGAGCCACGCCGGCGCCCAGCGCTCGAGCAGGCGGTACACGGCCACGAGCACGATCAGCAGGCCCGCCCACCAGGCCAGTCGAACGCCGATCCACACGCCCGCGGCGATCAGGGCGACGTAGAAGCCGATGCGAACCACGTTGCGACGGATCCTGCCTGTGAACAAGAGCTGTGCCGCCGGCGGGATGAACAGGAGCGAGACGATCAGCGACGCGAACAGGGCGAAGGTCTTGGTGAACGCGAGCGGCTTGAAGAGCTTGCCCTCCGCGCCCGTCATCGCGAAGACGGGCAGGAAGCCGATGATCGTCGTGGCGACGGCCGTCATGACCGCGCTGCCCACCTCGCTCGATGCGCGATGCACGATGTCGATCGGGCGGTCCTCTTCGGAGGCCTTGTCCAGGTGCTGGAGGATGTTCTCGCAGATGACGATGCCCATATCGACCATCGTGCCGATGGCGATGGCGATCCCCGACAGGGCTACGATGTTGGCCGTCACGTTGAACAGCTTCATGGCGATGAACGTCATCAGCACGGCCACCGGCAGGAGCCCCGATATCAGCACCGAGCTGCGCAGGTGCATCACCATGATCAGCACGACGATGATCGTGACGAGGATTTCGTGTGTCAGGGCGGTGTCGAGCGTGCCCAGCGTCTCGTAGATCAGGCCCGTCCGGTCGTAGAAGGGGACGATGTGGACCTTGCTGACGGTGCCGTCGGCGAGCGTCTTGCTGGGCAGGCCGGGTGTGATCTCGTCGATCTTGGCCTTGACGCTCTTGATGGACGCCAGGGGGTTCTGGCCGTAGCGCACCACGGCCACGCCGCCGACGACCTCGGCGCCTTCCTTGTCGAGCGCGCCGCGACGCAGTGCGGGTCCGAGACTGACATGCGCGACGTTCTTGACGTAGATCGGGACGTTGTCGTGGACCTGAACGACGGCGTTTTCGAGGTCCGACAGCGCCTCGACGAAGCCCAGGCCTCGGATGACGTACTCGACGTTGTTGACCTCGATGGTGCGGGCCCCGACGTCGAGGTTCGACTGTTGGACCGCGGCGATGACCTCATCGAGCGTCACGTGGGCGGCCCGCATGGCGTCGGGGTCGACGTCGATCTGATACTCTTGCACGAAGCCGCCGACGGACGCGACCTCGCTGATGCCCTCGGCCGACATCAGCGCGTATCGTACGTACCAGTCCTGGATGGTCCGCAGCTCGTGCAGGTCCCATCCGCCGGTGGGGTTGCCGTCCGGGTCGAGTCCCTCCAGCGTGTACCAGAAGATCTGTCCGAGCGCGGTGGCGTCCGGGCCGAGCATCGGCTGGACGTTCGGCGGCAGCGTCCCGGCCGGCAGGGCGTTGAGCTTCTCGAGGATTCGCGAGCGAGACCAGTAGAACTCGATGTCCTCTTCGAAGATCACGTAGATGCTCGAGAAGCCGAACATGGACTGGCTGCGGACGGTCTCGACGCCGGGGATGCCGAGCAGCGCCACCGTTAGCGGATACGTGATCTGATCCTCGACGTCCTGCGGCGATCGGCCGGGCCATTCGGTGAAGACGATCTGCTGGTTCTCGCTGAGGTCGGGGATCGCGTCGACGGGCACGGGGCTTCGCGGGAACCAGCCGAGCTCCCAGTCGAACGGCGCGACGTACAGGCCCCATGCGATGAACGCCACGAGGGCCAGGAACACGATGAGCTTGTTCTCGAGGCAGAACCGGATGATGCGTCCGATCCAGGACGACTCGGGAGAGGGGTTGGCTTCGTTCGCGGTGTCGCTCATGCGTTGTCCCGGGTCGGGGTCACTCGGACGAGGGTGCGGACGCCGTCGTCGTGGCCGGTCGAATCGTCTGGGTCACCTCGCCGCACTTGAACATGGTCTTGCCGAAATAGGGGTTGGCCACGTCCTTGGTCGGTTGGAGCCAATCCGCGCCGCGATCGTCGAACGCCATCGGGCAATGGATCACGTGCAGCGGTTTCTGGCCGCCCGTGCCGAAGAGGCGGACCGTGCGGATCATGGTGTCGGACAGGGGAGCGAACTCGGTTCGGCAGGCCTCGATGTGTTCCGCCTGTCGCGTCTGCGCCGTCGTTTGGGCCAGGTCCTTCGCGAGCTTGTTCCACATCGCTCGGTCGCGCTCGGCCAGCAGGCTGTCGTCGACCTTCTTGAGGGCGTCCTCGAGCCGACCGGCCGCGTCCTTCGCCGAGGCGAGGTCGTCCTTGCTCAGGGCCTGACTACACGCGAAGTAGTCGTCCAAGACCGTGCCGAGCTGACGGCGGAACTGGGGGGGCACGTCGGGGGCCGGTGCGTCCTCGAGCACGACGTTTTCCTTGGCGAGCTTCTTCAAGTACTTCTCGGGCTCGGCCTTGAACGTCTCGATGCAGGGCGGGCAGCAGAAGTAGATCCGCTTGCCCTCGTGGTCGACGTAGACGTCCCTGTCGATCTCGCCGCCCATGATGGGGCAATGCTTCTGCGGCCCGGGGCCTGTCGTCGGGTCGGCCTGCTCCTCTTCCGGCGGGTTCATCATGCTGGGTTTGGCCTGGATCTGCAGGGCGCTGTCGATGTTGAAGTTGCCGTGCGTCACGACCCGCTCGCCTTCTTCGAGACCGTCCTTGACAATGTAGTGGTCGCCCGCGCGGGGACCGAGTGCGATCTCACGTCCCTGATAGTGCCCGGGCTTGTCGGGCAGCGCGACATACACGACGGCCCGTTTGCCCGTGATCAGCGGCGCCGAGGCGGGTATCACCAGCGGTGCCTCGGCCTGGTTCGGATCGACCGAGACATAGCCGAGCGATTCGGCCGGCACGAGCGGGATGCCGCAGATGTCGCACTTGCCGGGGGCGTCCTTGACGATCTCGGGATGGCGCGGGCTGATCCACTTGCCGGCCAGGTCGGGGTCCATGACCTTGCCTTCCGATGCCACCTTCGCGCGGACCAGGCCCCGGACCAACATGCCGGGCTTGAGCCGACCCTCGGGGTTGGGCACGTTCACGCGGACATCCACGGCGCGCGTCTTCGGGTCCAGCACCGGGTCGATGAAGACGATCCGGCCCCCAAACAACATGCCCGGGTAGGCCTCGGTCTCGAAGGTCACCTCCTGGCCGTAGCGGACCCACATCAGGTCCGACTCGTAGGCGTCCAGTAGGACCCACACCTGGGAGAGCTCGGCCACGGTGTAGATCCGGGTCCCGGTCTGGACGTACATCCCCTCGACGGCGTTCTTGTCGACGACGATGCCGCTCATGGGGGCCTGGATCGTCAGGTGTTCGCTCGGGGCGGACTGCTTCTCGATGTGGGCGACCTGGTCTTTCGTCAGGCCCAGCAGATGGAGCTTCTCCCGCGCCGCCTGGATGTTTCGCGCAGCACTGTCGCGGAGACGGTCGAGTTCGCTCTTCCTCAGATCCTTGGCGGCTTGCACGGCCTGGATCAGTTCCTCTTGGGCGGCCAGCAGATCGGGGCTGTAGAGATAGACCATCTCGTCGCCCTCACGGACGGCGACGCCCGTGTAGTCGACATACAGGCGGTCGATTCGCCCCGGAACCCAGGCCGTGATGTGTTTGACGCGCGTCTCGTCGAGCTCGACCTTACCCACCATGCGGATCTCGGCCTCGGCGAATCTGCGTTCGACGGGTGACGTTCGGATCTGGGCGAGCTTCTCGGCTCGGGGTGAGAGGTGGAGTGTCCGAGCCAGCCCTTCTCCGCCGCCCTGATCCTCAACGGGGATGAGGTCCATCGCGCAGATCGGACAGGGACCGGGCTCGGGTTGTCGGACCTGCGGATGCATCGAGCAGGTCCACGTCTGGGCTTCGGCCTTGGCCGTCGCGGGTTGGGTTGCCGAGGTGGATGGCTGCTTGGCCGGAGCGCCTATCCAGTATCCGGCTGCGAACGCCGCCGCGATGAGGACGACCGCAAGGGCCTTGCCGATGTGCGATGGGATCGCGCCGAGCCTGCTCATACCGAATCCTCGCGCCGAATCCAGGTGGACGATCTCAGAGCCGCTGGGCCACGCCTGAACGTCCTGAGTGTTGGATGTCCTTGCGAGGCCGCGACTTCAAGCAAGATTGCCCGTTGCCAGGCGGGGTGGCCTCGCCGCGAGCCGGACGACAGCGGCCGCCGCCCTCATCCATCCGGTCCCTCGGGCGTGGGTGGGCCCACCGGCGTCGCACCGGCCGACCGGGTCGCCGGCGTCTCGACGGGGATCTCCTTGCCGACGAGCATCTCGAGCTCGGCCAGACGCTGGGCGCGATTCGCCCGGGCCTGCTCGAACGAGAGCTGGAACTCCAGCAAGACGCGCTCGGCGTCGATCAGGTCGAGGAACGTGGCCTTGCCGCCCCGGAACGCGGCCTCCGTGGCCTTGAGCGATTCGTCGGCCTTGGGGATTAGCGTGTCGCGGTACAGGGCGATCTTGCGGTCGGCGTCGTGATAGTAGTACTGGGCCATCTTGACGCGGCTGACCAGCGTGTTTTCGCGGTCGGTCTTGCTCTGGACGGCGGCGTCATAGCGTGCCCGGGCCTCGCGCTCCCCCGCACGGTACTTTTCGAACCAGATGGGGATGTTCATGGACATCCACACCATCCAGGCGTCCTGGCCGGAGTCGTCGGGCGGCTGTCCGGGCAGGGCGCTCTGGAGCATGTTGGTGGCGTCGATGGCGTCGCCCTGGCCCTGGGCGATTCGGGCGGCGCTGCGCCGTGCGAACGGGGCCTTGAGCCCCTGCGATTCAGGCCCGATGGCCTCGCCGACGTCGGTGAAATCCACGCCCAGCGTGATGTCCGGGAAGTAGTCCTTCTTGGCCAGATCGATCGCCCGTCGTTGTCTGGCGATCTCGAACTCGAGGGCCTTCAGCTCCGGGTTCGCTTCGCAGAGATACGTCAGCAGCTCGCCGGTTCCCAGGGCGATGCGCTGCTCGGGCAGGGAGGTCGGCCAGGGAAGCTCGGCGTCGCTCGGACGGTTCATCGCCGCGTTCAGACGGGCTACGAGCGGCGTCCGCAGGCCGCGCAACGAGCGGAGCCGGTCCTCCAGCTTGCCGAGCTCGACCTGGGCGCGGATTACGTCGGCGTGCTCGGCCGCGCCCACCTTGTACTTCGTTCGTGCGACGCTCTCGAGGTACTTGACCAGGTCGCGCGCTGCCTCGATCACGCTGATGGACCTGGCCAGGTAGTAGTACTCGTAGTAGGCCTTCTTGACGTCGTGGAAGAGCCGCAGCTTGGCCGCCTCGTAGCGCTGATGCTCGGCCCGGGCGGCTTGGGCCGCGACGTCGCCGCGGAGCTCGAGCTTGCCGAACCACGGAAACGTCTGCGACAGGCCGAAACGCTGCTTCTGCGGGCCGACGCGGGTCTCGACCTCTCGGATGAAGTAGGCGTAGTTGAACTTCGGGTCGGGCAGAGCCCGCACCTGCGGCACGCGTTCGAGGCTCGCCTTCCACCGATTGAACGCGGCCTCCAACCCGGGGTTGTTGATGGCGGCATAGGCGAGGTAGTCGGCCAGCGAACTCGTCTCGTCGAGTCGGGGTGGCTCGACGCCGGCATGCTCATCGTCTCGAAGATGCGAGACGGACCGACTCGACGCCGAAGCCATCGCGTCCTCGATGCCGCGACGGTTCTCGGCGTTCTCGCATCCGGACAGGATGGCGAGGAGGCCGATCGCCGTCACGGCGAGCGTACGTGCCGGCCGGTGCCAAGAGGCGGGTTGTTCGCAACGTCCTACGCCCATAAGACCACGCATCGGGCTCTGTGGAGGTTCTCCTGAGGCCGCCTCCTTGCGCGCCGACCAGGTCCATGGGGCCGCCAGAGCTGGAAAGACCACCGAATGGGACCTTGCGCAAGCTACCCTCGGCCGTTGCCCACTGCAAGTGCCGGGGTCGCCGGCCAGCTTGGGCTCGCGGATTTCCGCAAGCGGGTCGGGCTTGGACGGCCTTTGGGTGGTATGATTGCGATTAGCCACATCCCGTGTGCGTCCATGGCCGCGCGTCAGGGCGCGGTGCATGGCAACGGCAGGTTCACCCCGGGGGAGGGAGGCGGAGGAGATGAGACGGGCCACGCTTCTGTCTATCGCTCATCTGACGGTCTGCTTGATGACCAATCCGATTCGCGGCGAGACGCTGTTCGAGGACACCTTCGATACCAGTCCGTGCGGTCGGTGGGCCATCTACTACGGCGATTGCAGCACCGACGCCGGATGCACGGTCTATCACTACACGAGCGCACAAGACGCCTGCGGCGGCACTTGGGGCTACGTCTACCGCGAGTACGACGGCGACCGCTGCATGGTCAACACGTCCTTGTCCACCGAGGGCTACACGAACCTGAAGCTCCGGTTCTGGTATCGCATCACGAGCGGCGGCAGCATCAGCGTGGCGGTCAAACGAAACGGCTCGTGGACGGCGGAACTGGCCGAGGTCGGCCTCGCGTCGGCGTGGACGATGAAGGAGATCGACCTGAGCGGCGTCGTCACGGGGGTTCGCTTCAAGCTCAAGGGCGCTAGCGGCGATACGCGTCGGCTGGACTGCGTCTCGATTCAGGGCGATCCGGAGTGCACGCCCGCGGTCGAGATCATCCAGCATCCGACGGACGATCGGCTCTGCGCCGGCGGGACGGCCGTGTTCCTCGTTTCAGCCGGAGGCAGCAACCTGACCTATCAGTGGCAGAAGGACGGTGCCGATCTGAGCGACGGAGGTGATGTCTCCGGCGCGACCACGGCCACGCTGACCATCGCCAACGCCGAGGCGGCCGACAGCGGCGCCTACCGATGCGTCGTCACCGGTGATTGCGGCACGGCTGCGTCGAATCCCGCCGCGCTGACGGTCTCGGCGCAACCGACGATCACGCAGCATCCCGCAGCGCAAGAGGTCGACGTCGGCGAGACGGCCGCCTTCACCGTCGCCGCCTCGGGCGTCGGCGCCTTGGGCTATCAGTGGCAGAAGGACGGGGCCGATCTCAGCGACGGTGGGCGGATCTCGGGTGCCGCCACGGCGCAGCTTCAGGTCGCCGGCGTGAACGACGACGATGCGGGCCACTATCGCTGTGTCGTCACGGACGACTGCGGCACGGCCACGTCGGATGCCGCCGCGCTGACGGTGAGCCACGAGGCCACGCTGTTCGAGGACAACTTCGACGTCAACCCGTGTACGACCTGGTCGATCTACTATGACGATTGGAGCGACGCGGGCTGCACCGTCTACTACGAGACGAGCTACCAGGATGCGTGCGGAACCTCTCAGGGTTACGCCTACCGGAGCTACGACGGCAATCGCTGGATGGTCAGTCCGACCTTCACGACGGCCGGGTATGACGATCTCGTCCTGACCTTCTACTACAAGATCGACAGCGGCGCCGGCATCGAGGCCTGGGCCAAGCAGGACGGTACGTGGGTCCATGCGACGACGGTCGGGGCGGCCGGAAGTTGGACCAAGGCCGAGGCCGCACTCAGCGGGACCGTCACGCGCATCCGATTCCATCTGGTCGGGGGCAACGATGAAGCCCGCCGGCTCGACTGCATTTCGATCGTCGGCGAACCCGAATGCACACCGCCCGTGGTCATCACGCAGCAGCCGACCGCAACCGGCGCGTGCCCGGGCGATACGGTGCAATTCAGCGTCTCGGCCACGGGCAGCAGCTTGACGTATCAGTGGCAGAAGGATGGAGCCGACCTGGCCGACGGCGGGGACATCTCCGGCACGACGACGCACACGCTCCAGATCGCAGGCGCCGAGGAGGCCGACAGCGGCGACTATGGGTGCGTGGTCACGGGAGACTGCGGCACGGTGATCTCGGACGCCGCCGCGCTGCTCGTCAGCGCCGTGCCCACCATCACACAACACCCGGCCTCGCAAGAGGAGTGCGTGGGCAATACGGCGACCTTCAGCGTCATCGTCATCGGTGCGGGGACGATCACGTATCAATGGCAGAAGGACGGGGCCGATCTGATCGACGGCGAGGACGTCTCGGGGACGGCCGCCTCCACGCTGACCATCGCCAACGTGGAACACGCCGACGCCGGTGACTACCGCTGCATCGTGACCGACGACTGCGGCACTGTCCTGTCGAGCGAGGCGGCCCTGACGGTCTCCGACGCGTGCATGGGCCTCAGTCCGTCGGGTCACTACCTCACCTACAAGGGCCAGGCGCTCCTCCTGGCCGGCGACAGTGGAACGCAATGTGCCACGCAGAACAGCAATCTGGACCATCGGGCGTGGATCGATGATTGTGCCGCGCGGGGCCTGCGATCGATCCACGTGTGGTCGTTCATGGCCGCCCGACAGAAGCAGGACGGCAGCGTCGTCGAAGACCGCTGGGGCTATGTCTATCCGTGCGTGACGCCGTGGGCACGGCACACGTCGGGGCCGCTCGCCAACGACCAGCTTCATCGGTGGAACCTGCAATCGTATGACGACGGACCCGACGGCGACCTGACGCACTACTGGCCACGCATGCGCGACATGTGCACCTACGCCAAGAGCAAGGACATTCTGGTCGGCTACACCGTGTTCACCGGGTGGATCAAGGGCAACCACGACGCCTGGGAGTACCATCCGTTCAACGTCGAAAACGGCGGGCACCTGACGGACAACCTTCCGGACGGCGTCACGATCGCCTCGCCCGGGACCGAGGTCTGGCAGGAGGCTTGGAACGCCGGGTGGTCGAACGCCAAGAAGACGCAGTGGGTCTGGGAGCGGCTGGCCATCAAGGCCATCAACGACCTGGGCCAGTTCAAAAACGTGTTCTTCGTCTTCTTCGACGAGCATTCCTACGACGAAGGCAACATGGGCGACCATTTCCGCGATTTCTTCCGGTCTCGTGGCCAGATGTGGATGGACTGGTCCAACCGCCGATCGAGCGTCGACCTGGTCATGAGCAGCACCTTTGGCGGGGACGACAAGAACGCCGACGCCGTGTCGGGCTTCAACGGCTTGCCGACGAAACCCTACTTCTTCCTCGAAGGCGAGCCGTACATGGGGGACGGGGTCCGTACCGCCATCTGGACGTTCATGACCGGCGGCGGGAGCTACTTCTTCCACGCCGATGCCGGCCAGGAGACCGATCGGACGGGCATCATGGGCTACGATCCGTACGTCCCCGGCGGCGATAAGGGGATGGCCAAGCGCGACTGGCTCGGGCATGCGAGCCGGCTGTTCAATGAGAGCGTCGTCGCCCTCGACGGCATGGCGCCGCACAACGCGTTGAGCGATTCCGGGACGTACTGCCTGGCCGAGCCGGGACGGGAATACGTCGTGTATTCGAAGATCGGCTCGTCGACGACGTTCAATGTGAACCTCACCGCGGCGGCCGGCAAAACGCTCGACTGCCGCTTCTACAATCCGCGGAACGGCAATGTCCGAACGCCGTTCCAGCGGGCGGGGGGCGGCGTCGAGTCGTTCACGAAGCCGAACGCCGACGACTGGGCGTTGCACATCGTCGTGCCGATGGTGTCCCTGACGGTGACCGAGACGAACGGTGAGTGGGGCGACGTGGAGACCCAGCCCGAACCGACCGATCCGCCGGCGATGCAGTTTCCGAAGGGCACGCCCGTGACGCTGACGGCCGTGCCGATTGAGGGCAAGACCTTCGGGCAATGGGAAATCTACGATCCCAACTATCCCGGCGACGTCAACCACGCGACAATCGACAGCAACATGGTTGCCACGATCGTCATGGACACGGACCTGCACGTGAACGCCGTGTGGAAGTGCGGCACGGGAGCCGGGCCGCTGCTGCCGGTCATCCTGCTCCTGGCCGGGATCTACCGGCTCGTTTCATGGGGGTCGCAACGACGCGGTCGCTGATGCCGAGCATCGCGCCCGCGAGGGGCACCCGACCCCTACGGTTCGGTCGCCGGTGAGACCTTCAAGCCGAGCGTCACGACGAGCGGATAATGGTCACTGGCCGCTGGACGACGAGCCGCGCGGATCGTCGAGACACCCGCTTCGCAGTGCCGCTCCCGAAGGATTCGCGCACCAAGCCCAGAGCGTACAGGCCAGGAGATCGCCTCCTTGTGTCCTCACCGTTGCCAGGGATATCCAAGAGGTCAAGAGCGTCGGATGTGGCGTAGGGCCATCTGTACGGACTCGGTCCCGCTGTGATCAGCGGTAGCTCGGGAACCGGCACCGGGCTTCCGCCGAATTCCCGGGTACCGCTACGGCACGCCGGAGATAAGCGAGTTGGGGAATCAGCTACTTCAGAAGTCAGGCGCCTGAGCGGCCTGGCGAGTGCTCGGTACTTCAAAAACCGAGAGCGATGAGTCATCGGCGCATTCAGTAACCGGAGGCAGAACTGCTTGGCCTACCTTTGAGGTCTTAAGGTGACCTCTGCTCGTCATCGGCGCAAGCTTGCGCGACTCGGTGATCGAGCCGGGGCCTTTGCTACAGCCAGCCCATCCAAGTATGATGAAGCCCTGTGTCAGAAAGGCCATCTTCCCTGCGCGCGGCCCCTCTACGAGCATGTGAAGGGCACGGCCTAGGAGTCGTACCGGCTGTGACTTCGTCGGGGTACACCATGCCAGACCGGAAGCTTCTGATCATCTCCCCCCATTTCGCTCCATCGGGCTTGGTAGGCGCGAAGCGACCGACGAGACTGGCCGTGAGCATCCGAGAGCATGGATGGCAGCCATTTGTCTTGACGTTTCCGGAGTCCTGCTGCGAGCGATTGGACCCATCAAGCCATGTCCCCTCGCTCGAAGAGATGCAGATCACACGCGTCCCTTGTTGGAGCCCATGGTTGCATTCCAGATGGTGGAGGCGGCGAAGTCGTCCAGGCCTTAACCGGGCACTTGGGATGCTGGGCCGTGGTCTGGCGAGATTGACGGACCCCGTTCTTCCGACCGGCGTCTATGATCCTTGGAAGTTTCTTGCCATTCGTGCCGGCGTGAAGCTTGTGCGCGAGCATGGTGTGGATCTCATCTGGTCTACTTCGCCTCCGGCAATCGCGTCGGAGGTGGCTTACGGTATCGGACGACGGACGAATGTGCCTTACGTGCTCGATTTCAGGGACGTACAGCTGCTGGGTCAGGACAGGTCCTTTCCCAGACAGGCACGAAACCAATTCCGCCGGGAAGAGGCTGCGGTGAAACAGGCGTCAGGCATTACCTACTGCGCCCCCGTACAGATCCGGGAATTGCGCTCGAGATACGGAGCGAGCAAAGAGACTCCATGCTGCCTAGCCTATAACTGGCTCCAGGGCCAGCGGCTGACGGGTCATTCCGTAGAGGCGTTTGAACGGCCGACACTGCTTC
The DNA here is from genome assembly GCA_964622545.1 of uncultured Planctomycetales bacterium. Lineage (GTDB taxonomy): Bacteria > Planctomycetota > Phycisphaerae > UBA1845 > JAFGLZ01 > JAFGLZ01. The sequence continues at coordinate 202,777 of CAZUQM010000002.1, read as the reverse complement.
ACGGCGGGGCACTGTACTTCGGGTCTGCAAGCGTACGGCCTATAGATGCGCTCTTCGCCGGTCTGGCTCGTCTAAGACACATTCACTATGGCGCTTCGAAGGACCTGCAATTCGTTCACTTCGATTCCGCAATGGAGGCCTCCTATATTGGGCGGCTCGCTGCCGACCATGGCGTCACCGACTCCGTTTCGATTCGGCCGCCGGTGCCGTCGGACGAGTTTCTGTCGTACTGTCGGGCCGCTGATATGTTGCTTGTCTTTGTGGGGCGCAATACGGGCCAGATCGATCACGCGGGGGCCATACCTGCGAAGGTGTATGGTTATCTTTCCGCGAAGCGCCCCATCCTGGTCGTCGGACCAGAGGGATGCGAGGCAGGACGGCTGGTCGAACGCGTCCGGCGAGGCCGAGCCGCCGTCGACGACGATCCTGAGAGCATCGCCGAGGCTATTGCTTGGCTGCGAGAGGCCTCAGACGATCCCACCAAGTTGGACTTTAGCGATGGGGCCGTGCAGGAATTCCAAGAAGGCAATGTGGTGGCCAAGTTGGCGGACTTCTTTGCTCGCGTCGCCGATGGATCGGGTGGCGATTCCTCTCGGTAAGCCGTCATGATATGCCGCGCATAGGAGTACCGATGGTACGGCTGCGCCCGTCCGTCGTCGCCGGGAACGTCTGAGGGCAACGGCTATTCGAGGACCGCTGCGCTTGGCGTACCACAGCTGTGCGAGTGTTCAGGCTGTGCTGCATGCCCTGGGAGCAAGGATGGGCATCTTGTTGCCGGCGCACGCGCTTGGTAGTCGGTTGGTCGCAACGCGAACCAGCAGATGCAGCAGGTCAATCCTCGTGGCGATCCTCAGACCGATGGGCGTCAGAAGGCGGTGGGCGGTAGAAGCCAAGCCATCGCAAGGGACTACGGAGGTAACCGATCTCATCATCATGTAGCGTGCGGGTTACCAGTAAGAGAATCAGCGCGGCAGCGCCGTAGACCATCAATCGAGCGAGGATCCGAAGCGGCAGAGCGAGCGTACTGAGAGGGACAGACCATGCGATCGCGCCGCACACGAGAAAGAGGAGCAGTAGCCAAGCGAGTTCTCCCCATCGCATGACGTGACGAATCCTTACCTGCGTAACGCGGCGGATACATACCAGCATGTAGATTGCACTGGCATAGGTGGACACGATGGTTCCGATGCTGGGTGCCACAAACGCAAGCATGGTTCCTTCGCCGACTTTCAGCAAGACGAGGCTCACCGTGAGATGAACGACGAGCGAAAAACCTGTCGAGACGGCGATCGGCTTCGTGCGCCCGAAGGCCCGTAGGATGGCACCGTAGATGGCAACCTGGACGGGTAGTCCACAGAGATACACCAGGAATGGCCAGACGGCATCGGCATAGCCTGGACCATAGGCCAAAGCTATCAGATCCTGTGAGCAGATCAGGCAGGCCACGAAGGTAGGGTAGATCACGAGACTGCATTTTCTTGTTGCCTCATTCCAGAGGGCTAGTGCCTGTCGGAGGTCACCTCGAGTTCCCTGGGACACCAGATTGGGCATGATGGCGTTGGTCATGCTCTTGGTTACAACGGCGACCACGGGAATCTGGATGGCGCCACAGACATAGACGGCGTATCGGGCGGGGTCGAAGAACTGGGCGATCATCACTTTGTCAAGCTCACGTCGAAGCAATCCCACGGCCGTCGCAGCCTGAAGCGGGAGCACATAGCCAAGCTGCGAACGGATCAGAGTTAGATCAAGAGGAACGCCGCGTCCGGGACAGAAACGGAATGAATCCCCCGCGATGGTCAGCGCGCCGATCGAAAGCGTTACAGCCATTGCCATGAAGATTGCTGTCAGAGAGTAGCCGTACGCCGCTAGTAGGACGACCGGAGCCGCTCGAAGCACGATCGTAAGGATCGAGTAAATCCCTGAGCGGACAGCCCGGTCGATGCTGATGAAGAAGGGAGCGATCAAGCCAAGAATCAGAAGAGCTGGGCCGTGGAGGCTGCAAGCACGCAAGGGGGCTTCCAGGGCCGGGTTGTTCCAAAGCCGCGATAGGGGTCCAGCAAGGCCTATGGTGACGAGGATGGCGATCGTGCCGCCCGCCAGCGAGAGAATCATAGTCTGGCTGAGCATCCCCCTCCGTGTTTCAACGCCCAGTTTGGGAATGAAGTAAAAGAGGCTAGCAGGCAGGTTCAGACTGAGTAGAACCAGAAGGAAAGAAACGACCAGTTGGGCCTGACGATAGGTCCCGAAGGTGTCCTGGCTCATGAGCCGTACCAGGACGATAGCTAGGCCAACCCGGACAGCCTGCCCCAAGGACTCGCTGAAAAGGATAAGCAAGGAACGCGAACGAATGCGCAAGCTGTAGATCCTCCTCTGTGCAGCACGGGAACATCAGTTACCCGTTAAGCAGGAACCTGTGAGGCACTCAGTCCCGCCTCACGTTCAGGCTGTGCGCAGCCGCCTGACACAAGCCCTGCGTGCGGCTACATGGTTGCCAGTGTGTACCTGGCATTCAATGGTTGGCGTCTGAACCTGCACAGCGCACGCCGGGCCATTCTAGCTAGCCGTTGAGGTGCACACAATGCGCACAAGCTGAGGCCGGTTACCACTTGACTCCTTTCTTACCACGTGCGATAATCTTATTATGTAGTCTTTGTGGTTGCTCTCTCAAAAGGATACCGGGCCACGTCTGCATCGTAACCTATTTCAGGAATTAGGCTTAGATGCCCAGCGTTTGAAAAGACCTCGGCCTCGGTCTGGCCTTGCCGGGCTTCTGATGGAATCCGGTGGTGGGTTTCTAGGAAGAAGGGCCAAGCTAGCAAGCTCGTCATGGTATGACGATCGGCGATTAACAGGATGCGGTAGATGATGACACACAACGACGCTTCCATCATGATAGTAGGAGGTAATTTTCGCGGCAAAGGCGCTGAAGCCATGATGCTCACGGTGCAGCAATCGCTTCGCGCGGCGGCTGAAGACATAACGTGTCAGGTGTCGTGTCATACCCAAGAGGAAGCGCGCCTGTTCTCCTCCCACGGATTGTGTCCCATCAGGACTCGACGTCCTTCCCGCTTGCTCGGAAGGACCCACTTTCTGCTTACGGCAGCAAGGCTCATGCCCAATGGTCCGATCGATCCAGTGGCCATCAGGGATCGCGGAATCCTGAATCCCTTTCGGGCGTCCCGAGCCCTCGTGGACATATCCGGGTTCGCCAGCAGCGACCAGTTCGGCCCACGCTCCGCGATAGGACGTTGGCGGAACTGTTTGCTTGCTCGACGCGCGGGCAATCGGCTTATCTTCATGCCGCAGTCATGGGGACCCTTCGAGAATCCGTGGGTCCGATGGTCGACCAGGGCCACGCTCCGAATGGCTGATGTGGTCTTCGCTCGAGAGAAGCTGAGTCTGGAATACCTGAAGTCACTCCGTCTGGGATCAACCGAAGTCCGTTTGGCACCTGACGTCGCGTTCCAGTTTCCGGCCAGTCCTCCGTCGGAGGGAGAGCGGCTCCTTGCCGACGCGGGATGCCAGGCAGGCGAATCCCCAATCATCGGTATCACCCCAAACATGCGCATCGCAGAGCGTACCGAAGGGAACGGCACCGAGAACGTCTACGTACGTGGGCTAAAACGTCTCATCGACATCTTGCTGGATGAGACATCGGGTCGCATTGTCCTGATTCCGCATGAGCTTCCCGAGCGAGGGCCAAACGACCCGGAGCTGTGCCGAAGCCTTCTCGACGCGGTTCAGCGTCCTGATAGCGTCTTCATGGTCGATGGTCGGGAATCGGCCGCCGCCATCAAGTCCGCAATCGGCCGTCTCGATTTCCTCATCGCCAGCAGATATCATAGCCTTATCGCCGCCCTGTCCATGCGAGTACCCGTCGCGGTTGTTGGATGGTCGCACAAGTACGATGATGTCATGCAGGAGGTGGGCATCGAGCGCTGGGTCGTTGACCCCGTGCGACGATCGGACGAAGGGGTGACCGAACGCATGCTGGAGGCCTGGCATCACCGGGCTGCGATCCGTGAGGCCGAGGAAGCTCGCGTCCCGCACCTGGAGGCCCGATCTCAGGAAGCGTTGGATCAGTTGACTCAGGTCGTGTGCGGCGCTTCGTACGATACGAGCACTTCAGGTGAAGTTCCGGACCCGGTATCCGTCTGAACCTATGACAACACCTGAGATCATCTCCGAGGTTGTGTTCCGTTCCCTGTGCATGCAATGCGGTTCGTGTGCCGGGATATGCTCATCCCAAGCACTAAAGATGGAAGAGACCGAGGCTGGCCTGGTATGGCCGAGTTGGCGAGAAGAGCACTGCACCGAATGCGGTCTGTGCGATAAGGTGTGCCCCGTTCTCAACCCCCCCGCACATCTAGCAGCGCACCCGGCTGATCCCTACATCGGTCCTATGCGAGGTGCCTACCTGGCAGAGGCGACCGATATCAAACTTGCCGCCGAAGCACAAACCGGTGGCCTCGTCAGGGCCCTTCTGGCGTGGGCCCTAAAGACCGATCGCGTCGACGGTGTCGTTGCCGTTGTGGATAACCCGAAGCGTCCCTTGCGACCCAAGGCCGTTGTCACCTCAGACCTGCAGCGGGTCTTGACGGTAGCACGCAGCAAGTATTGCCCCGTTCCGGTCAACGAACTCATACACGAGCTGCGAGGCTTCGACGGGCGACTCGCCTATGTGGGCTTGCCCTGTCACATGCAGGGACTCGAGCTGGCCACGGAACAATCTCCCAAGCTGCGCCGCAAGATCGTCCTGCGCATCGGGCTCTTCTGCAGTCGTGTCCTGACCTACCATGCCACGGCGTTCCACGTGCGATCCGCGAGAGGCGGCAAGTCGGATGAGATCGCTGAATTCGATTACCGCCACAGAGGCAAATCTGGATGGCCCGGCGACATTCGTGTGGTAACCCAGCACGGCGAGGTGAGGTCTGCGCATCGTTCCTGCCGCATGCACTCCCGCTTCTTCTTCACGCCGCTTTCCTGCCGACTATGTCCGGACAAGCTCAATGTGCTGGCCGACATTGCCGTCGGTGACCCTCATGGCATTGTCCATGGCGAACAGGTGCCAACAGCTTCAATCGTTCGGACCGACCTCGGTGAGGAGGTCCTGTCGGCCGCCCTAAGCGACGGATGGATCAAGCTGATCCCGCTCGACGCTCGGAAGGTGGCCGACGGGCAGAATATCCGTGGCCATCTCGCCGGCGTCCGCGCAATCGGCAACGAGATGCTACACCGCAATCGCTCGCTGCCCCGCGCATTGCGCGATGGAACCCTGGATATCAGAAAGGCGTCAAGGAGGCCCGTGGGGGGCAGGATTACCGTCGCCTGGAGCCTCTTCGCCCAAACCCCACGCGGTATCTGGCTCGCCCGTCACCTACCGACATGGCTGCCCAGGTTGATTGATCTCTGGGGTCGTACCCGACGCGTCCGTCGAGTCCTCCGGCGGCTGCTCACCACCGGACGCCTGCGCCCCAAACGCGAACAGCCGGCCACGAGTCCTCACACAGACACGTCCCGTCCTTTCTAGCACCTCTCCGACCCCACGCGTCCGCCGTTCTCGTTCAGGACCCCTCCGTCTGAACCGCGGGCAACGCGAGCGTCACGACGAGCGGATAATGGTCACTGGCCGCTGCGGCGATCGGGTCGTCGATGAGCTTTGCGTCGCGGACGAGGGCGGCCGCGGCTGGCGAGGCGAAGATGTGGTCGATGAAGCTGCGGTAGCGCGGTGGCTTGATCTCACAGTGGTAGGTCGCCGGCGACGCCGGTCCTTCCGCGAGCCTCTTGGTCACGCAGGCCAGGCTCTCGCTGCCCGTGCCGACAAGCATCTCACCGAGGGCGTCGCGTCCCACCTTCTGCTCGAGCGCGTCCATGCCGAAATCGTCGTTGAAGTCGCCGCAGATCAGCAGCAGGTCGGTCCCGCCCGTCTTGAGCAGCTCGCCGCAGATGGCCCGCGTCCGTTGGATCTCGCGGATCCGCCATCGCGTGACGGCTGGGGTGTTGCCGTACTTGCTCTTGACGTGGGTTACGCCGACCCAGAGCGCCTGCCCGGTCGGTAGACCGAACTTGACGAACGCCGGGCCTCGCGAGAAGAGCAGGTTGCCCTCGTCGAGGTGGGCATGCCGCTTGGCCGGGCGGACCTCCGGATCGTCGACGGGGTCCTTCTCCTTGTAGAACCGATCACGGACCTCGATCACCTTCAGCCCGGGCTTGGCCAGCATGCCGAGATACTGGCCGTCCACGTTGCCGGGGAACACCTTGACGAAGGCGTAGGCGCCGTCGAGTCGTTCGGCGTTGAAACGCTCGAGCATCGCCTGGCTGCAGCATTCCTGAATCGCTAGCACATCGGGCCGCATGGCCGGAAGCTTGATCACGCGGGCGACCTCGTAGAGGTCTTCGTCGTCCCGGAAGAGCTCGGTCCTGTTTCGGCTGCGCTCGGGCATGCGGGCCTGATCGAACATCCGCATGAAGTGCTCGATGTTGTACGTGCCGACGCGCACGGCCGGGCCGGCGGCGGGATTGTCGGATGCCGCCGGTTGGGCGGCCTCGGCCTGGTCCGGAGCCGGCGCGGCGCTGACGACGCCATCGGCCGGGCGCACGTGCCAGTCGGGCAGCTGGATGGCGGAGGACTGCTGCCAGGCCGTCACGATCAAGCGGGCCGACAGCAGGGCCGACGCCTTGAACCGCTCGGCCGTGAACGCGGTGATCGCCCCTTCGGTCGGCAAGGGTTTGCCGTAGGCGGGGCAGGTCGACTCCAACTCGTAGACGCGGTCCACGAGGGCGTGCGAGCGCTGGAGTTCGGCGAGCACGTCCGGCAAGAGGCTCGCGAGCGGCTGAACCGCGTCGGGCGGGACGTCCACCTCCACGGCCTCGGGCAGCTTGCCAAGCAGGTTGTCCACCTTCATATGGATGCCGGTCCGCGACGAGGCCCCGTCGGCCTTGACGCGGCCGTTGTAGTGGATCGTCGTGTGCAGCGGTTGGCAGAGGTCTTGGGCGTAGTGGCAGAGGATGCCGCTGTAGATGAGGGCCTTGCGGCGTATGTGCGGATTGCCGGGCCATCGGCGGTGCTCGGCGAAGGCGACGGACAGCCGCTGGGCCCACTCGACGATCGCGTAGGGCAACAGGCCGATCTTGACGGGTTCGATGTCGTTCTTGCCGCACCACATGAGCAGCTCGGTCCGGCTGGCCGGGATCGGCGTCTCGCCCAGTCGCTCCAGGTCGACGTAGTGCTCGGGCGCCTCGGTGCGGTGCAGGTCGGGCGGGGCAACGGGGCGTGTGAAGAGATCCGGGTCGACGGCCGAATGGGCCACGGCGTCGACGCCTTCGCGGACGAAGCTCGGAACGGTCTCGGGCAGGGCCCCGACGGCGGCACGCGTGACCTTGGCATGCCCCTTGCCGTGCCAGGCCGGGACGGGCTCGGTCAGACAGGCTGTGATGAGAGCGACCGCAAGACCGGAGGGAACACCCCAGGACCGTGGAACACGACGCATGGCTGGTTCTCCTGAATCTAGAAGAGGGTTGTCTTGGGCGGGGCCTCGGCGGACGGACGGACCGGGTCGGTCGCGGCCGGTTCCAGATAGCCGAGCCTGTCGAAATGATCCAGGGCCTCATGCACCGATCGAAAGACCTTCGTCGCCGTCTCGGTGATGAAGACCGAAGGCTCGCTCTTGGGTCGCCAGATGACGTAGACGTCCTTGGTGCCTTCGTGGGCGTGCTGGAGCTCGCGCTCGACGCCACTGCTCAGGCTCGGACGGCCGTCGTCGAGTTCGGGTATGTAGCTGACGATCATGTCCGACTGGTCGATCAGCTTGAAGTCGCGCGAGTAGATCTGCCCGTCGATGTCGCTGGCCACGTCCATGACCTCGCGGGTCCGGAACACAAGCTCGCGGTCGTGCACCTGGACCGCGAACTCGTCGCGGTCGTCGTTCTCGGCCCGCATGGCCTCGTAGAGCAGCCACTTCTCGTCCAGGTCGCCGGGATCGAACGTGATGAAGCACCGGGTCAGGGTCTGGCGGAAGTCGCGCAGCTCGTCCAGCACCTCGGGCATGTTCATCACGTGGGTCATCGGGAAGGACGGGTAGACCCGCTTGCGATGCGGCTCGAACATCAGCCGGTAGAGCATCAGGGCGGCCGTCTCGGAGTTGCCCCGGTTGAGGATGTAGAAGCAGCCGTGGCCTCGGATCATCTTGGCCACGACCTCCGTCGCCAGGATCTCCTCCTCGCGCCAGACCAGCAGATCCTTAAGGTGATGCCGGATCACGTGCTCTCGTGTGAGCCGTTCGTGGATGGCGTCGACGCTGTCGACCAGGGTCACGTACAGGTCGGCATCGAGGGCCTGGAGCTGATCATGATCGAACGCCGGGAAGAGTCCGTGCCGCCAGCGAAACGTCGCGTGGGTGTTGACCAGGAGGTGCTCCGGCTGCCGGGCCAGGGCCAGGACGTCCTTGAAGACGCTGCGTCGCAGCGAGTTGAGCCGGCCCAGGGGGAGATCGAGGATGCGACCGGGCGCCACGTCGGGCGCCTCGGCGTACATGCGATCGCCGATGTGGGCCCGATGTACCGGCTTCCCGTGGTCTTGGGCGACCGAGGCGACCTGCTCGAGGAAGGGGCGCTTGTCGACGCCGACCTGGCCCGTCACCACCACGCGGATCGGCCGGGTGCTCTCGGCGTCTGCGGTCGGGCCGGTATCCGTGGAAGGGGTCGTGTCGGTCAACGTGGGTCGTCCAGACCAGGGCGTCCAGTTCTCTTCAGAAGAAGCAGGGCGAGTGCGGCGAGAGGGATCGGCAGCATCATGGCCGCGCCGCCGCCGCAGCCCCACACCGCGTTCACGTGCGCGTCGTCGCTGATGACGAACGCCAGCGTCGCGTTGGTGTCGATACTAGCATGGTTCGCGTCGCCCGGGTAGTTCGGATCGTACACTTCCCAGTTCCGGAATTCCTTGCTCTCGACCGGCACGGCCGTCAGGGCGATCGCGGTGCCTTCGTGGAACTGGAGATCGTTCGGATCGGGCTGTTCGGGCTCGACGATCACCTCGCCATAGGTCGGGTTCGTCTCGGTGAGCGTCAGCGTCACCCGTGGCGGCGCCGAGGTCGAGCCGGCGACGGCGTGGTCCTGGCCGTTGTAGGACAGCGTTCCCGACCACTGAACGGGGGTGCCCGCCTGCACGGCGAACTGGCCCACGACCGTCGCATCGAAGGTGGTGCCCGGGATCGAACCCAGGCTCGACAGAGTGATGGTGGTCGAGCCGGTCAGATCGGAGCTATCGGGCGCGACCTCCACCCAGAAGCCGTCGTCATACCAGCAATCGTCGCTCATCTCGTAGCCGAAGTTCGGGTCGGCGTCTTTGAGGACAGCGTCGCTCTTGGTGTCGACGTGAGTGGTGCCGCCGGCGAGATTCTGCCGGAACGTGCCGGTCAGCGTGATGTCGAGGTTCCAGCCGGCGGGTCCGGCGTCGCCCTGAACGCTCAGCGTGAAGACGTCGGAGCCGCCGTACGTGGCGGTCTCCCACGTCAGGACGGGCGCTGCGCCCGCGGCTGCCGTGACGGTTAGGACTCCGCATGCGATCCAGACGCTTCTCATGGCACCACCTCGCCGCCCGTTGGTTGACCTGCATGACGCGCAGGGGCGCGGTACAGGCCCGAATTCGTCAGCCGAGGCCTTCAGGCGACGCCGTCGGCCGACGCAACAATCTGAGAGGACGGACCCCCGGTCGCGAGGACCAGGGGTCCGCCATGGCATCCACTGCACACGTGCAGCCGCCGTCAGGCCTTACCGCACCCGACGTCGACTGACGAAGCCGAGCAGGGCCAGCGCGGCCATGGCCGGCAACAAGACACCGCCCGTACCCGAGCCACACTTGAACGCCGCCTCGACCTGCATGTCGGAATCCATCACGATCGTGATGGGATTGTTCGAGTCGACGACGGAGTAGTTGGCGTCACCCGGGAAGTTCGGGTCGTAGATCCGATAGAAGTTGAACGACTTGCCCTCGATCGGATTGGCCGTCAACGTCACCGGCGTTCCCTCCGGATAGGCGGGCACGTTCGGCGAGACGTCGACATAGCCGTAGGTGTCGTTGGTGACCGTCAGGGTCAGCGTATAGGTCGGACCGCCGATCAGGTTCAGCAGCTCGGTCAGGTCGTCCGACGTAAGATCGTTGTCGCCCGTCAGGTCGTACCATTCCCTGCCGACCTCCGCCGCGACCTTGCCGCCGTCCGTCGGGTCAGCGATGAGGTCGGACAGCCTGGCGACGTCGCTGGCGTCGACGACGCCGTCGCCGTTGACGTCACCGCGGAGGAAGAGCTCGATACCGTGCTCTTCGCAGTAGATCGAGCCGTCGGCTCCGCCGTCGGTCAGGCCGAGGGCGTCCTTCTCCTTGGTGGTCAGCGTTCCGCTGGCCAGGTCGAAGACGTACAGGTCGGGCTTGTAATCCGGGCCGCCGTCGATGTCGACGTACAGCACCTCGCCTTCGGCGGCGTCCACCGCGACGAAGCGGCCGTCGCAGACGTTGGTATCGTCGTCGTTGGGGTCGCTGTCGGGCATCGGCCCGTACATCGTGAAGTCGTTCGGATCGAGCCAGACGAACTCGTCGCCGCCCGACTCGTAGGCGTAGTCCAGCACGCTACGGGTCAGGACCCTCGGCTCGTGGCCGCCCCAACCCTCTTCGCCGTAGTGCCCGGAGGCGGCGTCGAAGTAGCCGGACTCGCCGTACCAGATGCCACCCAGGTTGTCCAGGCGGATCCAGTCGAGGTCGCCGTTGTTGTCGTTGGGGTCGGCGATCTCGTCGACGCGGAAGCCACCGCGGTAGACCATGTCATCCGCGCCGCCGTCCCAGCCGATGATCCTGTTGAAGTCGACGTCGTCGCCCGTGGACGCGGGCGTGTCGTTTTCGCCGATCCAGACGCCCTCGACGGTCTCGCTGCCGCCCGGAGGGGCGGGATACACGCCGCCTTCCTGCGACCGCGTGACGAACTGCATGTCGATCGGCTCGCAGTGGCCGGTACCGACGTAGCCGATCGGGTAGTTCGGGTCGTAGTCGGGCTCGTTGGGGTCGTTCGTGAACCCGTCCATGTTGATCACGCCGAGGTCGACCGTCTCCCACGACTGGGCGGCGCCGTTGTTGTAGCCGCCTTCGCGGGCCGCGGCCTGATTGGGGTCATGGGTGGCCAGGTTCGGATCGGTGCTGATGCGGATGAGCGCCGCGATGCGATGATCGCTCTGCGCCGCCAGGACCCTCTCGGCCAGCGTCGGGTTGTTGGGATCGGCGTAGAAGTCGTCCTCGGCGTCGTCCGAATCGTCCATCACGACGAGCTTCGCCGGGTTCACGAAATCGAGGTCGATCTCGAAGTAGTCCCCGCCGCCCTGGTTGGTGCCTGAGGACAGGTCGCCGTTGCGAGCGAGCTCGCCGATCTTCGCGATGCCGCTCGACAGATAGACGGTGTTGTACACGCCGCCCGGGTGCTGGATGCCGAAGGTCTCGTATTGGAAGCCGTCCGCTCCGATCGTCGGGATGTACATCGTCTTCATTGGCCGGGCGTTGTCGACGAAGTCCTTCAGGACGACCTGATAGTCGATCTTCCAGAGGTCCCAATCACCGTCCGTGTCGTCGGCCTGCGAATCGTAGCTTCCGGCCGTGCCGCTGTCGAATGCGGCCACGTACACCGTGCCGTTTACGGGGTTGACGGTCAGGGCTTCCAGCTCCTCCTCGTTGGCGGCGGTCGTGATCTCGTAGCCGAGCCAGACCGAGAACATCAGGTTGTCCTTCATGACGTAGTTCGGTTCGCCGGCGTCGGTCACGTCGTAGAAGTTTACGCAACCCATGCGGGGCTGGTAGTCCGCCCTCCATCCGCCGCACATGATGGCGGCCACCTTTCGCGGCGAGTCCGCCTTGGCCAGTGCGGCCGGTCCTGCCACCGCCCCGACCGCAACCAGGGCGAGCAGCCCAGTTTTGATGCGCGTCATAACCATTGTCCTCCTTTTCATGGTGTGCCGTGCATTGCGGTGTGTGACGATGCGACCCCTCGCGGGACCTCGGCCATCGACAGTCCCCTCCGCACGTGCACTGTGAGATGGGAAACCATTCCCTCCTTCGAACTTGAAACGCACTTCCGTACGGTCTCGTCCGCCTTCCGCGGACGGTAGTCGTTCAGCGGAGGCCAGCTCGGCCCGACGGACACGCGCCGAACGGGCCCGCTCACGTCGCCCTCGGGCGCTAATCGGTCTCCTCCGAGCGCACGAAGCCGTAGTTGGCCGCGAACAGCGTGTAGTCGGCGCCCGTGACCGTTCCGTCTCCGTTCAGATCGCCGTCGGCCCAACCGCCAGGCTGGCCGTAATGGGCGGCGTAGATCGCGTAATCGTCGTCGTCGACCGACCCGTCCAGATTGATGTCGCCGTAGTCGGTCGCCAGGATCGTGCGGACGAGCATGTCCTTATCGGCCTGATCGACCAGGCCGGAGTCGTCCAGGTCGGCCAGCGAATTGGCCGTGCCCAACCGGCCGACCAGCGCATCGATGTCATCGGCGTCGATGGTGTCGGGGGTTTGGTCGCCGTCGCCGTCGACGTCGCCCAGCAGGCTCACCACCGCCGACACGGTAAGCGTCAGGTCCGCGCCGTCGGCCGAGCCGGGGAGGTCCTCGTCGGAGACCTTCAGCGTGTACGTCGCGGCGTACGCCCCGACCGACGCGGTATCGAGAACCGCGGCAAAACCATGGCTCGTCCCGGCTGCGATGCCGGTGGTGGCCGCGACGTCGGACGAGAGCACCGAGGTGTCACCGGTCGCGATCACCTGGTCGATGTCCAGGTCGGCCGTGTAGTTGGGTGAGGCGACCAGGTTCCAGACCTCGAACACCTCGGGCGATGCCGTGACGCCCTGCCGGACCGTGCCGAAGTCGATCGTCAGCGTGTCCTCATCGGCGTCCGGATCGAACGAGGCCTGGGCGTGATCGAGCACGTCCCACACCAGCGGCTGACTGAAGGTTCCGTCCGCGACGGCCTGGCTGCTGCTGGTCACGTCGAGTTGGCCCGTCTTGGCTCCGGCGCCGACGGCGGTCATGCTGATCGGGTGCGTGTTGCCGCCGCCCAAAGGCTGATCGGTGGCCGACGCGCTGCCGGACAGGTCGCCGCTCGTGGTCAGGTCGTAGTCGAGCTCGTCGGCGCCGACGACCGCCGGCACGTCGGCGGCATTGCTCACCGTCACGTCGATCTGGCCGGCGGCTCCGACGATGACCCGGCTCGCCGCACCGGTGACCTCGACCGACAGCTTGGCGGGCACCTGATAGTCGGCCACAACGGGCAGGTGATCGCTGGCGGTCTCCAGCGCCGCCAGCACGTTCGGATCCGGGTGTCCGGTGCCGGTCGAGATATCGCCGTTGAGGTTGTGGGTGCCGTTGTTGCCGAACGCGCGGTAGGACGCGGTCGCGGCGGTGCAGTCGCCGACCCCCGGCCCGATGTAGCTCAGCCCCTCCCCGTCGAACAGGTCGGTCGAGACCATCTGGAAGTCGAACCGGTCGTCCATGCCGCCGTACGTGTAGACCGACCCGGGTGCCTGGGTGTGGCACGACTTGAAGGCCGGGGCCTCGTGCCAGATGCCGGCCTTGTTGATCGGGTCGACCGCCTGGCCGTTCCCGCTCGTGCCGGGGGGCAAGGAGCTGGTCTTGAGCCACATGTAGGGATTCTCGAAGTACGAGCTGTAATCGTTGTAGCCGTCCTCGAAGCTGCTGTACTGGTTGAAATCGCCCGCGTAGATGATGCTGGCATCAGCGGGCAGCTCGTCGGCGTTCACCCGGATGTTCCACGCCTCGTCGGCTCGCTTGTTCTGGTCGCTCGGTGACGAGCCGGCCTTGTAATGGGTGTTGTAGATATAGAGGTCGGCCGCGTCGCCGTAGCCGTTCAGCCCGAATCGATAGCGTCCGGTGCTCCGGGGGCTGCCGCTGTACTTGAAGTAGTAGGTGTCCTCGAGCGTGACGGTCGTGGTGTTGTAGATCGCGCCCACGGGCATGGTGTAGTCGTACGACGCCTGGTTGGCCCGGGCGTACGTCCCGGCCCCGTAGAGGCTGTTCAGCTCCGAGACGATGGCGTCGGCGGCGCTATGTCCGTAGTTCAGCTCCTGCAGGATCAGGATGTCCGGCGGCTTGGCGATGCCGTTGACCGACTCGTCGCCGATCGCCTCGAGCACGGTGCCCGTGCCGGGATTCAGCGTGCCGGCGAAGCCGTCCTCTAAGACGTTCCAGCACACCACGCGGATCTGGCCGACGGCCAGGTCGCTCGCCATCAGCACGAGGCAGACCGGAAGCAGGACCCTTACGCCCACGACATGGCGCGACGGATGGCCGTTTCCTCTCCTGGGATTCATGATGTGACACCTCGTCTCGATCCGCCCGCCCGACAGGATGACCGGCTAGGGGATCTCCATGTTGGTCTGTGCGTTGGGATCTTGGGCTCGCCACGTCGCCTTGACGATCGTCCGGCTCGGGAAATAGAGGCTGATGTCCAGGGTCTTGCGCCAATCGCGATGCTCACAATGACCGTCGAAGAAGACCATGTTCATGCCTTCGCGGTGGCGCCAGGCGTACCGCTTGTTCATCTCGCTAAGCTTGGTGGTGGCCATTCGTTCGGGCAGCACGGTGGGGTCGCCGCCGTTGCCCACGGCGGGGCCGAGGGCCATGAAGTTGCCGCCTTCATCTTGGAAGGGCATGGTGTTGAAGGTCGGCGGTGCATTCTCCTCCACGTAGCGTGCGCCCTCGAGGACGTAGACCTTGGAAGCGGGCGAGCCGACGCGGTCCTCCTTGGGGTAGTAGTCGTCGGGGAAGTCGACCAGACCCTGGGTGATGTTGGGCATCTCCACCTCGGCCTTCTTGGCGGTGACATCCCTTCCGTCGCCGACCGCCTTGCGGTCGCCGATCAGGTGGAACCCTTCGATCGCGACGTAGCTGGCGTACCGGATCGAGTGGACGTCGACACCGGCGACCGTCTGGACGTCCGGATTGTCCGGGTCGTAGACGCCGTCGTAGAACTCCTTGTTGCTCGGGCACCGGAGTTTGGTGTTCAGGAGCTGCACCAGCCGACTGATGTCCCGCTTCTGGAGCGTCATGATCATGCCGAGCGTCGGACTGGCCCAGTCCATGTTCTGCACGGGGGCCGTGCCGCTTGTCACGAGGTCTTCCGTGATGCGGGCCTCACCAGGGTCGCCAATGTGGGTCAGTTCATGTCCGCTGGTGTGTGGACCGGCCAGCCACCCGTCGTACTCCGAGCAGTAGTACGCCCGCGCCTTGGCCACCTGATTCATGTGCGACATGCAGACCACGCCCCGGGCCCTCTCCCTCGCCGCGCTCAGCGAGGGTATGAGGATGCTGATCAGCAGGGCGATGACGGCCACGACGACGAGCAGCTCGATGAGGGTGAACCCTCTGCGCCGGGCCTGTCGGCGCCGGTTCGGTCCGCAGCGATCCACCGGCATGTCGGCGCGGCACATCCTCGTCTGACGGACTTCAATGAGGCGCTCCACCACGTGCTCAGCCTTCATGAACCGTTCCCTCCATCAGGCCGCGCCAATCGGCGTCGGGCCAAGACGCCACCATGCTCGGTAGTTGTCGGAACGCACCAACCAGCCTTGACTCCAATCCACCGATGGGACTTGACCACAACGACAGGCAGGGAAGGAACCTCCCACCTTCTTGCAGAGGTTCCTTCCCTCACCCTGAAACCCTCAGCGTGGCCGCCCCGTAAGCGCCGGGTCGACCACCAATCGGTTACGGTACGACTTAGGCACGGAAGCGACGGACCAAACCGGCCAGGCCGCCGATCGCCAGGAGCGCCAGCGTGCCGGGCTCGGGAACCATCGCCACGCAAATCGTCGCGTGATCCGGCGCGGTAATCGTCACGTCGTCGACCCAGATCGTGTCGCCCAGGCCGCTGTAGGTGCGCGCCTCGATGACCAGTCCCGTCCGGTCGGTGCCGGCATCAAACGTCCAGGTGTACTCGGCCATGTGCCAGCCCGTACCGGGGCCGTAGTCATAGCTACCGCTGGCCGAGCCGGCGTAGTCGTCGATGCCGCCGCTGGTGTAATGGCCCCAGATGCGACCGCTCGGCGACGTCCCGGGCGTGGTGTCGTAGATCCACATGCTCGCGGTGACCTGATCACCGTTTTGCAGGCCCGTGACCCAGCCGACATAGCCCTGCGGCGTACCGGAAGCGCCGCCATCGGTCAGCTTCAATGCGCGGCTGCCCGAATGGACGATGTCATCGACGACGACTTCGGAGATATCGCTGTACTTGCCGAGGAGCGGCTCGGTGTTGTCGAAGGGCTTGGGGTTATCGATCTCGTAGATGGCCGCGCCCGTATCGCCAACGTCGAACGTCTCCCAACCGCTGGTCTCGATGTTGAGCCCGTACGCCATCCCGGCCGATGCGGCCAAGACCAATGCTGCTGTCGCTAGCTTCTTCATTCATATTCCTCCTATTCCCTCATGGTTATGATGTGTACTTCCAACCACTGGCCCGGTCGTCGCAACGTCCGGTCCGGGCCATCCCTATGGTCGTTGCGGCTCGCTGTCTCTCTCCCCGTGCACCTCCTTCCTGTGAAGCCTCCGAATTGAACCTCTGTAGGATGTATTGCAGGCAACGCTGGTTGGAATCGACGTGCGCCTCCTCTCCCCAAGGACCACCAGGTCTTTCACACCAGCACAAGCTCACATCAGCTTTCGCGCGCTACGGGTGGGCCCCAATCCACGTCAAGACCGTAGTCGTCGTGTGTTAGGAATGGCTTAAGTCGGCGCTAGATTTGCGCAGCGAGCCCTGGCCTAACACAGGGACGACTGTAGGCACCACGGGTGATAGGTCATGGTTAGGTTAGGGTTTCGGAGACCTCGATGATGCGAGGCGCAACGCTTGCCGGGCGCGATGGAAGCGAGGAGGATCACCTTGTGTAGAGACCTGGCCCGACGCTCTTAGCATAAGGCCGGACCACGAGCGGTCGGGACGGAGCCATGATGTGCGAGCAGGGGACTGTCTCGGCGAGTTCAAGTATTCTCTAGTATCACATCGACCTTGGAGGATGCGCAAAATAGTCGCGCCGCCTGCATCTGTTCCGTCCTCGCGCGGGTGGCCAGAAGGGGATAGCTTGCGATCGGGGGCACGGCAGACGCGTGCTTGGTCATCGCGGCCGCTGCGGACGGATCTCGTCCCGCCGAAGACCGATCTTGGCAAACGGGATCGGCTTGAATCCCGGCACCTCGCGGAAGACCCGTGACGTCGGCTTCAGCTCGAAGTTCCCGTTTTCGGCGTCGACGAAGCCGGCGTCCGTGCGATACTCGCGGTTGTCGAGCAAGCTCCAATTCCCTCGAGCCAACGCGTCGCACCGAACAACGACGTTACGGTAGGCGCGGTTCAGCCGCGGCTCGTTGGACGGCCTCATGAAGCCCTCGAGCTCGGGATATCGCTTCGAGTAGGGTGGCCTGGTGATGTCCACCTCCTTAAGCAGCCTGGTCTGCCAGAGGTCGCCGTCGACCATCTCGCGCCAGCGCTTGTCGTTCCAAGGGGCGTGGCCCAGAGCGAGCTTGCACTCGATGAAGACGTTGTTCTCGACGTGGTTGTCATGGCCGCCGTGGACGAAGACCGCTCCGAACTCTCCGCCCGCCGCCCGGTGGAAGACGTTGCCGAAGACCGTCTGGCCGCCGGAGCCGTCGTCGAAGTACACCGCGCAACTGCCGTGCGTGAACGAGCTGCCGATGTCGTGCCAGTAGTTGAAGCGCAAGACCGACCCGCGCTCCGACGGGTTGCGGCCCATGTAGAACGCACCGCAGTCGTCGGTCTCCATGCCCGTGTGATGAATCTCGTTGTACTCGATGACGTGGTCGTTGCCCGTCAGGCCGATCGCCTGATGCGGTCCGTGATGCAGGAGGTTGTGGGCCAGCCGGATGCCGACACCTCGGAGGTGGACGTGATAGGCGTGCGTCCGCTGTCGTCGCGAGACCCGCCAGATGTGGTTGTTGACGGCCTGGTGGTTGCACGGCGTGAGGGTCTTGCGATCGCCTCCGCCGATGCGAAGACCCGACGCGCCCGTGTCGCGGATGTCGCAGCCGATCACACGGTGCTCCTTGCCACCCTCGACGACGATGCCGTGCTGGCCGGTGTTTCGCACGAGGCAGCCGGCGATGCGGTTCCCCTGGCCGTCCCGCACGCGGATGCCCGTCCCGACGGTCATCTCGATCGTGAGTCCCCTCAGCGTCACCTGCGACGCACCGTCCAAGAAGATGACCGGCTCGGCCAGGGTCGAGGCGACGATCCGCGATTCGGCCAGTGGCTTCGGCGGCCAGACATAGAGCGCGCCCGTCCGACGGTCGATGACGTACTCGCCGGCGCCGTCGAGCTCCTCGAGCACGTTCACGGCGTGGTAGCGGCGAGGTGCGGGGTTGCCGCCACCGATGCCGTAGCAGTGCCTCTTGAGCAGCGTGATGCGGCGCTGCTTCGAGTCGATCTTGCCGACCTTGATGGTTTCGCTCTTCCAGTCGAAGCACCAGTAGCCGTGGAGCCAGACGTCCGGCGCGGTGAGCCATCGCTTCGGGCGATCACCCTTGTAGACGAAGGTGCCGGGTTTGTCGGCGCTCCACTTCTTGCCGGGTGCGACCCCGCTATCGACGACGCTCGCGATGGTGGTCCAGTCGTCGTTGGGCCAACGGGCCAGGGTCATGCGCGTCTCGTCGATGAACAGCTCGGTGACCGCCGGCGGGGCGGTGAAGGCGTCGGGGTACCGGCCGGTGTCCGTGATCCCGGCGGCTCGCAGGCTGATCACGCGCACGGCCTGCCGAGCGGCCTCGTCCAGCCGCTTGCGCGCGGCCTTGTCGGTAACGTGGTGAAATCG
This sequence comes from uncultured Planctomycetales bacterium, assembly GCA_964622545.1. Classification (GTDB taxonomy): domain Bacteria; phylum Planctomycetota; class Phycisphaerae; order UBA1845; family JAFGLZ01; genus JAFGLZ01. Next base: position 183,918 of record CAZUQM010000002.1, on the reverse strand, counting down.
CTCAGGCGCCAGCCTCCGTCCACCAATGAGCCGAGCCTTCTGATTCTCGACGGAGCGATAGACGATGGGGCAGCTCGTCGTGCCGCTATCCTGCTGGTTCAGGACGAACGTCTCGGGGACCTCGTAACGTCCGCTCCGTATCCAGACGGTCACGCCGCCGTCAGGCAGGCCGCTCTCTTGCTTGACGTGCCGTATCGCCTGGCGGGCCCGTGTAAGCGTGGCGAACGGCGCATCGGCCCGACCGCTGGCCCTATCATCCCCGTTCGCAGCGACGTGGAACTCGACGCTGCCGACGGCACCGGAGGTGATCACCATTCCCAACGCGAAGACCGAGTGACACATGACTGCTCCCCTTGGCAGGAGGGGTCGGGTCCATCTCGGCAACGAGGCCGAGCATCACCCGATCACCTCGCTGGTCGAAACCGAAACGCGTAGAGCTTGCAGTCCTGCATGACGAAACGGAGGCGGACGCGCCTGCCCGCCAGCTTGCCGACGTCACGCCGGTCGCCCCAAGAGACCGGCATGGCCACGGCGTTGCCGCAGATCGGCGTGGCCTCGGCGAGGGTGTAGCCTGGAATCGGCTTGTTCTCGACGTCGCGCAGCTCGACCTTCACGACCCCACCGGCGCTGGTGTCGACGTTCAGCTCCAGGCGGTCGCCCTTAAAGCACAGCGGCCTGGTGATCAGTTCGCCTCCGTCATAGGCCGCGTCGGCGCTCACGAAGCCGTCGAGCCGCAAGATCGCCCGCGTGATGCCTGTCTGGAGCTTCCCGCCGGCGGCCTCGTCGATGCATCCGGCGTGGTCCTTGTTGCTGGCCCAGTAGTAGATCCACAGCTCGTTTCCCATACGGATCGGCGTCGGCAGGGCCCAGATCATGCGTGACCGGAAGCTGCCCTCCGGGCCGAGCCGGAGGAACGGCGCCCGGCCGCCCACCCGCTCGAAGTCCTTGCCGTCGCGACTGACCATCAACCGCACGTCGAATCGGTTCGGCCCGAGCAGTCTTTCGGGCCGCTCATACCAATGCCAGAACGCGTGGGCCAGGGCGAGATACACGCCGTGCTCGTCGGGATAGCGGAAGAGGCATGCACCGTAGTAGTCCACAGGCGGCTGCTTTGTGGCCGAGTCGTACTTGCTCAGGTCGACCTTGTCGGCCCGGATGACGGGTTGGTCGTTGCTCCAGTGCACCAGGTCATCGGATTCCATCCGGCGATGGTAGCGGTAGTTGCCCTCCTTGCCGGGGAAGCGTACCCACATGCGGGTGTAGAGCACGTACCGGTCGTAACGCTGGTCCCAGAAGGCGATGTTCTGCGTGTCGCAGTGACCGTTCTGGATAGCGTGCGTGGGATGCCAGCGGATGCCGTCGGCCGAGTGGAAGAAGTAGAGGCGTCCCTTTGCCCCCTTCGTCTGCGAGCGATAGCGGTGCGACGGCGGGGCTGTGGGGTCGATCCACACCGTCCCGCCTCGACTGGCCGGGATGAGGATGTTGTTTGGCTTCTGGCCGAGGAACTCATGCAGATCCAGCTTGGGCTTGGTGAAGTGGATGCCGTCGGTCGATTCGGCGTAGGCCATCGACTGGGTGGCCGCGTGGGTCCCTTCCAGCTTTGGGTCCTTCTTCAGGGTGATCAGTTGGTACCACAGGCGGATCTTGTCGCCCTCTTTGCGGACGGTGCCCTGGTTCCAGACGATCCCGCCGATCCGCTTCTCCCAGGGCTGATCGGCCGTCAGCAGCACCTCGCCGGTGTGATAGGGCTCGTTCATCACCAGACGGACGCCGCTCATCGATGCGATGAGGTGAGCGTCCACGACCAGTTGCTTGCGGTCGGCGATGTCGATCGCGGAGGCCCGCTTCGAGGAGGGTTGCTCGGCGAGGACCGTCGCCAGCAGAAGCAACACGACGATCACGGCGTAGCGTTCGTGGCATAGCGGCCTCATGGTGAGTCCTTTCGAAACTGAGCGCCCGTGTACGGTGGGGTGCGGACGCGACGTTCGGCGGGCTACCGGGTGCGGGCTCCAGACCGGTGCGGGCAGGGCCGCGTTGCGTCTCCGAGTCGGACGTCCATGATGCCGATAGGGCCGCGCCGATCAACCGCGGCGACGCTCCTTGCCGGGGCCTAGCGAAGGCCTGGCCGCGAGTTCTGGCCAAGGACGACCATCGTGTATCGTGGCGATGGTGGGGCTGTTGTCCGCGGTACCGAGGGCGATCGCTCTTTGGCAACGGAACGGGGACCCATGGAACAACCGGAAGGATGACGGCCGGCGACAATATCCATGTCCCCGATCCCCTTGTCGTTCGGCGGATCGGCGTTCGGGTTCGGCGGCATCTTGGAGGAGTGGGCTTAGCTACCGCTAACGGTCGCTCGCTCGCAGTACTCATCCATGAACTGCTTGACGGTGATGTGGGCCAGCACGTCGCGGACGCTGTCGCTGACCTCGCCGTAGACGCCGCGCAGGCCGTTCAGGAAGAACCCGCTCAGCCCACTGTCCTCGGCGTCCTGACGTCCGTCCACGACGCCGTCCGTGGCCTCGACGACCTCGAGCAACGTGATGTCCTCGGGTTCGCGTGCCAGGGCGAAGCCCCCGTTCGCGCCGCGAACGGATCGCAGGATTCGGGCCCGTGCAAGCTGGCCCAAGGTCTTGCTGGCATAGCCGAGAGGGATCTCATACATCGCCGCCAGTTCAGCCGCTCGCAATCCTCGGGACTTGCCGCTGGCATGCCGTATCGCCAGTGCGACAACAAGGAGGATTCCGTGCGCCGTTGCCTTGTTTCTGAACATCGCTTTTCCCCGGTAAGACAACAAACGACCAGAAGCTAGCTAGTTGAATTGTCAAGATGAATGCTAACTGATGCTGCGCCAAACTGCAAGGTATTCCTTGCAGGACTTGACGGGCGGGTGAGAGCGCCTGCTCAGACAGACATAAAAAAACCCCGCCGCCTCGTCCGAAGGCAGCGGGGTGGTTGAAAGGGGACACGACAGCTTCCACTAGTTAGATACGAACCTCCGGCCGATTAATCAAACCCTAACAGCGGAAAGTGCACCCATTTCTGTTCCCTGTTACCAGGTCCGATAAAGGAATACAGCCCGGACGGAATCGCGGTGACGTTATCGGTCCGAAACGGGTCACCTCGCATATTTCTTCATTTCGTGATGCGGGGATTTCCCTGTGCAGGTCGGCAACAAGGTTGATTGGGGCCCAAGGGGGTAGGCCTGGCGTTGCCACGCGGCCCCAATCAGCTAAACGTCCAGCCGCCATCGACGTAGATCGTCTGACCGGTCACGAAGTCGCTGTCCGGCCCGGCAAGGTATGCGAAGGTTCCCACCACGTGCTCGGGCAGTCCGCGGTACTGGAGGCTCTGCACCTCGAGGCATTTGCTCAGGACGGCCTCCTGGTCCGGGAACCACCTGAGCTCCTCCTCCACCAGGATGGCCCCGGGCGCGACGGCGTTGACGCGGACGCCCTTCGGCCCGTATTCGCGGGCCAGGGCATGCGTCAGCCCGGTCAGGCCGCCCTTGCTGGCCATGTAGTGCGCCATGTTTGCCTGCGGGGCTCTCAGGCAGACGGACGAGACGTTGATGACCTTGCCGTAACCGCGTTGGACCATCTCGGGCAACACGGCCTTGCACGTGAGGTAGCAGCCGTGGAGGTTGACGTCCAGGATTCGGCGCCAGTCTTCCGGGGTCATCTCGTCGAAGGCCTGTCGGGGGTAGATGCCCGCGTTGTTGATGAGCACGTCGATGCGCCCGAACGCCTCGCGGACCGCGGTCGTCATCCGCTCGACCTCCTCGGATCGTGAGACGTCGGCCTGAGCCAGGTAGGCCTGACCGCCTTCGTCTTGGATTTGGGATAGGACGGATTCGGCCTCGGCCTGATGGGTGCGGTAGTTGATGCCGATCGTCGCACCGCGGCGTGCCAGGCCGATGGCGGCGCCTCGTCCGATGCCCACCGAAGCGCCCGTGATCAGGATGACCTTGCCCTCGACACCCATCGTGCGCCGCATCCGCCTGGAAGCCTGGAGGCCCTGAACTCGTGGTCTCGGGCCGGTCGACATGAAACCGGCCGCCGCGAGGTCTGCTCCGCTCTAAGGCATCAGCGGACCTCGCAAGGCGGCCGGTGTTGAATAGGGGTTACTCCCCCCGCTCTATGGTTATGCCGCGGCGAAGCGATTGCTCATCGCGATCCGCAGCTTCTCGAGAGCTCGGTTCTGGATCTGGCGGACCCGCTCTTTGGTCAGCCCGATCATCTCACCGACCTCGCCGAGCGTCTTCGGCTCGGGGGTCTGCCTGCGATCATGATGCACGGCGAAGCGTTCCATGATGACCCTCCGCTCCACGTCGTTCAGATGGGCCGCGTTGCTGCGAAGCACGGCGTCCAATTCATCGAGAAAGTCCTGGTGCTGGGCTTCGCGAGCCGTCTCCACCTGGTCGCTCCGTTCGAGCGATTCCTCGTATTCGGTCGGGAACTGGCTGCGGTAGCGGCCAATGCGGTGGGCCACGCGCGAGTAGGCCTTGAGAATCGAACGACACGCGTAGCTGCTGAAGCGGTATCCCTTCGTCAGATCGAACTTGTCGATGCTTCGCAGCAAGGCCATGTTGCCCTCGCTGATCATTTCGTTCATGTCCATGGAGGCGAAGCGGCTGTGCTTGGCCATAGCCAGCACGAGCGGGAAGCTCGAGTTGACGATACCGGTACGCAGGGCCAAGACGCGACGGTACCAGCGGAGGATCTCCCGGGCCAAGGCCAGGCCGACCGTCGAACCCGGTTTCCGGGCCGCGAGGAGCTCCACCACGCGCTTGCGGGCGTAGTTGTACCGGAGAAACGCGTGCTGCTCTTGCTCGGGCTGCATCTTCACGAAACGCGTGGGCACGGTCTTGCATTGACCGACCGACTGTGCCTTGACGAACCCGTCATCGAAGTCGTCCTCGAAGAGGGCGTGTTCGACGTTTGCCTCATGCAGCCGGGGGTCGTCGATGTACTCGTGTTTGATGCTCAGCACCCGCTCGAGCAGTTCCGCGTCGGCCTGGCAGAGGCCTTGCTCGCACGCCGGCGACGGACCCAGATCATCCGGTTCGATTCGAGTCGGTGCACGATCTGTCTCAGCGACGGTTGCTCCCATGATTGAATCCTCCCACCTTTGGAACTGCAAACTCCTTCCCTCGAAAGGAGTGGGCCCAACTGCCGTCGGACCTACAACGCGTGCCGTTCGGCCGATGCCAGCGACGCCGCCCAGTCCCCGACGGATCGTTGGGGTATCGAGGCGGGCTCACGTTTGGTCACGCGTTCCAGCAGATGAGGCCAGTAGATCGGCATCTGAAGCGGACCGATCACACGCAACGCACCCAAATCCATGCCCAACTCGGGCAGATCGGACCCGTCGGTCGTCAGGACGATCGGCAGGTCGCTATGAAGGATCCTCACGCGGGCGGCGACGGCCGGCCCGGTCGAATCCGAAAGCTCCCAGTGCACGAGCAACAGATGGCACGGCTGCCCGCGAACACGACGAAGCAATGCCCAGGCCGTCGAGATCACATCGAGTTGAACATGTGGAGGCACGGGCCCGATCTGACCGATCAGGCGACTGGGCAGGCCCCAGACCACTGAGATGCGGTTCGCTTCCTCGTTGGCGTTGCTCACCCTCGACCCCTCCAACAGCAGGACCCCTCAGAGACTTAGTACATGCAAACCCAAAGCACGCGGCATGCCATCGAGGGCTTCAGCTTCAGAACGTGCTTTTTGGAAAGGACTTACGGGCTTTCGTGCGGCCGTCGAGCGCGAGGCTATCGCGCCCGATGTCAGGACGGTTTGGGCGCGCGCGCCTGGAAACGGGGCGCGCCGCTGGCTACGTTGCAGCCCGGAGGGTCGGTGGGGGCGATCCTAGTCCTTGACCCAAGGAGGTGCGTGTTGTCGCTTCAATCCAAGCGCGTCGTTGGACGCTTCGCCCTGTTTGCCCTGCTGGGCCTGCTCCTCGAGGTGTTCTTCATCGCAGGAGGCGAGCTCCTGGCGGGCAACTGGAACATGCACGGCCGGACCTCGCCCTGGATGATCTTCGACTACGGCCTGCTCGGGCTGGTGCTGATGCCGATTGCGCGGCCGATGATCCGGCGAGGCGTGCCGCTTGCGGGCCGCGCCGCCGTTTACATGATCGGCATTTTCGCCGTGGAATTTTCAAGTGGATGGCTTTTCGACCTGGCCGGACTCGTCATCTGGGACTACAGCCACTTGCCGGGCAACGTGTGCGGCTACATCGCTCCGCAGTACATCCCGTTCTGGTACGCTCTGGGGCTGTTCGCGGAGTTCCTCTACCGACGCGTCGACATGGTGTCGCTGGCGTTGAGTAAGGGCGTGACGGTCGAGCAGATCGACCGGCTCGCGTGAGGCGATCTCGGCAGGCTCGCTTGCGGTTCGCCTAGCGTGGCGCGCCGGCCGGTTGTGACGACGGCGCGCTTGTCGGTTGGGGTTGGGCGAGCAGGTGGCGAGTTTCTCGCAGCATGCCGCGGAGCATCATGTTGGTCGGCGCGATCTGGATGACCTGCTCGAGGATCGACTGCGCGCGCATCAGGCTCGATCGGTGGTTGTAACGCTTGCCGAAGAAGAAGAGCCTCGGACCGAGTTCGTGCAGCGGGACGGACAGGTCCCCGGCGGCGAACCGGTCCAACAGCCGGGCCGCATCGTCGCGACGTCCCAGCCTCATGAAGAGGTCGTACAGACGTATCAACCGGTCGGGCTTAGGCGACTCGTGCTTGCGCATCAGTCGTCCGTAGTGTAGGGCCTTCTCGTCGTTGCCCTGAGCGACGTGGTAGTCGAAGAGGAACCCGATGGGTTGGGCGTGCTCCATGATGGCCGTCTGGGATAGGCTGCCGCTTTCCAGGTCTCGGTCGAGGGCTTCGGCGAACCGGGCCATGGCCTCGGGTATCAGGTCGTCGCGCTTGTCATGGAAGCACGCCACCGCGAATCCCATGCGCATGTCGGTGTAGTAGGGCTCGCGGTAGCCGTAGAGGTTCGTGTTGGAGAAGGCGGCGACACCCACCAAGGCAACGATGCTGAGGATCCGCGCCCGCCAGGTTGCCTCGCGTCGGAGCAGGCCCAGCAAGCACACCAGGCCGTAAGCGGCGAAGGGGATGAGCAACGCCGTGATCACGACGCGAAATCGAGCGTTGACGACGAACATGAGCCCCGGTGCCCAGAGCGCCAAGAGCAGGCCCACCAGGTAGGCCTGTTCGGCCGACCAGCCCCTTCGTACCGCTGCGAAACCCAGACCCACGACGGCAAGCGGGCAGATCACGCCGAAGTGCACGTAAGACAGGGCGGTGAGCAGCTTCGATGCGTTGATGAACCAATAGATGTCGCGCTCGTTGGGGTATTCGTAGGCGTTGAAGAAGAAGCAGAACCGCTGGAAGCACTTGTGTAGGACTTGCCACGGGTGCTCGACGATGTACTGAAAGCCCTTCCTGGCGAACCAGGCATCGATCTCACCGAACTTGAGCTTGCGCCCGAGGTCCTTCTCGGCGTAATAGCGGGCGATGCGATTGCCGAGGCTGATCTCGGTCCAGACGTCGTTCGGATCGACGGGCGAGACTTTGGGTACACCTTCGCCGACGTAGATGGGCACGTTCTTGCCGTCGGACCGCGGGCTGTTGGCGATCCACAGGTTCTGGCCGCCGTAGGCCCCGATCAGGACCCATTCCCCGCCGATCACATAGTTGCGCACCGTGACCGGCAGGACGACCGCCAGACACCCGACCGTCAGGGCGATCGTGCCGGTCAGGCCTCGTCCGATACCGGGCCGCCGCCAGAGTGCGCGGAGCCTGGGCCTGGGGTCGCCGGCCGCCTCGAGCCACATGACGAGGAAGACCATCACGGCGAGCAACGGTGCGAAGGCCAGCACGCTCGGGCGCGACAGCGCTCCCAAGCCCAGGACGGCGCCGCAGAGCGGCCACTTCCACCAGAGCTGGTTGGGTACTCTAACGGCTACGTAGAGCATGACCGTGTAGAGCAACGTGCTCATCGCCGCGTCGACGATCGACAGGGAATAGTAGACGATGGTCCAGAACAGCGCCACGGCCATGCCGGAGAGCAGGCCGACGCGCCAGCCGAAGAGTCGTTCGGCGGTGAGGAAGATCAACACGGGTGTGAGGCTTGAGAGGAAGGCCTGGACCAGCCGCACGTGCATGGGATCGCGGCCGAACAGCCAGGCCACGCCGGCAACGAAGTACATGTAGAATGGGCCCTTGAGGTAGACCTCATCGGGCATGCGTCCGTCAAGCAAGGCCAGGCCGATCTGGTAGGCGGTGTATTCGTCGATCTGGGGTTGGGTGAACGTGGGCCAATCGTGGGTTTCGTGGTAGACGATGAGGCGGGCGGCGAGCGCGCAGACGAACACGAGGAGTGCCAGCAGGAGCCGGCGCCTGGTCGTCGGGCATAGTGGTCCCCATGCGGCCATCAGGTCTGTCCGTCCGTTGTCACAACAGGTTACGCCCAGGTCCTTGGGTTCTTGAGGGTGCCCGGGCAATTCCATCCTCGCCGAAGGGTCTGCCGGCCGGCGGAAGCCCACGAGCACGCCACCTTCAGGAGGCCCATGGGACCGGACGTGGCGCCCCTTGGCGAGCGTACTGATGGTGGGTCAACGGTGTCAAGGCGGGACGAATGGACCCCGGGGTCTCAGGGAGCTTCGGGCCCACATTCAGCGATGAAGGTGTAGGTCGACGAACGGCGGCTTGGCTCGGAGGTCTTCTTCTGGTGAGCGTTTCTACGACCCGGTGGCAGAACCCGTCTTTTGGGCCTTCGGGTTCGGAGATTGCGACCGCCGTCGGGCTTCGCGGCCTGTAGATTGGCCCCATGCTTGACGCACCGCGATGCCGGCTTCTAACATGGTTGACTGTGAAGACAGTCGGCTAGCGAGGCCCTTCTGGACCAGAGGCGTTCGCTAAGAACAGCCCAGTCCTTCTTTGGTGACTTTGGCGAGAACACATGGCTTCCTCTGGCGGTAAGGCTGGTAATGTCGTGAAAGATCGGATTCCCTATGTGTACATGGTTGCATCGTCTTTCTCCGGATCGACACTCCTGGCCATGCTACTGGACGCGCACCCTGAAATCGCCAGCATCGGAGAGGTATCCAATATCATCAGCAGATTGGTCCGCACGGGTCGATGCGAGGAGTATCCATGTGCTTGCGGTGTGCCGATACGTGAGTGCGAGTTCTACAAAGCGGTTCAAGAGGAGCTCTACACTAAAGGCTGTGATTTGGACCTGCATAATTGGGGCACGATGCTGGGGGAACACCTCGGGGTTAGAACCAACCGCATCCTGTTCGGTATTCCGGAGTCAGCATCTTGGGCGGCGAGTGTTCGAGACGCTGTGTTCGGCCTTGTGCCGGCTTATCGAAGACACATACGGCAAGTCTTTGAGCGTAGCGAGGCGGTGGCACGTGCTGTTCTCGACGTGTCGGGGAAACGGGTATTCGTGGACGGGAGCAAGGCCGTAAATCGTGCGTTCCATCTCGCCAACAGGCCGACCTTGGACCTGAAGGTTCTTCACGTTGTTCGGGATGCACGGGCCTTTGCCCGCAGTTGCCTGAAGCATGGTGGAAGGATAAGCCCTGTCTCGATCCGCTATTGGAGACGAGTGCATGCCGTCACCAGACGACTTAAGGATATGCTGCCTTCGGATGCTTACTATGTGTTCCGGTGGGAGGATTTCTGCGCCGCTCCGGAGGAAAGCCTCCATCAGCTTTGCGGCTTCGTAGGTGTCGGACGAGAAGAGATGCTGAGCCGCGTGAACGAGCGAAAGCATCATGTCATAGGCAACGAGATAAGACTCAAGCCAGTGCCCGGCATTCGTTCGGATGAGAGTTGGCGGCATGTTCTCACGAGGGACCAAGTCCGGATGGTCGAAAGGATCGCAGGCGACGTCAATCGATCGTTCGGGTATGAGTAAGCGGTGTGGTAGCACTCCTGGCGAGGCACTGACATTCGCAGAGTTCAGTCAGACCACATGGGCGTACCCTCTCTGTCATGGATGTTGAGCTCATGCTCCGCCGCTGGGAGTTGCTCGGCGGGCAGAACTGCTCGCTCAAGGCTGTAGAGATAGCCGATGAAGCCCCCCATCATGAAGGCCGCGAAGCGAGGGTTCATCGCACTCAATGTCATACTGAAGCCGTGCCAAACAATGAACCCCAGTAGGATCATGTCCAAGACAATCGTATCGCGTAAGGGCAGATCTTGCTTCCTTAGGAAGATGAGCTTCTTGAGAACAATGTACCACCCACCGTAGTAGAGCAGGAAGCCGATCAAGCCGCTCCGAACGAGGATGTCTGTCGGGACATTGTGAGCGACTGAGAGTGAGGATCCAGCTTCGACACATGCATGGTGGAAACGCCATAGCCCGCCGCCGATGACGGGTGACTCCAAGAACACTTTGAGTCCCGCTTTCACGAGTGCAAGGCGCCCTTCCTTGTATTGAGTGGCTACGTCGGTGTAGCGATAGGCGAATGGGGAGGAAGCCACCCAAGCTATGAGTCCGACTGTGAGCCCAACACCTAGTAGAAGGGCCGTAAGCTGTGCCGCCGGTTTTCCCCTGGAGCGTTTTCTCAGATGGAAGAACCAGAAGCTCAAGCCGAGGACGACCGTCATAGCCATACCGGTCCTACTTCCAAGGCGCGATAGGAGGAAGAGCGTTCCAGGAACGGCCAGGAGCGGTAGGAAGCGGTAGGGCCTGCCACGCCACAGTAGGAAGAGCGTCAACGAAGCAATCAATGCATAGCAGCACATCCTGCTCATATTGTTGGCATCGCCAAAGTCGCCCGTCCTTTCGTTGGAGAGCCTGAGCACGTCCGTCTGGTAACCGCGTTCGATCGCGACGGACGTCTGGGCGATAGCATCTTGATGCAAGGCAAGAAGCACGATGGGGGCCAGTGCAGCACCTATACATATAGGAATGAGTTGGTTTCGATGACGTACGACATTCGCCACAACCATACTCATGGCAAAAACTTTGAGGTCACTCAAGATCGCATAGAAGGAGGACGCCGCCGGAATCTGCGACTCGAACAGGATAGTGACGAAGAAAACATATAGGAAATAGCCAAGAATGCACAGATAAAACGGATGAACTTGCAACGGACTTCTCTTCGTCAGCACATCAATGAGAAGCCAAGCCAAGACTACCACAAGAGAGACCGCCTGCGGCACCCAAGACATACCCATGGTCAGCATATACACGCCTGTGATTGTCATCAGAGGCGCAAGAAGCCATGCCGTTAGTCCAATGGGCTGTTGCTCTTCCTGGTTCGCTACCTGGGCTTCTGAGGCGAACGTGTGGCCGTCAGTCCATGAATGGGGAACCTCGTTGCCCACAGGATAGGGACTAGAGCTCATTCCGTTCTCCAAAGAGCCTCACCGGTTCAGCGGTACCGTCGGATCGTGCCATCCAAGTCTGCCAGAAGCGTGGTCGGTCTTCCCGTAGCTCAGCGGACAAGGACGATCCGGATCGCACCCGGCTGTCCGAGCCAGATACGATAAGAGGCTGCGATCAAATAGGTACATCCATGTTACCATGTCGACGTAAGCGAGACGGCGCCGACAGGCAGTCACATTGAATTATCGGCCGTTCAAGACGGCTGTCTCCATCGGAGCGTCTCAAGCAGGTACCGAAGAACTGATGGCGGTTGACTTCCTGCGGCCTAACACGACGATCAGCTTACGTACACTGAAAAGGGGGGCTAGAAAGTCAAGTATCCATGTTGATCGAGGGCTATGATAGCTGTATAGCATGGCCCAGCAATGCCTTAGGTATTGCGCCCGTGCGGCCCTATCCTCTCGGTCGATCTCCCACCACCCCTCTCATCATAGTCAGGCATACGAGCGCGGCCGGCAGCAGGATCATCAGAATCTGGATCGCTCTGACCGGGCCGACGACCACGAAGGGGGCGCCCCAGCAGGCCAATACGATCACAACTCCAAGCAAGGAAACGACATAGCCAATGATGCACGTCCAGGCCCGGCCCGTCATGCACAGCAAGCCCGACGCCAAGGCCAAGGCAGCCCAAGCAAGCGGGGCCAGGCGAACCAGGTGCCAGGCAGGAAAGCTGAAGCGTCCACTGATCACGGCAGCTCCGGCCGTCAGCAGGGCCACAAAGATGAGCCATCCACCGGCGATGGCCGGACGCGCCAGGAGGCGGCCGAGCAGGCCCATGCCCTCAGGTCGCTGCTTGCGGGCCTTGCCGTATCGCCGGGCCTGCGGGAGCATCTGCAGGGCAAGCAGCACGATGGCGAAGCCGGATCCGCGAACCGCAATGTTGGCCAGGTCGCGATTGAGCAGCGTCGGATACCCCCCGCCACGCTCAATCGCCTCCAGCACGGACGAGTTCGCGATCCACGTCAGGTCGATCCCGCGCGTGATGACGCGGGCGGCCAGAAGGCTCACGAGCGTGCCGGCAATGAGGAACAGCGAGGCCAGGATCAGGTTCCGTCGCGCCCGACGCATGTCCAGCGCGGCCGACAGGCCCGCCAAGGCCACCAGCTCGAGCAGCAGCATGCAGATCAAGACCCAGGCCTGCCGGGTCACTTCCGACACGGCCGTTTGCTCGAGGGGCTGGGTGTCGGCCTTTACCGTTTGCGGCGGTGGGGGAGGCGGTGGCGCCGGCTCGGGTTCGGGCTCGATCCTCGGCTCTACCGGGCTCTCGTCCATCGGGTTGATGTAGGTCATGGGGTCGAGGTTGCGATGGAGTGGCATCGCCCCGGTCTCGGGCTTCGGTTGCAGCTTGGGCTTGGGGGCAGGCTTCGGCCGCACGGGCGGTTGGGGTCGCTGCGGAACACGGGGTTGGCTCATGGCCATGGCGAAGATACGGGCGAGCTCGAGACGGCTGACATGCCGGTTGACCTTCCACACCGTCTCGGCCGTCACGAGTGCGACGACGATGGTCACCAGACCGACGAACCGCCACCAGATGGGTGGACGGACGCTTGCGGCTCGGGCGAGCGAGGCCACAGAGCGGTTGGTCGAAGAAGGGGTGGTTGCGACGTCGGTGGCGGTCACGGTCGGCTAGTCCTCCGGCCAGAGACGGGGTCCAACGCTGAGGAAGAGTCCCTCCCCTGTGATCGGCCAATCGACCAGGAGCTGTTGAACGCGGTCGCCGGTGACGGCTTCGACCTCGGCGAGGCGTTCCTCGACGGTTCTGGGCCTGCCAAAATCGCAGATGTCTCCCGCGATCTGGAGCATACGATGGTAGGCGGCCTCGGCCTCGACGGCCAGACTCGTGCGCCGCTTGTTCTTGACGCGCTGAAGCTCGTCGTCGGTTACGCCTTGGTCGACGATCCGGTTCGCCTCGCGGCGGATGGCGTCGGCAAAGGCCTCTGCCTTGTCGGGCTGACACAGGCCGTCGAGCATCATCATCCCGCAATCGTCGTAACCCATCCAGTAGACGCCGGCGGTCGGGCTGAGCCCGGCCTGGACGATGTTCCAGAAGAACCGCGAGTTCTGTCCGCCCAGGATGCTCGCCACGGCGCGAGCGACCTCGACGTCGGCATGACCCGACGGCGGAGCGGGATAGACGTAGCCGACGGCCTGTTGGGCGAAGCGTTCGGCCTGGCGGACGATACGCGAGGTCGCTGTCTTCGGAGGCGTGCGATGGTTTTCGGGGGGCACATCCGGCCACGAGCCGCAGACCTCTTCGGCACATCGGACGACCTCTTCCGGGTCGATCCGCCCGGCCACGACCAGCAAGAGGTTCCGCGGGCTGTAGGCCCGCTCGAAATAGGCGGCCATCTGATCGCGCGTCAGGGCCTTGATGGTCTCCTCGGTTCCTAGGATCGGCCAGCTCAGGGAGTGTCCGGGGAACATGTGCTCATGGATCAGGTCCCAGGCCAGTGACTCGATGGAGTCCTTGCTCATCGCGATCTCTTCCAGGATCACGCCCTTTTCGGTCTCGAACTCGTCTGGCGGTAGGGACGACCGCATCATATCGGCCAGCAACTTGATCTGCCGTGTGACGGTCTTGGCGGGCACCCAGCCGAAGTAGAAGGTCTTCTCCTTGCTGGTGAAGGCGTTGTAGTAGCTGCCCATCTCGTCGAACTCGACGGTGATGTCCTGCCAGCTCCGTTGGTGGGTTCCCTTGAAGCACATGTGTTCGAGAAAGTGGGCCACGCCCGCCATCTGAGGGTCTTCGTCGCGCGAGCCGGTCCTGGCCAGGAAGCCGGCCGCGGCGGACCGAACCGAGGGCATGATCTCCATCACGATGTGCAGGCCGTTATCGAGATGGGCTTCGACGAACTTCGTATCGCTGGCTGGCATGTCAGCTCCTGGTTCAACGTCTCGTCGATGGGGTCAGATCCTTGGGGCCGAGCGTGGTTACGTTGAGCGCGTCCCTGGGGTGCTCGTCGAGGTACCTTCGGATGTCATCGACGGTGACGGTCTGGATTGCGGCCAGCCGCTCCTCGACGGGTATGGGGCGTCCGAAATGGTGCAGGTCGTCGCCGATGTCGGAGGCACGTGAGCGTGTCAGGTCCCCCTCGGTCTGCTTGCGGGCGACGATTCCGGTGATCGCGCGTCGCAACTCATCCTCGGTCAGGTCCTCGCCGAGGCGGTCGATCTCGCGCAGAAGCGTGGCATAGGTCTTGTCGCACCGATCGGGCATCGTGCTGGCCCCGACATGGATCATACCCGACCCGCGTGGCCTGACCGCCCAGGCGCCGACCCAGTACACCAGGCCCTGCTTCTCGCGGACCTCCGTGAAGAGCCGGCCGCTCATGCCTCCGGACAAGATGCCGATCATGACGCGCTCGGTCGCCTCGTCGGCGTGCCCGCGGGGAACGCCCGGCCAGCAGAGGATCATGTAGTCCTGCTCTTGGTCCTTGGGGTGATGCGTCGTGCCCGCCTCGAAGGCCAGTGGGACGCTCTCTCGGGCGTCGTCGGCACACGGGCCGAATCCGCCGAACAGGGACTCGAGCTTGTCGACGAGCCGGTCGACGTCAAGGTCCCCCGCGGCCGAGGCCTGCATGCGGTTCGCGCCGAGCTGCTGCGACCAGTAGTCGAGGATGTCCTGGCGACCGATCGATTGGACCGTGGGCTCCTCGCCGAGGGGATCGCGACCGAGGCGGGGGCCGTAGGCGCGTGCGGCGCTGAATTTCTGGACGAGCTCTCGCGGCTCGTCCTCCAGGGCCTTGATTTCCTGCAAGGCCAGATCGACGGCGACGTCGCAGGCCTCCGGCGGGAAGGTCGGCGTGGTGAGCATCTCGGCGTGAAGGTCCAGGGCCTCGTCGATGAACTCAGGCAGACAGGTGAAGCGGAAGGTGATGGTCTCGCGCCCGGTGCCCGAGCTGTGGCGGATGCCCCGGGCGTCGAGGGCGTCGAGCAGGCCGCGTCCGTCGCGACGGGACGTGCCCTTGCTGACGGTCTCCTCGACCAGGCGGGCCACGCCGAGCTTGTCTTCGGGCTCGTAGGCGGCACCGCTGCGGAATCGCATGCTGAGGCTCACCGTCGGCCGGTCGGGCATCACCTCCGCGGCGAAGTCGATGCCGCAATCCAGTCGACGATGGTGCAGGGCCGTCATGGTCTGGCATACCTCCGCGTCTGTCGTGGGTGCTCGGCGAACCCTCACCGACGATCGTTTCCCTCGGCGAGGTCACGTCTTCCGGGACG
Organism: uncultured Planctomycetales bacterium; assembly: GCA_964622545.1. Classification (GTDB taxonomy): domain Bacteria; phylum Planctomycetota; class Phycisphaerae; order UBA1845; family JAFGLZ01; genus JAFGLZ01. Next base: position 168,289 of record CAZUQM010000002.1, on the reverse strand, counting down.
AGGCATCCGCTCGCGACGATTCCGCCGTTCGGTGCCGGCTTGCGGAAGGGAGCGCCTCGCGAGTGTGGGCAGGCTATCGATCGACAGCCCGTCTTGCCGCCGCCCGTTGTCTCAGGCCGGCTCTCCCAACAAGGGCATGAGCTCTTCGAGCTTCTCATCCAGCAGGTCGGGCGTATCGGCCTCGAGGTTCAGGCGCAGCAGGGGCTCGGTGTTGCTCTTACGCACGTTAAACCACCATCGTTCATACTGCACGGTCAGGCCGTCGAGGAAGTCGATCTCGCCGTCGCTGTATTCGCGGCTGAGGCGATCGATGGTGGCGTCCTTCTCGTCGTTGTAGAAGTTGCGCTCTCCGCTGTTTGCGTAGCGCCGCAGCGGGGCGATGAGCTTGCTCAACGGTTCCGCCGTCTCGGTGAGCAGATTCAGGACGCTGACGAACGCCAACATGCCCGAGTCGCAGTACCAGTTGTCCCGGAAGTAGAAGTGGCCGCTCAGCTCGCCGCCGAAGCAGCCGTCGTTCTCGCTGAGTGTCTTCTTGATGAAGGCGTGGCCGACGCGCTCGCGGCGGGGCTGGCCGCCCAGCCGGGCAATCTCCTCGGCGACCACGCGGCTGCTGCGGAGATCGTAGACGACCAACGCCCCGGGGCGTTCACGAAGGAACCACCTGGCCAGCAGGGCGGTCGTCAGGTCCGATCGGACAAGCGTTCCCTGCTCGTCGACGAAGACGCATCGGTCGGCATCGCCGTCGAAACAGACACCGAGGTCGGCGCCCTGCTCACGGACGGCCTGCATGGTCGGCTCGACGTTCGACTCGACGAGCGGGTTCGGTTCGTGGACGAACGTGCCGTCGTGCTCGAGGTTGTGCCAGGAGAACTCCAGGCCCTCGACGTCGTCGAAGATGATGGGCATCCATTTGCCGGCCATGCCGTTGCTCGCATCGACCACGATCTTCAGCGGACGGGGCTTGACCAGGAACCCACGGACGAACTCGCTGTAGGGCTTGGTCAGGTCGAGCTTGGACATCGGGGCATAGGTGCCGGTCTCATGCTTGGCCATATGTTGGGCGATCTGCTTGATCTCCTTGAGACCGGTATCCATGCCGATGGGGCGTCCGCGCTGACCGCTGATCTTGAACCCGTTGTACTCAGCGGGATTATGGCTGGCCGTGACCTGGATGCCCCCGCAGGTCTTGAGATAGTTGATGGCGAAATAGATCTGGGGCGTGTCGACCATGCCGATGTCGATGATCTCCGTGCCGCTGCAGCGAGCGCCTTCTTTGACGGCGTCGTGCAGCACGGGACTGCTCTCACGCATGTCTCGCCCGATGATGACGCGGTTGGTCTCAGGGTCACTCCGGTCGTAGCCGGTCAGGGTGCTTCTGAGGAACTGAGCGGACGCGTGGCCGATTCGCCAGGCCAGGTCGTCGCTCAGCGGGTCGGGGTAGATGCCGCGGATGTCGTAGGCCTTGAAGACCTCACGGACGCTACGCCCCTCGTCCTCGATGAGCTGACGAACGTTCTCCGGGACGGGGGCGGGGGGCTTCTCCTTCAGGTCGTCGTTGAAGGGACAGCTTCCGCATTTGAAGTACGAAACCCGGCGGCGACCCTTGCAGACGGCGTCGGAGATCCGGATTTCCTCTTCGCCCGGACAGAAACGGTAGTATTCTTCGGATTGCTGCTCGTTGGACATTGGGCTCTGTTACCTCATCGCACTCGCGCAAAACACATCCTAGCAAGACGCTTAGAAGGCATCCAGCCCCGCGGCCCGGTCAGGAGCGTTCGACTGGCCAGTTGATCAGCGAGCCTCTAGAATCGCCGGGACCTAGCTTCTGATGCCCGTGCTGTCCGGCCCGGAAGCGGCGCGGACGGCCATCGCGACACGAGGTGCTCCATGACTGACGCTCCCAAGACGATTCGGCTCGCGCATTCGCCCGACCCCGACGACGCGTTCATGTTCTACCCGCTGGCCAAGGGCCTGCTCGACAGCAGACCCTATGCGTTCGAGCATGTCCTGCGCGACATCCAGACGCTCAACGAGTGGGCCCGCGAGGGCAAGATGGAAGTGACCGCCATCAGCATCCACGCCTACCCGTACGTGCGCGACAAGTATCGTCTGCTCACCAGCGGGTGCAGCATGGGCGACGGCTATGGGCCGCTGATCGTCGCGCGTGAGGCGATGGCGCTCCAGGACCTTCGCGGTAAGACGATCGCCGTGCCGGGCGAGATGACGACCGCGTTCCTGACGTTGAACCTCTGTCTCGGTCGGGGCGCGTTCGACCACCGCGTCGTGATGTTCGACGAGATTCCCCAGGCCGTGGCCGACGGCCAGGTCGATGCCGGGCTGATCATCCACGAGGGGCAGCTCACGTACAGCCAGCTCGAGCTGGCCAGCGTCGTCGACCTGGGCGTGTGGTGGCAGGGTGAGACCGGATTACCTTTGCCTTTAGGGGGCAACGTGATCCGTCGCGACTTGGGCGAGCAGGCCTGCCGCGCGGTCAGCGAGATCCTCCGCAAGAGCATCCAGATGGCGCTGGAGAATCGCGAGGCGGCCGTGGCGTACGCGCTGCAGTTCGGGCGCGACCTCGACGTCAAGCTGGCCGACAAGTTCATCGGCATGTACGTCAACGCTTGGACGCTCGACTACGGCGAGAAGGGTCGTCGAGCCGTCGCGGAGCTTTTGCGTCGCGGTCATGAGGCCGGCATCTGCCCCGATCCGGGCGAGGTGGATTTCGTGTAGCCGTCTCCGGCTTCCTACCCGAAGCTTACCTTTTCGGTCTTCGGATCGAACAGGGCCGAGGTGTTCTTGCGATACGCCAGGACGCCCATCGTGATGGCCACCTGCACACAGGTGCCGAGCTCGACGTTGCAGGTCGGGTCCTTGCGTGTGCGGATGCAGTCGAGCCAGTTGTCCATGTGATCGGGCAGCTTGGGCCGGGGCGCGTCCAGCGCGCCGCGCTTCTTGGCCTCCTGGAACTGCTTGGCGAACGCCTTCTGCGGCTGGACCGTCGGCCCGTCGCCGAACGTCATCGTGGCGACCTGGCCGTTGATGGTCTCGGTCACGTTCGTATCGTTACCGTCGGTGCCCATGAGGAACATCGAGTGTTCGCTCGGGTAATCGATGGTCATCAGGAACGTGTCGGGTACGTCGCGGTCTTTGTGCAGCCACTTGCCGCCCGAGGCGACGACGCGCTGGGGCAGCTCGGGCCCGAGTGCGACGGCCAGGTGCGACAGGGCGTGGTAGAGCAGGTCCGTGGCGATGCCGCCGGAGTAGTCCCAGTATTTGCGGAAGCGGAAGTAGTGTTCGGGGTTGAAGGGCTTCTTCGGCGCGAGGTCCCACTCCCAGCCGACCCACCGCTTCCAGTCGAGGTTCTTGGGGCTGGCGTTCGGGTCGATGCGGTAGTTCCAGTCGCCTGCGGGCACGTTGCGGCAGGCGCTCGAGCGCGTCCACACCACCTTGCCGATCGCCCCGCGCTGGATCATCTTGTGGGCCTGGTGGTAGACCGGGTCGCTGGCCGAGCCGGCGCCGACCTGCAAGACCGCGCCCGCCCAGCGGACCGTGTCGCGGAGCTCGCGGGCCTCGTCGATGGTGTGCGTCATGGGTTTTTCGAGATAGACGTCCTTGCCGGCCTTGATGGCCTCGATGGCGATCTTGGCATGCCAGTGGTCTGGGGTAGCGACGATGACGGCGTGGATGTCGGGGTTGTCCAGCATCTTCTCGTACTCATGATAGAGCACGCCGTCGGACGGCTTGTCGGTGTATCTCTTCTTGACGTAGCGAAGGGCCCGCTGCTTGCGGGGCTCGTAGACGTCGCAGACGGCCAGTACGCGGAGCCGCTTGTTGCCCTTGGCTCGCTTGACGGCATCGCGCAGAAGATGGCTTCCTCGTCCGCCGCAGCCGATCACGCCGACGTTGATGCAGTCGTCGGGACCGAAGGACGGACGCGCAGGCGCCGGGCCCTGAGGCGCCGCCGATGCGGTGGGCGTCAGGCCTGCCATTCCCAACGCGGCCGCTCCGGCCGTCGACGCGCGGAGCAGATCGCGGCGCGAGAGCGAGGGTGCGTCGGTGGGGTTCGTATCCTTCGAGTGGTTGCTTCTTTCAGGTTGGGTCACAGTGTTCCTCCTGGGACGTTCTATAGTGGTTGAGCGGGTTTGTGGGTCTGGTGGCATGCCCACGGCTCTGCCCACGCCTACGAGGGGCCGTGGGCATGTGCTTGCGAAAGACCTTCCATGGCCACGCGAACAGCAGCGTGGCCATGCCACCCATAAGGTCTGTTTTCTGGACAGCAGGATCGGTCACCGGGTACTCCCTCTGGCGTCCTCCAACATCGAACGAATCTACTTACCCAACGGCTTGACGCGGACGTGACGATACTGCACGCGGCCTACTTCGCTCTCGAAGCCGATGTGGCCTTTCATGGAGCGGTCGCTCTCAGCTTCCGTGACGAGTTGGCCGTTCATGCGGACCGTGATCGCCTGGCCGCGGCACGTGATCTCGTAATCGTTCCAGACGTCGGGCTTACGGACGAGATTCTCCTTCGGCGCGGCGATGCCGATGACGCTGCCGGTCGAGCCCTTGCTGGGCGCTTTGCCGAAGTCGTCGCGCATCTGGATCTCGTAGCCGGCCTCCCAGGGTTTGGGCTCCAGCGAGTCGCCGGGCGGCAGCCGCAAGAACAGCCCGCCGTTGCCGCCGGCACTGACGCGCGATTGCAGCTTGATGATGAAGTCCGTGTAGGGTTTCGGCGATTTCAGCACGCCCAACTCACCCGTGGCCGTCAGTGTGCCGTAATGATACCTCCACGTGCCCTTGCCGATCTGTTTCCAGGTGTCGATGCCGGGCTCCAGCAGCGGCCGCCAGCCGCCGGCGTGGTCGAGGTCCTGGATGGTGATGTTGCGGAACCAGACGTAGTGGCCATGATCCTGCACGCCGACGTGACCGCGCGGGTTGCGCTCGGCGAGCTCGCGGTGCGCGTCGAGGTCGACGTCGTGGACCTGCGTACCGTTCCAGACCACGCGCAAGCGCCGACCGACGCACGTGACCTCGACGTCGTTCCACTGGCCGGCCGGCTTGCTCATGTTCTCCCTCGGGGCCAGCGACGAGTAGACGGCCATGGCCGAGTGCTTGTTCGGCCGCCGGCCGTCGTCGTCGAGGATCTGGAGCTCCATGCCGGTGAAGCCGGGCTTGCGGGGCTCGCTGCGGATGGCGATGCCGCTGTTGCAGCCGGGCGAGACCTTGTATTGCAGTGTGAGCACGAAGTCGCCGTAGGTCTTCTCGGTCAGCAGCCAGCCGCCGCCGGTTCCGTTGCACTCGATCATGCCCTTGACGACCGACCAGGCGCCGGCCTTGCCGGTGGGCTTCCAGCCGGTCAGGTCCTTGCCGTTGAAGAGGGGCTTCGGCGCGTCGGCCAGGGCGGAGGACGTGAGTGCGGCGGTGACGGCGGCGATGATGGCTCGGTTGGCGTTCATGGGATGGGCCCTCGCGATCGGGTTCAGGTGGAGGGTTCATCATAGCCGCGGGACAGGAAGCGTCAATCGGAGGTATGGCGGGTCAGGTGGCTTGGCCGCGATGCGCCGTGGCCCGCACGCGATCGCGGATCGCGGCGAAGGCATAGACGGCGAGGAAGAGCCCGACCAGCACGAGCACGATGACCGGGCCGGTGCTCAGGCCGCTGAGCCAGATGGCCAGGAAGATGCCCGCAACCACGCTGACCAGCCCGACGCAGGCGGACGAGGCGACGACCCAGCCGATCCGGCGCGACATCATCGAGGCCGCCGCCCCGGGCACCACCAGCAGGGCGCCGCAGAGGATCACGCCCAGGAACCGCATGGCCGCGACGATGGCCACGGCCAGCGAGGCGAGCAGCGTATAGTAGATCAGCGAGGTTCGCACGCCGAAGACGCCGGCCCCCTGCTCATCGAAGGAGAAGAAGACGAGCTCCTTGTAGATCGCCACGATCCAGAGGAGGATTGCGGCGCAGACGAGCCACACGTAAGGCAACTCGCCGGACGGGATGCTGAGGATGTCGCCGAAGAGCAGGTTGTGCAGCGAGGGCGTGTAGCCCTGCGTGGCGTAGTCGACGCGACCGGCGGCGCGGAGCTCGGTGAACCAGATCCGCCGCAGGTCGATGAGCAGCAGCCCCAGGGCCATCGCGCCGACCAGACAGATGCCGATGGCTGAGTCCTCCTTGACCCGGCGGTTCCGGGCGAGCCAGCCGATGAGGATGGCCGTCAGGACGCAGAAGGCCACGATGACGGCATCGCGCAGCAGCGGCGTCCGCATCGCGGGCAGGAACAGCCCGAGCAACAGGGCGACGCCCGCGCCGCCGAAGGCGGAATGGCTGATGCCCTGGCCGACGAACGTCATCCGTCGCAGCACGACGAAGACGCTGAGCACACCGCAGAGCAGGGCGATCGGGACGGCCCCGAGCAGGGCGGTCTGGTAGAAGGCGTAGGTCCAGAACCGCTGCCAGACGGACAGGTCGGCCGCCGCGAGCACGGTGTGGGCGGGCGGCGCGCTGAGCCACATGCAAGTCGCTTGCATCATGCGTACCAGTGTACGACGGGGCGACGGCGTCGTCGATGGGCTGTGCGACGAGGCGATACGTCGAGGTGGTCGGAGCTCGGCAGGTGGCATTCGCGTGGGAGGGACGGTTGGCGGAAGGGATTCCGCCGGAAGGTGGGTGCGAGCCCCGCCTGGCCCAGAGGCTGAGCAGCCCAGGGACCACGTAGGGCAGAAGGGATGCGCCCCCCCGACCCGTGCTTGAATCGCACCGTGGCGCAACCTAGACTTGAGCCGGCGAGTGAGGCTAGATCCATGAACCAGCAAGTGCTCAGGCAGCTGCTCGATAGCGTTCGGCAGGGGGAGGTCGACGTGGACGAGGCCATTCAGCGTCTGCGTCATCTGCCCTTCGAGCCGCTCGAGTTCGCCAACATCGACCACCATCGCACGCTACGGTGCGGCTTCCCGGAGGTCATCTACTGCGAGGGCAAGACGCCCGACCAGGTGGTGGAGATCTTCGGTCGGCTGGTCGATCACGGCGGGAACGTCCTGGCCACGCGCGCCTCGCGAGAGAAGTTCGAGGCGGTCCACCGCAGGTACGAGGACGCGGCGTACAACGATCGGGCGCGGGCAATCACGCTGCGGCAGGTCGAGCCCGTCTGGTCTCAGGGCACGGTGGGCATCATCTCGGCCGGGACGAGCGACATGCCCGTCGCCGAAGAGGCCCGCCTCACGGCCGACATCATGGACCAGCGGACGCAGGTGTTCTACGACGTTGGCGTGGCGGGGATCCATCGCCTCCTGGCCCACTCGGCCGAGCTCCAGACGATGACGGTCATCGTCGTGGTCGCCGGCATGGAGGGTGCTCTGGCCAGCGTGATCGGCGGGCTGGTGTCGTCGCCGGTGATCGCCGTGCCGACGAGCGTGGGCTACGGGGCGAGCTTCCAGGGCCTGGCGCCGCTGCTGACGATGCTCAACAGCTGCGCCGCCGGCGTCAGCGTGGTGAACATTGACAACGGGTTCGCCGCCGGCTACATGGCCGCGCTGATCAACCGCCTGGCCGAGCCGAAGCCGACCTAGCGTCGTTCTGAGCCGGTCTCTCTCGGTTCCACTGGCATCTCGCCTGCCCGTGCGCCGTGCGTCGGACCAGGGGCCACACCGGCGAGCAAGCCGCCAGGGGCACCCGCGCGGGGCTCGAGACTCGCCGAATGAAGACGGCAGCGGCGAACCGCTGAGCGACGAGCACGTCGAGTTACGTCCCATCATGGCCAAGCCGCTTGAGCCAATTCGATCGATTCCCAAGCTCGGCAGGCGCAGGCGCGAGTCGCACAAGGGCGACTTCGGTCGCGTGCTGATCGTCGGCGGCAGCGTCGGGATGGTCGGCGCGCCGGCGCTGGCGGCCAATGCGGCCCTGCGGGGTGGGGCGGGGCTGGTCAAGCTCGCGTGTCCCGATGTCTGCCAGCAGACGGTCGCCGGGCTGGCGATGTGCGCGACCAGCGTGCCCCTGGCCTCGAACGAGAGCGGTTGCATCGGCACGGCGGCGATCCGCGTGCTGCTGGACCTGGCCGACGAGCACGACGTGCTCGCGATCGGGCCCGGCATGGGCCGTGGCGTGGGCGAGGTCGTCCACGCGCTGGTCGCCGTCCGCGATCGACCCAAGGTGATCGACGCCGACGCGCTGAACGCCCTGGCCGAGACCGGTCACTGGTGGCGGTCGGCCGAGTCGCCGGTCGTGCTCACGCCGCATCCGGGCGAGATGCGGCGGCTCCTGGAGGGGGCGCGGCTGGACGTCGACGTCAGCGATCGCCAGGCCTGCGCCGCGGCGCTCAGCGAACTAACCGGGGCGATCGTGGTGCTCAAGGGATCGGGCACGGTCGTTACCGACGGCGAGAGCGTTTACGTCAACACGACGGGCAACCCCGGCATGGCCACGGCCGGAGCGGGCGACGTCCTGACCGGGCTGGTGGCGGCGTTGATCGGTCAGGGGATGTCGGCGCTCGACGCGGCGGTTTTGGGCGCCTACCTGCACGGCACGGCCGGCGATCTCGCTGCCGAGGCGCTGGGCGAGGTCTGCGTGACGGCCAGCGACCTGGTCGATTGCCTACCCGACGCGTTCGTGCAGTAGCTTTCCAGATCTGTGGCGTGTCCGCGATGAGGTCGCCATGAATGGCAGACGCGACCGTGAGGAAGCCTTGCCGTTCCGATGCCCGAACCGCACAGTTCTCTCACGGGGGCTGCTCTGACGAACGCCTCGGCCTCCCCGACTGGACACGGCTCGGCAGGAGCCTGTGTCCTGCGTCGCTCTTGCGAAGCAGGATCGCCCTGCCTGCACTGGCGGCCAGGCCGCCATGGTCTCCGACCCGTTGCCGATGCCGACGGCCCCTGGGGCGCTTGGCCGAAGCCGACCCCCGCGATGCGCAGGCCGACACGACCGACGATCGCGCTACCGCATGCACATGACGCTGCCGTCTTCGCAGGCCATGTAGAGTCTACCGTCCGCGGCGGCCATGCCGTCGAAGACGGGCGGGGCGGTCAGGTCGCGCTCGGTGATCCTCTTGCCGGTGGCGGCGCAGACGGCCCAGAGCTTGGCGCCCTTGCGGCCTTCGAGCGCGGCGTACGGATCGTCGGGGTCGATCACGTCCGGTGGGCCGGCCAGGATGAGTGTGTTGCTCGGATCGCTGCCGTCGGGCCGACTCGCCTGGGCCAGCACCATCGCCCGTGCACGGACCGGAATCTGGGTCGACCAGACCGGCGGTTCGGCGCGCCGGTAGCCGGGGCCCTTCTCGCGGTCGGCGTCCCTACCCTCGAAGCACATCTCGTTGTCGTTGTCGTCGGCGAACAGCGTATAGCCGCTGCCGGGTGTGAAGCTCGGGCTCAGACGCAGCCGCTTGGTGAACACGTGCAGGCCGTAGGTCCGCTGGTCGTCGAAGACGAGGATCTGGCCGACCTTGCTGGCCTTGTCGACGAAGTAGAAGCCGGGCCACTGCGTGCCGTAGGTCCAGTAGGTGCGGTCCCACCACTCATCGTCGAGGAAACCCTGGGTCGTCATCAGGTGCATCGGCACGCGTCGTGCGCCGAGCGACGTGATCCGCGGGGCGTCGATCTCCTTGAGGTTCCGGTCGAAGACGAGCTGATAGAGGAAGAGGTGCTCGCCGTCGCTGACGAGCAGGTCCGACCGCGAGCCCTTCATATCGAACGGCAGGCCCTTCTCGTTGACGCAGTCGGGTCGCTCGCTCTGATAGCGGATCTGATGCCGGACGCGGCCGGTGACGGCATCGAGGCCGTACAGATAGATGCCGCCGTCGAGAAACGAGGATCGACCGGCCGTGCCGTAGACGGTTGCCGCGCCGGCGCCGCGCTTCGGATCGTCCAGCACGACGACGTTGCCGTGGACGGGCCAGACCGACTCGACCTGATTCATCGCGACGAGGCGTCGGTCGACCGGCGCGGCCTGGAAGCGCCAGACCAGGGCGCCGTCGCCGGCTCGCAGGCAGTACACGCAGCCGTCCACCGATCCGAACAGCACCAGGCCCCGCCAGACGGTCGGGGATGAATCGACGCGGCCCCCGGCCGTGAAGCACCAGAGCTCCTTGCCGGTCGCGGCATCGAGGCAGCAGACGGTGTGGCGGTCGACGCACGCCGTGTAGAGCTTGCCGCCTGCGATGACGGGCGGCGTGACCTTGCCCTTCAGCTCGGTCCGCCAGGTCTGCTTCATCTCGAGCGTGACGGGCGACGATGCCCGGCCGCTTCGGCTCGGATCGTGACGGTACGTGGGCCAATCATCGGAGCCCTCGCTTGCCGAGGCCTTCGCCAGGCCGGGTTTGTCGTAGGCCGGGCCTTTGTGCAGGCGTCGTTCGATCGGGTCGGGCTTGACGGCCGGCCGGTCGGCGACGAGGGCGTTGAACCCCGACAGCTTCACGCCCGGGTAGCAGAAGCACTGGTGCGGCGGCATGTAGAGGATGCCGTTGGCGGGCAGGAAGCCATAGCTGCACGGGGCGCGGAGCCAATCCTGCCTCATGTGGTCGTCGGCTCGGAGGTCGAGGAACTCGATGCCCCGTTTGGTGAGCAGCAGGTAGCGGTTCGTCGCCTTGCTGCGGTAGCACCGAAAGTGGTGCAGCGGGCTGATGAGGTTCGGCACCTTGACGGTCCGCTTGACTTGGCCGGTGTGGAGGTCGCGGCCGGAACGCTGGACGACGGTGCCGTCCTTCTTGCCGAAGCCCTCGCCGTGCCAGACGAGGTCGCCGGCGACGAACAGGTCGGGCGGGTGTGAGACGCCCGAACCGAGCGCCTTGTCACCTTTCCACAGCTCCTTGCCGTCCTTGGCCGACAACGCAATCACACCCTGTGCGGCGGTGAAGAGGACGACGTCATCGTGCATCACGAGCGTGCCGCGGGCGATCCGCCAGCCGCGCTTGGGCGCGGGACAGGCCTGCGTCCACACCAGCTTGCCGGTGCTGAGGTTGCGGCCGTGGAGCTTCTCGCCGTCGTGATAGCAGACGCGACCGCCGGCCGCCGCCAGCGTGAGGATCAGGGTCTGCGACTTGGGCGTCTGCCAGAGGACTCGGCCGGAGTCTGGGTCGATGGCGACGATGCGTCCGGCTCCGGGGCCGCGCATGGGAAACTCGTGCGGGTTCATGCGCCGGCGTCGTTGCTTGTTGGGCTTCGGCTTGAAGCCGACCATGAGCTGGTCGCGCACGCACAGCAGGAGCTTGCCGTCGGTGTGGACGATCTCGTCGGTGCCTGTCGTGCCCTGGTAGGTCTTGATGGTCTTTCCGGTGGCCGCGTCGAGGGCGGTTACTGGTGCGTCGTAGCCGAGTGTGACGAAGACGCGTCGCCCGTCGGTGACGAGCCGCCTCGGCAGCGTCAGCGGCGTGCTCCAGAGGCCACGGGAGTTCCACTGGCGGTAGCCCCAATTGGGGATGGGGCGCTTCCAGAGCAGCACGCCGTTGTGGGCGTCACGTGCGACGAGCACCCACTTGGCCGGCAAGCGGAGGTCGGGCATGCCGATCTTCCCCTCGTCGTGGATGTAGAAGATCCGACCACCGGCGGTCACGCACGCGCTGATCGACGAGTTGAATTCGTGACTGCGGCAATAGGGCGGGTTGGCCTTCCACTGCATGTGCCGGGGCGGTCCGACGCGGTCGTCGTCGGCGACGGCGTTGTTGGAGGCATCGTGCAGGTAGTGCGTCCAGGTGTCCGTGTTGTCGGGGATCGGCTTGACGGTCTTCGTCCAGCCGCTCGAACCCTTGACGTAGGCCACGCCGTTCGGAGCGAGCACGCGGAGCATCTCGTCCGTGCTGACGCCGGCGGCCCCGTCGGCCACGATGAGCGTGACCAGGTTCTCGACGAAGGGCAACCGGCCGTGGCGCATCACGTCGACGGAGACCTGACCGTAGAGGCCGGCGCCTTGGAGGGTCTTGCGGGCCGCGGCGACGCGGTCGGGGTTCGCGTCGAGGCCCTGGACGAGGCGGCCGGGGCGTGCCAACGCGGCGGTGAGTCGGCCGTCGCCGCATCCGACGTGGACGATGAGGCCGCCGTTCACGCCGGTCGCATCGTAGATGCGCTCCGCAGAGGTGGAGGCGGTGTCGGCCCGCGTGAGCGTCGTGAGCGCCAACAGCAGTCCGAAGGTCAAGCGACACTCGACAGGGAGCCGTGCGGACATCGTCGTGCGATGCATGGAATCACCTCTGGTTTGATCTGAGAGCGATGACCGAACGGCCGCGCTCGGGTTCCGGTTCGGATAGGCGAAACCATACTATCACAGGCAGGGCGTCACGCCCATGCGGGTCTTGTGTGTCGGTGTCTTCGGGGACGTTGCGGCTAGCGGAGGCCGCCGGCGAGCTCGGCGACGAAGGCCGAGACGCTCTCGACGATGGCCTCGGCGGCGTCGCCGGCGTCGACGCCGGCCGTGATGCGGCGGACGATCGCGCTGCCGACGATGGCGCCGTCGGCGACCTGGCAGACGGTCCTCACGTGCTCGGGCCGGCTCACGCCGAATCCGACGCAGACGGGCTTGCCGCCGATCTCGCGGAGGCGTCGGACGTTGTCGACGAGGTCGGCGGGGAGCTGGTCGCGCTCGCCCGTGGTGCCGGCCACGGCGATGTAGTACACGAAGCCCTGGCTGATTCGGCCGAGGCGCTCGAAGCGCTCGGGTGAGGACGTGGGCGCCGCAAGCATCACGAGGCAGAGGCCCGCGCGGGCGGTCTGCTCGGCCACGCTGGGGGCCTCCTCGAGCGACAGGTCGGGAATGATGAGGCCGTCGAAGCCGCTCTCGGCCGCGCGAGCGATGAACCGGTCCACGCCGATGCGGTAGATGATGCTGAACGAGACCATGGCGATCAGGGCCGCGTCGACGCCGTTGCGAACGGAGGCGACCTGACGGAAGACGTCGTCGACGTGGAGCCCGGCCGTCAACGCGCGGTGGAACGACTCCTGGATCACGGGCCCGTCGGCGATCGGGTCGGAGTACGGGAAGCCCAGCTCGATGACCGAGGCGCCCGCCTCGGGCATGGCCTGGAGGAGTCGGCCGGTCGTCTCGAGGTTCGGGTACCCGGCCGTCACGTACGGCATGAGGGCCTTGCCGCCCGATGCCGTCAGCGATGCGAACGTGGTGTTGATGCGGTTGTCGGTCATGGTCTCCTATCCATCTGCGAAGCGGCCGAGTATAGCGGCTGTCTGCGGGCCGGCCAAGGTGGACGCGTGCTGACGGGTCTGGCGGGTTGGCAGGCGGATTTACAGCCTCGGGTACATATAGGGATCGCGGGGTTGGTCGATTCGCTCGAGCTGCTCGGCTCGGATGCCGAGGGTCCTGGTGCCGTCCTCGGAGGCGGTGACGCTCACGCGTCCGCGGACGCGCACCCAGGCATCGCGCTCCAGCGCGTCGGCCCGCGGATGACGGACAACCGCGCCGATCGGGATCGCATCGGCCGCACAGCAGATCATCGCGAAGCGGAAGAGCCAGCACTCATCGGCCGGTTGATCCTTGTGGCGGAAGACGCGGCCGATGATCGTGACGTCCTGACCCGCGAAGCGGTCCATGTCTTCGGCGAGCCCGAGCAGTGTGACCTCGCCGCCGGACCGGCTGGTCGCCGACGGAGTTCGTCCCTCCTTGATGAGCGGCGGCAGGCGTCCGGCGGGCCGCTCGGCGCGTCGCTTATCGAGCCCGACATACCGTTTCTGGAAGGCGTAGCTGTCGAGCCCGGCCGCGGCGCCGCCGGCGACCATGTACGCCAGCGGCAAGAGCAGGATGGCGGCGTTGACGATCGGGTGACCCGCACCATGGTGGTGGACGTGTTCGGTCACGCGCCGCGTCGACAGGGCCATTAGGAACAGGCCCGTCATGACCAGCGATCCCACGATCAAGGGCACGAGCGACGGCCGGATGAAGTACTGATACCGGCCCATGCTGAGCAGCCACATGAAGCCGATGCCCCATCCGGCCAGGACCAGGCCTTTGAGCAGGAGCTGAAGGTCGAATTGTCCCTGAGGCTTCGAAGCCATCCGGCACCTAGGCGTTGGCCACGTGCAGAATCGTCATCAACAGGAACACCATCCCGCAGATCATGATGATCATGGCGGCGAGGGCCCGCTTGCGCACGAAGCTGAGGTACATGGCGATCAGCTTCAGGTCGAGCATCGGCCCGAGCACCATGAAGGCCATCTGTGCCGAGATCGGAAGCATCGTCCGGAAGGAGGCCGCCACGAAGGCGTCCGACTCCGAGCACAGGTTGAGCACGACGGCCATGACCATCATGAGCGGGATCGTGAGCAAGGGGGTGGCCGCCAGCGTGATGAACGTATCCCGGGCGATGACCGTTTGGGCGACCCCGGCGATGAACGCACCGATGATGAGGTACTTGGCGATGGAGAGAAACTCATCGGCGGCGTGCCCGAAGGCCTGGCCCACGCGGGCGGGCATGGTCGTTGCGCCAGCGGCTTCGTTCCCCCGGGCGCCGTGGTCGTGATGATGGTCGTGCTCGCAGCAGGCCCGGTCGGCGTGGTTGTGGCCCTCGGCCCCGGTGAGCAAGGCCTTGTTGCCGCTGAACAGCTCGTCCATCATCAGCGCGACGAAGACGGCCACACCGTAGCCGGCGATCAGCCGTGTCACGACGACGGACCAGTCCCACGCATAGGCGACGGCCGTGCTCGCGGCCACGATCGGGTTCACGATGGGCCCGGCGAGCAAGTAGGCCACCGCGGCCGAGAACGGCACGCCCTTGCGGAGCAGCCTCCTGACGACCGGGATGATCGCACATTCGCAGACGGGGACGATCAGACCCAGCAGGCCGGCCACGGCGATGGCCGCCCAGGGCCTGCGCGGCAGCAGGGCGGCGATGCGGTCGCGCGAGACGAAGACCTCTACGAACCCGCCGACCAGCGAGCCGAGCATCATGAAGGGCATGGCCTCGAGAACGATGCTCACGAACGTGATGCTGAGCGTGCGGACGGCCGGGCTGCCGCGCTCGAGCACGAGCACGGCCAGGGCCGCGGTCACGAACGCGATGCCGGCGATCGTCCAGAAAGGCCTTGCGCCGTGGCGGTGAGGCTGGGTCGCGCTGCCAGAGACGGCTTGTGTCACGGCGGTCTCCTGGAACGGGCCGCTGGGCGAGACAGGGGTTCACCGGGCGGGCGACATCTTACGCCAGAGGCGCGGCGCGAATCCAGATGCGGTCGCCGCCATTGTTCTCGACGTACCTGGCACGCTACGATCGAAAAGACGCAGGAGAGGCCAACGCCCAATGTCCGACGAGACACCGACGCATCCACACGAATCTCCGCCACCGCCGCCGCGGAGGCGCACCGTTCTGAAGGTCCTCCTGGCGGTCGGCACGGTCGTGGTCACGCTCGGCTTGGTCGAAGGCGGGCTGCGCCTCGTGGGCTATGGGGCCGACCGAGGCCCGTGCTTCCAGGGCTACAACGGCGCGGGCATCCGGTTGATGTGCTACGACCGGAACCTGAACGATTATCTCGACATCGACCTGACCGACCCGGCCGTGCGACGGCACTTCTACGAGCGGTTTGGCGTGATCGACATGGAGAAGACGTACCACTACACGCCCTATGCGGTGATGACGCCCTGCGACGAGCGGGAGATGCGCCCCGGGCAGCTCCGCGTCCGCCGGCGCGTCTTCGACGGCGAGGCGCCGAAGGTCCGGCTGATCGCCGTGGGCGACAGCTTCACCTACGGGCACGGCCTGAAGCCGGGCGATCCCTGGCCTCGTCAGCTCGAGGGGCTGTTGAACGCGGTGTGTCCCGACCGATTCGAGGTGCTGAACTGCGGGATCGGCGACACCGACGTGGCCGCGACGACGCATCTGTTCATGACCGAGCTCCAGGGCCTGGAGCCCAACGCCGTGATTTACGGCTGGTATCTCAACGATCCGATCCAATCGTTGTCGTTCGCCGAGGCCCATCGCCGAACGATGAGCGATTCGCGGGAGCAGGCGCGACACATCCCGGACCGTTACATCAGCGTCGGCTGGGAGGAGGTGTCCGGCTGGCGTCGGTGGTCCGCGCTGTACGACCTGGTCCACGAGAAGCTCCGCCAACGGTCGACGGGCCGGGGCAGTCTCGACTGGATCAACGGCATGTACGGCGAGCGGAATGCCGAGGGCTGGGCGAAGTCGCAGGAGTTGCTCGCGCTGATCGATAAGACCTGCCGATCGAAGGGCGCCCGGTTGCACGTGGTGATCTGGCCGATGCTGATCGATCTGGGCGAGGCCTACCCGCTCGCGTCCGCCCATCGGGCCATCAGCGAGGCCTGCAAACGGCTGGGCATCCCGTGCCTTGACCTCCGCCCGGCGCTGCGCGGTCGGCCGCTCAAACGCATGATCCTGCACCCGGAAGATCGCCATCCCAGCACATGGGCGTGCACGGTGGCCGCCGAGGCCGTTCGCGACCATCTGCGGCAGGTTCATCCCGCATGGTTCGAGGCGACGTCGAGCGGTCCGGCGCCGTGACGGCGTCGAGGTTCGCATACGATGCCCCCGGCCTGTTATGATGTCGTGTGAGGAGGCGGAATCCCTGTGAGTCTGACGCGTAGACGGTTTCTCGAGCGTATCGCGGGCCTGACGGCCACAGGCGGTGTTTGTCGCCTGGCGTCGTCGTCGGCTCGGAAGGACCATCCCCGCAACGTCCTATTCGTGTGTCTCGACACGGTTCGGGCCGATCGCCTGGGCTGCTACGGACACGACCGTCCGACCTCGCCCAATCTGGACAAGCTGGCCGCCCGGTCGATGGTGTTTGAGGACGCCCTCAGCCCGTCGTCATGGACCCTGCCGGTGCTGGCGTCGGTGGTCACGGGGCTGTATCCGCACGAGCACGGGGCGCTGTTCTTCCGCACGCCGATTCGCAAGGGCACCTATCGGCTGCCGGAGCTGTGTCGCCAGGCGGGGATGGCCACCGCCGCGATGGGCCAGTTCCCCTTCCACTTCAACTTCTACGGCTTCCAGCACGGCTTCGACGTGTTCATCCAGAAGTGGTCCCAGCTCGCGCCGAAAACGACGCGCCAGGCCACCGAATGGCTCAAGGAGCGACGCGACAGCAAGAACGGCTTCTTCCTGTGGACGCACTACTTCGAGCCGCACATGCCGTACGAGTGGCAGCTCGACTCGGTGGGCTTCTATCGCCCGACGTATCGCGGCAAGCTGACGAAGATCCACGATCCGAACCTGTTCCTGAAGCACCTGGCCGAGAAGACCCCCGAGGGCCGGGCCGAGGCCCGGCGGATTCTCGATCTGTACGACGGGGAGATCCGTTGCTCCGACAAGTATCTGGGCTGGGTGCTCGACCAGCTCGAGCGTCAGAAGCTGCTGGACGAGACGATGATCGTGGTGATGGCCGACCACGGCGAGCACTTCGGCGAGCACGGTCTGGTCGAGCACGGCAACTCGCTGTACGACCCGCTGGTTCGCGTGCCGCTGATCGTGCACGTGCCGGGATGCAAGCCGGGCCGCTGCAAGCAGCTCGTCTCGATCGTCGATCTCTTCGCGACGATGCTCGACGGCCTGGGCCTGCCGGTTAAACAGAGCTCGGGCGCGAGCCTGATGCCGGCCGTGGCGGGCAGCGGCCCCGTCAGGGAGCGACGGCTGTTCTCGACGCTGGACGCGGCGCACTCGGTGGTGTTCGTGCCGGACGGTCGCGACCCGAGCCAGATCGAGGTCAAGGACAAGATCGTGCGGAACCAGAAGGCCCTGCGGTGCGGCAGGAAGAAACTGATCTACGACGTGCATCGCCGCCGGTACGAGCTGTACGATCTGGCCGACGATCCGCAAGAGACCAAGAACCTCGTCCCCGAGGACGGGAAGGTGCCCGTCGAGTACAAAAAGCCGCTCGACGACTGGATCGCCGCGATGAGCCGCCACCAGCCGACCGTGGCCGTGCCGGACAACTCGGTCCTCGAGGCGATGCGTTCGCTGGGGTACATCCAGTAGGGCGGGCGACCGTGGGCCTGCGTTGTCCTGCCTCTTGCGACTCCCGACTTCGAGCGTTCCGACCCCCCGCTCCAAACACGCCGCATAGCAGGATTGCGTTCGGGCGCGTCGTCGCGTATGCTGCCGACGGAGCTGACAAGGGCGTGCAAGGGTCGTCGGGTCGCCGGTGCGTGGTGGTCATCGGGACGGACGAGGCCCAGCAACGAGCGAGGTGCGGTGTGTTGAGCCGAACACAGATTCTGCTGTGGTGCGGTGTCTTAGGGATGCTGGCCGGCGGATGTTATCAGGAATCGAGTCGCGAGAGCGGCTTCGGGCTGGAGCAGACCCCCTCAGAGCCGACCACGCAGCCGACGACCGAACCGTCCGACGAGCCCGTCGCCGTGGCGGAGGAGCCCGTCGCGAGCGAACCGGCCGAGACCCCGTCGGGCCCGGCAGCGCCTCCCTCGGCCCCGGTCACGACGCAGAAGAAGCCGGCCACCCAAGAGGCCGAGCCCCGCACGGTCCGAGCGATCATCGAGACGAACCTCGGTCATATGGAGGCCGAACTCTGGCCTGAGGTTGCGCCCAAGACGGTGGAGAACTTCGTCCGTCTGGCCAAGGCCGGCGTGTACGACAACCTGACCTGCCAACGTCTGATCCCGGGCTTCATCGTGCAGCTTGGCGAGGTGACCGATCCGGCGAAGAAACGGCTGCTTGAGCCGATCGAGGGCGAGTTCAGCACGGAGCACGAGCACGAGCACGGCATTCTGAGCATGGCACGTCGTCCGAGCGATCCCGACTCGGCGACCAGCCAGTTCTTCATCTGCCTCAAGCCCAAGAACGACATCCAGCGGCGAGCCCTGGCGAACCTGGACAACGAATACGCCATTTTCGGTAAGGTCGTGCGGGGCTTGTCCGTATTGGAGCGCATCGAGGCCGTTCCCGTCGAAAAGCAGCAGCGAGGCAACCAGAAGACTGAACGCAGCAAGCCCACCGAGCCGATCTTGTTAAGGACGGTGCGGATCGTCGACTGACCCGCCCCTTGTCATGGCTTCTGTGCCAGGGTTATCATAGGGGTGTCGCACAACTTCGGGCTCACCGGACCAGTTGCGTTGCGCACTTCACACGACTATGGGAGGAAGGGTCGATGAGCATTCAGACGCGAAGAGTCTGCGCCGGCTTCGGCACAGCGACGGCCTGTCTCGGATTGGTTCTGTTGGGTTGCTGCATTCCCGGTGGTGGCAACGTGACGCCGACAGCCAGCAACCAGGCCGCGGGGGTCGCCGCTGGGGGGTCGGTCAACATCACGGTCGTGGCCAACGACCCGGACGGCGGCCCGAATCCCTTGACCTACAACCTGGTGACCAACCCCACGAAGGGCACGCTCGGCGGCATCCTGCCGAACGTGACCTACACGCCGAACGCGGGTCAAACCGGATGCGATCAATTCACGTTTCGCGTGTTCGACGGCGCAGCCACCAGCAACACCGCCACCGTGTCGATCGCGATCGACAACCAGGCCCCGACGGCGACGGACGTGACGGTGGCGGCCGCTGCCAACGCCACCACGACGCTGACGCTGGCCGGGACCGATCCCGACAACTGTCCCCCGGGCCTGACGGCGCAGATCGTGACGAACCCCGCCAACGGTTCGTTGGGGACGGTGAACGGTCTGAACGTACCCTACACGCCGAACACCGACTTCATCGGGACCGACACCTTCACCTATCGGGTGACCGACGGGCTGGCCTCGTCGGCGGCGACGGCCACCGCCACCGTCAACGTGGCCATCACCGGACCGACCAACCGCAACGTCCGGTTGACGCTCCAGAACGAGATCACCGATCGCTACATCCACTACCATATGCACCTCGTCGCCTTCCGTGAGGACGTGGCGGTCGGGGATGAAAGCCGCTATGAGAGCTTCGGCTATGTGCGCAAGACGGGCGGCGTGACGTTCGGCTGCTACACGTTCAGCCGCGACCTGTTCTACTACTACCATCGCAACGGGCGCTTCCGGAGCGACATCACGAACACGAGCGGGCCGCTGCTGGCGGGCATCGCGCCGGCGGCCGATGCGTCCACGCCCCAGTTGGACCCGTTCTTCGCGAACCGCGAGGTGCCCGCGCCGTCCCTGATTCTGTTCCACGATCCGCAGAGCACGGTGCCCGGCGAGTTCCTGGCCGGCCGCAGCTCCGGCATCAACGCCTCGCTCGACGACGTCACGAACTGCTTTACCTGCTCGCTGTGCGCCCAGGCCAGTTGGTACTACGTGGACGTGACGGACTCGCCCATCGGCTTCTCGACGGCCTGCTCGGGCGGTCGCAGTGCCGCCGCGGCGGACATCGGACGGGTCGGTCGCTATTACCGCGTGCCGGCCGAGACGCAGGACACGGTGTGTTGGGACTGCAGTTCGGCCATCGGGTTGCTTCCGGCGATCGGCACGGACACCTCGGCCGCTCACTGGCTGCACAACACCGCGGTCTTGCAGGCGGCGTGGCCGAACCCGGCGGGCAGCGCCTCGAACGTGCGCTGCTTCGAGTACTACCTGGGTGGGGTGATCACCTACACGTTCACGGCGGATGGCGACAACTTCCCGGCCGGCCAGGTGGCCGATCCGAGCCTCAAGTGGGACGTGAGGACGACGTCGGGCCAGGTCATCCACAGCCCGTCGTAGCCAGACCCGATCGAAGCTCTCCGCCGCGCCACGGGAGGTTGCTTCCGGGGCGCGGCGTTGTCTTTGCGCGGCTCGACCGCCGTGACCCGGCGGCGCGATGCGGCTATGATGGCTCGTCATGAGTGATTACCCCACGAGCCCGATGGGCGATCTCGACCGGGACGAGCGACGCAGGCTGGCCAAGGAGGCCCGCGCGCTCAAGCCGAGCGTCCACGTCGGCCTGCGAGGCCTGACCGACCCGATCGTCGCTCAGGTGCGTCAGGCCTTGTCCAAGCACCATCTGATCAAGATCAAGGTCCGGGCCGATCACGGCTCGGAGGCGGACGTCATCGGCGAGGAGCTGTCCCGCCGTGTGCCTTGCCACGTGGTCGACCGGATCGGCAAGACGCTGGTCGTGCACGTGCCGGATGCCGACGAGGCGCGCGTCGCCGATCGGGCAGACCAGGGTTGAGGGGTCCGTCGTGTCCAGCGCCTCCAAGCGACTCGACGGGATCGACCCGGTGGCCACCTCGGCCATCCTCGGTGTGCTGTTGTGCTGGTCGAGCACGCCGCTATGGATCAAGTACTTCACCGGCTACTTTGATCCGTTCAGCCAAAACGTCTTCCGCTACTTCTTTGCGATCCTGTTCTGGATGCCGTTCCTCATCCGCCGGCACGTGCGCGGCGGGGTGCCGAGGTACGTGTGGGTGTTCGCGCTGTTCCCGGCCGTGCCGAACATGATCATGCAGACGTTCTGGGCGTGGTCGCTGTACTACCTGGACGCGGGCGTGATGGCGCTGCTGGCGCGGACCGGCGTGATCTGGTCGACCATGCTGTCGATGGTCTTCTTCGCCGACGAGCGAGGCCTGCTGAGGAGCAAGCGGTTCTGGACCGGCCTGACCTGCGGGATGTGCGGGGCGGTGGGTGTGTTGGTGCTCAAGCCCGGCTTCCTGCATGCCCTGCGGACCGCGGACATGAGCGTGAGGTTGACGCTGATCGGCGCGCTCATGGTCACGTCCGCGACGGCCCTTTGGAGCGTCTACGCGGTGATGGTCCGGCTCAAGATGCGGGGCGTGGATCCGCGGATCGCCTTTGCGACCATCGCCTCGGAGACGACGCTGGGTCTGGCGATCATCGCGGTGGTGTTCGGCAAGCCGTTCCAAATCGTCAACGTCCCGCTGGGCGTGGTCGGCATGGTCGCCGCCTCGGGATGGATCTGCATCGCGCTGGCCCACGTGTTCTACTACACGGCCATTCAGCGGATCGGCGTGGCCGTCCCGTCGGCCGTGCTGCAACTGACGCCCTTCGCCGTGCTCACCGGCTCGTACTTCCTCTTCGGTGAGCGGTTCAGCGCCGGTCAGCTCGGAGCGGGGGTGGTGCTCGTCATGGGCGCCGGCCTGGCGTTGTGGGCGCAGGACCGCGTCCGCCGCGAGGCCCACCCGTCCCAGACCGACCCGTCGGATGAGCAGGAATGACCGCCCGACGAGAAACGAGATCGATCTGCCTGATCCACACCGGCGCGATCGGTGATTTCGTGCTGGCCCTGTCGGTCGTGCAGGCGCTGCGGAGGCGATGTCCGGGGGCTCGAGTGGAGGTCCTCGGTCACCCCGGCACCGCGTCGCTGGCCGTTGCCGGGGCGGGCCTCGATGCCGTCACCTCCGTCGAGACCGTCGGCCTGCATGCCCTGTTCGCGGAAGGCGACGAGGCAGCCCCGGCGTGCGCGCGGTACCTCGCACGGTTCGACCTGTTCGTGAACATGCTTGCCGATGAGGGCTCTCTCTTGGTTCGTCGCCTTGGTGAATTCGGCGGGGGTGAGGTGCTGACGCTCGATCCGAAGCCTGACGTGAGCGATCGGCACGTCACAGAGGCTTGGAGCGAAGCCCTGACACGGTTCGGCCTGCACGCCGAACTCGAGCCGCCGCGCTTGTGCTTCGATCAGGCCCTGCTGCAGGCGGGCCGAAGCAGATTGCAGGACGCGGTTGGTGGCGAGGGACGCGTGGCGCTGCTCCATCCCGGCAGCGGGGGCCGGCCGAAGTGTTGGCCGGTGGAGCGGTTCCTGGAGCTGGCACGTCGCTTGGGCTCGAACGGTTGGATGGCGGCCTTCATGATCGGACCGGTCGAGCTCGACCTCTTCGGCGGGTCGTTCGCCGAGCGTTTGGGCTCGACCGCGCCGGTCATCAGCGAGCCGGATCTGGTTCGTGCTGCGTCGATCATCGCCGGCTCAACGGTGGTCGTCGGCAACGACGCGGGCATGACGCACGTGGCCGCGGCGGTGGGCACGCCGACCGTGGCGATCTTCGGTGCGACCGATCCGACGGTGTGGCGGCCGTTGGGCCCGAACGTGCGCGTCGTGTGCGGCTCGAGGCCCGGGTCCTTCGAGGGTGCCACACCCGGGGGCGTGATCGACGTCGTGCATGGACTTACCTCGCCGGGAGGCCGAGGCGTCTGATGTCGGTCCCGCGGTCCCGCGGGCGGATCTCGCCGGACCATGACACACGCCCTCCTCGCGTCTACACTGATGCGCTTGCGGGGCCTTGCTTGACGCACGACCGAACCTCGACCGGATATCATGACCTCGACCGCCCACCTCGACCTTCGCGACGTGACGTTCAGCTACCCGAACGGCCGGCGCGTTCTGGAGGACATCACGCTGTCGGTGCCGCGCGGGGCGCGGTGGTCGATCGTCGGCCCGAACGGCTCGGGCAAGAGCACGCTGCTGCGCGTGATGGCCGGCCTGCGGCGGCCCGACAGCGGCGAGGTCCGGCTGGTCGGCACGCCGCTGGCCGACATCCGAGCTCGCGAGAGGGCCCGGCGGATCGCCTTTCTGCCTCAGCACATCGCGCCGGCGTTCGGATACACGGCTCGTCAGGTGGTCGCGATGGGGCGCTATCCGCACGTGGCCGGCTTCGGGTTGGAGTCCCAACATGATTGGCAGCTCATCGACGAGGCGATGTGCTGGACCGAAACGACCGAGCTGGCCCGGCGGTCGCTCGAGACGCTCTCCGGCGGCGAGCGCCAGCGCGTGCTCCTGGCCGCGGCGCTGGTCCAGGCGGCCGACCTGCTGCTGCTCGACGAACCCACCACGGCGCTCGACGTGAATCACCAGATCGGCATCCATCGGCTGCTGGGACGGCTCAGCGAGGAGCGGCAATGGACCGTCGTGTCCGTCACGCACGATCTGAATCTGGCCGGCCACTTCAGCGACCGGGTGGCGATGATGCACTCCGGACGCATCGTCGCGCTCGGACCTCCGACGGAGGTGCTGACGTGCGAGCGCGTCGCATCCGTGTACGGCGTCGGCATGCAGAGCCTGCTGCATCCGACGACGGGCGCGCCCGTGCTCGTGCCCACGGGGCTGGATCCGTCCGACGCGGAGGGCCGCCATGCCGATCCTTCGTGAACTAACCTGGCAGCGATGGACGCTCGCGGTCGTCCTCTCGGTGATTCTCGCGGCAGGCGTGCTGCTGACGTCGCTTTGGATGGGCACGCAGTCGGGTGACGTGGGGCGGGCGTTTGACGCCTTGATGCAGGGCCGCGACGACCCCGCGCACCGCATGGCCTACACACTGATCTTCCAGCTGCGCCTGCCGAGATCGCTGTTGGCGATGGTGGTGGGCATGACGTTGGCGCTGGCCGGGGCGACGTTCCAGGCGCTGCTGCGGAATCCGCTGGCCGAGCCCTATACGCTCGGCGTGGCCAGCGGCGGATCGCTCGGGGCCCTGATCGCGCTGAAGATCGCGCCCGTGCTCGGTTTGACGTGGTCGTGGATGGGGCCGGGGCCGACGCACGTCGCGGCCTTTCTCGGTTCGCTCGCCGTCGTGTTGCTCGTCTATGCGTTCGGGCGCTCGATGGGCATGCTCAACACGTACGACCTGCTCCTGGCGGGCGTGACCATGGCCCTGTTCTGTGGGGCGGCCATGATGGCCCTCCAGTACTTCGCCGACCACCGCGAGCTGTTCGGCATGATCCGGTGGATGATGGGCACCGTGGAGACGGTCGATTACGACGAGCTGCTGGCCACGTTGATGCTGGTCGCGCCGGCGTGGATCGTGTTGCTCGCGCTGGCCGGGGCGATGAATCAGGTGGCCCTGGGCGAGGAGCTGGCCCTGGCGCGCGGTGTGCCGGTGGGCCTGGTGCAGGCTTTGGGCTTCTTCGCGGCCTCGCTGGCGACCGGATCGGTCGTCGCCGTCTGCGGGCCGATCGGCTTCGTCGGTCTGATCGTGCCGCACGCGGTCCGGTTCGTCGTCGGGCCCGACCACCGTGTGCTGCTGCCGACGGCCGCGCTGATCGGCGGGGCGTTCCTGGTCGTGTGCGATTGGGGAAGCCGCCTGCTCCTGCCGACCTACGGTCACCTGCGGGGGCTCAAGCTCGAGGGCGTGCAGATCCCCATCGGCGTCATCACGGCCCTGCTCGGCGGGCCGTTCTTCCTGATCCTGCTGCTGCGGAGCCGTCGCGCCGAGCGGGTGGTGGCGTAACGGCTCCAACGAGACCGCTCGCTAAGCGTTCTTCACGAGATCCCGTACGGCCTGCGGGCCTGTCCCCCGAATCAACACGGCCTTGTCCGGCGAGGTTCCGCCCTTGACGACCTCGATCCGGTTGGGACGGACATCCAGCGCCTTGGCCAGCAGCTGGATGATGGCCTTGTTGGCCTTGCCCTTCTCGGGTGGCGCGGCGACGGTGACCTTGAGCGAGCTGCCGTGCTCGCCGACGATGCGGTCGCGGCTCGCGCCGGGCACGACCTTGAGCGGTAGGATGACACCATCGGGGGTTTCGGTCAGATCGAGCATCGCGTCGTCTCAGTGCGGACACAACAGCGCCGCCAGCTGCGGAGGACAAGCGAAGGCGGCGTCACCCACGCCGCGGTCCAAGGGTGGCGGCGTGGCAGGAGCCCCGCCACCGCACGGGCGGACGAGCCGACTGGCGGCACCCAGAAGCGGTGGTCTCTGGGCAGCTTGCGGGGCTGTTGGTCGACTTGTCGACGTGTCACGCAGCGGTGTCGAGCAACCGCGTCAGCCCATCCGGCGCGTCCGCCATTGATCGAGCGCGACGGCCAGTACGACAATCCCGCCCGCGATGACCTTCTGATATTCCTGCGGGATGCCGCGCAGGTTGCAGCCGTTGGCCAGGAAGCTCATCAACAGCGCGCCGATCACGCACCCGCCGATCTTGCCCACGCCACCGCTGAGCGATCCACCGCCGATGACCACGGCCGCGATGACGATCAGCTCGTCACCGACGCCCTCGGTCGCCACACCGGAGCTGAGCTTGGCCGACATGATCATCCCGCTGAGCCCGGCCAGGGCGCCGCAGATCGTGTAGAGCGTGATCAGCAACACGTTCGTCCGCACGCCGGACAGCCGGGCCGCTTCGGCGTTCGAGCCGATGGCGTAGGTGTACCGACCGAGGCGCGTTCGGCGCATGATGTACGTGAAGACGCCGACGATGATGACCATCAAGATCACGGGCACGGGGACGGCCAGTGGCAGCGGAACGCTCCACGAGCCGACGCCCAGGTTGCCGATCTCGGAGTAGAGCCACTTGTAGCCGTCGTCGGGGACGTACTGCGCCTGGCCACCGTGGGTGACGGCCTCGGCCAGGCCGCGAACGGCCCAGAGCATGCCGAGCGTCGCGATGAACGGGGGAATGCGAAGGACCGTGATCATCAGGCCGTTGAGCACCCCGCAGGCCGCGCCCGCCGCGATCCCCGCGGCCACGCCGAGCCAGACCGGCGCGCCGGCCAGAACGGTGAGCGCCCCGACCACGCCGCTGAAGGCGAAGATGCTGCCGACCGACAGATCGATGCCGCCGCTGACGATGACCATGGTCATGCCGACGGCGGTGATGATGACGTAGCTCGTTCGCTTGATGACGATCGTGAAGTTGTCGACGGTCAGGAAGGTCTCGGGCTCGAGCACGGACAGCACGCTGACCAAGATCAGCAGGCCCGCGTAGGGCAGGGCGGTCTGAATCGCCACCCCGAGCCGCCGTCGGCTCACGGCATCCGAGTCCTTCGCCAGGGCCGGTTCGGTCATGCGGCCGATTCCTCCTGATCGCTCCCCACGGAAGCGAGATGGATGATACGCTCTTGGGTCAGGCCTTCAATGGGCAGATCCGCGACGATCCGCCCGCGGAACATCACCAGCACGCGGTCGGCCATGCCCAGGATCTCGGGCAGGTAGCTGCTGACCATGAGCACGCCGCGCCCCGCGAGGGCCGATTCGCTGATGAGCCGGAAGATCTCGGCCTTGGCGCCGACGTCGACGCCGCGTGCGGGTTCGTCGAGGATCATGACCTCGCTGTTGGCGGCGAACCACTTGCCGAGGACGACCTTCTGCTGGTTGCCGCCGCTGAGCTCGCCGGCCGGTTGCTCGATCGACGCCGCGACGATCCCCATGTGCCGGACTTGCTCCTCGGCCAGGTCCTTCTCGGCCGAGACGCGGATGCCCAGCGGCGTGGTCAGCTTGGGCAGCGACGGCAGGGCCACGTTGTGACGCAGCGCCAGGTTGAGCGCCAGGCCCTGGCCCTTGCGGTCTTCGGGGACCAGGCCCAGCCCGGCGTCGATCAGGTCGGTGGGCCGTCGACCGGTGATGTCGCGGCCGCGCAAGGTGACCTCGCCCCCGTCGAGCTTCTCCAGGCCGAACAGGGCACGACAGAGTGTGGTGCGTCCCGAGCCGACCAACCCGGCCACGCCCAGGATCTCGCCGGCGTGCAGGTCGAACGAGGCCTCGACGAGCCGCTGGGCCACGGTCAGACCGCGAACGCGCAAGATCGGCTCGCCGATGGACGCGGGCTGTTTGGGGAACAGCTCCTTCACCTCGCGACCGGCCATCGAACGGACGAGCCGGTCGATGCTCGCCTCGGCCATGCCGATCGTCTCGATCTTCCGGCCGTTGCGCAGCACGGTGATGCGGTCGCCGATGTGCTCGAACTCCTCGAGCCGGTGGCTGATGTAGACGACGGAGACCCCTTCGGCCCGGAGTTGGCGGATCACCTCGAAGAGGTGACCGATCTCACCCTCGCTCAGCGTCGCGGTCGGTTCGTCGAGGATGAGGATGCGGCTTTCGATAGCCAGGGCCTTGGCGATCTCGACGAGCTGCATCTGGGCCGTGCCCAGGCCGTCGACGATGTCCGTCGCTCGGGCAGAGCAGTTCAGGCGATCCAGCAGGTCGTTCGCCTGCTGATTCATCGTGGCGTAATCGATGATGCCGGGACGGAGCTTGAGCGGCTCGCGGCCGAGGTAGATGTTCTCGGCCACGGTGAGAGCGGGCGCCAGCGCGAATTCCTGGTAGACGATTGCGATACCGTGTCGCTGGGCGTCCGACGGCAGGTTGATCTGCACGGGCCGACCGTCGAGCAGGATCTCGCCGGCGTCGGCCGGGTGCGCCCCGGCCAGGATCTTCATGAGCGTGCTCTTGCCCGCGCCGTTTTCGCCGACGAGGATGTGGACCTCCCCGGCTCGAAGGTCGAAGTCGACCCTCTCGAGCGCACGCACGCCGCCGAAATGCTTGCTGATGCCACGCATCTCGAGCAGGACGGACGAGTTGTCCTGAGCCTCTGCCATGATCGTGACCACTGTAGCACCGGCGAGGCCGGTTGAGTAGAGGGCGAGCCGGCTCGGACGGCCCCCAGCCGCCGCCGGGCGATTTCGAGGCAGGCCCTCAGCCATCGGTTTGGTGGGCTATGGACCCACTCGCTACAATCAAGGGTTCTGTCCTGCGGGGGTTCGGAGAGCACGCGGCGATGGCCCTGGTCAGCATCCGAGACACCACGAAGAGCTACGGCCCGAAGGTCGTCCTGGAGAACGTCACGTTGGACATCCAGCGCGGCGACAAGGCCGGTCTGATCGGGGCCAACGGGGCCGGCAAGACCACCGTCTTCAAGCTCATCACGGGTGAGGTCCGGGCCGATTACGGCTCGGTGACCAAGGCCAGGGGCCTTCGCGTCGGCTACCTGCCGCAAGAGCCCGACCTGGAGGCCTCGGCCAGCCTGATCGACGAGGTCCGGTCGGTCTTCGATGCGGTCCGCACGCTCGAGCACCGCATGCACGAGCTATCAGAGGACATGGCCCGGCATCACGATTCGGCCGAGCTCGACCGCATCATGGCCGAGTACGACACCATGCGGGCCAAGTTCGAGGCCGCCGGCGGCTACACGTATCGCACGCGCGTCCGGGAGGTGTTGGGCGGTTTGGGCTTCGAGCCTCGGGACTACGAGCTGCCGGTCTCGGCGCTGTCCGGCGGGCAGAAGTGTCGCGCCTCGCTGGCCAAGCTGCTGCTCCAGGACACCGACCTGCTGCTGCTCGACGAGCCGACCAACCACCTCGACATGGAGGCCACCCGCTGGCTCGAGAAATGGCTGGCGGGCTTCATGGGCAGCGTGGTCATCATCTCGCACGATCGGTACCTGCTCGACCGCGTGGTCCGCAAGATCATCGAGGTCGAGAACCGCAAGCTTCGCGTCTTCAGCAGCAACTACACGGGTTATGCCGAGGCCAAACGCACGCAGCTCCTGCATGCCGTACGCGAGTACGAGCAGCAGCAGGAGTGGCTCGCCCATCAGAAGGAGTTCATCGCCCGCATGAAGGGGGCGAAGGACTCGGCCAAGCAGGCTCGCGGCCGACAACTCTACCTCGATCGCATGGAGCGGGACGGCAAGATTCTCGACAAGCCCGAGGCGATCCGCGACAAGATGCGGCTCGAGTTCAAGCCGGCCGACCGGGGCGGCGAGATGGTCCTTCGCTGCGAGGACGCCGCCAAACGTTACGACGATCGTGTGCTGTTCGAGGGTTTCGACCTGGAGGTTTGTCGCGGCCAGAAGGTCGGCATCATGGGGCCCAACGGCTCGGGCAAGACGACCCTGCTCAAGATGGCGATGGGGCAGGTCGAGCCCGACGAGGGCGAGGTGCGGCTCTTCGAGAACCTGACCGTCGGCTACTACGACCAGGAGCACGAGGCGCTCAACCACAAGGGCGTGGTGATCGAGGAGCTGCACGCCCTGCGGCCCGAGGCGAGCGAGCAGCAGGTGCGGTCGTACCTGGCCGGCTTCCTGTTTCGCGGCGACGAGGTGTTCAAGCGGATCGGCGACCTGTCCGGCGGCGAGCAGAGCCGGGTCCTGCTGGCGATGCTTGTCTGGACCGCACCGCATGTGCTGATCCTCGACGAGCCGACGAACCATCTCGACATCCCCAGTCGAGAGGTGCTCGAAGAGGCCCTCCAGCAATACGAGGGCACGGTGATCCTGGTCAGCCACGACCGGTACTTCCTCGACCGCGTGATCGGGCGACTGGTCGTCCTTCACGGCGAGGGCCGGTCGGAAATCCAGACGGGCAACTACAGCGATTACATCCGCCGCCAGGACGAGGCCGCCGTTGCTCAAGCCGCCGCCGAGGCCAAGGCCCAGGCTCAAGCGGCCGCGCCGAAGAAGGGTAAGCGGCGAGGCAAGTCGCCCGCCAGGCAGCGGCTCGCTGCGGACGAGTCGCCCTGGGCCCGCAAGTCGCTGGAGGATCTCGAGGCCCTGATCGTGCAGGCCGAGGAACGCCTGGCCGAGCTCGACGTCGATTTCGCCAGCGAGGAGACTTACCGCGACGCCGAACGAGCCAGGGGCCTACGGGCCGAGTACGACAGGCTCCAGGCCGAACTCGAAGAGATGAACCGGGTGTGGGAGCAGCACGCAAGCTAAGCTGCCTTCAAGAGAGAATGTCCGGTGTGGCACGGCCGCCCCCGGCCGTGGAGATCAACTTGGCCAGCCGAGGGCGGTTGGGCCACATCGCGCGCCCATGCGACTTGTCGGCTATTCCTGCAAGCGGCTTAGCCGCCGTCGGGGGACCCATGAACGCGTTGATCATCGTCCACGTCAGTTGCGAAGGGCCGGGCCTGTTCGCGCCGCTGCTCGAGCACCACGATGTCCGGCTGAAGGTCGTCGATATCGAGCAGGGCCACGCTTTACCGGACCGACTGGACGATACGCAGATCGTGATCGTCATGGGCGGGCCGATGAACGTCGGCGAGGAGGCCGAGCACCCATACCTGGAGAAGGAGTACGATCTGCTGCGCCAGGCACTCGAGGACGATGTGCCCGTCTTGGGTGTGTGCCTGGGTTCGCAGATTCTGGCCCATGCGGCCGGCGCGAGGGTCTATCGCGGGCCGGTCGAGGAGTTCGGATGGTCTCGCGTGGATCTGACGCGGGCGGGACGGCGCGATCCGCTCTTCGAGGGCGTCGACCGATCGATGCTGGTCTTCCAGTGGCATGCCTTTACGTTCGACATCCCCACGGCGGGCGAGCTGCTCGCGACCGGTTCGGAGGTGCCGAGCCAAGCCTTCCGTGTCGGCCGGCGGGCCTACGGCCTGCAGTTCCATATCGAGCTCGATCGTCGCCTGCTGGAGCTGTGGATGGCCTTGGCCCCCGAGGAGCGCCGAGATCTCACCCCGCCCCGCGTCGCGGCCATCCGACAGTGTTTCGAGGCCCACGAGCGCTGGATCAACCGCCAGGCGGCCGCGATAGCCGACAACTTCTATCGGTTAGCCAGGTTCGGCTGATCCGTCAGATGTCAGGGTCGGGTGCGGCACGGCCAGGACATCGTTGAGCGTCAGACCCTGGATGACTAGAATAGGTAGACTGGGAGGAGATGGCGCGCCGGGCCTTGCCGCCGAGGTTGCTCCACGTCTTACGCGGAAGGCCGCTCGGTGTGATCGAACGAACATCCTATCTTCGAGTCCCTTCGCGGGGAGGAGGCATCGATGACACGTCTCGGTTCGATCCTGATGGTGTTGGTTTGTGCTGCCGCAGCGGGTTCCGCCAGGGCGGACTTCTACGACACCTTCTCTGATGGCTGGTACGAGCGCGATCCGAACGACCCTCGCTACGACGCCAATGATCCCTACTGGACCGATCCGAACAACGTCGTCCTGTGGGACATCGACAACCCTGACTGGCGGATCGACGAGACGTTGGGCAGCACCTTCGCTGCTGCGGTCATGGACGGCGAGCTGAACCTGTATGCCGCCGAGGCCACGTGGCCGTTTTGCTTCATCGCGGCAACGGTCCAGGACGGCAGCGACGATCCGAATCTCAGCCGGACGTACTTCGACGACAGCGGCAATCACTACATCGTCGCACACCTTCGCTACCCGGACCCGAACTACACGGGCGCGTCGCTCTTCTTCCACGGCAACTTCTTCACGTGGACGACGTGGATGGTGGAATACGAGAACATCTACCTGATCCTGATCCATCAGAACGGAACAGAGTGGACTCAGGCGCTGACGAGCCAACCGGACATGGACAAGGTCAACGGATTCTGGATCGCCGGGCAATGGGAGGGTGATGGCGACCCGAACCATAGCTACTTCCGCGGGGCATGCTGGAACGGGGATAAATACGATTGGGATGGGACCTGGGATATCGAGCGGCACGTCGTGACCGAGTGGGACCCCAATACGGACGAGTACTATCAAGGAGGTGACTGCGGCGTGGCGGCCTACGGAGCCCCTCCCTACACGGGACCCAATCCGGTCGCCTATGCGGCGTTTGACGAGGTCGAGGCCCGGTGGGGCGACTTCACCACCGTCTCGCGGACGCTGTCGCTCGAGGTGGTCAACCCCACGAAGGGCTTTGTGACGACCGACCCGGACCTTCTGGACGACGCCGCCGCCGACCCGAACGACCCGAACGAGCTCCGCCGCTACACCGACGGCACCGAGGTCATGCTGGCGGCCACACCGACCGAGGGCTCCTTCAAGTTCTGGAAGGTCTTCGATCCGAACCACCCCGGCGACGCCAATTACGTGGTCGAGGACACCAACGCCGTGCTCTATTTGACCATGGACGCCGATCAGCAGGTCGAGGCCGTGTTCAAGTGCGGCACATCGGCCTTGCCGGCGCCGCTCATGGCCATCATAGCCTTGACGGTCACATGGATCGTCCGGCGGAGGCACTGCTGATTGGCCCGCCATCGGGGGCGCGGCGAGGGCCGCGGAGGTGCCTACGAAAGTCCGCTGAAGCGCGCCGGCCCGGCCGGCCGATAAGGCGTGTCAAGCGAGTCTTCGTCGCGGAAAGGACCTGGGACGAAGCACGATCTGCCAACCTTGGCTTGAGACGCCATGAACCGATTGATACACTGACGTACTTGGCGCTGCGTGTGGTCCGAGGACACCGCTTTCATTCTGTCCTTTCCGGGCGGACCATCAGTGGATACGTGATCGCAGACCCGACGGGGTCGCCTAGCCAGACCTTTGAGGCAGAGACGTATGACGCACTACTTGGACGGCATCGAGTCGCCTCGGGATCTCAAGCGGATGTCGGTGGGGCAGTTAACGCCGCTGGCCGAGGAGATAAGACGCCGCATCATCGATGTCGTCGGACGGAACGGCGGTCATCTGGCCAGCAACCTGGGCGTGGTCGAGCTGACGCTGGCCCTGCACTACGTCTTCGATTTCGCGCAGGATCGGCTCCTGTGGGACGTCGGCCACCAGTGCTACACGCATAAGCTCCTGACCGGCCGACAGGGCGGCTTCGAGCGCCTCCGCAAGCGCGGCGGGACGAGCGGGTTCCCTGACATCCACGAAAGCGAGTACGACCAGTTCACCGTCGGGCACGCCGGCACGTCGATTGGGACGGCCTGTGGCCTGGCGTTGGGCGAGAACGTTTTGGGCGGCCATCGTCGCGTGGTTGCCATGGTGGGCGATGCCAGCATCGTCAACGGGCTCTCGTTCGAGGGCATGAATGTGGCCGGCTCGCTCGACCGGCAGCTCCTGGTCGTGCTGAACGACAACAGCATGAGCATCGCGCCGACGCAGGGCGCCATGGCCGAGTACCTCGGTCGGTTCCGAACCAGCGATCTCTACGAGGAGCTCAAGCGACGGGTCAAACGGGTGTTGCCCCACCTGCCCATGGGCAGGGGCGTTTACGACGCCCTCGACGCTTTGAAGGAAGGCATCAAGGCCACCGTCTCGCCGCATCAGATCTTCGAGGCCCTGGGTTTCACCTACATCGGTCCCGTCGACGGACACGATACCGAGCACCTGATCGAGATCCTCCAGATGGTCAAGGACGTGCAGCGTCCCGTGCTCTTGCACGTGCACACCGAGAAGGGCCGCGGTTGTGCCTATGCCACCGCCGATCCGACCAAGTTCCACAGCACCAAGCCGTTCAAGGTCGAGGGCGACCAGGTCTCGATCGCCCGCAGCGGCGGCAAGAGCTGGACCAAGGCCTACTCGGAGGCGATGGTCGGTCTGGCCGAGACGCATCCCAAACTCTACGCGATCACGGCCGCCATGCCCGACGGCACCGGCTTGGCGGCCTTCGAGAAGCGATTCCCCGACCGGTTCCTCGACTGCGGCATCAGTGAGAGCGGCGCCGTGGCCTTGGGAGCGGGACTGGCCAAGGCGGGTCTGCGGCCGGTCGTGGCCATCTATTCGACGTTCCTCCAGCGGTCGTACGATCAGATCGTGCAGGAGGTCTCGCTCCAGCAGTTGCCCGTGGTCTTCTGTATGGATCGCGCGGGCCTGGTCGGCGGCGACGGCGCCGTCCATCACGGCTGCTACGACATCGCGTACCTCCGTTCGTTGCCCAACATGGTCCTGATGGCCCCGGCCGACGAACCCGAGATGCACGAGGCGCTTAAGCTGGCGGTGTCGCTCGAGCAGGCCACGGCCATTCGCTATGCGCGCGACGTCATTCCGCAGGACCTCGACGAGACGACGCCGTCGTTCGTCCTCGGCCGATCCCGACGGGTCCGTGACGGCAAGGACGCCACCATTATCGCATACGGTTCGACGGTCGACGCCTCGCTCAAGGCCGCGGACCTCCTTGCCGGACGTCACATCGAGGTGGGCGTGATCAACGCCCGCTTCGCCAAGCCGCTCGATCGCCAGATGATCGCGTCCGTCCTCGGGGCGGGCCATCCTGTCGTCACGGTCGAGGACCATGCCCGTGAGGGCGGCTTCGGCTCGGCCGTGCTCGAGGCAGGGCACGACATGGGATTGCTCACGTCGCAGGTCATCCGTCTCGGCCTGCCTGAGAATGAGTTCATCGGCCACGGCAGCCGGGCCGAGCAGCTCGCCGAGGTGGGGCTCGATCCTGAGGGCATCGCCGGCGCGGTTGCCGGTGTCCTGGGCGCTCGCGCCGACGACATGGAGCAGGCCGGCCGCATCGCCTCACAGACGGCTCGCTCCAACAGCAGGTCGGTGGGCCCGAAGGCCCAGACCTGATCGCACCCATGACCGATCAAAACTCTCATACCGACAAGCCGAAGGCCTTCCTGATCGGCAACCCCGACAAGGACCGCGTTGCCGAGTCGTTGGAGAACGTCGAGGACATCGTCTCCGATCATGCCTGCATCGTCGGCAAGGCGCTGACCAAGGACACGAACATCGTGGCCGAGGCCTCCCCCGATATGGTCGTCGTCTTAGGCGGCGACGGCATGATCCTGTCGGTCGTGCGGGCGATGGGCCGGCGGCAGGTGCCGATCGTCGGGGTGAACCTCGGCAAGCTCGGCTATCTGGCCGAGTTCGGCGTCGACGATCTGGCCGACCACATCAGCGAGATCGTGAAGGATTCGCTCCACGTCAGCGAGGGGATGATGCTGGACGTGGCCATCCATCGCGGCGACGAGGTGATCTTCAGCAACCTGGCCATGAACGACTGCGTGGTGCAGGCCGGTCCGCCGTTTCGGATGATCGAGCTGGCCGTCTTCGCCGAGGGCCAACCGCTGACCAACCTGGCCGCCGACGGGTTGATCTTCTCCACGCCGATCGGCTCGACCGCTCACAACATGGCCGCGGGCGGCCCGATCCTCCAGCGCGGGCTGGACGCGGTCGTGATGACGCCGATCTGTCCTCACTCGTTTGCTCACAGGCCGCTCGTGCTTAGGTCGACGCAAGCCATCGAGGTGATCGGCATCCGGGTGAACGAGGGCACGACCGTCAGTCTGGACGGTCAGATATCCACGCCGTTGTGCGAGCTCGACCGGTTGGTCATCCGCACCTTCGATCACCGTTTCAAGCTGGTCCGCCATCCCGGCCAGACCCGCTGGCACACGCTCATCACCAAGCTGAAATGGGGCACGCGTCCCGAGGGACGGACGACACGGTAGGCGGTTCAGGCGAGGTTTCGCTCTGCGCCGGCTCGGTGGACCGAGACGAAAACGTCGCAGGGTTGGGGCTGATGGCAGCGGGATGAAAGACGAAAAGCGCCTCGCCGCCCGGATCGGACAGCGAGGCGCGGACGAGCAAACGCCCCCACGGGGACTCGAACCCCGGTCTCCAGGATGAGAACCTGATATCCTAGGCCGCTAGACGATGGGGGCGACTGTGTGCTTCCGCCGGGCCTGGAGCACCCCGGCTTGTAAGCCTATTCTTAACAGGTCGATCGGATCGGGTCAAGGCGCGACTGAAGCTGCTGCGCCGCAACATCGACGCCCGGCTTCACACCCAGATATCGATGATACGGCCCACCAATCCAAGCGTCCCGTAGACCTCGTCCTCGGCGTCCGATCCGGTATTGCCGACCACGATTCCACCGGTCACGATGGTGAGCACGACCTTGGTCAGTGTCTTGCGAAGGGTGAGCATCTGTGATCCTCCTTCAGGCCCAAAAGGCTCGAGCGCGCAGCCTCTTCTATCTGTTTCTTAGACAGCATAGAACGTCTAGGCGTATAGTTCAACAATGTAAATATTTTCTTACGGCGCGTCAAGAACGCCGTTGCACGTAAGTCTTTGTTTTTAAGTCCCTAAGGGACATGAGCCATCCCGATGTCGTGCCCCCTTGACCCGCCTACCATGAGATGTGAAAGCTTCTGAAGTCTGAAGAGAGCCGTCCGCAATCGGGTCGGTCGGATGCCCGCTGTTAGGACTCCGGCACGTGGAGCTGTCCCGACATCGCGACGAAGCACTGTCCGCTCACCCATGCCTCATAGCCTTCGGAATCGCCCCTCTTGATGAGGACCCTCACCAGGCCGGCCCGGCCTGATCGATCGCTTTGAACGCATGTGACGGCCGCTCCGCGTTCCGAGACACCGATCTGATCGGCGACGACGAGGTAGGTAGCCAGCGGGCCCTGGATCGAGGCCGTCACCGGGTCCTCATTGACGCCGACGACGGGTGCGAAGCATCTGGCCTGGACATGGACGGATTCGGCGAGTGTGTCCAGCGTCGCGACGCACCATGCGCGCAACTTCCTGCGACGGCTGAACTCGGCGAGGGCGGTGAAGTCGGGACCGGCCTGCATCAGCGCGCCATAGCCTTCGACGAAGAGGATCACGTCGCCGTCTTGGGTGGTCATGGCCGGCATGGACGCATCGATGGTGTCGGCGTCGAGTCCGAGCAGTCCTGCGGTCTTCAAGGGATCGTGCTTGTAGGTCTTGAGGTGCGGCCGGGGCAGCTCGATCCAGACGAGGAGCTCGTCACTGTCCTTGGCGATGCGCTCGACTCGGGCCGAGACGTGGCGATCGTTCATCTCGATCGGGAGGATCGCCTCGGGCTCATCGACCAGGGCGGTAAACCGTCCGGCTCGCAGCATTCCGGTCACGCCCGCCAGGATCGCGTGACCCGAGGGCAGGGCCTCCTCCGACGGGGTGAACACCCGAAAACGAACGGCCGCTTTGGGGTCGGTCGAGGGCAAGACGAAGACCGTTTCGCTGAGGTTGATCTCTCGTGCGATGGCCTGCATCTGATCGTCGGAAAGCCGCGAGGCATCGAGGATCACGCCGGCAGGATTGCCCGTAAATGGCGCCATGGCAAAGGCATCGATCACGAGGTAGTCGTAGAAGGCCATGGGAATATCGTGGCTGCGGCGCGCATCGAAGTCAACAGTTGGTAAGGGGCACCATGTAAGCCTTCGTGGCGGCCTGTGCACATCACGATCAACCGGCTGCCGGGTGAACGGAATCGAAAGAGCCCCAACAGGTCTAGGGTGACCGCCTCGATCTGGACATGACGGTCAGGCAGTTCCGAACGCCGGCATGTGACACGGCGCGGAGAAGGAGACGCACTCATGACGCGAAGGAACGTTTTCATCACGGGAATCGTAGCTGCATGTGTTGGCGTGGCGGCGTGGCAGAGTTCGGTCAACGCCTCCAACTGCGGCAGCAAGTCAGAGGGCAAGGCGCATGCTCACACGACCAAGGCCAAGGTAGGTGGTCCGGCGCCGGACTTCGTGCTGATAGACACTCACGGAAATGAGCATCGTCTGAGCGAGTACCGGGGCCATGTCGTCGTGCTCGAGTGGATCAACCAGCAGTGCCCGTACATCGTTGATCATCACGCCAAGAAACACACGACGCAGAAGGCCTATGCCGAGCAGGCAGGGCAAGGGGTCGTGTGGCTGGCCATTGACAGCACCCATCACCGCAAGCCAGCGGAGAACAGGGTGTGGGCGGCCAAGCACCGCATCGCCTATCCCATTCTGCATGACCCTCACGGATGCGTCGGTCGGGTCTATGGCGCCAAGACAACGCCACACATCTTCGTGATCGACAAGCATGGCAAGATTGCCTATCACGGGGTCATCGATGACCGTGGCAATCAGAATCATGCCAATGCCGCCGTCGCCGCGTTGCTTGCAGGCAAGACTCCGCCCAGGACCGAAACCAAGCCTTACGGCTGCAGCGTGAAGTACGGGAAGGTGGTCGCCAAGGCCGGAAACGGGAATGGGGATGATCAAGCCAAGACATGCCCGCTGGCTGCGTGCCACTGCTCGGATGGGAAGTCGTCCGGTAACGGGAATGGTGACAGCTGTCCCGCTGCCGCGTCCTCATGCGGTACGAAGGAGGCTGCAAAGAGCGGCAACGGCGATGGTGAGAGTTGTCCCGCTGCTGCGTCCTCCTGTGGGACGTCTTCCTGCGGCACCAAGAAGGTGGCCAAGGGAGCCAACGGGAATGGCGACTCGAAGAAGGGCTCCTGCGCGACGTCCGCCTGTGAGACGAAGAGCGGCAAGACCGCGAAGGCGGACAAGGGCAACGGCGGGAACGGACATGGCCATAGCCACAAGGCCAAGTCGAGTTGCTCAAGCTCGAAGTCTGGCGGGAATGGTGGCAACGGAGCGTCGTCCGCTGAGGAGTCTTGCTGTGGAACGTGTGGCGGGAAGTGATGGCCCGTCACATGCCGAGGAGATTCGTTTCTCTCTTTGCCTGGCATGATCGCCAGGTAGGCCCATCACGGTGCCCTGAGTCCGTCAGATGAAGGGCACCTTTGAACACTTCGGAAACGGGCGGCGCTTGCTCCAGGCGTCGCCCGGTTCTTCTGGTGTGCCAGGCATGGCGTTCGACTTGGAGGTGTGAGTCCTCTGGGGGCTTTGATGGCAGGAACCCCTAGCTGAACAGCAAGAGCGTCGTCGCGAGGCGGTGTCTGAAGGAAGCTGTAGGCGAAACTCCGGCCCGAGGAACACGAACCGTATAGGAGGCGTCCGTCGAGGGGCGAGCGGGCCATAAGACGCGAAGCCCCATGCCACCCGGACTCGAACGGACGTAGATGCGGCGGGTGTATGGAGCGAAAGCCAAACGCCTTACCCTGGGAGATCTGCCCATCTGCCGATGAGGCTAGTGCTGCCTTTCAGACGTATCGCGACGACCTGTCCATAGTCGCACGATTTGTGAAACGTGGCACTAGCTGACGTGTCGTGAGCACCGATCCGTGGCACAAGCGTTTTCTCGGCGGGTGATGCGGAGGCGATTGCGCGCGAACCACCGATAGGCTCGCTCGGCGATGGGACTAACGATGGGCCACCGGGTCGGGGCGAGCAGCCATCCGTATCCGACGGCCGCGTAGGCCTGACGGAAGGCCTCCATACCTCTGACGAGTTGGCCGTTGGGCAGCACGCCGTGGATCTGGCTCATGAGCTCATCCATCGTCGTGCCGTAGGCGGCCGGGTTGAAGTGCTCGGCGGTGATGTCCTCGATGACCAGCAACTCGCGCTTGCCGTCGAGATAGCGCAGCAGGTCGGCTTCCTTACTGCAGAGCGGGCACTCGCCGTCGATCAGGATCTTGAACTGCCATGGCGTCATCGTGAGATTCTCCTGGCAGGCGGGTATCCCTATCAGTGAGCCTGCTTCTATGGGTTAGATGCGCGACCGGGGTTCCGTGGCACGTCGAAAGGTTAGCAGGGTTGGCTACACCGCTTGCCGCCATGGCCGATGAGTTGCCTGGTTTCGCCTCATGTGGTTCCGACGCCCACGGCTGGGCAGGTCGATCATTCACGGCCGGGGGCGGCCGTGCCACATCAGGCGTTTCTTCACGCGAGTTGTTCAGGCCGGCTCCAACGTCCACCGCTCGATCGGCCATCGGGCTTCTTCGGCACGTTCAAGCAACAGCCCGTTCGGATTGACGGCTACGGCGTGACCGACGGCCTCGAGGATGGGGATGTCCGACGAACTATCGCCGTAGTACGCGGCCTCGGTGAGTGTCACACCATGATCGCGACAGATTTGCTCGGCGTAGCCGATCTTGTCGCCCGCGATGCAGTAGGGGGGCAGGATCTTGCCCGTGTAGCGTCCGTCCATGATCTCCAGCCGCGTCGCCAGCATGCCGTCGAGGCGCAGGTGTTCGGCGACGGGGGCGGCGATGACCTCGTTGGTGGCCGTCAGGAGGTAGCGCGGCACACCGCGCGTGCGCAACGCATCGATGATCGCACGGGCCTGGGGGTAGATGCGATGCAGGACGCACTCCTCGAAGTGGTCGCGGATAAGCGGCGCGAGCTCCTCGGGCGCCTTGCCGCGAAACTGCCTAAGCTGGAAGGCGAGGAAGCCCTCCACGTCGAGCCGGCCCTCGAGGTACTGCTGGAAGTAGCGATCCTTCTCGTCCCGCTCGGACGCATCGGCCAGACCGCGATCGATGAGGAACTCCTTCCACGACATATCGCAGTCGTTGTCCATCAGGGTGTGGTCCATGTCGAAGAAGACGATCTTGGCGTCCATCGGTGCGCTGCCTTCCGGTTAGAGCCCCTGAGCGATCTCGTCGGCGGTGACCTCGCGGCCGAGCTTCTGCGACAGGTAGATGCCGTCGAGGATCATGCTGGTCTTCAGCGCCACGCCCGCCGAGTCGACGAGCTTGCACCGGCCGAGCTGGGCGCTGATCCAGTGGCGCTGGCTGCCGTTGTGGTCGCCCGTGCCGGGCACGCATTGATGCCATCGCCAGTCGACGTCCTTGAGGTCCGCCGTCGCGTCGAACTCGATGTCGCCGATGGTCGTGTAGAACGTGAACGGCTCGAACTGGATGCCGCCCTGGCTACCGAAGAGCTGATGGCTGGCGCCGCTGGGCTGGTGGACGGCCCAGGCCTCCTCGATGAACAGGTTCGCGCCTCCGGCGAAGCGGATGAACCCCATGCCGAACTCCTCGACGTCGTAGCCGCTGCTGGCGCGGCGGTCGGGGTACATGTCGAGTTCCTGGAACGTCGCGCCCGAGACGGTGAGCAGGTCGGGGTTGCCGAGCAGGTACACCATCCGCGCGGCGTGATAGACGCACATGTCGATCAGCGCGCCGCCGGCAGAGGTCTCGCTGCTGACGAACTGGGCCGTGCCGTAGCCGTCCACGAAGGGGCGGCCGCGGCGCCGGTAGTGTCGGGCCTTGGCATAGTAGATGCGGCCGAGCTTGCCCTCGTCGATGAGCTTCTTGGCCGCTCGCGTGGCCGGGTCGTAGAGGCTGAAGAACTGGATCGCGAGCATCCTCCCCGTCTCCCGCGCGACCTCGAGCATTCGCAGCGCCTCGGGGTACGAGCTGGCCATCGGCTTCTCGCAGTAGACGTTCTTGCCCGCTCTCAGGGCGTCGATGGTCACCGGGGCGTGCAGCCGGTTGTGCAGGCAGACGTCGACCGAATCGATCTCGTCCATGGCGAGCAGATCGTGGTAATCGGTGAGGACGTGGGGGATGCCGCGCTCCTCGGCGACACGTCGGGCCTCGTCTTCGCGGATGTCGCAGACGGCGACAATCTCGGCCTCGGGGATGTCGTCGTAATGTTTGAGGTGGATCTTGGCGATCTGACCGCAGCCGATCATGCCGACCTTGACCTTGTCTGCCATGAGCGATGGGACTCCTGCCACATATAGGGACGATCTCGATGCGCCGGCTCGATACGCCGTCGTGCCGGGAGGGCAGGATAACGGCGCCCGCTCGGGATTCAAAGCCCACCGGCGGCATCGGCTTGACTGGCCGCGCGGTCCGGCTAGAGTGAGCCCAAGGTCCGCGGCTCGAAACGGAAACGTGTGCACGTGATTCCACATTGGTTCTGGCTGATTGGCGTCGGTTTGCTGGGCGGCTGCGTAGGCAGCTTCCTCAACGTGGTGATCTATCGGCTCGCCCGGGGGCTGTCGGTGGCCACGCCGGCCCGGTCGTTCTGTCCGGGTTGCGCCGCGAGCATCGCCTGGTACGACAATGTGCCGATCGCGAGCTACCTCGCCCTTCGGGGGAGGTGTCGGCACTGCCAGATGCCGATTTCGCCGCGGTATCCGCTGATCGAAGGGTTGACCGTCCTGCTGTTCCTGCTGGCGTATGATACGTTCTTCGTGGGTCCGGCTCGGCCGGCCTTCGTCGGGATGGCCGCCGACTGGCCGATCTTCGTGGGGCACCTCGTGCTGCTGGCGGCGCTCGTGGCCGTGTCGGCCATCGACATCGAGGGCTACTGGATCGACGTGACCATCACCTACTCTGTGGTCGTCGTGGGCGTGGTCGCGCACGGGTTATGGACCCCCACATCGAGCGCCGACTTCCTTCGGCCCGGGCCGGACATGGCCTTCGCGGCCGTCGGCGCGACGGTCGGCCTGGCCGCGATGCTCTTGCTCTGGCCGCGACACCCGCTGGGGGAGGACGAGCCGATCGACGGGACCGAGCCGCCGAGCTCCGCACCGTCCCCGTCGAGCGAGCCGGCCGGCCGGTCGGGATCGGGCTTGTGGCTGGCCGTGCTGGTTTCGATCTTGATCGCGGCCTGGGTGGGCCTGGCCGTGATCGATGCCGACCGGCCGGAGGATCCGTCCGCCTACGGTCTGCGGGCGGGACTGGTGATCCTGGCGTGCTTTGCGTCCCTGGTGGCCGTCGGCATGGACCCCACGGAGGCCGAGGCGGACATCGTCGAGGCCATCGACGACGAGCGACCGACCGCTCGCCGCGAGGCGGCGATCGAGCTGGGATGGCTGTCGCCGGCGATCGTGTTGAGTGTCGTCGGGTGCTGGCTGGGATCGGGTGCGTTGGGCGAGGGCCTTCTGGCGTGGTCCCCGTTCGGCGGCGATTGGCGGCCGATACTGGGTTTGTCCACGGCCCTGACAGGCTTTGCGCTGGCTGGGGCGATCGGTTGGGGGGTGCGGATCGTCTTCACGCTGATCCTGGGACGCGAGGCCTTCGGCATGGGCGACGTCCACTTGATGGCCGCGGCCGGTGCCGTGGCGGGATGGCCCATCGTCATGGCGGGCTTCTTCTTAGCGTGTCCATTGGCGGTGGTGGCGGTCGGTATCTGGCTGATCCGCAAGCGAAGCCGGGCGGTCTGGTTCGGTCCGTGGCTAAGCCTGGGCATTGTCGTGGCGCTGGTTTTGTACCTGCCGCTCGCCGAGCGGGTCGGTACAATGCTGGAGGCCTGGGAGATCCTGTTCGGTTTGGGGGCCGAGCCCGTGGGAATGGACAACGTGAGCGGGGGCGTCGGTGGAGGCTTCGGCGGTCGCGGCGCAGGTGGGCCGTGATCGGAAGCAATTGGTCGAATGGGACTTGCACTTCGTCAGTTCAAGACGTACGCTAAGCTAACCTTGATGGTTGCGTTTGCGGGCGCGGTCCTTCTCGTGATCGTGATGAACCGCAACCACAAGGTCGACGTGTGGTTCTTCCACCGGTTTCCACAGACGAACGTGCTGTGGGTCATGCTGGTGAGCGGCGTATCCGCGGCGGTGATCGTCTGGGTCTTGTTGCGGGTGCGGCGCGTGCTGCGAGAGCTACGCGAGGTCCGTGGTCTCCGGGCCAAGGAACTCGAGGATCGCAAGCATCGCGAGCGCGAGCGGATGCTTCGCGAGACGGAGAACCGCATCGATCAGAAGCTCAAGCAGGTCGTCGAACAGCCTGCCGAGACGTCCGACGAGGACTAGGCGGGTTATCCACGGCGGCCTGCCGTGCCACGGTGAGATCGGACGGATTCGAAGGGTGTCGCAGTCGACGGGAGGTCTACTCATGCGTCGGATGATTCACGCCGTTTGGAGCGCAGGGTTCTATGGCAGTGTTCTTTGCGCCGTTGCCCTGTCCACAGGGTGCGAAGATCCCAAGAAGAAGATCGCCCAGCTGGAAGAGGAGAAGCAGGCCCTCGGTGACCAGTTGCTGGCGGCCTCGGAGGCGCGCGACGTCGCTCAGGCGCGGGCCAGCGAGCTCGAGCAGCGCAATGCCCAGCTCCAGACCGAGCTGGCCCAGGCCAAGCAGGCCCCGCCGACCCCTCCGCCCGCGCCGACCCCGATGCTCGAGTTCATCGGGGCCTTGAGCACCACGGACCTGGGGCGGGTCAACAAGCCGGAGCTATCGAGTAAGGCCAAGTCCCAACTCGACGCGATCGCGGCCAGGATCAAGGCCGATTACGCCGACAAGCACGTCTACGTCATCGGGCATACCGACAACGACCCGATCCG
The DNA here is from genome assembly GCA_964622545.1 of uncultured Planctomycetales bacterium. GTDB lineage: Bacteria > Planctomycetota > Phycisphaerae > UBA1845 > JAFGLZ01 > JAFGLZ01. Next base: position 124,152 of record CAZUQM010000002.1, on the reverse strand, counting down.
TAAGACCAAGTGGCAGGATAACCTTGAGTTGAGCTGCCAACGTTCCATGGCCGTCGTGCGGTATCTGGCCTCCAAGGGCGTCGAGAATGCGCAACTGCTCGCGGCCGGGGCGGGGCCCTACGACCCGCTGGTGCCCAACACGAGCGCGGCAAACAAGGCCAAGAACCGACGCGTCGATATCTACGTCGGTCCGGAACCCAGTCGTTAGATGAGAGTGATGCCTGATCGGATCGGTGCTCATGCCGGTGGTGTGTTGTGATTGCAATCGTTGACTACGGCATGGGCAACCTGCGGAGCGTTCAGAAAGGCTTTGAGCGTGTCGGGGCGGATGCGCGCATCGTCAGCAGCGCCGAGGAGATTGATCGGGCCGCCAAGGTGGTCCTGCCGGGTGTGGGCGCGTTCGCCGATGCGATCGAGCACATGCGCAGGCAAGGGCTGGTCGAGCCCGTGGTGCGAGCGATCGAATCGGGTCGGCCCTTCCTGGGCATCTGCCTCGGGCTGCAGTTGCTGTTCGACGTGAGCTACGAGGACGGCGAGTACACGGGCCTCGGCATTGTGCCCGGCAAGGTGGTCCGGTTCGACTTCGACGGTCTTCCGGCCGCTCGGGGCCTGAAGATTCCCCACATGGGGTGGAACCAGCTCTGGTGGGACGAGTCCTGCCCGATCCTGAACGGCCTGGATCAGGGCACGCATTTCTACTTCGTGCATTCGTACCACGTGCAACCGATCGAGGCCGATGTACGGGTCGCTCGGTCGGACTACGGCGTCGAGTTCGTGGCGATGGTCTGGCGGGACAACCTGTTCGCCACGCAGTTCCATCCGGAGAAGTCCCAGCGACACGGGCTCTGCATTCTGGAGAACTTCAGCAGGCTATGATAGAGGGGCGCCCGTCCGGGGCCCCGACGGACCAGATAGGAAGCTTACGAGATGGACTTGATACCCGCGATTGATCTGCGTTCCGGCAAGTGCGTTCGGCTGGTGCAGGGTGACTACACCCGTCAGATCAACTACGAAGCCGATCCCATCGACCAGGCCAAGCAGTTCGAGCAGGCTGGCGCCAGGTGGGTCCACGTCGTCGACCTGGACGGCGCGCGCGAAGGCCGCATGAACAATTTGACCACCATCCAGGCCATCGTGGAACAGACCGGGCTGGAGGTGGAGGTCGGCGGTGGGATCCGCGACGAGCAGACGGTGCAGACCTTGCTGGACGTGGGCGTCAGGCGGACCGTCATCGGCACGCAGGCGCTGCGCGAGTGGGCGTGGTTCGACACGCTGGTTCACAAGCCCGAGCACCACGACAAGATCATCCTCGGGCTGGACGCCCGGGAGGGGCACCTGGCCGTCGAGGGGTGGACGGAGCAGACGGATGTGCTGGCCGTCGACGTGGCGCGCAAGGTGGATAGCTGGCCCCTGGCGGCCATCATCTACACCGACATCGGGCGGGACGGCATGCTGCTCGGGCCGAACATCGAGGCGGTCGGCGAGCTGGCCCGTAGCACGAGGCTCGACGTCATCGCCTCGGGCGGCGTGACCGACCTCGACGACGTCCGCCGGCTGACGAAGCAGCCGCTGGCGGGCATGATCGTCGGCCGCGCCATCTATGAGGGTCAGATCGACCTGGCCGAGGCCATCCGGATCGCCGCGGCCGGTTAAGCCCCGCGAACCCGGGAGTGCCCCCTGACGTAGAGGATTCCATGAGACGCAACCTCGCCTCGCGCGAGATGAACCTGACCGGAGAGACTCACCGATGTCCGCCCTCGACGAGCTGAAATACGACGCCAACGGCCTGATCCCCGCGATCATCCAGGACGACGAAACCAACGAAGTGTTGATGATGGCCTACATGAACCGGGCGAGCTTGACCGAGACGATCCAGACCGGCAAGACCCACTTCTGGTCGCGCAGCCGGCAGAAGTACTGGATGAAGGGCGAGAGCTCGGGCCACACCCAGGACGTGGTCGCCGTCTTCACCGACTGTGACGCCGACACGCTGGTCATCCGCGTTAAGCAGCACGGCGCGGCCTGCCACGAAGGCTACCACAACTGCTTCTATCGCCGGCTCGAGAACGACGCCTGGCACGTGGTGGCTGAAAAGCAATTCGATCCCGACGAGGTCTACGGCAAGAAGGGATAGGCGACGTCGGTCCTGGTTAGACGCTGTCGCCCCTCACGGATCGCGGTTCGGCGACGGGGCGCGCCCACCGCGCACGGGACCGACGTCCGGGGTATACTGCTTCCCCATGCCCATGGACGTGCCGAAAAGCTTGTGGCGCGATCGGCTCATGCAAGGGCTTACCGCGCTACTGTGGATCACGGCGGTGGCGGCCGCCGCGTCGCTCGCCGTCGAATACGGGTTCGAGCCCGAGCGCGTGCCCTTGCCCGGATGGCTGTTGATCGCCACACAGGTGCTGGCCGTGTCGCTGTTCGTGGCGCGCTGTGCGTGGGGCTTGGTCGTTGCCGCCGACCGGGTGACGTATCTCAAATCGCGCTGGCTCGAGATCGGCGTCATCGCACTCGGTCTGGTGGCGCTGCTGATCGAGTCGGAGTGGGGCGACCGTCCACGCGCCCTGTACGTGATCACCATCCAGGTCGTCCTAGTCGCCGAACTGCTCTACCATCTGTCGCTGGCGAACGTTCTGTTGGCCAGGCGGCACCATCCGACGCGGCTGATGATCGCGTCCTTCCTGTTGGTCATCCTGATCGGCACGGCGCTGCTTGCGCTACCGCGTGCCACACGCCCGCAGCGGATCGGTCCGACCACGAGCCTGCCTCGGCACGTGTTGAACTGCGCCTTCACGGCGGTGAGCGCGACCTGCGTGACCGGCCTGATCGTGTACGACACCGAGACCGAGCTCACCCTGTTCGGGAAGGCGGTCGTGCTGGTCCTGATGCAGCTTGGCGGGCTGGGCATCATGGTGTTCGGCACGTTCTTCGGCTTGCTCCTGGGTCGGCGGATCAGCCTGCACGAATCGCTCATGATGAAGGACGTGATCGCGCCCGAAGCGGTCGGGCACGTGGGCCGCATGCTTCGCTTCATCGTGATCGCGACGTTCACGTTCGAGGCCGCCGGCGCGGTCCTGCTTTACGGCATGTGGGCGGAGGTCGAACCGTGGCATCTCCGCGCGTTCACCAGCGTCTTTCACGCCGTCAGCGGGTTCTGCAACGCCGGGTTCAGCCTGCAGAGCGACAGTCTCGTGGCCTACCGAGGCTGCTGGCAGGTCTATGGCGTGATGATGCCGCTCATCGTGCTGGGCGGGCTGGGGTTCCCCGTTCTGCACGACATCTACGAGTGGATCGCGGTGCGGCTCTCCCGGAAGGGGCGTGGTCGGGATCTCGGCCTGGTCGCGGGCCGGCCCGGGCGGCTCACCGTCCACAGCAAGATCACGCTGCTGGCCACGGGGGTCCTGATCATTTTCGGTGCGGTCCTCCTGATGATCTTCGAGACCCCGGGTCGGCACAACGCGCGCTACCCGGCCGACCTGCGTGCGTCGCTGCGTCCGAGACCGCCCATCATGGCCGGAGAGACCTCGCCGCAGCGCGGGCTCCACGCCGTCTTTCAGTCGGTGACGGCGCGGACGGCGGGCTTCAACACGACGCCCACGACGATCAGTGCCCTGTCGCCGGCCAGCCACATGTCGCTCATGCTGTTGATGTTCATCGGAGGGAGCCCCGCCTCGACCGCCGGCGGCGTCAAGACCGTTACGTTCGCGCTGGTCCTGCTTGGGGCAGTGGCCACGATCCGTCGACGCGAGGAGGTGGAGTTCGCCGGCCGGACGATACCGGCCGAGCTGGTGCGCCGGGCCGGTGCCCTGATGCTGTTGATGTTCGCGCTGATTGCGGTGACGGCCCTACTGCTGACGTTCAGCGACGGCGAGAACGCCCGGTTCCTCGAGTTGATGTTCGAGTCGGTCAGCGCGTGCGGCACGGTCGGTTTGAGCTGCGGGGTCGCGCCCGAATTGACAGCCTTCGGCAAGGGCGTGATCATGCTGGCGATGTTTGCGGGAAGGCTCGGCCCGCTCACCATCTTGATCGCCCTGGCCGGCAGGCCCGCGTCTCGTCGCGTGCACTACCCGGAAGAGGGCGTCGTCATCGGATAATGCCATGCCGCAATTCGCCGTCATAGGACTGGGTCGTTTCGGGGAGCGTCTCGCCTTGCTGCTCAGTCGCGACGGGGCGGAGGTGATCGCCATCGACAGCGACGGCGAAATCGTCCAGAAGCACCGCGACGACGTCACGCTCGCGGTGTGTATGGACAGCACCGACGAGGAGGCCCTGACGGCCCAGGGCATCGACAAGGTCGATTGCGCCGTGGTGGGCATCGGGACCGACTTCGAGGCCGCGGTCCTGACCGTGACCCTGCTCAAGAAGCTCGGCGTGCCGCGGGTGGTGGCCCGTGCCGGGAGCGGGACGCGCGGTCGCATCCTGAAGCAGGTCGGGGCCGATGACGTGGTCTTCCCGGAGTACGAGTCGGCCCAGCGGTGGTCGAATCAGCTCATGATGCCGCACTTCGAGGAGTTCTTCGAGCTCGACGCCGAACACAGCCTGGTGCAGGTGCCCGCGCCGGCGTCGTTTGTCGGGAAGACGCTTCGGAAACTGGAACTCCGCGCCAAGTATCGCCTCAACGTGGTGGCGATTCGGCGTCCGAGCGGCTCGCCGGCGCCGGCCGACGAGGCTCAGCCGGAGCCCGACAGGAAGCCGCAGTCGGAGTGGATGAGCGCGGCCGACCCGGACGAACCCCTCCAGGACGGTGACATCCTCGTCCTGATCGGCGCCAACGCCGACCTCGATAAGCTTCCTACCAAGTAGCGCGACTCGGTTGCGATAGCAGAGCTGAGTCGGCCGGGGACCGCTCAGGCTTTGCACACGCGCTCGGCGAGCCATAGGAGGTTCTTGGCCAGCTCGTCGCAGGTCTCCATGGCCTCTTTGTCCTGCTCGACGTCGCCCTCCTTCAGGCCGTGACCCACGTTCCAGTAGCTGCTGCCCGGCACGATCATGCCGTTGATCAGGAACCACAGATTCAGCTCGGCGAAGGTGAGCACCTCGCCCGCGCGGCGGGCCGGCGTGACGGCCGCGCCGATCTTGCGTGGCAGGAAGGGCTCGTTGACCCGGTTGACGAAGCCGACGCGGTCCATGAAGGCCTTGATCTGACCCGTGACCGAGCCGAAGTAGACCGGCGAGCCCAGCAGGATGATGTCCGAGGCGATGACCTTGTCGATGATCTCGTTGCAGGCGTCGTTGTAGCCGTGGCAGTGCCGGTCCTTCTTCTTCATGCAGATGCAGCAGGCCTTGCACTGGGCGAAGTCGAGCCCGTGCATGTAGACGTTCTCGATCTCGACGCCGGCATCGGCCAGCGGCTTGCACACACGGTGCAGCATGCGCGACGTGTTGCCCTTCTCGCGGGGACTGCCATTGACGGCCAACAGCTTCATCGGTGCACCTCCCTCTGGTGGATGGGCGGACCGTGACGCGTCCGAGACCGATGCCGGGCGCGAGCGCGTCCGCCGTCTGTCGCCGCGAGGCATTCTAAGACGGTTGGCCCGAGGTGTACAGCCGAAGGCGACGCCGGGAGAGGATCTCGGGCTTGCCTCGAAGCAGGCAGGGTTGCCACGCACGGTCGGCTCCGTCGTCCGTTGACCCTAAGGTCTTGCCCCGCTAATCTGGTGGGCGGGTTGCACATCGTTTTAACCGTCATCGTGATCGGCCGTGGCGGACGGGGATAGCGCGGCCGAGGGGGCTATGGGCTTCCAGCACCCCGGATGACGGGAACAGACAACGGACAACAAGCAGCAGCAACCGACGGCTCGATCCGCGCGCCGTTTGGGGCGGTAGGGCGCGTGGCGTCCGGTTCGCCCGGGCTCAACGCGTTCGACCGGGGATCGTGGGCCCATGCTGTTCAACTCCACGCTGTATCTGATCTTTCTTACCACGGTCAGCGCGATCTACTTCGCGCTGCCCGGCCGGGCGAGGCTCTATCTCCTGCTGCTGGCCAGCTATGTGTTCTACTCATGTTGGCGTGCGGATTACCTGGCCCTGATCTTGGCCATCACGGTCGTCAACTACGGTTGCGCCCTGGGCATGGGCCGGCATCGTGGAGCGGCGCTCAGGAAGGTCCTGCTCGGCGTCGCGTTGGTCGGCAGTCTCGGTCTGTTGGCCGTCTTCAAGTATGCGGGGTTCTTCAGCCGGTCGTTCGGCGATCTGGCGGACCTGCTGTCGCTCGGGATAGACCTTCCCCGCCTCGACGTGCTCTTGCCGGTCGGCATTTCGTTCTACACGTTGCAGGCGGTCGGTTACTCGGTGGACGTCTACCGAGGGCGGATCGATCCGGAGCGGCATCCGTTTCGCTACGCGCTGTACGTGGCGTTCTTCCCGCAGTTGGTGGCCGGGCCCATCGAGCGGGGCGAGAGGCTTTTGCCGCAGCTCCACATGCGCCACCGCTTCAGTCCCGACCGCATCTGGGACGGCATGCAGCTCATCGCCTGGGGGTTGTTCAAGAAGGTGGTGGTGGCCGATCGCCTCGGCATGTACGTGGACGCCGTCTACGGCCACGTCTATGACCATGAGGGTCCGACGCTGCTTCTGGCCACCTACTTCTTCACGGTCCAGATCTACTGCGATTTCTCCGGGTACACGGACATCGCGATCGGCTCGGCCCGCATCCTGGGCATCAACCTGGTGCGCAACTTCGACCTGCCTTACTTCGCGACGACCATCCGCGATCACTGGCGGCGCTGGCATATCTCCCTATCGAGTTGGCTGAGGGACTACGTCTACATCCCGCTCGGGGGCAACCGTCAGGGCGCCGCGCGGACGCTGCTCAATCTCTTCTTGACGATGGTGATCGGCGGCTTGTGGCACGGGGCCAACTGGACCTTCGTCCTCTGGGGCGGCTACCACGGCGTGTTGATGTGCGGATCGTGGCTTACGCAGCCGTGGCGGGATCGGTTCTGGGCGAGGCTCGGCGTTCCCTTGTGGGTCGTCAACCCCGTCCGAGCGCTGGTGACGTTTCACCTCATCGTGCTGGGCTTCGTGCTCTTCCGATCACGCTCTCTTGCCGAGGCCTTCCACATCTTCTCTAAGCTGCCCGAGCTGGATGGCGGACCGTGGATCAATGCCCCCTCCGTAGTCCTCGGCGCGGCCGGCATCGCCGTTCTGTTCGTCGTTCAGCTCATTCAAACGCGTTTCGTCATTCGGGATCTGCTGGCCAAACGGTTCTGGCTCACGCGATGGGTCGTGTATGCGTCGGTGGTCTTCGCCATCATCGTCTTCGGTGTCGATGCGGAGAGCCGCTTCATCTACTTCCAGTTCTGAAAGCGAGCTCGACATGACCCGGGCCGTCCACATCCTGCTTCGCTCGGTCCTGTTCCTGACCTTCCTGGTCCTGGTGGACCGAGGCCTGGGGGGGCTGCTCGCGGGTATCGTGGCTTCCACCGAGGCGGGCAAGCGGACGGATCCGCTCGCGGCCCTACGCGACGAGGATCCGGAGTTCCTCATCTTGGGCAACTCGCGGGCGCGCTGCCATTACAACCCGAGGTTCTTTGAATCCGCCTTCGGCATGCGTGTCTTCAACGCGGGCTGCGAGGGTCAGCTCATGCCCTACACGCGCGGGATGCTCGACCTGGCGTTGAAGGAGTGCAACCCGCGTATCTGCCTGATCGACGTGGATCCCAAGTCGTTGCTTCACGACGCGGGCGGATACGGTGGTGTAGCCCTGTTGGCGGGCCACCTACACCGCTCGTCGGTTGTCGAGGCCTTGTTGGGCGAAGTGGGTCCGTCGGCTCGGCTCCGGTATCTCTCGTCAGCGGCTCGCTACAATCGCGTGGCCCCCGAGCTGTTGGCGAACCTTGTCTGGTCCGGCAGAACGTGCCACGGCTACACGGGCATCACGCGGACCGCCAGCCTGGAGCAACTGGAGCATGCGGTTGCCCCGGGTGGGACGGTTGCCCCGCCGAGTCCGAGGATGCTCGCGATGCTCGAGGAATGCGTTCGGGCTGCGGAGGCCTCGGGCGCCTGGGTGGCCCTGGCCGGCTCGCCCTACTGGCGGAAAGGGTTCATGCCGGATCCCCGCTACCGACCGGCCATGAAGGAGGTGGATGCCCTGGCCGAACGACTCGGCGTTCCGTTTCTCGAAACCACCCAGCAGGACAACCTCGCGTTTCGCGATCCCACCTTGTTCGCAGACGACTATCACCTCAACAGGCGGGGGGCGAACGTCTACTCGGCGCTGGTGGCTGAATGGCTGCGTCGGGTTTACATGCGGAGCGATATCGAATCCCTGCTGCGCCATGGATCGTTCAAGACGGGCAAGTGAGCCGCCGGCGCGTGCCGGGTTCCGGTCGCCTTGGCGTGTGTCGAGATCAGGCCGACCGGCGCGCGACGCGGGCCGCCGACGCCTCAGCGCCCGCGGCCCGGTAGCGTGTTCGTGCTCCGTCTCGACCGGTCAGCCGAGGTTCATCGTCATGAGGAACTCGGCGTTGGTCTTGGCCTTCTCGAGCCGGTTGCGGAGCAGCTCGACGGCCTCGACGGCGTTCATGTCGCTGACGACGCGACGCAGCTTGAAGACCAGCTCGAGCTCCTTCGGATCGAGCAGCAGCTCTTCCTTACGCGACCCGCTGGCCGAGATGTCGATGGCCGGCCAGACGCGGCGATCGACCAGACGACGGTCGAGGTGCAGCTCGCTGTTGCCCGTACCCTTGAACTCTTCGAAGATCACCTCGTCCATCTTGCTGCCGGTGTCGACCAGGGCCGTGCCGATGATCGTCAGGCTGCCGCCCTCTTCGATGTTCCGGGCCGCGCCGAAGAACCGCTTGGGCTTCTCGAGCGCGTTGGCGTCGACACCACCGGTGAGGATCTTGCCCGAGTGGGGCACCTCGGTGTTGTACGCCCGGGCGAGGCGTGTGATCGAGTCGAGCAGGATCACCACGTCATGGCCGTACTCGACCAGGCGTCGGGCCTTCTCGATGACCATCTCGGCCACCTGGACGTGGCGGCTGGCGGGCTCGTCGAACGTCGAGCTGATGACCTCGGCCTGCGTCATGCGCTCCATCTCGGTGACCTCCTCGGGCCGCTCATCGATCAGGAGGATGATGACGTAGTAGTCGGGGTGGTTCTTGCTGACGGCGTTGGCCATCTTCTGGAGCAGCACGGTCTTGCCGGTGCGCGGCGGGGCGACGATGAGCATACGCTGGCCGCGACCGATCGGCGTGACGAGGTCGACGATCCGCATGTTGATCTCGTCGGCGGCGGTTTCGAGCACGATGCGTCCGTCGCCGGGCGTGTAGCCGGTGATCTGCTTCGGTCCCGGATGGACGGGCGTGAGGTCCTCAAAGACGGTCTTCTCATTGACCATCTCGGGATCTTGGAAGTTGATCGCCTCGACGCGGAGCAGGGCAAAGTAGCGCTCGGACTCCTTCGGCGGGCGGATCTGCCCGGCGACGATATGCCCGGTCCGCAGACCGAACCGTCGGATCTGCGAGGGGCTGATGTAGATGTCGTCGGGGCACGGCAGGTAGTTGTACTCCGGGCTGCGGAGGAAGCCGAACCCGTCGGGCAGGATCTCGAGCACGCCCTCGCCGTACATCAGGCCGTTGCGATGGATCCGCTCCTTGAGGATCTTGAAGATGAGCTCCTGCTTCTTGAGCGAGGTGTACTCGGTGAGTCCCTCGTTCTTGGCGATCTCGTGGAGCTCGGGCACGGTCATCTTCTGAAGGTCGGTGATGTGCAGCTCACCGCGCTTCACCTCCTCGTACTTCTCGTGCGTCTCCTTATCGATGTTGCCCTGGACGTCGTCGTCGTCGACATCCACGGCCACGTCGGCGCTATCGGTTTGGGGCGCCGGCTGCTCGCCGCGGGGCGCGTCTTGCTGGTTGGTCGGTTTGCTCGACCTGCGCTTGTCGCCGGCTGAACCGTTCGCCGTCTTTTTCTTTGCTGTCTTAGGCCCGTTGGAGCCGGCCTTAGCCATGGTGTCATCCTCCACATCAACTTACAGGTAGGACACTAAGAGGGAGTTCGTTGTTATCCAGGCCCCCTGCCAGGATGGTCGCCATACTGCCCCCCGAGGCAGGTTGTCATAGCCATTGGGTCTACGACGGACATGCCGGGGGAGTTCAATCAGGTGTCAGCAAACGCTATCTCAGAGAAGACGGCCTCGACCCGTCGTCGAAGGTCCGTCACGCTGGACGTGTTCCGTATCACATGATCGGATGCGGCCCGTTTGGCGTCCAACGATTCTTGTGTTTTCTCACGACGCTCGAGCTCGTCTTGCGTCCAGCCCCGATTGGCTTGCACGCGGCGGGCTCGATCCGACTCGGGTGCTTCCACAAAGAGGATCACGTCGCACCACGAATCCAGCCCGGCTTCAAAAAGTAGCGGAGCGTCGATGACCACGGCCGGGGCCTTCGCCGGATCGGCCTGGCATTGCCTCAGCACCTCTTGCCATGCCGCGAAGATCCTCGGATGGATCAACGCCTCCAGCCGGCGGCGCTGCTGCGGGTCGTCGAACACGATCTCGGCGATGCGCCGTCGATCGGCTTGGCCCGCCTCGTCTCGCACCTCGGAACCCCACCAACTCACCAGGGTACCCAGCACGTCCGGCCGGTCGAGGATCTCTTGGGCTGACTGATCGGCATCCAGAACCAGGGCTCCGAGATCACCCAGGATGCCCGCGACCAGGCTCTTGCCTGATCCGATGCCGCCTGCTAACCCAATGATGGGAGTTCCGCTACTCACCGAAGGCGATGCCGGCCGCTCCTCGGGGACCCGTGGTCTCTCGGCGTGGCCCGGCCTGACGATCCGATTCGTCAGGCAGGTCAGGCCATTCGTATGGTGCTGCCCCTCCCGTCGTCTTTTCCCTTCCGTTAAGCACGCGGTTTGTACGTTCGAACCAAACACCATCGCAGCCTGGTAACCGAGGGTCCGCGAACGAGGTCGTGGTCCCGGCTGCCTGGGTACGCGGGTGTAGTCGAACGGTTTTCAGGGATCCCGCCTCGGGAACCCCTGCACGAATGCTATCCACTACAACCAGTTGCTACGTCGGGCTGACCTCAAGCCTGGAAGTAGGTGGTGGTCCGAATGGCCACGCCACGGAAGCAATAACACTGTACACCATCCGCGCGGGTTTGTCATCCACTTTTCGACAGTTTTCTACTGGTAGGATGTCGCAGCACGGATCGGTATGGCCTTGTTTATGGAGACAGCAAGGCTGCCAGCAAGAGCCCTCGCTCTGCAACCTTCATGCCGGCATTGAGTTACCGAGGGCTGTCGGGTTCAAAACGCGCGGATTCGTCGGCCGAGGTCCAGTAGGCATTCGGGTCATAGTCGGTTTCGATCCAGGCGACGTCGGGCTGGTACACCCTGGCGAGCCAGTCCATCGCCGGCGTGGACGCTTCGAAGTGGCCGTAACGGCAGTCCAGCTCGCCGAGGGCCTGCTCGCGGCCGTCACCGGCTACGGCCATGCGCCATATCGCCGCGGCGGCGCCGGTGCGGTCAGCCCCGCCCTTGCAATGGATCAAGATCGGATGCTCGGCGCTGAGCAGCGTCTCGTGCAGGGCCAGCAGGGTCTCGGCCGACGGGGGGCGGTTGGCGCTCATGGCGACGTTGGCGAGCTTGGCCCCAAGCCGTTCGACGGCGGCGACCTCCGCGTCATACCAGGCGTCGCCTGTGTTCTCTCCTCGGAGGTTGATGACCGTCCGGACGCCCAGGTCCTGGATCACGTGCTCGAGCAGCGCGGCGTCGGGCTGCCGGGAGCGATAGGCCCTGCCCTCTCCGATGGGATACAGGTTGCCGGCGAACAGCCAGTGCACCGCATCGACGCAGAAGACCTCGCAGCCGGAGGTGAAGACAAGGACGGTCACGGCCGTCAAGTGGCCGGCGCGCAGCCTTCGCGGTTTTACGATCATGGTCCCTTCTCGTGTCCCGGCTCGCCTTAAACGTGCGGCTCTCATACCGGGACTATACCGTCGAGAATCCGATGCCTCTACCCGTACGCCGTCCGCACAGTGACAGTTTAACTCTCGTCCGGCGCGGATGCGTTTGTGGTCCACTCGGGCGAGGGATTCCCTTGTCTCGGACCTGCAGCGAGGCTAAAGTGCGTTAGTCGGACGGCGCCCTCACCGGGCGGGTGTACCGTCCGACCATCGAGCCGATCTGTGCCACCTTTCAACAACCCTCGGCCTGGATGACGATCTCGGGCCGCAGGGGACCTCTCATGACACGACAGGGAGCGACGTCCGTGGTGAAGCGTAACGCCTTGGTGGTGATCGGCTTCATCCTGGGCGGGGTGTTCTGGGTGGCCGATGCGACCGTGGACCATCTGCTCTTTCGTGTCGGCGGCACGCTCAGAGAACCGTTGCTGAGTCCGGACGCCCATGAGGTATACGTTCGCTGCCTGGTTTGGGTGATGCTGACGGCGTTCGGTGCGATCGCTCAGGCCCTGATGCGCTACGTGTATCGGGCCGAGCGCGAGAAGGAGCACGAACACCGCCAGTTCGAACAGCTCTTCAGCGAGATGCCCGCCGGATTCGCGTTATGCGAGGCGATCTTCGATGAGAACGATGAGGCCGTCGACTACCGTATCCTGGCGGCGAATCCCGCGTCGGAGGAGCTGGTCGGCCTCCCCGCCGATCATGTGGTCGGCAAGACCGTACGCGAGGTGTTGCCCAACATCGAGTCCTACTGGATCAGGGGGTTCTGCGAGGTGGCGCGGAGCGGCAAGCCGGCGCGATTCGAGAGCTATCTCCAGGACGCCGGCAAGTTCTTCTCCGTGTCGGCCTACTGTCCCGAGCCCGGGCGGTTCGCCATGGTGTTCACCGACGTCACCGAGCAGCGCCGATCCGAAGAGGCCCTGGCGTGGGAGGTCAAGGTCAACCAGGCCGTGGCCGATCTGTCCAAGACGCTGATCGAGAAGACCTCGGTGGAGGACATCTCCGCCGCGATCCTCGACCAGGCCAAGACCTTGACCGGAAGCTCGTTCGGCTACGTCGGTCACATCGATCCCCCGACCGGACATCTCGTATGCACGACCATGACGCGGGACATCTGGGACGCCTGCCAGGTGCCGGACAAGAGCATCGTTTTCGAGGCGTTCAGCGGGCTGTGGGGATGGGTGCTGGACAACAAGCAACCGCTCCTGACGAACACCCCGAACGACGACCCGAGGTCGTCCGGGACGCCGGAAGGGCATCTGCCCATCGAGCGGTTCCTTTCGGTGCCCAGTCTGAGCGGTGATCTGTTGCTGGGTCAGATCTCGCTGGCGAATTCGTCGCGACCTTACACCCAACGCGATCTGGAGCTCCTCCAGCGTCTGGCGACGCTCTATGCGGTCTCGATCGAGCGCCATCGCGCCATGGAGGAGCGACGCGTCCTCGAGAGCCAGATTCAGCATGCCCAGAAGATGGAGAGCCTCGGTCTCCTCGCCGGGGGCGTCGCGCACGACTTCAACAACCTCCTGGTGGGCATCCTGGGCAACGCGAGCCTGGCGCTGATGGATCTCCCGGCCGAGTCGCCGATACGGCCCACGATTCAGCACATCGAGACGGCCGCGCAACGGGCCGCCGACTTGACCAATCAGCTCCTGGCCTATTCCGGCAAGGGGCGCTTCGTCGTGCAGCCTTTGGACCTGTCCCGCCTGGTCGAGGAGATGTCGCACTTGCTCGAATCGGCCATCCCGAAGCGCATTCGCTTGTCGTATAGCTTCGCACCGAAGCTCTCGGCGATCGAAGGCGACGCCACGCAGATCCGACAGGTGATCATGAACCTGATCACCAACGCGGCCGAGGCCATCGGCGATGAATCCGGCCAGATCTCCATCACCACCGGGCAGCAGACCGTGACCCGGGACTACCTTCAGGAGATGGACCTTCAGTCCGACCTGGACGAGGGACCCTACGTCTTCGCCGAGGTATCCGATTCGGGCTGCGGTATGGATGAGGAGACCAAGGTCCGGTTGTTCGAGCCGTTCTTCAGCACGAAGTTCACCGGGCGTGGGTTGGGTTTGGCGGCCGTCCAGGGCATCGTGCACGGCCATCGGGGGGCGATCAAGGTCTACAGCGAGCGAGGCCAAGGGACCACGATCAAGGTGTTGCTGCCCGCCAGCGACCAGATGTATCAGTCGGAGACGCCGACGGAGAACGGCGACGACGCATGGGCGTGCTCGGGCCTCGTCCTCGTGATTGACGACGAGAAGACGGTACGAGATGTGGCCGCAGGCATGCTGTCGCACGCGGGCTTCGACGTCCTGACGGCCGGCTCGGGGCGCGAAGGGCTGGAAGTATTCCGCGATCATGCCGACGCGATCCAGCTGGTCCTGCTGGACATGACCATGCCGGATATGAGCGGGGAAGAGGTCTACCGCGAGATGCGAGGTATCCCCAGCGACGCGCGCGTCATCCTCTCCAGCGGCTACAACGAGCAAGAGGTGACCAGCCGGTTCGCCGGCAAGGGACTGGCCGGCTTCATCCAGAAGCCCTACCAGGCCTTCCATCTCCTTAAAACCGTCCGACAGGTCCTCGACAGCGGAACCTGAGGATAAGTCCCACACCGCCGGCAGCCTCTCTGAGCTCCCATCGGCTTCAAACATCGGACCCACCGGCCTATGATGGCCGGGGCGGAGGCCGGCGCGGCCACGCGGTCCGGGCGCCTGCCTCTCGAAGCCGCCGGGCGGCTTCATCCAGTCCTTGCCAAGAGCCTACGACCACCCCAGGAGTCCTTCATGAGCGTGATCCGGTTGCGAACCCTCGGCCGATTGGCGGCAGTCCTCTTGACGACGAGCGCGTGGTCGGCGGCACCGGCCGAGACCGATGCCTCGCCGTGGCGCATGCGAAAGAAGATCGTGGTCGACAAGAAGGCCTGGAACTGGAACTGGTCCTCATGGGACCAGGAGAAGATCATCACCTTCGGCGACTACCAGTACACCGTCTACTGGGACGCCGACCGGGTGTTCGTCCTGGTCCGCAGAGACCTTCGGACGGATGACGTCCAGGCGCTTCGATTGCCCGCGTTTACGCTCAAGAACAACGACGCCCACCGGAACACGTGCTTGGGCGTCAGCGCCGCCGACGGGCGCCTCCATCTCTCGTGGGATCACCACAACGACCAGCTCCGATACGCCAAGAGCAGGGCGGGCCTGCTGACCGATCCGCCGAAACGCCTCACCGTTGACGCCATCGAGCCCAGGCAGCCGATGCTGTCGGATCCCAAGCTCGAGAGGAGGGTGACCTATCCGCGTTTCCTGACAGACCCGAAAGGCACGCTCTATTGCACGTATCGCGTCGGCGGCAGCGGCAACGGCGACAACTACCTCCATCGCTATGACGCCAAGAGCGGGGCCTGGACGCGGATCGGCATGCTGTTCAGTCGGCGAGGCACCTACGGGCCCTGGAAGGACAGCACGTCGCGGTGCGCCTATCTGCACGACCTGCTGTTCGACCCGGCCGGGCGTCTGCACGCGACCTGGGTCTATCGTGAGATCAGCGCCTCCTGGGCCAGCAACCACGACCTGCATTACGCCACCAGCGACGACGGCGGCAGGACGTGGCACAACAACGCGGGCAAGCAGGTGGCCGACCTGGCCGCCGGCGATCCGATCGAGCTCAGTGACGAGGGGCTCGTCGTGGTCAAGATCCCGGTCTACTCGTGGCTGATGAACGCGGCCTGCATGGCCCTGGACAGCAGGAACCGACCCCACGTGGTAACGTTCCGCTCGCCGACGCCGCACCGGCCCGCCAAGCTCGAGCACAATCCGCCGAAGGCGATTCGCCTCGGCCAGTGCTTTTACCATTACTGGCGGGACGACGAGGGCGCCTGGCATGAGGCCAAGATCGATCCGCGCGGGACGCTGACCCGGCGGCCTGACGTGGTGTTCGACGCCGCCGACAACCTGTACTTCGCCTACAGTACGCCCGAGGGCTTCCGCGGCTTCCGGGCCGGGGCGGCCGACCGGTGGCGGACGTGGGACTTCTACGAGCTGACGGGCCCCGACATCCTCGGCAAGGACGCCAGCAAGCACGACCGCGTGCTGTGGCGACGGCGCGGGATCCTCTCGTTCACCGCGCAGACGCCGGGGCACGGGTTCCTGATCGTCGACTTCACGTTGCGGGGCAAGTAGGGACCGACCCGGCGCCGGCACGCGCGGGCGTCGCCTTGCGGGGTCCGATGGCTTGGGCTAGGCTCTCGGCTCGCCCGGCGCGCCCGAGCGCGGTGCGCCGCATCATACCTCGTTGGTTGCACAGGAGATCGAGCGATCATGGACGTCGTCTACAGGCGGAGCTATCGCGGCGGGCTGAAGCTGGCCGTCTTCGATTGGGCCGGCACGATGGTGGACTTCGGCTGCCTCGCGCCGTCGCTGGTGTTCGTCGAGGGCTTCAAGCTGCGCGGCGTGGACATCACGGTCGAGCAGGCCCGCGAACCGATGGGATTGATGAAGAAAGACCACATCCGGGCCGTCACGCAGATGCCCGAGGTGGCCGCCAAGTGGCGCGACGTCCACGGCCGCGAGCCCACCGAGGACGACGTCGCCGACATGTACGAGAAGGACTTCAAGCGCCTTCAGCTTCAGTGCATCGCGGATTACTCCGACCTGATACCCGGAGCGTTGCAGGCCGTGGAGGACCTGCGGTCGCGCGGCATGAAGATCGGCGCGACCACGGGCTACTTCGGCGAGGCCAATGACATCAACATCGCCGAGGCCGCCAAGCAGGGGTACAAGCCCGACGTGACGTGCTGCGCCACGGAGGTGCCCGCCGGTCGGCCTGAGCCGTGGATGATCTATGCCTGCATGCAGGGCACGCGGACGTGTCCGCCCGAGGCCGTCGTCAAGATCGGCGACACGGCCCCGGACATCGACGCCGGACTGAACGCGGGGGTGTGGACGGTGGGCGTGAGCAAGACGGGCAATGAGGTGGGCCTGAGCGAGGCCGACCTGGCCAAGCTGCCCGAGGAAGACCAAGTCCGGCGCATCGCCCGCGCCGACGAGAAGCTCCGCAAGTGCGGCGCGCACTACGTCGTGGAAAGCGTGGCCGAGGTGCCTGCGGTCGTCGATGAGATCAACGCGCGCTTGCGGGCGGGTGAGAAGCCGTAGACGCCGAATCCTTGACCTGCAACATGCCGGGCTATGCGGGAGATGACAACGGTATGGGGACGTTCCGCTGTGGGGTATGATCGTGCGCGACCAGTGGTACGGAGACAACCGCGATGTCGTGAAGTGGGCGACGCTCGTCCATCTGGCCAGGACGCACCATATTGATCGTGTGGTCCAAGTCGCCTTCTATCGGCCCTCGGAAATCGCCTTGAGGCTCAAGATCGACTCGGGGGAAGTGCCGGTTCCCAAGGAAGTCATCGACCATTTCAGAAACATCGAACAGATACAGGCACTGGCAAGGGCGACAGGCTTGCACATCAACGTATTCAAGGAACCGTTTCAACCGGATGAAGGCTCTTTGGATACCCGGATCTTCCGCGTGCACTACATCGAACGGGTAGTCACGGCGTTGTCCAACTTCAGCGATGCGCGACTAATCACGTTCCTCGACCCCGACACAGGCATCGCCCCAAGACGGGCGGGGGGCGAGCACGTTGAGCCCAGGGAGATCCGCACGATCTATGACGCCTTAAAGGCAAACGACATGTTGGTCTTCTATCAACACGCCCCACGGAAGCAGCATTGGCTGGAAAACGCAAGACGTGCCTTCGCGGAGGCGGTTCGCGTCGACGAGCACGAGGTCAATACCGTCACCTGTCTGGAAGCGGCACGCGACGTTGCGTTCTTCGCGGTCTACAAGACGTCCGGCCAATGACGGGGGTTGCTACGGCGCGCTATTGTCAACTGTAACGAGCTCTTTGCCCATGCCCAGCATGGAAGTAGCATGCGAATGGAGCAGGTCGGGAGTGACGGCCGTGGTCGCCGAGCAACTTGCTGCTGAGCTGAAGGGGCGGCTGAGGGAGGGCCGAAGAGTCGCTTCGTGCGGCACGGGCCCTGTTGTCGATCAGCCCTGACGGAGCCGCTTTCCGCGCCTACTACGCGGCTTTCCATGCCGCGTCCGCGGTGTTCGTCTTAGAAGAGCGGTCCTTCTCGAAGCATAGCGCCATCGAGGCAGCCGCTCACCGTGATCTCGTTCACACGGGCAAGTGGCCCGAAGAACTCGGGAAAGGCTTCTCACGATTGGTCCAACTCCGTATGCGGGGCGACTATGGGGGCGGCAAACACGTGACAAGTCAAGACGCGACCGAAGCGGTCGGCATCGCCGATCGAATGGTCCGCGCCGTCAGCGACGTCGCCCGGCGTTCATCTCTGGATCTCGACGCGGAGGCCTGATCGGACGGCGTGCTCACGTAGCCGGCGATCTGCCGGGGAAGAAGATGGCGTGCCCGGTCAGAGTTTCACGCCCATTTCGTCGATCGTCTGGGCGACGGCTCGCAGCAGGTCGTGCATGTCGGAGGAGGTCAGCCGGCCGATGTGCCCGATACGGAAGCAGTCGGCGTCGCTGACCTTGCCGGGGTAGATCACGTAGCCCTTTTCGTTCAGCTTGTTGTAGAACGTCTCGAACGAGAAGCTGGGGTCGTCCGGATAGAGGAACGACGTGATGATGCAGCCCTGGAGCTCGGGCGGCAGGTATTCCTTGAAGCCCAAGGCTCGCATGCCGCGCACGATCGTGTCGTGGTTGGCCTCGTAGCGGGCGCCGCGGGCCTCGACCCCGCCCTCGGCCTCGAGCTCGCGCAAGGCCTGGCGGAACGCCACGATGGCGTGCGTGGGCGGCGTGAACCGGAACTGCCCGTCGGCCTCGAACCCCCGCCACTGACTCAGCAGGTCGAGACTGATGCTGCGGGCGTAGCCCTCGGTAGCCTGCAGCGCCTCCTGGCGCGCGATCACGAATCCGAAGCCGGGCACGCCCTCGATGCACTTGTTCGACGAGCTGACCAGGTAATCGATGCCGTCCTCGGCCAGACTCGTCGGGTAGGCGCCGAAGCTGCTCATCGCGTCGACGAAGTAGATCCGACCGGCCTGTCGGACGAGCCGGCCGATCTCCCTCACCGGGTTGATGATGCCGGTGGTGGTCTCACACCAGGCCACCGAGACGTGCGTGATCGCCTCATCAGCCTCCAGGGCGGCCTGCACGCGGTCGAGATCGGGCAGGCTGTTCTCGGGGAACGTGACCGCCTCGCAGGGGATCCTCAAGACCGACGCCATCTGCGTCAGCCGCTTGCCGTAAGCCCCATTAACGATGACCAGCACCTTGCCGTCGGGCGGGACCGTCGAGGACAGGACCGCCTCCAGCGCGAACGTGCCGCTGCCCTGCATCAGGATGGCCTCGTACTCCCCGGCCGAGACCCCGGCGAGGCGCAGGAGCTCGTCGCGGACCTCCCGAATCGTGCGGATGAACTCGACGTCGCGCGAGCCCAGGTCGCGTAGCATCGCCTGCTTGATCGTGGGGCTCGTGGTGAGGGGCCCCGGTGTGAACAGAGGTTTGTCCTTCCAACCGCCGTCGGACACATCAGCGTTCATCGATTCCTCCCCGCGGATCTCCCCGGCTTGCCGCCGCTTCCCGACTCCAGTCCCGCCCCGTCCCTGGCGATAGGAGCCGACAACTATACCAGCCCATCGTACCGTTGTCTGCCTGGCGCCGGAGCGAATCCCGTGGTCGAGACCCGGGCTTCGACGGCCCTCGGATGGCCCGGGCGAGCGTCTCGGTTGTGCTGTGCCGCGCCGGTTCTTTGGGGTGAGGGGGCGGACTTCTGGCGTTGTCATCGGCCCGGCGCAGATTTATGATGACCGTTGCGGTTGGGCTTCCCGCCGAGTGGGCACCAACGCATTACAGACCCCATCCTTTGAGACAGGTGCGTCATGTCCGTTTGCCTGATCCACCGTTGCCGTCCAGGCCTGGTTTGGCTGCTGTCGATCATGGCCCTGGTTGAGGGCTCGCGCTTGGCCCACGCCGTCACCGACGAGGACGTCGATCGTGCCATCGAGCGCGGCAAGGAGGCCTTGCTCAGTCGGCAGAAGGACACCTGGGCGATCCGTGCCTACAAGCGCGAGCGTCAGAAGAAGCTCAAGAAGGTGAACGAGGGCGGTCGCACCGTCGAGAAGATGGTCATGGAGCAATGGTCGGAGGTGCCCGCCGATGTCTTCTTCGGCGAGCCGATCCAGGACCTGCCCGACGGGGGCGTGGCGTTTCGCACGACCGAGGGACGGATCATCGAGGTGGCCAAGAGGCGGTTGGCCTATCTGGTCCCGCCGGGGCACTTCCACCCGGAGCGCGAGTCCACCAAGCAGGGCGGGGCGAGCTGCCTGGCCGTCTTGGCGCTGCTCGAGGCCGGCGTCAGCCCGCAGAACCCGCAGATCCGCGGTGCGTTGGAATGGCTCGAAGGCTATCCGTTGAAGATGACGTACTCACGCGCGCTCCGGGCGAACGTCTACGCCGTGCTGGTCTCGCGGGTCCGGGACCGGCGCGACCGCAGCCACTTTCGTCGCCTGTTGGATGAGGACATCCGCTGGCTCGAGCGGGCCATGTCCGAGGACGGCTGGTATCACTATGGGGCCAAGGCCGCCAAGGGCAAGGGCGACCATAGCTGCTCGCAGTTCGGTGTGCTCGGTATGTGGGCCGGGGCGAATGTGGGCATGGAGATCCCACAAGGCTACTGGCGGGTCGTGGCCGACCACTGGCTGCGGCATCAGGGCCTCAATGGGGGCTGGGGGTACGTCGGTCGTCCGCCCGACGTGCCGCCCCAACGCAGACCCGGCGATGCGCCGCTCAAGACGCTCGCTCGGGCCACCATGACCACGGCGGGTGTGAACACGCTCTACGTCGTGCTCGATACGCTCTACAGCCGGCTCGAGCCGCCTTATCGCTGGTTGCGCGGGGTCAAGCCCGATCCACGGACGCGCGACGAGGTCAACGCCATCTACAAGGCCATCAACGGCGGGCTCGAGTGGATGGCCAAGCACAAGGCGGCCACCGCCAAGAGCGGTTGGGCCGGCTATCAGGCGTTCGGGATGGAACGCCTCGGCGTGGCCAGCGGCTTGAAGTACGTGGGGAAGGTCGACTGGTACGCCGCCAACGCGGCCAGGATCGCCAAGCACAAGTGGACGGGCGAGCCGGTGACCGACGGCTTCTACCTGCTGTTCCTCGTCTACGGTCGGGCGCCGATCGTCTTCAACAAGCTCCAGTGGGGCGAGCCGGGGCAGTGGAACTACTACTTCCGCGACCTCCACTATGCCTGTCGCTTCCTGAACGGCGAGGTGGAGCGCATCCACAAGTGGCAGATCGTCACGCTATCCTCGCCGCTGCACGACCTGTTGGATGCGCCCATCCTCTACATCGGTGGGACCGGCGCGTTCGCTGTATCGCCGGACGAGCTCATGAGGCTGCGGGATTACTGCGAGGCCGGCGGCACGGTGGTGGCCCATCCCAACCTGGCCGACGAGGACTTCGCCTCGTCCTTCAAGAAGCAGATGGTGGAGCTGTTCAAGGACCGGGGCTATACGTTTCAGACGCTCGACGAAGAGCACCCGATCTACGAGACGCATTTCGGCAAGGGCCGAAGCCGTCGAACGCGTTTCCGCAAGACAATCCCCTTGGAGGGGATGTCCGACGGCGGACGGACGTTCCTCTTCGTGGTCGGAGGCGACATCGCCGGGGCGCTCCACCAGAACCGGTCGATCACGTACGCCGATGCCTTCAAGCTGATGACCAACCTCCGGTTCTACTCCGGCCCGGGCTATGAGCAGTTGCCCGGTCGCCTTCGACCCAAGGGCCTACCCGGCAAGCCGGCCGAGCTCAAGGGCACGCTCACGGTCGGACGCGTCAAGCACGAGGGCGACTGGGACACCAACCCGACCGCCTGGCAGCGCATGCACAAGCGGTTGCGTCACGTCCACGGCGTCGCCATCGAGGAGACCAAGGGTGTCGAGCCGACCGACGCGGCCAAGCTGTCGGCCTATCACCTCCTGCATCTGACCGGGCACGGGGATCTGAAGCTCGGCGAGGCGGCGATGGCGGCCCTGAAGGCGTACGTCGAGGGCGGAGGCCTGCTGCTCATCGACGCCTGCGGCGGGGACCAGGCCTTCGCGACCTCCGCCGGGGCTCTGGTCGACGCGATGTATCCGGACAAGAGCGAGCTGATCACGTCCAGCCACCCGATCGTCCAGGGCGGGGCGGGCGGTTCGGAGAAGCTCACCAAGCTCTGGCCTACGAGGTCCAGTAGCTCGCGCCTTCGTGGGCGGAAGGCACCGCCGTTCATCGCGGTCACGATCGACGGGCGCTCGGCCGTGCTCCTGGCGCCGTTCGACCTGACGGCCTCGATGAACGGGCACCACATCTACGGCAAGCACGGTTACCGCAACGAATCCGCCCGGCGCATCGCCACGAACCTGCTGCTCTGGCGTTACGAGCAGGTCAAGTAGCGCCCCGGTCCTGGTGGCGGCCTACGGTCGGAGCTTCGGCGGGTTCAGCAGCTTCGCCATCTTCGGCTCGTTCATGTTCTCCGGCGTGACGACGTACACGCCGGTGTCGATGAACTTGGGGACATCCTTGCCGGCCTTGTGGTCGATGAGGCTCTTGACGCCCTCATAGCCCATGCGGTAGGGGTCCTGCACGACCAGGGCTTGGATCGTGCCGCGTTTCATGCCGGCGATCAGATCGGGCGAGGCGTCGAAGCCGACGAACTTGATCTTGCCGGTGAGCTTGCGATCTTCCAAGGCGAGCAGCACGCCCACGGCGCTGGTCTCGTTCGAGCCGAAGAAGCCGTCCAGCTTGCCCTGATGCCGCGTCAGGATGTCGACCGCGGCCTTGACGGAATCCTCGCGCTTGGCGTTGCCCCATTTCTCGTCGACGAGCTCGATGTCGGGGAACTCCTTTTCCAGCGTCTCGCGGAAGCCTGCTTCGCGCTTCATGGTGCTCACGCCGCCCGGGGTGGTCTTGACCATCGCGACCTTACCCTTGCTGCCGATCAGCTTGGCCAGATGACGGGCGCCGAGCTGTCCGCCCTTGTAGTTGTCGGTCGCGGCGAACGCGACGTACGTGTCCTTCGGCGCGCTCGTGCCCGAGTCGAAGATCGTTACCGGGATGCCGCGCTTGTGGGCCTTGACGATCACATCGGCCAGGATCTCACCGTGGGTCGGCGCCAGGACCATGCCGTCGACGCCGCGCGTGATCATGTCCTCAACGATGTTCACCTGCTGCTGAAACGACCCTTCGTCGGCGGGGCCCTTCCAGATGATGCTGACGTCGTGTTCCCCGGCCGCCTTCTTGGCCCCCGCATGGACGGCCGTCCAGAAGTCGTGTGTCGTGCCCTTCGGCAGCACGGCGAAGGTCATCTGGTCCGACTCGTCGGCTGAGCCGCCGGAGCCGGCGTCTTGCTTGCAGCCGGCCAGGCAAACGGCCAGCATCATTGCGAGCACGGTGTGGCGAACGGTCATGGTCTCTCGCTCCTGTGTGATGGCGGCCCGGCGGTGATCGGTCGGGGCCGACTCGGGCCGCTCCTCATCCTCGTGGCCTGGTTACGTGCCGAGTTCCTTGCTTCGCGCGACCGCGGCGAGCACGCCTTCGCGCAAGCCATGGCCCACGCCCGCGGCCTCCATCGCCTCGAGCGCCGCCTGCGTCGTCCCGCCCTTGCTGGTGACTTGCGCTCGGAGCTCGGCCGGCTCGACGCCGGTTTCGAGCATCATCCTGGCCGCCCCGAGGCAGGTGTTCTTGGCCAGGTCGTTGGCCTGCTCGGGCGTGAGACCGGCCTCGACGCCGCTGGCGATGATGGCCTCGGTGACATAGTAGTAGTACGCCGGACCGCTGCCGGAAACCGCCGTGACCGCGTCCATCAGGGACTCGTCGTCGAGCACGACGGATTGCCCCGCCGCGTCGAAGAGCCGGCGAACGGACGCGATGTCGGCCTCGGTGGCCCCCGCCCCGCCCGCGATGCCGGTCATGCCGGCACCCACGCGGATCGGCAGGTTGGGCATCGCACGGACCACGCGGAGGTCACCGCCCAGGGCTTCGGCGACGGCGGCCGTCGACCACCCGGCCATGATGCTCACGATGAGCTGATCCGATCGCAGCCTGGCCGACAAGGCGGAGGTCAGCTCCGCGAAGGCCTGTGGCTTGATGGCGAGGACGACCATATCGGCCGAGGCCACCACTTTGGGGCTGTCGTCGATCATCGTCAGACCGAATCGCTCCTCGAAGAGGCGACGTCGATCCTCCGACGGGTCCGAGGCAATGATGTCGCCCGAGCGGAAGACATTGGCGACCAGCACGCCGGCCACGATTCCTTCGGCCATGTTGCCCGCACCGATGAAGCCCACCTGGTAGGGTCTGGTCATCGTCGCTCGCCCTCGCTTGCCGGTGTATTCGACCTCCGCGATTCTAACCCGCCGAATGGGTTGGCTCAATCGGAACAAGCAGAACCCGGGCTTGCCGATGTGATGTCGCGCCTCTGCGCGGTATAAGCGGTCTGCGACGCCGAGAACAAACGTCTTCACCCTGGAGCCCAGTATGAGCCAGACGGCCTGCGTGCGTTCACCCGTCTTAGCGGTTGTGACGGTCTTGGTGGCTGCGACCACAGCGGCGCTCGCCGCCGATGGAGCGAACCACCCCATTCCGTGGACCGGGCCGGGTGATGTCCGACTCGTCGTGACCGCAAGCCCGGCCGATAGAGGCGAGCGCGACGGCGACGCGCGCCCGGCCAGGCTCGTGGTGGATTTCGAGAAGGTGCTCGCGGACCTGGGTGTCCGGGGCCGCGTCGAGCCGGCCTCCGTCCGCGTCGTGCAGGTCGACCCGAGAACCGGCCGCCTGATGACTTATCCCAACTACCGTGGCGAGACCCCGTTCGACGTGCCCTGCCGATTCGACCATGCCGAGCAGCGGTCCTACAGCCACATGTACAACCTGATCAGCGACTCGCAGAAAGGCGAGCTGATTTGGGTCCACCGGCAGCGCGGCCGCACGCCGTCGACCTACGCGATCATGGCCGGCCTTGTCGAAGCCGGCGAGGAGCCACGCGTCCCGGCCCGGCCCATGATCGGCGACATCGACGTGATCTATCAGCGCAGCGGCGGCCTGATGTCGAGCATGTACCACACGCGGCCGGGCGTGGCCGACTGGGACGGCGACGGCCGCTTCGATCTCTTGCTGGGCAACATCCTGGGACACGTCTTCTTCCACCGAAACACCGGCACGGCCAGCGAGCCCGATTTCGGCGCGGGACGCATGCTGACCGCCGACAGCAAGCCGATCGACGTGGGCTATTACGCCGCGCCGAAGGTCGTCGATCTCGACGGCGACGGCGACCTGGATCTGGCGTGCGGCTGCAACGGCGGCACGGTGAAGGTGTTCGAGAACGTCGGCACGCGAACGGCTCCGCGGCTGGTCGCGCGCGGTCCGCTCCAGGCCGAGGGCAAGCCGATCATGTCGCCCCCCAAACCGTGT
Source organism: uncultured Planctomycetales bacterium (assembly GCA_964622545.1). Taxonomy (GTDB): domain Bacteria; phylum Planctomycetota; class Phycisphaerae; order UBA1845; family JAFGLZ01; genus JAFGLZ01. The sequence continues at coordinate 98,746 of CAZUQM010000002.1, read as the reverse complement.
CCCGAGACGCCCTTCATGCGAAAGGACTACGTGCCGGTCCCGGAGCTCGTGGACTGGGACGGCGATGGCGACCTCGACCTGCTGCTGGGCGGATACGTAACGGGCATGGTGTTCGTCTACGAGAACCTGCGCGATGCTCGCAAGGGCATGCCCGATCTCCGCGCCCGCGGCACGCTGCAAGCCGGCGGCAAGCCGATCGACGTGGTGTGGGGTGCGGCCCCGACCGCGGTCGACGTCGACGCCGACGGCGATCTCGATCTGATCCTCGGCACGCTCGACCACCGGCTGGATACGGGCGAGGCCAAGCCCTGGCCGTCGTTGTTTTACTACGAGAACACCGGCACGCGCACCGAGCCGAAGCTCCGACGCAGGCCCAGTCCGCTGGGCGAGACCATCGGCACGCTAACGATCCCGCGGCCGGTCGACTGGGACGCCGACGGGGACTTGGACCTGGTCGTGGGGGTGGGATGCCAGGTGCGGCTCCTGCGCAACGTGGGCGGCAAGACCGAGATGGTCTTGCGGGCCGAGCCGCCGCTGACGGCGCCGTGGATGCCGCTGGTTGCATCCGGTTTCGCCGTGCCGCCGGTCGATTGGGACGCCGACGGCGACGTCGACTTCCTCTTGAGCGGGGAGCGGTGGGCTCGCTTCCTCGAAAACGTGCAGGACGGCAACCCGCCGCAGTTCGTCATTCGCGGCACGGTGACGGCCGGCGGCAAGGTCATCGAGCACGAATGGCCCCACGGCGACGATCACAGCTTCTCCGAGCCCTTCGATTGGGACGGCGACGGCGATCTGGATTACCTGCTCGGCGTCTCGGCCGGGTACGTGTGGTATTACGAGAACGTCGGCTCGCCGCGGCAGTGGCGGCTCGCGCGCGGCAAGCGGTTTCTGCTGACCGACGGCAAGCCGGTCAAGGTCGGCAAGCCCGCCGATACCCCCATGACCGACTTTGCGACGCACTCGGGTGATCGCTCGGACGTGGCGGCGGGCGACTACGACGGCGACGGCGACAACGACCTGCTCGTCAGCAGCGCCTACGGCAGGGTGTGGTACTTCTCGAACGTGGGCAGCAACGCCGAGCCGCGTTTTGCCCCGGGGCGGGTTGTGCAAGAGAGGCCCAGTCGGTGCGTCATCGCAGGCCTGCACTGGGACGACGACGGCCGACGGGACGCGATCGCGAGCTGGTCGGGCCACGGCATGTGGGTGCTGAGGAACACCGGCCCGCGCGAGGCGCCGCACTTTACGCCGCTGCGCCGAATCGACCTGCCGTGGATCCCGTATCCGCATCCGTATCCGATCGACTGGAACCGCGACGGCGACGTCGACCTGATGATCGCGTGCAGCTACTCGTACGTGTACTTCGCCGAGCGATCGTACATCAGGGGCGGTTATGTCGAGGGCACGATCGTTCGGGCCGAGCAGCGGGATGCGGCGGCAAGGTGACCTGCCGGTCGGTGGCCAGCCGGTCGCACACTTCGCCCGCGCCCCGCCGGCTCACACCGGCACCAGCCGCAGCGCGTTTCCGCCCAGCACCTTCGCCTTGACGTCGTCGGCCAGGTCGAGCGATTCGAGATGGTCGCGCAGGGCGCTGTCGAAGAAATCGCGGGCGAACAGGCAGCGGTCCTGATACTTGGTCAGAAAGCCCTTGCCGCCGTCGGGGAAGCACCGAAGCCCACGCAGGCCCGAGCCGGCCGACAAGTCGCAGTAGAGGTTCGGGTGACTCTCCAGCAGTTGCAGCAGCCGCCCGCCCTCTGCGTGGTCCTCGGGCCCGTCGAGGTACATCCGTTCGATGTCGGGCTCCTTGGCCGTCGCGTACCGCCAGAAGCCCGGCCCGTGTCCGAGCACGATGGTCTCCGGCGCGAGCTGAAGGGCCCGCTCGAGGTCGTCCGCCGTGCCGCCGTACCAGATGTCCTGCCATCCGTTGGGATTGCTCGGCGGCAGCTTGGGCACGTCCATGTGGATGATCACGGGCAGGTGGTGCTCGCCGGCCCATCGCCAGATCTTGATTCCGTCGGGGTCGTCGAGCGGCACGCGAAACTTCCACTCGGCCACGCCGCGGATGCCGTGGATCTCATACGCCGATCGCAACATCTCCAGGGCGTTCGGCAGCTTGGGGTGCGGGGCGTACATCGGCACGAGTCGATCCGGGTACCGCCGCGCCGCTTCCACCACGTCCGACAGGGGCAGCCATTCGCCCGGCTTGTGCCGCGGGTCGAGCGCGCTGGCGTACTGCGGTGCTTCGGCCAGCTCGGCCGGCAGCCCCGCCTCCCACGTCAATGTCCACATCTTGTCGATGCCGTGCTCGTTGAGGTTCGCGATCACGCGATCGGTGTCGTGCTTGTGCCAGTTCACGTGGCCGTGTGCGTCGATGATCATCGGCAGTCTCCGTGCAGCGGTGTGTCCAGGGCGGTGCGCCCTCGGCCTGCGCTCCTGTGCGTGGCGACCCCTCCAACGGGGCGACGCCGCGAGGGAGTCTACTTGGCGTAGGCGGCATCGACCTTCCGGATCGCCTCGGCCATCAGATCCGCTTCGGCCTGGCCCAGGTCCTCATGCCAGGCGAGCATGATGTGCGCCGCGCGGGCGTGCTCGGCGTTCGGGCAGCATCCGGTGTAGTCGATGTTGCGCCCGTAGGGGGCCGTCCACGGATGCCCGCTCCGGCCGTAGGTCTGCCGCTCGGCGATCCACGTCTGGGTGTACATGATCGTCGTGTAGTTCTCGGAGCAGCCCACGCCTTCGGCGGCCAGCGCCTTGGTGAACTGGGCCTTGTCCACGGTGGCCCGGTCGGCGTCGAACCGCAGCCGCCCGAACCAGTAGCTGGGTTTCGTGTCCTCGACGATCTTGCCCAGCCGGACCGTCCTGCAATCGGCGATGCCCTTGTCGAGCCGCGCGACGACTTGCCGCCGCCGTTCGGCGATACCGGGGAGCTTCTGGAGCTGCACCCGGCCGATACAGGCTTCGATCTCGGTCATGCGGTAGTTCAGCCCCATGAACAGGTTCTCGGTCGAGTCCGAGCCGAAGGGCTTGCCGCGGTCGGCGAACCGCTTGGCGTTCCAGTACATCTCCTCGTCGTGGGTCACCACCACGCCCCCTTGGCCGCCCGTGGTGTGGTGTTTGCCGCTCATCGTACTGAACGCGCCCATGTGGCCGATCGAGCCGACGGGTTTTCCCTTGTACTCGGCCGCGTGGGCCTGGCTGCAATCCTCAATCACGACCAGATCGCGGCTGCGAGCGAGCTCCATGATCGGATCCATATCGGCCGGCTCGCCGGTGATGTGTCCGACGACGATCGCCCTGGACCGATCGGTCAGGACCTTCTCGATGCCCTCGGCCGTCATGTTGAACGTCTCGGGGTCGGTGTCGGCGAAGACGGGAATGCAGTTCTGCATCAGCACCGGCGCTATCGCTCCGGGGTCGGTGATCGGGGCCGAGATGATCTCGTCACCGGGCTCCAGGTGCCGCAGCGCCCCGATCGCGGCGTGGATGGCCGCCGTGCCCGAGCTGGTGGCCGTCGCGAAGGCGGTACCCACTAGCGCGGCGAACTCCTTCTCGTAGGCGTCGACCTCCTGCCCGCCGTAGCGGTCGAACGCGCCGCCGCCGGCCAGGACGCGATCGAACAGGGCGTTGACGGCGTCGCGCTCCTCCGGGCCGATCAACAACCGGGTCGGCATCTTGTCGGGTATCACGGGTGCTCCGCCGTCGACGGCTAGTGTGGCCATGTGTGAATCCTCCCCTCATCGGGCGTTCGCCGCTAGCTGAAGACCTCATCCAAGCAAGAACCCGGATACGAAACCAGCATCGGCGGGCTAAGTCAAGGTGCGGCGGGCGGCCGGCGGCAAGGCGCTCGCCATGCCTAATCGACTTAGCGGTAAAGCATTTGTGACCGGATAGCCGATACGAGACCATGGCGCAGCCTCTTTGCGCCTCCATCCATCTCGCGAGGGAGCTATTGGAATGCGACACGCGCAGTGGGCGCTGGCGGCTGCAATCCTCGGCGTTGCTCTCAGCCCGGGGTGCAGCGACACCGCCAATCGCAACGAAGACGCCCCGAAGCAGGCCTTCGATCCGGACACGCAGTATCCGGCCTGGGCGTACGATGCGCCCTTCTACTACCGGCCCGCCCGCGACCACGGCGACGTCGGCGAGGAGATCCCGCCCGTCAGGCCCGGTGATCCCACGCACTACTACGTCAGAAGCCACACCCTCTATCTGCCCCGCCCCGAGCAGGAGCCCGACGAGCGCTCGCCCATGCCCGAACTGGGGCCTCGCAGCTCCCAGGCCGATCTGGAGCCTCGTATCGAGGTCTACCAAACCGAGACGGGCGGCATCGAATGGTACCGGGTCGGCTGTTTCGGCCTCGGTCAGACGCACTTCGCCTGCCAGGTCGATTGCGACGGTGTCTACGGCTTCCGTTTCGTCGGTCCGGGCTTGCCCCCGGCCAAGTGCACGCCACCCAGGCCGCAGAAGGTCTACCACGTCGATACGTTGAAGCCGGAGACGGTCGTCTACGTAGAGCCCAACCAGGCCGTCTATCCTGTCGGGCAGACCGTCACGATCCACTGGTCGGCACGCGATGACGCGCTCGCCGACAACCCGGTTTCGATTGCCGCCTGCTGGGAGTCGACCGACCTCAGCAAGGCGCGGTGGCACGAACTGCTGAACGATCAGCGGGCCGATGGGTCCACCACCTTCGTCGTGCCGCCCGACGCGGTGGACCGAGAGATCCTCATCCGGGCGGCCGGGCGGGACCGCGCCGGCAACTTGGGCGTTGGCTTCTCCGTCCCCATGCCGGTGACCGACGAGCCACCGGCTACGCCGCCGGCAGCCGAGCCCACCAAGGACCTTGACGAGCCCGAGGCGACCACGCAACCCGGGCTCAAACCCGGATTGATCCAAGTGGGGCTGGCCGGTCAAGACGACCAAGACGCCGCCGCGCTCCGGCCCATGGCCATCGAGGGGCAGATCAGGCCGGACATGACGACTACCGGCGAGCCCGGCACCATCGTGCCGATGGGTGTCATGTCGTTGCTTGGCGAGGCGGAATTGACCGGCTACGCGCAACCCGCCCTCTCGGCGATCCGCGAGCTGCGAGCACCCACCATCTTCTCGTTCGGCGACCTAGAAAACGAGTCTCCCGGCCCGAACGACAGGCCCATGCTGATCCTGCCACCGATCCAGGCCAGGCCGACCGAATCCAACCCACATTGGGCGTCGCGTCCCTGGCAGCGGCTTGCCGCTCCGAATCCCGCGCCTCGACTTGGGATCTGGGGCTTGCCCGACAAGGTGCCGATCGGCCTGCTGCGGACCGATCGCGACACGCCCGAGGCTGAGGCCCTCGGCGGGTAGATCCCCGGCAAGGCGTCCTGTTCCTCACTCCGCTACCCGACGCGGCTGTGCTTCTGATTGTCGTATCGCATCACGGCAGACCTGCGTTCCTTCGACATGAGATACGGCGCGCCCGGTGGCCAAAGCGCAAAAACCGGTCCCCGATGACACTTGCAACGCTCTCTGGGCCTATTCGTTCCAGCATCCGGCAGTGCCGGTTGGGCCGATGTATCTTCCGCTGCTGCATAAGCCTGCGAATCTGAATTATTTCACTAACCGAAACTATTCGCCGCTGTCTACCACAGTGCCAGTCGCGCAGCCCGGTCGGACTCGACCGGACTGAAGGATCGGCTGGCGGGAACGGCATGAAGCGGTGGACCTCAAGACAGAAAAGGAGGACGACCATGGCAGCGCGGCGGAAATGGTTATGGATTCCAGTGGTGTTCCTTGCTCTCGGCGGTCTGATGTTGGGTACCGGTTGTGACGGCGACTTCGAGGAGATGTTCGAGGACCTGGACATCTCGTTCGGCGGCTACGGCGGGTACGACAGGTACGACGGCTGCTACGATTGTGGCGGCGGCTACTATGTCGTCGAGGACGTCTGGTACGACGAGTGGTGGTGGTAAACGAATCTCCTTGTCCTTGCCACAGCGACCTTGCATGGGGCCTGGCGGAGCGATCCGCCGGGCCCTCGTTCGTTGAGCCAAGCCTCAGTCGCCCCCATGGCCAGTGGTGAGGCGACGTTTCCGTATCGAGTGTTGACCGACCCGGCCGAGATCCCTCGGTGAGGTTCGCCAGCACGAGCGACCAACGGTCGCGGTCCATTCCGTACGCATTGGGGAAGGACTCACGACGTTCAAGATGTCCATGTCGACCGGGGAAACCGCACCACATCTGATGCATCCAAGCAGGCGGCGATGAGTTCACATGTCATGGCCGGGCGCGTTCGACTGTGCCGGCCGATAGTCGCGGGCAGTCTGCAACAACGCGGCATGGAGGCCATCTTATGAAGCCATAGACGCAGCGGCATGGGGCGATGCGCGAACGGGTTCTTCGCGGTTTTCCTGTGTGGGGCGCTAGCGATGTGTTGTCGTTTCGTTACGCCGTTCGGATGTGTGAGGTCCGCGCAAAAAGAAAGCACCAGGTGCCTCAAGGGCGGTCCCGGTGCTTTCCGGAGGGGAAAGAAGCCATTAGGCGATACACGCCACCCAGACGACAGGGTCTGGGCCACCTCCGGATGATATCTGAACCTGGACTTGTATCGGCGCTGTTGCGCTCGATACTTAACTATATTATCACGATTCCCGCGTGATGCCAAAATTTTCGCGGGCGAAATTTCCCTGTAAGCTTCGGTCAGCTAGCATTTTGCCCAGCCACAGCTATGACATTTTGCGCATCCCTCGCCGTGCGTCAAGTCGCTTTGGCATTCCGGGCACTTGAGCTTGTACGCCGAACCGGCGGCAGGGGGCGCGCTCGCAGTGGTTGGTTCCGCAAGCAGCGCCCCCACAGACCTGCCCTGGCGCACTCCCTCGCTCGAGCCACCGGACTGGCCCGTCACCCTCTGGGCGATGCGATGACCATGCCCGTTGCCGTGACCGTTACCGTTTCCATTCCCGTTGCCGCCGTTCCCGTTGCCGCTCTTGGTGTTCTTGGGGGCCTTGACGTTGGCCTTGGCGCGGAGGGCGGCTTCATGGGCGTCCAATTCGGCGATGTCGGCCCGTCCCAAAAGGAGGTCTTCCAAGCCAAAGACCTCCTTGGCGCGGCTGTACTTGACCAACGCTCGAGCCAAGCCGTCGCCCAGGCTCATGATGCGGCCGTCCTTGCTCGGTAGCTGCAACGTCGAGCCGATGCCCTTGAGCTGCTTGACCACGTGCTTGAGCGAGCCGCCCGACCGCAGCCACAGGCTGATCATCCGGCAGATGGCCTCGAGGTCGCTGGCGGCCACGTCACCACCCTTGCCCAACTGGGCGAAGACCTCGAGCTCCTGACCGGTGCGAGGGTCGACGGTGATCTTGACGTGCATGTTGCCGAACGGGGTCATTTGGCGGATGCGGAGGCCACTCACAATCTCGGGCAACTGGCGCGGTTCCAGGTCTACACGTTGTGGCACGGCGGCCTCCGCATCCTGATGCGAGCTCCCGGCGCGATCCTGCTCGCTGCTGGTCTTGTCCTCGGACTTCTTCAGGGCCATCGGTTGGGCGTCTCGGCAGCCGTCTCGGTAGACCGTGACGCCTTTGCACCCGAGCTCAAAAGCGCGACGGTAGATCTCGTCGACGTCCTCGACCGTAGCGCTCTTGGCGAAGTTGATCGTCTTGCTGATAGAGGCGTCACAGTGACGTTGGAAGGCTGCCTGCATCTTGACGTGCCACTCGGGGGTGACATCGTGGGCACAGACGAACACCTCCTTGAGGTCCTCCGCCAGCTCGGAAACATGAGCGAGGGTGCCATCCGTGGCAATTTGCTCCATCGTACCCTCGCTGTACAGCTCGCGTGATTCGAGCACCTTGCGGAAGTAGCGGTTCACCTCGAGCATGGGGCTGGAGGCCTCGTTCTTTCCGCGAAGCACGTTCCGGTAGAACACCAGGCTGAACATGGGCTCGATGCCGCCGGAACAGTCGGCCAGAATGCTGATCGTGCCCGTCGGCGCGACCGTCGTGCAGGCCGCGTTGCGCATCGGGCGGTTGTATTTCGAGTCCCAGATGCTGGCCTTCCAATTCGGGAACGCGCCACGCTCTTGCGCGAGCTGTTCGGAGTAGTTGTGCGATTCGTCGTTGATGAACTTCATGAAGCGTTCGGCCCAGGCGACGCCGCCGTCGCTGTTGTAGGCCACGCCCAACTTGAACAACGCGTCGGCGAAGCCCATCACGCCCAGGCCGATCTTACGGTTGTTCTTGCACCTTGCCTCGATCTGCGGCAGCGGGTAGCGGTTCGCGTCGATCACGTTGTCGAGGAACCGAATGCTCGTGTGGATCGCCTCGCGGAGCGCGTCCCAATCGACGTCGGCCTGGTCGGTGCCCTCGTTGACGACGAACCATCCGAGGTTCACGCTGCCGAGGTTGCAGGCCTCGTAGGGCAGCAGGGGCTGCTCCCCGCAGGGGTTGGTCGCTTCGATGCGGCCCAGGCCCGGTGTGGGATTGTGACGGTTGATCTCGTCGATGAACACCACGCCCGGTTCGCCCGTCTTCCAGGCGTTCTTGATGATGAAGTCCCAGATGTCGCGCTTGGTGTAGACCTTGCCCTCATAGTCCGCGGGCACCGGCCCGGCGGGCACCGGTGTCTGGATCCGCGGCGGCAAGCTGGGGTCGCCCTTCGTGCTTTCGGCGGGGATAAGCGACCGTACGTCGTAGTTCCAGATGTCCAGGTCGCGCGGCAGGTAGAACGTCCCGCCGTTTCGCGGATTGCGGACGATGTGGGGCGAGTCCGGGTTCTCCAGGAACTGCCGCATCCACTCGTCGGTCAGCTTCACCGAGATGTTGTAGTTGGTGAAGGCGCTGAGGTCCTGCTTGGCGTGGAGGAACTTCAGGATGTCGGGGTGATGCACGTACATCATCCCCATGTTCGCCCCGCGTCGGAACGCGCCCTGTTGGATGGCGTTGGTGGCCTCGCTGAAGGCCTTCCAGAAGCTGATAGGCCCCGACGTCGTGCCGCCGCTGGACTTGATGAAGTCGCCTGTGGGGCGGAGCTCGTCGAAGGCGAAGCCCGTGCCGCCGCCGGCCTTCTGGATCAGGGCCGTGTGCTTGATCGAATCGAAGATGCATTCGACGCTGTCCTCGACCGGCAGCACGAAACAGGCGCTGAGCATGCCCATCTCGCGCCCGGCGTTCATGAGCGTCGGGCTGTTGGGCATGAACTGGCCTCGGGCCATGAGGTTGAAGAACTTGTTGGCCCAGAGGTGGCGCTGCTCGGCGGTGGCGCCGTAATGGGAGACCTCGACGTCGGCGATGGTCTCGGCTACGCGGGTGAATAGGGCTTCCGGATCCTCGATGGGTTGACCGGTCTCGTCCTTCTTCAGGTACCGCGCCTTAAGGACCTGAAGCGCATTCTCCGTCAGGCTCAGGGCTTCCTTGCCCGGGATGTTCGTCTGCTTTGACTGACTACGCTCGACCATCACTCACTCCGTTGGTTTTTGCCTTGATGCGTCACGCCACGAACCGATTCCAATACCCTTTCCGCATGGCCGTCCTTGTCCAAGCGATAGCGACACCCTTCCCCCTTTGGACGTCCTCGCCGGATGACGAGGCGAAGCGCCCCATGATTACGCCGACAAAGGTTTTTCGATGCTGAGCGCTAAGGTGCCCGAACCACCGACAACTAGTGACTTGAGCCGACCCTCACAACCGCCAGTTCCAGAATCGGCGATCACCGCACTAGATCTTGAGGCCAACAGAATTATTACCCCAAGATCTGGTGCTCGTCAAACGAAAAAGCAACCGAATCCTTAGATTCCGGTAACCCGCGCTCCCGACACCACTTGTCGGCGTCAGAGCTTGTATGTAACAGCCCCTCTACTCCATGATAGGCACTACATCTTGTGTCTTTCCACCGTCAGCTGAGAAGCCCAGAGTCCGCTAACTCCCTTGCTATCTAGTACCTTCCGAAGCGCGGGGATGTTCTTCTGAGGGAGGGCGATTCACACCGCTTCACATCGGCGCCTGACAAGGATTTCTCGGGGTGAGATGCCGCGATTGGACGATCTTCACTCGTGCTTAACGGTCACGAGCTCGTAGTCGCCCGTGCCAAGCCCGACCTCACGACCATGCGAGAAGATCACCGTCGGATCGATCTGAGGCCAGTAGTGGTCGCACAGGGATTGGCCCGAATGCTCCTGAATAAGGTCCAGACAGGCCTGGTCCACGGCCAGCGGGCAAAAGCCGGCGAGCACACCGACGTCGTCGATCTCGACCGCTGAGGGCTGGCCCAGGCAGTCGCAATCCTGGCTGATGTTCATCACGAAGCTGACGTAGGCCACCTTGCCCCGCTTCTGGTTCTGGAAGCCGGCCACCTGCTCGATCATGCGTCGCTGCATCTCCGCCGACTGGATGCCCCAATCGAATCGGACGGCGCCCTCGCGACACACGGTCAGGCACTCGCCGCAGCCGATACACACCTCGCGATCGATCACCATCGCCGACTCATCCGCGCTGGAGGAGATCGCCCCTGCCGGGCACCATTCCACGCATTGCCCGCAGGCGATGCACGTCTTGGCGTCGATGCGCGGCTTGGCCTGGCTGTGCTGGTTCAGCTTGGCCTTCCGGCTGGCCGTGCCCATCGCGACGTTCTTGACCGCCCCGCCGAGGCCCGCCTGGCAATGCCCCGTGATGTGGGTGGCCACGAGACACGACTGCGCTCGCACGATATCGGCGGCCAGAGCGACGGTCTTGCCCCCATCCCCGTTGACGGGGACCTCGATCTCGGCCGAGCCGAAGAGGCCATCGCACAGGACCACGGGGGCGCCCATGCGGTCGGGGGTGAAGCCGTGCTCGTAGGCAAGCATCTGGTGGTCGACCGCGTTGCTCCGCCGGCCGACATACAGGGTGGATGTGTCGGTGAGAAACGGCTTGGCCTGGCGTTGTCGCACACAATCCACGAGCGGCTTGATGTGTTGCGGTTGGATGTGGCACGTGTTGCCTCGCTCGCCGAAGTGCATCTTGATCGCGACGAGGTCGTTCCTGGACACGGTCCGACCGAGGTCGGCCTGGTCGTAGAGGGCCGCGATCTTGGCCGCCAGCAGCTCAGGCTCGTCATCGAAACGAGCGGGGATGAAGTACACGGGTTCGGCCATTCCGGGACGCTCCTTGCCTCCTTGGGGGCGGGCTGGTTCCTCTCGTCTTCTCCACGGGCGCGGTTCGTCGGCGCACGGCCTGCATGATAAACGCGCGTCGAGGCGATTCAAGGAGACGGCCGGGATGCGCGGCCGTTGCGAGCTTTGCGCGATGTCGCACGGCGGCTACAATCCATCCATGCCACCGCCGCATCCTTTGTGGGAGGCCTGCCGTGTCACGACCCATCCGACCGAATTGCAGAACCTATTGGGCGTCCGCCTGTCTGTCGTTGCTCACGATCCTTGCCGGCTGCGGACCGACCGGGGGCTACAAGATCACGCCGATACCGGCCGACAAGACGCTCGAGGAGACCGTCATCATCCGCGAGCCCGGCCTGGGCGTGGTCGACAAGATCGCTGTCATCGACGTGGACGGCATCATCGTGAACGCCCGTAGGGGAGGGCTGTTCACCCGGGGCGAGAACCCGGTGTCTCTGTTGACCGAGAAGCTGACGGCCGCGTCGAATGACGACCGCGTCCGCGCTGTGATCTTGCGGATCAACAGTCCGGGCGGGGGCGTCGCGGCCAGCAACCTGATGTACGACGAGATCCAGCATTTCAAAGAGCGGACGGGGCGTCCGGTCGTGGCGATGATGCTCGATCTGGCCGCCAGCGGGGGCTACTACATCGCCTGCGCTTGCGACGAGATCGTCGCGCATCGCACCACCGTGACCGGCAGCATCGGCGTGATCATGATGACGTTGGACCTGAGCGGCGCGCTCAAACGGATCTACATCGAGCCGAACATCATCAAGTCGGCGCCGATGAAGGACATCGGCTCTCCCTTCCGCAAGATGAAGCCCGAGGACCGCGCGATCTTCCAGAATCTGATCGACAACTACCACGAGCAGTTCGTCCAGGTCGTCGAGGCGGGTCGGCCGAAGCTCGATCTCGAGAGGGTCCGCGAGATCGCCGACGGCCGCATCTACTCGGCCGAGCAGGCACTGGAGATCGGGCTTATCGACCGCGTCGGGACGATGCGTGAGGCGGTCGCGCTGGCCAAGAAGCGGTCCGGCGCCGAGAAGGTCCGCGTGGTGATGTATCATCGACCGTTGGGGTGGTCGCCGAACTACTACGCCCACGCGCCGACCGGCGGCCCGCCGACGGTCAACCTGATCAACCTGAACCTCAGCGAATGGCTCACACCGGCCACACCCAAGTTCCTGTACCTCTGGGCCCCGATGGAGTGATCCCATGACCGAGCCGCAATCCCACGGGCCGAACCAGTCGGCCAATCCGGACGAGCCCGAGTTGCCCGCGGAAGCCAAGCCGGGATGGCAGCGACGCGTCTACCTGGGTGGTGGGGCGGTGGTCGTGGCCGTCGGCATCGTCGCGGGCGCCTACGTCCTCAGCCGGACGAGCGGGCCGGGCGGGCCGGACCCGGTCATCTACAGCTCCGGTCACAACCCCTTTGACGAGGCCACCGGACCGTCTTGCGTGGGTATGCCGCTCGGCAGCGGCGCCGTGTGCTACAGCGTCGACAGCAGCAGCGCGCTGGCCCATTCCTTCGACGCGATCCGCGAGGCCGTCCGCCGTTCGATGGACACGCTCAGCACCCGCCAGTCGTTCGGCCTGGTGGTCTGGTCGGAGGACGGTCCGACGGTTGTTCCCATAGAGAGCAATCGTCCGGACCAGCGGGAACGTGCAACCGAGGCGCTGGATGCGGCCCAGCCGGTCGGCTCCACCGACGCCGTGGAGGGGGTACGCGCGGCCGTCGAATCGGGGGCGGACGTCGTCTGTGTGATTGCGGCCAAGGGCCCGACCGAGTCCGACTCCAAGGCGCTGATCGCCATCGCCATGAAGGAGGGTGTGGCCATCCAGTGCCTGGCGATCCGGGATGATTCGCCGGTCCTGGCCGAGATGGCCGAGCGGACCAACGGGCACTATCAGCGAATCGCCCCTCAGGACCTGAAGATGTGGCTCCGGGAGGCCGAGTAGCACGACGGCGACCTTGGGGCTCGACTCGTAGGGACCAGAGGTCGACGTGAGGTCGGTCTAGCCTTTGCGGCTTGCCCCGCGCGGGGCGGGTAGCTTGCCCTGGCTGCCGAGCCACAGCATCAGGTGGCACACCTGCTTGGCGTCGTAGTCGGTGCCGATACGACCGTTCAGCCACCGAACGAAGCGCTCGAGGGCCTCCTGGTCGACGGTCAGCCTGTCGTAGCTCATGCCGTTCTCGTGGTAGAGCTCCACGAGGGTCTCGATGTGCAGGTTCGGCCAGTAGAAGCAGTCCTCATCGACGGCGGCCTCCAATCGGGCGGCGTCGGCCCGCACACGTTCCCGAACGTCCTGACGTTGTGACGGCATCCTAGGAACCTCCTCCCAACCAGCCCTATTATACTACAGGTCGTGGCTTCATGCCTCCTGACCCCATTATTTGGGGTTTGGGTTCTGTCTTGCTGAGGTCCTCTGGGCGGCCCTGATGCCGATTGACGGGGTGAGAGGCCCCTCCTGGCAGCTCGTCCCGGCCGGTGCGGTGGCGCGCAGGACCGTGGTGCTTGAGTCCAAGGGTGCATGTCCGCCGGGCAGCTCCGCTCGGCCGGGGCATGGGCGAGCATGGGGCCGATGTCTGCACGACTTGTTGCTTGACCCGTTCGGCGCCCTTGGCCACAATCACCCCTGGTCCGCTAAGACCGTCCATGCGAACGACTTCTCCATGGACCCGAGGATCATCAACTTGCGAGCGGAAGGGGTCACGACGATGCGCCGAGTATCTCGTTGGACCGTCGTAGGGATGATCGGCTTGCTGGCCGGTTGTGGGCAGGCGACCATCACGATCCGTGCCGTCGAGCCCGGTTTGAAACAGGTTACCGGCATCGAGAGGCTGGCCGTACTGGACATGCTCTACACCGAGGACGCCGAGGCGGGCCGCGACATCTCCAACGTGATCGTGGCCGAGCTCAACCAGGCCGGGGCGTTCGAGGTGATGGAGCGTAGCGCCGTCAATCGCGTCCTTGAAGAGCAGAAGTTCGGCACGAGCGGCGTGGTCGACACGGCCACCGTGACCTCGATCGGCAAGCTGCTGGGTGTGGACGGGGTGGTCGTCGGCGAGGTAGCGGCCTATGGCTCGGAGGGCCGCGTGCTGGGTCGCGCCGCATCGATCGCGGTCAACACCCGGCTGGTCAGCGTCCAGTCCGGCAAGGTCATCTTCTCCGACTCGATCACGATCAACACGAAGAAGTCGGGCAGCGAGACCCGCGAGGCCATGCTGACTCGGATCGCCCATGAGGTCGCGCGCGAGTTCGTCGGCAAGATCGCGCCGCATTACGTCGAGCGGCAGAAGTACATGCTGTCCACGGGCGGCGACGCCGGCCAGGCCAACAAGCGCGGCATCACGTTCGCCAGGAACAAGCTGTGGGACAAGGCCCAGCTCCAGTTCGAGATGGCGATGCAGGTGGATCCGCAGAACGCGGCGATCCAGAACAACCTGGCGGTCTGTCATGAGCGGGCCGGCCGGCTCAACGAAGCGATCGAGGCCTACGAGCGGGCGATCGCCCTGGACCCGGACGACGAGGCGATCCAGAAGAACCTGGCTTCGCTCCGCTCGACAACGCGGGCGCCGGAGCTTTCCGCCAAGGAGTTGCTGGAGCGTCAGAGGAAATCGTTGAACGAACCGGCCACCAGGCCCACCACGCAGGGCCCATAGCCGTCGCTCCGGTCAGGATTCAGGCTTTTCTGCCGCCGCGATCGGTGAAGCGATCGTCGGCCAAACCGGGCTCGGCCTTCCTGTCGTCGAGCCAGCCGCAGCGTTGCACCTCGAAGCAGTCGAAGCGCGGCGCGTACGGCTTGATGTCCAGCAGCGGCGTGCCGTCGAGCATGTCCACGTCGGCGACGTGCAGCACGCCGTCGTCTAGACCGAGCAGACGCACCGACGAGATGCCGATCGGGTTGGGTCGGCTTGGGGCGCGGGTCGCGAAGAGACCTCGCTCGACGTCGTCAAGGAACGGTGTGACGCGCAGTCGCGGCCTCGCGGCCCGGTCGAACCAGGAGACAATCCAGATTCTGTCGAAGCCGTCCAGGTCGGCCAGTCCCGGCCGGTAGGCCTCGTAGACGTGCACGTGCCCTTCGGCTCCCTTGGCCGCGACGGGTTGGATAGGGGTCCCGGCCGCTTGGACGAACGGCGTGTGGATGATTCCGATGGGTTCGACGGTCATGCGGTGGCTCCATCAAGCCGGCTGGTCTTCAGGATCAGGTTTCGCCCCTCGCGTTTACGGTGCAGCGTAGATCAGATACAACCCCCCGCACAACACGAGCAGGCCACAGATCCGCTTGACGATGACCGTCCCCTTGGACCTTTCGTTCCAGTTGAGATACCGCTGGACGAGCTCGGTCGAGGTCCCCGCCAGGACGATCACGCTGCAATGCCCCAGGCCATAGACGGCCAGAAGGAGCACGCCATAGGCCATGTTCGACGCCGAGAGCTTGAACGTGACCGCCAACATCGGGGCCATGTAGGCGAACGTGCAGGGTCCGAGGGCGACGCCGAAGACCAGTCCCAGAATGAACGCGGCGAGCATGCCCTTGCGCTTCATGCCGACCTGCCCGGGACCTGACCACGGCATGGGGATCACGTCGAGCAGATGCAGGCCGACGACGAAGAAGATGGCCGCGACCAGGTAGTTTCCGTATGCCCCCACATCGCCCATGATGCGGCCCAGGCCGGCCGTGATCGCGCCGATGGCGGCGATGGTGATCAGAATCCCCACGGAGAACAGCAGCGAGATGACCAGCGCGCGACGGGGCATCATGCGGCCTTGCTGGTCGATGAAGCCGACGATGAGCGGGATGCTGGCCAGATGACAAGGGCTAAGGACGATGCTGAGGATCCCCCACACGAAGGACGCGGCCAGGGCCACTGCGACCGTTCCCTCAACCGCATGCGTCAGCGTGGTGAAGAGCCATTCCATGAGCTATCCGCCGGTCGTCTCGGTTGCCTTCTCGCCCAGGTCAAACCCGAGTTCCTTCCACTTGGTCAGGATGTCCTCCTTGCCGAGGAAGCCCTGATGCCGGAAGAGCTCCTTGCCCGACGGATCGAGGAAGACTTGCGTAGGAATGAGCTGGATGTCGTACTTCTCGGCCGCCTGCTTGTCCTTCCAGACGTCGATGAAGACGACGTCGAGCTTGCCACGGTATTCGCGGCGGAGCTCGTCAATGACCGGCTCCATCATCTTGCACGCCTTGCACTTGCCAGCTCCCAGGTCGACGAGCCTGGGTAGGGGCTTGTCGCTGGGGTGCGGTTGGGTCGTCGAACTCGGCTGAGCTCTCGCGGTCGGGTTCTGCTGAGCTTCGGCCGGGTCGGTCGTAGTCTCAGCGTTCCTCTCGGCCTTCATGTAGACCACACCGAGGACCGCCGCCACCAGCAGCAGAACGATGGCGAGCTTGCTGCCGCCACTCAGGCCGGTCTTGCCCTCGTTGGAATCGGTGCTCATAGCACACTCCGTTGCTAGGGGCTGTCGTTGCGCAGCGGCGTCAGAGGCCGCGCGGAGGCGCTGCTTCGTACCGCGTCGCCTCGCTAAGAAATCATGCCCTTGATCTCATCCACGTCGGGCACCTTGCCGACGACCTTGACCTGACCGTCGACGGCCAGGGCAGGGGTCATCATCACGCCGAACGTCGCGATGTCGTTGACCTGCGTGATCTTCTCGAGCTCGTAGTCGATGCCGAGGTCTTTGGCGGCCGATTCGGTGTTCTCGGCCAGCTTGTCGCACTTGGCACAGCCCGTGCCGAGGATCTGTAGCTTCTTGGCCATTATCGGGTTCTCCTTTGCAGCAAGTAGATCCTCTGTTTGGATCCCGCGACCGCGTTGTGCCTCAACCCTAACGGGTGGCCCATCGCTTCGGCGATGGGGGACACGAATCGGGGCAGGAATTCGCGTTCCCCACGGCTCACGCCGTGGGCCACCCAGAGGGCGAGACGGCGCCCACTGGGCCACCCCGTCGGGGACCTGCGCCCAATGGGCCACCCCGTGGGGGCGCTGCGCCTAATGGGCCCACCAGGAACGTCTTCACGAAGATGCGCAGCTCAACCATTCCTTCGGCCTGCTTGGCTACGACGCCGCGATCGTCCCATAGATCAGTCCGGCGAGGGTCGACATCACCACGACCAGCCCGCAGAAGACCGCCGTCTTGACGTTGCCCATGACCGATCGAATCACCAGCAGGTTCGGCAGCGAGACCGCCGGCCCGGCCAGCAGCAAGGCCAGGGCGGGCCCCTTGCCCATGCCGTTGCCGATGAGGCCCTGGAGGATCGGCACCTCCGTCAGCGTCGCGAAGTACATCAGCGCGCCCGCGACGGAGGCGAACAGGTTGGCCCCGATCGAATTGCCGCCGACGGCGCCGGTGATCCACGTTGCGGGGATCAGGCCCTCCTGGTCGGGACGGCCCAGCAGGATGCCGGCCACCACCACGCCGATCAGCAGCAGCGGCAGGATCTGCTTGGCGAAGTCCCACGAGGCCTCGAACCATGCCGAGGGCTCGCCCTCGGTCGTGCTCGTGATGGCGGACAGGCCGATCACGGCCACCGCAAACGCGATCATCGGCGCGTGCGGTGCGACCAGGGCAGCCAGGAGCGTCGCCAGCGCGACGGCAGCCACCTTCCACCAGGCCAGGCCGAACCAGGCGATCAAGATCAGTCCGAGGGTGATCGACAGCGCCGCCGTGACCCACCACTTGGCGGCATAGACGGCAACCCACAGACCGGCGGATTCCTCCGGCTTGCCCCAGTTGGCGAAGACCAGGATGCCGACCATGGCCGCGAAGTAGACGGCGTTCTGCCACAGCGGACGCGAGACCTCGGCCTCGGGCATGGCCGCCTGCGCGTCGGCTTTGGCGAGTTCCTCGCGGAGGAAGATCAGGTGCATGAGCACGCCGATGACGATGCTGAAGACGATCGCCCCGACGGCTCGCGCGACGCCGAGCTCCAGGCCCAGGACGCGCGCGGTCAGGATGATGGCCAGGATGTTGATGGCCGGTCCGGAGTACAAGAACGTCGAGGCCGGTCCGAGCCCGGCGCCCATGCGATAGATGCCGGCGAAGAGCGGCAGGATCGTGCACGAGCAAACGGCCAGGATGCCGCCCGACATCGAGGCCACGCCGTAGGCGACGACCTTGTTCGCTCGTGCGCCGAGGTACCTCATGACGGCCGACTGGCTGACGAAGACCGCGATCGCCCCGGCGATGAAGAACGCCGGCACGAGACACAGCAGCACGTGCTCGCGCGCGTACCATCGCACCAGGTGCAGCGATTCGGTGACGGCCGAGTCGAAACGCGGCGTGCCGACCGGCAGGTAGAAGCAGGCCAGGAACGTGACGACAACCAGCAGCAGCGGCTTGGTTTCCTTCTTCCAGTTCATGGTCTACCTATGCGTAGGATGCTATCGGCCGCGGATCGCCGGTCATCGTCCGAGCAGGGCCTGCTGCTCTTCGAGGTTCTTCTTGAGTACGGTCTCGATGCAGTTCCAGAACCCACGAAGGCAGGTCACCTTGAGGCGGCAGAAGACCTTCGAGCCCTCTCTGCGGTCTCCGATCAGGCCCGCCTGCTTCAGTACGGCCAGGTGCTTCGAGACCGTGGATTGATCGGCGCCGATGAGTTCGGTGAGCTCGCACACGCACATCTCCCGCTCGGCCAGGGCGTCGAGCATGCAGAGCCGGCTGGGATTGGCCAGGGCCTTGGCGATTCTGGCCCGTGCCTCATAATGCTCCTGGGGTCGGGGGGCTGTAGGCTTTATGGACATATTGCCATCTTGCCATGAAGAGCGAGCCATGTCAAGAGCCGTCTGATCCCTTGGCCAATGGGGCCAATGCGTGGGGCTGGTCTCCCGGTGGGCAGCCGTGGGCGTGGCGTCGCCGGAGACCCGATGAGCCTCAGGCCGCTACGTTCTCGGCCAGGACCACGATGGCGGGCGCATGACGACGGAGGCTCCTCGTCGGTCGATGCAGATAGTAGTGCACCGCAGGGAAGAGGAACCTCACCACGCCGACCCAATCGACGACATGGAACGCCTCGCTGGCCCACTCGAGCCAGAAGTCGCGGCTCCGCTTGTGCACGTGGGTGGGATCGCGGTCGAGCAGATGGACGATCGGTCCGCTAAGCCCATCGTAGACCGGCACGCCGAAGACGAAGCGGCCGCCGGGTGCGAGGCGGTCTCGGATCGCGCGGCGCGCCGCACGAAGGTTTCGTACGTGCTCCAGGACGTCGAAGGCGGTGACGGCGTCGAAGGGGCCTTCGAACGGGATGTCGGGCAGGTTGCCGAGGTCAAGCCGCGCTTTCGGTAGGGCCTCAACGGCCCGGGCGATCGCGAACGCCGACGCATCAAACCCCGATCGCTCCCAGGATTCGTCGAGCGTGCTGAGGAACCCGCCGAAGGCGCAGCCGATGTCAAGAATCCGGCGCGGCCGCCCCGTCTGCGCGGGCCTGGGGACGTCGTCGACCAGGCTGCGATAGAAGGCGAGCTTCCCGGCCGGGTTCTGGCGGTCGTAATTGCGGTAGTTGGCGCGGTAGTAGGCCTCGTCGAAGGTCGGCCGGCCTACGGGTTTCGGCCTCTCCCGAAGCCCTGTCAAACGCTCCAGAAGGTGCCCCGGCTCTGTGGGGATGGCGAGCCCGGGTTGATTCGAGCCGTCGCCCATCGCGGCGGGCCAGTTGGGGGGGTCGAAGACGTCGGCCTGAAGTTGCGTCACAAGGTTCCTCCCTGATGCGGTCGTGGCAGGCGGCCCACGGTGGCTTCGTCAGGTTGTGCGGGGACTAGGCATGGGCGTCTTTCCGAACCCGGTCTGCCGGTCGGCGGCCTGGCGAATGGTCAATCGCTCGCGGAGCAGCACGGCAAGGGTCTTCAGCACGGTGGAGCCGACCTTCATCTTGGTCTCGCCGATCTTGTGGTCGTAGCGGAGCACCAGGGGTATCTCCCCGCAGAGCGCGTCCTCTTTGCTGAGTCGCAGCAGGATGCCGACCATGCACGCGAAGCCCTCGGTCGTGAACAGCCGCTCGCCCTGATGGGCCAGGGCGGCTTGGAGCATGCCCGCGCGATACGCTCGATAGCCGCACGAGTAGTCGCGGATGCCCGGCACGGGATGGACCAGCCGGAAGAGCCACGACATGCACCGCGACAGGACCCGCCGCACGAGGGGGACGCCGCGGATCACCGATCCCGGGCGGTAGCGCGACGCGACGACCACGTCGAAGCCTTCTTGGATCATCCGCGTCATCCGCTGGATCTGTCCGGGCAAGTGGCTGTTGTCGGCGTCCATGCAGACGATGACGTCGTCCGGATTGGCCCGCGCGGCGGCCGCCACCATGCCGCGCATGAAGGTCTCGGCCAGGCCGCGATTCCGTCCGTTGGTGAGCACCTCCAGCGACAGGCCGGCGGCGTGCTGTTGCGCGACCTCGGCCGTGCCGTCGGTCGAGCCGTCATCCACCAGCAGGATATGAAGCGAGAGACGGTAGGTGTCCGCGAGCAGTCGACGGCATCCGTCGAGCAGAGCGGGCAGGTTGTCGGCTTCGTTGTAGGCGGGCAGGACGAGCCAGACGTGCATCACAGCCTCCATCGATAGCGAGCATCGCTTCACAAACGGTCGAGGACCGCCGTCGCCGGGCGGCGCAGGGCACGGCCGTTGTTGGACTTATCGGCCCCTGCGGCCGCGAGATTAGCTATCGGTCTGTGGAATCGGGCCCTGCCGTCGGCGAGGGAAGGGGCCGTGTGGCTGTAGGCTTCGTTGTGGTGAAGGTGGTCGTAACATCTTTGCGACGGAATAGGATAGATCCTGCCTTGATCAGGCGTTCCTCGTGTGCGCGGCGGTAGCGGGCATCGAACACAGCGAGCAAGTCCGGGTCGACCGGGCGGTGGGCGTAGATGTACCAGACCGCGTCGGGCCGGGTACGGTCCAATAACTTCCTGAGTTCTGGGGCGTGCTCGGCCTGGCCCAGGAGCGTATGGACGCGCCGCGACGATCCCAGCCGTTCGAAGTAGTAGTTGAACTGGTCGGGCAGCCACGCCCAGCCGAGGATCATCGCGTCGGGGGCCTTGTCGCGGTGTTCGATGACGGTCTGCACGGCCTCACGGAACTGGGTCTTGTGAGGGCGGGTGTAGTGACCCTTGACCGCGACGAGGTCGGCCAGGGCCAGCAGGATGAACAGGACCGCCGCGGCGGATCGCCAGCGGACGTCGACGGGCAGCCGTGCGATGCCGCGACTGACCAGCAGCACTACGGGCGGCATGCAGATCAGCATGTTGCGGTTCGTCAGAATCGGGTACGAAACGAGCGACTTGATCACCACCACCGCCACGGGCAAGACGGCCCAGACGATCAGCAGCCCCTCGGTGCGCGACAGGCCGCGCCTGGCGCCGGCCACGGCGAGCCAGCCCAGCAGGCCGACGGCCAGCGCGATCAGAATCGGTGTGTGGTTGAACATGTAGGTGTAGACGCGGACGATGTGCCGCCAGCCCGGCGGTCGTAACTGGGACGTGTACGTCTGAGCATCCCGCAGGAACTCGCCCAGCCAGGGCACGAAGAGCAGGATCACGACCGCGTGGGCGAGACAGCAGATGATCAGCGTCTTACGATCGCGGAGGCAGGCGACGACCATCACCACGCCGCTCAGGCCCACGAACACGACCGCAAACGGATGCAGGTACAGGGACGCGGCCGCGGCGAGGACGTAACCGATGGCGTCTCCTGTGCGGCGGTCACGGACGATCCCCGCCCAGAAGAAGGCCGCGATGATGACGGCCAGGATGAACATGGCATACGAGCGGGCCTCGTGGCTGAACATGATGGGCGTTCGGGTCACGGCCATGATGCCCGCCGCGATGAGGCCTTCTTCGGGACCGAAGAGTCGCCATCCCAGCAGGAAGATGGCCGGCATCCAGAGCGCTCCGGCCACAGCCGACGGCAAGCGAACCATGGCCTCGCTGTCGCCGGCGACGCGGCACCACAGGTGAACGATGATCTGATAGCCGGGCGGGTAGGCGTCGGGCCGCACGCCTTGGTTGATCACCTCGGCGACCGTGTCGAAGTTCGTCTGATACCAGGTATAGAGCTCGTCGCTGTAGAGCGATTCATGCCCGAGACCGAGCAGGCGCAGCACCAGCCCGAGGAGCACGATCAGGGTCAGGATGATCCCGTGGTGGCGTTGCATGCCGTTCAGGCTGCGGCGACCGGGTGTATCTGGGCACGCCCTGCGGTCTGGGGCGATTCTGGGGCGCCCGGTGGCCGTGCCGGTCGGTCGCCTGGTCCTCTCGCTGGCCCGGGCAATTGACCGGGCGAGCCATGCATCTACAATCCTTGATCGGCAAATCAAGCTGGACGGCACATCATACCATCGAAAGGAGACGCGCCATGGCCAAAGCCAAGAAGGCCAAGAAGACGAAGAAGGCGAAGAAGACGACGAAGCGGACCGCTCCGGAGTCCGGCGGGCTTTCGGACGCCCACAACGGCCACGCGAATCACCTGTGCGCGCTGGTCTCCAGGCGTCAGATGGCCAAGGTGGGACGGCTAGCCAAGGGCGCGAAGTATCTCTGTCACATCTGCGGCCGCGCCGCGGCCAGCCCGAAGAACCTCTGCGAACCGGTGGAGATCACTTAGAAAGAAACCAGCCCCGCATCTGGCGAACCAGGCGCGGGGCCGGTGGGGAATACCACGTCACATCGGTTGCGGCGTCGTGTCGTCGGCAAAGCCGGCGGCTTCGTCGTCGGCCACGGTATCAGCCGCAGCCCATCAACGGGCGTCTAGCCCTGCCTGCCGGCGATGAGCGTATCGACCACGCCCGGATCGGCCAGCGTGGTGGTGTCGCCCAGGTTGCCCGTCTCGTTCTCGGCGATCTTGCGGAGGATACGCCGCATGATCTTACCGCTACGCGTCTTGGGCAGGCCCTCGGCGAACTGGATCACGTCGGGCTTGGCGATCGGACCGATCTCCTTGGCCACGTGAGCCGTGAGCGTCTTCTTCAGATCGTCGGAGGCGTTCACGCCGTCGTTCAGCGTCACGTAGGCGTAGAGACCTTGGCCCTTGACGTCATGGGGCATGGCCACCACGGCGGCCTCGGAGACGACCTCGTGGCTGACCAGGGCGCTCTCGACCTCGGCCGTGCCGATGCGGTGACCGCTGACGTTCACGACGTCGTCGATGCGGCCGAGCAGCCAGTAATCGCCGTCTTCGTCGATACGGCAGCCGTCGCCGGTGAAGTAGACGTCCTTGAACATCTTGAAGTAGGTCTCGACGAAGCGCTGGTGATCGCCGTAGAGGGTCCGCATCATGCTGGGCCAGGGCTTCTTGATGCACAGCTTGCCGCCCTCGCCCAACTCGCACTGCGACCCGTCGTCGCGGATGACGATGGGCTCGACGCCGAAGAACGGCCGCGAGGCGCTGCCCGGCTTGAGCGTGTGGGCGCCCGGCAGCGGGGTGATCAGGATGCCGCCGGTCTCGGTCTGCCACCAGGTGTCGACGATCGGGCACTTCTGCTTGCCGATGTTGACGTAGTACCAGACCCAGGCCTCGGGGTTGATCGGCTCGCCGACCGAGCCGAGGATCCGCAGGCTCGACAGGTCGTACTTGTTGGGCCACTCCTCGCCGAGCCGCATCAGGGCCCGGATGGCGGTGGGGGCCGTGTAGAACTGGTTGACCTTGTACTTTTCGCAGACCTGCCAGAAGCGGCCGGCGTCGGGATAGGTCGGCACGCCCTCGAACATCAGACTGGTCGCACCGTGGGCCAGCGGGCCGTAGACGATATAGCTGTGGCCCGTCACCCAGCCGATGTCGGCCGTGCACCAGTAGATGTCGTCGTCGTGGTAGTCGAAGATGTACTTGTGCGTCAGCATGGTCTGCAGCAGGTAGCCGCCGGTCGTGTGGAGCACGCCCTTGGGCTTGCCCGTGCTGCCCGAGGTGTAGAGGATGAACAGCGGGTCCTCGGCGTTCAGCTTCTCGGCCTCGCAGTCGGCGCTGGCGCCGGCCATCTCGTCGTGGTACCAGGTGTCGCGGCCTTCCTTCATGGTGCAGTCGGCCTCGACGCGCTTGACGACGACGACGTTCTTGATGCAGTCACAGCTCTTGAGGGCCTCGTCGGCGATGTTCTTAAGCGGGATCTGCTTGCCGGCGCGGAGCGAGGTGTTGCTGGTGACCAGCAGGCAGCATTCGGAATCGAGGATGCGGTCCTTGAGGCTGTCGGCGCTGAAGCCACCGAAGACGATCGAGTGGATCGCGCCGATGCGGGTGCAGGCCAACATCACGATCGGAAGCTCGATGATCATCGGCAGGTAGATGCAAACCCGATCGCCCTTCTTGACGCCCTTGCTCTTGAGGACGTTGGCGAACTTGCAGACCTCGGTGTGGAGCTGCTTGTAGGTGTAGGTGGCCGCGTCGTCCTCGGGCTCGCCCTGCCAGATGAGGGCCGCCTTGTCGCCGCGCTGGTCCAGGTGCCGGTCGAGGCAGTTGTAGCTGACGTTTAGCTCGCCGTCGTCGAACCAGGTGTGGGTGATGTTCCCGCCGTCGGAATCCCAGGTGAACTCGCGGGCCTTGGTGGGCTTGGTGAACCAATCGAGCTGCTCGGCCATCTCGAGCCAGAAGCCGTCCGGATCGTTGATCGATCGGTCGTACAGCTTCTGGTAGTCGTCCATGCTCTTGATGTGTGCCTGGGCCGAGATCTCCGCCGGCGGCGGAAACTGACGCTTCTCGCTCATGAGCGAGCTGATGATGTTGGACTGTTCTTCGGACATGACATCCCTCTATTGTTAAGATACAAACGCTCAAATGACCCCAAGGCCTGTGTCGCCCCGTGCACGGTGTCGACCTGTACAGGGCCTTGCAGGCCGGCTGACAAAATAGACGGGCAGTTTACCAGCTCCTTATCGAAGCGTCAACGCTTGTTGGCGGGCACTAACCAAAATGAAAAGCGGGGTATGCAGTTTGGAAAGCGGTCCGGCCGTGTGGGAGTCCCACGCCCGGCCCGAGACGGAACCGTCCGTCGAGACATGCCCGCCACCTCTTGCATGCGGTCGACCGTGGTCGGACGATGCGCCTCTCAGCGCAACGTGTGCGCCGGCTGGGGCAGGCGGGGCGGGATACCCACGGTCTTTGCGCATTTTAACACGTTTGGGCTAAATAGGTTGCTTTGTACTGAGCTCGGGCAGGGGTCTGTGGCATCGGTCTTGCCAGCGGTCGCTGCGGAGACGGAGTGTCCCTACGCTATCGACGGAGCGATGCCCGATGAACGACCTCAACCCGATGCAGTATCAGTTTCAGAACCAGTTCCAGACGATGAACCTGCCGGTCTCGCAGCCGGAGGCCACCACCACCGGCTCGAGCTCGTCGACCGGATCCTCGCCCGAGGCCGTGTTCAACACGATCCTGCAAGAGGCCGTCACCGGGGCGACCAAGGCCATCGCGACCGTTGCATCCCGTCGCGTGGCCAAGTTCGTTGAGGGACGCAGCCGACTCCAGTTTCTGGCTCAGTCGGCCGGATGGGCCCCGAGCACGTCGAGCAGCGGTTCGTCATCCAAGGGATCGTCCTCGGGCACGGCCTCATCGACGGGCGCGTCCGGCGACACCTCGGGCGTCAACACGAATGATCCGGTCTACCGCCTGATTACGGCCTGGGGCCAGATGGTCGCCCAGAATCTGCAAGCCGACACGACCGACTCGCAGGACGGCACGACGACGGCCGCGGCCACCGATCAGAACACCGGCACGACGACGACGGACGGGACGGATACGGACACGGACACGACGGGAACCGACACGACCGGCGACGACACCACCGGTGACGACACCGACGGCTCCCAGCAAGATACGACCGGCGATCAGACACCTTCGTAGTCGCCTCGGCTCGGAGCGGGCGAGGCGTCAGTCGGTTTGGGGCGATGCGGCCGGCCGGGCCTCGAGCACCTGGTCGTCGTTCCTAACGCACAACACCTCGCCGGGCCGAACCGTCACGAAGCGATCGTCATGCCAGGGTCCGTCCAGCAGGCCTTGCAATAGGCCCACATCGCCGTCGACCTGCTCGAATGCCCATCCCCGCTGCCGGGCCTCTTCTTCGACCTGTTGAGCGTAGTCGAGCGGCCGGGCGACACCGGTGTCGATGAACATGAGCCGATCGTATGTCTGCTCCCAGCCGCCGAGGACCTGCATGATGTAGTCGGCGTTCTCCTCGCCGTATTCGGCCACGTACTCCTGGCGGGTCTTGTCCAGGCCGAGCTTTCGCATCACGCCCTCGGCCTCGTTGACGAAATCGCGTTCGATCCAGCCGCTGGTCCGGAAGAAGGTGCCGGGATGCGCGTCGAAGACGTCGCGGTACCGCTCCTTGCTGCCGAGGAAGAGCGTGATGCAGTCGTGGGCGCGGGGAATGATCAGCGGCACGGCACGGGCCCGCAGACCGGCCAGCCCGTCGTTGCACCGGCCGTAAGCGAGCAGGGCGGCCTCGTACTCCTCAGCGGAGACGGCGTCGACGTGTTCTTGGAGCTCGGCAAGCATTTTGTCGGTGTCGATGTCATGCAGACCCTTGCGGAGGAAGACGGGATCGACCACGTTGCGGCACTGGGCGAGCAGGGCGCAGACTTCCCGGAAGACCACCTCGCACGCGATGAGCTTGTAGCGTTTGGGCTTCTCCCCGATGGGCGCGGAGCCTTGCATGGCTGCGGTCTCCTCTGGTCTGGCGTTCCGTCATCGTACCTTCCGGTCTAGGGTTTTGGAAACGAGAGGCCGAACCATGTCCCGAGGATGAGGTTATGGACGATGCGGGCCAAGGCTTCGCGGCGACCCAGGGCCCTGTGAGTTTTCGGCTCATCCGGCACGGTAGTTAGTTGCTGCTAGGGCCTTAGATCCGCGCATCGATGCAGTGGGGATGAACATTTTCAGCGGTCGGCAAGCGGGTGCAACGAAGTGGCGAAAATCAGCCATATCGATGGTATTTCGATTTGCCGGTTTGCCAAGTGTGGGGTATTGTCGTCGTAACACATCTGCGGTCCGGTAAACGGACGGACCGGTTCCCGGTGGCGAAGCGAGGCGCCAACCTACGACCGGGCGTTCCCAAGGATGGATACCAACAGAGGGTCACCGTTGGGCGCGAAGGGAGATCCGCCCAACGAGGCAATACTCACGGTGGGTGAGGCGTTTCCAACGGCGCGGCCGGGTCCGAAGGCGCGAACCGATCCGAGCCGAAACCCCAAGCTCGACACGTGAGGCACGCTCAGAACAACCGAATCATCGTGGGACGTCCGGGGAGGAGTCCCACGGATCCGGTTCGCTGAGCACCCGACATACCCCGGCGCGATGCCTGCGGGCGTGGGTCCCGTGGGCGTCGCGCCTGTCTATGACCCAAAACGCTTTCCCCTCCCTCCGGTCAACGATGGCTCGTTCGCCTTTTTGTGCGGCCGAGCCATCTTGGCTTTTTACGCCGAGGCGGCGAGCGGTGCGGAGGGGCCTCGGTTTCCTGCCGCGTCAGGCCTCACCTTCCGGCCGGGCTGGCCAACGTGAGCCCGGGCCGCTACGATGGAATCGTCCCACCGGCGGAGCCTGCGGAGTCCATGGATGGTCACGATCTCGCTGCAGAGCGGCAGCAACGGCAATTGCATCTACGTCGAGGCGGGCGGTGTGCGGCTGCTCTTCGACGCGGGCATCAGCGCCCGGCGCGCCAAGGAGCGTTTGGCCATCCGAGGCCGCGACATCCGCGGCTGTGACGCCCTCATCCTCAGCCACAACCACTCCGATCACAGTCGATGTGCGGGCATCTTTCACCGGCTGTTCAAGGTGCCGATCTACATGACCAAACGATCGCACCGGAATCTGGCCAAGCGGCTGGGGCGGGTGACCGATGTGCGGCACTTCTGCCAGGGCGAGATTCTTCAATTCGGCGACGTCTCGGTCGAGACGATCCCCACGCCGCACGACGGCATCGAGGGGGTCGGGTTTGTGATCCATCACGAGGACCGGCAGCTCGGCATCTTGACCGACCTGGGCCATCCGTTTGAGGGGCTGGGTCCGCTGTTGAGTCGGCTCGACGCGGTCTACCTCGAGAGCAACTACGACCCGCACATGCTCGAGGTCGGACCGTACCCGCCGGAGCTGAAGGCTCGCATCCGCGGGGCGGGCGGACACATCTCGAACGTCGAGGCCGCGCAGCTCCTGGCCGAGCACGCGGGCGACAAGCTGCGCTGGGTCGCCCTGGCCCACCTGAGCGAGCACAACAACGTGCCGGCCCTGGCGCTGGATACCCACCGGCAGCTCCTCGGCAGCGCCCTCGAGCTCCGCACCATGAGCCGCTACGAGGTCGGGCCGGTGTTGGAGGTGTAGTGGCGGGGCGGAGCCCGGTTGGATGGGCCTCTCATGCGACGTGTACTCCTGAATGCCAAGAGCGATTTCTCGCTGCTGTGGGGCGTGAGGCGTCCGCACGAGGTGGTGGCTCGCGCGGCCGAGCTGGGTTACGAGGCCGTCGCAGTGGCCGATCGCGACAACCTGTACGGGCTGCCGGCGGTACTGCGGGCGGCCAGACGCAGCGGGATCCGACCGATCGTCGCGGCCGAGGTGACCGATCCGACGACGTCGCAGACGGTGCTGCTGTATCCGCTGAACGAGACCGGGTACGGGCATCTGTGTCGCATCCTGACCGAGCGGCATGGCGCCGTGGATGAGCTCGACGACGCAGACACTGGCGGGCAAGCCGCCGGTGTCACCCGCTGGGAATTCCGTTTGGAGCGCTCCCTGGCCCAGCACGGCGGCGGCCTGGCGATCGTGACGGGCGCGGTCGACATCCTGAAGCGGCTCAGGGCCGAGGGCCACGACCAGGTCTACCTGTGGATGGCCCATCGGTTGACCCGTTCGGGACCGGAGATACGCGACCTGCCGATGGCGATCGTCCCGCCTGCGGTCTTCTTCGATGCCGACGACATGGAACTGCACCGGCTCATGCGGGCGGTCGAGCTGAAGGGCCGGTTAAGCGCGGTACCCGATGAGGCCTGTGCCGACGCGAGCTCGCTGTTCGAGTCGTGGGACGCCATGGCCGGTCGGTTCGCGGCGCTGCCCGAGGCGCTTGAGGGCACCGAGCGGCTGGTCGACGCCCTCGGCTTCGAGCCGGACTTCAGCGAGGTGCTGTTCCCCTCGTTTCCGTGCCCGCCGGGCATGTCGGAGGTGGAGCTGCTGCGATGCAAGACTTACGAGGGCGCTCGGCGGCGATACGGTGGAGGGCAGGATGGGAATCCCGCGGGGCCTGGGTGCGAGATGGAGATCACGCACGAGAAGCCCATGGTCCTTCGAACACCAAGGGGTTACGAGAACCGGGAAGCGCCTCCGAGTCTGGGCACGGCATTCGTGTCCGGAACCGCTGAAGCGATGGGCCGCCCTGTTGCCTTTTCTGGGCAGCGAGAGACCCACCGGCATGGTTCGGCGGGAAGCTCGCTTTCCCGGTCGTCAGAGGCCGCCCCCACCGCGTCAGGCGCCGCCTCGCTCCCGCCGGTCGTCGTCGAGCGGATCGAGTACGAGCTGGACCTCATCGAGCGCAAGGGCTTCTCGGGTTACTTCCTGACCGTCGATGAGATCGTGCAGCGATCGCCGCGGATCTGCGGACGCGGCTCGGCCGCGGCCAGCATCGTGGCGTATTGTCTGGGCATCACGAACGTCGACCCGATCCGCCACAACCTCTTCTTCGAGCGTTTCCTCAACCCCGGACGGATCGATCCGCCGGACATCGACGTCGACTTCGCCTGGGACGAGCGCGACGAGGTGCTCGACTGGGTGCTGAACCACTACGGCACCGACCGCGCCGCGATGGTGGCCAACCATCTGCACTTCAGGCCGCGAATGGCGCTGCGCGAGACGGCGCGCGTGTTCGGCCTGCCGGAGGGCGAGATCAGCGAGGTCACGCACCGCCTGCCGTGGTTCTGGCAGACGGACGTCGAGGAGAACCTCGACGAGATCGTCCGGACCGCGCCGAAGCTGGCGGGCGTGCAGCTCGATCCGCCCTGGCCGGACATCATCCGCCTGGCCAGCCGTCTGATCGGCAGGCCGCGCGGCCTGAGCGTGCATTGCGGCGGCGTGGTGCTCGCCCCGGGTCCTCTATGGCATCGCGTGCCCATGCAGCCGGCCGCCAAGGGCGTGAACATCGTCCAGTGGGAGAAGGACGGCGTGGAGGAGCTGGGCCTGGTCAAGATCGACCTGCTCGGCAACCGGTCGCTGGCCGTCATCCGCGATGCGATCGCCAACCTCCGCGACGAGGGCCGGCCCCTGGACGAGCGGACGTGGGACCCGATCGCCGATCCGCCGACGCAACAGATGCTCGCCAGCGGCCGGACCATGGGCGTGTTCTATTGCGAGAGCCCGGCCATGCGGCAACTCCAGATCAAGACCGGCCGTGGCGACTTCGATCATCTGGTGATCAACACGTCGATCATCCGGCCTGCCGCCAACGCGTACACGAGCCTGTATGTCGAACGGGTACACGGCGTGCCGTTCGAGCCGATCCATCCGCTGCTGGCCGACATCCTGGACGAGACGTACGGCGTGATGGTCTATCAGGAGGATGTCTCGCGCGTGGCGATGGCGATGGCGGGCTTCTCGAGCGAGGACGCCGACCGGCTGCGGAAGATCATGTCGAAGAAGGACCGCGAGCTGGAGCTGGCGCACTTCTACAAGCAGTTCGTCGAGGGCGCGCGGGCACGCGGCGTGAGTGACGAGGCCGTCGACGAGATCTTCAAGATGATCCTGGCCTTTAGCGGCTACTCGTTCTGCAAGCCGCACTCGGCCAGCTACACGATGGTGTCGTACGAGTCGGCGTACCTGAAGGCGCATCATCCGGCGGAGTTCATGGCCGGGGTGATGGCCAACCACGGCGGGTACTACACGACGCAGGCGTACGTGAGCGAGGCCCGCCGGCTGGGCGTCGAGGTGCTCCGGCCGGACGTGAACCTGAGCGAGCCCGGCTTCGTCGCGCGGGGCGGGCGGATCGTCACGGGTCTGGGCGAGATCAAGGGCCTGAGCCTGGCTGCGCAGGAGCGGCTGATCGAGGAGCGTCGGCGGGGCGGACCCTATGCGGGGCTGGACGACCTGTTACGACGGACGGAGATCGGTTACGCCGACGCGCGTAAGCTGGTGCTGGCCGGTGCGCTCGACCGCGTCGAATCGGGTGCGAACCGGCCCGAGATGCTGTGGCGGCTTCGGGTTCGCAAGGGTGCGTCGGATCCGACGTCGCCCGGGGCTCGATCGCGCAAGGCGGGCAAGCGTCGCGCCGACGACCGGCCGTTGCTGGCGATGCTCGAGCAGGCCGCGCCGGTGGTGCCCACGCCCGAGCTGCGCGACTACGACGAGCAGAAGGTCTTGGAACTCGAGCACGAGGTGTTGGGGTTCCTGTGCACGGCGCATCCGCTGGAGGTTTTCCGGCCGACGGCGGCTTGTGGACCGGCCGGCGACAGGGGTGGTGCGCCGTGGATCAAGGCGAACGAGCTGCGCGAGCACGTCGGCCGAACGGTGCGCATCCTGAGTTGGCCTGTCTCGGCCAAGACGATCACGACCACGACCGGCGAGCACATGGAGTTCGTCTCATTCGAGGACGAGACGGCGTTGTACGAGGCAGTGTTGTTTCCGCGGCCTTACAGGCGATTCGCGAACCTGCTGTTCTGCGACTTTCCGGTGACGGTGACGGGCGAGGTGGACGAAGACTACGGCGCGCTGTCGCTGATCGTCCGGCACATCGAGCGGGCGTGAGGGGGGATGACGAAGCGGTCAATCGTTGGGGGCGTCGGCCACGGCGGCTTCGGCCCAGGTGCGGGTTGCCTGCATTCTCTCGAGAGCCCACTGTCGGTCGAAGCGGGCCTCGGGTAAGTCGGTAGGGTCCGCATATCGCAGAACTGCAGCGAAGGGGTTCAGTTCGCGAACGTCCTCAAGGTCATCGGGAAAGCCGATACCCTCATCGCGGAGGAGGTCGATCAATTCCACCAAGTCGTGCGTTCGCCGGTAGTCGATACCGTGCGCGGTCAAGACGGCCTTCATCAACTCCTCGACGGCCTGCTGGGCGTGGAAGCCGACGATTTCGTCGGCTATATCGGGTTCGCCCGCGAGCTTTCGGGCAGCGACCGCGTCCTGTTCGGCCTTACGCAATAGGGTTTCGCTGTACTCAGGTAGCGGCATCGAACACCCGCCCATCCCGAGCGGCCTCGTAGATCACGGTGTTCGGCGTGTCTTGCCAGCTCTCATAGGCTTCGGCACTCGTGACCAATACTTCGGCGGGAATACGCAAGGGTCGTAGGACGTCCCGCAGCCGAACCATCTCGGCACGTCTGGCCTTGACCTCGGGCTCGACGACGAGGAAGTCGACGTCGCTGTCGGGGCCGGCCTGGCCGCGGGCGTGCGAGCCGAAGAGGATGACCTTCGAGCCGGGCGGGGCGGCCTCGAGCAGGAGCTGAGCGGCCTGATTGATGGTGGCTTCGTCGATCATGAGTTCCGTTCCATCGTAGCGACCGGCGTGAGCGCAGGCCAGGGCAGGAGGGAGGAAACAGACCGAAGACAGGAGTCAGAAGGTGTGCGTCGGATGTTCTTCGGGCCCCGGATCCCGGTACCCGCTTTTCCGAACCCCGAACCCTGCTGTTCTACCCCTCGTGCCCGGAGATGATGCCGTACAGCTCGTCGGACGAGGTCGCGCGGAACATGGCGTTGCGGAAGGCTTCCATGGTCATCAGGCGGCTGATGCGGGCCAGGGCCTGGATGTGCGGGCCGGTCTGGTCGGGCGGGCTGGCCAGCAGGACGATGACCTGGACGGGCTGCTTGTCGATGCTCTGGAAGTCGATGGGCTCGGCGGGCTTGCCGACTGCCATCACCAATTCGCTGCAGGCGTTGGATTTGCCGTGCGGTACGGCCAGGCTGTGGCCGATGCCCGTGGTGCGGGTCCGCTCGCGGTCGAGGACGGCCTGGAGCATCTGGTCGCGGTCCTTGAGCCGTCCGGCGGCGTTCAGAAGGTCCACCAGCTCCGTGATGGCCGCTTCCTTGTCCTTGGCCTCGAGGGGCACCTTGACGCAGTCGGCGCTAAGGATGTCGGTTAGCTTCATGGCCTTGTCGTGACCCCACTTTCCAGAACGCAACAGTATAGCCCCAAGCTGCGCGGTTGACAAAGGGATTCGATCGCAGGGGGGTCGCGGCGGGTTTCATGGCCAGGATGGTCGTGGCCGAGTTGTTTCGTCGCCCCGCTGGGGCTCTTCCCCTTGTGCGGGACGCTCGCCCCGGGTTCCGCTTCGCTCCACCCTGGGCTACATTCCACCGTCCCTAACGGGGCTCGTAGTCCAACACCATTGAACTGGTCGGTTCCCCAGCCTCGGGGTCGCCTTCGGAGTCACGACTGTGAAGGAGCGTTGTTGTTCAGGCGATCCAACACCACAGCTCCCTGACGGTCGCCGCTCCGAGTGGCGTCTTGTCCTCCTGATGGGAGCCGGCGAGAACGCGTGTGAACGGGTACTAGCCTTTCAGACGTATCGCGACGACCTGTCCGAGCCGCCGGATTGATCCGGCGCGGCCGCGCGGCATGAATGCCGCGGCTCGAGCAGCAGCCGTGGCGTGTGCCGCCCTGCCCATCGTCGCACGATGTGTGAAATGCGGCACTAGGGCTTTCGCGCAGCATCCATGCCGCAGCTCGGTCGTCGATGAGGCATCACGCAAGTTTCGCGAGGATGCGCTCGACGACGTCTTCGGGTGGCGTGTCGGGCTCGAGCCGGATGCGGATTGCGTCGCGGAAGCTGCGGAACCAGGTCCGTTGCGACTTGGCGAAGCGCCGCGTGTGGATCTTGATCAGCTCGACGGTCTTGTCGAGGTCGGGCCCGCCGCGGAGGTGGTCGATCACCTCGGCGTAGCCCAGCGCCTGGGCGGCCTGTTCGCTGAGCGGCTCGGGCTCGGCAAGCAGGCCGCGGACCTCGTCAACGAGCCCCTGCTCGAGCATCTGCTTGACGCGGGCGTTGATGCGGCGGTTCAGGTCGTCGCGCTCGCGTTCAAGGACCACCATCCGCGTGTCGTAGCGCGTGCGGCCCTGGTCCCACTGGCGTTGGAGCTCAGTGATGGGTTGCCCCGTCAGGTGATAGACCTCGAGGGCTCGTTCGATGCGTCGGGCGTCGTTGGGGTGGATGCGATGGGCGGCCGGGGGATCGACCTGCGCCAACTCGGCATGCAGCGCCGGCGAGCCCTCGCGCGCGACACGCTCGCGGAAGGCGGTGCGGAAGCTCTCGTCGGCCTGCGGACCCTCGAAGAGGCCTTCGGTCAGGGCCTTGACGTAGAGAGCCGTCCCGCCGACGGCCCAGACGCGCTTGCCGCGCGAGCTGATGTCGGCGATGGCCGCGTCGGCCAGGTCGACGAACCGCGCGACACTGAAGGCCTCGCTGGGTTCGACCACGTCGATCAGGTGATGGGGTACGCGTCGGCGCTCCTGGAGCGCCGGCTTGGCCGTGCCGATGTCCATGCGGCGGTAGACCTGCATCGAGTCGACCGAGACGATCTCGGCATCGGTGCGCTCGGCCAGTTGAAGGGACGTCTCGGTCTTGCCGACGGCCGTGCAGCCGACCAGGAGGTTCAGTTGCCTCGTCATGACACTCTCGCCGTTGACCGCTGCTTACCGCGAACATAGGATTCCGCGCAGGTCGAGTAGGACGCGTCGGTCATGCTGTTGCAGATCGTACCACACACGCCGCGCGACGAGGATCCTGGCGCCCGACTGCGGGTGTGCCGGGCTTGCGGCGGACGCCTCGGCCCGCTGAGGTCCTGCCGCCTGAGATCGATTCGCGGGGTTAGGGTTTGTGCCAATCTTGGGGGGTTTGTCTTGATAATCACTAGGGTGGATGGATGATGGAGTGTGGTCCTCGTCCCGATTCCGACTGCGGGGCCGATTGCATGGGGGCTCGTCTTGGGCTGACGATGCCGGGCCGTCGCGCGTTGCCGACAGGTGGATGGATGTGTGATGGGAGGGCCTGAGCCCACGAGGTCTTGGAGTGGCCGGGATGGACAGACCGAGCGATTGGCACGACGGCGATCTGAGCGAGCTCCTGACCCGGCAGCAGGAGGCGGTCGACTGGGCCGGGCTTCTGCACCAGCTTTGTGAGCAGGCTCGCCTCAGTTTGGAATTCGATCGGTGTTCGGTCACGGTTCTGGAGTACGGCAACCGCATCCTGCGGACGGCGGCCAGCAGTGTCAGCGATCCCCGGTACGAGATCAGCCCGGTGGGGACGACGTATCCCCTTGAGGAGTTCGGGGGCATTCGCGCGATCATCGAGGGTCGGCGCGGGGCCTTCTACGAGAGCGACCTGAGCTCGAGCGACGACGTCGGGTTGCGGCAGTTCGTGGCGCACGATCCGCCGGTTCTCAGCTCCTGCCTCGCGCCGCTCACTGTGGACGGCAAGGTCATGGGTTTCGCCCACGGATACGATTTAGAGGCCCCGCGCGTCTACGACGATCGCATCCGTCACGCCTTTGAGGGGATGGCCCGACTGATGTCGCTGGTGCTGCGTTTCGCGCTGTTGAGTCGGCGTCTGGCGCGATCGGAGCGGCACTACCGCGACCTGGTCGAGCTGAGCGGCGATCTGGTGCTGACGTTGCGTCCCGACGGGACGCTGACCTACGCCTCAGCGGCGCTGAAGACGATGTGCGACCTCGCCGAGGGGATGGGCTTCGAGCAGTTGCTCGAGAAGGTGCATCCCGAGGACCGTGAGCGGACCCGGCACGCGTGGGACGGCTGGCCGGGCACCGGGGGGTTGGTGCATTTCGAGAACCGCATTCAGTCGACCGACCAGGGCTCCCGCCGGATTCACTGGAACGTCAGGCCCGTCCTGAACGACGAAGGTCAGCTCTCGCACGTGCAGGCAGTGGGCCGCGACTTCACCGACTGGTATCGTTTGGAGGAGAAGCTTCGCGGTGCCCAGCGGTCGGAGAGCATCGCCGGCCTGGCCCGCGGCTTCGCCCACGAGTTCAACAACATGCTCGTGAGCGTCTTGGGCAACGCGAGCGTCCTATCCAGTCAACTGGATGGCGACCACGAATGGCGGCCCATCGTCGACGAGATCGCCAACGGGGCCGACCGGGCGGCCAAGCTGACGCGCCAGCTTCTGACGTACGCGCGGAGCGCCCATCGCATCCCGCAACGGAGGCGCTTCAACGAGCTGGTGCGGGAATCGATCGAGCTCGGTCAGACGGCGCTTCCAGGCACGGTGCGGGTCGAGATCAGGCCGGAGGCGACGAACGACTGGATCGAGGCCGACCCGATGCAGGTCCAGCAGGTGCTGCTCAACCTGGTGATGAACGCCGCGGACGCCATGCCGGAGGGCGGCACGGTATCGGTTCGGACCGAGAACTCGCTTTGCCGTTTGGCCGGAGGCGGCCCCGAGACCGAGTGCGTCGACCTGGTCGTCGAGGACGCCGGCGTGGGCATCGCTCCGGAGGACCGCGAGCGGATCTTCGACCCGTTCTTCTCGACGAAGGAGATGGGTCGCGGGCTGGGCCTGGCGGCGGTGCAGGGCATCGTGGAGGCCCACGGCGGTCAGATCGAGGTGGATAGCACGCTGGGGGAGGGCACGTGCTTTCGGATCCGGTTCGCGACGGTGTCGCCGGGCGGCGACTAGCACTACAGCGCAAGGTCGGCGAAACCGCGAACCGAATCCGCGTTTTCGGCAGCGCCAGAGGAGGTGCGCATGCCCCCAAGCCACTACGTTGCGCTGTAGTGCTAGTAGTCCGACACAAATGAATCTGTTGGTTTCCCAACTTCGGAGCGGCCGTCGGAGACGCGACTGTGAAGGAGCGTTGTTGTTCAAACGCTCCAACAACACAGCTCCCTGACGGTCGCTGCTCTGATAAGCGTCTCGCCCTCCTGATCGGAACCCACAGAAACGAGTGTGGTCGGGTACTAGTAGTCCGACTCATTTGAATCTGTCGGTTCCCCAGCTTCGGGGTCGCCGTCGGAGACGCTCCCACTTCGGATCGATGCCGCGCCGGAGACGCGACCGTGAGGGAGCGTTGCTGTTCAAGCGCTCCAACGACACAGCTCCCTGACGGCCGCTGCTCTGAGCGGGGTCTCGCCCTCCTGATCGGAACCCACAGAAACAAGTGTGGTCGGGTACTAGGTTGGGGCCGGGGGGCTGGGCCCCTTCGACCTGCTCTGCTGAGGCCGGATCGTTGAGGCCCCCTGGTGGGAGGGCCCGGCTCCGCTCCCGCGTTGGAAAAAGCACGCCCTGGGTCTACAATCCTGCCCTGGCAACGAATCACGACGGTCCTCAAGAGGTTGACACCATGGTCAAGATCCTTGTAGCCGACAAGCTGGCCGATGCCGGACTGGAACGCCTCCAACAGGCCGAGGGCGTGGACGTGGACGTCCGCGTGGGGCTGGACGAGGACGAACTGGCCGCCGCGGTGAGCGATTACGACGGCATGATCATCCGCTCGGGCGTGAAGGTTACGGAAAAGGTGCTCGCTAGTCCCGGCAGGTTGCGGGCCATCGCCCGGGCCGGCGTGGGCGTGGACAACGTCGACCTCGACGCGGCCACCCACGCGGGCATCCTGGTGATGAACACACCGGATGCCAACACGCTGGCGACGGCCGAGCTGACCATGGCCATGATGCTCGCCCTGGCCCGGCGGATCCCGTCGGCGTGTACCCACGTCAAAGAGGGTCGGTGGCAGCGAAGCGAGTTTGTCGGCACGCAGCTCGCGGGCAAGACGCTGGGTGTGGTCGGGCTGGGGCGGATAGGCCGAGCGGTGGCCACCCGGGCCCTGACCTTCGATATGGAGGTGCTGGCCTACGACCCGTTCTATCGGGCCGAGACCGCGCTGGACGGCCAGGTGTCGATCGTGCCCAATCTCGAGGACCTGGTCGCTCGGTGCGATTACCTGACGCTCCACGCGGCCCTGTCGGACGAGACACGGGGCATGATCGACGCGGACCTGCTGGCGAAGGCCAAGCCCGGCATCCGGATCATCAACTGTGCCCGCGGTCCGCTGGTGGACGAGGCCGCCCTGGCCGAGGCGATTCGGTCGGGCCGGGTGGCCGGCGCGGCCGTCGACGTCTACGGCAGCGAACCGCCTGGGGACAACCCGCTGGTGGGTCTGGACGAGGTCGTCTGTACGCCGCATCTCGGTGCGAGCACGCGTGAGGCCCAACTCGCGGTCACGACCGAGGCGGTCGACCTGTTGCTCGACTACCTCCTGCGTGATCAGATTCGCACGGCCGTCAACGTGACGGGCTTCCGCATGCCGGCCAGCGAGCGCGACCGGATCTTCATCGATCTGAGCCGGCGGATGGCGTCGATTCTGTCAACCCTCTGCACGAAGGGCGTGGGCGACGTGAGCATCACGGTCTACGGTGGAACGCTCGAGCCGCTCAGCAGCACGCTGAGCCGTTACGTGCTGACCGACCTGCTCAAGCCGCACATCGGGCAGAACGTCAACGTGATCAACGCCGAGGCCATCGCCGACGAGCGCGAGATCCAGGTCAGCGTCACGACGGCCAAGCAGCGCGAGGACATCGCCGAGCGGGTGGTGCTGTCGGTGCAATCGGGTCGCGAGATCGCCATCGAGGGCACGGTGTTCAACGACAACCTGCCGCGGGTGCTGGCGATCGACGGCTACCGCATGGACATGGTGCCCGAGGGCCCGATGATCATCATCCGCAACGACGACCGGCCGGGCGTGATCGGCCTGGTGGGCACGCTGATGGGCGACCGCGGCGTGAACATCGCCGACATGACGGTGTCGCGCCGGGAGGAGACGGCGCTGATCGTGCTGAAGATCGACGCCGAGCCGCCGCAGGCGGTGATCGACGAGCTGCTGAGTCGCACGCCGCCGATCCAGCGCGTCCGCGTGGTGAGCCTGCCGCCGCTGGAGCGGGGGTAGGGACGAGGGAGTGGGACGCCCCCTCCTGCCCTCTGACTCCTGTCTCCTGAGTTCCATGCGGTCCGATCCCCATCCCACCTTCGGGTTGTCCCTTGGTTGAAACTCGACGCGGACCGGGTTATAAGCTGGCTGCCGGGTGTGACGTGTCGATGCACCGACTATGGGGCCGATGCGAGACTACTTCTACAACGTCTGGTCGATGGTCAGCTCGATCCTGATCGGTCTGGGCATCACTCTCCGCTACTGCTTCTCCAAGACGATCACCGTCCAGTATCCGGACGTGCCGCCGACGACCAGGCCGCGGTGGCGGGGGTTTCATCGTATCGAGCTCGAGCAGTGCATCGCGTGCGCCGCCTGTGCGAAGATCTGCCCCGTCGAGTGCATCCGCGTCGAGCGCGACAAGCCGCGGAAGATCGACAAGGAAAAAGGGGTCGCCGCGGGCGGCGCGCTGCTTGCCTACGAGATCGACTACACCAAGTGCATCATGTGCGGGTTGTGCGTCGAGACGTGCCCGACGAGCTGTCTGCACATGGAGGACAACCACGACATCTCGTGTTACCGTCGGCAGGACTGCGTGACCGACTTCGTGGGCCTGGCCCGGCAGGGCCACCAGCAGCAGATCCCGCTCTGGATGACGCGTCCCGGCGCGCCCGAGTGGGCCCAGAAGCGGCGGGAGGCATGGGCCCAACAGGCCGAACCCCACCGTCAGGCCATGGTGGACACCCTCGAGGGCGTGGCCCCGACGCCCAAGCCCAAGAAGGACAAGGCCGCCGGCGGTCAGGCCGGGGAGAAGGGCGAAAAGGAGTGATCGCTTGATCGTGCTGGCAACCGAGACCAACGTCCACACCGTCAGCGGCTTGCTGATCTTCGCCACGGCCGGCGGACTGATCGTCTTCGGCGCGCTCGTGTTGGGTCTGCTGCTGCGACGGCAGAGGCCGAACCCGGACAAGGGCGCCACCTATGAGTGCGGCGAGGAGACGATCGGGCCGAGCTGGGTCCAGTTCGACCTGAGGTTCTACGTGGTCGCGCTGGTGTTCATCATCTTCGACGTGGAGATCGCGCTGTTCTACCCGTGGGCGGTCATCTACAAGTCGGCGGGTGTGGCGGCGTTGTGGGACATGCTGTTCTTTTTCGGCGTGCTGGTGGTGGGGTTCGTGTATCTGTGGCGGTACGGCTACCTCGATTGGGTCCGTGCCGTCAGCCGGGGCAAGCTGGGCGACGAGGTCGAGCGCCTGCCCGGTCCGCCGCCGACGTCGGAAGAATGACGGTGCGTCGAGCCGACGTCGATCGGCTCTGCGTGAATGCTGTTGGCGTTCGATGGGTTTCGTGGCCCATACGGGTGGCAGGGGCGGCCTATCCGCCAGTCAGGGCGCGGGTGAGATGAACGCGGCACTGGCAGGGGAGCTGCCAGGGGCACCCTTGCGGAAGGTATCGTCGGGCCACGGCGCAACCATTCGGAAGCGATCATGGGACTGATCGAGAACCGATTCGAGGAAGGCCTGCTGATCACATCGGTCGACTGGGCCGTCAACTGGGCGCGGCGGTGCAGCGTCTGGCCCGTGACGTTCGGCCTGGCGTGCTGCGCGATCGAGATGATGGCTACGGGCGCGAGCCGATTCGACCTCGACCGGTTCGGGGCCGGTGCGTTTCGAGCCAGCCCGCGTCAGGCCGATCTGATGATCGTGGCCGGCACGGTCAGCTACAAGATGGCACGGCGGATCGAGCGGCTGTACAACCAGATGCCCGAGCCGAAATACGTGATGGCCATGGGCGCGTGTGCGGTGGGCGGCGGGCCTTACTTCAAGTACGGCTATCACGTGGTCAAGGGCGTGGACCTGTTGATCCCGGTGGACGTGTACGTGCCGGGTTGTCCGCCCAGGCCCGAGTCGCTGATGGAGGGGCTGATGCGGCTGCAAGACAAGATCGCCCACGAGACGATGGCCAAGCAGGCTGAGCAGGACCAGCCGGCGTGAGCCGGCCGAGAGGGCAAGGCACGTAGCGAGCGACGATGAGTCCTGAGCAGATCGCCAACATCCTGGCCGAGCAGTTCCCCGGCGGCGTGGAGTCCGCGGGGCTGGACACCGCGCATCCGCACGTCGTGGTCGCGGCCGAGGTCTGGCTCGAGGTCGCCCGCTTCCTCCGCGACGACGAGCGGTTGGGGTTTCGCTGGCTTCGTTGCATCAGCAGCATCGATCGGCCGGACGAGGGACAGGTCGGCGCGGTGTACGACCTGCACGGCATGGAGGTCCCGGACGACTACGACGCCGAGGCCGTGGCGCAGAGGCCGCCGCTGGTCGGCTCGCTGTGGACCGAGCGGCATGCCTTCGCCGTGAGGGTGATGGCTTCTCGGGACGAGCCGCACATCCCGTCGGTGGCGTCGGTCTGGCCGGCGGCGACGTGGCACGAGCGCGAGGCGTACGACATGATGGGCATCGTCTTCGACGGCCACCCGCACCTGACGCGGATCTTGTGTCCGGACGACTGGGTGGGCCATCCACTGCGGAAGGACTACGCGTTCCCGGCGGGCTACGGCGGTATCGCCGATCCGTCGGTGCAGGCCAAACCGGCCGAGGCGTCGGAGTGAGCGGCGCGGTCGAGCCGTACTGAGCAGATGTCGAGAGGTGACTCCGCGGCGCGGCGGTGCGCGACGGCATTCGAACGAAGCGCGGCAAACACGAACTCGCATGACTGACAGCGAACTGACAACGCTACCGGACGTGATGATGGACCGGACGCGCGCGAGCGACCTGGCCGATGAGGGCTTCGCCAGCGAGGAGCTGTTCATCAACATGGGCCCGCAGCACCCGAGCACGCACGGGGTGTTGCGGATCGTGCTCAAGGCCGACGGCGAGCTGATCCTCCAGGCCGTGCCGGTCATCGGCTACCTGCATCGCTGCGCCGAGAAGATCGGCGAGAGCCTGTCGCCCGCGCAGTACATCCCGTACACGGATCGGCTCGATTACCTGGCCGCGATGCTCAACAACGCCGCCTACGCGATGCCCATCGAGCGGCTGGCGGGCATCGACGTGCCGGAGCGCGGCCGGTATATCCGTACGATCCTCTGCGAGCTGAGCCGGATCGCGTCGCACCTGGTGAGCTTCGGCGCGTACGGGCTCGACATGGGCGCGTTCACGCCGTTCCTGTACGCCTTCCGCGAGCGCGAGTACATCGTCGACCTGTTCGAGGAGGTGTGCGGGCAGCGGCTGACGTACAGCTACATCACCATCGGCGGGCCGCGCTGGGACCTGCCCGAGGGCTGGGTCGACCGGTGCCGCCGGTTCCTCGACTACTTCGAGCCGAAGATCGACGAGTACAACGGCCTGCTCAGCTACAACCACATCTTCGTCAAGCGGACGGCCGGCATCGGCGTGATCTCCGGCGATGATGCGATCGCGTGGGGGCTCAGCGGGCCGTGCCTGCGCGGCAGCGGCGTGAAGTGGGATTTGCGTCGCAGCGCGCCGTACGACATCTACGACCGGTTCGAGTTCGAGGTGCCCGTGGGCGTGGACGGCGGGCACGACGGCATTCCGCGCGGCGTGGTGATGGGCGACAGTTGGAGCCGCTACTTCGTGCGGATCCTCGAGATGCGGCAGTCGGTGCGGATCATCCGGCAGGCGCTGGATCAGATGCCGACCGACGGCGATTTCAAGGGCAAGGTCCCGCGGGTCCTGAAGATCCCGGCCGGGGAGATCTACCACGAGATCGAGGGCGGCCGCGGCCAGGTGGGGTTCTACATCGAGACGGACGGCTCGCCCGTGCCGTCGCGGGTGAAGGTCCGCGGGCCGTGTTTCTGCAACCTGTCGATCCTGCACCATGTCTGCCGCAACGTGCTGCTGGCGGACATCCCGGCCATCGTGGGCTCGATCGACGTGGTGATGGGCGAGGTGGATCGGTAGTCAGGTTGCTGGTGCGAGCCGGGAACCTCGCACCCGACGAAAAGGGAGGTTGGACGATGCGGCACAGTCGTCCCCGACGGTGCGCCGTGCGAGAGCTGACGAGGGCAGCACCGGCGGCTGGACCGCCAGTGGGCAGAGGCAAGTAGGAGCCATCTCCGATGGCGATCTTGGCGCATCGCGGTCAAAGACGACGCCTACGAAGTGACTGTCCAGCCGAGGGCGGCTGGGCCACCTGCACACTGGGAAGCGCAAAGGTAACGACACAGTGATGTACGTGCCCTGGCAAGACAAACCGAGCGAGTACTACCCGACGCTGCGGCGACGCGGGCTGCGGTTGGCGGCCGGCGCGGCCGTGGCCGTGTTCGTCTTGGCCATCGTCGGCGCGATCCTGGCCGGGACGGTCTTCGCCGGGCACCCGGTCGCCATCCTGGGCATGACGGTCGTGCCGATGCTGGGCTCGGCGGCGTTGCTGGCCGTGGCGGCGGCGATCCGTTATGCCGAGCTGATCGGCGGGCTGCTCGCTCGATTCAGCGGCTGGGTGCTGCTGGCCGTGACGGTCGGGTTCATCCTGGTCGTCTGGATGCATGCGGGGCTGTTCTGGTTCATCACGTCGATACCGGCCGCACCCGACCGCGGAACGTGGTTCGGCGGCGCGCTCGATACGCAGGCCATCGTCGAGGCGTTGCCCGCTCCGCTGGCGTGGTCGCCGATCGCGGTGCTGCTCTGGCCGCTCCAGTTCACGGTCGTCCGCGACATCCTGCTGGTGATCGGCTTCATGATCGTGGTCTCGCTCGTGGCGATCTACTGCATCTGGTGGGAGCGGAAGGTCAGCGGGCATATCCAGTCGCGTCTCGGGCCGATGCGGACGGGCCTGTGGCACGGCTGGGCGCAGTCGCCCGCCGACGGCCTGAAGCTGATGGGCAAGGAAGACCTGATCCCGGACGGCGCGGACAAGCCCCTCTTCCGGCTCGCGCCGTACCTCGCCCTGGCGCCGGTGTTCTGTGCCTTCATGGCGTTGCCGTTCGGGTCGGGCTGGGTGTTCCGCGATTTCGACGTCGGCCTGATTTTCATTTTGGCCATGCTGGGCATCGAGGTGGTCGCCGTCATCCTCGGTGGCTGGGCCAGCAACAACAAGTGGAGCGTCTTCGGGGCGATGCGTGAGGCCTGTCAGATGGTCTCGTACGAGATCCCGATGGGCATGAGCCTGCTGATCCCCGTCATGACGGCGGGCACGATGCGGCTGACGCAGCTCGGTGAGATGCAGTCGGGCGGGTGGTTCACCTGGCTGGGCTTTGCCAACCCGTTCTGCTTCCTGGCCATGTTTACGTACTTCATCGCGTCGCTGGCGAGCCTCAAGCGGGCCCCGTTCGACCTGCCGGAGGCCGAGAGCGAGCTGGTGGCCGGGTTCATGACCGAGTACAGCGGCTTTCGCTGGTGCGTGTTCATGTTCGCCGAGTACATCTCGATGTTCGTGGTGGCCGGGTTGATGTCGATCACGTTCCTCGGGGCATGGCACTCGCCGTTACCGGCGAGTTGGGGCGCGGCGCTCGGCGACAGCCTGGTCGCCCAGGCGATCCAGGGCGTGCTGTTCAGCGGGCCGTTGTGGTTCGTGTTCAAGTGTGTGGCCATGATCTACATCCAGATGTGGCTGCGGTGGACGCTGCCGCGTATCCGCATCGACCAGGTGATGTACGCGTGCGTTCAGGTGATCTTGCCGCTGACGATGGTGCTGCTGCTGGGCAACGCGATCTGGGAGCTGTTCAACGCCCCGGCGTATCCGGGCTTCCAGGTGGTGGCGCGGATCGTCGGCGTGATCGCGGGCCTGCTGGGCGCGTTCCTGGCCGCTGGGTTCGTGGTGATCGTCTCGGGCGCGTGGCGGCGTCGGTATGAGATGGTGGGCGACCTGGCGGTGGATCATCTGCCGGGCTCCTAGTTGAAGGAAGCG
The DNA here is from genome assembly GCA_964622545.1 of uncultured Planctomycetales bacterium. Lineage (GTDB taxonomy): Bacteria > Planctomycetota > Phycisphaerae > UBA1845 > JAFGLZ01 > JAFGLZ01. Next base: position 53,947 of record CAZUQM010000002.1, on the reverse strand, counting down.
ATGACCGATCGGGATCGGACATTGTGGTTGGCGGCTGCGATGGTGTTGGTCGCTGGTGGGCTGGCGTGGGCCGAGCCCGTCTCGGCGGCCGACCTGGACCAGCGGCCCGAGCTGGAGGCGGCGCCGACGACGCTGCCGGCGTCCGACCCGTACGTCATCACGCGGATCGAGAGCGGCGGCGCGCTCGAGACGACCATGTTCTACAGCTTCGCGGGCGTGGCGCTGCTGTCGGCGATCGGCGTGGTCGTCACGCGGAGCATCGTCCGAATGGCCACATGCCTGTTCTTCACGTTGGGGGCCATGGCGGGCTTCTACTTCCTGCTGGCGGCGAACTTTGTCGGCGCGGTGCAGCTCATCGTCTACGCGGGCGGCACGCTGGTGCTGATTATCTTCGGCGTGATGCTGACGGGCCGGACCATCGCGCGCCGCTTGAAGGCGCGTTGGTGGGAGATCGTCCTCGGCGCGGCGGCCTGTGGGGTGCTGCTGGCGGGGCTGGTGCTCGTGCTCACGGATGTGGCCTGGCAGGAGCGCGGCCAGCCGCTCCAGGCGGGACCGACGATCGACCAGGTCGGCACGAACCTCTTGAGCGCGTATCTCGTGCCGTTCGAGGTGGTCAGCGTGTTGCTGCTGGTGGCCATGATCGGCGCGGCGTATCTGGCCCGGCCGGAGAGGAGGTCGTCATGATCGTCGCGATCGGTCTGACGCATTACCTCGTGCTGGCGGCCGCGCTGTTCTGTCTGGGCGTCCTGACGATGCTGGTCAAGCGGAACGCGATCGGCATCTTAATCGGCGTGGAGGTCGTCTTGAACTCGGCGAACCTGAACCTCGTGGCCTTCAACCGCTATCAGGCGGGCCAGGGCGCTACGGGGCCGATGCTGATGGACGGTCAGGTGTTCGCGTTGTTCGTGATCGTGCTGGCCGCGGCCGAGGCGGCGGTGGCCATCGCGATCTTCATGAACTTCTACAACAGCATCGGCAGCGTCGACGTCGACCAGGCGTCGCGGCTGCGGGGCTGAGGTGGGACCGGCTAGTGCGAGAGAGGAATCTCGCACCAGCGGACACGACGGTGTTACGAAGACCGGGAGGCGGGTTCGAGTCTGGGCACGGCATTCGCGTCCCCCACCGTTGAAGCGGTGGGCCACCCACCCGCTTCTTCGAGCAGCGATGTGGCACAGCCGCCCCCGGCCGTGCGTGCCCAGTCGAGGGCGACTGGGCTACAGGGCTACTCAGTCGAGGGCGACTGGGCTACAGGGCTACTCAGTCGAGGGCGACTGGGCCACAGGGTTGTTCAGTCGAGGGCGACTGGGCCACATGAGGCGGAGATGAGGGCGGCGGTTCGACCGGTGATCGACTGATGGACCAGATGATCCTGAACGCGGCGATCCAGGGATCGCTCATCCTCGGCGTGCTCGCGCCGCTGGCGGGCTTCGTGCTCCTGTGCTTCGTCGGGGCACGACTCGGCAAGCCACGGAGCGCGTATGTCGCCGTTGCAGCCATCTCGTTCAGCACCGTTTGCGCCTTGGCCGCGCTGGTCTGCTGGTTCCTTCTGGCCGAGCCCGCCGCGGCCTACAACTACGTCGAGGTCTACCCGTGGGCGCACCTGGGCGATATTCCCATCGAGATCGGCGTTCAGCTCGACTCGCTGACGGTGATCATGTTCCTCATGGTCTCGGTCGTCTCGACGTGCATCTTCGTGTTCAGCATGGGCTACATGGCCGGGCATAGCGACGAGATCGACGGCCAGAGTAAGTACCACCGGTTTTTCACCTACCTCTGCCTGTTCGATTTCAGCATGCTGGGTCTGGTGATCAGCAACAGCATCCTGTTCCTGTTCATCTTCTGGGAGCTGGTCGGGCTGTGCTCGTATTTCCTGATCGGCTTCTACTTCCATAAGAGCTCGGCCAGCAACGCGGCGATGAAGGCCTTCATCACCAACCGCGTGGGCGATTTCGGCTTCCTGATCGGGCTGATGATGGTGGTGTACTACCTGGGCGACCTGTCGCTCAACGGCTCGGCCGACCTGTTCAGCTTCTACGCCGAGACGGGCGACCATCCGCTCTTCACCGAGACGTTTCTCGGTGTGACGCTGGCGACGTGGATGGGCATCTGCCTGTTTTGTGGGGCGATCGGCAAGAGCGCGCAGTTCCCGCTGCACGTCTGGCTGCCGGATGCGATGGAGGGCCCCACGCCGGTCAGCGCGCTGATCCACGCCGCCACGATGGTGGCCGCGGGCGTGTACCTGGTCGCGCGGATCTTCCGGCTGCTCACGCCCGACGCACAGCTCTTCATCGCGATCGTCGGTGCGATCACGCTGTCGATGGCGGCGCTGATGGCGATCGTCCAGACCGACATCAAGAAGGTCCTCGCCTACAGCACGGTCAGCCAGCTCGGCTACATGATCTTCGGCATGGGCGTGGGCGCGTGGGTGGGCGCGTTGTTCCACCTGCTGACGCACGCGTTCTTTAAGGCCCTGCTGTTCCTCGGAAGCGGCCAGGTGATCGAGGGCTGCCACCACGAGCAGGACATCACCAGGATGGGCGGGCTTCGCAAGAAGATGCCCGTGACGTGCTGGACGTTCTTCCTGGCCGTGCTGGCGATCAGCGGCGTGGGTCTGCCCTTGCTGAACACCGTGCCGCTGACGGGCCTGGGGGGCTACTACAGCAAGGACGAGATCCTGGCCGTGGCCTACTATCGCGGGCATGCGGGCGAGCATCAGGAGGCCCATGGGGTTCATGCGACCGACGCGCGAGCCGAACCACGACGGACCGGTGTGGCACCGTCGCCCCCGACGGTGCTCCATCGGACAACCCCGCCGAGGGCGGCTGGGGCACATGGGCGAACGTCGGTCCAAGGCCCGGTCCGCGAAGGAGCCGGCGTGGCTCTCAAGCCCGACGGCGCGCTGGCGGCTGCGAGCCACGGCGCCTCGGCCGGCCATCCTGCCGAGACGGCGACCGACGCCGTGCCGGAGCATGCGGCCGCGCTGGAGCGCGGCGAGCCAGGACACGGCGGTGCAGCGCAGGCCGGGGCCGATCGATCCGGCATCTACCGCATCCTGTTCTGGATCGGCGCCATCGTCGCGTACATCACGCCGTTCTACATGATGCGCGTGTGGTGGCTGACGTTCATGGGCGAGCCGCGCGACGAGCACGTCTACGAGCACGCGCACGAGTCGAAGCTGATGTACTGGCCGCTGGTTGCCCTGGCGATCGGCACGTGCTTCGTGAGTTGGTTCCTCTTCCGAGGGATGGTGGCCGCGGCCGCGCCGACGTTCGGTCTGGTCCCGCCGATCAGCGGTCATAGCGAGGCGGTGCATCACGCGGCTCACTGGGCGTTGTTCGTCCGCGTCTGGCCGGCGTTCCTCGTGGGCTTTGGCGCGGCGTGGTTGATCTATCGCAACGGGCTCGATCTGCCGACGCGGATCGCCTCAGGGCTGCGCCCCGTGCACACGCTGCTGTGGAACAAGTTCTACGTTGACCAGCTCTACGGCGCGGACATCATCCAGCAATCGAGTTGGGCCAGCGTGACGGGCGCCGTCGCGATCGCGCGGTATCTTAGTCGTTGGTTCGACACCTACATCGTCGACGGCCTGGTCAACTTCTCGGCCCGGGTGGCCAAGCTGGCCGCCCTGGTCGCCGGTCGGATCATGGACGCGGCGGGTCTGGCCGGACGGTTGAACGAGTACGGCGGCTTCCTGGCCAAGGTGACGTTGTGGCTGCTGGCCGTGGTGTTGTCGGGTGTGACGGTCTGGGCGTTGCTGGTGGGCAACGTGAAGGTCGCGATGTGGGCGGCGCTGACCGCGATGGTCGCCCTGGGCGTGGACGGTGTGGTGGAGGCGCTCGCCCAAGGCGCGTGGGACATCGGCGGCGCGATCCGGACGAGCCAGACCGGTCGGATTCGTGCGTACTTGTTGCTGGCGGTCGGTGGTGTGGCGGTGGCCGTCGTCGCGATCCTCACGGTGAGGGCCGCGAGCGGCGCGTGAACCCTGATTACGAAGGTGAGGCAGAGCGGTGGAGATTGCACATCTTCTAAGCTGGATCGTCTTCCTGCCGGCCATCGGTGCCGTCCTGGTCCTGCTCATGCCGCAGAAGGAGCTGGTCAAGGGCGTGGCCGTCGGCGCGTCGGGCCTGACGTTGGTGCTGAGTCTGTGGCTGTTCGGGCCGTTCCTGGCCGACAGCGAGGCGCTGCGGTTCGGCACGTCTTACGGCGAGAGCGGCATGCACTTCGTCGAGCGGGCCGATTGGATCACGACCTCGGGCGGGGTCAAGATCGAGTACTACCTCGGCGTGGACGGGCTGAGCTTCCCGCTGGTCATCCTGACGACGGTCATCAGCTTCCTGGCCTGTCTGGCGAGCTGGCGGTTCGAGGAGTGGCACATCAACAAGGGCATCAAGGCCTACTTCGTGCTGTTCCTGCTGCTCGAGACGGGGATGCTGGGCGTGTTCGTGGCGCTCGACTTCTTCCTCTTCTACGTCTTCTGGGAGGTCATGCTCCTGCCGATGTACTTCCTGATCGGCGTGTGGGGCGGATCCCGCAAGGAATACGCCGCGATCAAGTTCTTCCTGTATACGCTGCTGGGCTCGGTGCTGATGCTCGTGGCGATGCTCGGGATGTACTTCAAATCGGCCGCCGCGCTCGACGGACCCGGCACGTTCGACCTGATCCGACTGGCCACCGACCCGCAGATCCAGGAGGCCTTCGCCGAGGGCTCGTTCCTGTCGGCGGCCTGGGGCTGGTCGAAGGTGATGTTCATCTTCCTGTTCATTGCCTTCGCGGTGAAGATCCCGGTCTTCCCGTTCCACACGTGGTTGCCCGACGCACACGTCGAGGCGCCGACGCCGATCAGCATGATCCTGGCCGGCGTGCTGCTGAAGATGGGCGCCTACGGGCTGTTCCGCATCAGCTACCCGATTCTGCCGGACGCGGCGCATTGGTGCGCGTACGGCCTGGCCACGCTCGGCGTGATCAACATCATCTACGGCGCGCTGTGCGCCATGGCGCAGGACGACTTCAAGAAGCTCGTCGCGTACAGCTCGATCAGCCACATGGGGTATGTACTGCTCGGTGCGGCGGTGATGACCGAGACGGGATTCCAGGGCGCGATGTTCCAGGTGATCGCGCACGGCGTCTCGTCGCCCATGTGCTTCTTCTTGGTCGGCGTGATCTACGACCGGGCGCACCATCGGGAGATCAACCGCTTCGGCGGGTTATGGCTGACCATGCCGGTTTATGGATCGCTGGCGACGCTGGGGTTCTTCGCCTCGCTCGGTCTGCCCGGTCTGTGCGGGTTCATCGGCGAGGTGTACGTGTTGCTGGGCACGTTCTCGGCCCCGTTCGCCTGGGCCAAGCCGATGGCCATCATGGCCGCGTTCGGCGTGGTGCTGACGGCCGGGTACATCCTGTGGCTGATCCAGCGGGTCTACCTCGGGCCCGAGAAGGATGAGTACATCCAGTTCCGCGAGAACGACGCGAATGCCCGCGAGGTGTTCATCCTGACACCGCTGGCGGCCCTGGCCGTCATCCTGGGCATTCTGCCGCGGCAGTCGTTGTTCGAGTTCATGAACGGCACGCTGGGCCACATCGTCGACCACGTGGGCGCAGCGGCCGATATGGTCGCGGGATAGCAAGGGGGCACGATGTGAGGTTTTCGTCGCCGTATCGGGCCTCAAGCGGAAGGACGCAGCAACGCAACGCATGCACCTGATAGGTTCCACATTCTGGATGCCCGACCCGGCCGAGCTGGCCTGCTTCGCGCCGGAGTTCGTGCTCATCGGCACGATCGTGGCCGTGTTGGTCGTCCCGCTGATCTTCGACCGACGGGCGGTCCTGACGGCGTTCGTCGCGGGCGCGGGCGCGATCCTGACCGCGGCGGCGGCCATCAGCGTCGGGCAGATGCTGAGTCACGGATTCGGCGGCTTGGCTCCGGACGGGGCCGCGCCGATGCTGCTCGTCGATCCGCTCAGCCTGTTCTTCAAGGTGCTGCTGGCGGTCTTCCTCGGCGGGGTGATCGTCCTGTGGGTCCTCGGCGGGGCGTACCGCGACGAGGATTCGCCCGAGTTCTTCGTCATGCTGCTGGGCAGCGCGCTGGGCATGGCCCTGATGGTCAGCACGACGAACCTGCTGATGCTGATCATCGCGATGGAGCTGGCCTCCTTGCCGAGCTACGTGCTGGCCGGCTTCGTCAAGCGCAACCGAATCGGGGCCGAGGCGTCGATGAAGTACGCGGTCTTCGGTGCGATCGCCTCGGCGATGATGATCTACGGGGCCTCGCTGTTGTACGGCTGCTTCGGCACGTTGGATCTGCCGACGATGGCGCGGCAGATCGGGCTCGACGGCGGGCACGGTGTCGGCGAGCCGATGTTGGCGATCGGCCTGCTGGGCATCGGCGTGGGGCTCGCCTACAAGATCTCGGCCGTGCCGCTGCACTTCTGGTGTCCCGACGTGTTCCAAGGTGCTCCCATCGAGGTGACCACGTGGTTGAGCGTCGCCAGCAAGGGTGCCGGGCTGGTGGCGCTGCTCCGCGTGGTGTTCAGCTTGGCCCATCCGCCGCTGGCGGGCGATGCGGTGCTGGCGGTGCGGGAGCTGCTGGCGCCGATGGCCACCGTCGTGGCGATCGTCGCGGCCGTGACGTGCACGGTCGGCAACCTGGCCGCCTACCGACAGACGAACATCCGGCGGATGCTGGCCTACTCGTCGATCGCCCATGCGGGCTACATGCTGATGGCGGGGGCGATCCTGTCGAGCAAGGGCAACGCGGGCATCGCGGCCGTCGTGGCGTATCTGATCGTCTACCTGTTCATGAACCTCGGCGCGTTCGGGGGCCTCGCGCTGGTCGCATGGTCGACGGGATCGGAGGAGGCCCAGGCCTTCCGAGGCCTGTATCGACGGGCGCCCTGGGTCGCGATGGCGATGACGGCGTGCCTCTTTTCGCTGATCGGGTTGCCGCCGTTTGGCGGGTTCGTGGCCAAGTTCAGCCTGCTGTGGGCACTCGGCAAGGGCGACCTGTGGTGGTTGGTCGTGGTGGCCGTGGTGAACACGTTGTTCAGCCTGTACTACTACGCCCGGCTTGTCTGGGTGATGTACTTCGAGGACGACGAGCGGCCTGCCTTCAAGACGCCTCTCACGGGCCAGGTGATGATGATGGCGTGCGCGGTGGTGTTGCTGTTGACCGGCACCGTCCTCGCGCCGTGGCTGTGGGGCCAGGGCGAGGCGTCTGCCTCGGGCCTCTATCGACCTCTGGCTGCCGTGGCCCAGGCGTTGCCGTGAGCCGCAGTCCGTCCGTCTCCGCCGTCAGCTCAGTGCCAGGCAGGCCAGCATACCGACGACGAACGTGCCGTAGGCTCCGCACAGGACCAGGAGCCAACGCTTCTGAACGTGGTTCATCAGTTGAATGGCCGGCATGCTTCTTCCCCCGGTGCACGGCGATGGACTTGGTCGCACCGTCTCGCTGGTCAGGTGCGGCGGCCCCAAATCGTAGGCGCGCGATGTGTCCGGTCAACCACGCCCGTGTGAAGATTGCGCAAAAAGAAACCGGGCGACAGGTGCCCCACATCTTATGGGACCTGACGCCCGGCGATTGGCTTGCCTGGGCTTCGGTTCTGGGTCCGACAGGGACGGCCGCGCCCGGGGGGTGCGGCATCGGCTATTCGTCGCCGAAGGCCGCGTCAAACGCCACCGTCGAGGGCTCGAAGTCGACACTGCGGACGAATTCGCAGGCCTCGGCCGCGCCGTGCTCGCGATCCATGCCGCTGTCTTCCCACTCGACCGAGAGCGGACCGTCGTAGCCGACCTTGTTGAGGGCCCGGATGATGGCCTCGAAGTCGACGCAGCCGCGGCCCAGGCTGCGGAAGTCCCAGTAGCGCCGCGCGTCGCCGAAGTCGAGGTGACCGCCGAAGACGCCCGCCTCGGTCGGCGTGTACGACCAGTACACGTCCTTCATGTGCACGTGGAAAATGCGGTCGCCGAACATGTGGATGAACTTCACGTAGTCGACGCCCTGATAGCCCAGGTGCGACGGGTCGAAGTTGAAGCCGAAGCAGGGGTGATGCCGGATCGCGTCGAGCGCCCGCTCCGTGCTGGCGATGTCGAAGGCGATCTCGGTCGGGTGCACCTCCAGGCCGAACTTGACGTCCAGCTCGGCGAAGGCGTCCATGATCGGCTTGAAGCGTTTGGCGAAATCCTGGTAGCCCTTGTCGACCTGGTCGGGCAGGTTCGGCGGGAAACTGTACAGGATCGGCCAGATGCTGCTGCCGGTGAAGCCGTTGACGACGACGCGCTTGAGGTTCTTCTTGATCGCGGCCGGCGCCGCGTCGAAGAAGGCCCGAGCGGCCTTGGCAGTGTCGATGAGCTCTTGAGCGGCGCGTTTGCGGACGCCCTCGGGCTTGCCGTCGCCCCAGACGTGCGGCGGTAGGATGGCCTCGTGCCGCGGGTCGATGTTGTCGCAGATCGCCTGGCCGACCAGGTGGTTGCTCAGCGCGAAGCATTGCAGCTTGTGCTTGCCGAGCAGCTCCCACTTCTGCTTGCAGTAGGTCTTGCTCTCGAGGGCCTTGCCGACCTCGAAGTGATCGCCCCAGCAGGCGAGCTCCACGCCGTCGTACCCGAACTTCTTGGCCATCGGGGCGAGCTTGGCCAGCTTCAGGTCCGCCCACTGTCCTGTGAACAACGTCACGGGTCGCGCCATAGTCGAATCCCCTAAGAAGATGAGCTTGGTTCGGTCGTACGCTTGGTTGCCTTGGAAAACCGGTTCAGCAGCGTACGAGCGCCCGAATGTGGTGTCAAGCGACCGACCGGGTCGATCACGACCGTTCGAAGCCGCCATCCGCAGGCCTCCTGCGGTCCGGGCCCGGCTAGAAAGCGGCCCCGCCGCGGGCTAGAATGCGCCCGGTCGCGACCGCATGCGCAGTCACCGGCGGGTCTCCGGAATCGGCCGGCACCGCCGCAGAGAGGTTGCCTCGCGGCCGTGGCCGCCGAGGAACCACCGCCGTACGCGAGGGGTAGCACGGATCTCATGCAACATGTCCTGCTCACAGGTTTTCCCGGGTTCGTTGCCGAGAACCTGGTCGGCACGTGTCATCGGACGGAACGGCCGGTGTTCTGGCACTTGCTCGTCTTGCCCGAGCAGGTCGCCCCGGCCACGCGCCGCCTCCGCGAGCTGGATGTGCCGGTCGCCAACTACGCCATCTACCCGGGCGACGTGACCAAACCCGAGTTGGGGCTGGCGGCCACGGTCGGTGAGGACATCCAGCAGCGCATCCAGCTCTGCTTCCATCTGGCCGCGCAGAGCGACCCGACGGCCTCGGACGAGTCGGCCGAGCTGGTGAACGTGCAGGGCACGCTCAGGCTCGTCGAGTTCCTCACGCGGTGCGAGCGGCTGCGGCGGTTCAACTACGTCAGCGCGTCGCACGTCTCGGGCATGATGGACGGGCCGATCCCGGAGGATGCCCTGCCCGAGCCGCCTGGGTTCCGGAACGCGTACGAGCGGACGAAATACGACGCCGAGAAGCTCGTGCGGGACTACGCGGATCGGCTGCCCACGACGATCTTCCGGCCCGCCGTGGTGGTCGGTCATAGCCAGAGCGGCCAGACCACGAAGTTCGACGGGCCGTACGTGCTGATCTCGTTCGTCAGATGGTTTCGCCATCTCATGCCCTGGATGCCGAACCTGGGTTTCGAGGACAGCTACCTCAACAGCGTGCCGGTCGATTTCGTGACCCGCATCCTGGCCGAGGTCGGCTTCTCGGAGGACTTCATCGGCCAGACGCTGCACGTGACCGATCCGGATCCGCCGACGACCGCTCAGGCGTTCGAGGCCGTCTACGGCCAGATGACGGGCAGGCACTGCGTGCCAATGGGCGACCGGTCGCGGCGCGCCCTGCTGTGGTGCCTGCACGGCTTTCCGATGGGGCTCGCCACGGGCCTCTCGGCGCGATCGCTGGAGTACCTGCGTCATCAGGGTCAGTACCGGACGGAGAACCTGCGGTCGGCCTGTCGACGGTTCGACATCGACATCCCCCGCTGGCGCGAGTTCTACAAGCCGGTCATCCGGTTCGCGCTGAGCCAGAAGCGCTTCGCGCCGAACGCCGCGGCCGTTCGTCAGTTCGGGCTGTGGTGTTGGGCGTTCCGGTTCATCTATCCCGTCGTGGGTCTGGCGTTCCTGCTCATCCCGGGCCTGCTGATCGAGCTGCTGACGGTGTTGGACGATCCGACGGCGGCGTCCATGCTCTATGGCGAGAACGTGCTCTGGCGGCCGCTGGCGATATCGCTGATCGCGGCCCTGTTCGTGGGCGTGACGTTCCTCGAGCGGGATCCATTCCAGAAGCCGCTGCACATCCTCTTCATCGGGGCGAAGTTCCTGTCGAGCATCGCGTTCTTCGCGCTGGCGGCCGTGTACGGTCTGATGTCGATGGCGGTGTGCGGCCTGATCGACGGTCTGATCGGGCTGGTGCACCTGTTGTTCTATTACCGGCTCAGCCGCATCCAACCGATGACGGGCGGCGAGTTTCGATGGGATCCGTACCACCTGCTCTTCCCCGACTGGTTCATCGACCAGTTTGCCGAGACGATGTCGCCCAAGCTGGCCGATCCGATCGACCGCCGGCTCATCGTCGAGAGTGTCCGCGAGAACGTGCACAAGCTGCCCTTTCACGTCCGCTACGGATTCGTGTTCGCCTGCCACTACGCCTCGTGGATCATGCCCTGCCTGTGCGGTCGTCGGCCGTTTCGGTTGATGGACGAGCAGGACCGGCGACGCTTCCTTCAGCAGATGCAGGGGCAGGTTGCGGTGTGGATCAAGCTGCCCATGGTCTTCATCAAGCTGATCGCCTCACCGTTCGTGTTCGGTCAGGAGCCTTACCTGCGATCGATCGGAGTCCGCTGAGCCGTGGAGCTACGACCCAAAGGCGTGATGTTCGGCAGCGAGCTCGGCGGCGACCGCACCGAGACCTGCGACGTGTGCGTGGTCGGCTCGGGGCCCGGCGGCGCGACGGTGGCCGAGGCCCTCGTCCACGCGGGCCGCGACGTGTTGCTGATCGAGGAGGGCCCGGTGCCCCTCTCGGGCTCGGCCTTCTCGCCGGAGCAGGCCGTGCCGCGCTACTACCGGGACATGTGCTTGTTCGCCACGCACGGGCCCTCGCAGGTCGGCGTGATCACCGGTTGCGCGTTCGGGGGCACCAGCGTGATCAACTCGGGGACGTGTCTGCCCACGCCCGATCGCGCGTTCGATCAGTGGGCCGACGAGGTCGGCATCTCCTTCGATCGCAAGCGATGGGAGGCCACGCAGCACGAGATCTGGAGCGAGCTGTCGGTGTCGGACTGTCCGCCGGAGCTGATGAGCACGTCCAACCGTCTTTTCGCCGAGGGTCTGTCCCGGCTGGGTTTGTCCGGCGGCGGGCCCTTGCCGCGATGTGAGATCGAGTGCGAGGGCAGCGGGCGGTGCTGCTTCGTCTGTCCGAAAGACGCCAAGCAGGCGGTCCATCTCAACCTGCTGCCGAGCGCGCTGGCCGGCGGCATGCGGGCCGTCGTCGAGACCGTCGCGTCGGGGATCAAGATGGACGGCAAGCGCGCGTCGCACCTGTTCTGCCGCACCCGGGCCGGCGGCAAGCTGACCGTGCGCGCCGACACGTTCGTGCTGGCCATGGGCTCGCTGGTCACGCCGCGCTTCTTGATGCGGTCGAAGATGGGAAAGCGCTATCCGGCGCTGGGGCATCACCTGTCGATCCACCCGGCCTCGAAGGTCAGCGCGCAGATGCCCGAGCCGGTGCGGTCGTGGGAAGGCGTGCCGCAGTCATACCGCTACGAGCATCCGGGGTATCCGGACCTGCACTTCGAGGGCATCTTCATGCCGCCGCACGTGGGGGCGATGAGCCTGCCGCTGCTCGGACCCGACCTGCGGGATTGGATGCAAGGCTACGACCGCGTGGTCAGCTTCGGCTTCTTCGTCTCGGATACGTCGCTGGGTCGGCTGTACCACGTGCCCGGCGTCGGGCCGGTGATCCGCTACGGGCTGACCGAGCAGGACATGGACAACTTCTACTTCGGCATGAAGCTTGTCGCGCAAGCATACTTCGCCACCGGGGCCGAGCGCGTGCTCATGCCGCTGCTCAGACCGGACGTGATCTACGAGTCGGCCGAGGCGCTCGAGCGAAGATTCCTCCGCGACGAGCTGAAGAGCGAGCAGGTGTACGCGATGGCGTTCCATCCGCTCGGCACGTGCCGGTTCGCTTCGTCCACGCAGACGGGCGTGATCGACGAGGCCGGACGGTGCCGCGAGCACGAAAACGTCTACGTCGCCGACGGCTCGGCCATCCCCGGCCCGGCGCACGCCAACCCGATGATCACGATCATGACGTTCGCTCGACTGGTGGCGCGAGGGATGATCTGAGCGGACGGGAGAACGGACGGGCCCCGCCGGTGCGGTTCGCGCCGTGCGGGACCGCCCGCAGGGACCTCGCCGAATGGGGGACGCATGTCTGCGATGATGTCCAAGCTGCTGTGGTTGGCCCTGGCCGGCGCGTTGGGCGCGCTCAGTCGCTACGGACTGGCGGGGCTGGTCCAGCGCACGATGGGCGGTGAGTTCCCGATGGGCACGATGGTCGTGAACATCGTCGGCTGCTTCCTGGCCGGCGCGTTCTTCGCCCTCTCTGAAGACCGCGTCAGCATCAGCGGCGAGACGCGGGTGATCGTTCTCGTCGGCTTCATGGGGGCGTTCACGACCTTCTCCACGTACGTGTTGGAGACCGGCGCGCTGCTCCGCGAGGCCGAATGGACGCGAGCGGCCGCCAACGTGCTGATCCAGAACGTGGTCGGGCTGGTGGCCGCCTTCGGCGGCGTCGCGACGGGGCGGATCATCTAAGGAGGACCCGGGCCCATGAAACTCCCATCCGAGGCGCAGCTCCTGCGGATCTTCATCGGCGAGAGCGATCACTACGGCAGCCAGGCGCTGCACCAGGCGGTCGTCGAGGCGGCGCGCCAGCGCGGCATGGCCGGGGCCACCGTCCTGCGCGGCGTCCTCGGCTTCGGAGCGCACAGCCGGATTCACTCGGCCAAGATCCTGCGCCTGTCGGAGGATCTGCCCATGGTGGTGGAGATCGTCGACAAGCCCGAGCGGATCGAGGCCTTCTTGCCCGAGTTGGATGAGATGATCGACGAGGGGCTGGTCACGCTTGAGCCGGTCCGCGTGATCACCTACCGCCACAACGGCACCGCGGCCGAGGCGGACGAGACCTAGGGCTGCGTTTCACACATCGTGCGACGATGGACAGGGGGGGCACACGCCACGGCTGCTGCTCGAGCCGCGGCATTCCTGCCGCGCGGCCGCGCCGGATGACTCCGGCGGCTCGGACAGGTCGTCGCGATACGTCTGAAAGACAGCACTAGCCGTGTGCTGACGCAGGGTGCTCTCCGGTCAGAGCGGCGTCAGGGAGCTGTGCCGCTAGAACGCCTCAGCGACAACGTTTCACCGGTCGCGTCCGATGGGGTCGCTGCGATGTCATTTTTGCGTGGCAGGGCAATGCAGGCCGGACATCAAGCCCCAACCGCCTGACCGATCTTCCGGCCGAGGTCCCGGGCCGCCTCGAAGGCCATCGTCTGGTCCTCCACCACGTTCACGCCGACCGAGTCGACCGTCGCGTCCGGTCCGAACATCATCTTGATGCCCGAGCCCACGCAGGTGTCGCCCTGGCCGCAGCGGATGCAGGGCACGTTGCCGAGCACCTTGACGGCTCCCATGAAGTCCATGCCCTCTTCCATCATGTAGAACTGGACGGCGTTGACGCCCATGTCGGCCGCCGGGGGCAGGCCTTCGGCACCTTCGGGCACGGCCGACGTCACCACCGCGCCGCCCGGCTTGCCCCGCATGAAGCCGTGGATGTGTCGCAGCGGGTAGAGACGCTCGATGAAGGCCTTGGTCCGCGAGTCGATCATCGAGTACGGCGTGAAGCACCCGATGATCAGGGCGTCGGCGGCCTTGACCTTCTCGGCCAGGGCGATGCCGTCGTCCTCGATGACGCATCGATTGGTCTTCACGCACCCGAGGCACGCCTTGCAGGGCGCGACCTGGTATTCGGAGAGCTTGATGAATTCGGTCTCGCATCCGGAAGCGTCCAGGGCTGCCTGGACGGCCCGGTCGGTATTGCTGTTGCGGATCGGCGAGCCCGACACGCCGAGCACCTTCTTCCCGTCGGTGGCGGATTCCGTCATCGATCGTCCCTCCCCGGGCAGGCTCGCCGGACACGCCGGATACCACGTGCATCAGCATACCATGAAACCCTGGGGCGGGGGAGGAGCTCAGCCTAGGCCTCACGTCCGGGCCGCGACCACGGGCCTGCCGATGAAGCGCACGAGGATAAGCACCATGAGCACCCCGACGGCCAGGCAGCCAAGCGTGGACACGCCCGCCCAGGCGTGCAGCAAGCCCCCGACGATGACGGCCACACCCGCGGCGCACAGCGCATAGGGCATCTGCGTCCAGACGTGTTGCTCGATCGTGCACTGCGTGGCCGCGGCCGAGAGGACCGTGGTGTCGCTGATGGGCGAGCAATGGTCGCCGAAGACCGCTCCGGCCAAGACGGCCGCTGTGCCCGAACAGAGCACGCCGCGCGCCGCCTCGGCGGGCAAGCCCGCGGCGAGCTCGGCGATGACCGTCACGGTGACGGGCATGAGGATGCCCATCGTGCCCCAGCTCGTGCCGGTCGCGAACGACACGCCGGCGGCGGTGAGGAAGACAAAGACCGGCAGGGCGTGCGGGCTCACGCCGGCTTGTTGGAGGTGCAGCGTGGTGACCTCCGCGAGCCGCAGCGTCCGCATCGCGTCCGACAACGCCCAGGCCAGAGAGAGGATCACGACCGCGATGAACATGCGATGGAAGCCGGTCATCATCGCGTCCATGCAGTCACCCAGCCTCAGCGTGCGCCATCCCATCGACATGCCGATGGCCACCAACAGAGACAGGAGGCTTGCATAGAGCATCGTTCGCGTCGAGTCCGTGTGGGCCATGATGACCGACAGCCGGAAAGATGAGCCCTCCGGCGCTCGGCCCCATCCGGTGGCGATCAGCAAAACCAACGTGGCGACGATCAGGACCGCCAGCGGCACGAGCGCGAGCCAGGGCGAGGTGGCCGGCGCGTGGGATTCGGCCGGGCCGACGGGGCGATCCGCGGGGATGGAGCCGGGGGCCTCGGCCAGCGCTTTCCGCTCCGCGGTGAGCATCGGCCCGAAATCGCGCTGCAGCAGGGCGATCAACAGGACCATCGCCAGGGCCATCAGCGAGTAGAACCGCAGCGGCAGGCTCGCGACGAAGACCTCGAACGCGCCGAGGTCCGCCACCCAGGATCCGGCGTTCCCGGCCGTGGCCGCATCGAGGCCGTCCTGGATGTAGCCGACTTGCACGCCGACCCATTCGCCGATCAGGGCGAGTGACGCGATCGGCGCCGCCGTCGAATCGACGATGTACGCGAGCTTGGCGCGGCTGATCCGCAGCCGGTCGAACACCGGGCGCATGGTCGGCCCGACGATGAGCATGTTGGGGTAGTCGCCGAAGAAGACGGCCACGCCCGCCGACCAGGCCGTCACCTGGCCGCGGCGTCGTGTGGATGCCCACCGGCCGAGCACGTCGACCATCGCCCGCGTGCCGCCGTTGGCGCTGATGACCTCGACCACGCCGCCGATCAGCAGGGTGAACAGTAGGATCATCAGGTGATCGACGTCCTGGAGCGCCCCGAGCAGGAAGGTCTCCACGGCCACGCGGAAACCCGCGATCGGGTCATAGGTGAACCAGCCCGAGCTGAGTTCCGACCACGGCAGTACCATCATCGAGGCCGCGAAGACGCCGATCGCCAGGGCGGGGATGACGTGCCGCAGGACGATGGCCAGCACGATCGCAAGCAGGGCGGGTGCGATCACCCAGAGCCCGTAGACCTCGTCGGGTGACGATCGGTCGGCCTGCTCGACGGCGGCGTTCGTGGCCGTGGCGGGAGGGCTCACCGGTTGCTCGGCCCAGACGCAAGCGTTCGCCGTGACCAGCGTCAGCAACAGGGCGAGGACCAAGTGTCGTTTGCAGGGCATGGTGACTCCGACGCCTTCGGCTCGATCCGCAACGGATCGCCGCCTGGCGGCACGTCTCGTTCCTCGGTGATAGACATGGACGAATGGAGCTGCGAACGGCTCCCGTACGGGGGGATATGGTAGTGTCGCGGAGGGCGCGCTTCCAGGGGCGGACGCGATGCAGACGATCGGGCCCTGCGACGAGTTGGGGGCGTACTCCTAAGTACCCGACCTCACTTGTTTCTGTGGGTTCCGATCAGCAGGGCGACACGCCACGCAGAGCAGCGACCGTCAGGGAGCTGTGTTGTTGGAACGCTTGAATAGCAACGCTCCCTCACGGTCGCGTCTCCGACGGCGACCCCGAAGCTGGGGAACCGATAGATTCAATGGTGTTGGACTACTAGCACTACAGCGCCACTTGGTGTCTTCAGGCAGGTGCCGACCCGATTGTTGATGCCGAAAACGGGGTTTCGTCGAGTGTTCAGGGCTAGGTGGCGCTGTAGTGCTAGAAGAGCGGATCGAAAATGATCTGGTTCGGGGCCAGGCCGCGCTGAAAGAAGATCAGGCTCATGATCCAGTCATACAGCGCGGTGACGGCGGGCAGCATGTCGAAGCTGGCGGTCCGTCCGGGCAGGGGATCGATCTCCAACTCCACGTGGCCGTCGTAGAACGAGCAATTGCCGCTCTGCACTTGCTGGAAGAACCCGGGGTTGTTCTCGATCAACTCATACGGGATGACGGGGGAATACCGCTTGACGCCGTGGTATTGGCCGATCTCGTCGCCCCACGGCCCCCAGCAGCAGTCGATGGCCATCCACATCTCGCGGGCCAGCCCGTCGAACAGGCTGCCCGGCTCGCCGACCACGCCGAACTGATCGGCGGGGGCGGCGCAATGACGCCACCACCACTCGTCGAGGAACATCCACATCTTGGCCGGGGCGTGGACCTGGCTGATCTTGAGCAGCGGTCCGGCGATGCCGCACCAGTTGTTCGAGGCGCCGGTCGGCATGTAGGGCGAGGGCGGATCGCCCTCCGGCTCGCCGTGGTGGAACCATTTTCGTGCGAGGAAGGTCCGAGTGTAATTGAACACGTTCTGCGACTTGCGCGAATCTTTGATCCGAACGAATTCGGGGCAGCGGTACAGCGTCTCGAACCGCGTGTAGGGGAACAGCGAGCCGTTGCGGACGGTGGCGTGCTCGGGCCAGGGGTCGACGGCCGGTTCGTCTAGCCAGTACTCCGGCATGCTGGGCATGAGCCAGTTCTCGGCCATGGCTAGGTCCATGAGCGTCTGGCCCGAGCCTTCCGGCCAGACCTCGCTGGTCAGCCGGGCGGTGTCGTCGCAGTCCTCCCAGCCGCGCCCCACAAAGGGCGGCGTCTCGTTGTGGTCGTCGGCATAGAGCAGCACGGCCTTGGTGAGCTGGCCTATGCGCGAGGCACATTGCGTGCTCCGCGCCTGGGCTCGGGCCTTGCTCAAGGACGGTAGGAGGATCGCGATCAGCAGGGCGATGATGGCCACGACGACCAGCAATTCGATGAGGGTGAAGCCCGGCGACCGAGCGGCCTGCCTGGTCAAGAAGTGCCGTCGGCGACAGCGTCTGAAATGCGCGGTCGAGCGTTGTGCGAATCGGGCGGACATGGCGTGGTCCCCTGTGCAGGTCGCCCTCTACGTCTGACCGTTGCGCTCTTCCCGCAATTATAGCCCACCGCACGAGACGCGCGGAAGGCCTTGCAGAGAATTGGCACAGACATAACCTATCGACACGCGCCCGTCTTGTCTAAGCCGATTCACTGCATTAGGGTGATCGTCCAGGAGGTCGGACCGACCGGGATCTCGCGTCGGTCGGCTGGCATAGAAACCATCCTCAAAGGCCTTGCTGTCAGCGGAGCGGGTTTCAGCGATCATGTCGTTGCCCAACTGGCCAGATCGACGGGAGGACGTCGGGGCCGTCCTGTTCCTGCTGGTCCTGACGGTGTCGGTGTTCTGGCAGGGCTTCATCCAGCCTTCCGAGATGATTCGTGAGGACGCGGCCTACTACTACCAACCCTACTACGTCTTCGCCGCCAACGAGGTGCAGGCCGGCCGCCTGCCCATGTGGAACCCCTACCTCAACCTGGGCGTGCCCTATCACGCCAGCCTCCAGGCCTCGTTGTTCTACCCGCCGCGCTGGCCACTGTTCTTCTGTGACTACGTGCCCGGCTACGTCTACATCGTCTGGCTGCACTACTGGTTGACGGGCGTGATGGCGTACGTCTTCTTGCGTCTGGCCATCGGGGTCCGACCGCTGGCCGGTCTGCTCGGTGCGATGAGCATCGCGTTCGGGGGCTTCGCGCTCGGGCATCTGTCGCACCTGACCTACGTGATGGCCTATCCGTGGTTCCTCGGGACGGTGCTATGCGTCTGGCTCGGGGTGCAGCGCCGTGCGTGGGGCTGGATCGTCCCGGCGGGGCTCTGCGTCGGCCTGATGGCGCTGATCGGGTCGGTGCACCTGTTGTTGGTTTTGGGCGTTCTGTTGTGGGTGTTCGCGGCCTACCACACGATCGTCGCGGCCATCTGGCCCGACCGCGACCGCCGGTGGTGGCTCGAGATCCTACGACCGGGCCTGACCGTCGGCGGCGCGCTCGTTCTCGGCCTGCTGATCGGCATGGTGCAGTTCCTGCCCGCCTACGAGCTGACGAGCCGGTCCGTCCGGCGCGAGGTGGCGTGGAGCTACGTCAACATGGCCTGCGCCCACCCGGTCAACAACACCCTTCAGCTCGTCGTGCCGTTCTACTTCGGCAATCATCGACTCGGTTACTATGGGGAGTACAACTACCACGGCATGGCCCACTTCGTCGGCGTCGTGATCCTCGTGGCCGCCGGCGTCGGGCTCGTCAGCCTGGGTCGCAGTCGACACCTGTGGTTCCTCGTTCCGCTGGCCGTGGCCGGCTTCCTGATCGGCGCGGGCTGGTACCTACCCGTCTACCGCGTGCTCTACGAAAACGTCCCCGGCTTCGGTCAGCTTCGCAATCCGACGCGCGTGTTCTGGGTCACCGACATCGCGCTGGCCTGCCTGGCCGCAGTCGGCATCGACCGCGCCCTGCGAGCAGGCAAACCCACCCACCTGCTCACCAAGGTCACGGCCACAGTCGTCGGAGCGGTCGTCCTGATCGTGCTTCTGGGCTCCCTCGTGCAATTGAACCGTTACGCGAAGGATCCCGAGCGGTTGGCCCGCATCGTCGATGCGAACCCGAACATCGCGCACGACAAGTGGCACGCGCCGCGGTTGGAGGCCGCCCGCACCGTGCCGCGCCACGTCATGCACGATATGGACCCGGCCGCGTGGACGAACATCATCACGGCCGCGCTTGGCGTGATCCTGCTGATCGGGCTGGTCTGGCGGGGCCGGGAGGCGGGGCGGTTCGCCTCGGCCGGGTTGGTACTCCTCCTGGCCGGCGAGCTGTACGGCCTGTCGTTGGGCACCATCCAGTACAGCGACGACTACCACGTGGTCCGCGGCGTTCCGCCGCGTGTGGCCTGGTTGAAAGAGCGGCTGGGTCGCCAGCGCTTCATGATCTTGCAGGGTGCGGCCATGCCCTCGCCCGACGACCAGATTCCACGCAATCGCGCGATGCAGTTCGGGCTTCGTGCCGCGCACGGCGTGGGTGGGGGCATCCTCGACAACCAGGCCCGCGTGAACTTCTGCGGCAAGGCCAAGCAGTTCCAGCCGCTGATGGCCCTGATGGGCGTCAAGTACTGCTACGCCGAGGGCGAGGTCAAAGGGGCGCGTCTCGAGCTGGTCCACAAGGACGATCGCTGGCACGTCTACAAGAACGCCATGTACGCGCCGCTCGTCTATTTCGCGGGGCAGGTGCATTTCGCCAAGGACAGCCGGTCGTTCGTCAAGCTGCTCGAGAACCCGAAACTCGACCTTCGCGACTTCGCCTGTGTGTTCTACTCGCCGCCGAGCGTGGAGGGCCGGCGGGCCCCGAACGACGCCAAGGTGCTTGGCGTCGAGGACGTGCCGGGGCATTGGGACATCGACGTCGAGGCCAAGCGCGACAGCCTGCTCGTCGTTGGCGAGGGGTACGATCCCGGTTGGCAATGCCGCGTCGACGGCCAGCGGACGAAGGTCTTCGTGACCAACGGGCAGTTCATGTCGGCGGTCGTACCGGCAGGCGCCCGGCACGTCGCGTTCGATTACGTCCCGCCCGGGTTCGCCATGGGGCAGGGGCTTACGCTGCTGGGCCTGGCGATCGTCCTGGCCGTGCCGCTGCTTCGGTACGGGCTGCGCAGGCCGGCCTAGACGGGGAGCCATCCGGCCGACCGGAGGGACCTGCCCGATGGCTGCAAGAGGAGGTGTTACGCATGAACGGCCCGCCGTCGCGCCGTGAGTTCCTGAAATCGACCGGCCTGGCCGCCGTGGCCCTGGGCGGAGCGCCGGCGGTGGATTCGACCGGTTCGTCCGCCCATGCTCGGTCCCAGGCCGCCACTCCGTCTTGTGACTCGTGTGAGGAGGCCCCGATGCCGCTGAGCCGTGATCGCATCGTCGGTGAGATCAAGCGACGCGCCGCCTGGCAGAAGCGCCAGAGCCGTCTCGTCGTCGACTACTACCGCATTTACCGACAGCTCGCCTACCCGTTGCCGGTGCGCGACCTCAGCCTGCCTTCGGTGCCCGTGCCGTCGCTGTCGAGCTATCCCTGGGCGACCTGGATGACCTGGACGCTCGAGGAGCGCGTCCATACGCTCGGCTGGGCGAGCACATGGCTCGAAGACGGCGAGGCCCGACACCTGGTCGAGCAGGACCTGCTCGCCCTGGCCGAATGGCCCAGCTACGCCCAATACAAGGGTCCCGATCTCAGCTCCGCCCACGCCGGCCGCGTCATGTGGGCCGCCGCCACGACGTGGGCCTGGCTCGGCTCGACGGCGCGCAAGGCGCTCGAGACGGCTTGTGGGCGTCATGTCGATGAGCTGATGCCCGGCTACGAGAAGCGCTACGGCAAGATCGACGACAAGTCCAAGGTGCTCGCCGCCAAGTCGCCGTCGCGCCTGGTCCACAACATCCCGCTGATCGGCACGATCGGGGCGGCCCTGACGGCGTCCGTCGCGGGGCACAAGGCCAGGGCCCGCCTCAATCGGAGCGTGGCCGCGCTGTTCGGTGCGGTGCTCGATCTGCGATCGGACGGCCACGGCGAGGGCGTCGCCTACGACGGCTACGTGCTCGACTTCATCGGCGACTGGCTCGAGGTGGCGAGCCGGCAGGAACGTGCGTCGATCCTCGAGCACCCCAATCTGCGGCATTACCTCGAGGAATCCTACATGCTGTCGGCGCCCGGGCCGGCCCCGAACGTGGCCGAGCTGAGCGACGTCGAGCCGCACGAGATGCCCTTCCACCTCTCGGCCCAGGCGAAGCTGAACCGCTTCAAGCCCGATCCGGTTCGGGCGTGGCATCTGCGCCGGTGTCCCCTCGGCTGGATGCGCGCCGACGGCCTGGCCGCGCTGCACACGACCCTGCCTACATCGCAGACCAAGACGCCGCCGGCCGGCGCGCTGGATGCTCAGTACGCCCTCGTGCTGCGAAGCGGATGGCGGCCCTCGGACGCGGCGGTGGCCGTCTCGCTGCCGCGCTGCCGGATGAACCACCTTCAGAACGACAGCGGCACGATCGTCGTCGGGACGAAGGGCGAGTGGCTGCTGGCCGATCCGGGCTATCAGCAGTATGTCAAGGGCCAGGAGCGCGAGTTCACGATCGGGCCGAAGGCCCACAACCATCCGGTCATCAACGGCCACGCCCACGGGGCCAAGGCCGGCCGGCTCGTTTCGCTCGGCTCAGACGGCAAGGACGCGTGGAAGGCCGTCGTCGACCTGACCAAGTGCTACAGCGCCAAGGCGGGTGTGGACTCGGCGGTGCGGACGGTCTGGCTGGCCGGCAAGGAGCTTGTGGTCGTTGCGGATGCGATCCGGGCTTCGGGCGAGGCGACGGTGACGTACCACTGGCACGGCCATCGCCAGGCCGCGTGGTGGGTGGAAGAGGGTTGGCTGCTGCTGCACCTCCACGGCACGTCGCTCTGGCTGACGTCGCCGGGGTGCAAGCTGTCGGAGAGACAAATCCAGCGGCTGCCCGGTTCGCGCGGTCAGCTCACGCTCGTCGCCGAGACCCAAACGACGTCGCAGCCGATCTGGTGGATCATGGCGATCGGCGAGAAGCCGCCGGCCGTCGAGCGGTCGTCCGGAGGCAAGGGACTCACCGCGGCGGGACGATCGTTCAAGCTGTAGTCTGCGAATCGTCCGCCGGGGGCCCGCAGACCTCCGCTACTGACTTGAAGGGGTCGGGGGGACTGACGCTCAATCCAGCCGGAGCTCGAACTCCTTGCCGGTCTGCGCCGCGACGTACCCACCGTAGCAGAGGTTGGTTACGTCGAGGCCCAGACGGCCGTCGCAGATCGGGGGACGGTCGTCGGCCACGGCCTCGCAGAAGTCCTGGAACTCGCCCGGGAAGCCGTTCATCCAGTCCTCATCGGGGCTGGCGGCCTGCCACCCGCTGTGGGTCTCGACCTTTTCGCGGATGTACTCGTCGCCGAAGTTCTTGCCGTCGGGCGTGTAGGCCATCACGCAAGACGTCGGCACCATCGCGCAATGGATCGTCTGCTTGCTGGCGAAGATGGTCATCGTGTTGCTGATGCCGCCGAGGATCGTGTCGGCCGCGGTGATCATCGCCACGCTGCCGTCGGCGAACGTCACCAGCATCGTGCCCCAATCCTCGCAGTTGACCCAACCGGTCTTGAAGTAGGTGGGCTCTTCCTTCTTAAACGAGTCGATGTGCGTGAGCTGGGCGATCTGGGCGCGAACCGCCACCGGGCGGATCGGCTTGCCGTCTCGACGGATGCCCTCTTGGGCCTTCAAGTAGATGGCCGCGCCGGCCGGGTGACAGCCCTTGTTGAACATCGCCCCGCCGCCGCAAAACTGCCAGTGCTTGCTGAATTCCGAGTGCGTGCCGCTGTGCGATTCCTCGCCGATCATCCGCAGGATCGTCGTGTCGGCCTGGCTGAGCAGCCGGTTGGCCTTCTGGATCGCCGGGGCGTAGATCCAGTTCTCGGCGTAGCAGATATGCTTGCCCGACCGCTCCGACGCGTCCAACATCCGCTTGGCGCTGGCAAGGGCCTTGTCGTAGATTTCCTCGGCGTCTTGGTGGTACACGCCGCATTCGAAGCTGTCTTCGCTCTCGCCGCAGTAGGCCGTCAGCGGCTTCTCGACCACGACGTGCTTGCCGGCCTCGAGCGCCTTGACGGCCAGCGGCTCGTGCAGGCGGTTGGGCACACACACGTCGACCAGATCGACCTCTGGGTCGGCGATGGCTTCGTCCACGTCGGTGTAGACACGCTCGATGCCGTGCTTGTCCGCGAAGGCCTGGGCCCGCTCCTGATGCCGCGACGTCACGCCCTTGATGCGGACGTGAACGCCGTACACCCGCTTGTAGTTCTCGACGTGGAAGCTGGCCGAGAAGCCCGAGCCCACCATGGCCAACGTCATGGTCCTCGGTCCCTTACCGCCCGTGTCCGTCGACATACGCGTCTCCTCCTGTCCTAACAGGACCCACCCCATAAGGGGCAACACCCTACCAACTGCCGTGAGGGTCCGCAACGTGCCGAGCCGTCGCCCCCGCGCGATCGGGCGATACGCCCGAATCGCCCTTGCAGCCCCGCGCCCGGCGCATACACTAGGCGGTTTCCATCGTAGGTGAGATCATGGCAACGACGTCTCAACCCGACGAAACGATCGCGATCCTCGATTTCGGCAGCCAGTACGGCCAGCTCATCGCGCGACGCGTCCGAGAGAACCATGTCTTCAGCGCGCTCTGCCGGCCCGACATCTCCGTCGAGGAGCTCAGGGCGATGAACGCGACGGGGCTGATCCTCTCGGGCGGACCGGCCAGCGTCTACGTCGAGGGCGCGCCCTCCTGCGACCCGGCCATCTTCGACATGGGTGTGCCCATCCTCGGGATCTGCTACGGCATGCAGATCGGCTGCCAGATCCTTGGCGGTCAGGTCAGCCCCACGAGCACCCGCGAGTACGGCCGGACACACCTGAACGTCAACCAGCCCGGCAAGCTGTTGGCCAGCGTGCCGGCGCACACGACCGTGTGGATGAGCCACGGCGATATCGTGGCCGATCTGAACGACGACTTCGTCTCGTTGGCCACGACCGAGAGCTGCCCCTACGCCGCTGTGCGGCACGTCGACCGAGCCTTCTTCGGCGTGCAGTTCCATCCCGAGGTGACCCACACCCCCCACGGCGGACGGATCATCCGAAACTTCCTCTATGACGTCTGCGGCTGCCAGGGCACCTGGAGGGTCGGCAACTTCGTCGATGCGACCGTCGAATCGGTCCGCCGGCAGGTCGGCCCCGACGACCGGGTGATCTGCGCCCTGTCCGGCGGGGTCGACAGCAGCGTGGTGGCCGCGCTGCTGCATCGCGCCCTCGGCGATCGGCTGGCCTGCATCTTCGTCGACAACGGCGTGCTGCGCAAGAACGAGGCCAACCTGGTCGAGGCGACGTTCCGCGATCACTTCCACATGGACCTGCACGTGGTCGATGCGACCGATCGGTTCCTCTCCAAACTCAAAGGCGTGACCGACCCCCAGCGCAAGCGCGTGATCATCGGCGAGGAGTTCTTCAGCATCTTTCGAAGCGAGGCCGCCAAGATCGAGGGCGTGAGGTTCCTCGCCCAGGGCACCTTGTATCCGGATGTGATCGAATCGGGTCGCAGCGTCGGCGGCAAGGCCGACCAGATCAAGCAGCACCACAACCTCGTCGACCCGAGCGGGCTCGGCCTGGACCTGATCGAGCCGCTTCGCGACCTGTTCAAGGACGAGGTGCGGCAGGTCGGCGAGGCGCTCGGCCTGCCCGAGGAGATCGTCTGGCGGCACCCGTTCCCCGGCCCGGGCTTGGCCGTCCGCGTCATCGGCGATATCACGCCCGAGCGGCTCGACCTGCTCCGCGACGCCGACGAGATCGTGCTCGAGGAGATCCGCGCCGCCGGGTGGTACCGCAAGATCGCCCAGGGCTTCGCCGTGCTGCTGCCCATCAGCGCCGTCGGTGTGATGGGCGACGGTCGGAGCTACGAGGGCAACTTCGTGATCGCGGTGCGGTTCGTCGACACCACCGACTACATGACGGCCGACTGGACGCGCATCGATCAGGAGGTGCTCGCCCGCATCAGCAACCGGATCATCAACGAGGTGAAGGGCATCAACCGCGTTGTGTACGACATCTCGTCGAAGCCGCCCTCCACGATCGAATGGGAGTAAGGGAAGGCTCTAGTAGTCCGACACAATTGAATCTGTTGGTTTCCCACCTTCGGAGCGGCCGTCGGAGACGCGACTGTGAAGGAGCGTTGTTGTTCAAACGCTCCAACAACACAGCTCCCTGACGGTCGCTGCTCTGATAAGCGTCTCGCCCTCCTGATCGGAACCCACAGAAACAAGTGTGGCCGGGTACTAGGTCGTCGCGGCGTCTTGGGCCTCGGTGCGGTCGTAGACCATCCGGGTGAGCTGATGCCAGAAGGGGTTCGGGTCTCTCGTCCAGAGCTCGTCCAGGAAATGCAGCGCCACCCGCTTCATCGAGGGCGCGACGTCGTCGAGCCGGTAGACCGTCGCGCGGCTGAGCAGGTTGCCCGCCACGTCCGACTCCGTGCCCATGTCGGGCCCGATCAGCGATAGATCGAGCCGGTCGCCCACCGCGGGGGTGGACTCCGAGGGAGCCAGGAACGAGGCCCCGTGCCCCGAGACGTCCAGGATCAGGCCCCGCCGGCTCGCGCTGCCCGACGGATCACGCCACCACACCGGCATCGACATCGCATGGCGTGGCTCCCGGCGTCGGTCGCGTAAGGTCTCGGATGACATCTGGCTCTCCATCGGTGGCGATCGTCGTGGTCGTCGCTCCTGCGGCGCGCCAACCGCTCGTCCTGGCTGGTCCAAAAGACCCTATCTAGAATCGGCTTGATCGGTGGCCGCCTTGAGGTCATGTCTCCAACGGCGGCGCGCGACAGCTCGGTGCGTCCGATCAAACCGGCCTTGGCGATACTGGCACACGCGTCCGAACCCATCTTACAATGGGATTCGTCAGGATCGACGACGAGGACCCCCATGACGACGAACGCCGGATCCGAACCCCAGGCCACGACCACCTACCGTGTCGGCGCCGTGTCGTTCCTCAACGCCAAGCCGCTGGTGGCCGGCCTGGTGGAGGACGCTCGCGTTGAGGTCCACTACGCCGTTCCCGCCAAGCTCGCGGACCTGCTGACCGAAGGCCGGGTCGACGCCGCCCTCATCCCGGTGGTCGACCTGGCGACCAGGGACCGGTTGCGGTCCCTATCGGACGCCTGCATCGCCAGCGACGGTGAGACGCTGACTGTCCGTGTCTACTCGCGCGTGGCCCCGAGC
Source organism: uncultured Planctomycetales bacterium (assembly GCA_964622545.1). Lineage (GTDB taxonomy): Bacteria > Planctomycetota > Phycisphaerae > UBA1845 > JAFGLZ01 > JAFGLZ01. The sequence continues at coordinate 27,493 of CAZUQM010000002.1, read as the reverse complement.
CGCGTCATGCGACTGCGCGTCGACGGCGATTCGCACACTTCCGTCCTGCTGGCCAGGCTCATCTGGCTCGAGATGTTCGACCGTGCGGTACCCACCATGGCCCTGGAATCCACGACGCCCGGCGAGGCCGAAGACGGTGTCCTGCTGATCGGCGACAAGGTCGTCAGCCAGCGCCCCCGCGGATTCGCGTTCGAGGTCGACCTGGGCGCGGCCTGGCGGGAGCTGACGGGTCTGCCCTTTGTCTATGCGGTATGGGCGGCCGATGAGCGGCGCCATGTGGCCGACTTACCGGACCGTCTCGAGCGATCCCGCGATTGGGGCATGCGTCGCGCGGCGGAGATCGCCGAGAGGGAAGGGCCTCGTGCGGGTTGGCCCGCTGAGATCGCGCGCCGCTACCTCACCGAGACGATGCACTATCGACTGACCCAACGCCATCGCCAGGGCATGGAGCTTTTCTTGCGATTGGCGGGGCAGCGAGGGTTGCTACCGCGGGTCGAGCCTGCCTAGACTCAAATAGAGCCATCGCAATGACTCGTCCCCCCGACGAGGTCGTCCTGAGAAAGGCATTTCGCTCATGCGTCAAGCTGTTACCGTTGCCCACGCCCTGCCGCGCTACACTCAGGCCCCCCGGCGTTCGATATACCCATGGGATCGAACGGAGGTAGGTGGCATCATGCGCATCTCTTTGATCGGGTTCCTCTTGGCCGTCCTGGCCATCGCGGGCTGTGCGCCGACCGGTCCCGGCGGTGAGGTCCTTCCGGTGATCGACATCAACGGCGAGTGGCTCGTGCAGCTCAACGCCGACGGCCTGCAGTTCAGCGGCGGCACGCTGACCGTGGCCGAGGGCCAGCCGACCACGCTCACGATCAACGGCGAGGCCTTTCCGGTCGATAGCGGCGACCCCCCGGATCCCAATTCCGACCTCACGGCCCGCATCACGTTGAGCGGGGAGACGTTTTCGATGGTCGTGATCTCCGGAGAGACGTTCAACTTCGAGGGCCAGGTCGTCGACGACGACACGATCAGCGGCCAGATCACCTCGCCCACCTCGTCCCTCTTCCAGCAGGCCGAGTTCACGCTCACGCGGCAGTAACACCGATGCGCCAGCCATATCGTAGTTGACGGCGGGAGGTCACCCCTCCGGCGGCTCGTAGGGCCAGAAAGAATCCCCATGATGACCTTCTGTGAATCCGCGTGAAACTGGTGCCCGCGTCCGATAAACTAAGCTCATGTCGGCCGCCGCCAGGAGCCATCCCGGCCCGTGGGTATCCGAACGTCCTACCCGAATGAGTCCGGAGGACGCCCTGGCCGCCTACCGCGACTGCACCCTCAACGAGTTGGGCCGCATGGCGCACGAGGTGTGCCTGCGGATGCATCCCGAGCCCTACGGGACGTATGTGGTCGACCGGAACATCAACTACTCGAACATCTGCACCGCGCACTGCACGTTCTGCAATTTCAAGGTCCGCCACGACGATGGGGCCGCCTACGTCCTGACGCGTGACGAGCTGATGGCCAAGATCGATGAGCTGGTGGCCATCGGCGGCACACAGATCCTCTTGCAGGGCGGGCTCGTGCCGCCGGACGTGCTGGGGTTCGACTGGTACGAGAATCTGCTTCGGGACATCAAGACGCACTACCCGCAGATCCATTTGCACGCCTTCAGTCCACCGGAGATCCTGGCTCTGGCCGAGCAGTTCGACCTGTCCGTCCGCGATGTGCTGCTGCGGCTGCGCGAGGCGGGGTTGGACACGATTCCCGGGGGCGGGGCGGAGATCCTGGTCGATCGCGTCCGCGATCGGATCAGCGTGGGCAAGTCGCGCACCGACGAATATCTCGATGTCATGCGAGAAGCGCACTTGATCGGCATGCGAACCAGCATCACAATGATGTTCGGTCACATCGAGACGATACCGGAACGGATCGAACACCTGGTTCGGATCCGCCGGTTGCAGGATGAGACCGGCGGATTCACCGCATTCATCTGCTGGACGTTCCAGCCCGGGGGTACGGCGCTGGGGCGAACGCCGCAGGCGTGCGCGGACCATCGGCCTGTGGCGGACGGTAAGCATCTGGTGCTCGCCGGGGCCAGCGAATACCTCAGGATGCTTTCGCTGGCGCGGCTTGTTCTGGATAATGTGGCCAACCTCCAGGCGAGTTGGGTCACACAAGGTCCGGAGGTGGGGCAGCTCGCCCTGTTCTTCGGTGCCAACGACATGGGCTCGGTTATGATGGAGGAAAACGTGGTGTCCGCTGCAGGTACAACCTTTCGTCTGACGGAAGACGACCTGCGTTGTTTGATCGCCGATGCCGGTTGGAGGCCCTGCCGTCGCAACGGCACGTACGACTTGCTCGACTAGGAACGGATGAGGTGGATTAGAACGGATTCAGGTGGGGTAGAAGGAGTGTCGCTCATGGCTGATCAGCATCAGCTCGCCAAGTTGGCGCGGTCAGAGCTGACTTTGGAGGGGCCGGGCGACGTGAAAGACTCGTTGTTATGGGATCACGCAGCCAGGGTCTTGACGAGTGCTGAGCTCATCGCTCAGCTTCCCGACGTCGCAGGCAGGGACGTCGATCAGGATGTGTTGCAGATTGCCGCCCTGTTTCACGACGCGGGGTGGGCAGTCCAGGTACACGTAGGCCAGGTCGATCGCGAATCGGTGCTATCGCGTCCGACCAGTGATGTGCAGTTCGAGCTGGCGGCCGAGCTCGTGGAATCCAAGCTGAAGGACCACTATCCTGTGCGGACGGTGCAGCGGGCTGCCGACGTCATTCGGATGCTCAACACCCGCGACGGAGACGCCGTCGAGGCCCACATCGTCTGGGACGCCGACAACCTGGACCAGATAGGCCCCCTCGGCCTGTTCCAGAGTCTGCGACGCGACCTCAACGCGGGCCGTTCGGTCAAGCAGATCCTCCAGGCCTGGCATCGCCAGCAGGAGTATCATTACTGGGAAGCGCGCATCCGCGACGGCATCCGGTTCGAGTCGGTGCGGAAACTGGCCTGGCAGCGTCTGGAGGTGCTCGATCCGTTCATGCGAGCGCTGGGGGAGCACTTGGAGGCCAAGGACTTGAGCGAGCTGGTCTCCGAAGACCGGGCGCCTACGAAGACCACCTCGTAGGCGTCGACCAAGGGTGGACTGGGGAGAAGGATAGCCCTGACGGGGCCACGGGCGGAAGCGGCTCCGACGTGCGGGACCCTCCCGCAAACAGGAGACGGACGCCATGGCGGTGCGTTTGGCGTGCATCGGGGGCGAAGGAGCGGCCACCCTACTGGAGGACGGCGTCTTCGAGGCGACCAGACTCGGTCCGAAAGCCACCCCTTTCGGTGAATCGGGGCCGATCTACCAATGCTGCGGGGACGACGGATTCTACTTCATACCTCGTAACGGCGAGACCGGCTACGAGCTCTGCAGCGCCTTCGTCAACTATCGGGCGAACATCTACGCCCTGAAGGAACTCGGTGTCGAGGCCGTCGCCGCCTGGTCGGCCGTGCGGGCCATCAGCCACAACTTCCGCATCGGCCAGTTCGGCGTGACCAGCGACATTATTGATGAGACGCGCCAACGCCAAGGCACCTTCTTCGAGAACCGCGGGATCGGCACGATCCGGCAATGGCCCGTGTTCTGTCCCACGCTCCGTCAAGCGCTCTGCGACGTGCTGCGTGACCTCGGCGCCTACTACCGCGAGGAAGCGGTCTACCTCTGCACCGAGGGCCCGCGTCGAGAGACCCCCGCCGAGCTGCGCAAGTACGTCATGGTCGGAGCCGAGCTCGTCGGCAACAGCGTCGCCCCCGAGGCGTTCCTCGCCAAGGAGCTCCAGCTCTGCTACGCCTCGCTCACCTACATCACCGACTACGCCGAGGCCGGAGGGCATCACACGGCCTACGAGCCCGGTGGGCTGTTCGAGGCCCTCGGCATGGTGACCGACGAGCAGCGCGTCGGGGACGCCATCGAGATGCTGCCCAGCATCTTCAAGCGCCTGACGCAGCGGCTGGACGAAACGCCCAAGACCTGCCGTTGCGACGCGACCATGGCTCATCACATCGCCCGCGGCGAAATCGGTGAGGATTGGCGAACCTGGTTCGATACCGGCTCACAGGCCAGATGATCGTCACCGCCCGCTACGTCTACACGGCCGATGGACCCCTCATCGAAAGCGGCGCGCTTCGCGTGACGGCGGGCCGCATCACCTGGGTCGGTCGTCGCAGCGAGTTGAGCCCGGTCGATCTCGCCGGTGACGATGTCCGCGACCTGGGCGAGGCCCTCCTCACGCCGGGGCTGATCAACGCCCATGCCCATCTCGAACTGAGCGCCCTGGCCGGGCGCATCAGGCCCTCGGGGCTATGGACCTGGTTGGCCCGGCTCGTCAAGCTCCGCCGCCAGATCGAGCGATCCGCCGAGCGCCAAGCCGCCCGTCGAGCCGCCGAGGACGCGCTCGCCTGCGGCGTGACGTGCATCGCCGACATCTCACGAAGGGGGGACACCTGGCAGATCCTCCGCGAGCTGCCGATGCGGACGGTCTGCTTCACCGAGTTGATCACCATCGCGCGCGACGCGCCACGCACGCCCGCCGAGCTGGACGACCACATGGCCTCTGCCGCGGCTCGCACGCAGGGCATCCCACGGCTTTCCCTCGGCGTCTCACCCCATGCGCCTTACACCGTCAGCTGCGAGCATCTGAGCGAGACCGCGGCGCTGGCCCGCAGGCGAGGCCTTCCTCTTACAACCCACTGGGCCGAGACGAAGGAGGAATGCCGTTGGCTCGCACGAGGCGGCGGGCGGCTCGGAGCCTTGCTCTGGACCCTTGGGGCCGGCGGCAGGATTCGCGCGCCCCGCCGCAGCCCCATGGCCTATGCCGACCAAGCGGGCCTGCTGGACGCCGCGTCACTGCTGGCCCACGTGAATTACATGGACGACGACGATTTGGCGACGCTGGCGGCCTCCCGGGCCTGTGTCGCCTACTGTCCGAGATCGCACCGCTTCTTCGGACATCGAGGGCACCGATGGCGCGACATGCTCGATGCGGGCGTGCTCGTCTGTGTGGGCACCGACTCGCTGGCGTCGCTGCCGCCGGGCTCGCGCCTCTCCATGCTCGACGAGATGGCCCTGTTGCGGGACGAGGCGCCTGAGCTTCCCGCCGAGGTCTTCTGGAGGATGGTGACCCTCAACGCGGCGACCGCCCTGGGCCTGGACACCGAGACCGGCTCGCTCGCGCCGGGCAAGGCGGCGGACCTGGTTGCCTGGCCGGTGACCGACGCGACAGCAAGCGACCCTTTGGCCGATGTGATCGCAAGCCGCCCCGATCCGACAGCCGTTTGGGTGGACGGATCCGAGGTCTCGCTCCGGGTGTGAAGGGTGGCTTGGCATCTGTCCGCTACTGCGAATCGGCAGCTTGTCGATGGGGGCATTCTTCTTCGACCGCTTGTCGAGGGGCCGTGACGTGCCTAGGATTGGGTGAAAGGACGCTGCGCCTGCCCTGCTTGGGGGCGCTTCGGAGTTCGGGCTTTGGGGAGGTATTCATGCGATCAGCCAAGAAAGCCGGTCGACTTGCGCCGGTGGGATTGTGCTTGTTGGTCGGCGCCTGCTGCACCGTAGGCGGTGGTGGTGGGGCCACGCTGAACGACTGGCCGGGGGAGGCCCCCGCGCTGGGTGGAACCTGGCAAGCCATCGACGATGGATCGGTCGTGCTGTCGGTCTCCATCGATGCGTCCGGTGATCCGCGGCAGGTGACGATCTCCAGCTCTCTGCTGGGCAACGATCTGCCGCTGGACGTGCCGAACCCGGTCCTGCTGGACGGGCTTTCGCATCCCCTGAACGTGCCCGACCTGCCGATCACGGCCTCGTACGTCGCCCGAGCCCGAGCCACCAAGACGAACCCATCCGGCCCGATCGCCGTCGGCGAGGCCGTCAACATCACCATCGAGCTCGAGCTCTACGCCTCGATCCCGTTAAGCGGGACGCTGAAGGTCGGCACGGGCCTGATCACCTACGCCGGGACTTTCGATACGACGAGCCAGGCCACGGGCAACGTCCGGGCCATCGTCACGCTCAGCAGTGAGGCCCGTTCCATCTTGCAGGCCTTCACGTCCGACGTGCCCGGCAACATCGACGAGAGCCTGACGGGCGTGATCTTGAGACGCATCTAGGTGGGTACGGACGCACCAGCCACGGGGCCTCCGCTCGACGGAGCCCCGCTTTTTTTTGGGGGGCGCTCCCGCGCCGTCGTACGGTGGACATCGTCCGGGCGAGGTGCTTGCAGTCGGGTCAGCTGCGCGTACCATGTGCTCACGCGGATCGCGGCGCGGCGGTCCCGGCATGTCCCACACCTTCTCTGCGACAAGGAGGCCGACGATGGCCAAGAGCCCTCGATCCCGCAATCCGTTCGCCGGGGCGCCCGTCATCAACTTCTCGCAGCTCGGCGGCATCGAGACGTCCGTCCTCGATAACGGGCCCGGTCGAGGCGTGCGGATCGCCTGGGTCAACACCGGGGCGGGGCTCCGCTACAAGGTTGTGATCGATCGCGGCCTGGACATCGCCGATGCCGAGTTCCTGGGCATGTCGCTGACGTGGCATTCCCTGGTCGGGGTCACCAGGCCGTCGTTCGCCTACCATCAGGGCCTGGACTGGCTGAGCGCGTTTGCCGGAGGGCTCGTCACGAGCTGCGGCCCGTGCAACGTGGGCGCGCCCTGCACCGATGAGGGCGAGGAGCTGGGCCTGCACGGCTCGCACAGCCACTCGTCCGCCGTCGTCGAATCGATCGTCAACCCCGACCTGCGCCAGGGGCGCTATGACATGTCGATCACCGGTGTCGTCCGGGCGGCGAAGGTCTTCAACCCGAACGTCGAGCTGCGCCGGACGATTCACAGCACGCTCGGTGAGCCCTGGCTCGAGATCCACGATCGCTTCACCAATTGCGGCAACGAGACCGTCCCGCACGGCTGGCTCTTGCACATCAACTTCGGCTTCCCGCTGCTCGAGCCCGAGGTCAGCACGTACTGCTATGAGGGGCAGATCACGCCCCGCTCCGACAGCGTGGAATGGTACTCCCGTCCGGACTTCCGCCGCGCCGTCGAACCGACCTCGCAGCACAAGGGCGCGGGCGAGGACTGCACCTACATCAAGCCGAAGACCGATCGCAACGGTAAGGCCGTCGTCGGTGTGGTCAACGAGAAGCGCCGCTTCGGTGTGCGAATCGAGTACAACACCAAGGAGTTTCCGCAACTGATCAACTGGCAACACTGGGGCCCGAACGGCAGCTACGTCGGCGCGCTCGAACCGGCCAACGGCGGCGTCGAAGGGCGCGACGTCGACCGCCGGCGCGGCTGGCTCGACCAACTCAAACCGGGCGAGACCCGCGATTACACCTGCCGCATCACGGCCGTCGACAGCGATAAGGACCTCAAGACCCTTCTCAAGATGACATAGGGATTATCGTGCCCGGAGCCCGGCCTCGTGGAATCGTCGCCGGCGGCTCAGCGTTTCTTCTCGTTCTTGGCGGCGCGTTCGATGAGGATCTTGACGTGCTCGGCCACGCACTCGGCCAGCGCCTCGAGGTTGTAGCCGCCCTCCAGCATGCTGACGTAGCGACCCTTGCAGTGCTCGTCGGCCAGGTCGAGCGCGGCGTTCAACATGGCGTTGAAGCCCTCGGCCGTCACGTTCATGGCGGCCAGCGGATCGCGTGCGTGGGCGTCGAATCCGGCGCTGGTGAGGACGAAATCGGGCTTGAACTTCCTCGCGGCGGGAAGGAACTGCTTCTCGAAGGCCTCCTTGTAGGCGTCGTTGCCCAGGCCCGGCGCCATCGGGATATTGAGCACCGTGCCGGCCCCCTTGCCCTTGCCCGTCTCATGGGCGAACCCCGTGCCGGGGTAGCAGGTCGACGGGTGTTGATGCAGCGAGCAGAAGAAGATGGTCGGATCCTCGTCGGTGCTGTGCTGGGTGCCGTTGCCGTGGTGGACGTCCCAGTCGAGGATCAGCACCTTGCCCACGCCGTGCTTGGCCTGGAGATGCCGCGCCGCGATGGCCACGTTGTTGAACAGGCAGAAGCCCATTGACAGGGCCCGTTCGGCGTGGTGTCCCGGCGGGCGCGGGGCGCAGAAGCCGTTGGCGCACTTGCCCTCCATGACGGCGTCCACCATCTCGAGCACGCCGCCGACGGCCAGCAGGGCGATGTCGAACGACTTCGGACAGATCGCCGAGTCGGGCGTGTCGATGAAGTCCATGTTTCGCTTGCAGGATGAGCGAACCCGTTCGATGTAGGCTCGGTCGTGGATCAGCTCGATGGGGTCGTACGGGGCAGGGACCGGCTTGATCCGTTCCGTCCGCTTGTAGTAGCCCTCCGTCGACAGACGACGGTCGATCGCCACGAGGCGCTCGGCCCGTTCAGGGTGTCCGGGCCCCGTATCGTGGAGTTGATACCGTTCGTCTACCAGAAGGCCGGTCTTGGGCATAATCCGCCCATTATAGGTTTCCGTGTGGCGGGTGCCAATCCGCCGCACGAAGCCGCGCGCGGATCTCGCACGCTTGCGAGCTCGGCACCAGGCATGCGTCGGTCCCGTTCCGGTCGGTCGAACCTTGCCATCGCAAGGCGCGTCCGATAAGCTAGATTTCATGCCGTTTTCCCCTCTTGCGGCTCGGAGGCCCGGGGCGGGACTCTGTCGGGCTCCAGGCCGTCACACGAAGCCCACGTGCGCACCGGGGGCGCACCGCTATGATGATCGTCTCCAAGCCAGACTTGAACCGTCCCGTCGGCGCGAATAGACTCAGTAGTCGCCGACAGTCCCCTGGGGAGGGAAGCATGGCCTCGGTCATCACGTCTATCCGTGTTGCCTTTGTGATCAGCCTTTCGTTCGTGGCCCTGGCGGCCGGTTGCGGCACCGGTCAGGAGTTTCCGTTCACGCCCGTCGCCGGCTACGCGACACCTGATCAAGAAGGGTGTTACGTTCCCGACAACGAGGCCGAGCTGGTCGAAGAGGTGATCCGACTCGTCAATGAGGAGCGGGCCAAGCACGGGCTCGGTCCGGTCACGACGAACACCACGCTGGCGTCCGTCGCCGGCGGGTATGCCTGCACGATGATCGCCGAGGAGTTCTTCGCCCACTACCACCCCGACACGGGCGAGGGTCCGGGCGAGCGAGCCACCCAGGCCGGCTACAGCTACCGCGCGGTGGGCGAGAACCTCGCCGCCGGCCAGAAGACGCCGAGCGAGGTCATGCGCGACTGGATGAACTCCACGCAGGGCCATCGCGAGAACATCCTGAATCCCATGTGGACGCACATCGGCGTCGCCGTCCGCACCGGCGGTCCGTACGGCATCTACTGGGTGCAGGAGTTCGGGGCGCCGTGGGCCAACCTCTTCGCCCAACGCTAGACGATCGCCGAGGAGTCGACCGGTTAGCTTCAACCCAGAGGGCCCATCCTCCGAAGACGTGTCATCGATCGCCTTTTCCACGCTAAGCCCTGGACGAATCGCGCCACCACGTGGTATCTAAACAGCATGCGGCAGGAAAGGGCTGTCGTGACGTTGTGATCCGAGCGCCCGCGCTCGCCAATCAGGGTTCGACACCATGGTCGTCCAGTTCCGATGCACCTCTTGCGAGAAACCTATCGAGGTCGACGACGAGGTCGCCGGTCGCCAGGTGACCTGCCCGTACTGCCACGACGTCGTGGATGCGCCGGCGGAATCGACGTATGAGCCCGAACCGGTGGCGCGGCCGGCGGGGCCGAGCCCGCCGCCGTCTCCATCGTCCGGCACCCAAGCGCCCCAACCCCCGGCGGAGGAGAGTTCGGCCCTGGGGGGCGCACCGCGGTCGGCACCGAGGGCGGGGGTGGACGTGACGGTCACCGACCGCTTCGAGCCTTGGGCTCAGGTTCCCGGGCAGCCTCAACAGCCGCCGGTCAAACGTCGGAACATCGTCGGCTTCTTCGGACTGGCGCTGGCGGTCCTGTCTCTGGTCCTGGTGGGTTCGGCGATCAAGATTTTGATGATTGACCATGCCAAGGACTTGGGCTTCGGGGACGTCGGCCAGCTGGATCAGGAGGAGATGAAGAAGCGGCAGGAGGAGTTCCAGAACCGCCTCAACCAACTCGCTCAGGACATCGACCAGCATCCCTGGCTGATGCGGTCCGTCGGGTTCATGGTGGGGGGCATGCTCTGCTGGTTCGCGGGCCTGGTGTGCTCGGTGATCGGGATGAGCATCCGCTACAGGTCGCGCTTGCCGGCGATCGGAGGCCTTGTGTTCTCGCTCATCTTGCCCTTGATGTTCTGCAGTGGCTTGTTGGTCGGGTGAGATGCTTGACCACCGGATGCCGTAGCGGTATCTTGATAAGTTCGCAGAAGGGGCGATCCCGCAGGGGTCGACCCGGCGGGGCGTGTACCCAAGTGGCCAAAGGGGACGGGCTGTAAACCCGTTGGCTTATGCCTTCGCTGGTTCGAATCCAGCCGCGCCCATGAACACCGTTTGCGGGACAGGGCCAGATCGTGCCTGTCCCGTGTGCCTAAGGCGGCGTAGCCAAGTGGACTAAGGCGAGGGATTGCAAATCCTTTATCGCGGGTTCGAATCCCGCCGCCGCCTGTTCCTCCCGAACATCCCATTCGTCCGGCGGTCGCACGCGCCCGGCCTTGGTAGGATCTCGCCGCTGGCCTAGCGAGGTACGCCGGTCCCGGTCGAGACATGCCCGCCCCGTCTTGTATAATGCACGCACACCGCCTGAGCCCCTGGTCCGAGCCGCAGCGGTACGGGAAGATCACGAACGGGCACCAGTGGCAGGGAACTGAGCGTGAGTGACACGAAGCTGGACCAGTCAGCACAAACCGACGACGCTCCCGGTGAGGAGATGTTGTCCGCCCTCCTGGGTAGCGTGATGGTCCCTGTCCTGCTGTTGGATGAGGACGGTCGGATCCTACAAGTCAACGACGCCTGCCGGGACTATGCCAACGATGCGTCCATCCTTGGCAAGACATTCTGGAAAGCACTTGCCGTTGGCAAGGACGCCGACCATCTCCAGGATTGCTTCGATCAGGCGCTCCAGACCGGTTGCGGCATCAGTCACGTGGATAGTCTGGACGCCGACGGCGTTCGTCGTCGGATGGCGTGGTCGTTGTCCGTCGTTCCCGGGGGGGGCGGCTCGGTGCGCCGCATCCTGGCCTCGAGCACCGATCTTACCGAGCAGCATCTGGCCGAGCAGCGGATCCAGCACCTCAATCTGGTGCTGCGAGCGATTCGAGACGTCGGCAAGCTGATCGTCAGCGAGACCGACCGCGACCATCTCCTCAGTGCGATCTGCAAGAGCCTGATTCGAACCCGGGGCTACTACAACGCTTGGATCGCGCTGTGGGACCAGGATGAGCGATTCCTGGCCTCCTACGAGGCCGGTCTGGGCGAAGAGTTCGGGCCCATGGAGAGGCTGTTGAGCCAGGGAAGGCGGACCGCATGCTGCACGTCGTCCTTGACGTCGCCACAGGTGGTCGCCATCGCCGACCCGCATGCCTACTGCACCGATTGTCCGCTCGCGCATGCCTACGAGGGCCGCGGCGCGCTCTCCCGCCGGCTCGAGTACGGCGACAAGGTCTACGGCGTCCTGTCGGTTTCCGTGCCGGGCTGGATGGCGGGCCAGAGTCAAGAGCAAACCTTGTTCGCGGAGGTGGCCGACGACATCGGCTTTGCCCTGCACCGTTTCGAGCTCGAACAGGCGCGTGAGCAGGCCGAGGCCCGGGCCCGCGGGCACCTCGAGAACCTCGTCCGCGTGTCCCGTATTGCGTCGGTCGGCGAGATGGCCTCGGCATTGGCGCATGAGGTGAATCAGCCGCTTTGTGCCATCTCGAGCACGGCCCAGGGATGCCTGCGCATGCTGGAGTCCGGTCAGGCCGACGACGACGTGATCGTCGAAGCGCTACGCGACCTGGCCGCACAGGCCGATCGGGCCGGCGAGATCGTTCGACGTATTCGCGGCTACATCAAGCGTAAGCCACCCAGTCGGGAGGGCGTCGACCTGAATGACGTGGTTCAACACGCGATCGATCTGGTGGAGCTCGAGGCCCGCCACAAGCACGTCTCGGTCTCTTCCGACTTGGAGAAGGACCTGCCGCAGATCCAAGCGGATGGAATCCAGATCGAGCAGGTCGTGGTGAACCTGCTGCGCAACGGGATCGAGGCCGTCGAGCAAGGGGATGCGGGGGACCGACGGATCACGGTAACCACCTTCACCGATGCCAGCGGCTACGTCGTGGTCTCGGTCAGCGATACCGGCCTCGGCCTGCCGCAGGACGATCCGGATGCCGTCTTTGCCCCATTCTATACGACCAAGTCGGACGGTCTCGGCATCGGCCTGTCCATCTGCCGGTCCATCGTGGAAGCTCACGGCGGGCAATTGCGCGCCGAGCCGAATCCGTCCAGAGGAGCCACCTTCACTTTCGCATTACCGAGGACGTGACCCGACATGACACAGCCCATGACGAAAACCGACCAAGCGGTGGTGTACATCGTTGACGACGACCCGGCCGTTCTCAAGGGCCTGCAATTGCTCATGAGGTCGGTCGAGCTCGAGACACAGACGTTTGAATCGGCCGAGGCCTTCCTCGACGCCTTCGATCCGAAGCAGCACGGCTGCGTCGTGCTCGACGTACGGATGCGCGGCATGAGCGGGCTGCAGCTCCAGGAAGAGCTGGAGGCCAAAGGAAGCGAGCTCCCGATCATCTTCTTATCGGGCCACGGCGACATCCCGATGGCCGTGCGGACCATCAAGCGCGGCGCGGTGGACTTCATCGAGAAGCCGTTCCGCGATCAGACCCTCCTGGACCGTGTGCAAGAGGCCCTGGCCCGCGACGCGGAGTCTCGCGTCTCCAAGGCTACGTGCCAGACGACCTTACAGCGCATATCGCTACTGACCCCTAAGGAACGCGAAGTATTGGACCTCATCATTGAGGGCAAGGCGAACAAAGAGATGGCCGCCATGTTGGGGATCACCACGAAGGCCATCGAGGCCCGTCGGGCCAAGGTGATGGAGAAGATGCAAGCCGATGGCGTGGCAGATCTTGTGCGCATGGTCGTTGAATCCCGACGCTAGTGGGGAATATCCCTACTATCTCAAAGAAATCCTACGTTAATCCCCTCTTATTCTGCGCCGATGGTGTTCCTGACTAAGGAGTTTGTCCTAGAGGGTCCTGGGGCGGCTCCGGGGCGTGCCGGGGGCGGTCCGGTTGGCTGCCCTGGCTCGGCCTTACAACCTATGGCGTAGTCCTTCTGTGGAACTCCGGGGTCGCGCCGCGTGGCCCAGGCCTTCTCCGCTTAAGAGAGGAGACACCCCATGTTTGGCGAGCTAACCATCGGCAAGCGTATTGGATTGGGCTTCGGGGTCATCCTAGTCCTGCTTGGCGGGATCTGGGGCCTCGCCTACTTTGGGGTCGGCGGCATCGTCGGCAACGCCAGCGAGGTCATCACGGGCAACAAGCTTGACGGCGAGATGGCACAAAAGGAAGTCGACCACCTCAACTGGGCCAACGAGGTCTCGGCTTTGCTGACCGACGATAGCGTTACGACACTCGAGGTCCAACTCGACCACACCCAGTGTGCCTTCGGCAAGTGGCTCTACGGTGAGCACCGCAAGCAGGCCGAGGCGGCCGTTCCGTCGATCGCGCCCATGCTCAAGGAGATCGAGGCCTACCACAGAAGCCTGCACGACTCCGCGGCCGAGATCAAGCAGGTCTTCAAACAGGCCGATGCCTCGCTGCCCGGTCTCCTGGCGGCCCGTGAGTCGGACCATCTGGCCTGGGCCAACAACGTGGCCGAGCTGTTCCTCGAGAACCTCGATCACCTCACCGTCCAGACCGATCCGAAGCAATGCGCGTTCGGGAAATGGCTGTACGGCGAGGCCCGTGCCCTGGCCGAGCAGGATTCCGCTTTCGGTTCCCTGCTGGCCGCCTGCGAGGAGCCGCACGCTCGGTTGCATGAGACCGCCTCGAAGATCGCGGCTCAGTGGAAGCAGTGCCACCCGGGGCTGGCCGATACGATGAAGGATCGGCTGGACGACCACCGCAAGTGGATGGCCACGGTGTGCAAGGCCTGTGTCGTCGGTGACAAGAAGCTGGACATCGAGACCGACCCGACCCAGTGTGCGTTCGGCAAGTTCCTGGAGAGCGATCAGTGCAAGAAATGGTGCGAATCCTTCCCCGAGTTGGGCAAGCAGCTGGCCGCCTGCCGCGAACCGCATGACAGACTGCATCGGTCGGCCATCAAGATCAAGAAGGCGTTAGCCGAGGGCAAGATCGACGACGCCAAGAAGGTCTACACGGCCGAGACGATTCCCGCCCTCGACGGCGTGGCCGAGCATTTCTACGCGGCCATCCATGCTGAGACGGAGCTCGTCGCAGCCCAGAAGAAGGCCCGCGAGATCTACCAGCACGAGACGCTCAAGGCCCTCCACGAGACGCGCGAGGCCCTCAACGCATGCAAGGACTATGCTGAGGAATCGCTCGAGGGCAGTAGGCAGGCCAATGCCCTGTTCGCGGCCAAGACCAAGCCGAACCTCGAGAAGGTCCAGGACCTGCTCAACCGGATTCGCGCCGAGGTCAAGGCCAACGTCATGACCGATGAGGCCATGCTGGACGCGGCCCAGGGGACGAAGCGGAACGTCACGGTTGTTGGCTTGATCGCGATCCTGATCGGCATCGGGCTGGCGTTGTTCATCGCCCGCGGCATCACTCGGGCGCTGAAGCAGATCATCTCCGGTCTGAACGAAGGCGCCGAGCAGGTCAACGACGCGGCCACGCAGGTCAGCACCGCCAGTCAAGGTCTGGCTGAGGGCGCCAGCGAACAGGCCAGCAGTCTGGAGGAGACGAGCAGCGCGTTGGAAGAGATGGCTGCGATGTCCCGCCAGAACGCTGACAACGCCCAGCAGGCGAACCAGTTCATGTCTGAGGCCAGCCAGATCATCACCGAGGCCGACGGGGCGATGAGAGAGACGTCTCAGTCGATGCAGGAGATCTCCGAGGCCAGCGACCAGATCAGCAAGATCATCAAGGTGATCGAGGAGATCGCCTTCCAGACCAACCTGCTGGCGCTCAACGCGGCGGTGGAGGCGGCCCGTGCCGGCGAGCACGGCAAGGGCTTCGCGGTGGTGGCCGATGAGGTCCGCAATCTGGCCCAGCGCGCGGCCGAAGCGGCCCGCGAGACGGGCAGCTTGATCGAACAGACCGTCAACCGCGTCCAGCGCGGCGTCGAGCTGAACCAGTCGACGACCGAGAGCTTCAACAAGGTCGGCGAGTCGGCGACCAAGGTGGCCGACCTGATCGCTCAGATCACGCAGGCCTCGTCGGAGCAGGCCCAGGGTGTTGACCAAGTCAACACGGCCGTGTCCCAGATGGACAAGGTAACGCAATCGAACGCGGCCGGCGCGGAAGAATCAGCCAGCGCCGCCGAGGAGCTCAGCGCCCAAGCTGAGAACGTCAAGGAGATGGTCGGCGTTCTTGTCAGGCTTGTCGGCGGCAGCAGTTCGCAGCCGGCCCGGCAGGCCACCCAGCGCCCGGTGAGCCATCCAGTCCATTCCGTCCAACACGCCACCCAACCAGCCGCAGTATCGACCTCGCCGAATGACGAGTTCTTCACCGAGGGGTCCGAGGTTTCCGGTCAGGCCGACGCGTCGAACAACCTCGGCGACTTCTAGCACGCACGATGTTCCTTGCGAGCCCGGTGACCGGCCGGGCTCACCTACCTGCCCATCACACGCCGCCTTGGGGTCGCCGGAGACCTCGGGCGGCGTCTCTTATGGATGGGTCATCGGATTACCGGATTCTCAGGCCTAGGCGGATGTTGCAGCGCGCGACGGGTCTGTCCTAATATAGGGAATTCAGGTCTCGGGCCAGGCGAGCCCGTGCGAGACATCTCCCGAGCGATCGGTGCTGCGAGTCTTAAAGAGGCCTTATGGATACCGAGGCGCTGCCATCCATCCACCACGTGATCCTCGATAGCATCGCAGACGGCGTGTTCACGGTGGATAGCAACTGGCGAATCACATCCTTCAACCGTGCCGCGGAGGAGACCACCGGCGTCTCGCGCCAAGAGGCTATCGGACGGCCGTGTTGCGAGGTCTTCCGGGCGAGCATCTGCGATTCGGCCTGCGCCCTGCATCAGACGTTGCGCACGGGCAAGCCCGTCGTCAACAAGAGGGTGACGATCACCACGGCCGATAACGAGCGGATCCCGATCAGCATCTCCACGTCCGTGCTTCGAGATGAGAACGGCAGGATGATCGGCGGTGTGGAGACCTTCCGCGACCTGACCCTGGTCGAACAGCTCCGGCGGGAGATCGACCACCAACACAGCTTCCAGGACATCATCAGTCGCAATCCCGTCATGCGAGGGCTGTTCGACATCCTGCCCGAGGTGGCCGAGAGCGAGAGCACCGTTCTGATCGAGGGAGAGAGCGGCACGGGCAAGGAGCTTTTCGCGCGGGCGATTCACGACCTGAGCCCGCGTCGCGAGGGACCGTTCGTTGCCGTGAACTGCGGTGCCTTGCCCGATTCGTTGCTGGAATCGGAGCTGTTCGGACACGAGGCGGGCGCGTTCACCGACGCCAAGCGCCGAAAGATCGGACGGTTCGCCCAGGCCGAAGGCGGGACGCTCTTCCTTGACGAGATCGGAGACATCTCGCCGGCCCTGCAGGTTCGGCTGTTGCGCGTCTTGCAGGAGAGAGAGTACGAGCCCCTGGGCAGCGAGCGCAGCGTACGTGCCGACGTGCGCATTCTGGCCGCGACCAACCACGACTTGCAGGCCATGGCCGAGCGCGGCACGTTCCGACGCGATCTGTATTACCGGGTCAAGGTCGTGGGCATGAGGCTCCCGCCGCTCCGCAAGCGGCGCGAGGACATACCGCTGCTGGTCGACCACTTCATCGCGAGGTTCAACGCGTTACGCGGCAAGTTCGTGGAGGGCACCAGCGACGAGGCGATGAGGATCCTGATGGCCCACGATTGGCCCGGCAACGTGCGCGAGCTCGAGAACGCGGTCGAGCACGCCTTCGTCCTCTGCTCGCAGGGTCACATCGAGCCACACCACCTGCCCGGGCAACTGCAGTCCGGTCAGAACGAGCTGCCCGAGCAGCCCACCAAGCTGGCGGACGCCGAGACGCGTCTGATCGTCGAGACGCTGAAGCGGAACGATTGGCATCGCGGCCGGACGGCCCGCGATCTCGGCATCGACCCATCCACCCTCTGGCGGAAGATGAAGCGGCTGCACATCAGTGCGCCGGACCGATGAGGCGTTGTTGCGATTCGTGCAACATGCAACGCAACGCCACCCCCATTTCTTGCAACATGCAATGAAACGACGTTCGTCGGTTAGTGCGGACTAAGATATAAGATATTGGACAGGAATACGTTAAAGCCAACTTCGACCGATGTTGCAGATTTGGCACGCCGAATGAAACGAATATGGCGAGTTCACGGTAAACACCGAAATCGCCGATCGTCGCGATTTCGGCGAGATGACTTCATTCGTCGTGAACGTGGCAAAGGCCGTAGAAGGGCTATATCGTGGGCGGTAAACCGATCGGACTGACGAGCGGGCAAGCAGCGAGATACTGCCTGGTCAGTCCGGATACGATCGTCAAGTGGATCAAGGATGGGCGGCTGCGTGGGCAGCGGACCATGGGCGGCCAGTATCGGATCCTCGTCGATGATCTCCGTTACTTTATGACGGCCAACGCGATGAGCACTAGCGCGCTCGATGAGGAGTTGGACCACAGGCCTTTCTGCTGGCAGCATGCTCAAGGGATCTCGGATGAGGATGCCGTGCCCGAGGCGCCGTGCTCGGACTGCCCGACGTACCGTGCCAGGGCGCTGGACTGCTTCGAGCTGCGTTCGCTGGGTGTGTGTGGTCCTTGGCGCGAACGAGCTTGTCGCGACTGCGATTACTACCGGAAGTGGGCGACGTCGTCGGAGGACCGCCCCGAGCCGTCACAGCAATCATGAGGAGGGGGCCCGATAGGGGGGGCGCTCCTCGTTGCGAAGCTCAACGGAATGCCAAGGCCGTCTTGTGCGACGGGACGGCTGCCACACCATGTGGTTCAACCTGCGGAGAGGTCTGATGAAGACATTGTTGGATGCAGAAGGCCAGGGCAAGGCCAAGGAGAACACGCGACCGGTTGACCTGCGGAAGCAGCAGCGGCTGGACGTACGGTACCATATCGAACACCCGCTCACGTCCGATCGGCCGCGCAAGTTCCTCGAGGCCTTCGCGGCCATCCTGCAGAACAATCCGTCCTACGTGATGGCCTTGGATCACTACATTCGCGTTCAGGCCAAGTGCGGTAAGTGCACCGTCGAGTGCATGCTCTACCAGGCCACCGGCGATCCGAACGATGTTCCCTGCCAGCGCTCTTCGTTGCTGCTGGACGTTTACAAACGGTATTTCACGTTCTGGGGGCGTCTATGGGGTGGCCTGACGGGACGCGGAGATCTGACAGACGAGAAGCTCCAACAGATGGCCGAATCGGTCTGGAACTGCACGGCCTGTCGGAAGTGCACGTTGGAGTGTCCGATGGGCATCGATCACGGCTTGCTGACCCACCTGGCGCGATACACACTCAGCGAGATCGATATTGCCCCTCGGGCGCTGGTCGTGAGCACCCGGGAACAACTCGAGGGGGAGACGGGCAACACGTCGGGTTTCCCCCTGCCCGCCATTCTTGACGGTCTGGAATTCCTCGAGGACGACATGGAGGAGGAGCAGGGCGTCAAGCTGCCGTTTCCGTTGGACGTAGAAGGGGCGGATTTTGCCTTCTTCCCGGCGGTGAGCGACTTCATGATGGAGGCGGAGACCCTGATGGGCAACGCGGCCGTCATGACCGCGACGGGCGCCTCCTGGACGATCGGCAAGCAGTACCACGACGGCATCAACTATGGCTTGTTCTACAGCGACCGCATCTGGGACCGCGTGGTCAGCAAGCTGCATGACGAGGCCAAGCGGCTCAACGCCAAGGCGATCATGATCGGCGAGTGCGGGCATGCGAGCCGATCGGCCAAGGCGGGTGTACCCATGTTCTGCGGCGGGGAGGAGGCCTTGCCGGTCATCAACTGCATGGAATACGCCTACGAGATGTGGAAGGCGGGCAAGCTGAAGCTGATGCCGGGTGCGATTGAGGAACGCGTGACCTACCACGATCCGTGCAACATCTCACGGGCGGGTTGGATTATCGATCAGCCCCGCGAACTCCTGAAGTACATCTGCAAGGACTTCGTCGAGATGACGCCGAACCGCGAGGAGAACATTTGCTGCGGCGGTGGGGGGGGGACGGTGTCGATCGACGAGTTGCGACCCTATCGCACGGGGCTCAGCGGCAAGGCCAAGGCCGAGCAGATCCGCGCCACGGGCGCCAAGTATTGCGTCGCCCCGTGCGCCAACTGCAAGAAGCAGCTCAAGGAGCTGATGGAAGACCAGAAGGTCGACTGCGAGATCGTCGGGCTGCACGATCTGCTCTACAAGGCGATTGACTATACCGAGCTCAAGCAAAAGCAAGGCGTGACCGACCAGGCCGAGGAGCAGGCCGGGGAGGAGACCGCCGCTTCGGAGGCTTCGTCATCGTGAACGACACGACAATGACCAGTTTGCTGGAGTTCGCCCGCGGGCCGCTGTTCCGCTTCACGTTTGCGTTGCTCGTGTTGGGCTGCGCGCGGCTGGTGATTCTAACCGCGTACAACCTCATCAAGACGTACCTGTCGGCCGGCGACAAGGCCGTCGCCTGGGATGTGGTTCGCAAGCGAACGCTTTGGTGGCTGTTCCCGTTCGCGCGGCTGACGCGGACCCGCGCCGTCTACAGCATTGTGTCGTTCCTCTGGCACGTCGGGCTGATCATCACGCCCGTTTTCCTTTTCGGGCACGTCTATCTGTGGAAGCAGGGGACGGGCCTTGCCTGGCCGACCCTATCGAACCGGGTGGCCGACGTGCTGACCGTGGTGACGATCTTGGCAGGCATCGGGCTGTTGGTGGGGCGGATCGCCTCGCCGCTGTCTCGTGCGATGAGCCGTCCCAGCGATTTCCTATGGCCAGTGCTGTTGACCATTCCGTTTCTCAGCGGGTTGTTCATCCGGCACCCGAGCATCAGCCCGATGTCGTATCAGGCGATGATGCTGATTCACGTCTTGAGCGGCGAGCTGATCTTCGTGCTCATTCCCTTCTCGAAGGTGGCGCATTGCGTGCTTATGCCGTTCTCGCAACTCGTTTCTGAGATGGGCTGGCGGTTCCCCGCGTCGGCGGGGCGCAATGTCGCCCGAGCCCTCGGTAAGGAGTCTGCTCCGATATGAAAGCCATTCTGACGGACACCACGCTGTGCATCGGCTGTAACGAGTGCGTCGCCGCATGCAAAAAGGCCAACAAGCTTCCACCAGACCTCCCCCGACGGTGGTACAAGCCAGACGGTTTGTCGGCGAGGAATTGGACCTCCGTCATTCGCCGCCCCGGTGGCAAGTACGTTCGCAAGCAGTGCCGACACTGTCTCGAGCCTGCGTGCGAAGCGGTTTGCCCCGTCGGCGCGTTGGAGCACACGCCGGAAGGACCCGTCGTCTACCACGCGGACAAGTGCATCGGCTGCCGCTACTGTATGTTGGCATGTCCGTATGGTGTGCCAAGATACGATTGGGATCGAGCCGCTCCCTTTATCGAAAAGTGCACGTTCTGCACCACGCGCGAGGACAAACCGGGCGTCCCGGCCTGCACCGAGGTGTGTCCGACCAAGGCCACGATCTTCGGCGAGCGAGACGACCTGTTGGCGGAGGCCAAGAAGCGGCTCAAGGCCAATCCGAAGCTCAAGCTCTACGGTGATAGCGACGAGATCGGCGGGACCTGCGTGCTGTACGTGTCCGACATCGATCTTAGCTTCCTGAGCTACGGCAAGGAACTGGCTAGCCGGCCCTTGCCCGATACGATCCACGCACCTATCCAAAGCACGCCCTACGTGTTCCTCGGTGTGGGGGCGGTGCTGTTGGGCGTCCACTGGATTGTCGGCCGTCGGATGAAGTTGCAGGAGATGCACCTGCACGACGAGGGCGAGGACGCTCCGTCCAAGCAGGCCGACGCCGAACAGGAGGTCGAGGCGAAGGAACAGGAACAGACCACAGAACCTTCCGCCGAGGGGGAGGCGTCGCCGAGCGACGATCAGAAGGGTGATTCGACCACGGAGGCGGGCCGACATGAGTAGAGTGCAGATTGCCAAGCAGATCCTGTGGGGCGTGCTCGGTCTGGGCATTGCCGTCATTGCGCATCGGATGCTGTTTGGCCTCGGTGCAACGACGAACCTCAACGATGCCATCCCGTGGGGCCTGTGGAAGGGGTGGGGCGTGATCGCAGGCATCGCCCTGGCCGCCGGTGGCTTCGTGCTGACCGGCACGATCCACGTCTTCCGTCTCCATCGATTCGAGTCGGTGGTCCGGCCGGCTGTGATCACTGCGCTGCTCGGCTATGGTTCGGCCGCCACGACGTTGTTGTTCGACATCGGCCTACCGTGGCGGATCTGGCATCCGATCGTCTACTGGCAGATCCACTCACCCCTCTTTGAGGTGGCCTGGTGCGTCATGCTCTACCTGACACTGTTGGTGTTGGAATTCACACCCATTGTCATCGAGGATTGGCCGCGGTTGACCCAGGTGGCAAACGTCCTCAAGCGTCTCGCGCTACCTCTGGCGATCTTGGGCGTGATGATCTCGACGCTGCACCAGTCGACCCTCGGAACGATTTTCCTGATCACGCCGCATACGCTCCATCCCCTCTGGTACAGTCCGATCCAGCCGTTGTTGTTCATCATCTCGGCCGCCGGCTTGGGTACGCTCGTCATCGTGACCGAGTTCATCATCGTGCCCTGGCTCTATCGCAAGCCGGTGAACGTGGAAATGTTGTCTCCGTTGGCACGAGGGGCGGCCTTTGCTCTGTGGGCCTACCTGATCCTGCGCCTCGGCGATCTGATCGTGCGTGGCGAGATCGTGCATGTGGCCGATGGATCCTGGGAAAGTGCGATGTTCCTGCTCGAGATCGCCGTCAGCATCATCATTCCATGCAGCCTGCTGATGAGCGAGCGGGTGCGGACCAGCCTGGCTGGGCTGATCGGTTGTGCCATCCTGGTAACCTCGGGCATGATCCTGCAGCGCGTGACGGTCAGTGGTATCGCGATGCTGCGGGCGGCCGGGGCCGACTACTTCCCCTCGTGGAGCGAGTTCGCCCTGAGCGCTGGCATCTTGTCGGCGGCGGGGCTCTTTTTCCTCTTTGCCCTGGAGCGGTTCCGCATCTGGACGCCTGGACCTCTCACCGAGGAACAAACACACCGTCCGACAGACACCGCTGGCTATCGTTGGATGGACGTCAATCGTGGCGCATTGGCTTCCGGCAGCTCCTTGGCCTTCGTGGTGGGGGCGGCAGTGGCCGTCGGCTTGCTCCCCTTCAAGTCGGCCCGGAGCGAGGGACTGAACCGAGTGCCGACCCATCCGGCTCGCGGTGACTACAGGAACACGTTGCGTATCGATGGTAACCGTGACGGATTCTTCGTCGAGTTCAACCATGCCGTGCACGTGGCGGTCAACGGCGAGGATGCGTCCTGCAAGTTTTGTCATCATATGCACGTGCCACGCGATGAGCACACGGGTTGTCATCTGTGTCACAGTGACATGTATCAAGCCCGCTCGATCTTCTCCCACGAGGAGCATGTGGATTACTTGGGTGGTAACGACTCCTGCACCGAATGCCATCCGTCCGGAAGCGACCGGTCTCGCGAGACCGCCAAGGCCTGCGAGGCTTGCCATGTTGACGAGCTTGATATGATGGTACCGGACGCGGCCATCAAGACCGAGGGGGACGACATGGCGGTTAGCTACACCGACGCCATGCACGGCCTGTGTGTTGGTTGTCACGAACAGGTGGCCGACCAGATCAACAAGCCGCACCACGGCGTCTGCTCGACGTGTCACAAGCCAATCCAGGGACAGGATGTCTCGCAGGAATGGGAGCGACGGCAGGCGACCTATCCCGGTAAGTGGGTCATCACAGGTAATCCGGTCGAGTTCACGCCCCCGCCGGCGTCGGCCCCAGCGACCACGACGACCAAGAAGCAGTAATCGGCCCGTTGCCATGGCATCGATCCGTGGTGACGGACGACGAATAGGGTTCTCTCCGTAGACCGCCAGAGGGGTAGACGACGTCGTGGCGAACTGCGGGACGGGGTCGCCGTGACCCGTCCTTGCCTGCGCGCGGCGGACGCCGGTGCGGGCCAATCTGACGCCACCGGCGATGCACGTCCTACCGCAATTGCTATAGTGTGACACACGGTACGACCCGGTGATGGAGCCAACCCCCCCGGAGCGACGGACACGATGCCCCGACGGAGACTCAAGGCGGTGACGCTCACCGAACGCGACGAGCTGATCGGCTTCCTCAGCGAACAATTCGACGTCGATCGTGACGCCTTCGAGCGGATGTCCCACCTGTACTCCCCCGTCGCCACGCTCCTTCGCCAGAGCTACTGGGCGCTGGAGGGCGACGAGGTCGTCGGGTCGTACGGCATCTTCCCCCGCACGTTGGTCGTGGGCGACGCCAAGCTCAAGGCCGCCGGGATCGGGGGCGTGTGCGCCCGACAGGACCACCGCAACCGGGGCGTGATGACCGACATGATCCGTCTGGGCGACGCCGTCATGCGTCGGGCGGGCATCGACGTGGCCGTGCTCGGCGGCGATCGCTTTCGCTACCGCAGGTTCGGCTGGGACGGGGGCGGACGGCGCTACGAGTTCCGGCTGACGACCCGCTGCCTCGAGTGCTGTGACGTGCCGACCGGCCCGGTCCGCGGCTACGAGCGCTTGCGGGATCTGGCCCGGGTGCGTCGAGCTCACGACGCCGCGCGGTACCGGATCGATCGTCCCAAGGCTTACTTCGAGCGGGTTCTAGCGCGTCCGGGCTTCGAGGTGCTGGTCTCCGACGCGCCGGATGCCTTCGCCTATGTCATCGTGCGCGACGACGATCGCATCATCGAGGCGTGTGGCCATCCACGAGGGGTCGGTGCGATCATTCACGACCTTCTCGGCCGCGAGGGCGTGGAGGTCGTGACCGTGGAGATGGGCCCCGAGCCGGGTGAGCTCCTTCGCTGGTTGATCCACTGCGGCGAGTACTCGCGCCCGATCATGTCGGCGAGCTACCAGATTCGCATCCTGAATCTGGCATCGTGCCTTGAGCACCTCCTACCGGAGATGCGACGTCGAGCAGCGCGTGCCGCCTGCGTCGCTGGTCAGGTCACGCTGGTCATGACCGACAGCGGGCAATCGGCCACGTTGCACGTCGGCAGGCGGTTCCGTGTTTCTCGTAAGCCCTGTCCTAGGCGTATCTTACTTCCAGATTCCGCCATGGCGCAGTTGCTGTTGGGCCCTTACCACCTGGACCACATAGTCGACGTTCAAGGGGCCTATCGCGATCTGTGCTGTTTCCTGCCGATTCCGTGGCATTGGCCGGCCGCAGATCGTATCTAAGGGACTTCAGCCCCGTCGTGCGAGTCATCCCGCAGCCGCTTAAGGAAGTTTCTGTCAAACGCAAATATGGCGTGTCTTAGTTATTCCGGGAGCGGGCATCAGAGCCCTATAATTCGCAAGGGAGGGGCTAACTTCGGTGCAAGAGTGGGCAAAAGCATGTCAGATCGATCACAACATCGTTGGAACTTGGTTGAGATGATGCGTGACGGGGAGTCGTTCAGTCGGCCCCAAATCGCGGATCATCTGGACACGTCGCTGCCGACGGCCAGCGCGCTGGTTCGCGACCTTCTGGGCGAGCGATTGCTGGTCGAGGCGGGCAGGGGACCGAGCACGGGTGGGCGTCCCGCCGCCATTGTTCAGTTGAACAACGACTATGCGCAAGGCCTTGGCCTGTCGGTGAGTCCGCGCGAGATCGTCGGCGTGCTGACGGACATGAGCGGGCAGGTCCTCAAGAGCGTCGGCGGGCGCAACGAGATCGCCACGAGCCGTGAGGTGGTCGTGTCGCGCGTGATCGAGATGGCCGAGACGCTGCTCGGTGACGAGCAGTGTGCCCGTCCGGCCGGTCTGGGCGTGGGCATCAGCGGGATCGTCGACAGCAAGTCGGGCGTCTCCATACAGTTTCCCTATTGCTCCGACTGGCATGACGTCCCGATCGGCGGGCTGCTGACCGAACGGCTGGGCCTGCCCGTGGTCGTTTGGAATGACGTGCAGGCGGCCGCGCAAGCGGAGGTCCGCCACGGAGCCGGGCGCCTGTGTGATGACTTCCTCTACCTGCACATCGGCAAAGGCATCGGCCTGGGTGTCGTGGCGAACGGCCAGTTACTGCGCGGCCATCTCGGCCACGCCGGTGAGCTAGGTCACACGGTGATCGATCCGAACGGTCCGATTTGCCATTGTGGGAACTTCGGTTGCCTGGAGTCGATCGCCTCGCCGCCGGCGATCGTGGCCGGCGCGATCGAGGCGCTGAGCCGCGGTGTGCAGTCGAGCATCCTGCGCCGCGCCGGGGGACACACCGAGACGATCACGATCGCGACGATCTTGGAGGCGGCCAAGGACGGCGATCGGTTGGCTACCAATCTGCTCGACACCGCCGCCGATCATGTCGGGCAGGCCCTAGCGAACGCGGCCAACATCCTCAACCCCGAGCTCGTGGTCCTGGGCGGTATCCTGGCCGGCGAGGACGACGGGATGTCGGGCGCTTCGGTGTTCACCGACCGCATCGTTCACAAGCTCAACAGCACGATCTTGCCCGCCCTGGCCGGCAAGACGCGCGTCATGGTGTCTCCGCTGGGGACGCTGGCCTCGTCGGTCGGCGCGGCCACCAACGTGATCGACCAGATGCTCTGGCAAGTCGCCCGAGAGGGTGGTAACGGGCAGTCGCACGCCCCCCATGCCGTGATCAACAGGCTTGACGGCTCGCCCCGCGATCGTCAGACTGCCTGAATCGGCACCTGACGAGCCGGTCGCGGTGCCGATCTCGGGTGGAAGCGGCTCGGGTCGGCGCGCCGCTTGCTCGCACGATTCTGCTCACCGGACGTACCGCCGCTCATCGAACATGACCATCCGTTTCCGCCATCGCCAACAGCGCGTCTCCGTGGCCTTGCTGGCCGGGGTCCTATCGCTGGCCCTGGCGGTCGGCGTCGGCTGCGGCTGGCGGGAGAGCTGGCGTCAGAGTTGGCAGTCGGCGCGGATGCCCGATCAGCCACTCCGGCTGGCGGGTGCTCAGATCCCCGTGGAGCTCGTCGAGAGTTGGGCCGACCGATGCCGAAGCATCCCGTTCACCGCGGACCGGGTGGGCAAGGTGCGGTTCAGCCACGACGGGTTCCGGGCGCTGGTCAAGGGCCAGGCCAACGTGGCGTGCACCAGTTCGTCGATCGCCTGGTACGACGCCAAGGATTACATCGAGGCGCACGGCAACCTACCGATCGGCTGGCGGGTGGCGTGGGACGCCTTCGGCGTCTACGTCCATCCGGACAACCCCATCAAGCACATGGAGGTCAAGCAGTTTCGGGACATCCTGCGCAGCAAGATCAAGAACTGGGCCGCCGTCGACGGTCCGCCGGCGCCCATTACGCTCTACGGTCCGCATCGGAGCACCCGCGCCGGGCGGCTGTTCATGCAGGTCGCGAACTTGTTCCTGGCCGATCCGCCCTGGAAGCAGTTTCGCGAGCCGGGTGACATCATCGATGCCGTCAAGACCGATCCGATGTCCATCGGGATGACCGAACTCGGTTACGCCGAGGCCACGCCGTACCTCGGCCTGAGGGGCGCTTTCGACAAGGAACCGATCTACCCGACGAAGGACAGCCTCGACGCCGACAAGTGGCCGCTGCTCAAGACGATCTGGGTGTGGACGACCGATCCGCCGGACCCGGCGGCCGCCAAGCTCGTCGATTACCTGTTCTCAGAGGACGGCCAGGCCGCCATCCGGACGACGCGCTACACGCCGGTCCCGCGCGAGAAGGCCCAAGCGGTGATCGATCTGAAGAACCTACCGACGACGCAGCCAAGTAGTGATGAGTAAGCATATCGTGGTGCGCACGAGGCGTTGCCGCTCACGCGCTCGAACGGCACTGCTCCTTCACGTTTGCTGCTCTTGCGATCGCGTTAACCTTGCGAGCACTGGCGGACAAGCCTACTTCGCCAAGGCGACGCCGGCCAGTGGCACACGAAACACGCGAAACTTGCTGAGTGAAAACGGTATTAGTACCCGACCACAAATGTTTCTGTGGGTTTCGATCAGGAGGGCGAGACGGTTATCAGAGCAGCGACCGTTAGGGAGCTGTGCTGTTGGAGCGCTTGAACGGCAACGCTCCCTCACGGTCGCGTCTCCGGCGCGGCATCGATCCGAAGTGGGAGCGTCTCCGACGGCGACCCCGAAGCTGGGGAACCGACGGATTCAATTGTGTTCGACTACTAGTACCCGACCACACTTGTTTCTGTGGGTTCCGATCAGGAGGGCGAGACGGTTATCAGAGCAGCGACCGTTAGGGAGCTGTGCTGT
>CAZUQM010000001.1:243061-388297 GCA_964622545.1 uncultured Planctomycetales bacterium | reverse complement strand
TCGACGGCGATCCCCAAGCCGCCCGAAGCCACAAATTCCTTTGTGGTGGGGTACTAGACCCTGATCGTATCGATCTTGCTCAGGTCGGCCGTGCCCAGTCCGATCTCGGCCGCGTGGGCGATATGCGTCGGATCGGGCTTGGTCGCGCCGATGCCTTTTGCGATGCGCGCCTTGCGGACCATCTCGGCCCCGATCGCGTCGAGGGCGACGACGTCTGTGGCGGCCAGCAGGCTCTTGGCCGGCCATGTGCAGTGTGCCCCGCGATACTGGGGTCCCCCATCGAGGATGCCCACGATGGCGTCGCAGATCGCCAACCGTGCCTTCTTGCGAATGGGCGGCAAGCCGTTCAGCTCGGCTATCGTGTCGAGGGTCGGGTGGAAGTCCGTCGGGTTCGGAATCGAGCCCATGTGGTTCTTCATCGCAATCGTGACCCCCGCGATAACGTGATTCTTCAAGCGCGGCAAGTTGATGATGGCGTCGGCGTCTCTCGTCAGGACCCGTGTCAGACGGGTCTTGATCGGGCCGACCTTGACTTCGTCGTCCCAAGCCGAATCAGAGGTCACGAAGCGCACGTTCGGCATGTCCTCGAGCGGCGCGAACCCGCCGGTCTGGAGGTCCGTCTTGTTTCGGTCGAGGACGATGATCTTCTGCTGCGGGACACCGGCGTCGGCCAGCCCGCGGCAGACGGCCCAAACGATCGCCGGGTTGGTCGAGCCGCCACGGTGCTGACCGTTGGCTTTCATCACCACGGTTTCCTTTGGGGAAACGAACGTCCGCCAGGCCTCGTCGACGTTGGTCTTCCCGGAAAGCGTCTTGACCATGGCGTCGACGGCCTGCTTGACGACCTGCCGGTTGGTGTCGGCGCCGCGACCGTAGTCGTCGCGCTCGGCCACGACCACGCGGCTTCTGTCATCCTCAGAGGCGGCAAGGGTGGCAAGCGGCGAGCAGGCCACGCCCGTCGCAACGCCCTGCAAGAAACTTCTTCTATCGATCTGGTGCTTCCGGTGCTGATTTCTCATGGGATCGTTTCCCTCGCATCATCGTTCGGCTCGCGGTGCGCCCCCGATTCCTAACCGCTCTCTTCTTTCACTCACCCCGGTCGCGCACGAAGATATCCAATGTGCCGTTGTTGTCATCGTAGACCAGGTTGGTGGCGAGGCTGTGAAACGCCACGTACCGCCCGTCCGCTGAGATGCTGGGCTTGGCGCTCACGTTGTTTCCCAGGGCAGATCCCATGGCGAGGCTGGCCCGCGTGGTCTGGTCCGTCTCGCGGTCACGAACGTAGACGTCTGCAACGCCGTTCGTGTTGGTCTCGTTGGCCACCAGGTTGGTGGCGGCGCTGGTAAAGGCCACGCACCGTCCGTCGGCTGAGAGGCTCGGATCGCCGGAAAGATCGTCGCCCTGCGAATACGACGGAGCTGGGCCGATGCTGATCCGTGCCATCTGCTTTGTCTGGCGGTCGAGAACGTAGACGTCTTCCTTGCCGTTGTCGACGACGGGAAAGTTGTCGAGGAAGGTCAACAGGTTGGTCGCGTGGCTTCCAAGGGCTACATACCGCCCATCGGCCGACAGGCTGACGCCCTGCGTACTGGCATCTCCAGCCACTCCGGTAGTCGGGTGGGCGCTGACGCGTGTCAACTCGTTCGTCTTGAGGTCACGGAGGTACATATCCCAACCAGCGTTCGCAGGGTTGCGGTTGTCCAGCAGGTTGTCGGCGAGACTTTGGAATGCGACGTAGCCTCCGTCTGCCGAGATGCAGGGAACGCTGGAAGCGCTGTCTGGTTGCGCGTAGGTCGGCGCCGGGCCGACGCTCACCTGAATCGTTGTTCCCGTCTGGCGATCATGCACGAAGACGTCCAGGTGACCGTTGTCGATTGCGGGAAGACCGCCCGTGTCGAGCAGGTTGCTCGCGAAGCTCGCGAAGGCCACATAGCGTCCGTCGGCTGAAATGCTCGGCTCGCGGCTCTCGTTGTTTCCCTCCACGCCGGTCCCCGACTGCACGCTGACACGGGTCGTTTGGTTTGCCATTCGGTCGTGGACGAACACGTCCTCTTTGTCGTTCGTGTCGTTCTCCACAAGGTTGGTGGCCTTGCTGCTGAATGCCACGTATCGGCCATCGGCGGAGATGCTGGGCCCTCTGCTTGCGCCATCCCCCTGTTCGTGGTTCGACCCGATGCTGACAATCGTCGTCAGCCCTGTTGCCAGGTCGTGAACGAAGACGTCCGACGCAGCGTTGGTATCCGCGACCACGATGCCTGAAAGCAGATTTGTGGCTTCGCTGGCGAAGGCGACGTGCAGCCCGTCGGCCGAGAGGCTCGGGTCGTAGCTTGGACCGTTTGCCTCCGCACCGGTCACGGATTGGACGCTGACGCGACGGACCATTTCCTCCGACCCCGGTGGAGGCTGGCGATTGAACACCGGCAACGCACAGCCGAAGGCCCAAAGCAATACGATCGGCCCGAAAAGAAACGTGGTCAGGCGCGGCAGGTCATCGTGACGAGGTGTTCCGGTCCAGTTCTTGCGGTCGTGTCCCATGGCTGTATCCCACTTCGTACCGATAGAGGTTCACGTTGACGGATCCCTCACGTACAGGAACAACCGGCGAAGCGATACCACTAGGATGGCTGTCCTCTGAAGCTGCGTCAATACGTGATGCAATAGGCGTGCCAAAACCGCGAGCCAGTCGTTGATGGGGCTGAAGCGAGGAAACTGGGCGTGATGCTGGGCAATAGTCCCCTGTACCTGCGAACGCGCATTCCCCAGTGAGCGGCTGGAGTCCAGGGTACGCCGAATCCCCCTCACATCTTCCGATCCAACCGTCGATACTGGATCGCCTCGGCGAGGTGGTCGGCGGCGATGGCGTCGGCCTCGGCGAGGTCGGCGATCGTGCGGGCGATGCGGAGGATCTTGTCATGGGCACGGGCACTCAGACCCAGCTCGTCCATGGCGCGGCGGAGCATCGTCTCGCCGGTCGCGTCGAGCGGGCAATGCTCTTTGATCTGTCGGCTTGACAATCGTGCGTTGAGCAACGTCGAGTCCGCACCGTAGCGGTCGCGCTGACGCTGCCGGGCGTCGAGCACGTCGCGTCGCATCTGCTCGCTGCTCGTGCCTTCGGTCTTGCTGCGGAGTTCGCGGTAGGCGACGGCGGGCACTTCGATGTGGATGTCGATGCGATCGACCAGCGGTCCACTGATGCGGGCGAGGTATCGCTCGATCTGCGGCGGGGCGCATTTGCACTCGCGACGCGGATCGGTGTAATAGCCGCAGGGGCACGGGTTCATCGCAGCCACCAGCATGAACTCGGCCGGGAAGCTGACCGAGCCGTAGGCACGCGAGATATGGACCACGCCGTCTTCGAGCGGCTGGCGGAGCGTTTCGAGGATCGTACGCGGAAACTCGGGGAACTCGTCGAGGAAGAGCACGCCGTGATGGGCCAGGCTGATCTCGCCGGGCTGCGGAATGCTGCCTCCGCCGACGAGCGCGGGGCCGCTGGCGGAATGATGCGGCGAGCGAACGGGGCGACGCGCGAGCAGCGATTCACCCGACGAGAGCTTGCCGGCCGAGCTGTAGATGCGCGTCGTCTCGAGTGACTCAGCCATCGTCAGCGGCGGCAGGACGGTGGGCAGCCGCTTGCAGAGCATCGTCTTGCCCGAGCCGGGCGGGCCGATCATCAGGATGTTGTGACCACCGGCGGCCGCGACGGCCAGGGCGCGCTTGGCGGGTTCTTGGCCTCGCACGTCGGCGAAGTCGACGGGATAGGCGCTCTGCTCGGTGAAGAGGCGGTCGAGGTCGACGGAGGTCGGTTCGAGATCGAGCTCACCCGTGAGGAAGCCCACGGCCTCGGTGAGGTTCGAGACGGGGATGACGTCGATGTCGGCCACAACGGCGGCTTCGGGCGCGTTGTCGTGGGGCAGGATGACGCCGCGCATGTTGCGTCGGGCGGCGAGCAGGGCGATGGAGAGCCCGCCCTTGATACACCGGACGCGACCGTCGAGCGCGAGCTCGCCGGCGAGGAGGTAGTCGTCGGTCAGCTCGCTGCTGACGAGCCCGCCACCGATCAGGATGCCGAGGGCGATGGGCAGGTCGAAGGCGGGCCCTTCCTTCTTCACGTCGGCGGGGGCGAGGTTGATGACCGACTTGTGCTGCGGCAGCCTGTAGCCGCAGTTGATCAGGGCGGTCTGGACGCGGTCGATGCTCTCTCGGACGGCCGCGTCGGGCAGGCCGACAATGGTGGAGCCGATGAAGCCTCGCTCGGCGATGTCGACCTCGACCTCGCAGGCGATGGCCTCGATACCCATCAGGGCCACACTGTGCAGACGTGCCAGCACGATAGGCCTCCGTGGCAGGGATGCTCCGTAGGGTAGGGAGATGTTGGGGTGAATGCAAGCGAGATTGGGGGCAGACGTGGCTTTCTGGGTTCAAGGTGTTCCATCGCGGCCCGCCGGGCCCTGCCCGCAGAGTCGGCGGTTGTTGCCGCTCGCCTCGCCTTGACCTAGCATGCGGGCATGCGACCGCGTCCGCCACATCCCGGTGCGAGCCTCGTTCATGAGGGCGCGACGTTCGATCTGTACCAGACCGATGTGCCCAAGCGGGGCGGCGGGGCGGTCCGGAGAGAGCTGATCTGGCACGGCGGCGCGGTCGTCATCCTTCCCATCACCGACGACGGTCGCGTGGTGCTGATCAAGAACAAGCGGTACGCGGTCGATCAGGAGCTCATCGAGCTGGCCGCCGGGACCATCGAGGCAAGCGAGACCCCCGAAACCACGGCCAGGCGGGAGCTGCAAGAGGAGACCGGCTACACGGCCTCGACGTTTCAGGAGCTCTGCCACTTCTACACCTCGCCCGGCTGTAGCAACCACCATCTGACCGCCTTCGTTGCCACAGGCCTGACCCGCGGCGAGCAGTCCTTGGACGCGACCGAGAAGATCACGGTCATCACGGCCGCCTTCGACGAGGTCCTGGCCCTGATCACCCGCGGAGAGATCCTCGACGCCAAGACGATTGCGACGGTGCTGGCCTACGACCTCGCACGCCGACGACAGGGCACGGCCTGATACGCCCAGCCGCCGGCACCTGGCCACATTCGCTCTTGGTGGTTCGAATCGGGAGGGCCCGAGGCCACGCAGAGAGGCGACCGTCAGGTTGGCTGTGCTGTCGGAGCACTTCAACAGCAACTGCCGGCCCAGCAACGCTCCTTCGCCGTCGCGTCTTCGAAGACGTTACCGAAGCCGGGAAACCCGCAGGTTCCATGGTGTTGGACGACTCGGGCCGCGGCCCGGACGCTGCACCGGCACCGCACATTGTTGGCGGCGTCGGGTTCTGGTCTAATGCCCCAGAATCTCACGGCTGGGGCATCGAACGGGCAGCGCCGGCGGCAACGAATCCTTGGTACCCATAAGGGAGTGGGTCGTGGCAGCGAAGCGATGTCTGGCAATCGGGCTTGATGGGTGCACCTGGCGGGTGTTCGATCCGTTCATGCAGCAAGGCCTCATGCCGCGCCTCGCTGAATTGTGCGATTCCGGGTACCGTTGCGTGCTGAACTCGACCATTCCGGCCCTGACGCCGGTCGCTTGGACCACCTACGCAACGGGGATGAACCCCGGCAAGCATGGTATTTTTGGCTTCGTCTCGCCCCAGCGATCACCCGGAGAGTACTCCCACCCGCTCGCTCGCCGATCGGACGTAGCCGTTCCGTCGTTGTGGCGGAGACTGTCGGACCTCGACCTCCAGTGCGCCGTGCTGTGCGTGCCGATGTCCTATCCGCTCGAGCCGATCAACGGCTCGCTGGTCACGGGGATGTTCACGCCGGGTATCGAGTCGGATTGCACCCATCCGCGGGAGCTCAAGCAGGAGCTGATCGACGCGGGCTGCATGCCGAGATTCGAGCTGTCGGTCACATCGAAGCAGGCCCACGCGGGCATGAAGGTCGAGCGGATTCAAGACGCCATCGCCATGACCGAGGAGGTGACCCGGACGGTCGCGCACCTCATGAAGAAGCCGTGGGACTTCCTCACGGTCGTGTTCGTGTCGCCCGATCGGATTCAGCACGGCTTCTGGCCGGAGATCGCCGCCGGGGCCGCAACCGACTCCGACGTGGACCGAGGACTGCGCCGGTTCTATGCCACCGTCGACCGCGTCGTCGGCGAGCTCATCGACCAGGCCGGCGACGAGACGGTCACCATGGTGATGTCCGACCACGGCTTCGGCCCACGTCCGGCGAACTTCGCGCTCGGGCGCTGGGCCGTGGAAGCGGGGTTCGCCGCGCTCAAGAGCCAATCACCGTTGGATTTCGCCAGGGGGCTGGCCGGGAAGCTCGGCCTGGCTGATGTGGCCGGCAAGCAAGCGGCCAAAGGCGCCAAGGCCAAGTTGGTCAGCGCGTCCATGCCGTACGCTTGGGCGCGAACGCGGGCCTATGCGATGATCGGCGCCTGGGGGCTGAACGTCAATCTCAAGGGAAGGCAGAAGTTCGGCTCGGTCGAACCGGGCGCCGAGTACGAGTCGGTCCGCAGGGAGTTGCTCGACAGCGTCGCTGGGGCCGAGGAGCCCGTGCACGGCAAGCGGGTGGTGGAGCGTGCCTATCTGCGCGAAGAGCTGTACCACGGCGACCAGTTGGAGTGGGCGCCGGACGTCATCGTCAGTCCGACCGAGGAGGCGGGCTACGATTTCGTCGTCGGTGACGCGGCCGATCCGCGTCTGGCCCTGCCGTCTTCGGAGAACCCCGGCGGTCACCGGCCGGACGGCATCTTCCTCGCGCACGGCCCCGGCATTCAGGCCGTTCGCGATGCCCCGCCGGCCGACATCGCCGACCTGGCACCGACGATCATGACCGTTCTCGGCCTCGATGTGCCCGACGAGATGGACGGCCAGGTCATCGATCGGGCGTTGTAGACGCCGTAGCGGACGAGTGGGGCATGAACCTGCCCCCGAATCCTACCCGGCAATACCGAATGCCTGGGAGCAGCCACCTTACTTCAGCGCCCGCCTGACCACGGCCATCGTCTCGGCCTGGCGCTTGCGGACGATGTCCAGCGCCGAGCGGACCTTGCCCAGGGCGCCGTCGTAGTCGTCGTGGATGGCGAGCGTCGCGCCGGTGATCTCCTCGGCGCTGTCCTTGTCGATGTCGAAGAGCCATTCGGACACGTCGAGATCCTTGAGCATCCAGGCCTTTCGACCGGCCTCGACGAAGCGCGGATGGATGACGGGCGTTCCGGCGGCCAGGCCCATGATGATCGAGTGCATCTCCATGCTGACCACGACCCGTGCCCGAGAGAAGACCGAGAACGCCTGATCCGGCAGCCAGAACGCGTCTTTCATGCGGACGTGGTCGCGGACATCCCCGGGTAGCGGCTCGTAGATGAGTCGCCGGGCCGGCTCGGATTCGAAGCGGACCTCCGGGCAGATCAGCACGGGGAGCTTCGTCCGCCGCACCCACTCGGTCACCAGCCCGCGGAGCTTCTTGGCGTGGGCGGCCTCGCGCGTCTTGTTGATGAAGCCCTGCTCCGACGAGCGGATGGTCAGCGTGATGAAGCCTCGATCTTTCAACCGCTGGTCCTCCATGAACCGATCGGCCCAGGCGTCGTCGCGGAGGTTGAAGCCGAACGTGGCGTCCGGGCCGTACTCCATGATCGGCGGGGCGATGCCCAGGCTCTTGAGGTAGGCCAGCGAGTTCGTGTCGCGGGTGAAGACGAAGTCCGCGTCGGACAACAGCGACTTGAAGAGGTAGTTGCTGGGCCAGGCGAACCGTTCGAACGACTGGCAGTAGATGCCGTAGGGCTTGCCGGTGGCGCGGGCCATCTCCAGCGGCATGGCGAACGGCATGGTGCGGTTCCAACTGTGTTTCCACCGGCCGTAGGAGAGCGTCGTGCCGGAGTTGTAGAGGATCAGATCGGCGCGGTCGAAGGCCTCCTCGAAGGCGGCCGACGGCTTTCGCGACCTGAACGGCGTGGGGATGACCTTGGTCTTCGGAAAGCGGGTCTTGAGATAGCCGGCCGTCTGCTCGGTGTGGCTGTTGGCCACGATGGTGATGTTGGCCTCGGGGATGTGGCGGCCGAAGAGCGTCAGCAGGCCGGGCGTGATGCCGATGTCGCCGATGTTGTTGAAGCTCCAGGAGAAGAAGACCAGGACGTTCGGGCGATCGTCGGGGCGCGTACGGTTCGGCTCGGGCTTGGCCTCGGGTCGTGCCGCCTCGGCGCCGGACGCGCGGGCGGCCAGGCAGGAGGTCCCGGTCGCGGCGGCGATGGCCTTGGCGGAGGTTTGCAGGAACTCCCGGCGCGTGTGGGACGATGCATGCATGGCGTGATCCTCGAACGGTCGGTGTCGGCCTGACGATGTCCCCGTGCGCCTAACCGAACGTGGCGTCTGCGTCAATGGATGCCACGTGAGATGTCGCTCCTCGTCGGGCGGCCAGCGCTACTCCCTACAAGCGCCGCGATTCCTTGGCTGAGCCGCGACACTCATGTCGCGCTGAAACGCCGCGCCGCGCGGGATGGATCCAGCGGCTCAGGACTCGTCCGCCCGCGGGTCGGTCCTCTACATCGCCGCACGCATCCTTACGTCTTGAAGCGCCGCTTCAAGGGCACAGGCCACGGGCGGGGGACGGAGCGCTCTCCCTTTTCTCCGTTCAGGGGACTGTCCCGGACACACTGCGTCGCCGGCGACGTCCGCGGAGGAGTCCACCCACACCGGCCGCGGCAAGCAGAGAGACCGTGGCCGGCTCCGGGATGGGATGATCCGCAATGAAATCGGCGTAGGCGATGAACGACTCGCGAGGTGTCCCGTCGGGATTGAGAATGCCCTTGCCGCCATCGATGAACGTCGGGCCGTCCCACAAGTGGTAGACGAACATCTTGTCGATCCAATCGCGATTGGGATCGCCCGTGAACCAGTCTTCGAGCGTCTCGGTCAGTCGTTGGGCCTGAAAACAGGGATCGTCAGAGTGGTACTGCCACCCCGTCTCGGTCAGCCAGACCGGACCGTCCCAGCCGTAGACGTCCAGGTTCGCCTTGATCGACGCGCTGGTCGTGATGGTCGTTCCCGGGGGTTGTCCGAGCAACCCGCTGATGTCACCGTCCCATTCGAGCCGAAGATTCATCTCGCCGCGGTTGTTGCGGTAGACGTGGCAATCGAAGATGTCGAACTTGTCGCCCGCCTTGATGAAGAAGTCCGCCACCCAATCGTACCAAGGCTCGGGGTCGCCGCCGCCGCCCAGCATCGAGGTGCCCGGGCCGACGACCTTCGCGGTGTCGCTCGCTGCATGAATGGTATCGGCGGCCGGGATGAAGACGTCGTCGATGAACCCATCCCGGGTTCCGTACCAACTGAGGTCCGGCTCGTTCCAGATCCCCCAGTGATCGATCTGGCCGGCGTATCGTCGCACAGCTTGGTCGACGAAGCCGTTCCACGCGGACAGATCCCCAATGACGTTGTAGCCCGGATCACCTTTGTCCGCGCTAGGGTCCTCCAGCGCCCACGTGGGTGGATTCAGCACGGACGCGAAGACATTGAGTCCTAACGCTTCCGCATGAGCGACGATGTCATCGTACTTGGTCCAGTTGAAGTCGCCCTGGGTCGGCTCCACGGTGTCCCAAGAGAAGTCCACCCGGATCCAACCGATGCCGGCCTCGGCCACGCGCTCAAGATTCGCCCAATCGATCTCTTTGTAGGGCAGATGAACGTTGACGCCGAAGCGAGACTGCGAGGTATCCTGCGCCATCGCCGGCGAGCAAAGCATCGCCGCAAGGGCAGCAAGCCACAGAACCTGCGCGAAGCGGACCGTAGCCCGTCCGATGATCTTCGATGACATCATGCCTCCTTAAACATGTTTTGGAATGGCAACTCCACACAATCGACAGCCCCGCATGCCCTTACGGCCATACTAGGCTTCGCTTCGGCCGTATTCAAGGCGTGCTTGTCTGGAAAGGGTTGGACACCCGACAGGCGGACAGGCCTGGGGCTCGCGCCGCATGTACTGCTGTTTCTGATGTGAAATCAAAGACTTACCTCCAGGCCGACGTCCATGAACCCACGGCCTCTAAGTCGAGCCTGGTCGAGTCGGTCGCCCGCCGTCCCTGTGAGGCTTCCCAGAACGCCAGATAGGCGGGGCATCCCAGCCTACGCATTCGGTAACAGGAGTCCCCCTTCCGCGTGGGCTCACTTGCCCTTGAAGCACCGCTTGCAGGGCGTGTAACCGCGGCCAAGGGCCTCCTCGGGCGAGCTGAAGCAGGCGTTGTGGGGCAACCGGTGTGAGCAAGGTACGTCTGGACGAACAGCCTACCCTCGGCGCCGCAGCGCTGTGCAGAGCACCAGCGCCGCCAGGGTGACCGGCAGCATCGGACCCGTGCCGGTGCCGCACTCGAAGACGGCCGTGATCTCTCGGTCGGCGCTCATGATAATGGTGATCGGGTTGTTGGAATCGATGACGGCGTGGTTGGCGTCTCCGGGGTAGTTGGGATCGAAGATCTGCCATTCCTTGAAGCTCTTGCCTTCGATCGGCTGGGCGGTGAGTGTGACGGCCGCGCCCGGGGCGTAGCGGAGCGGGTTGGTCAGGCTAGGGGCGGGATCGCTGACGACCTGGCCCCACTGCCCGTTGACGGTGGTTATGTTCAGCAGGCGCGGCCCGTAACGGATGATGGAGCCATGTACCCCAGCAAAGATTACATGGGTGGGCCCGCTGCACCACACGACGGCTATGTCATTGGGATCCGTGATCTGTGGGAATGGGAAGGGCGACCAGGCTGTTCCATCGTAATGGAGGGCGGTTCCCAGGCCGTAGCCCGTGGCGAACACATCATCCGGTCCACTGCCGCAGACGCTGTAGAGGGTTCCCGTCGTTCCGCTGGGCATGGGCGCCCATTCTGTCCCATCATAATGGACGATGGTGCCGGCGTCGCCGACGGCGAAGACGTCGTTGGGACCCGTCCCCCAGACGTTCCACAGGCTGTGAAGGGTCGGGCTAGTCATTTCCGACCAGCTCGTGCCGTTGTGGTGCCATATGTGGCCGCCCTCGCACACGGCGAAGACGTCGTTCGGGCCGCTACCCCATATGCTCGTTCCATTTTGCGGGCCTTCGGAGCTGCTCGTCCAACTATCACCATCGTAGTGGCACGTGACGATCCCCAGGTACGCCAACGCCCAAGCATCATTGGGGCCCGAGGCCCAGATATCTGTGCAGACCGGCACAGCGGAGAAATCCTCCCAGGTCGTTCCATTGTAATGTGAGCAGTGTGTGCCTATCACCCAGACGTCATTCGGTCCGTTGGCCCAGGCGCTATGGAAGTTCTGTTGCTCAAGCCATGTCTGATCCACGGTGGACCAGCCAGTGCCGTCGTCATGCAGCAGTTTGTAGGGGGCGGGCACGGCGTAGTCGGCGGCGTAGACGTCATTCGGGCCGCTGCCAGTGAGGGTTGGATAGTACCCGTGGGAGAGAGCTGCCCTGCCGATCAGAAGGTTCTTGGACCAGATCGACCCGTCGTAATGCACCAAGGCTCCATACGTGCCCATGGTGTAGATGTTGTCGGAGTCCGTGCCCCAGATGGCGTGCAGATCGTAGTGCTCGATCTTGTACAAGAGGGGAAAGACCACGCCGTCGAACTGCCAGACGAATCCCCTGTTGAGCGAAGTACTGTATCCGGAAAAGTAGACATCGTCCGGCGCAGAGCCCCAGATGTCGGTGAAGTAGCGCGCCGGCTCCTCCTCCGAAAGCCACCAGCTCGAACCGTTGTAGTGAGCGATGACCCCGAAGTCCCCAGCAGCCCAGACGTCGCTGGGGCCGCTGCCCCAGACGCATCGAAGCGTGCGCGTCGTCCCTACGGCCATGGACGACCAGCCTGCGCCGTCATAGCGTAGAACCGTTCCCGAGGTGCCCACGGCGAAGGCGGTATTGGGATCACTGACCCAGACGCCGTGGAGGTCCTCGGCTGTGCCGCTCGGTATCGGTGACCAGGTGGTGCCGTCGTAATGGACAATCGTTCCCTGATCTCCGACGGCGATGACGTCGTCGGGACTGCTTCCCGAGACGCCGCGCAACTCCTCCGTCGTTCCACTTGGCATCGGCGACCAGGCCGCCCCGTTGAGGTGGAGGATCGTTCCGCCCGCCCCCACCGCGAAGACGTCATCCGCGGCGGTCCCCCAGACGGCGTTCAGGTTGGCGTCACTGACGGGCGGGATCACCGACCAAGTCGAGCCATCGTAGTGTACGATCGTGCCGCCCCATCCGACGGCGTGGATGTCGTTGGGACCGCTGCCCCAGATGTCATGGACGTCGTTACCCTGCGGCAGAGGGTGCTGCCAGGTCCATTCGGACTGGCCTTTCACATGCGTGACGAGTGGGGCCGCCGCGACCAGCAGACACGCCAAGGCCGTGTTTGATCGCCAGCTCATGGTTTCATCTCCCCTCGAGGTGGTGTGACGTGAAGACCGCACACAGCGTCCGGACGCTTGCAGGAGAAGGCATTCATCCAAGCGTCGGGCGCCTGTTAAGACTACTTTATACCCTTAAGGCATGGCCTCGCCGATGTCAAGCGGCTTTGCACTCTGTTGTCGCTCTGGATCAACGGGCTCACGAGGCCGTCACAGACGGTTCCTACGCAGAATCGCACACCTCCGGGCGAACGCCAGCGCGGGCCTTATTCGTCAATGGCCGCGTTCTTCGGGCTCGTCGATTGCGGGGGTTCGACGCTCACTTGCCCTTGAAGCACCGCTTGCAGGGCGTGTAACCGCGGCCAAGGGCCTCCTCGGGCGAGCTGAAGACGCGGAGGTTTTCCTTGCGGACCGAGTAGCGGTTGTCGGGGTCGGGCACGGCATAGCGGCAGTCGGGCTTGTGGTACTTGGTCGACTTGATGCTGCCGACCACGCGCGGGCCGCCGGGCCTGCCGATGTGCTCGTCGACAAAGTCGAGCACGAGCTTCTCGACGCCCGGAACCTGGCCGAACATGAACGTGCCGTGCAGGTCGCTGGCCTCGTACACCTTGACGGTGGCCTTCTGGGCGTTCTTGCCGAGCGTGCGACTGCTGTCGGCCTCGGGCTTGGGCGAGACCAGCAGGACGGGCCGGCGGTCGAGGTTCTTGATGTCGCGGACGGAGTTGACCCCGAAGTAGTCCAGCCCGGGTGAGAGGCAGGCGACCACGTCGACGGACGGATCGGTCGCGGCGTAGGCCAGCGACACGCTGCAGCCGATGCTGGCTCCGACCAGGGCGATCCGCGATCGGTCGACCTCGTCGCGCTCGCGGAGCCACTCGTAGGCACCGAGAACGTCCTGGTAGGCCTCCTTATAGTGCTTGGGGTCGCGATCGGCCTTGCCCTTGACGAGGTGCATCGACTTCGGCTCGACGCTGTCGCCGTGGCCCCGCAGGTCGGGCGCGAGCACCGCGTAGCCGGCCTCGTGAAAGAGCTCGGCCAGGGGCCTCCAGCTCGAGCGGGTCGAGGGGTATTGGTGCAGCATGATGACGACGGGGGCGGGTTTGCGGACGCCGGCCTTCGGCGGGTAGTAGTCGGCCACGATGCGGACGCCGTCGGGCGTCGGATACCGGACGATCTCGGCCTCCGGCGGGGCGGCGGCCAGGCTCGGGGTCAGGGTGAGCAGGACAACGACGACGTGGCGTTGCATGGCCTAGCCCTCCTGGATGTGGCGGCCTACTTGCCGCAGTAGTCGATGATGCGGGCGATCTCGCTGCGGAGGTTCTTGCGAGCGACGACGCGATCGACGAAGCCGTGTTCGAGCATGAACTCGGCGCGTTGGAATCCTTCGGGCAGCTCGGTACGGATGGCGTTCCAGATGACGCGCGGGCCCGCGAAGCCGATCAGAGCCCCGGGCTCGGCGAGGATGAAATCGCCCAAAAAGGCGAAGCTGGCGGCCACCCCGGCCGTGGTGGGGTCGGTCATGACGACGATGTAGAGCCCGCCGGCCCGATCGAATCGTGCCAGGGCTGCGCTGGTCCGGGCCATCTGCATGAGCGAGACCATGCCCTCGTGCATGCGGGCCCCGCCGCTGGCCGTGCAGAGGACCAGGGGCAGGTCGTCCTCCATGGCGCGTTCGACGGCCAGGACGACCTTCTCGCCGGTGACGGCCCCCATCGAGCCCATGATGAAGAACGGATCCATGGCGCCGAGGACGACGGACCGGCCGCGGATGAAGCCCTTGCCGATGACCATGCCTTCGGTGGCGTCGGTCTCGTCCTGCATCTGCTGGAGGCGTTGCTTGTAGGTGGTCTTACCGTCGCCGGGGTCCCAGGCGAACTTGAGCGGGTCGGTGCTGACCAGGTCGGACGCGATCTCCTCGAAGGTGTCGGGGTCGGTGAGTTGGGTGATCCGCCGGCGGGCGCTGACGCGGTGGTGGAAGCTGCACTGGGGGCAGACGTTGAGCTGCTCCTCCACGTCCTTCTGATAGACGGTCTGCTCGCAGTGGGGGCACCGCTGCCAGAGTCCTTCCGGTACGTCGATCTTCTTGGCCATGACCCTATTGTAGCGATCGGCGGGGAGGGGGCCAGCCCCGCCTTCGGGAGCAGCGTGCGGAGGCGATCGTGGCGGATCGGGGTGCGGGCATGGCCGGGTCGATTGATCGGCGGCGGGCGGTTCGATATCATCGACAGACGGCGTTGGGAGGAACCCGGACGGCGGGGCGGGTGCCCCCGCTGCCGACATGGAGAGGTGGCCGAGTGGCTGAAGGCGGCGGTCTTGAAAACCGTTGAGCAGGTTTTCCTGTTC
Source organism: uncultured Planctomycetales bacterium (assembly GCA_964622545.1). Classification (GTDB taxonomy): domain Bacteria; phylum Planctomycetota; class Phycisphaerae; order UBA1845; family JAFGLZ01; genus JAFGLZ01. Next base: position 373,597 of record CAZUQM010000001.1, on the reverse strand, counting down.
CGTGGGTTCGAATCCCACCCTCTCCGATTCCCGTTGTGTTACATCGCACACCATCGCCGATACCCGCAATTGGAGCGGCTTTTCGCGCACTCGCCTTTGCGTGGTCTTCATCGCCCGCCGCCGATCCGTTCGCACAAGGTCGCACGCGTTCGGACGATTTCGCAATCCTACTGCTGTACGTACTGCTGTAACTCTCGGAGGCCGAAACCACGTCGTACGTGCCCGTCGCCTGCGCCGCCTCCGTCTCGTCTGGCAGCATGGAAGGGAACCGCGCCACCGTCTCGGCTTCCTGGCCGGGAACCAGGTGGCCGTAAGTGTCCATCGTCAACGTAATCGTGCTATGCCGCATCACCGCCTGGATCGCCTTCGGGTGCGCACCGCTCAACGCCAGCCACGCACCGCACGTGTGCCGTAGGCTGTGAAAGTCGAGCGTTGCGCCCTCGTGGTTGGCCTCGGCTAGAAAGTCGCTCTGGAGCCGCCTGTCGCGTTCCTCGGGGTCGTGGGGAACCGCATCGAGCCACGCCTGCCGGGCGTCGGCCAGGTCGGCGCGGATCATCTTGGCCAGGTCATGACGATCCGGCAGCGTGAACACCGCCGCGTTCGGTGTCTTCGTGGCCACGTGCTCCCTGAGCTGCTCCGCCAGCCCCGCCTGGATGTACTGTCGAGCATCCTTGGCGTTCTTGGTGGCCTTGGCCTTGACCGTGATGTAGGGGTGCTCGGCATCCAGAAAGAGCTGGCCGCGCCTCAGACTGGCCAGCTCCGAAGCCCTTAGCCCCGTCTGAATCGCAGTCGTGTAGAGCAGCATCCGCTCTGCTCCCGGCATGCCGTACCGCTCCGCTTTCTCCGTCGCCGATCTCAACCACTGCCATTCATCGGGGAGCAGCATCCGCCGTTCACGCCGGCGGTCCGCCTTGGCGCTCGGTCGCTTCACCGACATGAGCGGATCGCGTGGCAGCTTGGCATGCGTGCTCAACCACTTGGTGAAGGCCTTGACCGCCGATAGGTGGTTGCGGATCGTCTGGGCCGACCGCCCCGCCTCGGCCAATGATCGACCGTAGCGGTTCACGCCGTCGGCCGTGATCTCGCCCGCCGTCTGCCAGCCGTTATGCTCGGTCACCCACTGGATGAAGCCGATGTTGTCGCTGATCGTCTTGGCCTTCCTGCCGGCCGTCTGCATCGTCGCCCGATAGTCGTCAAGGTGTTCTTCGATGGGCCTGGCCGCCTGCTTGGCGATGGTGTCCATCGTCGCGTCGATCACCCCGCCACGTCGCAAGGCCACCTCGGCCACCCGCTGATTCAAGATGCGCTGCGCCGTCGCCTTGTCCGTGGTGCCGGTGCTCTCCGACGGTCGCTTGCCGTCGGCCGTGTACCACGAGATGTACCACGGTCCGGTCTTCGATCGCCTGAACAACGAGCCCTGGCCGTTGCCGCGTTGACGTTTGCCCTTGGCCATCCTGGTTACCTCCCCTTGCGCCGCGCCTGCTTCCTCGGCCGGAGTTCCAGCCCCAGCGCCTTACACAGCTTGGCGAGCCTTTCGCCGGTCAAGTCCCGCTCACCGCTCAGATAGGCCTGCACCGTCCGCATCGGCGTATCGGACAGCTTGGCCAGCCTGTAACCGCTAAGCCCCTGCCGATCCACTTCCGTCTTCACGATCGCTCGGAATGACATCGTTAGCCCTCGGTCCTGAGTCGTGCCGCCGCCTCATCGCAGGCCCGCCGGATGGCCTTGGCGTCGTGGAGTTCGATCCGGCCGTCCATCAGCTCTTGAGCCGCCCGGCGCTCGATCCACCCCAGCGTCTCGGGCCAGTCGGCGTGCCATCGCATCGTCCGGATTCCTTCGATCAGCTCGGCCATCGCGTCGGCCCCTCGTTCGTCCGGCCTGCCCCCGTCTGTCTACAGTATGACGCACGATCCGGCGCTAGTCAAGTCGGGCTGCCGAGAATCCTCGAATTAGCCTGTCTTGCCGGCCTGATCCGCCAGCCACGTCCGCAGCACCTCGACGGGATACAGCACCGCCTGGCCGATCCGAACGCACGGGATGAGGCCCATGTTCGTTTGCGTCCACAGTAGACGCTCGCTGATGCCGATCGCCCGGGCCGCGTCCTTGGGTCGCAACGCCAGCGTCGGCACGTCGCGGACCGTCTCGATGGTCTTGGTCGTCTGTCCGTCCTTGGTCTGCTCACTGCTCACTTGGTCCGTCCCCTTGTCACGTTGTCCGTAACCCCGCTCTCTCGGCGAGGTTCGTATGCAATAACGCCACGCCCGAACCGGTCGCACCCCTAGGGTGCCGCCGCATGTTTCCTGGCCTCTACGGTCGATTTCCCCGCCCTGTCGGCCGGTCTCAGTGATCCTGAGTCGCCCCGACCATCGTGGTTCGCGTAGGGTCGGTAAGCGAACAGCGGACACGCGGGCGCCGTGCATTCCGCCACGCCACGACGATCCCACCCCTGGCATTCAAGACACTGGGCCTTGATCGCCTCCCGTGGTGAGGCCTCCCCGCTCACAGCCCTCCGGTACAACGGTCGATACATGGGCTGCACTTGCGCTGCCCTCTCCGCGATCATCTGTTCTCGTGTCTGTCCGCGTCTCGGTATCACTTTCGTTCAGCCCCCACTTGCCTTGTCGTCTCTAGATCGCGAGTTCCCCTGCCCCCAGCACGTCGAGCAGAGCCTTCCGCTGTGTCACCTCTGCCTTTGTCGCTCCCTTGGGCTTCCTGGGCCCGTCGCACCAATCGCTCGGCCTCGAGCGCGTCCTTGATCGCAGCCCTAAGGCGTGTCTCTGCGATCGTCGCGTTGAGTCGTTCCGCGTTCATGTCTTGACCTCCGCTAGAATGGGTTGGCGATGCCCGCCAGGCCTGGGTCGCCAAGCGGCATCGTGTCCGTGTCCTTGAACGTGTACGCCGATGGCCAGAATGTCAGGTCGACCGAACCGCACGGGCCCGACCGATTCTTCTCGATCAGCAGTTCAACCTTTCGTGCCGACGGGCCCGTGCCGCGGTCCTTCTCGTGAAGCAACCAGACCGCATCCGCATCTTGCTCAATCGCGCCGCAGTCGCGAAGGTCGGCCAACGTCGGCTTGGCACCGCTGCCCCGCTTCGTGACCTCTCGATTCAACTGCGATGCCGCGATGACGGCCGGGCCGTCGTGCCTCCACGATGCAACCTCTCCGCTGATCCGCGAAAGCTCGTCGTTGCGGTTTTGGTGTTGGCCTCGGGCGTGGCACAACTGCAAGTAGTCGACAGCCACGAGCGACAGCTTGCCGACACGTCGGCGCGTCCGATTCACGAGGGCCGTCATGGCCTCGATAGATGATTGCCGCCCCGCCAGGTGCAAGAACGGCGCGCACTCGGTCAGCGTCTGCTGTGCGGCCTTCACGTCGGCCGCGCGGCCGTTGCGGAGTTCGGGCTGCTTCAAGTCGAATGTGCTGATGCCGGATAGTCGCGACAGCAGGCGCGAGCCGATTTCATCCGGCGGCTGTTCTTGGCTGATCAACAGCACGTGCTTCCCGGCCTTGGCCGTCTCGAGCGCGATCTGCGCCAGGAGCGAGGTTTTGCCGACCGATGGCCGAGCGCCCAAGACGATGTAGCTGCCGGTCGTGGGGCCGTAGTCTTTCAGCAGCGGGATGCCGCTGGGCAACGTCTGGCCGCGTTCGGTAGGTTCCAGAGTTCGCGCCGCGATTCTGTCGATGGGCTCGAGCTCGCCCACCGTGCCATAGTCGAGGGCGTCGGCGATGCTGCGAACGATCCCGCCGGCCACGTCGGCCAGGTCGTCACCGTTAGGGCGAGCGACGGCCGAGTAGCCCTTGTGCATCGTCCTCATGACTTCACGCCGACGGTGAAGGTCGGCGACGATTTTCGCGTAATGGCAGACGTTGGCGGCTGACGGTACAGACTGGGCCAAGTCCACCACGAGGCCGACGGCATCCTCTCCGCCGCTCTTGGCCCGCCTGAGCGCGTCCTTGACGGTCACAAGGTCCAAGGGTGCCCCGGCCCGATGAAGCCCCACCAAGGCCGCGTAGAGGCCCCGGTGAGCATCCAGTGAGAAGACATCGGCCGACGGTAGCATTGCCAACACGTCGTCAACCCGTTCGTTGTCGAGTAGCAGCCCGCCAAGGACGGCCGCCTCGGCGTCGGTGTCGGTCGGCGGGACGATCTGATCGGGTAAGGTCATAACTGGGCCCTCGCAAGGCTGCCGTCGCAGATTTCGCCGATGGTCTTCAATGGCGGGTTCCGGCGAATGTCGTCAACGTGGGCGTCGGCCTGTCTCCGCCAGACCGAGACGGTTCGGACGCGGGAGCCCTTGCGGTTCGTGAAGTGCCCGTCGGGGAATTGCTCGTGTAGCCGTCGTGCCGTGTCGATGAGCCACCCGGCGTCGACGGGTTCATGCCCGTTGACAATGCGAGCCACGCCAAGAACGCGTCCGTCCGGCTGGCCGGTTCCCGGATCGACGGCGACGGACGGCGCGACGCGCACGAGCTCGTCGACGAAGCGCTGACCCCTGGATTTCTCGGGGTGTTGCTCGCCGTTCGGTGAAGGCTTGGAAGGGGGCGGATCAAGTCGTTGATCTTCGATCGTCGACGGAGTCGACAAACTGGGATGTCCTATGGGATGTTCTTGGGATGTTTGACTGACCCGCCGGTCAGGGGGTACGGACGGCTCGGTCAGGGGGGTACGGACGGCTCGGTCAGGGGTGACCGACGGGTCAGGGGTGACCCGGTAAGAATTGGTCCCGCCGGGGCCGGCACCCCGGCGCGTGACGACCAGCCCGAGAGACTCCAACCGGCGAAGTGATCTCGTTACCGACCTCTCGGCCAACCCGGTCAGATTGGCGATGCGGGCTACCGACGGATGGCAACAGTAGTCACGGTCAACGTGAACCCCCAACGCGAGTGAAACCTTCAGGTCGGCCGCCGACAAATGGGACAGCACCGCCGATGTGATCCACTGGGCGGGCAGTCGTGCGAAGCGATCACTCATCGGCCACCCCCTGGCCCGCCTGATCCCGCTCCAACCAGTCCCCAACCCATCGGCCGAGATACAGAACGCGACGGCCTTTGCGGGCGTAGCGAAGCTCGCCCCGCCGCCTAGCGTTGGCCAGGGTCGCATGTGTCAGGCCTAGCCCCAGTACAAGGGCCCCGTCGTCATAGACCGCGTTCGAATCAAGTCTGAACGTGTCCGCCATCGTGTGTCCTTTCTCCAGAACCACGACGGCATGATAAGGGGTGTGTCGGTGCTTGCGTGCGGTTGTCGGTTAGTGTCGGTCAGCCGACCGACATAGGCGCTCAGATGGTTCTCGACGCTGGGAAACGCTCGGGAAGGTCTCGATCAAAGTTCTCCATGAGCCATGGGCGCAACGTTGACCATTTCCACTCATGGGGCTTGCCGCCGCCGCCCTCGACATCGGGCGTTGGCATGTTCTCAAGATATCGTTCGAGGGTGCGCTTACTCCGGCCGACCACTGCCGCCGCCTGGTCAAGGGTGATGTAGTTATCCGCCCCGCCCACATCCTCGCTATCGCTCGCCTCTCCCCGCTCCACGCCGTAGTACCACGCGTTCGTCGCGCTCGCCCAATCCCGGTGAATCGCATAGAACGCCACGGACAGCCGATCGCATCTCAGAAGCTCCGGCCCTTCGTACCCCTGCCCGAGTCGTTCTTCCCTCACGACAAGGGTTGAGAACGCCGGGATGGGGGTTGAAGACCCGTCCGTTTCGTCGTGCTGGGCCAAGAGAACACGCCTCCCGTCGGGGAGCCCGTATTCCCCCAACCGGCAAAGACCCGATTCCAGGCCCCTCATTGTGCTGATCGGCCTATGGACAATGCCCAAGTCTGTCAGCACTCTGAGGGCGCTCTCTGCTTCACGATGGCTGACCGACGCCAACAGCGGAATCCAGATCGAAGGCAAGGGCCCCTCGTGCTGTAGATTCGGTCTGACATCCTCGATTTCATGGGCGAACAGTGCGCGAAGTACCTTCTCCTGACTATCGCTAAGCCCCTCAAGAACCCCAATCTGCTTCGACAAGTCCGGACAGTGCGTTGGTTGCTCATCAGCGGACGTAGGCATGATCTACCCCTTGGCGCTCGGGCCGGCCGAGCGGGGCATGCAAAGGGGTAGCATCGCACGCCGGGCCCGGCCGTCAGCGACCGTCGCCGCCACCCGATCGAACTCCATTCTATCCTAAAAGCCGCCCACACCGAACCGTTAGCATGCGAGCTTTCGCTGCCGTGCGCGTCGATCTGTCCGTCGCATCGCGCCACCAATTCACCAGAAATCGAGTCTTTCAGGTTGAAAAGCCCCCGTCCGCCGGTTACGTTGGATATGCTCGCCTTTGCGGTGGGCGTCGCGTCACGTCGCGCACCATGCGGGCGTGAATCGTCGGGGGGAGGGAGGTTTCCATGTCATCGTTGTCGATCCGCGCTACGGCCGCGCTCGGGCTGGGCGTTCTCGTCTTCTGTCAGGCCCAAGCAGCCGCAACCGAGCTGCACGTTCCGGCCAGCTATCCCACGATCCAGGCCGCCATCGACGCGGCCGTCGCGGGTGATGAGGTCGTCATCGCCCCCGGTACGTACACGGGCGACGGCAACCGCGACCTCGACTACGGCGGCAAGGCCATCACCGTCCGCAGCACCGATCCGAACGACCCGAACGTGGTCGCGGCGACGGTGATCAATTGCCAGGGCACACCGACCGAGCCGCATCGAGGTTTCATCTTCCAAACGGATGAGGGACCTGCCTCAATCCTGGATGGCGTCACTGTGACAGGCGGACATGCGGTTGGGGAGGATCGGCTGGGCTGGGCAGGAGCAGTGTTCTGCACGGGTGCATCGGCGCCTGGCGCCTCACCCACGCTCATTCGCTGCCGCTTCATTGATAACCAGTGTGCATCATTCGGCGGGGGGGTTAGCTGTGATCACAGCAGTCCTACGGTTGAGGCATGCACGTTCGAGGGGAATCTGGGAGCCTACGGGGGAGGTCTTCAATCGTTCATGGGAAGCCCATCGCTCATCGATTGTGTGTTCCATAATAACGTGGCCACCGTGGCGGGAGGTGCGGTACGCATTAACCGGGGAGGTCCTCTGATCGCTCGGTGCTTGTTCGAATGCAACGCGGCTCCGGAGGCAAGCGGAGGGGCAATCTACTGCAAGAACAGCAACGGTCCTTCAGTATCCAATTGCGAGTTTCGAGATAACTGGGCGGACGGCGGCGGCGCCGCATACATCGATAGCAACGCATCGCCAACCTTTTCGGACTGCGTTCTTGCAGGCAATTACTGCACACACCGCGGCGGCGCGCTCAAGTGCATGAAAGATAGCGCTCCTGTATTTCGGAACATGACGATTTGCGGGAGTTACTCCGAAGGCTTGGGCGGCGCCATCAGGTCGGATGATTGCATCGTGGTCATGGACAACTGCCTCATTGCGGGCAATCATGCGGGCGCGAACGGAGGAGCGTACAATCAGCTCAGGGGTTCGGCTTATCTGACGAATTGCACGATCGTCGGAAATACGGCGTCGGGAAGCGCGATCTACATAGAGTCATCGACAACTGCCCAACTGACCAATTGTATCGTTCGCGACAACGTGGCGGCGCAACTCCAAGTGGCTGGTACGGCCGTGGTCAACTACTGCAACATCACTGGCGGTTGGGTTGGCACTGGCAACATCGATGCCGACCCGCTGTTCGTTGATGCCGACGGCCCCGATGACGATCCGAACACATGGGAAGATAACGATTATCACCTGAACCAGGACTCCCCTTGCATCAACCGTGGTGATCCCAACGGTGATTACACTGGCCAGACCGACATCGATGGTGACCCGAGGGTTGTCAGCCTTCGAACGGATATGGGCTCGGACGAGTACGCCCTTTGCAGGCTGACCGTCGGGATCGTCAACGATGGCGGGGGCGTCTTCGATGCCGACCCGTACGCACCTGGGTACGCCTACGAGTCCGGAACAGTCATCACGCTCAACGCCTTCTCCTCGTCAGGTAAGTCGTTCGATTACTGGAAGGTCTACGACCCCAACCATCCAGATGACAGCAACTACATCGTTACGGACTCGAACAACCCCATCACCATCGTGATGGATGCGGATCGTAAGGTGACGGCTGTCTTCGAGTGTGGCAGCGGGGCGGGGCTGATGCTTCCCATGGCGCTCGGTGTGGTCGGCATCTGCGCCTGTACGCGGCGCTGGCGATGGATGGCATGATGCGAATCACCCTGCGCCCTGGCGCGGCTCGCGATCATTTCAACCACCGCCTGAGCTAAGATGCCAGGCGTTCCCGGGCCCTTATTGTCGCTTGCATATCTGAGAAAGTCTGAACTTTGAGCGGACAACCCCCGCCGCTTTGGGGTCCGTGGGTCCGATCGGGGGTCGGCCTCGATGTGCTGGGAGGATCGAGTCGATGATGCCCGCCGTCGTCACGCGCGCCCGTCGGCCAGGCCGTATCGCATCCCCCGTTGCCCTCTGAGCCCCCTTTCCGGCCAAGGCCCAAACGAATACAACCCCCTTACCGCTATCGGCGTGTCGTCACACCCTTCGCGGACCTACTGACGGTCCCGCGCCGCTTGCCCCGCCTTGCGCGATGCCTTTCGATCTCTGTCTTCCCACCTATCACCCGCCGTCGCGGATGCCTCCCCTTGGGCCTATCCGCAAGGACCGTCCGGTCCGTCTCGGACGCGATTCACCTACGGTTACCCTCACGAGCCGCCCGGAGCATCGCCACGATGCCCGCCTTCACCGCCTCCGGCAGGTCCGGCCAGGCCTCGATGAGTTCGCCAAGGTGGGGGTCGTTTGCAGTCCTACTGCTGTATGTACTGCTGTAATCCGTCTCGGCGGAATCGCAAGGCGTTGGCGTGTCGTTGCTTCCGGAACCCTCCGGCGGTCTTGAAAACCGTTGAGCAGGTTTTCCTGTTCCGTGGGTTCGAATCCCACCCTCTCCGTTGTCGAGCCTTGTTCGAAGACCGAGCAGGCCAGCAGGCCAGCAGGACAAGCAAGAGGGTCCCGGTCGACGGATGATCCTCCGGGCCGGACTGGGCTTCGGCTCGCCTGCGGTCTCCTGATCTCCCGTTCCACTGATCCTGTCGACTGCGCAAGGTGCCCCCCTGGGCTCAACCCCCCGGGAGCCACCCCCGCTGCGCGCCAGCCCGAACCAAGCCGGAAGCCCCGTCACGGCAGCAGGGCGACGCCACTCGGCCCGTTAAGCAGTGTGGCGGGTCCTTCGATCAGGCGGTCGACGGGCTGGGCAGGGTCCCGCGCGGCCATGGTCTGCCAGATCTCGATCGCGTCGTTGAATGGGTTGGTGGCATAGGCCGTCCCGCTGGCATCGACGACGATCCCGGTCGCATCGGACTTGACGGACAGGCTGGCCGGCAGGAACGGATTCGACGCATTGAGCCAGACCTGGATGAAGTTACCGGTGGCGTAGAGCCGGTCGCCTTGGTCGACGAAGACGTCGAATATGCTGCCGAAGCGGGGGAATGTGAACACGTCGGCGGAGTCGATCGGCCCGTCGAGGCTGGCCACGTTCTGAAGGGCGTGGAATGCGAACCCCTGGTCGCCGACGATCAGATCGCCGTCTTGGGTCAGGGCCAGTCCGCCCATGTTGGCCGTGATGGTATTCGGCTCGCTGATCTTCCGCGCCGGCGCCACGTCGCCGTCGAAGGCGGCGGTGGACACGGCCGCGAAGACAAGGATCGCCGGGATGTCGATATCGGCCACATAGAGCTCGTCCGCAACGGGGTCGTAGGCGACACCGCCGGGGGCAACGAGCTGTGTGGCGGCTCCGACGACCTTTCGGCTCGGCGGGACGTTGCCGTTGAGGGTCCGCGCATTCTCATAGATGTTGATCGAGGCGTCGAACGTATCGGTCACGATCAGGGCCTCATTGCTGTCGACCGTCATGTCGCCGGGCCTGTCGAGGTCGGTCGCCGCGCCCTCGATGACGGCCGCGGGGGCGACGTTACCGTCGATGGTGCTCAAGTTCGAGAAGACCAGGATGCTGGCCTGACGGCCGTTGATCACGAAGAGCAGGGCCGTCGATGGGGTCCCCGGATTGACCGCCGGCGCGCAGCCGGTCATGAGGACGAGGCCCATCAGGGCGAATACGCGTTTGAATCGGACGCGGGATCGACGGAGGTCGTTGGTGGGCTGGCACATCGTGCGAACTCCTTGCCTTCGGCTCTCCGGCGGCGCTTGAGGCAGACCTGGTCTGTTGGATGCCTAGGAGATCGATTCCTTGTGTCCGAGGCGGGGCCGTCGGAAAACCGTTCCAGTGGCCCCGCGGACACGCAGATTGCGGCCTGAGCGTTCAGAAGGCCTACCCACGTTGGGCGATAGTCCGCGGGCTTGTGGTGTGTGAGCGGGCACGAACGCGGCTTGCGCGGTGCTGACGGCGGGATGGTCTCGGTGCGAGCAGAGTGGCACGCTCCTTGCTAAGTGTCTGACCGGTCGCAGGACGTCGACCGCAAAGGACAACCTGGTTGAAAGGAGGACACGACGCATGTTCCGAAGACCTCTTCGTCGAGTGATGGCCGTAGTGATCTTCACGCCGCTGTTGCTGGCCCTGCCGGTCAAGACCGGCCCGTGCGACGGCATCGACATCCTGGACAGCGGGCCCAAGTTGCTCGGTTCGGCCAAGGCGGACGTGGGGTACAACGCCATCAACCCACAGCCCGAGCCGCCGGGTGTCTGGGCACGGGTCCTTGGCGGGTTGAATCTGCCGGGCGGCTGGAACCAGCTCGGCCCGCAGCCCGAGCCCCCCGACCTTCAGTGAGGCAGCGATGCTCCCCCCGGCTCGATGCTTGGCGGGTCGAGTCGTGTGGGGCCGTGTTCGTTTCTCCTCGAGAAACACGCCCCCAGGACAACCGGTCACCTCATCATGACGTCACGTTTGTCCGAGCACCCGGCGGTAGACGTCGGCATGTGCTTCGGCCGTGCGCTGCCAGGAGAACTCGGCGGCGCGGCGCCGGCCTTTGGCGATCAGGTCGGCTCGCAGGTCCTGGTCGTCGATGAGCCGTCCGATGGCCTCGGCGAGTTGGGCCGGGTCTGTCGGTTCGCCCGTCAAGGCCGCGTCGCCGACGACCTCCGGCAGGGATGCGGCGGTGGAGGCAACGACGGGACACCCGCAGGCCATGGCCTCGAGCGGCGGCAGGCCGAAGCCTTCGTAGAGGCTGGGAAAGACCAGCGCGTGGGCCATCTGGTACAGCGGCGCCAGGCGATCGTCGGTGAGGTAGCCGGCGAGGTGCACCGTGTGTTCGATGCCGAGCTGCCGCGCTTGCGTCTCGAGGGCCTCGTCGCCCCAGCCCTGCATGCCGACGATGACGAGCGGGTGATGCGAGCGGGTCTTGGCGTCGAGCCGGGCGTAGGCCTCGAGCAGCGTGAGCAGGTTCTTGCGGGGCTCGATGGTGCCGACGAAGAGCAGGAAGCGGTCTGGCAGATGCAGCGAGCGACGCAGGTCCTCGCGAACCTCGTCGGGTGCCGGGCCGGCGGTGAAGACCTCGCGGGGGGCCAGGGGGATGACGTCGATCCGGTCGGCGGGGACATTCAGCCTGCCGACGCAGGCATCGCGGGTGAACCGGCTGACGGTGATGAGGCGCGCGCTCTGGCGGAGGCCTCGCTCGAAATACGTGGCATACCACGCGCGACGGTCTGCCGGGTGCCACTCGGGGTGGTCGATGACGGACAGGTCGTGAATGGTGGTGACCGTCGGCAAACGGCACGGGATGGGCACGTGGTTCGGCTCGTGGTAGAGCTGATAGCCGTGGCGGCGGGCGATGGCGCGAAAGGCCAGGCCGTACCCGACGTGGAGCAGGTGTCGGAGCGTCCACGGCAGGCGCGACGATCGGGTGCGGGCAGGTTCCCCCGGGGCGGTCCGGTCGGTGGCGATGCCCGCCTGTCGTCGCGCGATATGGCGGGCGTGAAACGGCACCGGGTCGAGATCCGGCGCGACGCGCGGCAGCCAGGCCAGGAGCTGGGCGGTGTAATGGCCGACGCCGGTCTTGGCCGCGCGGAGCATGCGGTCGTTGACGACGATCTTGTGCGGGCGCGACGTCATGTGGGCACGCTATCGGTGGGTGCCTCAGGCGTCAACGTCGGGTCGGGTCGAAGTGACACCGCCGGTGTCGGGTGCTATGCTGTCGCGTTTGCCGGTGGCGTCCGCCGGACAGCGCGGCCGGCGCGGCTCCGGGCAAGTGGAGCGGTCTGATGCGGATCGTGTACGTCTCTTGGGAATACCCGCCCCGGTTCGGCGGGGGCATCGGCACGTTCGTGCATGCGATCGCGCGGGTGTTGGCACGCCGTGGTCATGACGTGACGGTGATCACGTACACCGAGGCGCCGTATCCCGAGCGCGAGATCGCCGAGGGTGTGCACATCATCCGTCTGCCGCTGCCGACGTCGCACGGTCCCGAGCCGATGGCGACGCTCCGTCACTGGCAGGCGCGGGCCGACGCGGTGGCGGCTTTGCTCCGCAAGATGTCCGATGCGGGCGAGGTCGACCTGATCGAGTTCGGCGACTACCGCGGCGAGGGCATCACGTGGCTGGCCAGCACGGCGCCGGAGGAGCGGCCGGTGTCGATCATCCGGCTGCACACGCCGGTGGTCGTCCTGAATCGATACAACGCCAGCCGTCCGCGGCATCAGGTGTTCGAGGCCTACGAGAACCAGGGCGTGCAGATGGCCGACCGCGTGGTCTCGCCCTCCGAGGCGCTGGCCCGCGAGATCCGCCGGGCCGTGCCGGGGGTCCCCGAGATCGAGCTGTCGCCGTATCCGGCCGACCCGACCTTCCTCGACGTCGATCGCAGCGCCGCCAGAGAGACAGGCGACGAAGTGTTGTACGTCGGTCGACTCGAGGAGCGCAAGGGGGTGCGGACGCTGATCGCCGCGGCCGAGCGGTTCCTCGACGCCTGCCCGGACGCGACGCTGATGATGATCGGCGGCGATACCGTGCTGAGCCCGACCGAGCCGTCGATGAAGGCCGTGCTGCTTCGGGAGCTGCCCGGGCGGCTCCACGACCGGGTGGTCATGCCCGGTCCGATCCCGAGGGAGGAGTTGATCGAGCGGTACCTTCGGGCGCGCTTCTGCGTCTTCCCGTCGCACTTCGAGAACTTCCCGAACACGTGCCTGGAGGCCATGTCGCTGGGCCGGTGCGTGATCGGCACGACGAACTCGGGCATGGCCGAGATGATCGAGGACGGCGCCAGCGGGGTGATCGTGCCGTCGGCCGAGGTCGAGCCGCTGGCGGATGCGATGATCCGGCTGTATCAGGCGCCGCCGGAGGATCGTCGCGCGATGGGCGATGCGGCCCGGCAGCGGATGATCGACAAATACCTGCCGGACGCGATCGCGGCGAACATCGAGTCCCAATACGAGAGGTCCATCGCGGGCCATCCCTGGCAGTGTCCGAGGGAGGTCATCGTGGCCGGCGAGTCGCCTCGTGTGGCTGTGGTGATCCCGTGCTACAACCACGGCGCGTACGTGCCCGAGGCGGTGGCGAGCGTTCAAGCGCAGACCTACCCACGCGTCGAGATGGTGGTGGTCGACGACGGCTCGACGGATCCGGAGACGCAGCGGGTGCTCGAGCGAATGCGGGCCGACGGGGTGCGTGTGATCTCGCAGGAGAACCAGGGGCTGTCGGCGGCCCGAAACGCGGGGGTGCGGGCGACGGACGCCCCGTTCTACGTGGCGCTGGACGCGGACGATCGAATCGAGCCGACGTTCGTTGAGAAGCTTCTCGCGCCGCTGCTCGAGGATCCGACGTTGGGCTATTGCTACTGCCATGCGAGGTTCTTCGGGGCCGCGGACGGCACGTGGGAGTGCGAGCCGTACGATCCGTATCGGCTGCCGGTGGAGAACCTGAGCGTGGCCACGGCCGTGGTGAGGCGTCGGGCGTTCGATCTGGTCGGCGGGTACGCACGGGACATGGTGTACGGGTTCGAGGACTGGGACCTGTGGCTGGCGTTCCTGGCGGTGGGCTATCACGGCCGGCGGGTGGCCGAGCCGCTGTTCTGCTATCGCAAGCACGAGGGCGGTTCGATGCTGAGCGAGACGCAGGCCAAGCGGCCCGAGATGGTGCGCCAGATGATCGAGCACCATCGCGAGCTGTTCAGCACGATGCTGGAGTCGTCGTTGGTGCGTAAGGACGCGATGTTCTTCGACGCCCACATGCGCAGCGCGGCCCTGGCGGCCGGCGCGCAGGCCTCGACGGTCGACGATGAGCTCTACCAGCGGCTACAGGCCAAGGCCGAGCTGGACTACATCGAGAACTCGCGCCTCTGGCGGACGGCGATGCGGATCAAGGGCATGGCGCCGTGTCGTTGGCTGGCGCGGCTCCGCTACGGCAAGGGGTTGGACGATTGGCTGCGCGACCCGGACCCGCTGGTCCGGCTGCGACAGATCAAGTCGAGCCGAACGTATCGCACGATCCAGGCGTTGAAGCGGTCGGCGGTGTATCGCGCGTACGCGCGGCGGAAGTACGGCGAGGATTGGGAGAGGCAGCCGGCGGGGGGCGGGGGGTAGGACCCGGGAATGGATGACAACCCGGCCGGGAAAGACAGCGAATACAGGAGCTCCTGACAACGTGCCACGGCTCTAGTAGTCCGACACAAATGAATCTGTTGGTTTCCCAACTTCGGAGCGGCCGTCGGAGACGCGACTGTGAAGGAGCGTTGTTGTTCAAACGCTCCAACAACACAGCTCCCTGACGGTCGCTGCTCTGATAAGCGTCTCGCCCTCCTGATCGGAACCCACAGAAACAAGTGTGGTCGGGTACTAGTGCTGCATTTCAGACGTATCACGACGACCTGTCCAAGCCGCCGGATTCATCCGGCGCGGCCGCGCGGCATGAATGCCGCGGCTCGAGCAGCAGCTTGCGGGGCGACGGGCCCCGCCGCAGGCAGCGGGGCGCGGGAAAAAAGCGACGCCCGTGGACGGTCGCGTCTCGGCCGCCCGTGTCGTTGAAGGGCCGGCGGCAAGCTGGTATCGTGATGGTTTCGCAGCCTGGCGCGGGCCGTGACGAGCCACCCTTCGGGCCGATCCTTCGGGCAGGGAGAGTCTTTTCATGTCTGACGTGGATGTTCTGTTGGTGAATCCGCCCTCGTTTGAAAAGGGCGTCGTCATCATTCGCGATATGGACCGGCACGGTCGGGTCAGCATCGAGAAGACGATCTGGCCGCAGTCCACGTTGGCGTCGATCGCCGCGACGATCCAGCGGATGGGCCTGTCGGTGGACATCGTCGACTGCATCGCGGTCGACATGGACTGGGCGGGGTTCGAGGCCGAGCTGAAGCGCCGCAAGCCGCGCTACGTCATCTTCCAGGTGGTCTCGTCGACGTTCCACAACGACATGCGCGTGGCCAAGCTGGCCAAGGATCTCGGCATCACGACGCTGGCCGGCGGCACCCATCTGACGGCCGAGGCCGGCAGCGCGCTCGCCGAGTACCCCGAGCTCGACGTGGCCGTCATCAACGGCTTCGAGGAGTCGATTGCCGAGACGATCGAGCATCGCGAGGCGGGCAAGGGGCTGGACGACGTGCCGGGCATCGCGTTTCGCGACGGCGACCGCGTCCAGGTGAACGAGCGCCGGGCGAACCCGGAGTCGCTGGCCGACCTGCCGATCCCGCTGCACGAGCTGCTGCCGCTGGACAAGTACAACCTGCCGTTCATCGGCAAGCGATACACGTTCGTGATCTCGTCCCGCGGCTGTCCGTATCGGTGCATCTACTGCCGCAGCCCGGTGCAGTGGGAGCGCAAGGTCCTGTTCCGACCGGCCGAGAACGTCCTGGAGGAGCTCGACTACTGCAAGCGGGTCGGCATTACCAACTTCATGTTCCACTCGGACATCTTCACGCAGAACCGCAAGCAGGCGCACGCGATCTGCGAGGGGATGATCAAGGCCGGTCTGAACATGCGGTGGGTGGCCAACGCGCGGGCCGATCAGGTGGACCCGGACATCCTCAAGCACATGAAAGAGGCCGGTTGTTGGATGATCACCTACGGGTTCGAGTCCGGCGCCCAACAAGTCCTCGACGGCATGAAGAAGGATCTGAAGGTCGAGAACATTCTCGAGGCGACGAAGTGGACGAAAGAGGCGGGCATCAAGGTGTGGGGCTACTTCATCTTCGGCCTGCCGAACGAGACGCACGAGACGGTGCAGGAGACGATCGACCTGTCGAAACGGCTGGGGCTCGATCTCGTCAACTTCGCGGTGGGGGCGCCCTATCCGGGCACGGAGTTCCTGGCGATGGCCAAGGCCAACGGCTGGCTGGTCTCGAGCGACTGGTCGGACTTCGATCAGAACTACTCGGCGATCGTGTCGTACCCGGACTTCTCGAACGACGACACGATTCGCGCGATGAAGCGGGCCTACAAGGAGTGGTACATGCGCCCGTCGTCGATGTGGAAGCTGCTGCGCGGCGTGCGGAGCTGGAACGACATGCGGGTGCTGCTGTCGACCGGGACGGCGCATCTGAAGTGGATCCGTTCGGAGGGGCCGCTGTTCCGGCTGGGCGCCAAGAGTCGACAGGCCCTGGAGACCGCCGGCGGCGGCAAGGCCTGAGCCCCTCGGCCACGCTGCGGGGTCGCACCCGACACGCCGTGCCGAAGCCATACCTTCGTGAGGCGGCCGCACGGCATGTCTGCAAGGCGAGCGTCTGATGAGCGAGGCATCCTCGGATAGCCCACACTACACGGTCATCATGCCGGCCCACAACGAGGCCGAGACCGTCGGCGAGACCGTGCGCCGTCTGCGCGAGCTGTACCCGGACTACGAGGTGCTGGTCGTCGACGATGCGTCGACCGACGGCACGGGCGAGATCGCCGAGCAGGCGGGCGCGCGTGTGCTGCAGAACCGCATCAACCTGGGCTACGGCGGCTCGCTCAAGCGGGGCATGCGCGAGGCCCGCGGTGAGATCGTGATCTTCATGGACGCCGACGGCCAGCACGATCCGAAGGACGTGGGTCGACTCGTGGAGGCGATGGACGGCTCGGACATGGTGGTCGGCCAGCGGGCGTCGGAGGATCAGGTCTCGCATCGCAAGCCCGGCAAGTGGGTGCTCACGACGGTGGCGAACTTCCTGATCGACCAGGAGATCCCGGACATCAACAGCGGGTTCCGCGCGCTGCGTCGGGAACACGGGCTGCGGTTCCTCCCGATTCTGCCGAACGGCTTCTCGCTGACGACGACGATCACGCTGGCGATGTTCAAGGACAGTTGCGACGTGCGGTACATCCCGATCCGGGTGCGACAACGTGGCGGCGGCAAGAGCCGGGTCAGCTACGCCAAGGACGGGATCAAGACGCTGCTGCTGATCTCGCGCGTGACGATGCTGTTCAACCCGCTGAAGGTCTTCGCGCCGCTCAGCGCGTTCCTGCTGCTCGTCGGCACGCTGTACACGCTGCTCATGGTGCTGACGACGGGGAACATCACCGACACGACGGTGTTGTTCCTGCTCGCGGGACTGGGGGCCCTGTTCTTCGGTTTGCTCGCCGATCAAGTCGCAGCCATTCGGCGAGGGGGCTAGCCAATCATGGCGGTGCTGGAACGCATTCCGGAGCTGGCCTGCACGGCCTGCAAGGGCGACCTGGTCGAGACCGAGTTCGGCCTGGACTGTAAGACCTGTCACGCCCACTACGACCTGATCGACGACATCCCGCGAATGCTCGGCGGCGACCTGATCGACTTCGCCGAGGAGATCGCCGTGCAGGACCGCGTGGCCGTCGAGTACGAGGCCAAGCGTTATCAGGACCCGCACGCCGCACGCTATCACGCCTGGTGGACCGAGCAGATGCTGTCGGCGGTCAGCACCGACGGGCGCGTCCTCGACAACGGGTGCGGCGTGGGCCTGCTGGGTGACCGCGTGCCGGCCGAGCGCCTCGTGGGGCTGGACATCTCGAGCGAGATGCTGGTCCGCGCGTCGCAAAGCTACGATCAACTCATCCTCGGCAACAGCCAGGAGCTGCCGCTTCGCGAGGCGAGCTTCGACACGGTCCTGGCCCGGAGCCTGCTCCATCACCTGCCCAAGCCGGAGCTGGCGGTGGCCGAGATGCAACGGGTGTTGCGGCCCGGCGGCGAGATGGTCCTGGTCGACACGAACGCGTCGCTGATCTCGACGATCCCGCGGTGGATCAAGTACCGCGGCGAGCACTTCAGCGAAGAGCATCAGAACCTCAGCCGGCGCCGGTTGACGGAGCTGCTCGAGCCGCATTTCCGGATCGACACGGTGCGCTACTTCGGCTACATCGCTTACCCACTGGTGGGCTTTCCGGATCTGGTGGGGGTGTTCCGCTACGTGCCGATGAAGTCGGTAGCGACGACGACTCTGATGACGATCGACAACGTGCTGTCCAAGATCCCTCTCATCCGAAGCCAGGGCTGGGCCATCCTGATCAAGGGTACGAGGCGTTGAGCGAAGCGGCCGACCAGGCAGGTGCGCGGGCCGCCGGCGGGTGGCGCCGCGCGATCGGCTGGCGGCTGATCGGTCCGATCGTGGTGGTGGCGGCGATCGGTTGGGCCGGTCCGGCCGAGGTGTGGGCGACGCTTCGCGGGGCCGACCTGCGCCTGGTCGCGGTTGCCTTGGCGCTGGCGGTCCCGATGGCACTGCTCAAGGCCGCCCGGTGGCACACGCTGCTGCGGGGCCAGGGGGTGTCCATCCGCTTCCGCGAGAGCGCCTCAATGTACACCATGGGGATGTTGATGGCCGCGGTGACGCCGGGCCGGGCCGGGGACTTCGTCAAGATCCTGCTGCTGATGGATCGCGGCCTGGGCCTGGGTCGCGCGGTGGCGTACAACGTCTTCGACCGGATGTTCGACATCGCGTTCATCTTCCTGGCCGGCTACGCCGGCATGGGGTATTTCTCCCGGCACCTCGGCGATCAGCTCTGGATCGCCCACGTCGTGATGGGCGCGGGTGTCGCGGCGGGCGTGGTGTTCGTCCTGCGGCACGGCCAGATCCGCGGCCTGGCCCTGCGGCTCGTGCCCGAGAGGCATCGCGACGCGGCCGGGGAGGTGTGGGACGAGATGGTCCACCAGTCGGTCGGCCGGCTGATCCGACGCGCGGGCGTGCTGTCGGCGTGGAGTCTGGCGTTCTGGCCGTTGTACTTCGCTGCCGGTTGGCTTTGCGCCCGGGCGGTCGACGTGGACGTGCCGTTCCTGTACCTGTCGGCGTGCATCGCGGTGGCCACGATCATCTCCTTCGTGCCGATCACCGTCGCCGGGGCCGGCACACGCGACGCGGTCTTCATCGTCTTGCTCGGTCAGATCGGGATCGCGCGACACGAGAGCGTGGCCGCGTCGAGCCTGATCCTGGTCGTGTTCCTCTGCAACTGCGTGGTGTTCTATGCGATGTCGGTGCTGTTGCAGCCGCGGGGGGTAAGGCGGGACGAACGTCACAACGCAAAAACGTCGACACGTCAGGAGGTCGGAGGCAGGGGTTAGCCACCAGGGACTAGGCCCGGGCAGCATCGCCGTCAGAGACGGTTGCTGCAGCGAAGCCGCGCGTCGGAGACGCGCCCGTCAGGAAGCGTTGCCGTTGAAGGTTTTCGGCCCGGCGGGTGCCTCGCCCTCCCAGGGACACGAAGAGCTTGCATCGGACCGGTGAAGACGGGACGATGGAGGCGTCGTTCACATCGCGTGCCAACACGAAGGAGACCGAATCATGCTCTGGCTTCAAGCCTCGTCCGCCAATCCGGCGGGACGATGGGTGGCGATGCTGACGGTCGTCGCGTCGCTGATCGTACCGGTGGCGACCGAGGCGGCGGATTCGTCGGACAAGAAGGCCGACGCCGTGACGGCCGGGATGACGGACCCCGGCAAGAAGCTGCGGGGCGTGCTCTGGGTCGGCGGCCATGCCCACGACTTCGACGCGATCCCCAAGGTCCTCGAACCGGCGATGGAGAAGCTCATCCCGATCGAGCTGACGGTGGTCCGCGACGGGAGCTTCCTCGACAAGGCGAGCCTCGAGAACCTCGACATCATCCTGGCCGACCATTGCGTGCGGTACACCAAGGGCGTGCTGAACGAGGCGCAGAAGGCCAAGTTCCTCGAGCTGGTCCGCGGCGGGCTCGGCGTGGTGGCCGTGCACGCGTCCTACTGGTCGTTCCTGAAATGGGACGAGGTGCACGAGCTGCACGGGGCCCGGTTCACGGTGCACGGCTCGCCGAAGGCCCGGATCCTGGTCAAGACCGTGGACGCCAAGCACCCGATCACGCGAACGCTGGACGCCTCGTTCGAGGTCGTCAGCGAGCTGTACGAGTCGACGCCGCTGGCCAAGGACTGCCACGTGCTGGCCCGGGCCCGCGAGGTCGACAAGGACGCATGGCATCCGTCGGTCTGGACGCGAATGTACGGTAAGGGGCGTGTGGTGACGATCCTGCCGGGTCACTGGCCGGATTCGTATAAGGTCGACGGCTTCCAGAAGCTGATCGCTCGGAGCATCCTCTGGGCGTCGAGGCGGCTGGATTCGGACAAGTAGGAGAGACGCTCATGGCGGCGAAAGACGGCAAGACGCGGCGGGAGTTCCTCAAGGCGACGTCGGCAGCGGCGGTGGCGGGTGCGGCCCTGACGCATCAGGCGGTCGCCAAGGACGACGCCTCGGCGACGATCAAGAACTACAACCCGAAGATGGGCTACCGCAAGCTCGGCAAGACCGGCATCATGATCTCCGAGGTGAGCCTCGGGGGGCACAGCAAGGGCGACGTGGCGAACCGCGTCAAGGTGCTCGACCGGGCGGCCGAGCTCGGGATGAACTACCTCGACACGAACATCGTCGAGGAGTGCGAGCTGTACGGTAAGGCGCTGCAGGGTAAGCGCGACCGGTGGACCATCGGCTTCGCGTCGTGGCCCCAGAAGGTCACGACCGAGTACGAGGACCAGCTCAGCAAGGCGCGGTTCGTCCGCGAGATCGAGGCCCGACTCAAGGCCTACAAGACCGACATGCTCGACATCTGGCGGCCGGTCGGCGCGACCTGGGGCGAGGGACAGAAGCAGATCGCCACGATGCTGATGGTCAGCCACAAGACGCTGGACATGGTGGTCGACGCCTTCGAGACGGTCCGCAAGCAGGGCAAGGTGCGCTTCCTGGGCATCAGCGCGCACAACCCGAAGGTCTTCCGCCGGGTACTGAACGAGTATCCGCAGTTTTCGCTGATCCTGTTCCCGTATCTGTTCCTGACCAAGGAGATGGGCGGCGACAGCCTGCTGGCCTTGGCGGCCGAAAAGAACGTCGGCGTGATCGGGATCAAGCCGTTCGGGGCGGGCACGACGTTCGGCATCCGACCCCGAGAGATCACGGGCAAGGTCGACAACCGGGCGCACGTCTTGGTCCGTGAAATGCTCCGGGAGAAGCGGATCACCGCCGTCATCCCGGGCGTCAACATCCCTGAGCAGCTCGAGGAGAACGTCAAGGGGTCGTACGAGCGCGACAAGCCCTCGAGCCCGGAGGACGAGCAGGCGCTGCGGGAGTGCACCCAGAACTACCTGGCGTACCTGACGCCCGAGTACGCGTGGCTCCGTCAGTGGGAGACGGTCTGATGCGGCGAGCGGGGTTGGGGGTCGCTGCCGTGGCGCTGCTGGGGCTCGTCTCCTGTGAATCGACCGACGGTAAGGCCGCCGCCGATCCGGCGCCGACCGAGACGACCGAGCAGGCCGAGTCGGGCCCCGCGATGAGCGGCAACGCGGGCTGCCTGGTCTGTCACATGACGTTTCTGCGGGAGCCGCTCAGCGTGAGGCACCTCGAGGAGGGGATCACGTGTGCCAGGTGCCACGGGCCGAGCATCGCCCACGCCAACGACGAGGACATCGGGGCCACCCCTCCGGACGTGATCTTCAAGAAGGACAAGGTCAACCCCTTCTGCCGAACCTGCCACAAGGTGCCGGAGCGCCATCCGGAGAAGGTCGTGGAGGGCAAGGTCGTCCGCAAGCGGGCCGAGCCCGGCTCGCTCTGCACCGACTGTCACGGCAAGCATCGGATCGCCCAGCAGAAGGTCACGCTCGTCCCGGTGCAGCGCCGTTCGGACGGATGAGGGGGCCTATCGGGCCTTGGCCGACGTCGTCGGCCGTGTAAGGCTCGTGGCCGGCTTGGAGGCGGCCGGCCCGGTCGCGGCCGGGAGCCTCTCTCGATAGCCCGCCATCAGGCGGCAGCCGTCGTAGTCGGCGTTGCCCTTGGGCCCGGCGTCGACCTCGACGATCAGCTCCTTCGGTACGCTCAGCGGCGGCAGGTCGATGGTGACCGGCATCCACTGCTTGATGTCCTGCGTCCGTTGCGGCGTGACGGCGAGCGTGGCCAGCGGCTCGTCTTTGTTGCCCTTGAAGTACCACGTGAATCGCATGCCGTCGCCCCAGGGCCGGTTCTCGATGGTCCACTGGGTGATCCCCGCGCGGAAATGAAGCCGCGAGGGCTGCGTGCTCGGCTCGAGCGTGACGGCCAGAGCGGCCTGGTTCTTGTTGCCCGGGAAGACCGGGTGCATGGCGATGCTGGGCAGGGTCATGTCCCAGTCCTTGATCGTCTCGACCTCGGCGGCTTCGCCGGTGGTGAGCCATCGCCAGCCGGTGAGCTGCTGCATGCCCTCGTAGGCGCGGGTGCTGGCCAGCGCATAGGACCGTTGCGGCAGGCCGGCCTTTTCCAGGGCTCGCGCGGCCTGGTCGATGACGATCTCCTGGTCGGCTTTGGCGCCATGGCGCAGGACGATCTTGCTGACCACATGGAGCTGATTGCCCTTGTCCACGACATAGGGCACGACCGTCTCCCACGGGAGCCGCACGCCTCCGTCAGGCAAGACCTCGAAGTCGCCGGCCAGGTACCGATCGACCTCGTAGACGACGCCGGAGGCATCGATCCTGCTGTAGGGTCTGGCGTACCAGCGCATGTAGTGCGTCATGTACACGTCGCGCCGTTTGAAGGTCTGTTGCACGATGGGGTTGACCACCCAGGGCATCTCGATCGCGCTGCGGACGGTGTGATCGAACCAGGTGCGGCCTGTGGCGACGGGGGCGTCCTTCACCTCGAGCGGGATGAACACCGTCCCGGGCTTCGGGTCGGGAATGCGCTGCTTCAGCGTGGCCATGTGGCGCTGATCGATGTCGTAGCGCCGGCGATAGAGATGCTGCATCGCGACCAGGCAGACGGCCAGGTAGAGGCAGGTCCAGACGAGGGCGAGACCCAGCGCGAGCTTGGCCGTGGCCCCGAGAAGCCGACTGTGGCCCAGTAGGCGGAGCACGACGTCGAGGCCGACCGCAACGGCCAGCAGGGCCAGCAGGAGCGGAAAGTAGGCCATTCGGGGCTCGACGGAGACCACGCGCTGCAAGAACAGCGGCAGCCACGCGAGCAGATAGCCGAGCACGGCATACGCGACGACGAGGACCTGCGAGCTGAAGCCGATCGGTCGTGCCGGGGGATCGTGGATCGGTCGTCGCTGCCAGCGGGGCCACCAGAGGACCAGGGCGGCCGCGAGGGCGACGATCCACGTCAAGCCATAGACGTTGCCGAGCTGTTGCCAGCCGATGGGGAAGCCCGCTTCGAGGATGTCGTGCATGCGGTACTGCTGGTAACCGTCTTCGAGGACGGTCTGAACGCGCTCGGGTAGCTCATCGGGCTTGACCCACGATCCGGGACCGCCCTTGCTGCCCTCGCCCACGTCGAGCTGCCACAGCACGACATAGATGAACACGGCCAGGCAACAGAGGCCCGCCGGGACGACGGCTCGAACCAACCGTCGGCGCCACGGCTCGGTGGCCGGGCAGACGGCCAGGTAGAGCAGGGGCAACGCGACGAGGTTGGTGGCCGGCTGTTCCTGCCACGTCGGGACGGTATAGGCCAGCAGCGTCATCAGCACGACCGACGGCCAGCCCCGGCGACCCTCGGCGAAACCGATGTAGAGCAGGGCGATGAGCAAGAAGGTGACCGTCGCGATGCTGGTGGGCTGGCCCGATGAGCAAAGGATGACCTGATGCCCGAGCGGATGGACGGTGAAGACCAGCGCGGCGGCGGCCGCCGCGTGCCACGTCCGCGTCAAGCGTCGGATCAGGACGAAGCCCAGCCAGGCGGCCAGGCC
Organism: uncultured Planctomycetales bacterium; assembly: GCA_964622545.1. Taxonomy (GTDB): domain Bacteria; phylum Planctomycetota; class Phycisphaerae; order UBA1845; family JAFGLZ01; genus JAFGLZ01. The sequence continues at coordinate 349,554 of CAZUQM010000001.1, read as the reverse complement.
GTGGGTCACGACATTCATCAGGTGGTTGAGCCACCAGTGGTTCCACAGGAAGGTGGCCTTGAGGCCGACCAGGGCGTGGTGCAACGGGCGGTAGGAATCGGTCATCTCGCGGACCACGAAGCCCCAGACGTCGTTGGGATTGTAGACGCCGGTCGTGGGGTCGCGCATGACGTTGAGGTAGTCGTCGGCCCACTTGCCGAGGTCGGGAGTCGTGTACGTTGCGAAGGCCCAGAGCACCACGGGGAAGGCGGCCGCGGCAAGCCAGCCCCATCGCGATGACGCGTAGGCGGGCGGATTCACCAGGTCCACCGGCCGGGTCTCGGGCGAGTCGCTATCGAACGTCGGTTGGGGTTCGACCATGGTCATGGGTTCCCAGCGGGGGTCAGGGGCGCATGAGGTCCGGACGACCGCGATCGGTCACCGTCCCGAAGGTTGCGCTGCCTCGGCATGATACGACCTGGCCGGTTCAGTCGCCAGGGCGACAGCGCCGATAGATCGCCAGCGTGCGGTCGACCATCTCGTCGGAGGTGCTGACGGCGACCGGCCCTTCGTCGCCATGGGAGGGGGTTCCCGCCGGCTCGGCCAACCAGCCGTCGAGGCAGTCGGCCAGGCCGGCGGCGGAGTTGACCGCGAAGAGGTGCGCGTCGTCGGGGATCATCTCGGCGATGCCCTCGGCGCGGCTGCCGAGCACGGGCGTGCCGACCGCCTGGGCCTCGAGCGCGACGATGGGCAGGTTTTCGGGCCAGGTGCTGGGCGCGACCAGGACGTCGAGGTCGGCGAGGAAGGCCGGCATGTCGGCCGAGTCGACCCGACCGAGGAAGTCGACGTTCAGGCCGCCGGCCAGCCGTCGCAGCCTGGCCTCGTATGCGGCGCTGCCCATGCCGGCCAGTCGGATGCGGGTGGTCGTCCAGCCGAGCCGGGCCACGGCCTCGAGGAGCAGGTGGACGCCCTTGTGCTCGGCCAGGGCGCCGGCGTAGCCGATGACGAGCTCCTCGGGCGAGGTCGGCTTGGCCCGGCCGGTCCGCTCCTGGCGGAACCAGCGCGGCTCCAGGCCATAGGGTACCGCGTGGAGTCGTCGCTCGTCGACCCACGGGGCGACGGCGGTTCGGGTCGCGCGCGACGGGCAGATGACCGCGTCGACGCCGGCGAGGGTCTCGCGAAGGACCTCGCGGCGATCCTGCCACCGACGGATCTCGTCGGCGGGCAGGCCCCGGCGCTGCGAGCGGCGGAACATCAGCGTCGGCAGCAGTCGGCGGACGATCGGTAGTCGGGCGATCAGTCGGGGCAGCCTTTCAGGGTGTTGCTCCACGACGCACTGGACGCAGGTGGTCCAGGGATTGGTGGCGTCACACGTCTCGTGGCCGCGTTGGAGCGTGTGCCGTGGGCAGACCCACCAGAAGTCCATCATGGTGGCGACGGCGGGGATGGCGGCCTGACTTGCTGCGTCGAGCAAACCCACCCCGATGTGACCGGGGTTGGCCAGGTGGATCAGGTCGGGGCGGCAGCGATTGAGGACAGTCCGCAGCTCGCTCGGCGTCAGGCCGAGGACGCTCATCCATCCACGAGAGGGGTAGTGGATCGCGCCGGGCGTGTCGGGGACCGGGTCGCCGAGTTTCAGCGGGCCGTGCTTGCCCTCGGGGTCGCCGCCGAGGATGGTGACCTCGTGGCCCCTATGGCGCAGGCCCTCGGCGAGGATGGCGACGTAGCGCTCCGTGCCCTGGTGGTAGCCCGGGCCGAACTGCATGGTGGCGAGCAGGACGTTCATGGTCGAGCCGGATCATGTCGGATTCGCCGGGGTTGGTCAACGCGGGGCGGCGGCCGAGCCGTCGCCAGATGTCGAGATCTCACCTCCAGAGAGAACTCCTTCGAAGCATGCTCGGGACAGCGCACCTCAGGGACGCGACCGTCAGGGGCGCTGCCGTTGAACCCGTTCGGCTCGGCGAGGCCTCGACCCGGCGCAGCCGGCGTCGGCCGCCGTCACCCGCCGCACGGCCTTCGAGCACGACCAACCGTCCCGCGTCAGTCGCAGCACGGGTTGGCGAATAGGATGCCCGGTCGAAGTCCGGAGAACGCGACGCTGATCGAGGTCTGATCCGCCGAGAGGCGCATGACGTCGCCCATCAGGATGAATGGGCTGAACACGGCGACGATGACGGCCTGGGTCACGGCGATGCTCGCGGCGGCCGCGGCCAGCATGGCCGCCTGCATGGCCTGGACCATGACGGCCACCATCACGTAGCCCAGCACGATCGAGACGATGGTCAGCGTCATGCCGAGGACGAAGCCGACCTCCTGACCGCTGCGCTTGTCGTCGGACGGGACCATCGTCTTGGCCGTACCAGCCGGCGGCTCCTCCTCCGAGATGGTCAGGCTCGCCAGGTCGGCGGCGAGCTGAGCGAGCTGGTCGGCGGCGGCCTCCAGGTCGACGTCGACGTCGACGATCTCGGGCGTGCCCGTGTCGGCCGGGGTCAGGATGACGCGCCCCTTGAGGCGTTGGGTGCTGACCTCGTCGTACTCGAACTCGATGGTCGAGCCGTCGAAGCCGACGCCCTTCTTGGGCCGACCGTCGTCGAACGTGATGCCCGCGGTCTGACCGTTCTGGTCGCGGAAGGCCGCGCCGGTGACGGTGCGGACGGTACCGTCGTCGTTGAACGTGCCGTAGAGGATGGCGGTGCGGCCGTCGTCGAGTCGGACGGCGCCGAGCGTGTCGCCGCTGGTCTCGGTGTTGATCAGGAACCCGAACGGGTTGTCGGTCGTGCCGGGAATGGGCCCGATGATGATGTCGGCGAGCTCGCATCCGGTGGGCGCGATGATCAGGCAGACGGCCGTGAGCGTGGCGATCCACTCGCCGGCGAGGGTGAACGGCACCTTGGTCAGTCGCATGGCGTGCTCTCCTTTCAAGAGCGAGCCCGGATTGAGGTATTGTACCCGCGGACGGGCCGCTTGTGTCGACCCCGGCCCGGATCGGGCGACCGCGCCCGGGCAAAGCCGCTATAATGGCCACCATGGTCCCGACTACAGAGCCATCGAGTTCCGCATGGCTTCCCGTGCTATCGGCATCTTGGCCGAGAGGAGTTTGCCCGATGCTTGCAATCCTCTGCTGGGTGTTCGCCGCCGGTGCGGCCGGCGTGGCTGAGGCGGATTCGCCCGGCCCCGACCAGGTGTGCAAGCGGCAGCCGTCCAACGAGCTGCGCGAAAACCTGGCGGACCTGACCCGAGCCGACTGGATCGATCAGGATCGCTGGTATCCGGTGCATCAGGCTCGGCTGCGGGCGCTGCGAGAGCGGACCGGCCAGGCCGTGCGGCCCGAGAAGATCACGACCGCCCAGGACGCCTCGGGCGGGTGCGACGGCGTGAAGAACGGTCTATGGGGGTTTCACGTCGCCAGCGGTGAACAAGATCCGTGGTGGCAGGTGGATCTCGGTCGGTCGTATCGGCTGGATCGTGTGGTGGTGTTCAACCGGACGGACAGCGGCCGGTGCAGCCAGACGATGAAGCTGCGGCTCCTGGTGGCCGACGCTCCGGACGCCCCGTCGTTCCGCGAGGTGTATCGCCACGACGGCAAGCCGTTCGGCGGCGTGTACGGCGGCGGACCCCTGGTGGTCAAGCTCGCCAAGAAGGGCGTGAAGGCCCGCATCGTTCGGCTGGCGATCGACGGGCGGTGCTCGTTCGGCCTGGACGAGATCGAGGTGTACGGCGTCGACGATCCGAAGAAGAACCTCGCGCTGGGCAGGCCGGCCGACCAGAAGAGCGTGAGTCCCTTCTCCTGGCCCGGAACGATGCCGGACTCGAAGACGGGGCCCTGGCGAAGGCACCTGCCGCGCGAGGCGAAGAAGGACGCCTCCGGCAAGCCCGCGGAGGATGCCGCGTTTCCGTCGGAGCACACGCGGGAGATCCTCGAGCGCGGTCTGCGGCTGGCCGACAGGTTGGCCGGACGCGTGGATGCGGCCAAGTTGGAACCGTTGCGAACGGAGCTGAAACGACTCGCGGTGCTCGCCAAAGAGATCAAGCCTCGCTCGGCAAAGGAAGAGCGCGCGGCGCGGCGAGGCCTCTATCTCGACGCGCGACGGGTGGTGAGACAGGTCGCCTGGCTCAACCCGGCGCTGGACATCGATCGGCTGCTCTTGATCAAGCGGCACGACGCCAAGGGCGTCTTCCACATGTGCGATCAGTATTATGGGTTCAACGCCGTGCCGGGCGGCGGGTTGTTCATCCTCGAGGACCCGTTCGGACCCACACCGCGGCTGGTCGATCTGCTCGCCGATGCGGTGGTCCAACGAGGCCGGCTGAAGGGCCGCAAGCTCACGGGGGGCTCGGTCGTTTCGCCGGAGCTGTCGTTCGACGGCAAGACGATCCTGTTCGCATGGAGCCAGGCCTGCGGTAAGAACCTCGAATGGACACCCGAGAGCTGCTACCACATCTTCAAGATCAACGCCGACGGCACGGGGCTGGAGCAGCTCACCGATGGGCCGTGGGACGACTTCGATCCGTGCTTCCTGCCGAACGGCCGCATCGCGTTCATCAGCTTGCGGCGCGGCGGGTACCTGCGATGCGGGCGCCATTGCCCGACGTACACGATGCATTCCATGGCGGCCGACGGTAGCGACATCATCTGCCTGAGCTATCACGAGACGCACGAGTGGCACCCGAGCGTCGGCAACGACGGCATGATCGTCTACACGCGATGGGACTACGTCGATCGAGACACGAACGTGGCGCACCACATCTGGACGTGCTATCCCGACGGGCGCGACCCGCGGAGCTTCCACGGCAACTACCCGATCCATCGCGAGGACCGCCCTTGGATGGAGATGAGCATCCGCGCGATCCCGAACTCGCCGCTGTTCGTCGCGACCGCGGCGGCCCATCACGGCCACGCGTTCGGGTCGTTGGTCTTGATCGATCCGCGGCTGCCGGACGATCGGGCGATGTCCCAGCTCACGCGGCTGACGCCGGAAGTGCCGTTCCCGGAGGCCGAGGGCGGCAAGCGGAAGATCCGCGATTACATGGTCTACGCCACGCCCTGGCCGCTGTCGGAGCAGGACTACCTGTGCGCGTACGATCCGGCCGCCAAGAACCACGGAGTGTACTGGATCGACGCCGACGGCAACCGCGAGCTGATCTACCGCGACCCGTCGATCGCGTGTCTGAGTCCGATCCCGCTTCGGGCCCGGCCGATGCCGCCCGTAATCCCGACGCGGACGACGCAGGCCGCGGAGGATCGAGAGGCGGGCCCGCCGCGCCAGGCCACCATCGCCGTGACGAACGTCTATGACAGCGATTTCGAATGGCCGGAGGGCAGCCGCGTGACGGCGCTGCGGATCATCCAGGCGTTGCCCAAGACGACGGCGCCGCCGAACAAGCCGCGGATCGGTGTGGCCGAGCAGACCAACGCCCGGGCGGTGCTCGGGACCGTGCCGGTCGAGCCCGACGGCAGCGTGTACTTCAAGGCCCCGGTGGGCAAGGCGATCTACTTCCAGGCGCTCGATGAGCAGGGGCTGGCCATCCAGTCGATGCGGTCGGCAACGTACGTGCACCCCGGTGAGCAGCTCACGTGCCAGGGCTGTCACGAGCGCAAGCGTCGCAGCCAGGCGCCACCCACAACGGGCACGCCGCTGGCGATGACCCGGCCGCCGTCGAAGATCAAGCCCGACGTGCCCGGCACCAACCCGTTCAGCTACGTGCGGCTGGTCCAGCCGGTGTTGGACAAGCACTGCGTGAGCTGTCACCAGGAACGCGAGGTGCTCGACCTCACCGGGGCGATCGAGGACAAGTACGGCTGGACGCGGTCGTATCACAACCTGGCCGGTCAGTACGGGTTCTACTTCCACGTGCGGAACGGTTCGATCAAGACGGGTGTGCATGGCGGTAGCCGCACGGTGCCGGGGGCGTTCGGGGCTCGGGCGGCCAAGCTGATGGACTATCTCGACCAGGACCACTACGGCGTGAAGCTGTCGGCCGAGGAGCGGCGCCGTATCACGGTGTGGCTCGACTGCAATTCCGAGTTCTACGGCTCGTACGAGAAGACCGAGGCCCAGGCCCGCGGCGAGGTGGTCTGGCCGTCGTTGAACTGAGCTTCCCGCCCTCAACGGGTGTAGAACCAAGAGGGGCGTTGGAAACACCTGAGGGAGACGGGTGACATCAAGGACGGGACAGGACGAGTACTTCGTAGGATTGCTTCGCGAACTCTGCGCTCTCCCAGAAGAGACTGGCTGGGTGGAGTTCAAGGTTGACAACAGTAACCCCCAGGATATCGGGGAGTACGTCTCAGCCCTCTCGAACTCGGCGGCCTTATGCGGCAAGTCACATGCGTATCTCGTTTGGGGTGTAGACAATAGCACGCATGATGTCGTCGGCACGAACTTCAAGCCAACCCAAGCCAAGAAGGGCAACGAGAGGCTCGAGAACTGGCTCCTGCATCTCGTGAAGCCTAGGATTCGTTTCCGCTTCTTAGAGTTCGAGGTTGAGGGGAAACAGGTGTCGCTGATTGAAATCCCCCGGGCGGCACATCATCCCGTACGATTCAGCGGGACAGAGTACATTCGCATAGGATCGTACAAGAAGAAGCTCAAGGACTTCCCAGAAGAGGAACGGGAGCTCTGGCGCGTTTTCGACACAACCCCGTTCGAGAGGCAGCCGGCAGCCGCGGGCTTGACCAGTGGGGAAGTCCTTGGACTGCTCGATTACCCTTCCTACTTCAGCTTGCTCAAGATGCCACTTCCAGAGACGAGAGACATAATCTTGGAACGCCTGGCGGATGACCATATGATCGAGGGCTGCCACGGCAAGTGGAATATACTCAACCTTGGCGCCATTCTGTTCGCAACGGATCTGTCCGAGTTTCAGCACCTCGCCCGGAAGGCTGTGCGCGTCATCCAAAACGAGGGTGAAAGCAGGATAGCCACTACCCGAGAGTATCAGGGGCAGAAAGGGTACGCAGCTGGGTTCGAGGGTCTGATGGGATTCCTCAAGGCTATACTGCCAGAAAGCGAAGAGATCGGATCAGCCTTTCGGGAATCCGTGCCCGTGTTTCCCGAAGTGGCCATACGCGAACTTGTGGCCAACGCAATCATTCACCAAGACTTCACCATGACCGGAGCAGGACCCATGGTCGAGGTCTTCGATCGACGCGTTGAGATCACCAACCCTGGCGAACCTCTGATGGAGACCCAAAGGTTCCTTGACACGCCCCCGCGATCACGAAACGAAGATCTGGCGTCGTTCCTGAGAAGGGTGAGCATTTGTGAGGAAAGGGGCAGCGGAGTTGACAAGGTTGTTTTCCAGACTGAACACTACCACCTTCCCGCTCCGTTGTTCGAGGTGGTGGAGGGCCAGACCCGGGCGGTACTTTTCGCGCACAAGCCCTTTTCTGAAATGGACAAAGCCGACAAGATTCGAGCCTGCTATTTGCATGCATGCTTGCAGTATGTCGAGCGGAAGCAGATGACAAATAAGACTCTAAAGGACCGCTTCAATCTTTCGAGCGGCAATAGTAGCCAAATATCCCGCATCATAACCGACGCGGTAAATGGTGGTTTCATAAAGCCCTACGATCCAGAAAGTGCGTCAAAGAAGTTCGCTAGATATATACCATTTTGGGCCTGATAATACTGCGGAAGCTCGGCTGCGGTGGCTCCTTCTTATTTGCTGGCTATTTGACGCGCTTTAGCGTGGGCTCCCATTGTGCACCTCTACCTTGGTGTCCAGCCCAGGCGACCACAATATATAGTGTCCTTGTATATGCTCACTACTTGACAGAGCCCCGCATGAGCCTCTAGTCACGCGAAGGGTGGCTGTGATAGGGCGACATCTGGACGTGTTTTCAGGGTAATGGAATGGTGGCCGTCTCAATAATGCGATCCAGACGGGTTCCGAAGCGTGTGACGATCGTCGTTACCGTCGCGGTACTCGGCATTCCCGTCGCTGTCAGCCGGGCCGCTTCCCTAGAGCAAGCCGACGCCGTCGTCGACGATCGTGATATCACCCGCCGGTTCACATGGGGTTTGGAGAAGCTGTTGGAGGACGGTCGGTCCAGTCCTCAGGCGAAGCTCATCAAGCAGCTCGAGCGCAAACGATGCCGGCTCCGTCTGCCGAAGCTGGTCACAAGCCGTCGAATGAGCCCGCCCGAGATCTATCGCCGTCGCCGTTCCGGGGTGTTGATCGTCGGGGCGTTGTACAAGTGCTCGAAGTGTCCGAAGTGGCATGCGTCGGTAGCGGCCGGTATCGCGCTGACGCCCGGCGGCGTGATCGCAACGAACTACCACGTCGTCAAGGCAGACGATCGCAAGGGCATGGGGGCGATGACGGCCGAGGGCAAGGTCTATCCGGTGCGCGAGGTGCTCGCGGCCGATGCGGCCAACGACGTGGCCATCCTGAAGCTTGACGGCGCCCGCCTTGCGCCCCTGCCGCTGGCGGTCGACGAGCCGGTGGGCTCGCCCGTCACGGTGATCAGCCACCCGGCCAAGCAGTTCTACACCCTGACGACCGGCGTGATCTGCCGGTATGTGGTGCATCGGTATGGCGGCAAGGACGTCCGACGACTGGCGATCTCGGCCGACTTCGCGCGCGGGTCCAGTGGCGCACCGGTGTTCAACGATCGCGGCGCGGTCGTGGGGATGGTCATCAGCACGCGGTCGATCTACGCCCGCAAGGAAGACGGTGAGCATCAGAATCTCCAGATGGTAAGCAAGTACGGCGCTCCGGCCGGTGCGATTCAGGAGCTCATGACCCTCGGGGCAAGCCGGTGAGCCCGCGCTCGGTCTTAACGGCCGTCGCTTGCCGGTGGTGGGGGCCGCTGATAGGTTATGCGGCATGGCCAAGAAGCCGCTGACCTACAAAGACTCCGGCGTGGACATCGACGCGGGCGACCGCATGGTCGAGCTGATCGCCCCGCTCGTGCGACGGACGTACGGGCCGCGCGTGGTCGGCGGTCACGGTTCGTTCGCAGGGATGCTCCGGCTCGACTTCAACGAGCGGCTGTTCCGCCGCAACTACCGTGATCCGGTGTTGGTGGCCTGCACCGACGGCGTGGGCACGAAGGTGCTGGTGGCGATCCAAGCCGGGCGGATCGACACGGTCGGCATTGACCTGGTCGCGATGAGCGTCAACGACATGCTCACCTGCGAGGCCGAGCCGCTGCTGTTCCTCGACTACATGGCCGTCAACAAGCTCGAGCCCGAGCGGTGCGCCGACATCGTCCGCGGCATCGTCGCCGGCTGCCAGCAGGCCGACTGCGTGCTGCTCGGCGGCGAGACGGCCGAGATGCCCGACATGTACCGCAACGACGATTTCGACCTCGCGGGCTTCGCCCTCGGCGTGGTCGAGCTGAAGCGGCTGCAGGGCGCCCAGCGGGCCGAGCCGGACGACGTGATCATCGGCTTGGCTTCGGACGGGATCCACTCGAACGGCTACTCGCTGGTGCGGAGGCTGGTGTTCGACCAGGCGGGCCTGAAGGTGACCGATGGCGTAGAGGAGCTGGACCAGACGGTCGGCGAGGCCCTACTGACCCCGACGCGGATCTACGTGAGGCCTGTGATCGATTTGCTGCATGCGTACAAGCTCAAGCGGCCGGTGCGGGCCATGGCGCACATCACGGGCGGCGGGTTGCCCGGCAACATCCCGCGGTGCCTGCCGGACGGGTGCGGCGCGACGCTGCATCGCGGCAGTTGGCCCGTCCCGCCGGTGTTCGAGTGGCTCGGGTCGCTGGGCGTGAACGAGGACGAGATGTTCCGCGTGTTCAACATGGGCATCGGCTATGTGCTGATCGTCAGGCCGACGTTTGCCCGGGCGGTGATCAGGCGGTTGGAGAGAGCTGGCGAGCGGGCGTATGAGATCGGCGTGGTCCGTCGTGGGGCACCTGGCGTTCGCTTCAGTCGGTGACGAGGGAGCACGATGAGCAATCAGAAACTGCGATTGGGATTGGTCGGTTTGGGTCGGTTCGTCGAGATCGCCCACTTGCCCTGCTACTACGAGACGGCCTACAGCGACAAGCTCGAGCTAGCCGGCATCTGCGACCTGAGCGAAGAGCGCCTCGCCGAGCTGGCGCCGAAGTGCCCGGGCGCCAAGACGTACACCGACCACACGAAGATGTTCACCGAGGCCGGCCTGGACGCGGTGGCGATCGTCACACCCGACCACGTCCACACGCGGATCGTGCTCGACGCGTTGGACGCGGGGCTCGACGTGCTGGTCGAGAAACCCCTGTGCATGCTGACGTCCGAGGCCGTCGACATCGTCGAGAAGGCCCGCGAGAAGCGACGAGCCGTCATCGTCGACTTCCACAAACGGTTCGACCCGGTCCATCTCGCCCTGCGCGAGCGGGTGCTGTCGGGCCACTACGGCGTCGTGCAGTCGACGTACTCGTGGATGCAGGACGAGATCAGCGTGCCGGTCGGCACGTTCTTCAAGTCCGACCTGGCCGCCAAGAGCAGCCCGGTCTGGTTCCTCGGCGTGCACTTCTTCGACGTGATGCGGTTCGTCACGGGCCTCGAGCCGCTCGAGGTCCGCGCGACGGCCTACAAGGACGAGGTGGCCGCCCAGGGCGTGGACACGCTGGACGCCGTCAAGGCCGACTTCATCATGACCGGCGGGGCGAGCTTCTCGTTCGTGGTGAGCTGGAACCTGCCCAAGGGCGCACCGGCCCTGACGGTGCAAGGCATGACGCTGCAATGCTCGAAGGGCTATATCACGCTCGACACGACCGACCGCGGCTGGCGCGACCTGTCCAGCGAGGGCAATCGCTGCATCAATCCGAACTTCCTGCATAAGCTAGGCGACCACTACCGCGGCTACGCCGTCGAGAGTCCGGGCGAGGGGTTGATGGAGATCCTTCGGCACCGAAACGAGCCGCTCAGCCCCGACGAGCATCCCGACACGTTCGGCATGAACGGGCTCTACGCGACGCTCATGGGCAACGCGGTGGATGCGTCGATCGCGGGCGGCACGCCGATGCGCGACGGCCACGCCCTGGTCGGCAAGACGATCCACATCAACGACTTCCTCGTCGAGCAAGTGGGTGCTGAGCGGGCGAGGCCGTATTTGATTGAGGAATAAATGGTCGGTGCGGCTCAGCGCCCGACTCAGTAACCCGCTACCCCAGCGAGACCTCCCTGAACCGATTGCCCCTTTTGGGGACAACGTACGCCATGGGCCCGGCCATATCGTGAGCGTGGTGCTTGATCTTCGGCCACTGCCTGGCAAGAAACTGGACTTCTTCACAAATCCTCAGGTTTCCCGGCACGAAGAAGACGCGAACTTTGTGTTTCTTCAGCAGGTCCCTTTGCGCCGGGTTTCTATGCATCCACTTGTCTCTCGTGACCAGGACTTGCCCCGCTCTTCCTATGTGCTTGATCAGGTCTTCGTCCGGGGTGTCATGCGAGAAGCTACCGGTGGAGTGCACAGCCCCTTCACCAAGTGTCCTCAGTGCTTTTGCCAGTCTCGGGCTGGTGTTGGCGTCAAAGAAGAACTTCATGCGGCTCGTTCCTCGAACGCAATAGCAGCATTGACTTCTTCTGGCTTGATGTCGAACCATTCAGCAACTCGCTGAGCGTCTTCGCGCTCGGCCTTGTAGCACTCGTATATGGTTCGGGTATCGATACGACGTCCTGTGATGATCGGCTTACCGAAGGATAGAGTCGGGTCGACCAAGACGTTTCCGTTCTTGCCCAAAGGATACCATTGCCGAGCATAACCGGTGTCATCTTCGAAAACGATCTGTTCCGCCAATTGAAGGATGATCGGCGCAATGACCCACTGACCACCTTCAAGAAGGGCCATCATGGCATCAGGCCCTTCCTTCTCGACTTTCAAGTAGATGCTTCTGCCGTCGGAGAAGAAATCCTGTCTGGCGAAATGGGTGGTCCCGAGTATGGTACGTGCTTCGTTCAGTGCTTCACGAATCTGTTGAAGCTTGTGCCCTCTATCAAGAAAGGCCTTGACGAACAGCAAATCGACCACATCCAGGAAGGATGCGAAAGGGCTGTCTCCGGTCGCGCGACGCTGAACCACTGGTTGCTGCCGTCGAGTTCGGATCTGGCCCTTGGAATCCTCTCGAGAGTACGTGTATCCAAGTAGCCACCTGCGAACTCGACTATGATGCAGGTTCACGATGTGGCTGGCCTGGGCAAGGGCGTAGATTGGCCTGTCAAGCACCTCCGGCGTCTTCATTCTGTCGACTGCCCGTTGCCCAGGCATAGCTTCGTCTCCTCGTCTCGTCCTTCTGATTCTACCACGGGGAGGGAAGTCAGCGAAACTGCGGCAATTCAGGTCAACCCGCGACAAGGGTTCCTTTCTTGCCCAATATCGTCACTCAAGTGGTATACCTTTGAGAATCAGATCCCTGAGACCCGCATGCAGATGCGGGCGGCCATAGCCCTGAGCTAACGAGCTTGAGCGTGCTTCGCGGCTGGCAGCGCCGATCGGCTTCTCACGGGTCTCGCGGAAGCACACAGGCCGTGCCAGAAGCACAGACTACCGAGGACCATATTCCCTACTCCCGCACCATCCCATGCGCCGTGCAGATGTACTTGTACGTCGTCAGGTCGGCCGCACCCATCGGTCCGCGGGCATGCAGCTTGTCGGTGCTGATGCCGATCTCGGCGCCGAGCCCGTACACGCCCCCGTCGCTCAGCCGCGTCGAGCAGTTGACCATCACGCTGGACGAATCGACGGCCGCCACGAACCGGTCGGCCTCGGCGATGTGGTTGGTCAGGATCGCGTCAGTGTGGTGCGAGCCGTAGGTGTTGATGTGATCCACCGCCGCGTCGAGCCCGTCGACGACCTTGCACGCGACGATCAGATCGAGGTATTCGTCGGCCCAGTCCTGATCGGCGGCGGGCTTGGCCCCGCTGAACAGCTCGCACGTCGTCTCGCAGCCGCGGATCTCGCAGCCGGCGTCGAGGAGCTTCTTACCGATCTTGGGCAGGTAGTCGCCCGCGATCATGCGATCGAAGAGGATCGTCTCGGCCGCGTTGCACACGCCGGGCCGCTGCAGCTTGGCGTTCAGGACGATCTTCTCGGCCATGGCGTAGTCGCAGTCGCCGTGGACGTAAACGTGGCAGTTGCCCGTGTAGTGCTTCAGGACGGGCACGGTGGCCTCGGCCACGACCGAGCGAATCAGCCCCTCGCCGCCGCGGGGAATCACCACGCTGAGGTAGCCGTCCTGCTTGACGAGCAAAGGCACGAGCGCCCGGTCGGTGGTCTGCACGACCTGCACGGCATGGGGGTCGATGCCGGCGGCGGTCATGGCCTCGCTGATGGCCTCGCCGATCGCCCGGTTGCTGTGGATCGACTCCTTTCCGCCCCGCAGGATGACGGCGTTGCCGCTCTTGATGCAGAGGCTGGCCGCGTCGCTGGTCACGTTCGGACGCGACTCGTAGATGATCGCGACCACGCCGATGGGCACGCGCCGCTTCTCCACGCGCAAACCGCTGGGCGTGTTGTAGGCCGAGATCGTCTGGCCGATCGGGTCGGGCTGGGCCGCGACCTCCTCCACGGCTCGGGCCATCTTGTCGACGCGGGCCTCGTCGAGCGTGAGCCGGTCGATCATGGCCGAGGTGAGGTTGTTCTCCCTGGCCGCGGCCAGGTCGTTGGCGTTGGCCTTGGCGATGTCCGCGGCGCGCTCGCGGAGCGTGCGGGCCATGCTCAACAGGGCCTCGTCGCGGACCTTGCCGGGCAGCGTGGCCAGCGATCGGCTCGCGGTCAGCCCGGTGGTCGCAAGGGTCGCGACGTAGGTGGGCAGGTCCTGTTCGGTGGTAGCCATGGTTCGTTCCTCGCTTCATGTCCCTGTCATGGCAGCATCGACACTGCATCTTACCGGATCGGATAGTCGGATGCATCGGGGATGTCGGTGCGAGGCAGACTGAAGACGCATACCGAGCTGAACGGGATCTCTGCGAGCGCGGGCGGCAACCGAGCCCCGCTGTCCCCAGCGGGGTCATGTCGTGTGCGGGCCGAGCGGATCCCCCCTGGATCAGTGCGGCGGCTACGCTCGTTGCCAGGGCCTGCAAGGCGCCAACCCGACCGCGCTGAGGACAGGGCGGCCCGGCTAAGGGCCCGCCTGAAGTGTCACGCACTCTGGCCTGTCGGTTGACGCGTCCGGGGTCTGCTGCCATGCTCAAGGCATCATGGCCACAGAGGTCTTCTACGAAAGTAGGATGCGGACGTTGAGCGGGAATGTTCGGCTGGGCATGGCTCTGCTGGCAGGGGCCCTCTGCATGGGAAGGGACGCAGCCGCGCTGGGCGCGACCTTCCCCGGACCCGAGCCCGGCGCGGCGCAAGCGAAGCTGACCGCGGAGACCCTGACGCTGACCAATCAAGCGCTCGAGGTCGGCTGGCGAATCGACGGCGGCCGGCCTCTCCCGGATCGCGTCGCGAACCGGCTGACGGGCGAGACGCTTCGCGGCGAGGACGGCGAGCTACTCACGATCGTCTGCCTCGACGGCGCGACGATCCGGGCCTCCGACCTGCACGCCATGGGCACGCCGACGCTGACCACGATCGAGCCCCAGCCCAAGTCAGTTCGGCGATGCCTCCGCTTCCGCGGTTGGCGAGCGGAGGCGCGCCTTCGCAGCGCCGACCGCGCGCTGACGGTGATCTGGCAGGCCGAGCTCCGAGACGGCTCGAACGTCGTAATCCAGCGCGTGATCGTGCCTTACGGCCAGGACGCCCCGGCGATCAAGGCGATCCGGCTGCTGGACCTGGCCGCCCCGAGCGGCCGGACGGTCGGGACGGTCGACGGCTCGCCTCTTGTGGCCGGCTCGCTCTTCCTCGGCTGCATGAGCCCGCTCTCGACGAATCGAGCCGTCGACGGACGCACGTCCTGCGTCGTGCCGGTTCCCATTCAGGCGACGCCCGAGCGCCCCGTCTCGCGGTCGGCCGTCATCGGCGTCGCACCGGCCAATCAGATGCGGCGGGCCGTGCTGGTCGCCGTCGAGCGACGGCGACCTCGACCCTACAAACCGTTCGTGCACTACAACAGCTGGTACGACATCGCCTGGAAGAAGCGGAAGATGTCCGAAGCCCGGTGCTTGGAGCGGATCGAGACGTTCGGTCGCGCCCTGGCCGTGCAGCGCAACGCCCCGCTCGACGCCTTCGTCTTCGATGACGGCTGGGACGACAACGCCACGCTGTGGCGGTTCCACGCCGACTTCCCCGTCGGCTTCAAGCGGCTGGCCAAGGCGGCCGCCAAGTACGGTTCGACGTTGGGGGCCTGGCTCTCGCCGTGGGGCGGCTACGGCGCGGCCAAGGCCGAGCGGCTTGAGTACGGCGCCACGCAAGGCTTCGAGACGAACAGCCGCGGCTTCTCGCTGGCCGGACCGAAGTACTACGAGCGGTTCCGTTCGGTCTGTGCCGAGATGGTCCGCGAGCACGGCGTGGGCTTCTTCAAGTTCGACGGCGTCGGTAAGGGCAGCGACACGGGCGGCGCGGGCGAGGAGTTCGCCCCCGACATCGAGGCCCTGTTCCGACTGCTCGGCGATCTGCGCCGGATCAAGCCGGACATCTACCTCAACGTGACCGCCGGTACCTGGCCGTCGCCGTTCTGGCTGCTGCACAGCGATGCGGTGTGGCGGGGCGGCCGCGACGCGGGACACACCGGCCCAGGGCGCATGCGTCAGCGATGGCTGACCTACCGCGACGGCTACGCCCATCGGATCGCGACGCAGCGCGGGCCGCTCTTTCCGCTGAACTCGCTAAAATCGCAAGGGCTGTGTCTCGGACAGCTCGGCCGCGACTACCACAAGATGAACGACGACGAGCCCGACATCATCGACGAGATCCGCATGAACGTCGTCTCGGGCACGCAGCAGATCGACCTGTTCGTCACGCCGAGCACGATGACGCCGCGGTTGTGGGACGCCCTGGCCGAGGCGATGCGGTGGGCCCGCGATCGCGTCGACGTGCTGGTCGATACCCACTGGATCGGCGGCGACCCGACCCAGGGCGAGGTCTACGGCTACGCGTCCTGGGCGCCGGGCCGGGCCGTCATCGGCCTGCGGAACCCGAGCGACAAGCCGGCACGGTATCGACTGGACGTCGGCGAGGCGCTCGAGCTGCCGGACCGTGCGGCGAAACGTTGGCGGCTCACACCTCGCTGGACCAAACAGCCGAACCGACGTGCGATCTCGGCCGAGCGCGGCACGCCGGTCATGCTCGACCTGCCGCCGTTCGAGCTGTTGGTGTTGGAGGGAGAAGCGGTGCGGATGGGTGGTTGAGGTCAACGGCGGCTCGGCGGGAGCCTCGTCCTGCCATATGCATCGCCGTCAGAGACGGCTCCTACGGATCGCCCCCGCCGCCCTATTCCCCCGGATCGAGCACGGCCATGAACGCCTCTTGCGGGATCTCGACGTTGCCGATTTGCTTCATGCGACGCTTGCCCTTCTTCTGCTTCTCAAGCAGCTTCATCTTCCGCGTCACGTCGCCGCCGTAGAGCTTGGCCGTCACGTCCTTGCGGTAGGCCTTGATCGTCTCCCGGGCAATGATCTTCCCGCCGATGGCCGCCTGGATGGGGATGGCGAACTGGTGCCGCTCGATCACCTTGCTCAGCCGCGTGGCCAGCCGCCGGCCGCGCATCTCGGCCTTGTCGCGGTGGACGATCGTCGACAGCGCGTCGACCGGCTTGCCGTTGACGAGGATGTTCATCCGCACGAGGTTGTCCTTGCGGAACCCAAGCAGCTCGTAGTCCATCGTGCCGTAGCCCTGCGTGGCCGATTTCAGCTTGTCGTAGAAGTCGTAGATGATCTCGGCCAGGGGCAGCTCGTAGGTCAGCATCGCACGGGCGGGGCTGAGGTACTCGGTGCTCTTGTAGGTCCCGCGGCGGTCGGTGCACATCTGCATGATCGCGCCGATGCTCTCGGCCGGCACGATGATGCTGGCCTTAACGACGGGCTCACGGATCTCGGCGATCTGCGAGGGATCGGCCAATTCACTGGCCGACTCGATCCGCTTGACCTCGCCACTGGTGAGCTTCAGCTCGTACGTGACGGTGGGCGCGGTTTGGACGGCTTCGATGTCGCTCTCGCGCTCCAGTCGCTCCTGGATAATCTTCATGTGCAACAGGCCCAGGAACCCGCAACGGAAGCCGATGCCGAGGGCGTCGCTGCTGACGGGCTCGAACGTGAACGAGCTGTCGTTGAGCCAGAGGTCCTCCATGGCGCGGCGGAGCGTCGTGGTGTCGGTGCCCGGACCCGGATAGAAGTCGCAGAAGACCATCTGCTGCGGCGGCTCGTAGCCGGGCAAGGGCTCGTCGGATGGCTCGGCCGTCAGCGTGATCGTGTCGCCGATGTGCACGTCGTTCAGCGTCTTGATCGAGGCGTACAGATAGCCGGCCTCACCGGCGGCGAGCTGCGGCACCGGCGTCTTCTTGGGCCGGAACTTGCCCAGCTCGGCCACGGCGAAGCGGGCCTGCGTGGCCAGGAACGTGATCTTGTCCCCCTTGCTGATCTGGCCGTCGAAGACCCGTATGTGGCAGATCACGCCGCGATGCACGTCGGTCTTGGCGTCGTAGACCATCGCGCGGAGCCGGGCGTCGTGCCGGCCCTGAGGCGGCGGAATACGCTCGACGATGGCCCGCATGACCTCGTCGATGCCCTGACCCGTCTTGGCCGACGTGAAGAGCGCCTCGTCGGCCGGGATGCCCAGTACGTGCTCGATCTCGAGGGCGACATCCTCGGGGAACGCGCCAGGCAGGTCGATCTTGTTGACGACCGGGATGATCGCCAGATCGGCGTCCAGGGCCTTGTAGGCATTGGCCACGGTCTGGGCCTGGACGCCCTGGGTCGCATCCACCAGCAGCAGCACGCCCTCGCAGGCGGCCAGGGCCCGGCTGACCTCGTAGTGGAAGTCGACGTGACCAGGCGTATCGATCAGGTTAAGCATGATCTCCTGGCCGTCGTGGCGATGCATCACGGTGGCGCGGTTGGCCTTGATGGTGATGCCCATCTCGCGCTCGAGGTCCATGTCGTCCAAAAACTGCTCGCGGAAGTCGCGCTCGCTGACCGCGCCGGTCTGCACGAGGATGCGATCGGCCAGCGTGCTCTTGCCGTGGTCGATGTGGGCGATGATGCTGAAGTTGCGTATGCGCGATTGGTCCACGTTCGGGCCATCCGTGGGGTGGACGTCGTCCCCCCCCGAGCTTCGTCCGTGATAGACACCTCGTCGGCTCACGGGCCGACGACACACAGTCAGAGATTCTAGCAAGCCAGGGGCCGGTTACCAAACAAGGCGGCGGCGGGGACACGAATTCCACGGCCCGAAGAACGTTTCGTAGGAGCCGTCTCCGACGGCGACCCGGCCCGTAGGGCCGGCGGATCGTAGCCCCGGGTGGAGCGAAGCGGAACCCGGGGTTAACTTCGGCTTCGGCAGGATTCCCATCCTCCACCGTGACGAGAAGGGATTGCCGCGGGGAATCGGCGGAAAGAGGATTCACGCGCCAGCGGTCACTCGTTCGACGACGTCTTCTTCCGCGCCAACTCGGGCAGACCCACGGCCGCCTGCACCTTGGCCACATCCACATCCGCCACGGGGATGTCGTCCTTGGCGGCCAGTGCCGCGGCCGTACCGGCCGCGTGGCCGATCGAGATCATCGTCCGGTTCAGCCGACAGCTCGAGGCCGCGATCTGGCTGAAGCTCGCCCCGCGACACGCGACCAGCAGGTTGCTCCAACCCTTGGGGATCAGGCAGCGATACGGGATGCCGTACGGGCCTTTCAGCTCACCGCAAGGCCCGCCCCCGCCATGGACGTCCATGGCGTGATCGGCCAGGGCGATCAGGTCGGGGTGCTTCTGGCCCTTGACGGTGGCGATGAGGTCGTGCTGCGTAAGGACGTAGTCTCCAACGACGCGATAGCTCTCGCGGATGCCCAGCATCGGTGCGAGGCTGTGAAGCTCGAAGTCGGCGAAGGCCTCATGGCGTTGAAGCCAGTGCCAGTGGGCGAGGATCTTGTGTCGGGCCCGCTGCATGCACGCGTCGTAACCGTCGTCGATGAGCGCCTGGCCGGGCAACAGGCCCAGCGGGTTGATGATCCGGTCGCCGCAGGCCAGGCCCGAGACGTGGGCGACCTTCGGGAAGCCCTTGACGGGCGGATCGGGCGCGGGTTGGCGCTTCGGGTCCTCCTTGGGCGTGATGCGATAGCACAGCGACATAGCGTTGAGCCGCGGCTTGACCTTCTTGGGCGCGCCGGGCTCGTTGAAGCGAGACCGCGGCTCCGGCCCGATCATCATCTCGCAGCCGAGGTGCTTGCAGATGTGGGCACCGCCGGTGGCGTCGATCACCACCGTCGCGCGGATACGGACGCTCGTGCCGTCCTTGCCCTGGGCGATCACACGCGTGACGTGCTTGCCGTCCGCCTCGGCGCCGGTGCAGGTCGTGTTGAGCAGGATGCGGCATCGCCCCGTCTCGGCCAGCATGTCGCTCACGGTCTTGACGAGCGCGTCAGGCTCAAAGGCCATGGCCCGCCACTTGCTGCGATGCAGACCGGCCCGTCGCAGCGTGTCATCGTACGTGAGCTCCGGCGAGGGCAGCCACAGGCCGAACCGGCCGAGCTTGCGCTTCGGGTTGTGGTCCTTCACCACGGCGACGGCGCTGGGGATCTGGCTCATGCGGTCGTAGATCTCGCGGCAGAGCGGGCCGTCGACGCCGGGCTCCCAGTTGCAGACGTAGGCGCGGGCGCTCGTGCCGCCCAGGCCCGCCTGCTTCTCGATGAGGATGACACGGGCCCCCGCCCGCGCGGCGCCGATGGCCGACGCGAACCCGCCGCTGCCACCGCCGATGACGCAGACGTCGGCGGTCAGGTCGTTGGCCTCGGCCCGCACGGCCGGCGCAAGGCCGGTCAGCATGAGCAGGCCCGTCAGGACGGTGATCGTGGTCGTGTTCATGACGTCCATGATAGCCGATAGCCGTCCCGCATGCGTGGGCGTCTTGCTCGCCGGTAAAGGGAGGGCGAGGCCACTGCCGAGCCGGGAGCTCGTCGCGGGCGCCTTGACGCGAGGTCCCGAGGTCGTAGCGTGCGTCTTGACCCACCTTCTGCTGCGCATCCGTGACTGCTAGCAAAGGGTTTCACAAACTTCACGACCATCCCCTTGATGCCACGGGAAGCTCGTCTGCCCGTGCTCTCACTCAGCGGGGCTCGTTGCCCGACAGGGCAACGCATGAGCCGTACCTGTGACAACCCATGGCCGGCGCCCAGAAACCACAGCCCGGAAAAAGCGACAGGGTGGCCCATCGCTTCAGCGGTGGGGGACACGAATTCCCTGCCCAGAAAACGCTTCGTAGGAGCCGTCTCCGACGGCGACCCGGCCCGTAGGGCCGGTGGATCATAGCTCCGGGCAGAGCGAAGCGGAACCCGGGGGAGCTTCAGCGTCGTTCCAGCATCGGCCGGACCAGGTCCGACCAGACGCGGTAGCCCTTGTCGCTGAGGTGGAGATTGTCTTTGAGGAACATGTCCTCGCGCGGTTTGCCGTCGGGGCCGAGCAATGGCGTGTTGCCGTCGACGAACGTGACGTGCTCCTCGCCGGCCGCGTAGGCCTTCATCAGCTCGTTCGCCCGCGCCATCGCGGGTTGGAGGTTCCAGCGCGACCGGCTGAACTTGATCGCCATGACAACGATCGGCGTGCCGGGCTGGGCCGTGTCGATCGTGCGGACCAGGGCCGCCAGGTGGGCGGCAACGTCCTCGGGTCGAGCCCCTCCGGCCAGGTCGTTGTCGCCGTCGTAGATCACGATCGCCCGCGGCTCGTAGGGCAGGATGATCCGGTCGGCATGGTAGAGCGCGTCGGCGAACCGCGAGCCTCCAAAGCCGCGGTTGATCGCCTCCAGCTTCGGAAAGTGTCGCTTCAGGTTCCACATGCGGGCCGACGAGCTGCCGACAAACAGCACGGGGTCCTTGGGCGGCGGGTCCTTCGCGTCGGCGATCTCGAAGGCGCGAATGGCCTTCTCCCAACGGCTCGGTTTCTGCACGCCGATGAGGTCGACTGGGATCGGCTCGAAGCCGGGCAGGACGTCGCCGAGCTTGGCGTCGGGCCTCAGGCGGTAGTCGCCGAACGTGGCGTGGACGAACCCCGGATCGTCGGTCGTCTCGAAGTTGCCCTCGATCGTGCCCTCCTCTCGGGCGACCTTGTGGATGGTCGTCCCGCCGCACCGCAGCATCAGGTTTCGACGGACCACGTTGCCGACAGGTCGACCGGCCTCGGTGCGTTTGAGCGCGGCCAGCTCGGGGTATCGGCTCCGCCAGGGCTCTTCCCGGTAGGGCACGGCGTCGAGGCGTGTGAGCAGCGTGCCGCCCTCGCCGGCCGAGGCCTTCATCCAGCCGATGCCGCGGGCGTCGAGGTGAACCGAGATGTTGCAGGCGATCATCATGTTGTTGACGGTGACGTTGTCGCGGCCGCCGCCGATCAGGAAGGCGCGATAGACGTTGTCGAAGACGTTGCCGAAGCTGGTCGTGCCCGAGGCGCAGTCGTCAAGGTAGATGCCCTGGGCCCCGCCCCGGCCGGGTCCGTTGATGTCGTGCAAGTAGTTGTAGCGTATCCGCGTGCCGCGTGTGGTCAGGTCGCGACCGGTGTAGATCGCGCCGACGTCGCCCGTTTCCTTGCAGAGGTCGTGCAGCTCGTTGAACGCGATGACGTGGTCGTTACCGCGATAGACGATGCCGGTGTGCGGGGCGTCGTGGATGCGGCAGTAGGCGACGCGGTTGCCGACCCCGTCGATCCAGACCGCCGGCCGGTTGGTCGTGACCGAGCGGCTGTAGTTGCGGAAGTCGCAATTGACCACGGCGTTCCGGCCCGGCGTGAGCGTGAGCCGATCTCCGCCGCCGAGGATGACGCCGCCCTCGCCGAGGTTGGCCAGCACGCAGCTCTCGATGCGATGGCGGGTGCCCGCACGGCGGTTCCAGACGGTGTCGCGGTAGCTCCTGGCGAACACGCTGGAGGCGATCGCCCCGACGACGTCGTCAGGCGCCGCGCCGTGGCCCGTCATGATGGCCAGATTGCCGAGGTTGCGGAACGCGCAGCCGTGGATCCGGTTGTCGGTGCCGCCGATCAGCTGGATCCCCGTGCCGCGGGCGCACTCGAACGTGAGGCCCTCGAAGCGGACGTGGCTCACGTCGCGGAGGACGACGAAGGGTTCGGCCGGCTCCGAGACCATGACCTCGGCCTGGGCCAGGTCCGTCGGTGGCCAGAGGTAAAGCAGGCCCGTCTCGCGGTCGAGGAACCACTCGCCGGCCTCGTCGATCTCCTCGAGCAGGTTCATGGCGTAATAGCGCTGGCCCTGCTTGAGGCCGTAGTGGTGCGGCGCGGCCAGCGTGATCCGATGCCTGGCCGGGTCGATCTTGGCCACGCGGATGGTTTCGTCGGCCCAGTCCCAGCACCAATAGCCGAACAGCCAGACGTCGTCGGCCCGGCTCCACCGGCTGGGGCGGTGGCCGTCGTAGACGAACGTGCCGGGTCGGTTGCTCTTGTCGCCGGTGCGGGGCTTGGAGCCGGGGTCGATGATCGTGCCGGTCTTGGCGAAACCGTCGTTGGGCCAGCGGGCGAGCGTCATGGGCTCGCCGTCGATGAAGAGCTCGAGCGGCGCCGGGACAATCGGCTGCGGGAAGCCGCGCATCGTCATCGCTCCGAGGTCCGTCACGCCCTGGTCCCGAATGTCGGTCTGCACGACGCGGCGTCGCGCCGCGGCGGGCAGTCGCTTGAGGATCGCGGTCTCGGTGACCTTCTCAAAGCCGGTGATGCGCCGGCCGCCGATCAGGCCGACGGGCTTGCCCGGCTCGGCCCGATAGGTGACGGGTGCGCCGGGCCGACCCGAATCCCTGGCCGAGAGCCCGAGCGATCGGGTGCGATGATACGTGCCCTCGCTGAGGATCACCGTGACGGGCCCGAGTGCGTCGCCCTTGTCGCTGCGGGCGGCACGGATGAGGTCGCGTGCCCGCTCGAGCGTGGCCAGCGGCGCGGCCTTCGTGCCGGGATTGGCATCGTCGCCGGTCGGCGCGACGTGCAGCGTCATCGCGGCTCGGGCGGAAACCGTGATGAGCAGCGCGAGCGTGGCGGTGGTGCGAAGCGTCCGGGGGTTCGTCTTGGGCATCGTCGTCCTCGTAGGTGCGGCCGGTCCGAACGATCGGGCGGGTCCATCATGACGCTCGCCGGCTGGTCGTGCTGGGTGATCATAAGCGACCGGCCGACGTGAACGCCACCGAGGCCCTGCCCCGGCGGGAAGTCACGCATCGGCCATCCTCGCCGTGACGCGGCCGGGTTCGACGGACGTGATCGTGACGCGGACGACCTGCCCGCGAAGGTCGGGCTCCGCCGGGGCGGCGATCTCGACGGGAAAGTAGCGATCCGTCCGGCCCTGCCACACCATCGGTTCAGTCTTGTGGCGGCCCGAACGCAAGCAGCCCGAACCCGACGAAGGCGCGCCCGAGCAGCCCGCATCCATGGGACACGCATCTGCGGCGTCCATAGCTTGCGGTGGCTCCGCCGGCCGGGACGACTCGATGATCACCCGCTCGGGCTCGCCGAGGAACTGCCGGCGGTAGGCCAGCTCGGTCTCGGCCGCGAGGGCCTGCACACGCTGCATCCGCTCGTGCATCGCGTCGGGGCTGAGCAGCTCGTCACGCCATCGCTCGGCGGGCGTGCCGGCGCGGAGGCTGAAGGGGAAGGCGTGGATTCGGGCGAAACCGACGTTATGGATGGTTTCGAGCGTTGCGGCGACGTGGGCGTCGGTTTCGCCCGGGAAGCCCACGATGACGTCGGTTGTGATGGCGGGCCTGTCGAGCTTGCGTCGGGCGCGGTCGATCGTGTCGAGGTAGTCGTCGATGCGGTACTGGCGGTTCATCCGGCGGAGCACGTCGTCGTGACCGGCCTGCAACGGTAGGTGGAGGTGGGGGGCGATGGTCGGGTTGTCGGCCATGACGTCGAGGAGCTCGTCGGTCACGTCGCCGGGCTCGAGGCTTGACAGTCTAACTCTTTCCAGGCCAGCGACTTTCGCCAACGATCCGACGAGCTCGACAAGCGGTTGGTCGCCGGCATCGTGGCGTCGTCGTCGGGCGGTGGACCGTCCGTAGGCCCCAAGGAAGATCCCGGTCAGGACGATCTCACGGGCTCCTGCCCGGACCATCTCGGCGGCCTCGGCGAGGGCGACGGCGATCGGCTTCGATCGTAACGTCTTTCTGTAGCTTTGGATAACACAATACGTGCAGCCAGCGTCACAGCCGTCCTGGACCTTGAGGAAGGCCCGCTGGTGTCCGGCGAGTCCCCGGACGGTCGCCGTCAGATCCCACTTGACTTGGGGCGATACGGACCCTTGGATCTGGGTAGAGGCATTTTCCTTCCGGGCCGTTGGTTCCGGGCCTCGCGCGGGGGCGGAGGGACGGTCGTTTTCCGAGGCGTCGAGGGCCCGACCATGGTCGCGGTCGGGTGCGGGCATGGACGAATTGGCGCCAGGTGCCGATAACTCGTTGTGTAGAGTCGGCGTAGAGTGTGCGCGCAGGATGTCTTGCAGGCGGGCGATCCAGTCCTGCTCATGGTCGAGCACGGCGATGACGGCGGGCATGGATCGGTAGGATTCTGCCTCGGCCGCGACGCCACATCCGACGACGATGACCGGGGTGCGGCCGTCGTTGCCGGCCCGCCGGACGAGCTGTCGGCTCTTCTTGGCGGCGGTTCGGGTGACGGCACAGGTGTTGACGAGGGCGATATCGGCTGAGGCATTGTCCGCTGCGGGGGCGAGCCCGAAGAATTGGAGGGCCTCGCGAAGCTGCTGAGCCTCGACTTGGTTGACTTTGCAGCCGACGGCGGATACGTAGTAAGTCTCGGGTCCCATCACGTTTAGCTTAGGCAGGGGGCCCGGCAATCTCAACGGACCCTCACACGTTCGGGAGGCATCCATGGCAGGTGAGAAGATGGTTTGGGGCATTGATGTGGGCCAGACCGCCCTCAAGGCCCTCAAACTACAGCTCGACGGAGACATCGTCGAGGCCGTGGCCTTCGATATCGTCGAACACGCCAAGCCCCTGAACCCGACCGAGCGCGGCGGCGAGGCGCTGGTCGAGGCTTTGACCGCGGCGATCGAGACGCTGATGAGCCGAAACGAGATGGCGGGCAACCCGTGTGTGATCGGGGTGCCGGGTTATCAGGCGTTCACGCGGTTCACGAAGCTGCCGCCGGTGGAGAAGAAGCAGCTCCCGGCGATCGTGCAGTTCGAGGCGGGTCAGCAGATTCCCTACGAGATCGACCAGGTGATCTGGGACTACCAGATCTTCGGCGAGGAGGGCAGTCCGGACGTCGAGGTGGGCATTTTCTGCATGCGGACCGAGCAGCTCGACCGGTACCTCGGCCCGTTCACCGACGCCGGGCTCCAGCCGGTCATCGTGCAGCCCGCTCCGCTGGCGTTGGTCAACTTCATCGAGCACGATGCGCCGCGACCCGACAAGGCCACGGTGCTGTTGGACATCGGGGCTGAGAGCACGGACCTGATCGTCGTGGATCGGGGCAACGTGTGGAATCGGGCGGTGCCCATCGGCGGGAACAACTTCACCGAGCGTCTGATGGAGTCGTTCAAGCTGGAGTTCCCGAAGGCCGAGGCGCTCAAGCGTCAGGCCGCGACGCACAAGTACGCCCGGCAGATTTTCCAGGCGATGCGGCCGGTCTATCAGGACCTGGTCTCGGAGATCCAGCGGTCGGTCGGGCGGTATACGCAGACGCACCGCGACGCCCAGCTCGACAAGGTCGTGGGCATGGGCAACGGCTTTCGCCTGCCGGGGCTTCAGAAGTTCCTGCAACAGAACCTGGGCATGAAGGTCGAGCGTCTCTCCGCGTTCAATCAGCTCGCCCCGGGCGCATCGTTGAACGCGCCGACCCTGAACGAGCAGGTTTTGAGCCTGGGCGTGGCGTACGGGTTGGCCATCCAGGGCATGGGTCGCGGCGCGGTGCAATCGAACCTGCTGCCGCCCCAGATCGCCAAGCGGACGACGTGGCGTCGGAAGCGGCCGTACTTCATGGCCACCGCGGCGTGCGTCCTGTTGGCCGCCGGTTGCCTCTGGGCCCGCTATCTGTTGGACACGAGCGCCCTGGCGAGCAACGGCGGCATGGGCGAGGGCGTGTCGACCAGCATGAATCGCAAGGCGGCCGAGAACTTCCTCCGCACCGGGCGGAATAGCGAGGGGGTTCCTCCGCGGGAGTACTCGGCGAAGGTCCTGGCTGCGGCCCGGTCGCTGACGAGCGAATGGAACAAGCTTCACAGCCAGGTCGACGAGGGCAAGGACGAGGTCATCGGCATCATGACGTTGCTGGATGACCAGACGCTGTGGCCGAAGATCGTCGATCTGGTTCACGAGGCCCTACCGGAGGCGGATGCGTCGTTGGTCGGGGCCAAGACGGTGGAGGAGTATCTCAAGGCCGCGGCGGAGATTCCGCGTCAGGACCGGCGGCAGATCTTCATCAACTCGCTGAACACGCGATACAGCCCGATGGTGGCCGAGGAGCCCGGGATCGCGCCCCCGGAGGATGAGTTGGACGCGGGCAGGGGTCGCGGGCGGGGCCGCTCGACGGGTCGTTCGTCGCGGAGCACGCGGGGTCGGTCAAGCCGAGGTCGAGGCGGGGCGGCGGAGCTGCCGGATCGCGAGGACGGCCGGGGGTTCGTGATCACGCTGACCGGCTGGACGCCGAATCAGTACACGACGATCCTGGACGAGTTCGCCGAGACGATCAAGACGCTGGGCAATCCGAAGGACGAGGAGGAGGCCGAAGAGCTGGGCTTCCACGTGATCATGCCCGAGAAGCTGGCGGCCCTGCAGCAGCGCAGCCCGCAGAAGGCGTTGCGGATGGTGGGCTCGCCGAAGATGCCGACGGCGGCCGAACGGGCGGAGATCGACCGTCGCGATCCGGACCGCGACCCGGTGACGGGCGAGATCTGGGTCAAGGACTGGGTCTTCCGGATTCAGTTCGGGATCGTTCTGGGGCCGAGTCCGGCTTCGGAAGAGGCCGAGGACGAGGAAAGGGGCGGTAGGAGACCCAGCCGGGGTCGCCGCTAGGCGGAGGGCGGAGTGGCTGGGGTGTTGGACGTGACAGTGCGGCGGCGGTCGAGCCGTCGCGAATGTGTGGTTGACCTCACGGAGGAGCCGACATGGCGTTCCTCAAGCGCAATATCTTCTTCATCGTGTGCGTGCTCGTGTGTCTAGGCGGCGCCGGGCTGGGTTTCCTGGCGTGCAGCAGCTACGAGCGCATCGAGACGAGCATGGCCAAGGCGGTGGAGATCGGCAACGGGCTCAAAGGGGCGGGCAAGATACCCGTCCATCCGCAACCGGTGGCGCCGGTGGACCTGACCGTCCAGGAGTACAACGTTCAGACGGTGCAGAGCAAGGTAAAGCTGGTTCGCGACAAGGCGATGGAAGTGAACCAGGTGGGCCTGGACTACCTGCATCCGGAGGCGTTTCCCGATCCGACGGACAAGCCGGGTCTGAATATCGCGTTCATCCGGGCCTACAACGACGCCCGCGAGACCCTGCCGGAGATCCTCAAGGCCAAGGGGCCACCGACCCAGGAAGACATCAACGCCGTGCAGGCGCAGATCGAGGCCGAGAACAGGGAGATGGGGATCGGGACGGATTCCTCGGGCAGCGCCAAGCCGGCGCCGCGCCGATCCTCTCCCACACCGGCTCGTTCGCGGACTGGTTCTCGTCTCGGCGAGGCGTTGCAGGGCCTTCAACCCGGTCGGACCCGGCCGCCTCGGACCGCGGCGGAACCCAAAGCCGAGGGCGAGGAGGCCGCCAAGCCCGTGAGCGAGGCCGAGCGCTTCCGGACGGACGCCAAGCGCCGGGCCGAGCTCGCGAGGGCGCAGAGCATCCAGTGCTACATCGCCAACGATCCGAACCAGACCCTGACCGTGATCGGGTCGGTGGTGGATCCGCTGGCCAAGCCGGACCCGATCATGTGGTGGATCGCCCAGATGACGATCTGGGTGCAGCGCGAGGTCTTGTCGGCGCTGGCCGACGTCAACGCGGATGCGGCCGAGAGGCTCAAGCAGAACGATCCTGACGCGGCGGTCGACGTGACGACCTTGCCGGTTAAGCGGCTGATCAGGCTCCGCGTGGAGCCTTACAAGACGGCTGGCGTGGAGGAGGAGGCCGCCGGGGGGCGCGGGAGTAGGGCCAAGAAGCCCGCACCGTCGCGTCGAGGCAGCGCGGGGATCGCGGCCCCCGGCACGCTCGCCGGTGCGCTGGGTCAGCGTGGGATGGGCGAGCCCGCTGCCGACAAGGTCGAGTCGGCTTCGGTGGACCTCTCGCTCGATCTGGACGGCGAGACGTGGACGGGTCGCACGGGCGGGGGCGACATGGATATCGTACCCGTCGGGCTGCACCTGATCATCGATCAGCGCTACCTGCCTCAGGTGATCGACCGCATCTGCCGGAAGAACTTCTACGTACCCACGTGCGTGAACTACCGGCGGTTCGAGCCGAGCGGGCAGGACGGCTACGTGTACGGGGCTGATCCGCTGATCGAGGTGACGTTGACGTTCGAGCGGTGCTTCTTCCCCAAGGTCTATGCCGAGAAGATGCCGCTGGTGATGCATGAACTGCTCGGCCACCCGATCATGGATGAGGAAGAGGAAGGCAGGGGCTCGCGGCGTGGATCCCGTCGCGGCTCCAGGCGACGCTGAGGAGTGCTGAACGCCAACGGCCGGCGCGCGGCTTGGCGCGTGGGCCCTGCTGGAGTGCGTCATGGCGAAGAAGAACGTCGGCATGATCGAGAAGCACATCGAGAAGGCGGTTCTCGGGATCGCCGTTCTGGGTCTGCTGGCGATCATGGTCATGTATCTCGTGACGAACCCGCATACGGTCGAGTTTGGCGGCGAGGTGTATGGTCCGTCGGAGATCGACCTGGAGGTACGTCGGCGCGCCGAGGCCCTGGCCAGGGACATGGCTCGCACGTCGGAGATCCCCGGCGACCGGTTGGCCGCGCCCGACTGGGAGGAGCGGCTCCGGCAGCTCGAGGTCGGGCCGGTGCAGGCCGAGGGGCTTGACCAGACGCTGGCCTGGGCGGTGCCCTGGGGGCGGCAGGTCCAACGGTTCCAGTTCGAGCAGACTACCCAGACCGAGCAGGGCGTGGCCCTGGCGTCGTTTGAGGCCCCCTTCGAGCCCAAGGCGAGCTATGTTCGCGCCCTGGCGGTCATCCAGGAGCCAGCGGAGGAAGGCCAGCAGCCTGCCGAGGCCGTCGAGCGCGACGTGAACCTGATCACGCTGGAGAGCAGCTACGACGTGGCCAAGCAGCAGGCCCTGCTCAAGAGCCGATACGGCTACGACGAGGAGTTGGCCGGCGTCGTGTTTACGGGCATCGAGGTCCAACGACAAGAGCGTATCGGCGGGGACTGGCTGGACTGGGAGCCGGTGCCGCTGTACGGCGTACCGACGGAATTGACCCCGCCGGAGCTGCAGCTCGGCAGCGACGGGGCCTTGATGCGCGACTCGGCTCGGCGATTCACGGAGTACCGCGATCGGTTGGTCAGCGGGGACACGCAGCGGCAGATCTTGATGCCTCCCGGGCCGGTGGTTCGCGAGGGCGCCGTTCGGGGGGCGGCGGTGGCCAAGGGTCGGTCCAGGACGGACGACGACCGGCGGCGATCGGCCATCGGCGCCGAGCTCCGGGCGCGTCGTTCGGAGAGAAGGACGAGCGCCACGCCGTCGCGCAAGCCGTCCGGCAAGGACGACGAGACGAAACGGCGGCGCTTCAGCTCGGACGACGACGCGGCGAAATTCGTCGAGGCCACACTCGCCAAGGCCGAACAAGCCCTTCAGCAGCAAGAATACGAGCAGGCTCGCGCCATGGCCCAGGAGGTTTTGGAGGTCCACCAGGAATACGGCGCGGCCAGCCGGGAGCAGGAAGCCCGCGCGCTAGAGATCGCCGGTGCGACGGCCGATCGCAAGCCGGGTCCCGGCGAGGCGGTGGCCGACTCGTACCAGCCCGTGCGTCAGTACGATCTGACCGGCGTGCCGGGGCGGACCTACCGGTATCGCATTCGTCTGGGGATCTTGAACGAGTACTGCCTGGCGGCGGGGAAGCTGAAGGATCCGAAGGACGCCACGAAGCCCGTGATTTACACGGCCTGGTCGGAGCCCTCTCAGCCGGTCCACGTGGAGCGTGATACGTACTTCTATGTGGTGGGTCGAGGGCCTCGGGGCGTGGGCGTTCGTGTCGAGATCTTCAAATGGTATCACAACGGTTGGATCAAGGAGTCGTTCAACGTCCAGCCGGGCGAGGAGATCGGCGGTCTGGAGAGCGCCCAGGTCACGATCGGCAACGAGACGTATCGTGAGGAGGTGGACTTCTTCACGGGCGCGGTGGCGGTCGACCTGGCCCACGACGTCGAGTTCACGCCTCTGCAGAGCACGAGTAGCGGCTTCGGCCTGTTGCGGACTCGCGAATCAGAGATGCTCGTCTACATGGACGAGGAGGGCGAGCTGGTGACGCGCTACTCCGTGGCCGATCGCACCGACAAGCGCTACTTGGAGCTGGTGGAAGCGACCAAGAAGCCTCGGGTCAAGCTCGAGAAGAAATCGACCGCCCGGGGCAGCAAGCAGCCGCGCGACCGTGCTTCAAAGAGCAAGTCGCGGCGCGGCTACCGACGGACACGCCGGTAGTGTCCGGATCGCCGCGGCGGCCTTCGGGCGGCCGAGGCCTTTCTCCTTCCTCGAATGAAAGTCCGCTGTAACGTTCCCTTCCTTACTGACGGTTGCGTGGTTTCCGTGCCGGGCCGGCGTGCGGGTCCGGGCGGCGGTGTCGTCGGCCGCAAGGCTTGATGATCGGTCGGCGCGGGCGGATTTTGATGGCCTGGTTGATCAAGTCCTGCTGATCGGTTTTGCGGGAATGGGGGACCGGTCCCAGGGCCCGATAATTTTCCGGACTTGCGCGAAACCTTTTGTGTAGAGCGATTTGAGCAAGTGCCGATAAGACTCAAGGTCTTATAACGCGGTCTGTGGTCGCCTGGGGTCTGCGCGGCGGCCAGAAACGTGTAACGGTTTGGTGTACAAAGACTAAGATCTATAACGATGTGAGCAGTCCCTTCATGGAAGAGGGGTTCATGCGGATAGACGGATTACCCTCGGTGGTAGCCGCTCCAAGCGCTTTTCTCGGCGACGCGGTGAGACTCCGTCGAGAAGGGGGGCCTTGGAGGCCCGTTGCAGGACGATGGGGGACCGGGTTTCGCTCGGGCCTGAGTGAGGATTGGATCAGGTTCGGCGGACCGGCATGGGCGAGGTAATCCGCTCCGACGGGGCTTGAGGCGCGGTGGAAAGCGTTTCGGGCCAGGGCACGATGCCCGCGTACAAGGAGGTAGGACCTTGAGGTCGGCACGCACAAAACGCCTGCTGGTCATGGCGGCAGCGACCACGACGATGTTGTTGTCTTATCCGTCTCAGGTTGCGGCCGGGCCGTCAGAAGATCAGCTCCGGGAAGGCATCCGTCTGTTCCAGCTCGGGGAGTACGCCCGGGCTCGACAGGTGCTCATGTCGCTGGAAGTTGAGGACCTGTCCGATGCCGACCGCAAGTCGCGTAACAAGTACATCACCGAGGCGAGCATCGCCCAACACCAACTGGCCAAGGCCAAACGGCAGTTGGGCGAGGCGCGCCGGGCGATCGAACGGGGTCATCTGGCATCGGCCAAACGCAGCTATGAGGCCGTGATGAAGAACCCCTATGCGGGCGCCGACCTGAAGGAGAGCGCGGCCAAAGGCCTTCAGGACATCAAGACCGGCAAGGTCAAGCCGCCGGCGCCGGCCAAGCCGCGAGCCGAGAAGCCCGCGCGGCCCGAAGCCAAGAAGGTCGCCGCGAGCACGAAGTCACCGGACAAGGCCGATGAGGCCAGCCGAACCGAAAAGGTCGCGATGCCGGCCAAGCCCGAGAAGACCCTCGAACCCGTGGCGATCGCGCCCTCCGAGGAACCCCGTCAGAGCGTTTCCGCTCAGCAGGTCTCCCGAGAGGCCTGGGCCGAGAAGCCGAACTCCTTCGGGCAGGCCATGGCCGAGCCGCCGCCGCTGCCAGAATCGAAGCAGGTGTCGCTGCCGGTCATCGATCTGAACAGGTTGACGTCCCCGGGGGCCGGTGAGCAGGAGGCCGCGCGAGAAGAGAAGGCCGAGCCCGAGAGGGTCGCGGTGGCACAAGCCGCGTTGCCGGGTGAGGCCGAATCGGGTCATCCGGCCACGGACGACGCCGAGGCCAAGCCGGCGATGCAGAAGGACGCGGTCTCGGACGAAACGACGGTGAGGCCGCCGGCCGAGAAGGAGAGCGGGGCCTCCGAGGGGGTCCAGCTTCAGCTGATCAGTCCGCAGTCGCTGGCTTCGCAGGCGCCCGTCAACCGGACGGCGCCGGAGCCCGTTCCGGCCGAGGCGGTCGGTTCGGAGTCATCCGAGGCGTCGATGCCGCAGAGGACGGTGGCGACGGCCGAGTCGGAAGCGACCGAGGGGGACGAGGCCTCGGCGGATGACGATGTCCTCGTGCCCTTCCTACCGAGCGGATCGGGCGACGACAGGGATACGGTTGCGGCGACGGAGGAGTCCGACGAGCCGTTTGGTCCTGAGCCGACGGCCGAGCTGCTGGCGTACATGGAGAACCCCGAGGCCTACCAGGACGTGGCCGAGGCGCCTGCGTCCGACCGGCCGGTCGAGACGCTGACGGCGGAGCGGGACGAGCCGGTGGAAGGCTTGATCGAGCTGCTTCCAGAGGCCGAGCTGGTGGCCGAGGTGAAGACCGAGACGACGGTCGCGGCCAAGGCGCCCGCGCCGGCCAAGGCGCCGACGGAGGAGGACCGGGTCCAGGCGATGGAGCTGGTGGAGGCGGGCAAGGTGGCGTTGGCCGCCGGGGATCCGGACAAGGCGGCCGCGCACTTCAACGAGGCGCTGAAGCTGGTCCCGGGCCTGCCGGAGGCCAAGGAGGGTCTTGACCGGGTAGCTCAGTTCCAGGCGATCGACGAGCCGACGACGCTGGTGGACAAGATCCGTCAGCGGAAGGCGATTTTGTGGCAGCAGGCCGAGACGCAGTTCCGTCAGGCCGAGCGGAAGCTGTTGGAGGACGTGGAGCAGCATCGGTTCGACGATGCGCGGAAGCAGCTCGAGTTCGCGCGTCAGGCGATCGAGGCGAACCGCGCGAACGCCGAGCCGCCGGAGTTGTATGAAGCGTTGAAGCGTCGGGCGGAGGAGTTGGCGCGTTTCATCGACGAGCGGGAGCGGGAGTACGAGCAGATCCAGGTCCGCCAGGCGATGGAAGAGGTCGAGCGGATTCAGCAGCAGCGTCGCCAAGAGATCGAGCAGGCCAAGCAACGGAAGATCGACCTGCTGATGAGCCAGGCGTTGAAGCTCCGGGCGGAGAAGCGCTTCAGCGAGGCCGTCGAGGTCCTCAAGCAGGTTCTGGTTATCGAGCCGCAGATGGAGCGGGCGAAGTTCATGCGAGAGGACCTGGAGGCGTTGGTGGACTACCGCAGTCAGCGGGAGTCGGAGGAGGAGCGTCGCCGTCAGGTTGCCCGGAGCATCATGGACGTCCGCGAGGACATGATTCCGTGGGCGGACAAGCTGATGCGCTTCCCGAAGGACTGGCGCGAGTTGACGGTCCAGCGGGAGCAGTTCGCGGTGGAAGGGACCCTGGAGGAGGAGGAGGGCGAGCCCGAGGAGATCAGGGAGCGTCGTGAAGAGGTGAAGCGGCGGATCAAGCAGCTCGAGGCCCAGCTCCAGCTCGCCCTGGAAGGCTTGCCGGAGGACTTCGAGGAGATCGAGGGGCTGCCGTTCGGCGAGGTCATCGAATTCATACGGGAACAGTACGGTGTCACCATCGATGTGCGGTGGCGGGCGCTGGAGTTGGTGGACGTGACACGGGATTCCGAGGTCACGGTCGACCGGCTGACGAACGTCCAGCTCGCGGACATCCTGGAGGCCGTGTTGGAGGGTGTGGCCATTGAGCCGGGACAGGTCGGCTACTTGACCGACCGCGGCAAGATCGTGATCTCGACGCAGGAGGACCTCGATCGCAAGAAGCGGCTCGACCGGACGCTGGTTCGAAAGGTCTATGATGTGAAGGATCTGTTGCAGGACGTGCCGGACTTCGGTCAGGGCGGGGGGATGATGGGCGGCGGCGGCTATGGCGGTGGCGGCGGCTTCGGGGGCGGCGGCTACGGCGGCGGTGGGGGGTTCGGTGGTCGAAGCGGCGGTTACGGCGGCGGTCGTAGCGGCGGCTACGGCGGCAGTCGGGGCGGCAGCAGCCGTCGAGGCGGTAGCTATGGCGGCGGGAGTCGTCGGGGCGGCAGCATTGGCGGGGGCGGTCGAGGCGGCTATGGCGGCGGCAGTCGTGGCGGCTATGGCGGTGGCGGCGGCTACGGCGGCGGCGGCTATGGCGGTGGCGGCGGCTACGGCGGCGGCGGGTACCAGCGCGATCCGTACGACATGGCCTATGAGCTGATCGACATCATCAAGGACACGGTGGAGCCGGGCACGTGGCGTGAGGACGAAGAGGACGAGGAGATCGGCTCGATCGTGTACTATCCTCTGGGCCGGTTGATCGTGCATCACACGCCCAAGGCGCACCGCGAACTGGCCCAGTTGTTGCGTGACCTGCGGACGGAGATGTCGATCCAGGTCGCGATCGAGGCCCGGTTCATCAGCATCAGCAACAACTTCCTCGAGGAGATCGGTCTGGATCTGGACGTGATCCTGAACGCGGGCAACGCGGGCTACGACTACGCCACGACGGGCGGGCAGCGGTTGGTCGACCCGTCGAGCGGCGGCCTGGTTCTGGTGCCGCGTCAGAACAGCCAGCTGGGCTTCATCCCGGCCGTCCCGGCCACGGGCGGGCTTGCCATGAGCCAGGTGACGCCCGACCAGCCGTGGCAGGCCGCGGGGCTGGTGCCCAGGACGGGCACGGTCGCGCCGCACTCGAGCCAGTGGACGCCGATCTCGGTTGGCCAGAGCTCGTTGGCTCTGACGGCCCCTCAGGCGACCGGCGTGCCGGGCAGTCTGGGCGGCGGCGGCATCGGCGACGCGATCAGCATCGCCGGGACCTTCTTGGACAACATTCAGGTGGACTTCCTGATCCGCGCCACGCAGGCGGATCGGCGGAGCAGCTTCATGCAGGCCCCGCGGATCGTCATTCCGAACGGTCGCGGTGGCCTGATCTTCGTCGAGGAGATTCAGAACTACGTGGCCAGCATCGAGGCCGAGACGGCGGGCGGATCGGTCGGCGGCCAGGGCGCGGTCGGCTACACACCGCAGGTCGAGGAGATCAGCCAGGGTCGGACGCTGACGGTGACGGCGACGGTGTCGCCGGATCGGCGCTACGTGACGATGGTGCTGCAGCCGACGACGTCGGAGATCACGGCCATCGAGACGTTCGGCGTGCAGCAGGGCGGTCTGGAGGCCGGCCCGCTGAGCGTCGGCAACATCCAGCTCCCGCGTACGCGTGAGACCAGCGTGCTGACGACGGCGACGGTTCCGGACGGCGGGACGTTGCTGATCGGCGGTCTGAAGCTGGGCGGCGAGGTGGAGGTCGAGGCGGGGGTGCCCGTGCTCAACAAGGTGCCGATCTTGAAGCGGGCGTTCAGCAACCGCTCGATGGTGAAGGACGAGCAGACGCTGCTGATCATGGTCAAGCCCGAGATCATCATCCAGAAGGAGGCGGAGGACGAGGCCTATCCGGGCTTCGCCTCGGCGGAGGAGTAGCGAGACCGGGACGCGCTCTCGGTTCAAGCAACGAAGACGACCAGGCCGCTTCGGTGGAGACCCCATCGAGGCGGCCTTTCTCATGGTGTGGGTTGAGCTCTGGAGGGTCGGCTTGGGCGCGGTAGAATCGGCCGGGGTATGAGGTTTCAGCGGATCGGAGGTCCCGTCGTGAGGTCGGTAGGGTACGTGGTTGTGGTGATGGTGGGTTTGTCGGGTGTTGGGGCCTTGGGGGCCGAGGCGAATTCGGCCCCGGCCGGCGGATCGACGCAGCCGACGCGGCGCCAGGCCGTGAGCCGGCCTGCCGGCGGTGGCCGCACGGTGGCCTTTCAGCGTGGCGTGGTGATCAACTGGGGCGAGCGGCAGGCGGAGCTGGCCGGCAAGATCGCGCTGCGTGAGGGGCCGCTCGAGCTGTTCGCCTGCTCGACGGACCTGTACGGCGGGGACAAGACGCACGAGAGCATCGTGCTGCTCGGCGCCCGGCCTCTGCACGTGTTTCAGGCGCTGGGCCTGATCGGGCTCGAGCCGGGCCGGCCCGCGCGGTACGACGTTGCAAACGAGACGGTGATCCCCGCGTCGGGGCAGGCCGTCGAGGTGTGGGTGCGG
Organism: uncultured Planctomycetales bacterium; assembly: GCA_964622545.1. GTDB lineage: Bacteria > Planctomycetota > Phycisphaerae > UBA1845 > JAFGLZ01 > JAFGLZ01. The sequence goes on along the minus strand of CAZUQM010000001.1, from coordinate 313,280 downwards.
TGGAAGGCGGGCGGCAAGCGTCGCGAGGTCCGCGCGTGTGCGTGGATGCGGCTGATCGACAAGCCGGATGAGCCGCTCGATCCGCTGCCGTGGGTCTTCTCGGGATCGGCGCCGCGGGTCGAGGGCGGCATTCTGGCCGACGAGGACGGGACGGTGATCACGACGGTGGATTTCGCCGGATCGATCGTGACGCTGTCGACCCATCATCCGCGCGACTATTCGCAGCTCTGGATCGAGGCGCGGCCCGATGCGATTCCGCCCTTGGACACGCCGTGCACGGTGATCGTGCGCGGGGCGCGGCTGCGGTTGATCATGGACCGTTTCGGGCGGCTGTTCGGGCGGAGCGAACGGCTCGACGAGTCCGGGCTTGCCGAGCTGGTGGAGCGGTATGTGGAGGAATCGCCGCGTGGGGAGGTCGAGGTGGACGTGGCGGCCACCGCGCTGCAGGCGGACGTCGAGCGGCTGAAGGCGCGGCTGAAGGGGTTGGGTGTGGATGACGGACGGGTCCGGGTGAGGCGGCGTCCGGCATCGGCGTTTCCGAAGGATGATCCGCGGGCCGGCCGGGCGTTTCTACGGGACCAGCTTCCGTTGCAGCGATCGCTGCTGGAGTCGGCCGCTGACGAGCATCGGCGGTTGACGACGCAGTTGAGCTCGCGGCAGACCGCCCTGGAGCGGCGCGTCACGGCGGTAGCGGACTACGTGGCGCGATTGCGGCAAGGTTTGAGCGAGCTGGCGGGGGCGTCGACGCGACCGTCGAAGGCCACGGGAAGCGGCGGCGAGGGCTCCTCCGAGCACGAGGCGGCTGCGCGTCCGGACGGGCCTTAGTACCTGACCACACCTGTCTTTGTGGGCTCCTATCGGGGGGCGAGACGCCACTCAGAGCAGCGACCGTGAGGGAGCTGTGTTGTTGGATCGCTCGAACAGCAACGCTCCCTCACGGTCGCGTCTCCGGCGCGGCATCGATCCGACGTGGGAGCGTCTCCGACGTTGGCCCGAAGCCGGGCAACCGACAGATTCAATTGTGTTGGACCACTAGTACCCGACCACACTTGTTTCTATGGGTTCCGATCAGGAGGGCGAGACGCTTATCAGAGCAGCGACCGTCAGGGAGCTGTGTTGTTGGATCGCTCGAACAGCAACGCTCCCTCACGGTCGCGTCTCCGGCGCGGCATCGATCCGACGTGGGAGCGTCTCCGACGTTGGCCCGAAGCCGGGCAACCGACAGATTCAATTGTGTTGGACCACTAGGGGCTCGTCGGAGCGGCAAGCGGGTCAGGTCGCAAAGCGGAGCGTGCAGGTCGCGGAGCCTCGACAGAGGCCGTTGCGTCTCTGGTAGAGGATGTCGGCACCGAACTCGGCGGCCCATGCGGCGTATTCGACCTGGCAGATGCGGTTGCCGATGGGCTCGCTGAGGTGCTCTCTGCCGGCTTTCTTGAGCAGCTCGTGCCACGGGCAGTTTGAGAGGATGAGGTCGAACGACCGGCCGTCGGTGGCCTTCTCGACGGTGAACTCGAAGCCCTCGATGGCGAGCTTGGTGGACAGGCATTCGCACAGCGCGTCGAGTCCTTCGGTCAGCCCCGTGAGTTGTTTCAGCTTTCGGGCCTGTATCTTGGGCATGATCTCCCAGACGCCCTCGTCGAGGTCGAGGGCCGTCTCGAAATCTTCTCGTTCTTCGACCTTGACGAACCACAGGCCGTCGACGGCGGTGTAGCTGCGGTGGAAGTACTCGGCGATCTGTTCGGGCGTCAGGTTGATCATCGCGTGTAGCTCCGCCGGGGCGTGATGGGTGCTGCAAAGTCGCTCTGGGGCCGTGCCCGGGCGACGAGTGGTGATGTGGGTCTCAATAACGGACAGAAGGCCAGAGGCGCAATAGAAACTACGCCCCTGGCCTTGCTTGTCGTCGGTCCAACGCAGGGCGGCAGGTTATGCTAGCCCCGGTTGGTTTGTCTGGTGGCGACTAGGCGCCGCCGATGATGTTGAAGATGTCGAGAATCGACGCCACTCCGACGATGTGTGCGAACACGTCGTGAGCGATCTTCCAGCCACCGCTGCAACCGAACTGGGTGGCCGTAATCAGGGTCGCGCAAAGAGCGAACAATGCCTTCTTCATCTGAACCTCTCCTCCACAACAGGCCTGGAAACACTGAAGCTATGGAAGCTGGACGAGGCCCACTGCCGCGCCCTTCTCATCTACTTCGGCAAATTATGAGCACTCCCCGCAGCCGCATCAAGGGTTTTCTGGACAAAAGTAGCGAAACGTTTCGGGGCGCCTCGGGGGCAGGGCCCGGATTGGGCGGTCTCCAGGGGTGAATCGACGGTCTCACACCGCTTTCGTGGCACGCCGTCAAGGAGCCTTTTCTCCCAGTACTGGAGGTAGCGCTCGGGCGTGACGTCCGCGGGCAGGCCTCGGCGCTCGAGGGCCTGGGCCTTGCGCTGTTCGGCCCGATTACGCATCTTGGCCAGCGTGTGCTCGGGCTCGGGTGTGGCGCCTTGGTCGCCGGTTTTTTTGATCCACCGGTCGAGCGCCTCGCGGAGTCTCTGGAGTGCGGGTTGGGCGTCGGCGCGGTCGACGAGGTTCTTCAGCTCGTGCGGGTCGTTCATCATGTCGTAGAGTTCCTCGTCGGGTCGTCTCGGCGCCATGAAGCGCGCCTGCGCGGGGGTGAGCTCGCCGCGTTGGTGCAGGACCTTCAGCAGCGTGAGCACGGGATACTGGCGGAATTTGTAGGCGTTGAACTGGGTGTACGGACGGTCGGGATGGACGTTGCGGATGTACTTCCATCGCTTGGAGCGGACGCATCGGATCCGGTCGACGGTTTCGTCGCAGCGGTCGCGGGCGGCGAAGACGACGTCGCGCTGCTCGGCGCGCGGTCCGAGGACGATGTTGCCCTGGAGGTGGTCTGGCGGCTTGATGCCGACGGCGTCCATGCACGTCGGCGCCAGGTCGATGAGGCTCACGAGGTCGTCGCACACTGCGTTTTGCTTGACGCGTCCGGGCCAGCGGATGATCAGCGGCACGCGGATGCCGCCCTCGTACAGCCACTGCTTTCCGCGGACGTGGGGCCTGCCGTGATCGCCGAAGTAGACGACGATCGTGTTGTCGGCGAGGCCTTCGTCCTCGAGCCGCTGGAGGACCTTGCCGATCTGCCGATCGAGGACCTGGAGCGATTCGAGGTAGTCGGCCCAGTCGCGGCGGGTGACGGGATGGTCCGGATAATAGGGCGGCGGCTTGACCGAGGCCGGGTCGATGGGGCGTTGCTTGTCGCGCACGAAATCGCGGTGGGTCAGGAAGAAGTTGACGTGGGCGAAGAAGGGCTGGCCGGGTTTGCGCTGGGACCAGTCGGTCCCGTCGTAGGGCTTTCGCTTGGGCTCGAAGTTCCAGTCGGTCTTGCCCGTTCCTTTCACGCCCGGCGCGGGGGTCTTGACGTTGGCGGTGAAGTAGCCGGCCCGCCGGAAGACGGCGGTGATGACCTCGACCGGCGGCGGGAGGGTGTAGCCGTCGCCCCGGTGGCTGCGATGATGGTGGGCGCCGATGGAGGTCTGGTACATCCCGGTCATGAAGGCCGACCGGGACGGGCTGCAGACGGGGCATGTCGCGAAGGCGTTGGTGTAGCGCGTGCCCTGTCGCGCGAGGCGATCGAGGTTGGGCGTCCGGACCACGGGCGTACCGTAGCACCCCAGGTCGGGTGAGGTGTCCTCGGACGTGAGCCACAGGATGTTCGGTCGCGAGGCGTCCGGTCCGGCCTGTCGTTCGGCTTGGTCCGCCGCGGTCGTGACCGGTGGGCAGACGAGCAGGCACACCACGACCACGAGTCGTCGGATGCAACGATCAGGGACGCCGATTGGGTCTGGACGTGCGGGCATGGGACGGTGCCTCCTTCTGATTCGGTGTTTGTGTGGCCGGGTTCTTGCGCGACGACGGCTCAGACGATCCGCCCGTCGGGCACGGTCAGGAACGTGAGCTCATCCGTGTCGAGATCCAGCGTGGCCACGGTCTTGGGCGAGGCCCGATGCAGGGCGCCCGGGTTGATGATGCGTGTCTTGCCTTGCCGAAACTCGCCGCGCTGATGGCTGTGCCCGATGAAGAGGTAGTCCAGGTCGCAGTCCTCGCCGAAGGTACGGACGAATCGCTCGTGGCCGTGACAGAGGCCGATGCGCTTTCCGTCGACGGCCACCACAACGGGCGGCTCGGGCCAGGGCAGGCCGACACGCTGGCAATAGACGTGCGCGGCCGGGGTGGGGTGGTCCATGTTGCCCCAGACGAAGACGGTCGGCAGCTCGAGCAGCTCGTCGAGCGTGTCGTGGTCGCCGACGTCGCCGCAGTGGAAGAGCCTCTCGGCCCCGTGCCGGCGGAGGACCTCCACGGCTTGTCGCACGGCCTCGGCCCGGCCGTGGCTGTCGGAGAGGATGCCTACGATCACGGCATGGTTCCGGGCACGAACTTGGGTGGGTCGCGTTTGACGACCCAGTACAGGCCGTTGGTGATCAACCGGACGAAGCTGACGTTCTTGAAGTCCTCGACGTGGCCGAGGGACGTGTAGAAGACTCGTCCACCCTTGTGGACCCGCGTCCATGCGATGGGCTCGGTGTGCTCGGGGATCGAGCCTCTAAGCAGGACGGTGGTGTCCTTTTTCAGGCCGGTGTTGCGATAGAGCGTGCCGGGGGTGATGAAGGGCTTGAAGCCGGTCAGGATGGGATGGTCCTTGGCCTCGGGCACGATGGAGACCTTCGTCTTGTCCTTGTGGCCGTAATGGTTTTTGTAGTTGCCGCCGAGGACGATACGGTCGAATTCGAGCCAGTTCTGGAAGGCGTGGCTGGCGGTACGGATGCCCACGATGGGGACGCCCGAGGTGAGCCGTTTTCTGATGAGCTCGAGGTCTTTACCGTCGATGGTCATGCGTCGGACGAACACGATCACGACGTCGCAGTCCTCGAGCGCTTCGAGGCCGGGCATCTTGTCCTTGGCCACGCGTTTGAGCATGGTGATCTTCACGGGGTAGTGCTTCTCGAGGTAGCTCTTGTACCAGCCGAGGGTCCTATCCGACTTGTACTCGAGCGAGCCGGAGAGCATGCAGATGCGCAGGGGCTTGTCGGCATGGCTCGGGCTGTCGGCCGTGTCGGCGGCCTGGGCGCAGCCGGTGAAACAGAGCAGGCACACGGTGGCGAAGGTCGCCACAACGACGTGTCGGAGTCGCATCATGGGTTCATCCTCGTCCTGATGGGCCCTGCCCCCTCGGGGGCGGGCTTTGCCTGGAAACCAAGTCCGCTACGAGAGGCGATTATAACGAGTCCACGCGGTGCGCCGAGGGGCGGGCGGCTTGACCTGAAGGGCTCGAGTTCCGAGAATGGCGGATCGGTTCGGGTCCCAGGTCTTGTACGGCGCGGTCGAGACGGGTCCGTCACACCCAACGTCAACGGAGGTCGTGCGCAGTGAACCTGCCCAAGGCATGTGCGGTCGTGTCGTTGCTGGTGTTGGCCGTCGTCGGCTGCAACGATCCGAAGGAGAAGTTCGGCCGGACCTGGTACCTCGACGGGGCGGGCAACCTGGGCTTCGGCGTGGGCGAGATGGTTCACGGGCTGGAGAAGGCCGGCTACCGGGGTCAGGTGTCGGCCTTCCACTGGTCGCTGACCATGAACCCCCTGGCGGACCAGTTCTTCAAGCCTCTGGCGGGTCTGGGGGCGGGTCGGCTGGCCGGGTGCATCCAGGACTACCTCAAGCGCCACCCGGACAACGACGTGAACGTCGTCGCGCTGTCGGCGGGCACGGCGGTTGCGCTGAACGCGGTCAAGCACCTCAAGCCTCCGTACAAGATCAACAACATGGTGCTGCTGGCGGCGAGCGTGTCGTGCCAGTACGACACCCGGCCGGTGCTGAAGAACATGAAGGGCAAGATCTACGTCTACTACTCGCAGAACGACGCGATGCTGTCCGGTCCGGTGAAGGTGCTCGGGGCGTTCGGGGGCAAGCTGGGCGACGACCCGGCGGGGCTCTGCGGCCTGCACGCGCCCGGCTCGGGGTATCGGGTGGTGAACATCCCGTGGCGGCCTCGCTATCAGAGATACGGGTGGACGGGCTCGCACACGAGCTGTGTCAGCGAGGCGTTTGTCGAGCGGGTCGTCAGTCGGCACATCATGCCGCGTTCGCGCTACGACACGACGCTCGCCGACCGGCGGGACGGTGATATCGGCGCGGATGCCAGAGGCGAGTCGTCGTCAGGAGAACGGTTGGCCTCGGCATCCGATTCGTCACGACAGAAGCCGACGGCCAAGCCCGACCGGTCCCGGCGGTCGTCGCGTGCCAGGAGCAAGGCCCTGGCGGCCACCTCGCGCAAGCCACCTCGCGCCAAGCCGGTTCCCCGCAAGGGACCGGAGGTGTATGCGCCGCCGCTCGGCAGCGAGTTGGCCTCGGCGGTGCTCTCGCCGGTGGTCGTGCCGGGCAAGCCGGCGACGTTCATGACGCTGAGCCGGCGGGACCCGCGCTTCCCGACGCGGAGCCGGCTCAACGAGGCGTTCCACCTCCGGCTGATCGGCGTTCCGGGCGGTCAGACGGCCCGCATCGCGGTCCAATGCGATCGCAAGCTCAAGCCCGTTGTTCTGGACATGGCCGCCCGCACCGGACGCCGGGTCAAGAACGGCAACGGAGAGGCGTGGGCGGTCACGCTGCTTCGTGTCGACGCGCCGAGCCAGACGGCCTGGCTCCAGGTTCGCCCCGTGGAGCGGTTGCCCCGCGGATCGGTTCAATCGCGCCAACCCAAGAGCACGACGGGTTGAGCCGCGTGGCGACCGGCTCGCCTTTGGTATAGAATACGGCCCCGACGTACCGCTTGATCGAGGACAGCCGGGTGGGGGGAACTGCCCGTCAGGAGAGGCCTTCCTCGCCTCTGAGATCTTCAGACGTCGGCAAGGATGTGTGTCGAAGCGGTCAGGGATCGACCGGCTAGCCCGTCGGATCCAGGAGGATACCCCGTCCCATGACAGATACCAGCCGTCATATCGACCCGACGTACGGGCTGGAGGCCTGCCGGCCCGGCGCGCCGGCCTCGGCCGATCTGCCTATGCCCAAGCGGATCTGGTCGGCCGACGATACGCGAACCGATCGCCTGCGGCTGAGCTGTGCCTTTCAGGCCCCGTCGGAAGGGCAGGATGCCGTACTCTGGGTCACGGCCGACGGCGACTTCACGGCGTTTGTCAACACGCAAGAGCTCGGTCGAATCGAGGGCAACCCGCTGGCGCGGCGCTTCGAGCGCTTCGATCTGGGGACGCTGATCAAGCCCGGGGTGAACACGATCGAGATGAACGTGGAGCCGGCCGAGGAGGGTCCCCATGGCCTGCTGGCCGTGCTGGACGTCCAGATCGAAGGCGAGCCGACGCGGATCATCAGCGACGAGACATGGTCGGTCAGCGCGATGGACGACCCGTCGGACCCGACGATGGCGGCCACGGTGGTCGGCGACCTGGGCAGCGAGCCGTGGGGGGTTCCGGCCGGCGGCCCGGACGACCTGTGTCGCGGCAGCTTCGGCGACCTGCGGCAATTGCCGTTGGCGCCGCGGGAGGTGCTTGGCGCGGAACCGAACGCGGGCCGCATCGAGCGTCCCGAGGCGTTGACAGCCGACGACGACACGGCGGCCACGATCGATCCGGGCAGCAATCAGGAGGTCGTTCCGCCGGGGGTGGATCTCTCGAAGGGCTGGCGGTACTCGCACCTCCGGCGGGAGGAGGAGAACCGGCAGAACCTGGCGTGGCTGCGGGATGCCCGACAGGGCCGGCCGACGGTGCTGCTCGACTACGGGCGGACGCTGAACGCCCGGCTGTGTGTGGAGCTGGCCGAACCGGTGACGGGCACGATCGCGATCATCACCGGCGAATCGCCCGAGGCGGTCGACCACGATGACGCGGCGTTCTGTCAGGTGCTGCAGCTCCGCGAGGAGCCGAGCGCGTTCACCGAGATCACGGGCATGCGGTACGCCCGGGTGGTGTTCCTGGCCTCGGACAGGCCGATGCGGGTCCGCTCGGTGACGGCCGAGATGGTGTACTACCCGGTGGACCATCGCGGCAGCTTCGAATGCAGCGACCCGGTGTTGACCCGGATCTGGGACGTCAGCGCGTACACGCTTCACGCGTGCATGCAGGACTACGTGTGGGACGGCATCAAACGGGATCAGCTTCCGTGGATGGGCGACGCGCATGTGGAGCATCTGGGCATCTACTACGCGTTCGGGGATACGGCGTTGCCGCGCCGCACGCTGGCGTGGCTCCGCTGGCACGGTCCGCCGGAGACGAGCATCAACGGCATCGACAGCTACACCCTGTTCTGGCTGTCGGGTCTGTACGACTATCTGCTGTTCAGCGGCGACTCGGGTTTCCTGACGGACCAGCGTGACGCCCTGCGCTCGCTGCTGGAGTCGGTCGAGGGTCTCTTCGAAGGCGGCATGTACGTCGGCGAGGACGCGTTCATCGACCATGCCCCGATCGTCGGCGACGAGCAGAACGGCCAGATCGCCGGCACGCAGATGCTCGCGGTGCGGGCGCTCAAGGAGGCCTCGATGCTGCTGGGCGTGTTGGGCGACTCGAACGACGCGGTCCGCTACATCGAGATGGCCGGTCGCATCCGGGCCGCCGCCCAGTCGCAGTACTGGCGCGCGGACGCGGGGGATTTCGGTCCGTACCGGCAGGTGAACGCCCTGGCGGTCTTCGCGGGCGTGGCCGACGAGGAGCAGATCGCCACGACGGCCGAGCGGCTCGCCTCCGGGCAGGGCAACCCGATGACGACGTGGCAGCACTACTATCTCTATGAGGCGTTGGCCTATGCCGAGAAGCACCAGGCGGCGCTGGATAGCCTGCGGAGCTATTACGGCAAGATGCTCGACCTCGGGGCGACGACGTTCTGGGAGACGTACGACGAGGCCTGGCAGGGCCCGGACGTGCACAGCCAGCTCACCACGCACCTGAGCTACTCGGGCTATCGCATCAGCCTGTGTCACGGCTGGGCGTCGGGGCCGCTCGCGTGGTTGAGCGACCATGTGCTGGGGGTCCGGCCTCAACGGCCGGGATTCGTGCACTGTCGCATCCAACCGCGCCCGCTCGATCTGACCTGGTTCAAGGGGGACGTGCCGACGCCGCACGGTGAGATCCACATCGACGCCGAGCAGTCGGAGGGGGCGTGGCGTCTGGTGATCGACGTGCCGCAAGGCATCCAGCCCAACCTCGACGTCTCGTACATTGAGCCGCTGGGTCGGCTCGTGCTCAACGGCCAGGAGGTCGAACTGGAGTAGTCGTTGTTGTCCGCCGGTCCGCGCGACCAACAGGGCGGGCCGGCTTGCCTGTCATCCTGTTACATAGGTATCGCGAGGACGCCGATTTGTTGCGTTTGCCCCCTGGCGGCCTGGTCGCCAGTGAGGCCCCGATCGCATGGGACACACACGGGCAGACACGCTGCCCGTGGCGCCCAAACGGGTCGTTGCGGAACTCGTGACACGCGGTACCAGAGGGAATCAACCGGGATGCGCATCCTCGTTACGGCCGGTCCTACGCGGGAATTCTTCGACACCGTCCGCTTTATCTCGAATCCGTCGTCGGGCAAGATGGGCTATGCCCTGGCCCGTGCGGCTCGTCGCCGCGGGCATGAGGTGGTCCTCGTCAGCGGCCCGGTCGCGCTCCGCCCGCCGAAGGACGTGGAGACGGTTCATGTCGTCACGGCGGCGGAGATGGCGCGGGCCTGCAAGCGGGCGTTCACGACGTGCGACGCGGTGATCATGACCGCCGCGGTGTGCGATTACCGCCCGGAGGTCCGGCTCGATCACAAGCTCAAGAAGCGACGCAAGACGCGGGCGATCAAGCTGCTGCCCACCGAGGACATCCTGGCCGGCCTGGGCCGGCGCAAGGGGCGGCGGGTGCTGATCGGCTTTGCGATGGAGGACCACCAGGCCGAGCGGAACGCCGAGAGCAAGCTGCGGCGCAAGAAGCTCGACGCGATTCTGCTCAATGGTCCGGAGAACATCGGCGGCGACCGAGCGAAGATGGAGCTTCTGCTGGGCGGGGGCGCGTGGGAGTCCTGGCCGGCGGCCAGCAAGGCCGGTGTGGCGGCCAAGGTCGTCCGGCTCGCCGAACGGCTCGTCGATGAGAGGACGGGCTAGGACCCGGCCCCGCTTGTCTTTGTGGGCTCCCATCGGGTGGGCGAGACGCCACTCAGGTCAGGGAGCTGTGTCGTTGGAGCGCTTGAACAGCAACGCTTCCTGACGGTCGCGTCTCCGACGGCGGCGTCCGAAGCTGGGCAACCGACAGATTCAGTGGTGTTGGACGACTGGGGTTGTTCGACGGCGCGCCGCCGGCGGGCGTGCAGGCGCGGCAGGCCGCGAGAAGCCCGTTGGAAACGGGGCGGTGCCGGAGGCGTTCAACCCGGACGGAGCCCTTCGTCGTCCCGAGGCGTCTTCGTGCAGAGCTTAGGCGAAGCTCGCTCGGCGAGCCCGCCTGTGGTGCCGTGCCGCTTATTTGTTCGGATCCCACCGTCCCACGAGCCGCTCGAAGCAGGCGGCCGGGAACTTCTCCTTGAACAGGTTGTAGTACCAGAGCTCCTTCGGCGAGCTCAGGACGTAGCCCTCTGCGGTGGTCCTGGCGTCGTCGGCCAGCTCGTTGACGCCCGCCCGGTCTCGGGCGATCTCGTCCATGAGGTCGTCGGTGCCCGTGCCGGCGGCGAAGCGGAGCTTCCTGCGTCGGTAGATGGTCTCGGGCAGCAAGTCCTTGAAGGCCTCGCGGAGGATGAACTTCTCGACCAGCGTGCCGTCGCCGGCGTCGTGGATCTTCCACCGGACGGGGAGCTGTTGGGCCAGGGCGATCACGTGCGTGTCGATGAAAGGCGTCCGGTACGTGATGACGTTGGCCATCATGGCCCGGTCGAGCCGCTGCACGGCCGTGTTGTAGGCGATCTCGATCAGGCGGACCATCGTCTTGAGGCGCTCGTTGTCTGAGGGCAGGTCCTTGAGCAGGTGGTAGCCGCCGAACAGCTCGTCGCCGCCCTCGCCGCTGAGGATGCAGTTGGTGAACTCGGTGGCCTTCTTCGAGGCGAAGAGGTTCGAGATCGCGCCGCTGACGCAGTCCTCGTCGAAGGATTCGAGCGCCCACACCGCCTGGGGCACGGCCTGGCAGATCTCGTCGGCCTCGTACATGAGGACGTGGTGCTCGAGGCCGAGGTGGTCGGCCATGATGCGGGCGTTCTCGACGTCGGGCGCGCCCTCCATGCCGACGGTGACCAGCGGGAGGTCGGCACCGAGGCTCTTGGCGGCCGCGGCGATGATCGAGCTGTCGAGCCCGCCGCTGAGCAGGCAGGCGCCGACGGCCCCGTCCTCGAGCCGCCTGGCCACGGCGTCCATCATGACCTTGCGGACGGCCTGGATGGCCTCGTCGAGGTCGGTCGGGCGCTGGACCGCCGGGTAGATCGGCAGGTAGCCGGCCACGCCGGCTTTGCTGGAGACGGTCGTCGCCGGGAGGACCTCGGTGACGTCCTCGGAGACGCCGACCAGCGCCTTGGCCTCGGAGGCGAAGCAGAATCCGCCGTCCTGGGTTGTTCCGTAGTAGACGGGCCTGACGCCGACGGGATCGCGCGCGAGGAGGACCTCGTCGGGGGAGCAGACGGCGCAGGCGAAGACGCCCTGGAGGTGGCCCGCGAACGCCCCGCCGTACTGCTGGAAGAGCTTGAGGACGACCTCGGCGTCGGCCGCGCCGCCGTCGCGGTCGTTGTAGATCTCGCCGTCGAGCAGGACGACCAGGTCGCCGTCCTGGGCGAAGCCGTTGCCTCGTCCGGCGGACAGCTCGGAGGAGCGGACGCCGCCGCAGAACGCGTTGGTCTGATGCGCCTGGATGTCGTCCGGCCCGCGATGGGCGATCTCGGTCAACATGCGCTCCACATCTTCACGATTGGTCTTGGCCGTCAGTAGCCCAGCTATGCCTGCCATGGGATGCTCTCCTTTGATACCGAATAGTCGGCGCGCCTCGGCGCCGGAACGTTACCCCCTACCGTAACGACTCACATGGTTTGCTCTTCGCGGAACGACCACCTGGCCACGTTGCCGAGCACGACCTCGGAACCGCCGTAGGCCTCGGAGAGGAGCCGGTGATAGGCGCATTCCTCCTGGCTTCTCAACTCGGCCTCGGGGTACCTGGCCATGTACGACGCCGCTTCGTGCGGCGGGACGACGCATTCCAGTCCGGTATCGACGATGTCGGCCGTGCCGCTGCCCTCGTCGAACTGCTCCTTGTCGCGCCAGACGATCTCTCTGGGCAGCAGGTCCTCGCACGCCTTGCGGAGGATCCACTTTTCGATGAGCTGTCCCTGCTCATCCCGATAGAGCTTGAGGTGCGGCGGCACGCGCTGGGCGACGTCGATGAGCTCGGTGTCGAGGAACGGGACGCGGCCCTCGAGCGAATGGGCCATGGTCAGTCGGTCGACGCGTTGGAGGTTGACGTTGTGGAGCGAGCACACGCTCCGTCGCAGCTCGCGGTGGAGCTCGTCGAGGTCGGTTACGTCCTTGTAGTAGGTGTAGCCGGCGAAGAGCTCATCGGCGCCCTCGCCGGTGAGGATGACCTTGACGTGCTGGGCGGCCAGCCTGGAGGTGAAGAAGCACGGGATCGCGCTGCGGACGAGGTCCTGGTCGTAGCTTTCGAGGTAGTAGATGATCTCCGGCACGCTCTCGCGGATCTCGTCCATGGTGAAGATGTATTCGTGGTGGACGGTGTCCAGATGGCGAGAGACGACCCGGGCGGCCTCGAGGTCGCGGCTGCCCTCGATGCCGACGGAGAAGGTGTGCAGCTCGTCCAGGTGCTGTCGCGCCAGGGCGGCGATGATGCTGCTGTCCAGCCCGCCGGACAGGAACGCGCCGAGCGGCACGTCGCTCATCAGCCGCTTCTCCACGGAGCGCTCGAGCGTCTCGCGGATGCGCCGGCCATGCTCCTCGACGGGCAGGTCTTCCGGCGCGTTGTCGGGCACGTCGTAGAAGCGATGGAAGCCGTGCCGGGAGTGGTACCACGTACCGGCGGGGAACTCCTTGACGTCCTCGGCGACGCCGTTGAGGGCCTTCAGCTCCGAGCCGAAGGCCATGCCTTGGCCGCGGCGTCCGACGTAGAGGGGCTTGATGCCGATCGGGTCGCGGGCGAGGTAGAGGTCGTCGGAGCCGGCGATGGCGAAGGCGAACATGCCGTCGAGCTGCTCGGCCGCGTTCTCTTGGGTGTCTTCGTAGAGGTGCAGGGCCGACTCGCTATCGTTGGTCGTGGCGAAGGTGTGCGACGCCGCGAGCCGCTGTCTGAGCCGCGGGAAGTTGTAGATCTCGCCGTTGGCGACGATGGCCGCGTCGTGATTCTCGTTATAGAGCGGCTGGTTGCCGCCGACGGGGTCCATGATGGAGAGGCGCTGGTGTCCCAAGACGCCGCGCTCGCCGACGTGCATGCCGCTGGCGTCGGGGCCGCGATGGCGAAGCGCCTCCATCATCTGGAGCACGACCTCTTTGTCCGTGTCGTTCCATAGTCCGGCTATGCCACACATGTCTCATCACCTTCCTTGTTGAGGGTTCACAGCAACGTTAGTCCTTATCCCCTGCGCCGCTGAGGTACCCGGCGAGGTCGGAGAGGGTGCGGATGCCCAGCTCCTCGGCCAGGCCGCGGCGCGTCGTGATCGTGTACGTATTGTTCAGCCCGAACGGCTTCAGCCAGCGCAGGTTCCATCTCTTGCGGCAGGCCTCTTGGACGATGCGGTAGGCCCGGTCGGGGTCGGAGACGACCTCGCGCCCGAGGATGCTGACCAGCCCCGTGCCGGTGTATTCGGCGTAGAGATCCAGGTCGCCGCTCTTAAGCGCGTTGAAGCAGATCATGGTCCCGCCCAGATAGGGTTTGCGGTCCACGGCGATGTCGGAGGAGCACTCCACGAGAATGGCCATGATCTCGCAGAGGATGCTCTGTTCGGTGAAGTCCTTGCCGCCGATGCGGACGGTGCCGGCCGAGCCGTCGCCCGTCGTCGCGTTGGCGCGAATCAGGCCCGCCGAGACGAGGAAGTCTCTGGCGACCGAGGAGGCCTTTCGCGGGCTGTCCTCCCGATCGACCTGGAGGTTCAACCCGCGCATCGTCGCGTCGTCCAGCTTGCCGGCGAGTCGGTCGAGGATGCCGCGGAGCTCGGGACGGCGTTCGAGCACCTCGCCCCGGACCAGCGGGGCAGCGACATAGGGCGGGAAGTAGCTCCGGTCGTCGACGAGCGTGACGAGGTCGTAGGCGTCGATCCGGCCGTCGGTCGCGAAGGCGCAGATGATGTCGACGCTGCCGTTGGCGCAGGCCTTGTACATCAGGCCGGGGTCCATCTGCTTGGGCGGCTCGGGGAATTCGAAGCCGTAGGCCCGGCAGAGGCCCTTGTAGCCGTCGGGTCGCTCGAGGAACTCGGCCGTGAAGCCGGCGGTGAGCGGTTGGCCGGAGGCGGAGGCGCGCCCCGACGATCGTCCGGGAAGGGCCTGCACGACGACCGTGGCCACGACGATCAGGAGGAGAGCGCCGGCGGCGGCGAGCTTGGACCACTTGGCCAGCCTCGACGGGGCGGAACCGTTGGTGACGGTGGCCTCGGAGCCGGGCGTGAAGGCCTTTTCGAGCTCGCTGAGCAGCCAGTCGAAGACGAGGGCGAGGACGGCCGCCGGGGCCGCTCCGGCGAGGATCAGTTGGATGCGATAGGTGCTGAGCCCGCGAAAGATGAGGTCGCCGAGCCCGCCCGCTCCGACCAGCGAGACCAGCGTGGCCACGCCGATGGTCCAGACGGTGGAGATCCGCACGCCGGCCATGATGAACGGCAGGGCCAGGGGCAGTTGGACGGAGAAGAGGATCTGGCGTGGGGTCATACCCATGCCGGTGGCCACCTCGACGACGGTCGCGTCGACCTGTCGGATGCCGGTGTAGGTGTTCCGCAGGATCGGCAGCAGGGCGTAGGCGACCAGGGCGACCAGGGCCGGTCCGGTGCCCAGCGTGGCGAGCAGTCTGACGTTCAGGAACTGGTTGATGAGGTAGAAGACGACCACCGTCAGCGCCACGAGCGCGAGCGACGGGATCGGCTGGATGATGTTGACCAGGCCCATGACGGTCTTGACCAGCCATTCATGGCGGGAGCGCGCCAGGACGATACCGAGCGGGATGGCGATGGCCGAGGCGATGGCCATGGCCACGAGCGTCAGGACGAGGTGCTCGGAGCTGGTTCGCAGCATGTCGCTGCCGTACTCGGCGAAGAAGCCTTCGGAGGCGATCATGGGGCCTCCTCGTCCGGTTCGGCTTCGTCGGACTCGGCGGGGACGCTTTCTTGGTCGCCGAGCAGTTGCACGATGACGGTGAGGAGCTTGTCTTTGGCGAGATCTCCGACGTAGCGGCCGTGGTCGTAGATCGGAATGGAGCTCTGGCCCGTTTTCTTGAAGGCGTCCAAGGCGTCGACGACGGAGGACCGCACGGAGACCTCATGCGGCCCTCGTTCGGGCGGCGCGTCGGAGGTCTGCAGCATGTCCGTCGCGAGGGACCTGATGGTCTGGGTGAGCAGCGACAGCTGGAACCGGTGCTGGCCGAGGAACTGGTCGACGAACTCGTTGGCCGGGCTGTCGACCAGCTCGCGCGGCGTGGCGAGCTGCTGGAGGCGTCCGGCGTCGAGCAGGGCGATGCGGTCGCCCATCTTGACGGCCTCGAAGACGTCGTGCGTGACGAAGATGATCGTCTTCTTGATGATGGACTCGAGCTCGAGGAACTCGTTCTGGAGCTGCTCCCGTGTGATGGGGTCGAGCGCGCCGAAGGGTTCGTCCATCAGCACGATGGGCGGGTCGGCGGCGAGGGCCCGGGCGACGCCGATCCGCTGGCGCTGGCCGCCGCTGAGCTGCGACGGGTAGCGCGGTTTGAAATCGTCGGGCTCGAGGCCGACCATCGAGAGCAGCTCATCGCACCGGGCGTCGATCCTGCTGGAATCCCACTGGAGCAGCTTCGGCACGACGGCGATGTTCTCGGCGACGGTCATGTGCGGAAACAGGCCGATGTGCTGGATGGCGTAGCCGATCTTGCGCCGCAGCTCGATGGG
The DNA here is from genome assembly GCA_964622545.1 of uncultured Planctomycetales bacterium. GTDB lineage: Bacteria > Planctomycetota > Phycisphaerae > UBA1845 > JAFGLZ01 > JAFGLZ01. The sequence continues at coordinate 297,214 of CAZUQM010000001.1, read as the reverse complement.
GTTCTGGCGGAGGACGTCCTCGCCGTCGATGGCGATCCGGCCGCCGGTCGGGTCGATGAGGCGGTTGACCATCTTCATGGTCGTGGTCTTGCCGCTGCCGCTGGTGCCGAGCAGGACCAGGGTCTCTCCCTCGGCCACGTCGAGGGAGAGCTTCCAGACGGCCTGACAGTCGCCGGGGTACGTTTTGCATACCTCGTCGAAGGCGATCACCGAGCACCGTCTCCCCTCGATCTGTCGATCTCGAAGACGCCGATCAGGCCGTGGGAGCAGCCCTTGCCTTGCTGGAGCGAGCTGACCAGGTGGCGCAGCGCGTAGCCGAGCTGGGGCTCGATGATGTTCTCACGGGGCAGGCCGTACTCCAGCCAGCCCGTGCCTTGGACCACGTCGCGCATCTTGTCCATCATGGCTCGCAGGGCGGGCGGGCACGCGGCGGGCGGCGGGGGCGGCTCTTCGGTGAAGCGGCGCTCGTCCTCGTCGAACGTCGCGATGAGCATCATGACGTACTTGACCAGCGTGTTCCAGCACATCTGCAGGTGCTCGAAGTAGTCGTTGATGAAGTCGAAGCCGGGCTTGGGGACGTAGTCGACGAGCAGCGTGTGCAGCTCGGTGCGGACGTTGCCCTCGTGCAGGCTGTTGATGGCGTTGCGCATGGGCTGGGCGTAGGGGTTGTACTCCATGGTGTCCATGTGCCGGCCGCAGAAGACGGACCGGTCGAACCAGCTCAGGGGCCTGATCTCCACGCCGGCCATGCGGCTCGCCTCGGTTACGATGTTCTCGGCCTCGTCGCGGCTCATCAGCCGGAGGGTCAGGTGTTGGAGTTGGTCGCGGCGGCGTTCGCGCTCCTCGGGTCCGTAGATGTAGGACACGACGTAGTCCATGTTCTGGATGTCGTCGTGGGATCGCGTCCAGAGGCTCTGCCATTCGTAGGAGTACCGTCCGAGCCAGTCGCAGACCACGATGCAGTAGTTCTCGACGCGGCTGGCGATGTCGGCGAGCAGCTTGATGGCCGTCGCGTCGTCGTTGTGGTGCGAGAAGGTGCCGTACGAGCTGAAGTAGAGGTCGTAGGGTTTCTCGTCCTCGTCCAGGATGAGTCCCTCGGTGAAGTCGGCCTGGCCGAAGACCATCTTCGGGTTGTCGCCGTAGATGCTTCGGGCCTGGTCGAGGAGGTCTTCGTTGAGGTCCATGCCCTTGTAGACGCCGAGGATGTCGTCCGACAGCAGGTCGACCTCCATCTGGTAGATCCCGGCGTCGCGTTGGCGCACGCCGGCGAGCAGCTCGTAGCCGTCGGCGCTGCCGCAGCCGAGGTCGAGGATTCGGAGTCGGCGCATGAGGGAGCGGCTGCGATCGATGAGCTTGTTGAGGTAGGGCCTCAGGAAGATGCGCGTCATCTCGTCTTCCCAGTATCGTCGCACGTTGTCGTACTTGCCGACGAGGCCCGACTGCTTGGCGTAATGGCCGCTTTGAACCGCCTCGCTGTAGGCGGGCATCTGTTCGAGTCCAGCATCCGTTGTCATCGCTAGGTTCCTCCTGATCAAGAAGCCAGACAGTCGTCGACGACGCCGGGCACGTGCTTGCGAATGGCCTGGCGTGTCTCGTCCGGTAGGTGCTTTCGGGGTCTCTCAAGAATCTCTTCGTATTGGCTACGGGCGGCGTGCAGCGCGCCGAGGTCGTCCTCGAGCGGGTACCGCGAGTACACGGGATCGGTCGAGGGCATCGGCAGGTGGTAGATGAACGTCTTGTGGTCGGTCCCCATGACCTCGCGGATCGTGGAGAGGACCTCGGCGCGGCGGCTCTCGCTCACGTCCGGCTCGACGAGCATGCGCTTGACGATGCCGATGTGGGCGTCGTCCATGACGGCCTGTTCCGGGCAGAAGACGTTGGTGCGGTCGAGCAGGCCGAACGCGTAGTGGATGTACTGGGCCCCGCCGCGGGGGACGGTCATCAACGTCATCAGCTTCTCGACGGTCGCCTGGATGCCGGGGACGGTCGTGTCGGCCACGCCGGCGGTCGAATAGCACGGCAGGCCGTAGTAGCGGGCCATCTGGGCGCAGTCGAGGTTGTAGTGGACGAACTCCGGGGCGCCGTACATGTCGTTGAGGTTGTCCAGGCGCGTCCGCACGGGGACGGCTCCGTAGAGGACCGGGGCGCCCGGCGAGACCAACTGGGTGATCACCACGCCGGCCAGGAGCTCGGCGTTGATCTGGGCGATCATGCCGAACTCGTCGAAGGGCCCGGTGGCGCCGCCCATGGGGCAGCTCGAGATGACGACCGGCGCGCGGGCCTTGGCGATCTGGATCAGCTTTTCGGCCGTGTCGTCCACGACCTGGAACGGGCTCTTGATCACGCACGTGATGAACGACAGGGGCGGGGCCTGCTCGAACGCCTCGGGACCGCCGGCGACGATCTCGCCCAGCTTGAGGACGTCGGGGAGGGCGTCCAGGCTCGTCAGGCCGGCCATCACGTGCTTGGTGATGTTGTCCAGGCTGGCGAGAAACTTGTTGACGTCCTTGTTCTCCTCGGTGATGCACTTGTCCTGGATGTTCACGCAGCGGATAAACGAGTCCATGTGCTCGAGGTTGTCGCCGAGGTGGGCGGCTTTGCAGAGACGCTCGATGCTGCCGGGATTTCGGATGAACTGCGGCGTGCCGTCGCTGAAGTCGACCTCGAGCCAGATGTTCGTCTCGGAGCCGCTGACGAAGCGGACCCGCGGCTCGTGGGCGTCGAGGATCAGCTTGTTCTCGGGGACGCGCGCGCCGAGGGTGATGCACGACGGCGCGGTCTCCAGGGCCTTGTCGAGGACCTCGTCGGTCACCTTGATGTGGCTGCACGTATCGCCGGCCTCGACGGGCGCACCCGCTTTCCTGAAGAGCTCGGTCGTCTCTTTGTTGTAGCAGAGCAGGCCGGGGTCCTGAAGCAGCTCGCGCGAGACGCCGTCCATCATGCGAATCTGGTCGTCGGACAGGCGACATTCCGGTCGCACCACAATGCCTTGTCGTTGCTCGGTATCGTCCATGGGTTCCTCTCAGTCGTGTGTTCGGTTGCGTTCTCCGACCGCCTTCGAGACGCCACCGGCTTGGGCCAGGTGGGTGTGTTCCTAGTGCGCGGCCTGGGCCGATTGCACGAGGATCTCCGGGTACTCATTCAGGATCTGCTCGCGCACCCCGTCGGCGATGCAGGACGAGGGCTCCCGGGCCAGGGTCTCGCTGACGGTGCTTCGGGCACGGGCCGCGGCCTCGCCGCCGGCGTCCATGAATTCGCGCCGGTCGCGGTTGGCCAGGTTCGGGCTGAAGAACTCGGTCCGCATGTGCTCGACGGTATGCTCCTCGCCGAGGAAGTCGCCGCCGGGGCCCTTCTCGATGAGCATGTCGGTGCCGAGGGTGGCGCTGTCGACCTCGATGCCGCGCAAGACGCGCTGGCACATCCCGAGGATCTCGTTGTCGATGACGAGCTTCTCGTACGACACGGTCAGGTCGGCCTCCATGAGGCCGGCGATGTCGTGGATGTAGTTCGCGCCGGACATGGCCACGAGCAGGCTCGACATGGCGCTTTCGTAGGCGGACTGCACGCCGATGGTCTTGGCGTCGGTCGTGCCGGCCGTCGAATAGAGCGGGATCTGGAAGTGCTGGGCCATCTGCGAGACGGCCGCGTTGATCATGGCCCGCTCGATGGGCCCGCCCAGGTGGTCCATCGTCTTGAGGTTGGTGATGGAGCCGACGCTGCCGCAGATGCCGGGCGCACCGCGTTGGACGTTCTGGACGAGGGTGATGCCGGCGAGCGTCTCGGCCACGTGGGTCAGGACGTTGCCGGCCAGCGTGATCGGCGAGGTCGTCCCGCAGATGGGCTCGGTCGGGACGACGACGGGCAGGCCCTGCTCGGCCAGGTAGCAGGTCATCTCGCCATAGATGTCGTCGATCTTGAACGGGCTGATGATGAGCGTGATGAACGAGACGAAGGGCTTGGCTCGGAGGGCGTCGGGCCCGCCGGCGATCATCTCGGCCATCCGGACGACGTTCTGGCAACCGGTCATCGAGTAGATGCCGCCCATGATGTGCTTGGTGGTGTTGTCGAGGGCGTGGAAGAAGCGGTTGACGTCGATGTGGTCCTGGTTCTTCACGTCGTGCGGGAAGACGTTGATGGTGAAGACATGGATGTTGTTCAACGTCTGGACCATCCTGGCGTTCTGGGCCACGTCCCATGTCGTGGAGGGACGGCGCTTGCCGGTCTCCGGATCGAGCACGTAGATGGCCGTCCCGCCGGTGCCGTAGTGGACGCGGCTGTCCTCGAGGATGGCGTCGTCGCTCTCGTCCCTGGCGTGCAGGGTGATGCTGGACGGGTTCGATGCAATGGCGTCCTCGACCATGCTCCGGGAGAGCTTGACGGCGCGACTGCCCTCGCTGACGACGGCGCCGGCCTTGCGAAAGGTCTCGAGGGCCGTGTCCGAGTAGACGAGGACGCCGGACTTTTCGAGCACCTCGAAGGCTGCCTCGGCGATACGGGTGACGTCGGTCTCGCTCAGCGGTCGGTACTGGGCGCCCTTGAGCCCGGGTCTGGCATGATCTACTGGGGTCGTCATGACCTAGCTCCTTCGTCAATGTTGCATTGGGGACAGGGGTTCGGTCGCCAACATGGCTGCCGCGGATCGGGCGCCATCCGAGGCAGCTAGCTCTCGGCGGCGGATCCCTCTGGCGACTCGGCCACTCCTTCGACCGCGGTGCCGCTAAGGCGGTCCTGCGATCCGTGCTTCAGGAAGGCTTCGGCCTGTTCGGAGGTGCCGTCGACCGGATCGGAGGTCAGGATGGGGGTGGCCTCGATGTGCCGGGCCTCCATCATCGCCACGACGCGTTGGAGCGAGGAGAGGATCTGGGTCTGCTCCCAGTCCTCCAGTTGCTGAAACTGCCGGGTGAACTCCTCTTGCAGCACCGGGGGGGAGTCCGCCAGCAACTCGTCGCCCCTGGGCGTCAGCCCGACGTGGACCCGCCGTTTGTCCTGCTCGCTTCGGCGGCGCTCGATCAAACCGCGTCTCTCCAGTCGATCCAAGATGCCCGTCACCGTGGGTTGGCTGAGATGCACCGCGCGCGTCAGCTCACCGACGGAAACAGGACCCAATGAAGACAGCTCCTTTAAGACCATCAATTGTGGGCCAGTCACGCCATACCGCGTCACGAGGTATCGTGAGCGAACGTCAATGGCCCGGACGATCCGGCGCAAGGCCACGACCACCGCCCGCGTAACACGGTGACTAGCCTCACGGTTCAGTTCGTCCTTGAAAAACATAGCACCCTACTATATCGCACACGAATCATTTTCGCAAGACGCTTCTCCGCCTATTGTCCCATTGAGAGCGCATTGTCGTTCGGTATTGTGCAGAAATCATTAAAGAATAGGTAGTTATGGCCAGGAAGGAGCAAGCCAGACGGCCGATGGCGCTTGTATAGTCCGATTGTGTTGTATCGGTTAGGGAGGCGCTCCCAACGTGTTGCTATTTTGGACGATACGTCTGGCCGGGCCTTATGGGCTTGGCCGGGCGGGACCTCGCTGATCGGGCTGCGCGTCCCGGCCTGGAGGGGCCCTGCCGAGGACGCAGCAGTGCCCACCGGTGAATCCGGGACGCCGCACCGGCCCCACGAGGGGCGGTGGACGGTCGCCATGGGTCAAGCGAGACGCCAGGAGGGCGGCACCCGTGGTGCCTGCCCAGCTTCGGGGCCGCCGTCGGAGAAACGCGACTGTCAAGGAGCGTTGCTGTTCAAACGCTCCAACGACACAGCTTCCTGACGGTCGCTGCGCTGAGTGGCGTCTCGCCCTCCCGATGGGAGCCCACGAAGACAGGTGTGGTCGGGTACCAGCCCTGGCGAAGATGGGGCGCCCTTCCCCCGGAACGACGGATTTCCTTGCGGCGGCTGAGGCAGGTCGTCGCGATACTGCTGAAATGCGGTACTGCGAGAGGGCGAGAGGCGGAAGGCCCCGCCGCCGTCTAGAACGGACCGGGGTGGGTCGGTATACTGGCGCGCTCGAATGCCAAGCGCAGCGAGTCAGCCAGTGGACCGGGCCCATCAGGCCGCTGAGGAGGTCGCCGACCTCGGGTGGTTTGCCTGCGCCAAGTTCGAGGTCGCCCGCGGCTTCCTGGCCCTGTGGATGCGGTGCTTCGGTCTGACGGGGCTGTACCATTTCGGCCGGTTCTTCGGCACGTGCGAGTGGCTGATCAACTACAAGCTGAGGCGTCGGTACCGCAGGCGGCTGATCTTCCTGTTCGGCAAGGGGCATTTTCCCCGGTCGACGATGCGGCGGCTGGCCCGGGCGTGGTTCGTCCGCAACCGTTGCGACAAGATCTTCTATTTGGTCTTCGACCGCATTCCCAAGACGCGGTTGCTCAACCGCATCGAGTTCATCGGCCGCCATCACATCGACGACGGCCTGGCGCGGGGTAAGGGCGTTTACGCGGCGATGCCGCACGTCGGCACGCATCATATCGCGGGCGTGTTGATGGCCATCCTGGGCTACAAGGTGGCGGGCGTGCGGGATCGCAAGGAGGGGGCGTCGCGCCAATACATGCAGCAGATCTTCTCGAAGCGCTACCCGGAGGTGGCGGCGATCAAGATCTTCTTCGCCGAGGAGTACCCGCGGGACCTGTTCCGCTGCTTCAAGGAGAACTACGTGCTCGGCACGGCCCTCGATGTCGACCGCCAGCGCGCCCCGCACCTGAAGCGGCAGACGGTCACGCTGTTCGGGCAGGAGCGCGAGTGGCTGACGGGCACGCTCCAGATCGCGCTGCGGTGCGGCGCGACGATCATCCCCGGGTTCTGGGTGTCGCTGCCGAACTACCATTTCCAGCTCATCGCGCACCCACCGCTGGTCGATCCGGACGCGGCACGAGACGAGCCGGAGATCGTCGCCGAGGCGATGCAGCGCTACGCCGAGAAGATCGAGGCCCACGTCCGCGAGCATCCGGATCATATCAGCAAGGTGTGACGCGTGGCGCGATCGCGGCGTCCACGCAGCCCCGACCGACCTCCGCGCTTCGCGATTCGGCGGATGGGGTTGACCTCCGAGATCGGCCGTGACCGGCCGTCGGACACCGATCATGACACAGGCCACGGATGATACGAGCACCCCGGCAGCCGATCGGCGGCCGACGCGCGTGGCGATCTCGGCGCGAGCCGTGTCGCGAGCGGGGCGCCTCCTGCTGGACGCCGTCTTCCCGCCGCTGTGCTCGGTCTGCGAGGAGCCCTTGCCGTTCGGCGACGATCAGTCCTGGTGCGACCGGTGCGCCGCGGCGATCAGTGAGGCCGTCGGCCAGGAGTACTGCGGCTCGTGCGGGCGAAGCACGGGGCCGTACGAGCGCCGCGACGGACTGTGCGGCGATTGTCGCGGCAAGCGACCGCCCTACGCGGGGCTGGTGCGCGTCGGGTCTCACGACGGCGCGCTGCGGGACATGGTGCTGGCGCACAAGTTTCGCCGCCGGCCCTTGGAGGACGTCCTGGGCGGCTTGCTCGCCTCGGCGCTGCAGGGCGCGCGGTGGTGGACCGACGTCGATGCGCTCGTGCCGGTGGCCCAGCACTGGCGGCGACGGCTTCGACGACGGCACGATCCGACACGGTCCATCGCGCATTTCACCGGGCGACGCTTGGGTCGGCCCGTGGTGGAGGTGCTGCGACGCACGCGGCACGTGCCTGCGCAGGTGGGCCTGAGCGCGCCCCAGCGACGGGAGAACATCCGCGGGACGTTCGCCGTGGTGCGTGGTGCGAGGCTCGAGGGTGTCACGCTGTGTCTGGTCGACGACGTGACCACGACGGGCGCGACGCTGCACGAGGCCGCGCGCGTGCTGCGCCGCGGCGGCGCGGCGGTCGTCCACGCCGCCGTGCTGGCCAAGAGCGAATCGGTCTGGGTCGCGTAGGCGTCGGGCGGCTAGCGCGGGCTCGGGACCGACCCCGTCGCCAGGTGCTGCAGCACGAGTGACCGTCGGCGCTGCTTGACCAACTCGGGGGTGATGGACCCGGCCAGGCCCATGATGGGTTGTTTCCAGGTCGGGTTCACGTCCGTCGTGGCCTTGTTCCAGACGTTGTAGAAGACGTAGTTGGTCAGGCCGAAGGCATAGCCGATCTGCAGGGCCTCGCGGAGCTCGTCGGGTCGCGACATGCACGTCTCGTGGTTGACCTGGGCGGCCGGGCCGAGGTTGATGGCCCGCTCGAAATAGGGTCGGTCGTCGGCCTGGCCCCATTCGGGCATGCCGGGCCTGCGGCGGAGGACGTTGGATTCCAGACCGGGCTTCGGACCGCCCTTGAGCAGGCCGATCTCGAAGCCTGGCCGGAACGGGTTGTCCCGCGGATACCACGCGCAGGCCATGACCTGCACGTAGATCGGCGCGTCGGGTCCGAGCACGTCGGTCAGGACGTCGTAGCTGTCCTGAAGCGATTCGGACAGGTGCCGCGCGAGCCAGGCGCGTTCGGTCTGGTCCAGGCCGTCGGTCGGATCGAGCGTCACGCCGTCGCGTTTGGCGGCGGCCACGGGGGTCGGGCCGACGTCGGCGATGGGGTAGAGCCGTCGCGCCCCGCCGTTGATCGTGGCGTAGGGCGCGTCGGGGAACCACATCTGATAGCCCCAGTAGGCGGGCTCGTTGTCGCCCATGAGGAGGGTGAGGCGATCGCGTGCGACGTGCTTGAGGAGCGTCGCGGCCTGGCGGAGCCGCTCGCGCTTGAAGGCCCGCAGCGCCGGATGGGTCACGCTGAGCCACGGGCAATTCGACCACATGTTCGGATAGCTGAAGCCGTAGTGGACGTCTCGGTCGTACGGCGGGCCGAGCGAGCGGATGCCCTTGTCCCAGGTGCGGTCGGTCTTGCTGTAGACGATCTGCTGATACTCGGGCCCGCGCCACGGTTGGCCGGGGGTGCCCGCCCACGTGGCGGACAGGCTGAGCTGGAGTCGTAGGTCGTGTTTGGCCACGAGCCTGCCGTAGGTCTCGAAGTCGGCCTTCGTTCGGGCGGCGTCGCGGTGCGCGTAGTGGTAGTCGACGCAGAGCGCGGGCAGGACGGCGTTGCCTGCGGTAGCCTCGTCGCAGCGGCGCCGGAATTCGCGGGCGATGATCTCGGCGCAGCGATCGGCGTGCTGCTCACCGTGAGGCGGCACGAAGCCCACGACGAAGGGCGTGTCGAACCGGCGGGCCCAGGTGTCGAGCTCCGCGATCGCCCAGACGTCGGCGATGTAGACGCGGTTGACGCGCGTGGGCAACCGATTGACGAACTCGACGCGGACGCTCGACGCGTGGCCGGCCGGCAGGTCGATGGTGTAGCTCAGCGGCCCGACGCCATAGTCGTACAGGTCGCGCGAATGGGTCGATCCCTCGGGCAGCCAGGGTTTGCCGTCGACGAGGACGTCGTAGCAAGTGCGGTGGGCCGGGCCGATGCGAATCGCCAGCGCGCGGCCGGGTTGCGGCTCGTCGCCGACGCTCAGGTCGTCCAGGCGGGCTGGGCGCGGGCCTCGATAGGCGCGAAGGCGGAAGCGGCACGGCTCGGGCAGGCGTTCGTCGGCGGTGATCTCGATGCTGTAGGGCTGGCCGGGCTCTACGCAAGCGGGGAAGGGCAACCAGAACGTGACCCACTGGAAGTCGCCCGGCATGACCGGCGGGAAGAGCAGCACCGGTCCGGCGAGCGGCTTGTCCGCGTCGTCGAGAACCCGCAGGCGCAAGGCACATGAAACCATGTCCTCGACGCGCTCGAAGCCCGTGCGGTCGACGCGGAGGGCCACGCCGTGGATGCGAGTCGTCCATGGTCCCGGCCGGAAGGGCTGCCGCACCGGCCGGCCCGGTCGGAGCGTGATCGCGACGGGCTCGCCCGCGTCGAGGGAGGCGTCGGGGTTCGTGTGGATGTCGTGCAGGTCGCGGCCACGTGGATCGACCGGATCGCGGGAGACGTGCAGCTCACGGACGATGAGCGTGTTGGGCACGTGTGGTCGGACGGGGACCGAGCATGCGATCCGCGAGCCCGCCCCGCCGGTGTAGCAACAGCCGTAGGTCAGCGACCGCATGCCGGCGTGCTCGGAGACGACGATGGCTCCGCCGCCCTCGGAGCAGGTGATGCCTTTCGGCGGGCGGCCCTGGTCGTCTGGTGCGAGGCGGACGCGGGCGACCGGGCCGGGCTCGTCGGCGGCGCGGGTCCGCTCGATGTCGACCACGAGGGCGATGGACGTGACCAGCACGGCGTAGGGGATGCCGGGGTGTATCCGTCGACGCGATGTCAGGTCTGGTTCCGTCATGGTTGCCCACCGATCGCGCGCCGTCGCCGGCCCGCCGTGATCGCCGCCGGAGTCGGCTCCTACGACGGCGTGACGCCGAGGTCGGAGACGGTGAAGAGTGCTTCGAAGGTCAGGCCGGCGGCCTCGACGTTCTCGCGGCCGCCCTCCTGGCGGTCGATGACGGCCACCATGCGTTCGACGGTCGCCCCGGCCTCTTGCAGGGCCTTGGCCGCCTCGAGGATCTGGCCGGCCGTGGTGACGACGTCCTCGACGAGCAGGATGCGCTCACCCGCTTCGAGCGAGCCTTCGAAGGGCTTGCTGGTGCCGTAGTCCTTTTTGGCGTTGCGGATGATGACGAACGGCTTGCCGCAGGCCATGCTGGTCGCGGCGGCGAGGGGGACGCCTCCGAGTTCGGCCCCAGCGATACGATCGGTCCGGTCTGTGACGAAGCCGGCCAGCATCTTGCCCAGCTCGGCCAGGATGACCGGGTTGGTCTCGAAGAGGTACTTATCGAGGTAGTAGTTGCTCTTGCGGCCGGAGCGGAGGGTGAACTCGCCTTCGAGATAGGCCGCGTCCTTGATGGCTCGGATCAGGTCGTCTCGCGTCATGGTCTGAGTCGGGCTCCTGGATTAGTGCCGCGGCGGTGGGTCCGCGCGTGGTGTAGGGTCTAGTGCAATCGGGCGGCCGCGCCGGTCTGGCCGATGATGATCAGCGTGTCGCCCCCTTGGATCGTCTCCTTCGCGCCGGGGCTGAAGACGGTCTTGCCGTCGGCGCGTTTGATGGCCACGACCATGACCTCCGCCTTGCTCCGGAGGTCGGCCTCTTGGAGTGTCTGGTTCACCAGAGGGGAATCCTCGGCCACGTAGTACTCGTCAAGCTCGAGCTCGACGCCGCGCGCGGTCACCTCGATGAAGTCGGCGACGTTCGGGCGGATCATGAGGTTGGCCACGCGGGTCGCGCCGATGACGGCCGGGCAGATCACGCGATTGGCCCCGGCGCGGAGGAGCTTCGGTTCGGCACTGGGCTGCTCGGCGCGTGCGGCAATGTTGAGGTCGTTCCGAAGGCCGCGGGCCGTCAGGGTGACGAAGACGTTGCCCGAGTCTTCAGGCAAGGCGACGACCAGGCCTCGAGCCCGCATCAGGCCGGCCTGCTTGAGCGTTTCCTCCTCGGCCGCATCGCCCAGGACGTACAGCTCGCCCTGCTCCTCGAGGCGGGCGGTCGTGTCGGGGTCCTTCTCGATGATGACGGTCTTGGCCCCGTGTGCCTTGAGCTGTTGGTGCACCGATTGGCCCATGCGCCCGTAGCCACAGACGATGAAGTGTCCGCTGAGTTGGTTGATTCGGTTGAGCAAGGTTGTCCTCCCCAGCGCGCGCCGCAGCTCGCCGCTGACGATCACCAAGGTCATGAGGCTGAAGATCACCGCGATGCTCGCGATGCCGAAGACGGTGACGAAGGCCGTCCAGATGTTGCCGGACGTGCTGGCCGGGCGGGGCTCTTTCAGGCCGACGGTCGAGATGATCATGAGCGCTTCGAAGAAGGCCTCGCCGAAGGTCCAGCCCTCGATCAGCATGTAGCCGAACGTGGCCACCAGCACGACCGTCACGGCCATGGCGGGTGGTATCAGCAAGCGACCTCGAGCGGACATCGGGTGACTTCCATGCCAACGGGACGATCGACGCACCCGGGATTATAGCGACCGGTAGGGGGCTCACAATGCGAAGAGGACGGCTCGGTAAACGGCCCGCCTGGAACGTCATGCAGCCGGGGCTGGATGGGCGCGGGCAAGGTCTGACACCGGCGTACGCAATCAAGTCTGATTCGCGGCACGGAGCCAAGGCACGGATGATCCGGCCGGGCCGCATGATTCAATCGGAGCGATGCCCGAGGCGGTTTCACGACGAATAGCCTTCGAAGCAGGCGGGCCATATCCGATTGGGAACCCACGGGCGAGGGCGACCGTGGCCTGGGGCTGCCGAGGCACCGAGAAAGTCAAACCTGTTGGGCAACTGGGAACAAGACACGCCTTCGGTCTTCGAAGATCCTTCGTATCCGCATTCAGTCGTTTGTCAGGTTAGCCCTTGACGGATGGCACAGCGTTTGTACGCTCTGGTCGGTGCCCTTCGACACGCTACTGCGAAAGGCGTGGTGACCCTATGCGAACCGATGCCTCTGCGTCGCGGCGATCGGGTGACGTCCCCCGGTCGGTACCGGCCGCCCAGTCCCAACGGACCGGATGGCCCCGTCACGGGCTGGCCGTGCTGCTCTATATCGTGCTGACGATCGCGCTGACCTGGCCGCTCGCGCGTCATGCGGCCGACAAGATCGCCATTCATCGCTCGCTGACGATCCTCGCGCCGTACTACCACTTCTATCTGGTCGCATGGCATCACCACGCGATGGACGGTGAGGCCGGCGGCTACTGGGATTGCAACGTTTTCCATCCGCACCCGCGGGTGCTGACCTACTTCGAGAGCCTCTTTGCGCCGGCGGCGGCGACCTGGCCGGTGCACCGCGCCACCGACAACGCGACGCTCTGCTACAACCTCGTGGCCCTGTCGGCGTTCGCGCTCAATGGGCTCGGTGCGTACGCGCTCGTCCTGGCGGTGGGATTGTCGTGGCCGGTCGCGCTGCTGGCCGGGGCGATGATGGCGTTCTGCCCGTACTTTTTCGGCGAGATTTACTGTCTGGCCACGTTGCTGCTCTACCCGGCGGGCTTTCTGCTGGCGTCGATGCATCGGATGCTTCGCTGCCCGAGTTGGCCGTCGGTCGTCCTGGCCGGCCTCTGCGGCGTATGGCTGGTTCTGGCGTGCTATCAATACACGCTCTTTGTGTCCATCTTCTGTGTGCTGTGGCTGGTGTGGTTTGTGCGGCGGATGCCGTGGCGGCGGGCGTGGTACAAGTTGCTGATCGTGGGCATCGTGTGCGGGGCGTTCGTGCTGCCGTTGTTGCGGACCGTCAAGCACACACATGAGGAGATGGGCTTCTATCACGGTCCGACGCTGCCGATGACGTGGCTGCGGATGCTTATCCCCGCCACGGGGCAGTGGCTGTACCACGATGTGATAGGCATTCACGTTCGCGAGCACCGCAGCGACCTCGATCCGATCGTATGCTTCCCGGGTCTGGCGTTCGGGATTCTGGCCGCGGTGGGGGCGTGGGCGGCGGTTTTCGGTTCGGCCGAGAGCGACGAGGAGCGGAGGCGTCGGCACGCGGCGCGATTCTATCTGGTTGCGAGCGTCCTGGCGGTGGGCTTCGCGTTCGGGCTGTGGGTGCATCTCGGTCCGGCGCGGGTGCCCGGCCCGTACGCGCTGTTGTTCATGACGCTGTCGCCGTTCAGCTCGGTCCGATCGGTGTACCGTTTCTTCATCGTGGGTCAGCTCTTCGCGGCGGTGCTGGCGGGTTTAGGGCTCAAGCGGTGCGTGGGACTGGCTTCGTCAGGGGGCGGTCGCGTCGGCATCGCGATCGGCATCGCGGCGTTCGCGCTGCTCGAGTCGATCTGGGTGCCGCTCGAGGTGCGGGATGCGCCGGGCCGGCCGAGCGATGTGCATCCGAACTACCTCAAAGCCGCCGAGATCGACCCCAACGCCCCGCTCATCGAGCTGCCGATCCCGGAGCTGTCCAAGAGCCTTCGTCGCGCGTGGCTCGATGCCCTCTACACGGCCAGCACGATTCACACCTGGCAGCCGATCGTCAACGGCTTCGCGAGCTACTCGCCCGGTCTGTACGAGCAGCTCCGTCCGGTGATGGCCGAGTTTCCCTCCCCCACGTCGTTGCGATACCTGCGTGCGCTGGGCGTTCGCTTCGTGCACGTCCGCGGTGGGGTCATGCCCAAGGGCTGGCGCGAGGAGGTGCGTCGCACGCCGAGCCTGCGGGAGATCGCGAGCGAGAAGAGCACCGTGCTCTACGAGCTCCGTGACAGCGAGCGTGTCGTCCTGACCGACTGGCAAGGCAAGACGTCGTTCCGCATCGAGCCCGAGCCGAACAACCCGGAGGTGCTCCGCGCGACGGTCGAGCTGCGGCTGAGCTACAGCGAGGTGATCCCCGTCTTGCCGGGCGACGAGCTGACGCGCTGGACGATCGTCTGGCTCGCCGGGGACGACGCCGAGGTGGCGCGGCAGGACGTCGACGTCCGCGACAGTTTCTGGCTGGCGCGGGAGGCCAACACGATCAGCGTCGTCATCAGGCCGCCGTCGTCGGTGGATCGGGGCACGAAGCTGAAGGCTCGGGCCATCGACCGCAAGACGGGCGAGACGATCGGGGTAGGCGACGTGCCGGCGCCTTGAGCGCGTGGGCGCAGCGCGGTGGCAGGTCGCGGCCGACCTGCCGGTGGTCGTTCGCCGCATGCCCGCTGGCTTGTCGGTTCGGCGACCGGCTCAGCTCATCTTCCTGAGGACCTGCATGGCCTTCTTGGCGTCGTCGGCGGAGTCCAGTGCCAGATGGACGATGCACCGCCGGCCGATGGCCGCGGCCGACAGGCCCCGCAGGTTGATGCCGGACGAGGCGAGGGCCTCGGTGAGCATGGCGCCCAGTCCGGGCTTGTCGGTGCCCTCGACGCGGACCGAGTGGAGGCTGTCGGTCTTCTTGAAGCCCGCCTTCTTGGCCGCGTTGGTCTGCTTGGCGCCTTTGAGGGGCGTGAGAAAGACCACGCCGGTGCCGGGCTTGCTCGATTCCCGCCGCGCGATGACGAACTCGAGGTTCGCGCCCGCGTCGGCCAGCATCTTGAGCTTGTCGGCCAGGCCGCCCGGCTTGTCGTGGATCTCGCCGGCCCACACATCGACCTTCGTGACGTTCAGCTTCATGATGACGTCCTCCCAGCGAAGTGGACCCCCGACACAGCAGACCACCGGCGGCGCCGGGTGTCAATGACAACTCACTCGCGCAGGGAGGAGACGTCCGGAAAAACGGTCGGCGCGTCGCGGCCCTGGCGGATGCCTTCGCCGGCGATACGCTCACACATGCCTGGCGATGATCTTGCGAAACATCTCGACGATGCCCTGGACCAGCAGGTAGGTGCCCTCGGCGCCGAGGTTCGCCTCGACGGCTCGGTCGAGGAGGATGGTGAGCTTGGCTTCAAACTCCTCCTCCGCCCGCCAGTAGAGGAAGAGGATGGGCACCTTGGGCAGGGGATACATCATGATCGAGCGGTCGGGGCTCGTGCCCTCGACGTGGTGGTCGTGGCCGAAGAGGTCGAGCAGGTCTAGGAAGAGGTCGGGGTGCTCCTCGGCCATGTCGCGGAAGGCCTTCTCGCAGCGGTGCTCGAAGAAGTTCTTCCAGTCGCGTATGCCGTTGAGCTGGGCGAAGGTGACCAACTCGCCGGTCGGATCCTTGCCCTGGCCGTGGACGATGTATTGCAGGATCGGCAGGTGCACCCAGTCGTGCACGTGCGCGTCGGAGTGGAGCCCGCCCTGCTTGTCGACCTCGAACCACTTGCCCAGACACATGATGGCCAGCCGATCGCCCCGGACGCCGCCGCCGAGGCGCCGCGCCGCGTCGTGGAAGTCGACGTCGGAGATCTGGGTCTTGAGCTCGGCCAGGAGGGATCCACGTCGGTCGGCCTGTTCGGGCTTCTCGGCCGGCGGCGCGGCCGCGAGCCGATCAGCGGTCTGGTCGTCAAAATAGGGGCAGTCCTCGGGCCGCTTCAGGCCTTGCAGGACCTGCAGGGAGAAGGCCATGCAGCTCCCGAGCCCGCACTCGCCGCAGTTGGTCTGGGCGGTGCTCTGGAAGATCTCCAACGCGGTGACGTTTGCCTGGGTCATGAACGTGTCGTCTCGGTCGTCGCCGTGGTTTCCTGTTGGTCTCGCACCGCTCTGCCGGGCTCGGCCAGTGTACCAGGCCGCTTGCGGGCCGGCGAAGCGATGGGGCACATGCCCATCGTATCCATCGCGGTGGGCGGCCTCAAATGATCGTCGGGCCCCTTGCTGCCCCCCGGGAAGGGAAGCCATGTTGTCGCGTCGCCCTGCCGGGCTAGGAGGCATCGAACTCGGCCTTGATAAGCATGACATCAGAGCGCCTCTAGGTGGCCCCCCTGAACATAGTCATGCTGCTCAACATCTTAGATGGTCAAGCTCGTGATGAGTTTCGTTGCCACCTATGAAAGTCCGTAGGTGATGGCCCTCGTGTCACGGGATCGGTCCCTGACCGCCGGGAGGGAATCAATCTATGTCCGGGGTACGATTCCAATCCGATTGAGGGGGTAGATGATGACACGGAGACGTTCCGCGTCTGCATTCGTCTGATAACGAGATCGGAAACCGAAGCCGTCGTCCGTCCAATCGCGCGTCTTCCTTCACACCACAGACAGGGGGTCCACGTCATGAAACTCAGTACGAAGTTGCTCGGCTCGAAGGTTCTTGTGGCACTGGTGCCGTCCGTCCTCATCCCGGTCATCGTGCTGTGGCAGGTGAACCAGGGTTTTGATAGGGCCACGGCGCAATGCAAGGAGGGCTTCGAGGCCGGCAGCACCAACGCCCAAGAGGCGCTGATCGCCGGGGCCAAGGCGGACCTGTCGCATATGGCTCAGAACGTCTACAGCATGTGCGAGGTCCAGCAGAAGCTGCTCCAGAAGAAGGTGAACTACGATCTCAACGTCGCTCGCGAGGTCCTGCAACAGGCCGGACCGGTCACGATCTCGTCCGAGAAGGTCGAGTGGGACTGCATCAATCAGTTTTCGAAGGCCAAGACCCCGGTGAAGCTCGGCAAGATGATGGTCGGCAAGACGTGGCTCGGACAGAACCGCGCGATGGACAAGCCGTCGCCCGTCGTCGACCACGTTCAGAATCTGGTCGGCGGCACGTGCACCATCTTCCAGCGGATGAACGAGGCCGGCGACCTGCTTCGCGTCTGCACCAACGTGCTCAAGCTCGACAAGACGCGGGCGATCGGGACCTACATCCCGGCCCGTGAGCCGGACGGCAAGGCCAATACCGTCGTGGAGACGGTGCTGAAGGGCGAGACCTTCCGCGGGCGGGCCTTCGTGGTGAACGCCTGGTACATCACGGCCTATGAACCGATCAAGGACGAGTCGGGCAAGGTGGTGGGCGTGCTGTATGTGGGCGTCAAGGAAGAGAGCAGCACGGCCCTGCGTCAGGCGATCATGGACATCCAGGTCGGCCAGACAGGGTACGTCTTTGTCCTGAACGCCAAGGGTCACACGAAAGGGCACTACGTCATCTCCAAGGGTGGTCAGCGCGACGGCGAGGACATCTGGCAGGCCAAGGACGCCGACGGTCGGCTCTTCATCCAGGACATGTGCAAGTTGGCCCAGACGCTCGGGCCCAACCAGATCGGCGAGATCACCTACCCGTGGAAGAACGCCGGTGAGGACAACGCCCGGCTCAAGCTGGCCAAGATCGCCTACTTCGAGCCTTGGGACTGGGTCATCGGCGTCGGGGCGTATGAGGACGAGTTCTATCAGGCCGTCGCGAAGAACCGGGCCGAGAACGAACAGCGCCTGGCGTCGATCGTTCGGACGCAGTCGACGGCCAACCGGACCATCGTGGCGTGGAGCATCATCGCCGCCATCGTGCTGATGGTGCTGACGGTGGTGTTCGCCCTTGCGGCCACGCGGGGCATCGTCCGTCCGCTGAATCGCGTGATCGATCACCTCACCGACGGCGCCGAGCAGATCGAGGAATCCTCGGGACAGGTCGCCAGCACGAGCCAGCAGCTCGCCGAGGGGGCGTCGGAGCAGGCCAGCAGCCTCGAGGAGACCTCGAGCGCCCTGGAGGAGATGGCGGCGATGAGCCGGACCAACGCCGACAACGCCCAGCAGGCGAACGAGTTCATGTCGGAGACGAGCCGGGTGGTTCACGAGGCCGACGAGGCCATGAAGGAGACCTCGAAGTCGATGCAGGAGATCTCCGAGGCCAGCGACCAGATCCGCAAGATCATCAAGGTGATCGAGGAGATCGCCTTCCAGACGAACTTGCTGGCGCTGAACGCCGCGGTGGAAGCCGCCCGTGCCGGTGAGCACGGCAAGGGCTTCGCCGTGGTGGCCGACGAGGTGCGGAACCTGGCCCAGCGCGCGGCCGAGGCCGCCCGCGAGACCGGCGGGCTGATCGAGCAGACGGTGCATCGTGTCCAGCGCGGCGTCGAGCTGAACCAGTCGACGACGGAGAGCTTCACGAAGATCGGCGAGTCGACGGGCAAGATCGCCGACCTGATCGGCCAGATCGCCCAGGCTTCGAGCGAGCAGGCCCAGGGCGTCGAGCAGGTCAACAGCGCCGTATCCCAGATGGACAGGGTCACGCAGTCGAACGCGGCCGGTGCGGAGGAATCGGCCAGCGCCTCGGAGGAGCTGTCGGCCCAGGCCAAGGGCGTCCGGCAGATGGTCAATGAGCTGGTGGCTCTGGTCGGCAACCGGATCGAGACGGCGTCAGCCGAATCCACGGCGACCAAGTCCACGTCGCCGCCGGCGGCGACGACGGCCGTTCAACCCGCCGCTCCGCGGCAGGGGCACCAGTCTCTGGCCGAGCTCGACTTCGACAGCCCGTCGGACGATTTCTAGGCTACGTACGAGCATGGTTGGACCGTAGGCGAGGATCGGGTGGCCCACCTCTTCAGGAGGTGGGCACACGAATTCGACGGGAGATTCGCGTTCCCCACGGCTGAGCCATGGGCCACCCAGATCCAGATACCGACCGACGCGCCGGTCAACCTCTCTTGAAAGCGGCGCAGGTCCACGACCTCATGTCCACGGCCCGGTCGCTTGCGGGGAGCGTGCGGCGACCGGGCCGGGGACGTCCTTTCGTGTCGGGTTCGAGCGGGCCGCGGCCGCGTCCTCGAACCCGCTTTCGCTTCCCGACTCCGGCGCGCACGGTCGTGATCGTCGGGCCTTTCTCCGTATCAACGCAGTGGGTATAACAGCACGTAGCGCGTCGTTGCGCCAGGCCGGTCTTCGTGTATCGCCGGCGGCAGCGGCGGCGTCTTGCCCGGCGGGCCCACGCGGTCGCGTCGGGGGCGTCCGGATTCCATCAGCTCAGGAGGATTCGCCGTGTTGAAGCATCGTCATTCCCTCGTCGCTTTCGTGTTGGCGGCCGCCTTGGTCTGCGCCGCCCGGGCCGAGAAGTTGCCCTACGCCCAGTCGAAGATCACGCCCCCCACGCCGGAATGGTGCTCCACGGTGCGAGACGCGGCCCCGGCCAAGCCGACCGTCGAGGCGCCCGAGCGCAAGCTGCTGGTCTTCTCGCTCCGCACGGGCTACGACCACAAGGTCATGCCGCACGTGGACCGCGTGTTCGAGATCCTCGGGGAGAAGACGGGCGCGTGGACCACGACCGTCACGACCGACATCGAGGCGCTCATGCCGGACAGGCTCTCGGCTTACGACGTGCTGGTGCTGAACAACAACTGTTCGAAGGGCCCGCGGCGGAACCTGTTTCTCGACGAGCTCGAGACGAACAAGAAGTACAAAGGGCTCAGCGCCGCCGAGCGGCAGGCCAAGTGCGACAAGCTGGAGCAGTCGATGCTGGACTTTGTGCGCCGCGGCAAGGGCCTGGTGGTGATCCACGGGGCGCCGACGATGCTGAACAACTCGTCGAAGTTCACGGGGATGGTCGGCGCGGCGTTCGACTACCATCCGCCGAACCAGTACGTCACGGTCCGCGTCGTGGACGAGAAGCATCCGCTGGTGGCGGCCTTCCGCGGCAAGGGGCCGTTCATCCACCGCGACGAGCCGTACTGCTTCAAGGGCGCGTACATGAAGCTCGACTTCCGTCCGCTGCTGTCGATGGATACGAAGGGCCTGAAGGACAAGAAAGAACGGAAGGCCCGCCTCGACGAGGTCGTCCGCTACGTGGCTTGGATCAAGCCCTATGGTGAGGGCAAGGTGTTCTACTGCTCGCCGAGCCACTTCCCCGAGAGCTACGAGAGCCCGACGCTGCTTCGCTTCGTCCTCGACGGCACGCAGTACGCCGCCGGCGACCTGACGTGCGACGATTCGACGTTGAAGAAGGGGGGGTAGAAGGCGCGAGGTTATTGGGTCGCGCAGTTGAGATAGCTCTGCGCGCAATGGTTCCGGAGCACGGATTCGGCAATGGCTATTCCCGATTACCAGTCAGTGATGTTGCCGCTCCTGCGTTGGGCCGCAGACGGTGAAGAACACGGCCTGCGCGAAGCTTGCGATGCCCTCGCGGAGGAATTCCGGTTGTCATGGGACGAGCGAGCGCAACTCTTGCCAAGTGGCAAGGCGGAAGTCCTCTACAGCCGGGTCCAGTGGGCGAAGACCTACCTGCTGAAGGCTGGTCTGCTGGAGGCACCCAAGCGAGGTGTATTCCGAATTACCGAACGCGGCCGATCGCTTCTCGACGAGCGTCCAAGTGATCTCAAGGCCAAGGATCTCGAGCGATACCCAGAGTACTTGGACTTCCGAGACGCGCACAGACGCGAAGAGACCGACACCAGCGTCAGCATTGGTTCAGGCATTGCGACCGGTCAAAGTCCGGAGGAGAGTCTCGAAGAGGGGTACCGCGAGATCAGGAGCGCTCTGGCGCTGGAGCTCTTGGAGCAGATCAAGGGATGCTCTCCCGAGTTCTTCGAGCGACTGGTCGTGGATCTCCTGGTAAGCATGGGCTATGGCGGGTCGCGACGGGATGCCGGCAAGGCAATCGGCAAGGTCGGGGATGGAGGCATTGATGGCATCATCAAGGAGGATCGCCTCGGGCTGGATATTGTCTACATCCAAGCGAAACGGTGGGAAGGTACTGTCGGCCGGCCCGAAGTCCAGAAGTTCGCCGGTGCCCTTCAAGGCAATCGAGCCAGGAAAGGTGTTCTGATCACCACGTCGGCCTTCTCGAAAGAAGCCATGGAATTCGTGCAGACGATTGACAGTAAGATAGCTCTTGTCGATGGCCAGCAGGTCGCAGAGTTGATGATGGATCACAACCTGGGTGTGTCCATTGCGGACACCTACGAGATCAAGAAGATCGACCTGGACTACTTCAGTGAAGAGTAGTGCGCAGGACCTCGCTGAGATGCAGTTTCGGGGCTGGGCGGCCGAGACCCAATCATTGAAACGTGGTCTTACCGGCACAAAACAGCGGTCGTTCGGATGTGCATAACGGTGTTGGCCAGCTGAACTCGGAGGACTGGCGATGCAAGAGGACGCCATCCTGCAGCGTGCGTTGACACTTCTCTTCGAGGCTGTACCGGGCGGCTCGCAGGTCATTCTGTTCGGCTCGCACGCTACCGGCCGGTCGCGACCGGACAGCGACTACGACTTCCTCGTGATCGAGCCCGAAGTCAACAACCGCTTCGACGAAATGGCCCGGCTTTCGGCCCTATTGGGTTCGGCCATGATCCCGGCGGACGTCGTGGTGGTCAGCCGCGACGCCTTCGAGCGGGCGCAAGACGATCCGAACAGCCTAGCCGCCCGGGCGAGCAAGGGAGGCAAGGTATATGAGTCAGCGGCTTGAGAATGCCCGGCGGCTTCTCGGGAAGGCCCGCGATGACGCGTACGTCCTTACTCGGCTAGCGGGCGATCCGGGCGCGCCTGATTGGCCCTTGGGCTTTCACGCCCAACAGGCCATTGAGAAGGCTCTGAAGGCGGTTCTGGCAGCACACGACGTGGAGTACCCGCTGCGCATAACCTGGCGATGCTGTTAACGAGTCTGGCCGCTAACGACGTCGATCTGCCACCGGACGACGAGGCCTTGTTGCCTCTCACGCCATTCAGTGTTGCGGTGCGATACGACGATATGAGTGGGCTAGAGAACGCAGAGTTGGACCGGCCCGCTGTTGTGATGTGTGTCGAGAAGACGCTGGAGTGGGCCGAGAGGACCCTTGTGGCTCTGGAGTAGCTCCAGGAGGTGGCTTGAGGTCCACTGCGCAGATTACGCGGCTCGGAAGGTCCTTCACGGACGAAAGGTCACCCCATGATCTGCCAATTGGGTTTGGTGGTAACGGCCATTGTGGGTACCGCCTGCCCTGCGGGCGGACGTTCGGGCAAGGACAAGGCGTTGCAGCTCAGTTGGGCCAAGGACATCCTGACGATCGCGGGCGACCACCTGCCCGGCGGCGAGGTGAAGGTCTGGTACATCGAGGCCTTCTGCCGACGCGGCAGCACCGACCGCGACTGGCGCGAGACCACCATCCCCTTCAAGACCAAGCTCATCTCCGCCGATCCGGACGGCCGGCGGCTCAAGCTCAAGACGGTCGTCGACGGCAAGGTCGACGTGACGCACACCATCCGTAGCGGTCCCGACACGATCACGTTCGACGTCGTGCTGACGAACACCACCCGGCAGCCGGTGGACATCGAGTGGTTCCAGCCGTGCATCCGGGTCGGGCCGTTCACCGGCCGCAAGCAGGACGACTACTACGAGAAGTGCTTCCTCTTTACCGAGAAGGGCCTGACGCGGATGCATCAGACGCACCGTGCGACCCGGGCCCGCTACACGCCCGGGCAGGTCTATGTGCCCGAGGGCATCGACCTGAATGACGTCAATCCGCGCCCGATCAGCAAGACCCGCCCGGCCAACGGCCTGGTCGGCTGCTTCTCGGCCGACGGCCGGATGATCCTCGCGACAGCTTGGAGCCGCACTCAGGAGCTGTTCCAAGGCGTCATCGTCTGCATCCACAGCGACCCCCACGTCGGCGGGCTGGGCCCCGGGCAGACCAAGCGCCTCGGCGGCAAGATCTACCTCATCCCGAACGACGTCGACGAGCTGCTGCGGCGCCACCGGCGGGACTTCCCGTCGGGCCCGTCGCCTCGTCCGTGACCGCCGGTGGCTCACGCCCGATCCCGTCGAGTTGTCAGAGCGGTGGTGGGGCGCGGAGGCATGCGAGTTTCGCCGGTGAATCCGTGAGGCGATGTGCCTGCCGTGCGGCCATCGGTCCTCCAACCGCTCGCAGTGCATCTAACCAGAGACCGGTGGAGCAGACCGTCTGCCTTGAGCAGGCGGGCGAGCGCGAGAACCGAGCATGCCGGTCGCCCTTATCGGAGGACACAACATGGTCGATCGAACCGACGAACTGAAGAGTCGTGTCGAATGGAGGAAGGCGGAGCTCGAAGCGGAGCTCAAGGAGCTCAAGGCCGAAGCGCAGGAAGCCAAGAACGAGCGCATGCAAGAGATCGAGGCCAAGCTCTCAGAGCTCGACAACACGTTGAAAGAGGGTTGGGACCGTATGAGCGACGCGGCGGTCGAGCGTCTGAATGCATGGCTGACCTAGCGTCCAGCGCGTCCTACTACGACAGGGTCTTGGCCGGACCGGCATGATCGATCCGCGCGCTAGGGGGCTAGATGAGACGCCGCCTCCCGGCCAAGCGGCCGATGAGGCCAGGGCCCAGTACGCCCAACGGCATCGAGCCGGGCACGGGGATCTGCGAAGCGACGACCCAGGCGCCCAGGCTGGACGAACTGGTGCTGTCGGAGGATTCAAAGCTCTCCTTCGTGATGGGCGGCGAGCTGCCCTGCGAGACGGGGACCTCGAAGACGAGGTGGCCGGGAGGGCCGCCGGGGATCTCGTCGGATCGGCCCTTGTAACCCGTGGACCTGTCTAGCACGGACGTCGGGACGAAGACGTCGGGCACCTGAATGTAGGCGTCGAAGGGCCCCACGCCGCTGCCCATCTCGGCGGGCAGGGCCAGGTGCCAGTTGTCCTGCCATGGACCGGCGCCGCTGAGCTCGGTGTTGAGCGTGGCGATCTCGGTCAGCAACTCGGCGTACGTCATGTTGGTGAACCGCGTGAGGTCACGGTAGAAGTACAGGCCGCCCGCTCGCATGAGCCGTCCTCGCACTCCCTCATGATGCAGGCTATCAGGAGAGTAGATCGCGGCCAATGCCTCTTCAGCTCTTGCTGAGCGAACTGCCGCGCCGGGGCGCGGTTGCGAGGGAGTCGTTGGTGGGATTCGTGGCGAGACCCGCGCGTGCTTGCAGTGGGTCGTTTCCGGGCGTAGGCTCAGGGGCTCAGCCAATGTGCAAGCCCCAGGAGAGATGCCATGACTCTGGACCAACCTTTTGTGACTACCGGGATCGGGAGTTTGCCGATGGCCGATCCCGACCAGGCCGTAGGTTTCGTGCTGGACGCCGACCTGGATGTACCTTTTTGGCCGCAGCTTCCGAAGCGGAGTTTCCGCGAGTTGATGATTCCGCAATACGCCGAGGGACTGCCATGCCTGCGGATTTCCGACGAGGACAAGCGGATTTGGCTCGACCTGACGGACGCCGACGCGCGTGCGAATGAGATTGCCGTCTTCTACGAGCGGTACCTGGAGGGGGACGTCGAACTGGGCGCGATCTCGCCCGAGCACGCGGCCGGTTGGCATCGGTTTTTGGACGTGCTGAAGGAGGACGGGCAGTCGTATCCGTACCTGAAGGGGCACATCAATTGTCCGATGACGATGGGCCTGGGCCTGAACGATCAGGACCAGCGGGCGGTGTACTACGACGGTGACCTGTTCGATTGCGTGGTCAAGCTGTTGGAGATGAAGGCCCGTTGGCAGGCGGAGCGCCTGAAGCCGTACTGCGAGCAGGTGGTGATGTTTTTGGACGAGCCGTCGATGGCGGCGTTCGGGACGTCGGCGTACCTGTCCATCAGCCAAGAGGACGTGACGCGCGTGGTGAACGAGGTGGCCCGACCGTTGCGCGAGGCGGGCATGCTCGTGGGGCTGCATTGCTGCGGCAATACCGACTGGGGCATGTTCTTGGATTCGGAGATCGACATCCTGAACTTCGACGCGTACCAGTTTACGTCGGCGCTGGCGTTGTATCCGGACGCGCTGAAGCGGTTCTTTGATCGGGGCGGGATTCTGGCGTGGGGGCTTGTCTCGACGGGTGACGACGCGGGGCAGGCGTCGGTGGAGAAGCTGATGGCCTTGTGGCGGACGGGCCTGGATGCGCTCGTGGCCAAGGGGCTCGACCGGGAGCAGCTCATCCGTCGGACGATGCTGACGCCGAGCTGCGGGGCGGGCTCGCTGGACGAATCGGTCACGGGCGATGTCTTCCGGAGCCTGGTCGACGTGCAGGAGGCGCTGCGGGACGAGTTCGTGTGAGGCGGCTCCGCCGGTGGCGGCCGTGCTGTGTTTTCGTCCCAGCCGGGGGCGGCTGGGCTACACGGGCGGTTCGAGGGGCGCGGTCATTTGGGCCTGACGGTGAGGGTTGCGAGCGTGCGTGGCGGCAGGGGCAGTTGGAGCGGCGTGGGTCGGCGCATGCCGCTGCGTTGGGCGACGGTGAACGTCTCGCGCCATGCGGCCTCGTCGGATGAGGCCTTGGACGCGGGTGTGCCTGCGAGGGTGGCCTGGTAGCTGCCGGGATGGAGCTCCCACAGGTTGGCCGTGATCGTTCGCGGCGACGGGTCGAAGCTGTAGAGGTCGACGGTCAGGCCGCGGTTGTCGAAGCCGCGCACCAGGGCACAGAAGTCGTGACCCACGTCCTTCCATGTCACGGCGATGCGGGGCCAGACGGCCTCGACGGGTGCGGGCCCGCCGAGATACATCTGACAGAGGGCCGATTCGCTCGTCTGGATCTTGTGGGCCGGGTGGTCGTTGCTGGTGACGCGCGGCTCGCTCTTGTCGTAGAACCAGTAGGTGAACGCTCCCCACTTGTCATTGAGGCACGAGCTGAGGTTCCAGCCCAGGCGGGCGAGGTAGTCCTCATCGCCGGTGACGGCGTAGCCCATGTAGAGCTGGGCCCCGACGGCGCACCGCGATTCGAGATAGGCCCCCACGGTTAGGGGCCTGTCGACGTGCCATAGCTGCTCGCTGTCACGGTCCATCAGGACGTAGCTCTTAACGCCGTCGACGAGGGTGTCGCGGATCCGTTCGGCCCATCGACGCAGGTGGTTGTCGAACCGCGTGTCGCCACTGGCCTGGCGGTAGAGCACGGCCACGAGGGCGAGCTGATCGAAGAGCCCCGTCCAGTCTTCGTCGTGGATCTCGTCGAGCGTACCCGCGGACGGGACGTTCCTGACCGACCACTCGATGAGGGCCTTTTCGAGCAGGGCTCGGATCGGCTCGAGGAACGCGCGATCGCCGGAGACGTGGTAGCAGCCGATGAGATGGAAGAGCGTGGCGCGCATCGAGGACATGCGGCTATGCGTGCCCGTGGCCCGGCCGGAGGGCCACTGGATCCGTGAGGGTAGGAGGCCTGGGATTCGGTCCGCGCCCTCGGCCGATCGGGCGGCCTGGATCCAGGTCCGTCCGTACTCGAGCATGATGCGTTTCGATTCGGCATCGTCGCAGGCCCAGACCGCATACATGGCTGGCTTGAGGGCCTTGGACGACTGGGCGATGTCGAAGGGGCGGTCGTCTTGCCGGGTCACGGGCTTGAGCGTCTTCGGGTCGAAGCCGAAGTGGTCGCTGCGGAACTGGAGCATGCCCTTGTCGTTTCGGCTGAGGAAGTGCTCGGCCATGGTGGCGACGGTGCGGCGGCATCGCTCGAGCCACTTGGGGTTGGTGTGGTCGATCACGAGCATGCGGGGTTGGCTGTAGCTGGTGTTCTCCGCGGCGTGCTCGACGTCGGTGAGCCGGTCGTAGCCGAATCGTTCGAGGAAGGGTCGGCTTTTCCAGACGCCGTCGGCGAGCAGGGCGAGGGATCGTCGGACTTTGTCGTCGTCCTGGGCGAGGACGAGGACGGGCCAACCGCAGACGAGCTCGACGTCGTCTTGGTAGTGGCCGCCGAATTGGCCGTCGGGCTGCTGGTGATCGATCCAGTAATGGGCCCAGGTTCGTAGGCGGGCCATGGCGTCGCGCTGGGCGAGCGCCCATGGCGGTGCGTCGAGCCGGCGGTAGCGCTCGGTCTCGTCTGAGATGCGTTGTAAGAGGGCTTCGTACTTCTGCGATTCGGTGATGAGCCTGAGGCGGGTCCGCATCAGCTCGAGACGTCGCCGGGCCCCGCGCGATCGCCCGGCCTTGCTCGCGAGGTCGTCGATGACCTTGCGCAAGACGTCGGGGTCGTGACCGGCATTGGCGGGGGTAAGCGGCAGCGGGCTTGGCGTGATCTGCCGTTGCGGCTCGCCCTTGGCCGGGTGGACGGTCAGCTCGGCGATGTGGGCGAAGGCGTTGTCGGGTCGATGCGAGCCGAGCATGCGGAGGCGGATGCGGTCGAGGCGGAGGGCGGGGAAGGCCATACGGACGACCTTCCGCTTGTTGTCTCGGATGCGAGCCAGGGGGCGCGCGCCGTCCCAGGCGTCGCCGAGCCCGGCGTAGACGTCCATGTCGCGCAGGCGGAGTTGGCCTTTGAGGTCGGTGGTGGTGACGATGACGGTGTCGACGCATGTCGGCTCCGGGAGGCGCAGGTCGACGTCGACCGGCAGCAGGGCGAGGTCGCCCGGGCCGGTGGACCAGCGGGTTGCCGGGTCGTCGTCGACCATGCGGGCGACGTCGCGCTGGTTGCCTCGGATGCGACTCTGTGCGGAGATGGATGCGCTCTTGGCCAGGTTGGGGAGATCGCCCGCGACGGACGGAGTCGGCGAGGCGATTTCCTTCATGGGCACGAGCCTGGCGTCGGGGTCGGGCGGGGCGGTCATCTGGTGGGTTTGGGGGTCGCCGAACGGGCCGATCCAGTCGGTGGTCGAGCCCTCGGCGATCTTGGTGACGACGAGGCCGTCCTGCCAGAGGTTGCCGCTGAAGACCTTGCCGTGGGCGATGAGGTGCGTCGCGCATGATGTGATCGGGTGGCCGTAGTCGTAGACCTCTTCGAGCTTGCCGGTGGCGGCGTTGATGCGGAGGAGCTTTGCCGATGTCGGCTTGGTGGCCGCGGCCTCGCCGTAGAGGTAGCCGTTGAAGCAGGGGAGGTTGCACAGGTATCTGTAGTCGATGCTCGACAGGTCGCATGTCCAGGCCACCTTGCCGTCGGCGATGGCGAAGGCCTCGATCTTCTTCCACGCGTCGCCGGTGTACTCCTTGCTCCAGCAGTTACCGCTGCCGCAGATGATCTTGCCGTCGACGTAGGTGAGGGTGTCCTTCTTGCCGTGAGGCAGGCCTGTTCGCTCCCACTGGAGCCTAAGGTCGGCGTCGTAGACGCGGATGGCCGAGTCCCACTCGGGTGTGCCGTACCATCGCGTGGCGACGAAGGTGCCGTGGTCGTCGTCGACCAGGACGGTGTTCCACGAGATGCACACGTTGGGCGGGGCGACGTCGACCTCTTTGAGGACCTTGCCGTCGGCGGCGCGGACCTTGAGGACCTTGCCGTTGCACTGGTAGTAGACCAGGCCGCGGCGCTGGTCGACGCACGGCGTGATGCCGCCCTTGCTGCGACGCTTGACCCACCAGACGTCCTTGCCGGTCTCGCTGGACATGGCGTGCAGGCCGTTCCGGCAGGCCGCCAGGAGGAGCTTGGAGCCGTCGTCGCGCTTGTAGTAGGTATAGCCGAAGAAGTAGGCGCCGGGCTGATTGGCCCGGCTGATCCACGCGAGCTTGCCGGTGTCTCGGTAGAGGGCCTTGGTGCGGGCTTTCTTGTGCTCGTGGGCGATGACGAGCCAGGTGCCGTCCTTTCGCTGAAAGACCAGGGGGGTGCTGTCGTAGGTGAAGGTGACGTCGTAGGCGCGGATCTTGTTGAAGGTACTGGCGTCGAAGGCGACGACGCAGGGGAAGTCGGCGGTCCGCTTGACGTCCTTCAGCCGAGAGTTGTCGGTGGCGGCGACGTAGGCGATGCCGTCGACGACGACGCCTCCCTGGGCGTAGTAGTCGAGGCCTGAGGACGAGGAGGGGTTGATCCGCTTCTCGCCGGCGTGGGTCATGCAGGCCAGGGCCAGGGCGATCGATGTTGGGAGGAGGGCCGGTCGTGACGCGTGCAGGCTCATCGAGGCGTGTCCTTTCTCTGCGGGGTACGGGGCTTCGGCGGCCGTGCCCTACACCGTATCAGAATTGGGCGGCGGGCTCATAGGGTATGGACATTTGGGGCGTGGTTGGGGGGTGGGGAACAGCACGAGACAGGAGGCAGGAGCCTCGCCGCCAAACAGTCTTGCAGGTCGCTCAGCGGACTAGCTGTCGGCTTGCCTCGGTCGGGCGGGTGGTGGAAGATGCGGTGGGAAGCGGACGGACGCTTTCCGGATTCGCGACCGTCCGCTCGAACAGGAGGGTTTCCGCATGGCCAAGGGGATCTCACGACGTCGGTTTCTGTCGCAGTCGGCCGGGCTGGGGCTGATGGCCGGGGCGGCGGTTCGCCCGTCGCGCGCGGCGCCGCAGCGGCGGGACAGGCCGAATCTGCTGTTCATCTGGACCGACGAGCAGCGGGCCGACACGATGGCGGCGTACGGCAACGCGATGATCCGGTCGCCGAACCTCAACCGGCTCGCGGCCGAGAGCGCGGTGTTTCGCCGGGCGTACGTGACGCAGCCGGTCTGCACGCCGTCGCGGTCGTCGGTGATGACGGGGCTCTGGCCGCACGTGAGCGGGTGCACGGCGAACAACATCCCGCTGAGGCCCGAGACGAAGGTGTTGCCGCAGCTCCTGGGCGACGCCGACTACCGCACCGCCTACATGGGCAAGTGGCATCTGGGCGATGAGATCTTCGCTCAGCACGGCTTCGACGAGTGGGTGAGCATCGAGGACGGCTACGCGCGGTACTATCGGCCGGGGCGCGATCGCGACGCGCGGAGCGACTATCACCACTTTCTCGTCGAGAAGGGCTACCAGCCGGACAGGGGCGATCGGTTCAGCCGGTCGTTCGCGGCTCGTCGGCCGATCGAGCACTGCAAGCCGGCGTTTCTGGAGCAGCGGGCGTGCGACTTCCTGCGGCGGCACCGCAATCGGCCTTTCGCGCTGTACATCAACTTCCTCGAGCCGCACATGCCGTTCTTCGGGCCGCTGGATCACGTACACGATCCGGACGAGATCGAGCTGCCCGAGACCTTCGATGATCCGCTGGAGGAGAACGAGCCGTTACGGTACCGGGCCAAGCGGCTGGCCTGTATGGAACGGTACGGTAAGGACGCCCCGACGATCCGCGCGCTGATCTCGCGCTACTACGGTCTGGTGACGCAGGTCGACCGGAGCGTCGGTGGGATTCTGAAGACGCTGGACGAGCTCGGGTTGGCCGACGACACGATCGTGGTCTACACGAGCGACCACGGCGACATGATGGGCGCGCACAAGCTGGTGGCCAAGAGCGTGATGTACGAGGAGGCGGTCCGCGTGCCGTGGCTCGTTCGCGCCCCGCGGCTCGGGCGGAGGCAGCGGATCCTCGAGCAGCCGACGAGTCACATCGATCTCGTGCCGACGTTGTTGGAGCTGATGGGCGGGGAATCGCGCGACGATTTGCCCGGGCGAAGCCTCGTGCCGGTCCTGCGGGGCCAGGAGAAGACACCGCGTGACGTCCACATCGAATGGAACCCCGGTCAGGGCGCGCTGCGCAAGACCCGGGCGATTCCGGGGCTGGCGTCGAAGGCGGAGCTCCAGCGGGTGGCGGTCGAGAGCACGCGGACGGTGATCACGCCGGACGGGTGGAAGCTGTGTCTGAGCGATCGGGACCGGTGTCAGCTCTTCGCGCTCCGCGACGATCCGGGCGAGACGCGGAACCTGTACGACTCCGGACGGCATGGCGACGTGATCAAGCGGCTGGCGAAGAAGATCCATCGGTGGCAAGAGCGGAATGGAGACACCGTTCGATTGCCGGTGTAGGTCGTCTCCACGGAAGGGATGGGGGTGCGCCGGTTGGCGGCCTCCAGGTGACAGGGCGATGGCTTCAGCCGGGAGGGCGCGCCCCTCCATTCGAAGTCGTGTCCCCCATCTCCGAGTAGGTGGGTTACCCGGGTTCTGAGGGCTGTCCAGGCGTTGGCAAGCCGGTCAGTGCTTCAGGCCTGACAGAAAGGAAGAGGGGTATCGATGGGCATCGGCCGGGATGGAAATCGCTGGGTGCTGTGCTTGGCGTTGTTGGTCGGGGTTATGCTGGGCGCGGAGGCACTGGCGGCGGACTTCTACGTTGCGCCCGACGGCAACGACGCCTGGTCGGGCAAGCTGGCCTCACCCAACAAGGACAAGAGCGACGGGCCGCTGGCGACGCTGGAGCGGGCGCGAGACGTGATCCGCAAGCTCAAGAAGGCGGGCGGCCTCGGCGGGGTCGATGCGCGGGTGCTGCTGACCGGGGGCACGTACGCGCTCGGCACACCGCTCGAGCTGGCCACCGAGGACAGTGGCACGGAGGAGGCGCGGATCGTCTATCGCGCGATGCCGGGTCAGCGCGTCGTCCTGAGCGGCGGCAAGCGGGTCACGGGGTTCGCGCCGGTCAAGGACGCGGCCGTGCTGAAGCGGCTGCCGGAGGCGGCGCGGGGCAAGGTCGTCCGGGCGGACCTCAGGGCGCTCGGTGTGACGGACTACGGCTCGCCGAAGGGCGGCGGGCTCGAGCTGTTCTACAACGACAAGCCGATGACGCTGGCGCGCTGGCCGAACGAGGGGTTCGTTCGGATCGCGGAAGAGGCCGGCGGGAAGAAGTTCGACGTCCGCGGGCGGAAGGGCGACAAGATCGGCAAGTGGATCTACGAGGGCGACCGGCCGAAGCGTTGGGCGGACGAGAAGGACGTTTGGGTGCACGGCTACTGGTTCTGGGACTGGTCGGACCAGCGGCACCAGGTCAAGCGGATCGACACCGAGAAGCGGCTCATCGAGGTCGAGCCGCCGTATCATCACTACGGCTATCGCAAGGGTCAGTGGTACTACGCGTACAACCTGCTGGCTGAGATCGACACGCCGGGCGAGTGGTACCTGGATCGCGACTCTGGCGTGCTGTACTTCTGGCCGCCGTCACCGATCGCGACGGGCAAGGCCGTCGTGACCGTGCTGCCGTCGCTGGTGGCGATGAAGGACGTTTCGCACGTGACGCTGCGGGGTGTGACGTTGGAGGCGAGCCGCGGCACGGCCGTCCGCATCTCGGGCGGGAGCGATGATCGCGTCGTCGGCTGCACGATCCGCAACACCGGCGGCGGGGCGGTGAGCATCTCGGGCGGCCAGGGGCACGGGGTGATCGGCTGCGACATGCACGGCATGGCCGGGGGCGGTATCTCGCTGCGGGGCGGCGACCGCAAGACGCTTGCGCCGGCGGGTCACTTCGCCGAGAACAACCACATTCATCATTACGGCCGGGTTCATCGGATGTATCAGAAGGCGGTTTCGCTGTCGGGCGTGGGGAATCGTGCGTCGCACAATCTGATCCACAACGCCCCGCATATGGCCATCGGGTTCAGCGGCAACGATCACGTCATCGAGTACAACGAGATCCACAGCGTGTGCTACGAGTCGAACGACGCGGGGGCGATCTACTCCGGCCGCGACTGGACGATGCGCGGCACGGTGATCCGCTACAACTTTTTCCATCACATCAGCGGGTTCGAGGGTCGCGGCTGCGTGGGTGTGTACCTGGACGACATGTTCTGCGGCACGACGATCGTCGGCAACTTGTTCTATCGGGTGAGCCGTGCGGCGATGATCGGCGGCGGGCGTGACAACGTCGTCGAGAACAACCTCTTCATCGACTGTGTGCCGTCCTTGCACATCGACAACCGGGCGCAGAACTGGGCGAGCTATCACGTCGACACGACGATGACGAAGCGCCTTAAGGCCATGCCCTACAAGCAGCCGCCCTGGAGCCGACGGTATGTCGACCTCGTGGACCTCTTGCAGGACGAGCCGGGGGCCCCGAAGGGCAACCTGGTGATCCGCAACGTCAGCATCGGCGGCACGTGGGACGGGGTGCGGGACGGGGCGCGGAAGTACCAGACGATTCACGACAACCTGATCGACGTGGACCCGCGGTTCGCGACGCCCGAGCGGTTTCGGGGCGAGGGCATGCCGCGTCCGACGGACTTCGTGCTGCGATCGGATTCGCCGGCGTTTGGTGTCGGCTTTGAGCCGCTGCCGCTGGATCGCATGGGTTTGCGGGCGGAACCGGCGCGGGCGGCCTGGCCGGCGCGTCACGAGGTTCGCTGGACGAAGCGGCCGGAGTAGGCGTTGTGGCGCGACACAGACAATCGCCGGTGGACGGCCTTCGCGTGGCGTCCCACCCCAAGCACGCCGGCCGATAGCGCCCCGGAGAGGTTGAGTCGACTATGGCTTGCCGGCGGGAACCGGTCGCCTCGCGTTGGAGCCTGAGAAACGGCCGGCCATGTAGCGCATGGCGGCGGCAATCAGTTGGTTGGTCTTGCCCTGGAGCGTGGGATCGAAGCGGCGCGGGTGAGGCGGAATCTCGCTGTAGTTGACTTTGGCGAAGGACCCTTGGGGCCTGTGCAGCACGGCGCGCAGCGGGTCGGGGATGGGGACGAACTGCCACTTGTTGACCTTCTCGAAGCGCCGCCGCTTGGCGTGGTACTCGACGGTTCGAATGATCAGGGCGTGCCGATAGACCTTGACGACCTTCAAGCCATGGCGGGCATTGACGCCGAGTCCCGGACAGATCAGGTATCGGACGCCGCGGTGGGTCACCTCGAGGTCGACGTGCATGTGACCGCATAGCGAGGCGATCACGTTGGGGCTGGCTTCGAAGAGGCGCTGCATGTTTTCGGCGTCGAGGAACGTTGGCGGGGCGACGTTTTCATGGAGCATGACGAGCGTCGGCCGCTTGGCGTTGCGCTTCAGATCGGCCCGCATCCACTGCCACGTCTCCGGATCGAACAGGCCCAGGCCCTCGCCCTGGCGGACGTCGCGATCCAATGACGTGAACAGGAAGTGCATCCCGCCGTAGTCGAAGCTGAACTGGAACGCGCCGAAGACCTTCTCGAAGGCGGGCGGCCAGTTGTCTCCGGGGATGACGACGTAGGGGGTCTTGAGGTTCGCTTCGAGAAAGCGCTTGAAGAAGCGTTGTTGTCGCTCTGAGACGGGGAGGTTCTCGCCGTTGGGCTTGGCCGGTTCGGCGATACAGTTGTTGTCGCCGGTGATCATGAGAAATGCCGGCGTGAGCTCCTTGTCCACGTAACGTAGGGCCTGGCGAATGAGTTCGATGTTGCCCTGGTGCAGATGAAAGTCCGAGGCCCAGGCGAAGGTAAAGAGCGGGCTCTCGGCGATCTTGGCCCAGGTTGGCTCTGTGGGGAGCGGCTTCAGCTCCAGCTTGCGCGCGGTCTCATAGGCTTGTCGCTTCAGCGCCGCCAGTTGGCCGAGCGTTTGGGCACACGGCACCGCCATCGCGATGCCGATCGCCAGGCAGCAGGTTCGATGGGCGAGGTGCTTCGTCATGGCTGAACTCCAGGCCACGGTATCCACGGCGAGTCAGTCGATTCGGTGCAGGCCTTCCCACATGAGGTAGTGGCGTTTGATGTCGAGCTTATCCATCCAGGAGCGCACGGTGAGGGTCTCCCACCGACCGGAGCCCTTGCCCTGGCCCTTGTCGTTGTCCCAAAGCCACTTGGGCGTAGGCCAGAGGCAGTACGTCGGGTTGACGACTTTGTAGAACGCCTCGCTCACGCCGCGCTGGCCGTGATGGGCCATTTGGACGTAGTCGGCCGCGAGGCGCGACCGGTACGGGCCCTTGAGCAGCTTGTCGCCGCCTTCCACGCCGAGGTCGGCCAAGAACAAGACCGACTTGCCCCGGTCGGAGCACCGCAGCACCATGCTCGAGTTGTTGATCGGGTTGCCGTGGATCTCCGGGTTTTTGACGCCCAGGACCTCGATGCGCATCCCGTCGATGTTGAGCTCGTCGCCGAGGCGCGGCTCGATGACGGAGCGCTGGGCCATGTCGAGCGCGCGAATCAGCTTCTCGTAGACCCAGACCTCGGCCTTGATGCAGTGCTTTCTGACCCAGGCCTCGTCGGGCAGCGACGCGTAGACCTTGTCGATGGTGATCGGTTCGGGCGCGAGCAGGATGGTCATGCATCCGAGAACGTGGTCGCTGTGCGGGTGCGTGAGGAACCAGGCCGCCACCTTGCCGCCGCGTTGAATCAGGAACCGCCTCAGGTACGGTGCGTCGCCGGCCACGCCGCCGTCGATGACGATGAGGCGTCCCTTCTCGGTTCGGATCACGTACGACATGATCTGGCTGTGAGTCTGGGCCGGGAGTTGCCAGAGCGTGAAGGTTCCCTTCGTCGGCGGATCAGGGCACGGTGGGGGGTCAGGGGCCTGAGCCGCCTGTCCGACGGTCGCCATGGACCATGCGAGCCATAGCATCTTCATCAGGACGCGTCCTCCATCAGGGCGTCGAGGCGTCGTCGATCAGTCCTACAATGGTATGGAAGTGTGGCAGTCCGACCGTGGCCGTGTCAATCAACGCTCTGTCGGATCATGTTGGTTGAGGTGGGCCAAGGGGTGGCGGGGTCGTGCTAAGGGGCTTGTGTGAGCGGGCGGGCTCCGTGCTGCGATCGGATTCGCCGGCGTATCGTGTCGGCTTTGGGCCGTGGCGGCTGGATCGCATGGGCTTGCGGGCCGAACCGGCGCGGGCCGACTGGCCGGCGCGTCACGAGGTGCGATGGACCCAGCGGCCATGATGAGGCCGGCGGGTTCTGGCCTTCCCTTACCGCGTATAGGCGATCCGGCTTCGCTTGACGGTGAAGCCGTGCACCACCTCGCCGTCGATGGTCACGATCTGGTAGGTGGCGGTCGGGTCGGCGGCGGTCGTGTCGAACTGCACGAGGCCGAACGACTGCTTTTTGTTGTAGGAGAATTCCGCGGCGGGCATGGTGCCGTGGACGTGCTGGTTGGTCAGGCGCGAGCTGTTGAACTCGTAGAAGGCGTAGCCCTTGTCGCGCGGGATCTTCCAGAGATCCGAGCGGTGTCTGTCGGCCGACATGAGCAGCACGCCGTCGATCTTGTGGTCGTGGATGAAGTCGAAGAGCTCGGCGCGCTCGGCGCGAAAGCCGTTCCACGTATCGAGGCTGTCGCCCTTGGTGCGGAAGTCGACGGGCACGGAGGAGCAGATGACCTTGAACGTGGCCTTGGAGGCGCCCAGCTGCTCCTTGAGCCACGCCCTCTGGACCGGGCCGAGCATGGAGGGGTTCGGCGTCTTCGGGTTGGTTCGGTAGTAGCGGCAGTCGAGCATGAAGAAGTCGACGTCGCCCCACGAGAAGGCATACCAACAGCCTGGTCGCAGCTTGCCGCCGCCGTAACTCGGGTTGCCCCAATTCTGGCGGAAGATGGTCCACACCGATCGCTTCCAGCTCGGCGAGTCGACCTTCGGGCCGCCCCAGCAGTCGTTGGTTCCGAAGTCGTGGTCGTCCCAGATCGCGTAGACGGGCGTGTGGGCGATCAGCGTGCGGAACTCGGGGCGGGACTGGCGGCGGTAGTAGCAATAGCGCTGCATGTGTGTGCTTTGGGGGTGATCGATGTAGACGTTGTCGCCGAGCAGCAGGAGCAGGTCGGGCGTGCGGGCATCGATGGTGAGCCACATCCGCTCGTTCTGGGGCACGTAGCCGGCCCCGCC
The DNA here is from genome assembly GCA_964622545.1 of uncultured Planctomycetales bacterium. GTDB lineage: Bacteria > Planctomycetota > Phycisphaerae > UBA1845 > JAFGLZ01 > JAFGLZ01. Next base: position 260,717 of record CAZUQM010000001.1, on the reverse strand, counting down.
GCCGAAGGCCAGACGGAACGTGGCCTTGGTGCCGGGAGTCGGTGCGGTGCGAAACGTGCTGCGTGGCGTCTTTGGGGTGGGGCGCGAGCCCTCCGGGCCCACGGAGTAGGCGTAGAGGGTGTCGGGCTTCAGTCCTTCGAGCGTGATGACGGTCGTGAAGTCGGTGTCGGGTCTGGCGCCGGCCTCGCCCTTGCTTGCGACGGGGCCGGGCTTGCCGCCGGGGCGGTCGAGCTCCCAGGCGACGGCGCGATACGTGCCCGACGTGGCGACGCGGATCCAGATGCGGGCGCTCTGTTCGGTGACGCTGCCCACCATGGGGCCGTGGACGGGCTGCCAGGCGTCATCGGTCTGCGTCGTGCCCTTGAGCGTCTTGAGCCAATCGGGGTGGTCGGCCAGCAGCTTCTGCAGCGTGTCGGGCTCGCCCAACGGGCCGAGCAGGTCGCGGGGTCCGGCGAGGACCCGGCTGGGAGGGAGCCCCTGTGCCAGGGCGTCGCGCATGGCCTTGCGGGCGTCTTGGTCTCGGTCTTGCTGGGCCAAGGCCAGGGCCAGCATGAAGTGCGTCTCGGCGTCCGGGCCATGGGCCTCGAGGAATCGCCGGAGATGGGCGACGGCCTTGGCGGGCTTGCCCGCGGTGATCTGGTTCAAGGCGTGTTGGTGGATGCGTTTGTACTGCCTCATCCTGGCCGCCTTCTTGGCGACGGTGGCCTTTTGTTTGGCCGTTCGCGCGGCGGAGGATGCCCCGGCGGCGGGGGCGTCGGTTGAGGGCAAAGCGACCAGCGTCATCAGGAGGATTGGACCAGCTGTGACGGCGTGGGGGTGTCGCGTCATGGGATGTTCCCTTCGCGTGGCGTTGGTTTCGTCCGGATCGAGTCGTTTCGGCCTCAGCCCGCGCGCCTATCGGGCCGGGCCTCTATCGTACGATGCCACGCGGCCGGTGTCGGCATGCCGTGGCGATCACAGGGCATCGTAGCGTTTCTCGAGGAGGGGGGACACGGGTGGGGGAGGCTTGGACAGGGGATCAGGTGAGTCCGGGCGAGCTGGTGCAACTGGAACACCAGCTCCAAGGCAGTGAAGGTGTGTCGTCGTCCTCCTGTTCCCCGGCTCACCTGCTCTAGTCGGGCTTCGGCCGACTCGGGGTGATGCGATTCGAACGCACGACCTCGTGGTCCCAAACCACGCGCTCTAACCAGGCTGAGCTACACCCCGGGGTCGTCCCATGCTCCATCGGCATGGGCGTCCAGTCTCATTACACCGATCCGCCGCGGGCGCGTCAAATCCGGGCGCGGGGTTGGTTCGGCGTGGCACGCTCGGCGCGTGGTGAGGGCTTGGGGTTTAGCCGCCCAGGCCGGCCAGGTCGTCGGGTGTGTTGACGTTGACGAGCTGGCTCATCTCGGCGGGCTCGATGCGGAGCGGGCGGACGCTGAGCCGATCGAGCGAGTAGCGAATGGCCAGGGCGCCGGCCTGCAGCGAGGTCCGCATCACACTCAGACAGCCGGACTCGTACACACCGACGAGCGGCTCGATGCCCTCGCCCGACGGGTGGGCCAGCAGGGTGACGTCCGACGAGCCCCGAGCGTGGTGACCGATCAGCCGCTTGAGCAGGCCGACGGTCAGCAGCGGCATATCGCAGGGCAGGATCAGGCACGCGTCGGGGCGGGTCGTCTCGAGAGCCGTGGCGATGCCGCCGAGCGGTCCCTTGCCCGGCCAGGCGTCGGAGACGTGGTCGACCGTCGGGGGCATCGGCGCGGAGGGTCGTCGGCCCACGATGATGACGCGCCGGGCCAGGGCGGCGGCCAGGTCGGCGGCGCGTTCGAGCAAGGTCGCGGCACCGAACGGGAGATCGGCCTTGTCGCGTCCCATGCGGCGGCTGCTGCCGCCGGCCAGGACGGCCGCGTAGGGACAGGGGGTGCCGGGTGCCGTCGACGGGTCGTGGAACGGGTTGGGATCCGGCGCACGGGCGGGATCCCGGTCACCGTCGGGCTGAGCTGGTTCGTGGCGATCCTGCATATCGGCGTGCACGCGGAGGCCCGGTCGCGCCCCAACGCGAACGAGCCGGGGCGACCGCGACGGGCCTGGGCGATGATTCCTCACCCAGAGGCCGACGCGCCCGGCCCGGCTCATCTTGGACGGATCGCGGAAGCGGGCCTTATCGGCCGTGTCGGGACGACGAGGCCTGACTACCATGGCCCGCGCCGGTGTCGCTCAGGCGGTGGCGCCGAAGACGAGGCCCCGTCGCGGCTACGGGCTGCCGGCCTTCTTCTTGGCCTCGGCCAGTTCCTTCTTGAGCCGCGCGATCTCCTTGTTGGCCTTGTCGAGCTCGGACTTGGTCTTGTCGAGCTGGCCTTGGAGATCGGCGACCTTCTTCTTGGCGGCCTGGGCGGCGTCCTGGGCGCTCTTGGCCTGGCCTTTGAGCTTCTCCAGGTCGGCGGTGACCTTTCGCAGTTTGCCGTCGGCGTCGGCCTTGGCCTTGTTGGCCTTGGCTACGGCGGCCTTGGCGTCCTCGGCGGCCTTTTTGGCCGCGGCGAGCTCACCCTGGACCTTCTTGAGCTGGGCCTCGGTGTCGGCCTTGGCCTTCTTGGCCGCATCGAGCTGCTTGGCGAGCTCGGCGTTCTTCTTCTCGGCCTGGGCGGCCTGCTTCTTGGCGGCCTCGGCCTCGCGGGCCTTGGCCCGGGCGTTGTCGAGGTCGGCGGCGAGGCGCTTCATCTGCGACTGGGCCGCTTGGAGTTCGCGCTCGGTTTCGGCCTTCTCTTCGAGCAGCCTGGCGTTGTCCTCCTTCAGCAGGGCCACCTTGTCGGTCTTCTTCTGGGCCTCGCATCCGGTCGCCCACAGCGCCAGCATCGCGACGCTTGCCAGGGCCGGCCCGATCCGCATGGTCCTTGCTCTCATCGCCTTGCCTCCTTTCAGGGTGTTACCGCCGTTCGTGCAAGACATCCGTTCCTCGCCGGACGATCCGTTCGGTTTGTCGGCGGACCGTCGGCAGGCTCACAGACAACCTCCCGTCGAGGATGAGGGCAATCTGAACGCGCCCGGGGGCGCCTGTCAAGCCTGCTCCGGCAAGGCGTAGGGCGTCATCACCGCTTAGGGCCGACGGGGTCGCCGGACGAGGCTAAGGGAACCGCACGGTGCGACCACGGGCGTCGAGGCAGAGGAAGTCCATCTGTCCCTGCGAGAAGCTGGCGACCGGTCGGATCAACACGGCCTTACCGCTCTGCGATTCGACCTCCACGATGGCGCGGCGCTTGCGGTTCTGGAGCTCGAAGGCCACCTCGGGGCAGACGCTGATCTCGATCCGTTCGACCTGTTCGCGATGCACGGCGAGCTGGAGCATTCGCATGACCTCCAGCATGGTCGACTCGGCCGACTTGATCATGCCCGAGCCCCCGCAGGTGGGGCAATCCTGGTGCATGCTGCGGGAGATGCTGGGCCGGGTGCGTTGCCGGGTGATTTCGATCAGGCCGAAGCGGGACATCCTCAGGGTCTTGGCCCGTTCCTTGTGCCGCTTGAGGGCGTCGCGGAGGGCCCGCTCGACGTTGCGGCGGTTTTTGTCGTAGCGCATGTCGATGAAGTCGCAGATGATCAGGCCGCCCAGGTCGCGGAGTCGCAGTTGGCGGGCGATCTCCTCGGCGGCCTCCAGGTTGATCCGCAGGGCGGTCTCCTCGGCGTCGTTATGGACGCGGTACTTGCCGCTGTTGACGTCGATGGCCACGAGGGCCTCGGTGGACTCGATGATGAGGGATCCGCCGCTGGGCAGGGGCACCAGACGGCTGTGGAGCTTCTCGATCTCCTCCTCCACGCCGCATCGGAAGAAGAGCGGCTCGGCCTTGTCGTAGACGCACATCCGGTCGGCGGCCTTGGGCAGGGCGATGGTCAGGAAATCGCGGACCTTTCGGGCGGTGGTCTCGTCGTCGACCACGATGCGTTCGACGTCCGTTTCGAGCGTGTCGCGTACGGTGCGGACGGCCAGGTCGGACTCGCGATAGAGGGTGGCCGGGGCGCGATCGGATTTGATGCGATCGGTGACGGTCTTCCACAGGCGCATGAGGTAGTTCAGGTCGCGTTGCAGCTCGCGCTTCGTGCGGTTCATACCGGCGGTGCGGAGGATGAAGCCCATGCCCTTGGGCAGGTCGAGCTGGTTGAGCATGTCGCGCATTTTGTGGCGCTCGTCGTCCTCCTCGATCTTTCGCGAGACGCCCAGCCGGTTCATGCCGGGCATCATGACCAGGAACCGCCCCGGGAGGCTGATGTAGGTATTCAGCGTCGGACCCTTGGTGCCGATGCCCTCCTTGGTGATCTGGACGATGACCTCCTGGCCACGTCGGAGGCAGGCCTGGATCGGGGGCCTCTCCTTCCGGGGCGTCTTCCTGCCGATGTCCTCGAGCTCGCCCTTGTGATCGGGAAAGTACTGCGGCTGGAGGTCTGAGATATGGAGGAAGCCGTTTTTGGCCATACCGAAGTCGACGAACGCGGCCTGGATCGAGGGCTCGACGTTGGTGATGCGTCCCTTGTAGATGTTGCCCACGTGGGACTCGGCCGAGGCCCGTTCGATGAACAGCTCCTCGAGCCGTCCGTCGAGGGTCAGCGCGATGCGACACTCCTCGCCGGGCATGACGTTGATGAGCATCTCGCGTCCCTTGCCCAGGCTGGCGACGGAGGCGTCTTTGAGGGCGGGTTTGGGCTTCTTGCGGGAGCGGCGGCGTTTCCGCTTGCCGGAGCCGTCGGCGGCTTCGTCGTCTTCGTCGGCGTCCTGCTCTTGATCGGGCTCGTCCGGCTCGGGGGGTTCTTGCACAGCGGGGGCTTGCTCTTCGGGCGCCTGGGCGGCTTCGTCGTCCTTGGTCGACCGCTTCTTGCGCCGCGAGCGTCGCCGCTTGGGCTTCTTCTTGGGCGTCTCGTCGGACGGGGCCTTGTCGTCGGGGTCGCCGGCCGACTCGTCCGCCGCCGCCTCGTCCTGGGATGATGTCGGCTCTGTTTCCTCGGCGTCCGGTGAGGCGTCGGTCGACGCACCGTTTCCGTTGCCGCCTTTGTCGGCCTTCGATTTCCGGCTGCTGCGGCGTCGGCGTCGGCGTTTCTTGGGTTTGTCGGCGGTCGCCTGGCCGTTGCCGTCGACCTCGCCGTCCTGGCCCTTGGCCCGGTCTCGGGCTTGTCCGGCTTCGTTGGCGTCGGGAGGGCCTTCGCCGGATTCGTTGCTCTGGTCGGGTCGGGCCTGGTCGTCTTCTTCGACCGTCGGCGTCTGCGTGTCTGTGTCTTTAGCGGTCCGTCGCTTGCTGGTTCGTTTCCTTCCCACGATTCATGTCCTTGCCGGCATAGGCCGGTCGATCCGGTTCCGGCGGAGCCGTGCCCGTCAGGTCGAGCCCTTCCCATCGGACGGCGATGCGCGTCATGCGGTGCGCCATCTCGATGGGGTTCAGGCCCAGCGTTTCGAGCAGTTCCGCCGGGCGCACCGATCCTTCGGGGGTTATACGGAGGGTTGCGGTCAGGGTGGACTGCTTCAGGTCGAGATCGATCAGCCAGGCTCGCAGGTCCACGCTTTGCGGCTGGCTCCGCTTTCGGCGGATCCGTTGGACCTCGAACCGGTCGGCCGAGAGGATCGTCCGGATCCGTTCGGCCACCTGGTCGATGGAAACGACCTGTCCCCGTTGCGCGGCGGCCGACGGAGGCGCGCTCGGCGCCGTGTCGTCGGCTGAGAAGACCTGCCCCGGCGAGCCCAGCTCCACGCGGTAGACCGCGCTGAGGGGTCTGGGCATCGGACCATCGGGCACGTCGGTTGCTCCGCCCAACACGATGCCCTCGGGCATCTGTGGGGCCAGCAGCTCGCGGACCTGTCCGGGGGGTTCGGGTCGGTCCAGCTCGACGATGAGCAGCTCGTCATGCGAGGCGATGCCCACCGGTCGAGGCATGAGCAGCCACAACCGCGGCTGGGGGTTGAATCCTTGACTGTACCGAATCGGCAGGCACGCCCGAGCGACCGCACGTTCGAACATCCGTAGCGTGTCGCGATGAGACAAGAAGCGCAGGTCGCCCTCTATGGCGAACCGAATGCCGACCCGGTGCCGCAACGTCCGTTCATTCCCTCGAATCGGATGCGCACGTCCTGGGTTACTCGTCTTCGCGGATCCCGGCCTTGCAACGACCCCCAGGGCCGGGTCCGCACCCAAAATCCGTCATCCCGCCGGAGGTTACGCAAACTCCGGCAGGATTTTGAGCATCTCGTCGCGCAGGTAGTTGTAGATCTCGCGATCGCTCTCGAGCCGCAAGATGCGACGGGCGACCTCCTGCGCGTGTTTCAACGTCACTTTCCGGATGATCTGCTTGATCTCCGGGATATCGTTCGGGGCCATGCTGAACTTCTTCAGGCCGAGTCCGAGCAGCGGCAGGGTGAACATCGGATCGCCCGCCATCTCGCCGCAGAGGCTGCAATCGACGCCTCGGCGGTTCGCCTTGTGGAGGATCTCGCGGACGAAGTGGATGACGGCGGGGTCGGTGCCGGTATAGAGGCCCGCGACCCGCTCGTTCGACCGGTCGACCGCGAGGGTGTATTGGATCAGATCGTTGGTGCCGATGCTGAAGAACCCGACCTCTTCGGCGAACTTGGAGGCCATCGCCACCGCCGAGGGCGTCTCGATCATGATGCCGATGGGGATGTCCTTCCGGTAGGGCACGCCGTCTTCGTCGAGGTCCTCCATGGCCTCGGCGAGGATCCATTTGGCCTGGCCGAGCTCGGTGGTCTTGCTGATCAGGGGGAACATGATCCGCACGTCGCCGAGGACGCTGGCGCGGAGGATGGCCCTCAACTGCGCCTTGAAGATGTCGACGTTGGCCAGACAGAATCGGATGGAGCGCAGGCCGAGGAAGGGGTTCTTCTCCCGTTCCATCGGGTCGCTACCGCCCATCACCTGGGCGTATTTGTCGGCGCCCAGATCGAGCGTTCGGATGACGATGGGCCGTCCCTCGATGGCCTGGACGGCCGACTTGTAGGCCTCGTAATGCTGCTCCTCGGTGGGGTTGGCCTCGCCGCGGAGGTAGAGGAACTCCGTGCGGTACAGGCCGATGCCCTCGGCTCCGCGGGCCAGACAGGTGGCCACCTCGTGAGGGAACTCGATGTTGCCGAGGAGCTCGACGCGTGTGCCGTCGAGGGTGACGGCGGGCAGGTCCTTGAGCTCGTCCAGCTCATGGACGAACTCCAACAGCCGCTCGCCGGTCTGCTGGTATTCCTCCAGGGTTTCGGCGCTGGGTTTGGTGATGACCAGCCCCTTGCTCCCGTCGATGATGACGGTATCACCGCCGGAGACGGTGGAGGTGATGTCGTTGAGGCCGACGACGGCAGGGATGCCGAGGCTTCGGGCCAGGATGGCGGTGTGGGACGTCAGGCCGCCGGCGTCGGTGACGAAGCCGAGCACCTTGTTGCGGTCGAGCTGGGCTGTCTGGGACGGCGTCAGGTCGTGGGCGATGACGATGACCTGATCGCTGAGGTTCATGAGCTCTTCTCGGGTGTGGCCGAGCAGGTGTCTGAGCAGCCTTTTCTCGATGTCGTAGACGTCTTTGATGCGGTCGCTGAAGACGGCATCGTTCATATCGAGGAATCGCCGCTGGTATTCGTGCATGACCTGGCTGACGGCGTAGGCGGCGGAGTAGCTCTTATCGGCGATGGCGTCGCGGAGCTTCTGGCGGAAGGAGTCGTTGCTGAGCACGCCGAGGTGGAAGTCGAAGATGGCGGCGGTTTCGCGGCCGAGGCGTTCGGCGGTGTGATCGCGTAGGTCTTCGATGTCTTTGCGCGCGGCATCAAGGGCCATGTCGATATGGCCTTGCTCGTGCTCCACCTGGTCGGGCGGAACCGTCCGCTGCGTGATGCGGTAGTCCTCGGCGTCGAGCACGACGGCTGAGGCGATCGCCACGCCTGGCGAGACCGGGATGCCTTTCTTGACCTCCATAGATCCTCGTAACGTCTGGACGGGGCGCCGCTCGGCGATCTTGCCCGCCTCGCCGGGTGGTGAGCCGTCGGTTGTCGGTCGGTCGTTCATCGGTCCCGACCGACGTCAAGACGACCCCGCGCCTCAGACAAGGGGTCGCACCCCGCATCAGGGGCCGGGCCCGCCTCGTCGCTGCGGTGCTCAGGGCGTTGACCGGGACGTGCGTGGGGGACGGCGTCAGCCTTCGCCGAAGCCCTTGTCGATCAGCTTGGTGAGCGCGTCCACGGCCGCCTGGGCGTCTTGTCCTCGGGCTCGCAGCTTCAATCGCGTGCCCTTGGTGGCGGCGAGCAGCATCATCTCCATGGGGCTCTTGCCGTCCACCACGGTGTCGTCGTGCTGGACGCGGACCTCGGAGGCGTACTGGGCCGCGGTGTCGACGAACTGCATGATAGGCCGTGCATGCAGCCCTTGAGCGTTGAGGATCGTCACCTCACGTTCGACAAGCTCGTCGTCTGACCCTGATGCCGCCACGTCGCGTCCTGAAGGTCCGCGCGCCCGCCTGGGCGGGCACTGTGCCCCTATACGTATCCGTTGACCACCCACTAAGAGGCCAGGCCGCCATCGGCCTCTTTCATCAAGTCCACGATCTCATCCACCGTGCTCGCCTGGCGGAGGAAGCGTCGCAGGTTGTCTTGTTGCAGGTGTCGGAAGATGGTTTCCATCGCCTGCAGATGCTCATCCGGTTGGTCCTGAGGACTGAGCAGCAGCACGATCGAGTAGACCGGCGCGCGATCCAGCGCGGCGAAGTCGACGCCGGCGCTGCTGCGTCCGATCGTCGCCACCATCTTGCCGACCGCGGGATGCTTGGCGTGCGGGACGGCCACGCCCTTGCCGAATCCGGTGCTGCCCTGGTTCTCACGCTGGATCACCGCCCGGACGACCGCCTCGACGTCGTCTGCCGTGATCGCGTTGGCCTGGCGCAGGCTTTCGACCAGTTCGCGAATCACGGCGTTGCGGTCCGTACTGTCCAACTCGGGGATGATCGCCTCTTCGACAACAAAATCGCTTAGTTTCATGATGACCCTACGTCGGTGTACCCTCGGCGTCTCCACCAGTCTTGGGCTCACGCGCCCCCAGATGCTTGCGATTGCGGAACTTCTCTTTGTGCTTGTTCAACTGGCGTCCGATCTTGTCCATCACGAGATCGACCGCCGCGTACATATCCTCGCCTCGTTCCTTGGCCACGAACACGTTCTTGTGCTCGGCGGTGGCGATGATCTCGGCCTCGAAGCCGCCGGCCTCGCCGTCGAGGATGACCTCGACCGATTGCACGCGGTCGTAGAACCGAGACAGCTTGCCGGCCTTGGTCTCCGCATAGCTCCGCAGCTCCGGGCTGAGATCCAAGTGACGTCCGCTCACGGAAATCTGCACGGCGTGGCCTCCTCGTCCAGTCTGGCTCCCCCGCGGCCTGCTACGACTCCGACGACGGCGCGTCCTCCTTGTCGTCCGAAACCGAGGTGGTTTCGACCTTCTCCTCCGGCGTCGGCGAAAGGGGCCTGCCCCGAAGGCTCGCCACCGTGCCTTCTTGCAGCACGGTCGGTCCGAACGGGACACCTGACGGCGCACCCGGTTTGATCACCCCACCACTGATCGTGAATCGCAATGCCTGATCGATCGTGATCGACAATTCGATGACGTCGTCGCTCGGCAGCGTCAATACGTAGCCTGTCATGGGCGTCGGGCTGGACGGGATGAAGACCGACACCATCTCCTGCCCGGTCGCATCCGAGACGCCCTTGATGCCCTCACCCGTAAGCAGGCCTAAGGACCAGATGCCCTTGCGTGGGTATTCTACGGCCACCACCCCTCGGAACGCTACGCGGTTTTCGCTCAGAAGGAAATCGGTGATCTGCTTGACGTGCGGATAGACGGCGTTGACCAGCGGGACGCGGCGTTGAATCCGCTCGACCAGCCGCATCGCCTCGCGCCCGATGAAGCTGGCCACGAAGAATCCCACGAAGTACACCAGCGCGATGGCGAGCAGGAAGCCCACGATGCCCAATCTGTACTTTTTGAATGCGATCCGCCACAACGCGGTGCGGTACTCGAGCGACCCCGAGGGCCTGTTGGGACCGCGCATGTGCTCTGGGTGATGGGCGACGAGATATTCGTTGGTGATCCAGCGGCCTTTCTTGTCCAAATCTCCGGTCCGGCGTCCGTACCGGATCGTGTCTGTTTCGGGGTCGACGGTGGCCGAGGTCGGCGCCCCGGCCGTGCGTGCCAGAGTGGCGATGAACCCCTTGGTGATGTACTGCCCGATGTAGGCGTCCACGAGCTGATAGGCCCATATCAGGATAGCAATTGTCAGCAGGGTGGGCAGGACCGCAGCGACCCCGCGCACAAAGAACTTACGGAAGTCTTCAAAGAACCCGCTCGGCTTGCTTGTTGTCTCAGAGCCCAAAGTTATCCAGTCCGCAGGCCGGCCGATTCGACCACAACCTCTTCGGTATTAAGCCCTTTGTTTCTTTGGGGTTGCAGCCTATTTTGCCCGTTGTGAGTGTAGCTGGAACGTCGTTGCGCGTCAAGGGCACGTCCCCGTCCACTCTCGTTGGCGAACCGTGCCGGCCGTCGGGTCGCGCTGGCCCGCCCTGTATCCCTATCGGCTAGCGGCCTCGATCGACTCGTATATCGATGCGATCTGGGAGACCATACGCCGGTGGTCGAATCGCTCGAGGCACACCTGACGCCCCCGTTGACCGTAGGTATGACGCAGCTGGCTGTCGCCGGCAAGGGACACGATGTTCTGGGCCAGCGGTTCGACGTCGCCCAAGGCGACCAGGGCGCCGGTGCGGCCGGGCTCGACGACCTCGGGCGTTCCGTCGATCGCGAAGGCGACGGCGGGCACGCGCATCAACAGGGCCTGAACGACGGTCCGGGGCAGGCCCTCCCACCGTGAGGCATGGACGAGGAGATCCATGCCCGAGAGCAGGCGCGGTATCTCGTCGGGTGGTACGAGTCCGGTCAGGATGACCCGGTCGCGGAGGCCCGCGGATTCGAGCTCGCGTTCGAGACGGTCGCGCCATGGTCCGCCGCCGACCCAAACGAACCGGAGCTTCGGTTCCTCCTTCGCGGCTCGCACGGCGGCCGGGAGGACGAACTCGTACCCCTTGTTCTCGAAGAGCCGCGCGATCGTGCCGACCACGACGTCGTCTTCCTTCACGCCCCAGTCGGCCCGCAGCCTCTGCCGGTCGTACAGGGCCGGATCGAATCGCTCGACCTCCATGCCCGAGTAGACGGTCGCGTACTGTTCGCGCTGTCCCACGCCGGCGGCGAGGCTCTGCTCGGTCATCGCGTCGGCCACGGTGAGGATGCGGTCGGTGCAGCGCGCGGCGTATCTCTCGACCGCGGCGAAGGCCCGGCGCTTCCACCACGGCTGGGTGCGGTTGAAGCTCATGCCGTGGATCGTGTGGACGATGCCGGGGGCGCGGGCATCGCGAGCGGCGAGTCGCCCGAGGACGCCGGCCTTGCTGCTGTGGGTGTGGACGACATCGGGGCGCCATGCCCTCAGCCGCTCGGTCAGGGCCCGTCTGCACCGCAGGTCGGCTCGCGGACGGACCTCGCGGAGGAGATCGTCGACGACCTCGAAGGCGTATCCGCCCGTGGCCGCCCGGTCATGGAGTGAGCCTTCCGGCCCGGTCTGCGGGCCGGCGAGCAGCAGGACCTCGTGGCCGCGTTCGGCGAGGCCTTCGCATGTCAGGAGGGTATTCTCCTGGGCCCCGCCTATGATCAGCCGCGTGATGATATGGCAGATCCGCATGGGCTCAGGTTTCGATCGGTGCCTCGTCGGCGTCGGTTCGGTCGGTCGTTCTAAGCTCGACGGTGCGGCGCTGCAGACGATACAGCTCGCGTCGAACGTCGGCGATGCCCGAGGCGACGTATCCGAGCATGAGCGCGAGGCCCCCCGTGCAGCCCAGCACGATCGTCGCCGTCGGCAGCATGACGTTTCCGTGCTCCGCCCCGGCCGAGAGCAGCATGACGTGGACCACCAGCGCGAGGACCGCGAGGGCGAAGAGGCCGGCGGCGATCCACCGGAACACGGTCATGGGCGACTCGGCGCATCCGTGGGCCAGGTGCGAAAAGATCAGGCCTCGGGCCTTGAACCGGCGCTTCTCGCTGCGTCGCTCCTTCGTCCAGGCCAGTGTCGCGGGGATCTCGGTCATGCGGAAGCCGAGGGCGTGGGCCTTGCTGATGATCTCGAGGTGCAGCTCCTTGCCGTCGGCGTACAGGTCCATCGCCTCGAGCACCTCGCGTCGGTAGGCCCGGGTCATGCCGGTGTTCATGGTCAGCCCTCCGGGCATGAGTCGGCGCAGGATGACGTTGCCGAAGCTGGTGAGGAACGCCCGGTAGGGCGGGACGTTGTCGAGCTTGCCGCCTTTCATGTGGGGCGAGGCGACGACCATGTCGACGCCGGACCGACGGCAGGCCGCCAGCAGGCGATGGACGATGTCCTCGCCCCAGCTCAGGTCGGCCTCGGTGGCGACGATGAAGCGCCCCCGTGCGGCGGCGAAGCCCTGCCGGAGGGCGTGGCCGCGGCCGCGATTCTGCTCGTAGGTGATGATGCGGATGCGGTCGTCGTCGCCGATGGCCTCGCGCGCGACGGCGAGGGAGTCGTCGATGCTGCCGTCGTTGACGAGGATGAATTCCCACGGGTCGTTGAGTTGCTTCAAGCTGGCGCGCATGACGTCGACGGCCCGCGCGATGTTGGCCGCCTCGTTGTACATGGGCGAGACGACGGACACCACGGGCGTGTCGGTGGAGGCGTTCATGGGCGAGAGGGTAACCGCAGGTCCGGAGGGTTAGCAAGGATGGCCTTCGCGGTAGAGACAGCCTAGGACCCGGTGCCGACCTCGGCCTGGTCGGGTGTCTCGCGGCGTTCGGAGGGGCGTGTGGTTGCGGCCTCGGCCTCGGCGAGCGGCTGTCGGAGGTCGTCGGGGACGCCGAGGGCGAAATAGCCTTCGACGGCGGGGCGACCGGCGAGGTAGGTGTCGAAGAACTGCACGGTGCGTGCGGCGTAGAGATCGGGCTGGATGATCACGCCCTGGTTGTGCTTGGCGCCGGGCACGACCCACTTGAACTTCGGCTGGCTGGACAGGGCGCAGAGCAATTCGGTCTGTTCCATCGGGATGTAGCTGTCGCGCTCGCCGTGGATGAAGAAGATGGGGCGCGGGATCATCCGCATGAGGGCCTTGCGGACCGAGGGGAACTCGACGCCGAGCTCGTACTGGGCCTGCTGGATCATGAACCAGCGGAGCACCCGCCAGAAGACGGGGGGGTGGTTTTCGTAAACGAACCGGACCTTGGCGAAGATCTTGGCCCAGCGTTGCATGTAGCCCTCGATGGTCGTGTCGGTGCTGAAGGCCCCGTCGACGAGGAGGGCGTGGACGCGGGGGTCGTTCTGGGCGGCGATGATGGCCGCGCCGGCGCCGCGGCTGATGCCGAAGATGCCGAGCTTGACGGGGTAACCCTTGGCCTCGAGCCAGTCCTCGACGAAGGCGATCGCGCCGGTCATGTCGGCCACCTCGCGATCGCTGGGCCATTGTCGCGGCTGGTAGCCGGGCTCGCGGCCGCTCTCGCCGTGGCCGCGGAAGTCGAAGCTGAAGATGTCGTATCCGGCCCGGATGAGCGGGCGGCAGTAGCGGGCGCAGCTCGTTCGGTCGCTGGCGTATTCGTGGGCGAAGATGATCAGGCCCTGGCGTTCGACGTCGGCGTCGGCGCGGTAGAGCGTTCCGCGGAGGCTGAGCCCGTCGAAGGCTCTGAAATCGATGTCCTCACCCGACATGGGCACGAAGTCGCGCGGGCCTCGGGCCAACGGCGGGGGGGTGTCTTTCAGGATGTTGAGTGAGATATTGACGTACTTGCGGATGATGAGCACGGGGGTGATGACCAGGATGCCCAGGGTCAGGACGATGGCCGTCAGGGCCCAGTTGCGAACGATGAGATCCCAGACGATCCACGTTGAGAGCAGATCGACGTTGGCGGGCAAGGCCAGCCAACAGAACAAGGGATCTCCGACGAGCATCATGCAAGCACCCCGGCCGTGCGGGAGCCCCGATTGTCCGGGGAGCCCATTTCGTTCGTTGCGCAGGTGGGTTCAGCAGATTCCTCGGACCGCGCCGGCGCCAAGTGTTCGATACTATAGTCCGGTGAAGGAGTTGCGCCAAGCACCACGTTGTGGTCGATCGGGGTCGGCGTGGGTCTTTTTGGAGGTTCGGCGCGGGGTTGCTTGGCATGTAAGGTATTTTAGGGTTGTGCTTTACGTTCAGGTGGCCGGTTTCAGGGGTTGGCGCGTGTTGCGGGAAAACCCTGGGTCGGCGTAGGGGAGGATGCGTCGGGGGAGTCGGAGGAAAATAATCGAGGGGGCGGCAATGGACGGAGGCGCATCGACGGCATAAGATTGAGTGTTTGGCCGCCAAAGTCCGATATGAGTCATAGTTAAGGACGGGCGCGGTCTACGGGGAGGTGTAGGGAGGCTCCGCCAAACCCTTCGTCAATCGTCTGCCGGCGTAGCGCTGCTGCGCAAGCGGCGGGTCGGACTGGGGTAACTCACCCATGGATCGGGGGCAGCGATCGTTCGGACAGCCGCTGACCAGCACGAGCGCGAGCCACACTGGACGAGCGGGCCTGGGCCTGTCCACCTAGCCAATGAAGGCCATGCCATGTGGCGCAACAAAGGAGATGACCCGATGATGTTTCGGTCTATCCACGGGGCAATCAACCGCGCGCTTCGAGGACGAGGGGGCGGGTTTTTCGCGGCCTGTCTGGTGGTGGCGCTCTGCCTGGCGCCGTCTCTGGCGGCTGAGAAGGCGGTGTATTACTCGAAGGGCAAGGCGGTTCCGCTCGTGGAGCTGCCCAACCGGCTGCTGATTCAGTTCGATCGCCAGGCCGACCATAAGCAGGCGGCTCAGACTCTGGCGGATAGGGGCTACGCCACACTTCTGGCGCCGAATTACGGTGCCGTGCTTCGAGGCATTCGGACGGTGCCGGTCGCTTCGGTGGATGAGGCGACGATGAAATCGTTGCGCGACGTGCCCGGCATTGCTCAAGTTCGACGTGTGTACCAGGTTCAGGGCACGGATGACACGATGCTGGTGGCCGACCAGATCATCGTGCGTTTCCCGGCCGGGACCGCCGTGGCCGACGTGGATGCCTGCCTGGCCGATCACGGCTGCGTCCGTGTGGAGGCGATCGGCACGTATGAGGGCAAGTACCTTGCGAAGCTGGCGTCGGTAGAGGGCAACACGGTCGCGTCTTCCGCGGCTTTGCACGAGGACCCGCGAACGGTCTACTGCCATCCGGACTTTCTGCTCGAGCTGGAGCGGTTCCAGATCAGCGACACGTACTACGGCGACGAATGGCACCTGAACAACACCGGTCAGCGAGGGGCCACTGTTGACGCCGATGTGGATTGGGCCGAAGCGTGGGCTCTGGTATCGGGCCTCGAAGAGGTGGGACAGGTTCGTATAGCCATCAACGACGACAGCCTGCAGTTCAATCACGTGGATCTCGCATCGGGCTTCGTGATCGGCTACGACGCCTTCGACAGGGACTCAGACCCGACCCCAGGGTTCTCAGGCGAGAACCACGGGACGGCTGTCGCTGGTGTGGCGACCTCGCGGTTGAACGGGTTCGGGACGGTAGGAGCGGCACCGACGTCGCAGCTCATCGGTATCAGGCTGGGTCTCTTCTTGTTCAGCTCTGATGCGGTGGCCGCTTACCAATGGGTGTCGACGCAGGATCCGGACGTCATCAACAACAGTTGGGGGATGCCGCTGGTCGACGCCATAGCCGAAGAGATACGTCAACTGTATCAAAACGGCCGTGACGGTCTCGGTACCGTGATCGTGTACTCGGCAGGGAATACACCTGCGGAGGTGAGCCTTGTCAATCCGTTTGCGGCCATGCCCGAGACGATCGCCATCGGCGGCTCGAACAGCGCCGACAAGCGTGCCTCGTACAGCACGTACGGTCCTGAGGTTTCGGTGCTGGTGCCGACGTGGGACATCGGTTTTCTCGGGATCACCACGACGGACGTGTCGGACGATCCGAACCTCGGGCTCCCGACGCAGGGCTACAACGTCGGAGGGGTCAACTCCTTCGGCCCGGACTATGCCGACGGTAGCTACAGCCAGTGGTTCGGCGGGACGTCGAGTTCGGCGCCCCTGGCCACGGGCGTGATCGCCTTGATCCTTGGGACGAATCCCAACCTCACGGTCGAACAGGTCCGCCGGATTCTGGAACACACGGCCGATCAGATCGACCCCGTTGCGGCGAACTACGATTCCATTACCGGTTTCAGCGAGTTCTACAGCTACGGCCGGCTGAACGCCTATCGGGCTGTGCTGGCGGCCCAGGCGGCCGCCACGGGCGAAGGCAACCTGACCTGGCCGCCGCCGGTGGCGAACCTGAAGCAGTCGGGCAGCGCGACGATCAATCTGAGATGGGACCTGCCGCAGCAGGGGCAGCCGGACAGCGTGCTGGTCGTTCACTCGAACAGCCCGATCACGTGGACGCCAAGCGGCATGCGTCAGGGTCAGGCCGCGACGGACTACACCGTGGGCAACTTCGTGGCTCCCGGCGTGCAGGTGGTCATGAACAAGAAGGCCGAGGAGTACGAGGCCGATCCGGGCCCGGGCCAGCACTACTACGCCGTCTACGTCCGCAACTCCGCGAACCGATGGTCGTGGGGTCGATCGGTGGATACCGTCCTGGGGGCCAAGAGCGCTCCCAAGGCCAGCGTTTCGGCAAGCCGCCGCGCGGGCTCGGCTCCGCTGGAGGTGACCTTCGCCGGCGGCGCGTTGGATTCCGATCTGGAGGACGTCGACTTCTCATTCTCGTGGCAGTTCGGTGACGGGACGACCGGCACGGGACAGTCGGTGACTCACACGTACGCCGAGCCTGGGATGTACATGGCCCGGATGACGGCCGAGGACCCGACGGGGTTGACCGGTTCGGCCTCGATCATGATCGAGGTCTCCAGCGTCGGCAACAAGGCCCCGAGCGTGCAGATCCTCTCGCCGGGTGACGGCGAGGCGCCGCACACGGTTCTGCTGCGGGCGGTGGCGAGCGATCCGGACGGATCGGACTCGGAGCTGCTGTACACCTGGTCGTTCGGCGACGGGGCCGACTCGGTGGCCGCGGGCGAGATCGTCGAGCACACCTACACCAGTCCGGGGGCGTACGCGGCGACGGTGACGGTGACCGACTCGGACGGGGCGTCCAGCTCGGCGACGGTGGTGATCAGCGTGTTCGACTCATCGACGGGTGCGACCAAGCCGGCCGACGGCTCTGAGGCGGGCGACGGCAACGAGAGCGGGCAGAGCCCCTGCAGCCTGTTCGCCCCGCCGCTGGCGGCGCTGATGATGCTGGGTCTGTTCCTGCTGACGAGTCGGCGGCGTCGGTAGCCGGCCGGGTCGAGGCAGGATCGTGATGGAAACCAACGGGGCGCCTTCACGCGTGTGAGGGCGCCCCGTTTTTTTTTGGAGGAACGGCCGGGCGAGTAGAGGGCGTTGCCGCCTGGTCCTTGGCCACCTTCGTTCGTGTGGGCTCGGCTCGCGAGGGCGAGGCGCCACTCAGAGCAACGACCGTCAGGGAGCTGTGTTGTTGGAGCGCTTCAAAAGCAACGCTCCCTCACGGTCGCGTCTCGGACCCAGCAACGCTCCCTCACGGTCGCGTCTCGGACCCAGCAACGCTCC
>CAZUQM010000001.1:175129-242961 GCA_964622545.1 uncultured Planctomycetales bacterium | reverse complement strand
CCCAGCAACGCTCCTTGACGGTCGCGTCTCGGACCCAGCAACGCTCCCTCACGGTTGCGTCTCGGACCCAGCAACGCTCCCTCACGGTCGCGTCTCGGACCCAGCAACGCTCCTTGACGGTCGCGTCTCCGGCGGCGGCTGCGATCCGAAGCAGGCGCGTTTCCGATCGCGATTTCGATTCAAAGCAGGCCCGTCTCCGACGGCGGCACCGGTGCTGGGAGAGCGACGGATTCCAGTGTGTTGGGCTACTGGGGGCGTTGCCGGAGCGGTGCGGACCGCACCGGCGGGCAAGTGGGCCAGTGGCGTCCATGGCTGCCGGGCGGATCACAGGTGCCAGGGTGCGCGCATGGGTTTGTTGACCCAGCGGTTGGCGGCCTCGTCGCCGAGGATCTGCTCGGTCTGCGGGTCCCAGCGGATGGGCCGGCCGAGCCGCATCGCGATGTTGCCGAGGTGGGCCAGGGTGATGGTTCGGTGGCCGATCTCGACGTCGGCGATGGGGCGCTGCCGCGATTCGATGCAGTCCAGCCAGTTCATCTTGTGGGAGACCCAGTTGTCGGGGTGCTGGAGGTTTTCGTAGAGCTGGACGTCGTCGGCGTTGAAGGTCTCGTGCAGAAGCGACTTGGGCTCGGCGTCGATGAAGCCTCGGTTGACGTGGACCCATCCCTCGGTGCCGATGAACCTCGTGCCGCCCGGCCGATGGCTGCCGCAGATGAGTCGGATGCCGTTGGCGTAGGTGTAGATCACCTCGTAGGCGGTGGCCGTTTCGTAGGCACCGCCGACGGGGAACTCGGCACGGCCCTCGACGTGGACCGGGCCGGTGCGGCTCATGCCGAGGCCCCATTGGGCGATGTCGTTGTGATGGGCGCCCCAGTCGGTCATCTGACCGCCCGAGTAGTCGTAGAACCATCGGAAGGTGAAGTGGCAGCGAGCCGGGTTGTAGGGCACCCAGGGGGCGGGTCCGAGCCATCGGTCCCAGTCGAGGTGGGGGGGCGGGTCTTGGGCGACGAGGGCGCCGCCTCCGGGTCCGGCGGGCAGGCCGGTCTGGACCTCGCGGATCTGTCCGAGTCGTCCGTTGCGGGCGAGCATGCAGGCGTGGCGGAAGCGCTGGTCGGATCGCTGCTGGCTGCCGACCTGGAAGATGCGCCCGTACTTGCGGACGGCGTCGGCCAGGGCGCGGCCTTCGCCGATCGTCAGCGTGAGGGGTTTTTCGCAGTAGATGTCCTTGCCGGCCTTGCAGGCGGCGATGCCGATCAGGGCGTGCCAGTGGTCGGGCGTTCCGATGAGGACGGCGTCGATGTCGTCGCGGGCGAGGAGCTCTTCGAACTCCAGATACGTATCGCAGTCGCCGTGGACGCGGGCGGCGGTCTTGTTTCGATGGTTCCGGTCGACGTCGCAGACGGCGACGACCTTGACCCGCTTGGTGCCGATCAGCCAGCCGAGGTGATGGTTGGCCATCCCGCCGGCGCCGATGATGCCGACGTTGATCCGGCTGTTGGCGCCGGCCAGGGCGTCGCCGGTGAGGATGTAGGGCCAGGCGGCGGCGGTGGCCGCGCCGACGGTCGAGCCCTTCAGGAAACGTCTTCGGGTCATTGGTCTCTTGTGCGTCATGGTGATGCTCCTGGTTGCGGCGGCGTGGCGCCGCGTGGTGTCGCGTTGACTTGGGCGGCTATTGTAGCTTCGTCACGGTCCGGCAGGAAGGTGTGGGGCTCGGGGGGATTCGTTGTCCTTGCGGACAACGGACCCCGCTGAGGACAGCGGGGCTCGGGGGAGCGGCAACGCTCGTTGGCGGTCGGGGTGATTGTCTGAGTCGAGCGTGCGGCTTGACCGGCCGGCCGGCTGCACGCATAGTGATCCGACACCGAGATCCGCACGAGCCTCAGACAGGAGCATTGCATGGCTGAGCCGAAACGCATTCTGGCCTTTATGGCCCACCCGGACGACGTCGAGTTTCTCTGTGCCGGCACGCTGGCGCGGCTGAAGCGCGAGGCGGGTTGTCCCATCATCATCGCCACGGCGACCAGCGGCGACTGCGGCTCGATGGAGCATCGGCCGGAGGAGATCGGCCGCATTCGGCACCACGAGGCCCTCGCCGCGGCCAAGATCCTCGAGGCCGATTACTACTGCGGCGGGTGCATGGACCTTCAGGTGTTTCACGACCGGCCGACGTTCATGCGGTTCGTCGAGGTGATCCGCAAGGCCCGCGCCGACGTGATCATGACGGCCTCGCCGGTGGACTACATGATCGACCACGAGATGACGAGCCTGGTCGTGCGTGCGGCGTCGTTCGCGGCGCCGATTCCGAACGTGCCGACGGAGGATCCGAATCCCGCGCCACCCCTCGAGCACATGCCGCATCTGTACTACGTGGATCCGGTCGAGGGTAAGGACCACTTCGGCGAGACGATCGAGGCGGGGTTCGTGGTGGACATCAGCTCGACGATCGACGTGAAGGAAGAGATGCTGGCCTGTCATGCGTCGCAGCGGGAGTGGCTGCGGAGCCATCACGGGGTGGACCAGTACCTCATCAGCATGAAGGAGTGGTCGGCCGAGCGCGGCAAGCTGATCGGCGTGGCGTACGGCGAGGCCTTCCGCCAGCACAAGACCCACGCGTACCCGCCGGACAATGTGATACTCGATCTGCTGGGGTAGGCGCGATCGCAGGGGCAGGTGATTGGCACGCGCAGACGAGCGCCCTGCGGAGTGTGATGGCCCCATGTTCGTAGAAGAGATCCGCACGTATTCGTGTCCCCTGCGGCTCCCTCGGCGGAGCTCAGGAGAGGCGAAGCCGTGGGTCACCCAGGAGGCTAACTCGTCTAAGCGAACTGTGCGGCCTTTGTTCGAGGCCGCCTGAATGGACCGTCAGCACGACATAGGACATCCCCATGGACATCCGCATCATCCAGGCGAAGATCGAGGCGATTCGGTCGCGCACTGCCGCGAAGGTCTGGCCGATCGAGACGTGGCAGGGGCGGACGGCCGATTCGCCCGAGACGGGCAAGTACACCTACGACGGGGCGTGGCGCAAGGCCGAGCTGCCTGCCCGCTTTCCCGGCGGCAAGACGGTGTTCCTCCGCGCGGGCGTGAAGGTGCCCGCCTCGGAGAAGGTGAAGGACCTTCGGCTGGCCTTCGATTTCCGCGACATGGAGGGCATGCTCCGCATCGACGGCAAGACCCGCGCCGGCATCGACGCGAACCACCCGTGGACGACGCTGCCCTCGTCCGGCCAACACGAGCTGCTGCTCGAGTTCCTCTCGGTGCCGTGGTCGTTTCGCGACCCGGGGGGCCTGCGGGAGTTCGGTCAGTTCGACGGCGGGCGGATGGAGCTGATCGACCGGACGGTCGAGGCGGCGTACTACGATCTGTACTTCCTCTTCGATGCCGAGCAGAGCGAGCCGCACGAGCGGCGCAAGGGTCTGCTGCACGCGATCCTCGAGGAGGCCCTGCTGAGCATCGACCTGACGGCGCCTCGCGAGCAGCTCGTCGGCGACCTGGGGACGATGCGTCGCCGCATGGCCGCGCGGCTCACGGAGGTCGGCACCGAGGAGGAGTCGGGGCGGCTCTGCCTGACGGGTCATTCTCACATCGACACGGCCTGGCTGTGGCCGATCCGCGAGACGGTCCGCAAGGTGGGCCGGACGTTCTCGACGGCGCTGCGGCTGATGGAGCAGTATCCGGATTACCGCTTCAGTTGCAGCCAGCCGCAGCTCTATGCCTACGCCAAGCGGCACTTCCCGGAGGTCTACGCCCAGATCAAGAAGTGGGTGCGTCGCGGGCGGTGGGAGACGACAGGCGCGATGTGGGTCGAGGCCGACTGCAACACGACCAGCGGCGAGAGCCTGGTCCGGCAGATGATCCACGGCATCCGGTTCTTCGAGTCGGAGTTCGGCACGCGGCCGAAGAGCCTGTGGCTGCCGGACGTGTTCGGCTACAGCGGCGCGTTGCCGCAGATCCTGGTGCGGTGCGGGTTGCCGTGTTTCTTCACGTGCAAGCTGCACTGGCAGAGCCGCAATCCGTTTCCGAACCACCTGTTCTGGTGGCGTGGCATCGACGGCTCGGCCGTGCTGGCGCACATCCCGCTGCTGCCGGGCTACTACAACAACAACCTTGATCCGTCGACGCTGCGGCAGGGCTGGGCCGACTTCCTCCAGAAGTCCGAATACGACGAGGTGCTGGTGCCGTTCGGCTTCGGCGACGGCGGCGGCGGGCCGACGCCGCTGCATCTGGAGTGCGCCGAGCGGGCGAAGGACTTTCCGGGTCTGCCCAGGTGCCGACAGGCCGGGGCGGAGGCCTACTTCGCCGAGACGATCAGGTCGGTCGGCGAGCTGCCGATGTGGGACGGCGAGCTATACCTCGAGACGCATCGCGGCACGTACACCACGCACGGGGCGACCAAGCGGGCCAATCGGCAGAACGAGCTGCGGTATCGCGAGGCCGAGATCGTCAGCGCGCTGGCCGAGGGGTTTGGGCAGGCCGCGCCGGCCGACGAGCTGCGCGACGGGTGGGAGACGATCCTGCTGCACCAGTTCCACGACATCCTGCCGGGCAGCAGCATCGGCGAGGTCTATGCCGAGACGCTGGCTGATCTCGACCGCGTGGCCGCGGCCGGCGAGCGGATCATCGACCGTGGCTTGAAGAAGCTCGCGGCGCAGGTCAGGCCGGCGGGCAAGGGCGACAACGTCTGCGTGTTCAACTCGCTGGGTTGGGCTCGGTCTGACGTGGTGAGCGTGCGGCTACCGGGTTCGGGTCGCGGCGGCGTGCGCTTCGTGGACGAAGACGGCAACGAGATGCCGGGCCAGGTCGTCGGGCGGGAGGGCGATACGGCCGAGGTGATTTTCTCGCCCGATCACGTGCCGTCGGTCGGCTATGCGACATACGTCGTCGAGCAGGGCGGGGCCAAGGGTTCGGCGGGCGAACTGAGCGTGAGCGAGCGCACGATCGAGAATCGGTACTACGTGATCGAGCTCGACGCGGACGGGGCGATCCGGCGGCTGCTCGACAAGCGGTGCGACCGTGAGGTGGTGGCATCGGGCGAGGTGCTGAACGCTCTCCAGCTCTTCCAGGACGGCCCGGAGCGCGAGGCCGCGTGGAACGTCCACGACACGTTTGAGAAGCGGCGGTACGCGTTCGAGGGCCCGGCGACGATCCAGGTGCTCGAGCGCGGGCCGGTGCGGGCGTTGGTTCGGATCACGCGTCGCCGTCGGGAGACGGTGATCGAGCAGGACCTGGTCGTCTACGGTCGCCTGCCGCGGATCGATTTCGTCACGCGGGCCGACTGGCGTGAGCGGCAGACGATGCTCAAGGCCGCGTTCCCAGTAGACGTGGTGAGCGCGCGGGCCACGTTTGAGATCCAGTTCGGGGCGCTCGAGCGGGCCACGCACCGCAACACGTCGTGGGAGCAGGAGAAGTTCGAGGTCTGCGCGCAGCGGTGGGCGGACCTGTCCGAGACCGGCTACGGCGTGAGTCTGCTCAACGACTGCAAGTACGGGCATGATGTAAGGGACAACTGCCTGCGGATCACGCTGCTTCGCGGGACGGAGTCGCCGGACCCGAACGCCGACTTGGGCGAGCACACGTTTACGTACAGTCTGCTGCCGCACGCGGGCGATTGGCAGGCGGGCGAGACGGTGCGCCGCGCGATGGAGCTGAACGTGCCGATGCGGGCCGTGCCGTGCCGGGGGCGGGGCGGCGAGCTGCCGCCGACGCACAGCTTCCTGTCGATCGACGGCGAGGGGGTGGTGTTCGAGGCGCTCAAGCCGGCCGAGGACGGGCGGGGCTGGATCCTGCGGGCCTACGAGTCGCACGGCGGTCGGTGCGAGGCGACGGTCACGACGTCGCTGCCGATCGAGTCCGTGACGGAGTGCAATCTGGTCGAGGAGGACGAGCGGAAGGTTCGCAGCCGGTCGGACGGGTTTACGTTCGGGATCCTGCCGTATGAGATCAAGTCGTTCCGGTTGGAGATGGGGTGACACGTCGACACCTCGAAACCTCGACACGTCGACAAGTCAACACCCTCAACAAGTCAACACGTCTAGAGGGCGGCGATCGGGTTCTCCACGGGCATGCCGACGGGCTGTCTCTGCGACCTTGACACGGATCTGGGCGATGCCAGATAGTCGTGCGGTCCTTTCAGTGGGAGTGCGCCGTCATGACACGCTATCGGATGAAGGGGATGGGCCGCCTGGTGTTGACCGCCGCGGTGGTCCTAGCGGGTGGTCGGGCCCTCTGGGCCGACGCGCCGCGTCTGTTCTGGCATCGGGTCCGGCTGGACGACCACGGCAAGCTGCTGTCGTGGGTGAAGGGCGATTCGCCGTATCACGAGGTGGTCAGCCGCGCGTGGAACGCCTTCAAGCAGATCCCGGTGCAGCCGAACGGCTTTCGCACCTACATCACGTACCCGGTCTTCTACGGGCCGAACAACCCCGACCATCCGGTGTTCTCCGGGCGGTCGTGGACGCACAACCCCGCGAGCCTGTTCGCGATGCTGACCGACGGGGCGGTGCTGTATCACGCCTACAGCGGCGACACGGAGGTGCTGGAGCGCGTCCGCGAGATGCTCGACCATCACATCGATCGCGGCAGCACGTCGGCGAGCGACGCCTGGTCGCGCGTGCCCTACGCCAGTGCCGACGCCGAGGACCCCAACTACCGCGGGGCGACGGACACGCGGTATCAGTACGGCGAGAAGTACCTCGGACGGGGTGACGGCGTGGGGTTCATCGAGCCGGACAAGGTCGGCCAGCTCGGCTTGGCCTATCTGCGGTTCCATCAGGTGACGCTGGAGCGGACGTACCTGGACGCGGCGCGCCGCTGTGCTCATGCCCTGGCGCGCCACGTGCGGCCGGGCGATGCGAGCCATTCGCCCTGGCCGTTCCGTGTCGATGCGCGGACGGGGCGCAAGGTCCGCGAGGAGTACACGGCCCATACGATCGGCCCGATCCGGCTGTTCGACGAGTTGATCCGCATGGGTCACGGCGACGTGGACGCCTACCGGGCCGCTCGACGGACGGCCTGGAGATGGCTGATGCGGTACCCCGTGCAGAACAACGTCTGGACGCAGTACTTTGAGGACATCTACATCTATCCCGACTACCGGACGAACATCAACCAATACTGTCCGCTGGAGACGGCCCGCTATCTGATGCAGCATCCCGAGCGCGACCCGCTGTGGCGACGCCACGCCAAGGGCATGATCGACTGGGTGCAGGCGCAGTTCGCGCAGGATTCGACCACCATGGCCGGCCTGCCCGAGAAGGGCATCCAGTGGGGGGCCGAGGTGATCAGCGAGCAGGTCAACGACATGGACAAGATGTCGAGCCATACGGCGCGGTACGCGTCGGTGCTGGCGCTGTGGTACGAGCGGACCGGCGACGAGGAGGCCAGGGAGCGGGCGTTCCGGTCGTTCAACTGGGCGTCGTACGGGTGCCACGAGACCGGCCTGGTCAAGACGAGCCTGGACGAGGGGACGGGGTACTGGTTCTCCGACGGCTATGGCGACTACATGCGGCATTTCCAACGGGGCATGGCCTCGGTGCCGGCGTGGGCGCCGTCGGACGAGGACCATTTGCTCCGTAGCTCGTCGGTCGTGCGCGAGATCGACTATGGGCCCACGACGATCACCTATGAGACGTTCCACGCCGACGGGGTGGAGCTTCTGAAGCTCCGGCGGGCGCCGAAGCAGGTTCGCGCCGGCGAGCGGGTGCTCGAGCGGGTGGACGCCCCGCAGGAGGGCAAGGCCTGCTACACCGTCAAGGGCGTTCGCGGCGGCGGGGTGGTCGTGCGGGTTTATCGGCGCGGTGCGAACGATGTGACGATGTCGCTGGGCCGGTGAGACCCCAGGGGGTGTTGGGCCGGTACGTCGCCAACCTTGTTTTCGTAGGCTCGAATCGGGCGGGCGAGGCTCCCGCCGAGGCGGAGAGCAGGTGAGGGGATTCGGCGCAGCAGGCGTTTCTACGCTCCGTAGCCTTGGCGAAGGTGAGTCGCCCTCACGGCGGACCGACAAGGATCCTTGCGTTCCTGGCTACCCATCTGTGCCCCTTCAGGGCCCCGCCGCGTCAGCCCGAGCTTCGGCAGTCGCGTTCCGCACCGCTCCTTCGACGAAGCTCAGGACAAGTGAAGCGATGGGCCACCGGCCCGGCGCCCTTGCCGGTGAGGAGGGCCTCCGCGTGGGCGATCACCGGTGCGGTGGCTTGCCGAACGCCCGTCGCAGCATGGCGATCTGGCCGAGGTGCATGGCTTCGTGTCGGACACACAGGTGCAGGGCCTCCAACTTCGTCTCCGCGAGCGGATGGCCGAAGGCCAACGGTTCGTCGAGGTGCTCGTCGGCGAGGCCCGTCAGTTCCGTGATGACGTGGTCGTGCACCTGATCGAGCATCGCGCGGAGCTCGCCTGGGCTCGGATAGGCCGTTCCGTCGGGGATGGGTGTTGAGCCGCGCTGGAACAGCGAGCGAACGTCGTCGGAGATCCAGTCCGCCTCGTTGAACGGATGCCCGAGGACCTCGCCCGCGATCAGCCCGTATTCGGCGACGGCCAAGTGACCGATCTGCCAGGCGATATGGTTGGCCCCTTCGAACGGCTGGCGGAACCAGTCCTCCTCGCCAACGTCCTCGATGAAGGCCTTCGTATCTCGTCGCACGGCTTCGATCTGCCGTATGGCGAAGTCCAGTCGCGTCATGGCCATTCTCCCAGATGTGTTCGGTTGTTCTTTTGGACGGGTCTCCCGGATGGGGCACCGTACCTCTTGGTCCCTCAGCTTCTTGTTGGATGTCCGGTCGGCGGCTCGCATCGTGGGTGCGACGCTAGCGTCCCTCGTCGCGACGGCACGGCCGGGCGCGCGTCTCATGGCGTCTTTCCCTTCGGGGCGATGATTGCGACGTTGGTGCAGAGGTAGACCGGGTGGTCGCCCTCGAGCTTGAACAGGCCCTCGCCGTACATCGCGGCGTAGCCCTGGTCGGGCTTGGGCAGCACATGGACGTAGCCGCCGTCGGACTGGGTCATGGGCACGTGGCGCCACCGGGCCTGTCGGAAGTCGCGCGTCGGGCTCTCGGTGACGAAGGCCCACATGTGCTCGGCGGGACGGTCGGCGTCGACCTTGAGCGTCAGGCCCTTCTGGCCTGTCGAGATGTCCCACGTCATCGTGGGGTAGCTGACCCGGCCGGCGGCCTTTAGCAGCAGCGAGGTGAACGTGGCCGTCAGGCGTGGCATGTCGATCGGGGCGTGGCCCTTGTTGGCCACGTAGAGCACGTATTTCTGGCCGACCATGTCGTCCCAGTAGAGGCTCAGCGCGTCGAGCGGCCAGTAGGGGTCGTTCGTTCCCAGGATCAGGAACTTCGGCTGGCGGATCCGGTCGAGGTAGAAGTACGGGTCGACGATCCGGAGTAGCTTCTTGCCCTGCGGCGTGTCGAATTTCTGCTGCAAGCCGCGCCGGGAGTAGTCCTCGATCTGCTCGCTGTACTTACCCCAGGCCTCGAGCTGGTGCTTCATCTGTGCCGAGATGTTCAGCACGTCGATCACGGCCGGGGCGCAGGCCTTGACGCGTTGGTCCACCGCGGCGGTCAGCCAGGTGGTCCAGCCGCGTTTACTGCCGCCGGAGACCACGAAGCCCCGCAGCTTGGTCTTCCAGTGCTTGGCGGCGAGCTCCTGGATGGCGTCCATGGCGCGGACGGCGCTCTTGGTCATGGGCAGCAGCAGGGGCCAGGTCGGATCGCCCGTCTCGAGGTACTCGTCGAAGGTGTACGAGATGATCTCGTCCTCCTTCTTGCCGTCGAAGATGGGCTGTCTGGGCACGTTGTAGAGGACGGCCATGGGCAGCTTGGTGATCGAGACGACCTCGGCGGCGATGATCTCCTCGAAGTCGCGTTTGCGATCGGGCTTCTTGGTCGTCGGGTCGCCGGCCTGGCGCTCTTTGCGGAGGCGTGCCTCGCGGCGTTTCATCTTCTCGTCGTCCCAGCTCCCGCCGGTGATGAACAGCAGGGCGTGGTCGACCTTGTCCGACGTCTTGGGGTGGTAGATCACGAGCCTGTGGTGCCAGTCCAGGCCGCGCCAGGTCTGGCTCGTGAGGATCAGCTCGGTGCGAGCGATTGTGGGGGTGACGGGGCCTTCGTCGATGATTCGCCACTGGTAGCTGGCGTCCTTCTTGGCGACGACGTCGTCGAGCGGCGCGGCGGCCGCGGACGCGGCCAGCCAGATCGTCCATAGCGACAGGGGCAGAACGTGACGCATGGTGAGGGACTCCTTTTTTTCTGTGGCTCGTCGATGGGGCGCGCGTTTCGTGCGGGACGTCGATGCGGCCGAGGCGGTCCCGCCCGGACGGCCGCGTATCGTAGCATGGCGGCGGCGGTCGGGCCCAGCGCGAGATAAGGGGGCGAGCGGACGGGGCGGTCTACCGCGCCCTCGGGCGTGTCTGGCGTGCCGCGTTGTGCTATCTTGCGGTGGTCGTCGGGTGTGGCCAGGTTCCGCGGCGATGACGATGACGGCCTCCGGGCGGCGATCGGCTCGATGCCGGGGTAGGTCCATATCAACAACGTTATCGATGGTTACGGAGCACGACATGAGCGAGTGGCGCTTTAGGACAGACCGGGGTTCCGGTCCGAGCCGTTGGAGGAGTGCGTGGATTCTGGTCTGCCTGACGGTTGCGTGCGGCGCTGCACGGGCCGCCGACAACGCGCACCTCATCCCGCCGGAGGGCAAATACGACGTCCGCATCCTGCGCGACACCTGGGGCGTGCCGCACATCTTCGGCAAGACCGACGCCGATTGTGCCTACGGGCTGGCCTACGCTCACTGTGAGGACGACTTCGAGACGATCCAGGAGGCGATGTTCCTGTCGCGCGGCAAGCTTGCCTCCCTCAAGGGCATGGAGGCCGTGCCGTTCGATTACCTCATCAAGCTGTTCCGTTTTCGGGAGATCGTGGCCGAGAAGTACGAGACCGATTTGTCCCCGGAGACGCGGGCGATCTGTGAGGCGTATGCCGACGGCTGCAACCACTATGCGGCGTTGCATCCGGAGGGGGTTGCCGCGGGCATGCTGCCCGCGACGGGGCAAGACATCGTGGTGGGCTTCGTCTCGAAGAGTCCGTTCTTCTTCGGGCTGGACGGGCAGGTGAAGGCGTTGCTGGGCAAGGAGCGGCCGAAGGAGGTCTCGAAGAAGGGTGTGGCGTCCGCGTCCGGTCTGCTGACGTGCGGGCTTCCGGTCGGGTCGAACACGTTCGCGATCGCGCCGAGTCGCACGCCCGACGGCAAGACGCATCTGGCCGTCAACTCGCATCAGCCCTGGACCGGGCCGGTGGCGTGGTACGAGGCCCATCTCAAGAGCGACGAGGGTTGGGACATCGTCGGGGGGACGTTCCCGGGTGCGCCGTTGATCCTGCACGGTCACAACCGCGATCTGGGCTGGGCCCACACGGTGAACAAGCCCGACCTGGCCGACATCTACGTGCTGGCGATCCACCCGGACGATCCGATGCAGTACAAGTTCGACGGGAAGTGGCGTGAGCTGGAGGTCGACTCGACCACGATCGAGGTCAAGCTGGTGGGGACGCAGACGGTTTCGCTGAAGCGGAAGATCCGGCGGTGCGTCTACGGGCCGGTCCTGCGCCAGACGCACGGCACGTACGCCATCCGCTACGCCGGTTACGGCGACATCCGGCAGGTCGAGCAGTGGTACCGGATGGGCAAGGCCCGGACGATGGCCGAGTTCGAGCGGGCGATGCGGATGCGGGCGCTGCCTTCGTTCAACGTCGGTTACGCCGACAAGCAGGGCAACATCTGGTACGTCTACAACGCCCTGCTGCCGCGACGGGCCGAGGGCTACGACTGGAAGCAGTACCTGCCGGGCAACACGTCGGAGACGCTGTGGACCGAGTATCTGCCGTTCGAGGTCATGCCCCAGGTTCGGAACCCCAAGTCGGGGTTCATTCAGAACTGCAACGCCACGCCGTTCCGCGCGACGATCGGTGCGGACAACCCGAAGGAGTCGGACGTGCCGAAGACGTGCGGCATCGAGCCGACGTCGTTCATGAGCAACCGTAGTCTGCGGTTGATCGAGCTGCTGGGCGCGGACGAGTCGATCACCGAGGAGGAGTTTTACGCCTACAAGTACGACATGATGTACTCGCGCGAGTCCGAGGCGGCGGCGCTGCTGCAGGACCTGCTCGACGCGCCGGTCCCCGAGGATCCGGTCGTCCGCAAGGCCGTCGAGGTCCTACGTGGGTGGGATCTATCGACCGATCCGAACAGCACGGGGGCGGCGATCGCCGTGCTCTCGATGGAGCCGGTCGTGCGGGCGCGGATGTTCGGCAAGACCATGCCGGACGTCTTCAAGACGCTGAGGAAGAAGGCCCACATGCTGCAGGACACGTTCGGCCGGATCGACGTGCCGTGGAAGAAGGTGAACCGGTTGGTTCGCGGCGAGGTGAACCTCGGGATGGGCGGCGGGCCGGACGTCTTGCACGCGGTCTATGGCACGTGGCAGGACGGGCACCTCGTGGGCCAGGCCGGCGACAGCTACGTGCTCATGGTCACGTGGGATCGCGACGGCAAGGTCCACTCACGGAGCATCCATCAGTTCGGCAGCGCCACGCTGGACGCGTCGTCACCGCATTACGCCGATCAGGCGCCGCTGTTCGTCGCCCGCAAGACCAAGCCGGTGTGGCTGGACGAGGCGGAGATCCGCCGGCACCTCGAGGGGGAGTACCGGCCCGGCGAGCCTCGTCCGGCGCCGAAGTGAGTGTCTGGGCGACGGTCGTGCGCAGCGGGCGCGAAGAGGGCCGCGCCTCAGCATCTCGGTGCCTCGTGCGGCACGTCGAAGCGCTCGCAGTAGGTCCCGAACAGGCGATCGATGGCGGCCGTGTCGAGCCCGAACTGGGCCAGATCGTACTGGTGGGGCGGCTTCTTGTCGCGCGCGTCGGCCGCGAGCCACGCCCTCATGGCGGCCTCGGCATCCGGGGTGTAGGCGACGTCGAAGCGGTCGTAGATGCGGGCGACGGTCGCGATCGGATCGCCGACGAGATCGTGGTAATGGACGTCGATCACGTTGTCCGGATGGGCCCGTCGACCGTCGGCGGCGCGGTCGACGAGCTCGGCGCAGAACTCGGCCACGCGCGGGCCCATGGCGTGCAGGTCCGGCTCATCGGTGCCCATGCCGCGGAGGATGGCGAACAGGCTGCACACCGAGGGGATGGCCTTGGCCGGGTCGCGGTGCGTCAGGACCACGCACGCGTCGGGCAAGACGGTCAGCAGGGCGTCCAACCCGCCGAGGTGGGCCGGGCTCTTCAGGACCCAGTGGTCGCCCGGGCGCCGCCACTGAAGGAGCTGCAGTTGGCGGCGATAGATCTCGTAGGCCGCGACGCGCTGCTCGAAGCTGAGTTGCCGCAGCCACTCCTCGTAGCCTCTCAGGTCGGCCATCATTGAGAAGCCCGGCGAGACGAACGTGTGGAACGTCAGGTTGAGGCATTCCTCGGGTCCGTCGGGGTTAAGCGTGTGGACGGTGCGGAAGCGCGGGGCGAGCCAGTCGACCATCTGGACGAGCCTCCGCGCCCGCTTGATTCGCGGGTCGGTGGTTCGCGTCTCGGCGGTCGGCGGCGGCGAGGGCCAGGTGGATTCCCAGAGCAGCAGCGGTCGGCCGGCCGGGTCTTGGCCCAGCAGGTTGTAGAGCAGGGTGGTGCCGGTTCGCGGCAGGCCGGTCACGATGAGCGGGCGGCGGACGGGCTCGTCGAGGATCTCGGGGTGGCGGCGGATGTCGTCCTCGATCCGCAGGCGGTTGACGAGCAGCTCGACGAGGCGGCTGCGCATCATCAGTCGACCGAACGGATTGAGCCGCGCGTCGTCGCGGCAGGATCGGATCAGCTGTCGGAGCCCTTGGCGGGAGCCTTCGTCGGGGAGGTCGTCGAGCCGTGTCTGGCGCCGGGCGGCGGCCAGGATCGAGGCCTCCGTCAGTCGGTCCGGGAGCCAGCCCAGCCGTCGGAGTCGACGGCCGACGGCGTTGTAGGCGCCGATGACGGGCGGCCGATGGGGGCGCTCGAAGGTTCGCTCGGGCTCAGCCGCCATGACGGGCTCGTCTTGGAACCATGTGCGTGCTCTCTCCCCTAGCGCCGGACGCGGACGTTGACGAACGGGGCATCGACGTAGACGTCGTCGTCATCGACGTCGACGGCCGTGCCGGGGGCGTGGACGGCCACGTCGCTCTGGTGGCGCGAGTAGGTGCTGTGCTTTTCGTGGGACTGGCATCCTGCCGCCAGCCCCACCAGCGCGACGATCACCATCATGCCGCACGCCGCAAACAGCGCGGCCACGACGCCCGCCAGTCCCATGCCCTTCGACCAACTCATCATCGGTACACCTCCGTGGGGGGCAGCCCCACGCGCAGCCCAGCCCTGTCGTCACAGTATAGCACGGTCTATTCATCGATATCGGCGGACGGCGTCGTCCTGCCACACCGCTTCTCGGTCGTCCTTCGGCGGGGGGATCCATGGCGCGAGCGATGATGCACCGGGTCTTCGCGGAGGCCGATGGTGCGTCAAGACGCATCCTACGAAACTGAGAGCCGTGCACTGGCGGGCAAGCCGCCAGGGGCACCCGGTTCCATACAATAAAGGCCTTGCCCGTGACGGGACGAGCAAGGCCTGTACCATCAACCAGCGTTGCTGAGCGACGTCGTAATTCCTGCCGCCTACTCCTTCACCTCGAACTCGGCGTCGATGACGTCCTCGTCCTTTTTGGCCTCGCCTTCGGACGGGGCTGCTCCGTTCGGGCCGGCTTGGGCGGCCGCACCTTCGCCGGGCGCGCCGTCCGGGCCGACGCCTTCGGCCCCGGGGACGGTGCCGGCGGCGCCTTGGGCCTTGGCGGCCTCCTCGTACATGATCTTGCCGATCTCCTGGCTGCTGGTGACGACCCGCTCGATGCTCTTGCGGATCGCGTCGGCGTCGTCGCCCTTGACGGCCTCCTTGAGCTGGGCCAGGGCGTTCTCGACGTTGCCGCGCTCCTCGGCGCTGACCTTCTCGCCGTGCTCGGAGAGGACCTTCTCGGTCTGGTGGATGACCTGGTCGGCCTCGTTCTTGGCCGAGGCGAGCTGGAAGCGCTTCTCGTCCTCCTCGGCGTTGGCCTCGGCGTCACGCTTCATCCGATCGATCTCATCCTTATTCAGGCCGCTCGAGGCCTGGATGGTGACCTTGTTCTCCTTGCCGGTGGCCTTGTCCTTGGCCGAGACGTTCAGGATGCCGTTGGCGTCGATGTCGAACGTGACGGCGATCTGCGGCATGCCGCGGGGTGCGGGCGGAATGCCCTCGAGGCGGAACGTGCCGAGCAGCCGGTTGGCCTCGGCCATCTTCCGCTCGCCCTGGAAGACGCGGACGTCGACGGCGGTCTGGCCGTCCTCGGCGGTCGAGTAGACTTTCTCCTTGCTGGTGGGGATGGTCGTGTTCTTCTCGATGACCGGGTCGAAGATGCCGCCCAGGGTCTCGACGCCGAGGCTCAGGGGCGTGACGTCGAGCAGGACGATGTCCTCCTTGTCGCCGGCGAGGATCGAACCCTGGATGGCGGCGCCGACGGCGACGACCTCGTCCGGGTTGATGCTCTTGTTCGGCTCCTTGCCGAAGACCTCGCTCACCAGCTTCTGCACGGCCGGGATCCGGGTGCTGCCGCCGACCAGGACGACCTCGTCGATCTCGGAGGCGTCGAGCTTGGCGTCCTTGAGGGCCTGGACGACCGGCCCGCGGGTCCGCTCGGTGAGCTGCTCGGTGAGCTGCTCGAACTTGGCGCGGGTCAGCGTCATCTGGAGGTGCTTCGGGCCCGACTGATCGGCCGTGATGAACGGCAGATTGATGCTCGTCTCCTGGCTGGTGCTCAGGGCGCACTTGGCCTGCTCGCAGGCCTCCTTGAGTCGCTGGAGGGCCATCGGGTCGTTGCGGATGTCGATGCCCTCGTTCTTGCGGAACTCCTCGGCGACGTAGTTGATGAGCTCCTCGTCGTAGTCGTCACCGCCGAGGTGCGTGTCGCCGTTGGTGCTGAGCACCTCGAAGACGTTGTCGCCGATGTCGAGGATGCTGATGTCGAAGGTGCCTCCACCGAGGTCGTAGACGGCGATCTTCTCGCTCTTGTTGCGCTCGAGCCCGTAGGCGAGCGACGCGGCCGTCGGCTCGTTGATGATCCGCTCGACCTTGAGCCCGGCGATCTCGCCGGCCTCCTTGGTGGCGGTCCGCTGGCTGTCGTTGAAATAGGCGGGCACGGTGATGACGGCCCGGTCGACCTTCTCGCCGAGGTAGTCCTCGGCCGTCTTCTTGAGGTCTTGCAGGATCATGGCCGAGATCTCGGGCGGGGCGTAGCTCTTGCCGCGGACCTTGACGCGGACGAGCTCCTCGGCGGCGCCCTCGAGCTCGTAAGGCACCATCTTCTCCTCGGCCTCCACCTCGTTGTGGCGTCGACCCATGAAGCGCTTGATGCTGAAGATGGTGTTGGTGGGGTTGGTGACCTGCTGATGCTTGGCGACCTGTCCGATCAGCCGCTCGCCCTTGTCGGTGAAGCCGACCACGGAGGGGGTGATCCGCGAGCCCTGGGCGTTGACGAGCACCTTGGGCTGGTCGCCTTCCATCACGGCGACGACCGAGTTGGTCGTCCCGAGGTCGATTCCGATTATCTTGGACATTGTGAACTCCCGTCTCTTGTTCCTACTCGCTTGCCGGTCCTTTGATGCGAATCTGCGCGCATCCCTCTTCCGGTTGGATGCGCCCTGTGAAAATGGGGCAAATGTTGTGCCAGAGCCGACAAGGGGTCCCTCAATATACAAGCGATTTGCGGGCAAGGTTTTATGGTCGTCAGGCCCTTTTGTAGATCCATGATTCTGCCTGCCAGTCCGGCGCGGGCTGTCAGACTGGCAGGCATCGGGGAGTCCCGCGAGACGGTGCATGTCGTCCGGGCTGGCGGCGGGATGACCTCCATGTGGCCACGCCGCCGCCGCTGGACGGTCAGGTCGTGTTTCGATGGCCGAGGGGATCGTTGACCGATATTCTGCAGGGGGTTACCGTGATTCGCACGAGAAGTCCATGGTCTTTCGAGCACCACGGTGTTACGCAAACCGGGAGGCGGCTCCGTGTCCGGGCGCGGCATGCGTGGCCGGCGTCGCTCCTTCGACGGCGCTCAGGATAACTGGAGCGGCGGGGCCGCCATCGCATTTTCTGGGCCGACGATGAGCAGGCATGAGGCACCAACCGAGATCGGATCGGCAACCCGAGTGCAGGGGCGGCTCGCCTGGGCTTGGATGCTCGCGGCCGCGGTCGTAGCTGTTGCGGTGCATCTGCCGGCCTGGTCGAACGCGTTCGTCTTCGACGATCGCTTCGTGGTGCTCGACCGGGCCAAGGCCTGGCAGGACGAATCGCTGTGGGAGATCGTTCAGCACGATTACTGGGGCGATCCTCGCCGCGACCTGCTGTATCGGCCCGTCACGACGCTATCCCATGTGTGGAACTACCGGCTGTCGGGCGCGTGTCCGGCGGCCTTTCGCGCGGTCAACCTGGTGCTGCACGCGGGGTGCTGCTGTCTGGTCGTCGGTCTGGCGAGAGCGCTGCTGCGCGACGTCCGTCTCGCGGGCCTGGCGGGGTTGCTCTTCGGCGTGCACGCCCTTCATGTCGAGGCGGTCGTCCAGGTGGTCGGTCGGGCGGAGCTGTTGGCGGCGGTCTTCAGCCTGGCGGCGTTGTGGGCCTATGTGGCCGACGCCCGGGACGGTCTGGTTCGTCCGGGTTGGCGTTACGCCCTGGCGGTCGTGCTGGGACTACTGGCCGCCTTCAGCAAGGAGAACGGCACGCTGGTCTTTCCGCTGGCCGGGCTGGCGGATCTGTGGCTGCTTCGGTTTGGCGGGCTGTCGGTTGGGTCGGACGAGGGAGCGTCGATCGCATCGGGCCGCAGGCCGCCGCTGGGTCGTTTGCTGAGCCGGCTGGCCCAACAGCGATGGGTGGGGTTGGTCGTGGCGATGCTGGTCGTGTTGATGATTCGGTTGCAGGTCTTGGGACGGCTGGCGCAGCCGGAGGACGTCATCGACCGGATGGACAACCCGGTCGCGGAGGCCTCGGGCGTCGAGCGGGCCCTGACGCCGGTGGTCCTGTTCGGCAAGTACGTCCGCCTCCTGCTCTGGCCGAGCCCGCTCAGCCACGACTACTCGTACAACGCGATCCCGTTGTGCTCATCGCCGAGCGACCCGCGATTCCTCTGGGGCGCGGCCTGTCTGGTTGGGGCCGTCGTGTGGGGGGGCGTTTCGTGGCTAAACCGCGGACGGGCGCTGGCGGGGCTGGTCTTTTTCGTCGCCGGCTGCGCCCTGGTCTGCCAGGTGGTCGCGCTGACGGGCACGGTCTTTGCCGAGCGGCTGATGTACCTGCCGTCGGCGGGCTTCTGCTGGCTGGTGGGGCTCGTGGTCGTCTCCGCCGTCGGCTGGCAGGAGCGGCTCGGCGTTTCGCCCGTTCGTCGGTGGATCGTGCCGGGCGTGACGATGGCCGCCCTGGTCGCGGCCAACGGCGTGCTCAGCGTGCAGCGCAGCGGCGTGTGGCGCGACGAGCCGTCGCTGATCGCCAGCGCGATGGACGTCGTGCCGGACAGCGCTCGGATCTTCATGCAGGCCGGTCATCACGCCATCGTGGCAGAAGACATGCCGGCCGCCGAGGCCCACTTCGAGCGTGTGATCGAGATCATGCCCGACCACATGCCCGGCCACTTCCAGCTCGGGCGGGTCTATCTCGAGACCGGCAAGCCGCGGCAGGCGCTTGACCACCTGATGAGGGCGTGGGGACACCTGCCCGCGGAGAGCTACTACATTCATGCCCTCTGCATCGCTCGGGCCCATCGAGCCCTGGACAACCCGGCCGAGACGAAGGCCTGGATCAAACGGGCCAAGCAGATCAAGCGCAGGCAGGCCGAAGCGCCGGAGGGGTGAGGCCGGGTCGTCGCGCGCCGTGGTGGATTATGGCTCGTCCGCCGGGCGTTTCAGCAGCCACACCTCGGCCACGTGGGAGTGCTGCCGCCAGTTCAGGTGGGATTCGTCGATCGGATCGAAGGTCAGCGTGAGCTTGCCGTCGGCGGTGAGGGTCTTCGGCACGGGAAAGACCTTGAACTCACCGATCTTCTTGGCATAGCGCGTGGGCTCGAGGCGCTCGCCGTCGGCGCGGAGCCGCACGTCGCCGTTGCCCGTGATGCGGATCACGTAGTCGGCCTTGGGGTCGAGGGCCTCATACCGCAGGCCGGCCGGCCAACGCATGTGGTGCAGCCAGCTCAGGCGTCGCCGACTTTTTCCCTGATCCACCCACGAATGACTGAAGCTGTCATGGCGGAGCATCTCGGGGTCGGTGTTGGCGCCCTCGGTCTGGATCACGTGCGGCGACTTACCGACGTGTCCGATGTCGTCGTAGAAGCTGCCGTGCCCCGGCGATTCCCAGGTGCGGATGGTTTCGAGCCGCGCGAGCTTCGCGTTCCTGGAGGGGAGCTTGCGGATTCCGGCGAACTCGTCCTCGAGCCACCATCGGTTGTTGAGCGGCCTGTCGATCATGTCCATGACGGCGCCGCGTTCGTAGCCCCGCGCGCCGAAACGGGGCACGCTGGTCTGGAAGCCGATCGACTCGAACGCGGCCTCGGCGAGGTCGTCCACGCGGCGGCGCCAGGCGGGGCGCACGGGGTGCGTCGTCGCGCGGTTCAGGATGGCCAGGGCGCGGTCCATCGCCTGCTCGGGTCCTGCGCGTTCGGCCTCGGCGAGGGCGGTCATCGCTTGGCGCTCGCGATCGGTCTCGTCGAGCAGCCGGGCGCGGATATAGGCGTCGTAGTAGGCGCGCATGAGGTGGATCTGGAATCGCCAGTCGTCGAGCAGCTCGGGGTGGCGGCGCTCCAAGTCCTGCCAGAGCTTGAGGACGCCGTCGACCGAGGCGTTGGCGGCGAGCGGGCCGCGGAAGTTGTTCTCGAGTGCCTGGATTGCGTCGGCGGCCAGGTCGGCGTCGTCCGGGGACCAGAAGAACCGGGCGTACTCGAGGAGCGTCTCCCGGACGGGCCGGTCGGGCTCCCAGCCGAGCTGGCTCCACACGGCCTTGTTGACGTCGTCGTTGATGCCGTCGGAGTAGGTCAGGAAGCCGTCGGTCAGGGGCGCCCAGAAGCGGAAGATCCGTGCGTATTCTTGCGGGCGGGGGTTGACCGGCTCGCGGCCGAGCGTCATCGCGAGGGCGGGGTCCCAGGAGTGCACCTCGAACTGGCAGAGCACGCAGTGCGTGATGTCGGGATACCACCGCAGGCGGTAGCGCGACGGCAGGTTCACGCGTGTGTCGGGGATGGGCGGGCTGCTCGGGCCGGCCACGACGCCGGCGAGCCAGGTGGGTTGGTGCTCTGCGACGTAGGCCTTGAACCGCATGCACTGGGCGCGGTCGAAGCCCTGGAGCGACACCCACACGCCGGCCTCCGGGTGGTGCCTGGCGAGTCGGTCGGCGATGTCCTTGAGGTAGGGCATGACGAGCTCGACGGGGTTGTGGCCGGGGTCGCCGCCGGGGAAGAACACGGCGTCGAGCCTCGGCGTGGCCTTGTAGAAGGCCTCGTACTTGGCCAGCTCGGCGGCGCGGCGTTCGGTGTCTTTCAGGGAGAACGGCGCCGGGGTCCAGACCCAGTAGTCGACGTCGTACTTGGCGCAGAGCCGGCCCAGCTCGACGTTCATCTGTTCGACGGGGATGGGCATGTGCTTGCTCGGTCCGCCGCCGGCGAAGGGGATGTGCTCGATGGCGTTCGCGCCGAAAACGATCAGCTCGCGGATGTACTGCTCGTACCGTGCGGGCGTCCAGGCGTCGTAGCTGTTGGCCGTGTGACGGTAGCCGAGCTGATGTCCGCGGATCGGGTAGGCCGGCGCGGCGGCGATGTCGCATGCGGCGTCGAGGCGGATCGACCCGGCGCCCCAATGCAACTCGCGGAGGAGCCGTCCGACGCCGAACATCGCGCCGCGTCCGTCGGCGGCGTCGATGAAGACGGCGGGTTTGGCTTGCTTGCTCTTGGAGGTCCTGGCCCTGATGGCGAAGCCTTCGGGTTGAGACTCGGGCCGGTTCGGCCCGTCGCGTCGCGGGACGCGCTTGGCCCAGTCGGCCGGGTCGGCGCGGGTCGAGATGGCGATCGCGCTGGGGGCGTCCTCGGGCCAGCGGTCGCGGCGCGGCAGCTCGAGGCCCGTGCGTCGCTTGATCTCGTCGATGAGGATGCAGGCGGCCTGGGTCTCGGCCGGCGAGCGAGGATCGGGCCTGACCACGACGACCGCGCGCGACAGGTCGAGCCACTGGGCTGCGCGAACGTCGTGAGCGCCGATCCACGCAACGAGAGACAATCCTGCGATCAACCAGGTATGGCGGCGCATGGTGTGGCTCCCGAACGTGCCGCTTGGAGGGCATCGGCACTGGCGAGGGTTTCTGTGTGAAGCGGCGGACGCCGGGCGGAACGGATGCCGCGGCTCCGTAGGACCACCTGGAGCGGGCTACTTGCCCTTGCGCGGCAGCTCCTTGATGTAGATGTTCTTGAACCAGATCGTGTTGCCGTGGTGCTGGAGCTCGATCTGGCCGGTGGGGTAGATGGGCTTGTCGCGCTCCCAGTAGTTTTCCATCACGACGCCGTCGACGACGGTCCGGCCGTTGAGCTTGACCCACACCTTCTCGCCGACCATCTTGATGTGGAACGTGTTCCACTCACCGATCGGCTTGTCGGCCAGCAGCTCCTCGACGATGACCTTGCCGTCGCGTACGACGGCCTGCTTCGGGCCGGGCAGCGGCTTGGAGGGGTGCTTCTTGTTGTTGTAGAGGCCACCGGAGCCGATCTTCCAGTGCATCGGGTCCCAGATCTGGACCTGGGGCGAGCCGCGGAGGTAGATGCCGCTGTCACCGTTGGCTTGGATCTTCCAGTCGACGTAGAGCTCGAAGTCGGCGTAGTCCTTGGCGGTGCAGAGGCTGTTGCCCTTGCCGTCGTACTCGAGCGTGCCGTCGACGACCTTCCAATGAGCCCGCATCTGCTGGTCGGCCTTCTTCTGGGCCTCGGCGAGCTTCTCCGGGGACATCTTGGCCCGGACCTTCGGGTTGGCGACCAGGCCCTTCCAGCCCGTCAGGTCCTTGCCGTTGAACAGGGCCTTGAAGCCGGGCGGGGGCGTGTTGTCGGGGCGTTTCGCCTCGGCCGCTCGTGCGAGCGACGCCGATGATGCCATCGAGATACAACCGACGAGCGTGACCACACATCGTTTCGTCATGGGAAGGTCTCCGTGGTTTGGGCGCCCCGGCGGGCGCGGTCGTGGGTCATGTTGAAGCGACTAGGATAGGCCTGGTGCGACGGCCTCGCAAGGCGGGTGGGAGATCATCGGACGAGGAGATCCCTCGAGGGGAGTCGGTTCATGGCGATGTGGGTTGCCCCGTTTGGCGTTGCGGCGGCGCGGTCCGACGCGGTTACTTGAACAGGGCGCGCGGCTGGCCGAGCACCCACTCGCCGTGGCCGTCGAGGAAGAGCACGTTGAGCCCGCTCTTGTGGCGTCGGGTGTGGGGGAAGGGGGCATTCTTGCGGAAGAAGTCGCTGAGCACCCAGTAGTCGCCGGGTCGGTAGTCTTGCAGGGCGGTGGGGGTCTTCTCGTCGGAGTCCTGCTTCATGGGCTTCGGATGGCCGGTGTTGCGGAGCCACCGCGGGCGGAAGGCGTCCATGTCCTCACCGTACTTCTTGTGGTTGGTGCTCCGCCACGAGCTGCGCTCCTCCATGGACCAGTAATAGTAGCTGATGTTGCAGGCCTCGCGGTTCTCGGGCGTGTCGATGACGGAGGTGCTTTCGCCGACGGGCGGGTACTTGTCGGCTTCCTGCGCGGCGGCCTCCATCTGCCAGGCCTGGGGGCAGTACATGGCACTGAGCAGGCCGCCCTTGCGGGCGTCGAGGGCGTCGATGAGCTCGTTGTGGGGATTGACCTCGGTGTCGACCAGCGGATACCAGCCGTTGCGCTGGTTGGCGTAGATCTCGATGGCCAGGTGGATCTGATGCATGTTGCTGCGGCAGGTCACCTCATAGGCCTGGGCCCGGGCGAACTTCAGGCCCGGGATCATGATGGCGATGAGGATGCCGATGATGGCGACGACGACGAGCAGCTCGATCAGGGTGAAGGCTCTACGATACATGGCGCTGAACTCCAGGCTTGGCACGGCATGGCCTCGGCTCGCGTACGTGGTTGATGGACAGTGACCTAGCAAACGGCCATTCTCTAGAACGAACGGCGGCGGGTCAACCCGTGCTGCACGCGTCGCAGGATCAGATAGAACGACGGGATCAGCAGCGGCCGGATAAGAAACGTGTCGATCAGGATGCCGGCGGACATGGCGAAGCCGAGCTGCTCCATGAGCTTCAACCCGCTGGCCATGAGCGAGCCGAGCGTCGCGGCCATGATCACGCCGCAACTGCTGATGATCGAGCCGGTGCGGACGACGGCCCGCTCGACGGCCTCGCGCTCGCTGAAGTGTTCGCGCTCTTGGAAGAGGCGGCTGGCCAGGAAGATGTTGTAGTCCTGTCCGACGGCCACGATGATCACGAAGAGGAAGAGCTTGGCCTTCCAGTCGACGCCGTCCTGTCCGAACAGGCCGACGAAGACCCACTCGGTGATGCCGAGCGTGGCCAGGTAGGTCATGAGCGTGGCGGTGAGCATGAAGATCGACAACGGCACGTCTCGAATCAGCGCGACCACGATGAGCAGGATGACGGCCACGACGAGCACGGTGACGCGTTGGTGGTCTGCGGTGCTGACGTCGCGGATGTCGATCATGTACGGGGTGAGGCCGCAGGCGAGGACCTCCGTGTCGTCGCCGAGGACGTCCTGGGCGATGCGTCGGGTCTCGGCCTTGGCGCGGGTGACGGTCTGGAAGGCCTCTTCGACGAAGGGTTGGTGCTCGGTGACGAACTCGAGCTTGAGCGCCGGCGGGTCGGTCGAGAGGTATTCCTCGCGGACGCGGTCGGCGGCCATGAGCATCAACATGCGGCCCTGGTTGCGGGCCTTGCGTTCCAGGCCGAGCGGCTCGGTCAGGCCGCGGACGTCGGTGATGCCCTCGATGTCGGCCAGGCGCTCGATGAGGGTACCGGTGAGTCGTCGGGCGGTCTTGGCCTCGGTCAGGTCGGGGTGGCGCACCACCAGGGTGGTGGCGAAGGCCTCGCCGGGCGGGAAGTGGTCTTGGGCGACGAACCGTCCTCGCATCGACGGGGCGGAGTCCGGGAGTTCGGCGATGGTGTCGTAGCGGAATTCCATCTGTGTGGCCGTGTAGATAGCGGGGGCCATGACGAGGAAGCCGCCGAGGAGCACGTGCCACGGTTTGCGGACGACGAGCGAGCCGAGTCGCGGCCAGAGCTTGCGTTGTCCGATGACGCCGCGGGAGACCATCCGCCCGGGCCAGAAGAGCCGTTTGCCCATGAGCACGGCCAGGGCCGGCGCGAGCGTGAGCGCCGCGGCCAGGGCGAGCAGCAGCACCAGGCCCAGGACCTTGCCGGCGTTGTTGCTCAGGACGAAGTCGGCGGCGATCATCATCGCCAGTCCGAAGATGATGGTGCTGGCGCTGGCGAGGATCGCGGGACCGACGCCGTCCATGGTCCGCGCGACGGCCGTGACGCGGTCGAGACGGGAGAGCCACTCCTCGCGATAGCGGCTCATCCAGAACAGGGCGTAGTCGGTGCCCGCCCCGAAGAGCAGCACGACGGTGAACATCTTCTCGATCGCGCTGACCTGCCATCCGATCTCGGCCAACAGGCTGAGCACCTGGAACGCGCCGTAGACGCTGAGGCCGATCGAGACGAGCGGGACGGCCGCGGCGAACGGGGCGCGATAGACGACGGCCAGGATCACCATGACCGCCACGATGGTCACGAGCATGGTCCTGTCGAGGGCGGTCTTGGCCATGAGGCTGTAGTCGTGTCCCACGCCGGCCGAGCCGGTGAGGTAGACGTCGAGGGCCTCGGGTCGGTCTTGCTCGGTGAGGGCCTCGACCTTGTCGACGGCGGACTTGGCCCGCATGGTCACGAAGTTGACGGGCAGGTTGATGAGGATCAGGCCGACCTGTTTGTCGCGGCTGATGAGCTTGCCGGCGAGGTAGGGCTGAAGATCGGGCGAGCGGACCTGCCAGCGGTACTGGTCTCCGTCGAGGGCCGCCTGCTGATTGCTGAGGTCGGTGATGTCGTGGGCGAGGCGTTTGAGGTAGGCGCGGTCGGCCTCGGTCAGGCCCGTGGGTCGGTAGCAGACGACGATGATCTGGCTTCGCGAGGCGGAATCGGGGAAGGCCTCGAGCAGGAACTCGAACGCGCGGTTGTTGGGCGCCGACGGCGGCAGCAGGCTGTCCGGCTCACTGCGGATGAGCTCGCC
This sequence comes from uncultured Planctomycetales bacterium, assembly GCA_964622545.1. Classification (GTDB taxonomy): domain Bacteria; phylum Planctomycetota; class Phycisphaerae; order UBA1845; family JAFGLZ01; genus JAFGLZ01. The sequence goes on along the minus strand of CAZUQM010000001.1, from coordinate 217,619 downwards.
CGAGGGGGGCGCGACCACACCGAGCAGCACGATGAAGGCGAGCCACCCGATGATCCAGAGCACGGGATGTCGCGCGACCGAGGCACCCAGGCGGTAGAACATGCGTTCGGAGTCTACTGATTGGTCCGGCAGGGGTCAAAGCACGCCCGGCCGCGCCCGGTGCACGGGCGAAGACTTACCCGTTGGTGGCCAAGACGCGAATCAGGCCCACCACACCGCGTACCGCCAGCGACATCAGCAGCAGGAGGAACAGCACGCTCACCGAGAAGCTGAGGACGGGCCAGGACTGCTGGACGGTCTGGACGGCCGCCGGTGTGGCCGATCCGACGACGGCGGCGATGAGTCCGATCAGGACGATCGCGCCCAGCGAGCCGCGCAGGTTGCCCGGCAGCGGGGCCATGCGGACCGTCAAACAGACGACCAGATAGAGGAACAGCATCGACCGCCAGTGGACGAGGTCGGCATGGATCATGCCGTCGACGAGGCGCTCCACGAGGGTGATGCTGTCACGCAGGAGGGCCCACAGGCCCGCCAGCGACATGGGCAGCGTTCGGGCGACCTCCATCCCGGCCATGCTCTTGACCAGATCGCCGCCCAGCTTGTCGACGGAGAGATAGACCCCGCCCGCGCAGGCCACCAGGGGGAGGGCTGCGACCAGGATGGGCCCGATGATGGGGATTTTGGGCTGGGCCTTGTCGTCCATTTCGGGTTCGCCGGCCTCGTCGTCGCGCATGAGCTTGGTGTTGTTGACGGTGCCGCCGCTGATGAGCAGGCCCATAACGCGTCCGAGCTGGGCCAGGAGCGTGCCGGGCAGGAGGATCGAGTTGACCACCCTCGGGCGGACCATATCCGACCAGAGCTGATGCACGCCCCAGGCCAGGAACATGATCACCAGCAGCCAGAACGTCATCGCGGCGTAGAACATTGCCTCCTCCTCGTCTTCGATGCAGGCAGAGGATCTCCGTCCTCGCTCTCACCATGGTTATCGGTCGTTCGGCTCGGGCGGGTTGAGGCGAATCGGTGGGACACGATTGTGGGCCGAGACCGCCTCGCAGGCATTGCTTGCACACCAGTCGTTGCGTATCTTTGTAGGGGCTATTCACTTGTTGCCCGGTTCCGACACCGGAGAGGGCCTGCATGTCATCGGATGAAGATGCCGCGATCGCGGGCAAGCTCGACACCAAGTTCATCGAGCTGTTCATTAACGAGCTGAACGGCCAGAGCCGCCTGACGGCCGTGGGCGATCTGTCGGGTCTGGAGGCCACGGACGACTCGCCGGAGCCCGAGGAAGCGCCTGCGTTCTTCACGCCGCCGGAGAACGACAGCCGCGCGTTCGCGCCGGGCGATGCGACGCCCGTCGACGGGCTACCGGCCTTGGAGGACGAGGCCGAGGCCGGCGAGGACGTCGCACCTCCCCGTCCGATTCCCTCCGGGCCGCCGCCGACCGGCAAGGTCTTGCTCATGGTCACCGAGCCGAAGCTGCGTGAGCGCGTCTACCGGCTGCACAAGAAGCCCGTCGTGGTGGGCCGCGGCAAGGACGTGGACATCTCGCTGCGGGACAACAAGACCAGCCGGCGGCATCTTCGCCTGGAGAAGGTCGAAGGCCGCATCATGATCGAGGACCTGAACAGCCAGAACGGCACGCGGGTCAACGGTCGGACGATTCGCCAGCCCACCGAGGTCATCTCCGGCGACGAGATCCAGATCGGCCGGACGACGATTCGAATACGTCGCGAGAAGCCGAAGCCCGGCCATAGCGGAGACACCACGATGTCCGGAGAGACCGGAGGGCCCGAATGAGGTCCATCGTCGCCCCTACGCTCTGGTTCTTCATGGTGTCGGTAGGTCTGGGTCTGTGGCCGGCGCTGCGTCAGGCGGCGGGTCAGGAGGCGGCGGCCGTCGAGAGCGAGACGTCGGGGCAGGTGGAGACCGAGGCCGAGGCACCGGCGGGCGAGGTGGCGGACCCTGAGGATGCCGAGCAGGAGGCGTCCGCCACGACCACGGCGGCGACGCGCCGACCGCAGCGGGCCAAGGGTCCGGCGCCGATGCTCATCGCTCCCGTGGGTTTCGGCATTGTGTGCGGATGGGCGGTGGCCTGCCTCTATTGCGTGGCGTGGTCGCAGCTCCGGTCGAAGATCCCCCTAGCGCAGAAGCCGGCGCTGCACGTGATCTTTCTGTTGACGGGTCCGGTCGGTTTGGGCCTGTACGAGGCCCTGCGTCGCAACCCCACGCTGAAGACCAAGCTCGACGAGCTGCTCAGCAGCGCGAGCGGTCTGGCCGGCATCGCACGAAATCGGAGCGAGGCGGAGACTCCCGAGGTCGAGCTCTGCAACAGCGAGGGCGTCCCGATCGGCGGGACCCGCGTCCGCAGCGCGTTCGGCCGCGAAGCGGTGGACGTGGCCAAGCGCATCATCCACGAGGGTCTCGAACGGCGTGCGTCGGACATCCTGATCGACCCGCGAGCGGGCGAGAAGTATCTGGTGCGGTATCGCATCGACGGGTTGCTGCACGAGGTGGCCGCGTTTCCGGCCGATCAGGGCGCGGCGATCGTGAACTGCTTCAAGGTCGCCAGCGAGCTGGACATCAGCGAGAAACGTCGTCCCCAGGACGGCGCGTTCATCGCGCGGCTCGGCGAGCGGGAGGTCAAGTTTCGCTCGGCGACGGCCGGCACGCTGTATGGGGAGAAGACGGCCATCCGGGTCTTCGACGTTCAGACCGGTCTGAAGAGCCTGGACAACCTGGGCATGGACGACCGCGCCGTCGAGCTGATCGAGCGGTTCATGCAGCGGAGCGACGGCATGATGCTGATCGCCGGCCCGACCGGCAGCGGCAAGACGACGACGATCTACGCGGCGCTCAACTCGCTCGTCGGTCAGGGCCGCAACATCGTTACGATCGAGGACCCCATCGAGTACCCGCTGGAGCACGCCAGCCAGACAGAGGTCAACACGCGCGCGGGCATCACGTTCGCCCAGGGGCTGCGGTCGATCCTCCGGCAGGACCCGGACGTGATCCTCGTCGGCGAGATCCGCGATGCCGAGACGGCTGAGACCGGGCTCCAGGCCTCGCAGACCGGGCACCTGGTTGTCTCGACCATCCACAGCAACGACGGTCCGACGGCCCTGGCGCGTCTGGTCGACTTCGGCATCGAGCCGTTTCTGATCTCGACGGGCCTGACGGCCGTCATGTCGCAGCGGTTGGTGCGGGTGTTGTGTCCGTCGTGCAAGAAGCCGGCTCGGATCACGGCCGAGCTGCGTCGCGAGGCGGCCCGCCGCCAGATCGCGCTGGGCAAGGTCTGCGTGGCCGTCGGGTGCGAGGTCTGCGACGGGACGGGCTATATGGGACGGACGGGCATTTTCGAGATGCTGCCGCTGAGCAAGAAGATGGGGCACCTGCTGACGAAGAAGCCGTCGCTGGCGTTGATCCAGACGCAGGCGCGGGCCGAGAAGATGATCACCATGCGCCAGCGTGGCATCGAGAAGGTCCTTCAGGGCGAGACCACTGTCGAGGAGGTGCTGCGTGTCACGACGTGACGGCGGGCGCGGGCGGGCGCGCGGCGGGTACGCGTGGCGCACACACAACGGCGTGAGGGCCGTATGATCCTGTTGATCGGCGTCATCCTGGGTTGCTTTGTTGCCTGGCAGGTCCGGCATCTGGGCCTGTACATCGCGCTGTGCGATGCGTTCGGCATCACGTTGGCGGGCGCGGGGGCGATGGCCTACGTGGGCAAGCTGGCCGAGCTCGTACCGTTGGAGCATCCGCTCAAGGGGACGGCGTGCCTGCTGGTGATCTGGCTCTTCGGTTGGATGGCCTTTCGGAGCGTGGCCCGATCGTTCCCCGGCGACGTGGCCGTCGTGTTTCCCAGACCGATCGATCGTTTGGGGGGCATGGTCGCGGCGTTCGGGGCGACGATGGTCTTCGTGGGGATGGTCTCGCTGATCACGCTGACCACTGGCGAGCTGCTGAGCCAGATCGAATCGTTCGTGCCGCAGATTCGCGACGCGGCCGCGATCGCCGTTCGGACCGCGGGGACGGTGGGTGTGATCGCCGGGAGCCTCGAGCCCATCACGCTCGACCGCGTCGTCGAGCTGGCCGGGTCGAGCTGAGCCCGCATCTCGAGTCGTGGGGCTTATTCGGCCGGGGCGAGCCAATCGCGGAGATACTGCTTGGCGTCGCCGGGGGCCGCGGCCGCGGAACGGAAGACGTTGATGGCCGCCGGCAGGTTCTGGCCCAGCGCGTCGTACACCTCCTGAAACAGATCGAGGTCGAGGTTGTACCGCCGGTGGACGAGGACGTAGGCGTTGTCGATCTCGACCTCGAGCACACCGGCGTACCGATCGGGCTCGAACATGCGGGGCATGTATTCGGTGACGAAGCGGTCTTTGAAGTCGGCGAAGATGTCCTCGCGCTGAGCGATCTTCTGCTCGCTGGTCAGGTCCTGGCGGGCGTAGAACGCGGCGAGCTCGTGATACATGTCGATCCAGAACCCGGCATAGACCTCGGCGTCGGCCCATCGCTTGACGGCCGCCTGCAAGAGCTCGCTGTCCTCCCCGTAGCGATCCGTGAAGTAGGCCAGCGCGCCGGTGTGGCCGACGAACGTGGCCAGGCTCTCGTTGAAGACCGAATCGCTCTGCTTGTAGGCGGTGTTGTGCGTCAGCTCGTGGATGACCAGGTCGGCCAGGTAGATGATGTCGGTGTCCAGGGCCTGGCTGAAGACGGGGTCGGCGAACCAGCCCAGCGTGCTGTAGCCCGTCGGCGGGTAGACGAAGACGTCCATGCTCTCAGCCTCGAGGGCGGCCACGACCTTGTCGGTCAGACCTTCGTCGAAGAAGCCCAGGTACTCGAACGCGCCCATGATCGGGAAGGTCCACGTGTACGGTTCGAGCTTGTCCTTCGGGCTGGCTGAGACGTTCCAGAGCACGTCCTGTCCCTGGCTGTCGTAGTAGGTCAGGTAGCTGTTGCCGCCGTTGAGTCCGAGCGTGTTCACGGCGTAGTCGCGGATGTCGAGGATGGCCTCGAGCTTGGTCTGTGTTTCCTCGTCGACGTTGCCCTCGGCCAGGACGTCCTCGATGGGGCGCATCCCGAAGAGGACGCCGAACTCGCCGGCGCCGACGTGGACGACGTAGGGAAGCCAGCAGCCGCCCAGGACGACGAGCAGACAAGCGGTGGCGAGCACGACGGATCGACGCGGGGTATTCACGGACGTCTGTGGTCTATGCACGGCGGACTCCCGATGGTTTCGTCGCTTCGGTCGGTTCGTCTTGGTATGGAACACGGCCCCCTCTTGGCCGGTGCGTGACCGGCATCGCCCGCCGGGGTTCCTTTCACTATACGGATCGGCTGAATCGGGATCAAACTTGGAGACCGCCAGGGCAGGACCCTTACGAGTCGCTCCACTCCTGACGGACGTCGTGCCATAGCAACCAGTGCCAGGCGAAGGTTTCGGTGCGCTCGAGGACATCGGGGTTGATCTGGTCGACCACGTCGTCGGCCTGGTGCAGATGCGGGACCCAGCCCGTCAGATCAAGCCCAAGCAGGACGAGTGTTGGCAGGCCGGCGTGAATGCCGGCCAGGCCCTCGGTGTAGGCATTTCGGTAGCTGCCGGGGCGCAGGGCGAGTTGGGGATGGTCGGCGGCGACGGCCTGGGCCTGGGCGATCAGGTCCGGATCGTAACGGTAAACACGCCAACGTCTTTCGTCGGTCAGGTAGTAAGGGCCGGTGCAGCCGACCTTGTCGATGACCAGGCAGACGGCGTGGTCCGTCTCGTCACGGAGCGCTTGCAGCAGGGCCGTGGCGCCGTAGTTGCCCACCTCCTGGCAGCCGGTGGCGGCCAGGATCACCTCGGTCCGCCAGAGCGGCGCGTCTTTGAGGCGCTCGGCGAGGCTCAGCAGGACCCCCACACCGCTGGCATTGTCGTTGGCGCCCGGCGAGTAGGCGGTCGTGTCGGCCTGGATGCAGAGCAGGAGGATCGCTCCGGTGACCAGCGCCGTCGCGGCGGCCGCGAGGCGATGGACCCAAGCGTTCTGGGGCTCGGGCCCAAGGACGCAGGCGCTTGCGGCGATAAGGACGAACGCCACGGCGGCGCCGATCCCCAGCGGGATGAGCCTGCGAAAGAGCTTCAGCCAACCCGTCGTGCTGTGCACCAGCGGGGTGCGATGTGTGTCCAAGTGGCTGATGATGATCACGCGGCGCTCGGTGTGCTCGCGTGCCGGGGCCACAGCCAGGATATTGCGACTGGTTGCCTTGGGCAGGAGCCATCGGAGTGGATTACCGCGGTGCTGCAACTCGAGGATCGCCAGCACAATGCCCATGGCGGCTATCACCGCCGATCCGCATGAGACCAGGGGCCCTGGAACGGCAATGAACGCGCACGTGGCCCCGAACACCAAGGCCGCGGAAATGGCGAACGGCGCCCAGGCCGACCTCGGGGCCGTGAACTCCTGCGCCTGGGGCGCATAACCCAACTCCATGAATCGCTCGGCCACGTAGTCGGCGGCGCGCTCCTCGCCTTCGGTGCCGGAGCCTCTCGGACCGATCTCCTCGGCCAGTGCCGTGATGTCTCTCAGAATCGCCTTGGACATGTCCGTCTCGAACAGCACGCCCGGTGTGCTGACGGTGGCGTGCTCGATTCCAGGTCCCGGGACCTGCTGCGGCCTCGCAGGCATGGGGTCCTTATCGTACACGCTGCACCGTGGGCGCGTCACGGGGCGGGGGGCGGACCGGTTAAGGAGGCATGCCCCCCTGATCGAAGCCGTGTAAAGGCGACAGATCGACACGGGCGGGGTCAGGGTCTTTCGCCCGTTCGGGGCTCACGAGCCCGTGGCGACCACGATCCGGACGTTCCGTCCGCCTGCGGGGGACTCCACACCCGGCTGGTCTAGTCGGGCCCTTCGGGCCTGGCATGCTCTTCGGCATGGATGGGGCGGCCGGAGAGGGCGCACGGTCCGCCTGGAAGGTCACGCACCGCGTCCGTCAGGGCCGTCGTGCATACTTGATGCTGCCAGCGGCAGCCACTACGATTGGAGGGCTACGACGGCTGGAGAGCGCTCTATGCTGGCAAACTTGACGGCCATGTTGACGACGGTCTGCGCTGCCTTGACCGCCCCCTCGACCGCCCCGGTCACCCGTGGCGCGGTGGAGATCGATCGGTCGAAGTACATGACCGTCGACCAGATCCGGCGGGGCATGACGGGCATGGGTCGCACCGTGCTGCACGGGAAGGAGCTGACCGAGTTCCGGGCCGAGGTCGTGGACGTGATCTACAACTGGGGCCCGAAGCAGGACATCGTTCTCGTTCGGTGCTCCGGGGCGAATCTGGAGCACAGCGGCATTATCCGCGGCATGAGCGGCTCGCCGATCTACCTGCCCGACCCCGAGGACGGCGACAAGCTCAAGATGATCGGCGCGATTGCCTACGGGTGGACCTGGAACAAGGATCCCGTCGGGGGCGTCCAGCCCATCGCCCAGATGCTGGGCATTCAGGGGTTCCAGGGTCCTGCGGCCAAGCCACGTGAATCGGGCAGGAAGTCGGGCGGTTTCGGACTCGCTCCGAGTCGTCGGCTGCCGGGGCCGGTCCGGCCCGAGTCGGCCAGCCGGTACGCCATGATGGGCTTCCGGGCGCCGCTGCTTGATCTGGCCGAGGGCGTCTCCCGGGCCGAACGGCCTTCCGGGCAGCTCGCGCCGCTGACGACGCCGCTGACCCTCAGCGGCTCATCGACCGGCGTGGCAAGGTATGTGCAGCGGTTCACGCAGGGCACGGGTCTCGACCTGGTCCGGTCCGGGTCCGCGGCCGGCGGTGGTGCTCAACGCGCTCCAGACAGGGTTGCGCCGGGCAGCAGTCTGGTTGTGCCTTTCATCATCGGCGATCTTGACATGGCGGGCGTGGGCACGGTGACCGAGGTTGTCGGGGATCGCGTGCTCGGCTTCGGTCACAGCATGATGGGTGAGGGCAAGATCGAGCTGCCGATGGCCACGGGGTGGGTTCACACGCCGATCGCCATGCTGACGGCCAGCTTCAAGCTGGCCTCGACGGGCAAGATCGTCGGTACGCTTCGCGGCGATAGCGAGACCGGGGTATGGGGCGTCTCGGGCGAGGCGCCGCGGATGATCCCGATGTCCGTGACGGTTCGCGAGGACGGGCGGCAGCGCGACTATCGCTACCGGGTCATGCAGCATCGTCGCATGACGCCGTGGATCGTCGGGGCGGGGTTGATGCAGAGCTTGCTGGCCGACCGGGACCTGCCGGAGACGCACACGCTTCGCTATCGCGTGGACGTTCGCTACGACAAGCTCGGCTCGTTCACGGTGAGCAACGTTTCGAGCATGAGCAGGACCCTCGACGTCGCCGGCGATCTGACCGAGCCGATGAGCCTGCTGATGGACAACCCATTCGGGCGGGCGCGCGTGACGGAGATCCGCACCGAGGTGACCGTCGAGCACAAGGCCCGACTGATGACCATCGAGCGAGCCGACTTGCAACGCGCGACGGTCAAGCCGGGCGAGACGATCGAGGTCGCGATCCGATGGCGGCCGTACCGGGCCGAGCCGTTCGTCAGGCACTACCGGCTTGCCGTTCCGAAGGACGTGGAGGACGGCACGTATCCGTTGGTGATCGGCGGGCCGCGGACGCACCTGACGGCTTTGCGCGTCAACAAGCCGCACCTGTTCCGGACCGACTCGATGCCGGAGCTGATGGCCGCCCTGCGCCAGGTCGGCTCGATCCGGGCGGATCGGCTGTACCTGAGCCTCCAGGTCAAGCGCGGCGGCCTGGCCCTGGGCAGGACGGAGCTGCCCGAGCTCCCGTCGCATCGCCAACAGATCCTCAGTCAGGCGGGGTTGCGGGACACGCGAGAGTATCGCGAGCCGGTGGTCGCGGCCCACGCCGTGCCCTTTGTGGTCAGCGGCAGTCATACGTTCGCGGTCAAGATCGATCGAAGGGCGGACCAGTAGTCTGAGCGACCGAGAGACGCCAAGGATTAGCCAAGCGAAGGGGTCACCGTATCGATGACATCGCAACATGCCAAGCTGGCCGTCGCGGCGATGTGCCTCTGGTGGGCGGCCGCCGCCCGGGGCGTCAGCGTCGAGACCTGGTCGGAGGATGAGCCCGAGGCCTTGGAGAAGGGCACATGCGACCGCACGGTCATCTCGTCGCTCGGCCGGGTGATGCTGGGCCGCGACCAGGTTGAGCTGCTGGCGCCCAGCGACGCGACGCCCTTCATCAACGACCTGGCCCAAGGCGCCGACGGGACGATCTACGCCGCCGGCGGCCCGAGCGGCGCGGTCTATCGTCTGCGGAAGGGGCAGGCCAAGGCGGAGGTCTTTTGCAAGATCGACGGCGCGGACAACCTGTTCTCGCTGCTGATCGCGGTCGACGGGAGCGTCCTGGTGGGCGGCGGGGGCGCGGTGGGTCGGATCTACAAGATCGACAAGGCCGGCGAGGCGGATCTCTGGTTCGATCCCGGTCGCGCGGACATCCAGGCGCCTGAGAAGAAGGCCAAAGACAAGAAGAAGACCTCCAAGGGCAAGAAGAAGGACGACGGCAAGCAGAAGGGCGACGAGGGCGACGACACGCCCTCGCAGGGTGATGAGGCCACGACCCAGCCGACGACGGGTCCGTCGACGACCAAGGGGGCCAGCGCGACCGGTCCGGCCAAGCACCCGCACGTGAACTACATCTGGGCGATGGCTCGGGGCAAGGACGGCAAGGTCTATGCGGCGACCGGGGCCGACGGGTGGCTGCTGGAGATCGCCCCGGACGGCCAGACGGCCCGCGTGGTGTTCGACTCGGAGGAGGCCAACCTGCTCTGTCTGGTCTTCGGCCGAAACGGTGAGCTTTATACCGGCAGCGACAAGCGCGGTCTGGTCTACCGCGTCGACGCCAAGTCGGGCAAGCCGTATGTGCTCTACGACGCCGAGGAGGAGGAGGTCTCGACCATCGCGGTCGACGAAGAGGACAACGTCTACGCCGCGACGGCCGCGGCCTCGATGGCCAAGCCTGGCAAGAGCGCCAAGCCCAAGCCCTCGGGGAGGCCCGGGAGCGGGACGACCAAGGCCGCGTCGTCTTCGTCGTCCAAGAAGTCGTCGGGCTCGTCCGGCTCGAAGACGGTTCGCCGTTCCGTGCCCGGGTCGTCGCGTTCGAGCAGCGCGAGCTCGAAGGGCAAGTCGGAGGGCAACGCGGTCTATCGCATCGCGCCCGACGGCATGGTGACCGAGGTCTTTCGCGAGTCGGTCATGGTGCTCGATATGGTCGAGGCCGGGGGTTCGCTCTATCTCGGCACCGGCAACGAGGGCCGCGTCTATGAGCTCCGGCCCGACAAGGAGGAGCAGATCGGTCTGGCCAAGCTGGACGACAAGCAGGTGACGGCGGTCCTGCGGACGAGCGACGGCCGGCTCGTGCTCGGGGCGAGCAACGAGGGGCGCATCGTGCGGCTGTCGTCCGGTTATGCGAAGAAGGGCACGTTCGTCTCGCAGGTGCTCGACGCCAAGCAGATTTCGCGGTGGGGGCGCGTCAGTTGGGAAGGCGAGCAGCCCGCCGGCACGAAGGTGACCATCGCGACTCGCTCGGGCAACGTCACCGATCCCGAGGAGGGCACGTGGGACGCGTGGTCGCAGGAGCTGGACGCCAAGCAGGGGGCGCAGATCCCTTCGCCCAGCGCCCGTCTCTTGCAGTACCGTCTTACGCTGGAGACGACGCATGCGAAAGAGACGCCTTGTGTGCGGTTGGTCCGGCTGGCGCGTCAGGCGGACAACCTCCCGCCGAAGATCACGGCGGTCGAGGTCGGCGATCCGTTGCGTACGCTGAACAAGAAGCGGGGTTCGGGCGATTCGGACGGGCGGCCGAGGCCTTTGCCGCCGGGCACGACACCCGTGACGCGGATCATCAAGTGGAAGACCGAGGAGCCCAACGACGACGAGCTGCGGTACGATGTGTATTTCCGGATGCTGTCGCACAAGCGGTGGATCCGGTTGCGGGAGGATTACGAACGGACCGAGCTGAAATGGGACAGCAGCAAGGTCGGCGACGGCGAGTACGAGATCCGCATCGTCGCCAAGGACACGCCGAGCAACCCGCCGCGGACGGCCCTGGCGACCGACCGCATCAGCGATCCGTTCGTCGTGGACAACAGCCCGCCGACCTTCGAGGACGTCGAGACGAACGAGACGGGCCCGGGGAGCCTGACCGTTCGTGCGACGGTGATCGACCAGCATTCGCGCCTGGTCGAGGCGCATTACGCCGTGGACAGCCATGAAGACTGGATCGCCGTTTTGGCCGAGGATGATCTGTTCGACTCCAAGCGTGAGCCGATCCGTTTCGAGCTCGAGAAGCTCGACGCCGGCGAGCACGTGATCATGATTCGGGCCGAGGACGAGCAGGACAATGTGGGTTACAGGACGGTGGTCGTGACTTTGAAACGGGGCCGCTGACGCGGTCCGCACGCGGTGGTCCGCGTCGTTCCGACCCTTGAGCAGACCGAGCCTCGCCCGAAGCCCGACCGATCGGGCGCGCGGCTTGGAAGATACCCAGAAAGGGGGATCGTAGAACCATGCATTATGAGCGTCGTCTGAGCAAGATCAAGAAGCTCCGCCGTCAGGGCTTTCGCGAGCGGATGCGAACGACGAAGGGACGTAAGATCGTCAACCGGCAACGCCGCCGTCGCACCAAGGGTCGCTCCATCGCCCACTAGGACGATCGGTTCGTGACGATGTGTCCGCGGCGGTCGCGGCTTGACAACGCATCGTCCCACCCGTAGCGTCAAGCAGCGCGGACGGTTCGGGCATCTGCAGGGAAGGAGCGAGCATGACGAGATCCGCATTGAAGGCCGTGGCGACCGCGAGCCTGGCCGCGTTGGCGCTTGCCATGGCCGGCTGCGACACCTGGGTGTGTTGGCTGAACAACACCCAGGCGGCGCCCTTGAACCCGAACTACCTCCAGCCGACGGGGGCGGTGCAGGACGTGGCCGATCGTCCCGTGTTCGTCAGCGTCAGCCCCGGCGATGCGTACGTGGCCGTCAGCTCCTACGGGGACGGTTCGGGACTCGGCTCGCTTGCGATCGTGCGGGCCGACGGCTCGAGCCCGGTCAGCCAGGCGCCCATCGGGGACCGGCCCTACGGTCTCGCGTGGATCGGCACGAACCGGCTGCTCGTCTGCAACGAGGGCCTCGCGGCCGTGGGCGGCGACGCGCGTCTGCTCTCGGTCACGCTGACCCGAGGCTCCGCGGACCCGGCCGACGAGGCGTACGACGATCTGACGCTTGGGGACCCCAACGATCCGGGCGCGGCGGTGCCCATCGCGCCGGACAAGATCGTCGGGCCGAGCGAGATTGCGTCGGTTCCTGGAACGAACCTGATCGTGCTGGTGACGCTCCGTTTCCCGAGCGGGCTGTTCCAGGTGAACCTGGCCGGCGATAGCGCGGTGTCGAAGCAGTTGCTGCCGGTTACCGCCGACGGCGTGGACCCGCTCGACGAGCCGCGCGGCATCGACGTGACGCCCGACGGGACGGTGGCGTGGATCTGCAACTACGGCGACGGGGCCGACAACCAGGCTTCGCTCGCGCTGGCTCACGAGCTGATCGCGGCCAAGCTGAACCAGCTCCGCGGCGCGTTGCCGTTCGACGATGCGACCTTGAACGAGACGATCGCGGCGGCCGATCAATGGATCGTGGATCATCGCGATCCGGACGGGCGTCTGCCGGCGCGCTGGGCCGAGCCGAACGACGAGCCGAACCAGCAGGCGCAGACGGACGCGGCGAACCTGGCCGCGGCGCTGCTCGCGCTCAACGCCGACCCGAACTGCACCGATCCGGCCGACGCGAACTGTCCGCTGTCGTCGGCCCAGTGGGCGATGCTGGATCCGAACGACTGGCCTACGGACGCGAACGTTGCGGCCGGCGACGACGAATTCATGACGCTGGTCCTTGGCGATCCGAACGAGCCGAACGACCTGGACCGCTACACCTACGCCAACGTGCTGACGATCCTCCAACGGGCCGTCGGCGAGAACGGCACCATCACGCTCTACAACCTGGCTTTGGAGCAACTGGCCGCGTCGGTGGTCGTGCCCCCGAGGCCTCGCAGCATCCGCATCACGTCCGACGGGGCGTTTGCGGTGGTCGCGTGCGCCGGCAACGACGGGCTCACGGGCTCGGTGGCCATCGTCAGTGTCGCGGGCCAAGCGGTCGTCGTGCAGCGAGCTTTGCCGTTCATCCCCGCCCACATACGGCTCAGTCCGCTCGGCGGGCGCGCGTACATCAGCGGCTGGACCGGGGACCAGTTGGCCGTCATCAACCTGAAGGGCCTGTGCACCTCGGTGATGCCCGAGCCACGGGACACGCGGTTCTACCCTGCGGCGGATCGTCCCGCGCCGCTGGACGCCTCCGGCAATGCCGATGTGCTCTGGGGCGGCAGCATCACACAGGGGCAGGTGTTCAAGCTCGACGCGTTCGAGGGGGCCGTCCGCGTCCCGCAGTAGCTCGCCTTGCGCGGCGGGGGGCATCGACCTTACGGCAAGTCGACGGTGATCTCGCGTCCCAGCACGGGGATCGGCAGGGTGATGGTCTTGCTGGTGCGTGGCGGCGCGTCGCGGTAGCGGTAGAGCCGGAGTTCGACGTCGTCCCAAATCGGATCGTCGCAGCGCAAGGGCCAGCTCTCCACCAGCTCGAACCGCGTCGTATCGACCAGCAGGTTCCTCAGGACGTGACCGGCGGCGTCGTCCCAATCGGCCCGGGCCTCCGTGGGGATGGCCGGCAGCTCCGACTCGACCACGATATAGCGGATGCCGTACTCGTCGAGCAGCTCGAGGATCTCCTCGGGCGTGCCGCGGTGGGTGGTGTGCCGCCATCGCCCCCTGGCGGCGCGGGAGTAGAGCACCTTGCTGCCGCGTAGGGTGATGATCCTGTCGGCGGCCTGCGGGTTGGTCCGCACGTCGAAGATGAACTGACCGTCGCGGACGCCGTCCATGAGGACCACGTCGGCGTCGCCCAGGTCGACGAGCTTCTGCACGGCGGGCGCGTAGTCGGGCAACCTCTTCGGGGAGGTCGCCATGCCGACGATGAACTGCACGCCGATGAACAGCGCGATCGGTATGAAACCCAGAGGGAATCGACGCCAGCGTGGCCAGAGCGTCCAGCCGCGACCGGCCAGCAACGCCGTCGCCGGCAGCGCGAAGAAGAAGTAGCGGGGCTCCTTCCACGCGATGAGCGTCTGTTGGACCCATACCATGACCAGCCACAGGATAGGCAGCCGGATGCCACGCCACTCCCACCGGGCGACGATGACGGCCAGCCCGACCAGCGTGATGATCAGCATCGGTTTGCCGTAGATCTCGTCGAACCACCGGAAGTACTGGAGGTAGGTGTCGCGGTATCGCAGGTGGAGCCAGGGCGGCCTACCGGTCACGAGGAAACGGCTGAACTCGGCGAAACGGCTGCTGAAGGCGTCGTACAGGCCGATGAGGACGAGCACGATGAGGGCCGCGGTGGCGACGGTCATGGCCATCTTGAGGTCGCTCTCGTGGCGGCGGTGCTCGGGCTCTGGGGGCCAATCGCCCCGGAGCACCGACATGATCACCACGGTGGTCAGGTGGACGGGGAAGACCGCCAGCAGGAACACCGTGGTCTGCTTGGTCAGAATGGCGGCGCTGGTGGCGAGCCCGCCGAGAATCGCCCATTTCCAGCACGGATGTCGATACCACGCGCGATAGCAGCCGACGGCCAGGATCGCGAGGGCGACGGCCGGCCACTCGAGCATGACGTCCCGCAGCCAGATCAGACCGAAGGGCGCGGTGGCAAAGAGCCCGGCCGAGACGAGCGCCCCGGGGCGTCCGAAGAGCTGGACCCCGAGCCAGTAGAGCCCGAGCACGGCGACCACGCCGAACAGGACGACCGTCGCCCGCGCGACGGTTTCACGGATGCCGAACACCGAATACACGCCCGCTTCGACGACGGGATGCAGCGGCGGGTAGTGCACGACCAGTCCGAGGCAGGGGTAACGGGCGTAGAACTCGCCCGCCCATGTCATCAGGCCGCGGTCCCAGTCGGCGCGCCAGACGAGATCGTGGACGAACACGCCGTCCATGGCGTGGATGGGCGCGTCGCCCCAACCGAACCCGCCTCGGCCGATCTGCTTGCCGCCGAGCAGGACGACCATCAAGCTGAGCAGCACGACGGCCGTGATGTCCACGATGCGGCGCCGGCGCTCGCTCAGCGGCAGCTCGTCCGGCGGCTCGACACGAACGTTGCGTAGCTTGCGGGCGCCGTTTCGGGTGAGGTGCTTCTGCATCCGGATATGCCCTTCGTCGACCTGCCGATCGGCCCGCGGGTTTGCCTGGAGCGGAGCGTGGCAGGTGCCTCCTCCGCCGCGACAGAGGCCGTGCGAACGGAAACCACAACCGGGTCGCCGTGCGGCTGCGGCGGGGCTACGTTCCCTTCCGAGAGGTCGGTACGTCTCAGCTCGGCCAGTCGAAATCGAGCACGTGGAGCTCCACGCTTCGCCGGCCGTTGAATTCGTTGACCATCGGCTCAAAGGCCACACAGAATCGCCGCCCGTCGCGGAGTTGCTGCTGGCGGTCGGCCTGGCCGAACGCGATGCATCGTCGGACCGTTTGGCCGTCTCGCACGGTGAGCTGCAGGTGCTCGCCTGTCTTGCCGACGACGCGCGGCTCGCCCATCAGCTCGAGCTCACGCGAGACCCATCGCGGCTTGGGATTGCCCTGCCCGAACGGTCCGAGCCGCTCGAGGTCGTGGATCGCCGCCTCGGTCAGGTCGGCCAGGTCGGCCTGGCCGTCGAGTCGGATCTCGTGCTGGAGGTCCGCGGGCGTGAGCACCTGGTTCGCGTGGGCGACGAAGGCCTCGGTGAAGGCGTCGATCGCGTCGGCCGAGATGCGTAGGCCCGCCGCCATCGCATGGCCGCCGAAGCTGATGAGGTGCTCTCTGCAGGCGGCCAGGCCGTCGAACATCTGGAAATGGCGGACGCTGCGCGCGGAGCCCTGTCCCGTGTCGCCGTCCAGGGCGATGAGCACCGTGGGCCGGCAGAACTCCTCGACGAGGCGGCTGGCGACGATGCCGATCACGCCGGCGTGCCAACCTTCCTTGGCCAGGACGATCGCGCGGCGATTCAGGCCGTCGGCTCCGGATTCGCCGACCATCCGCCGCGCCTCGTCGCGGAGCTTGCGCTCGAGTTTCTGGCGCTGGCGGTTTTGCCCGTCGAGGTAGGTGGCGATCTCGATGGCGCGTTCCTCGTCGGCGCGGGTCAGCATTTCGATGGCGAGCCTGGCGTGGCCCATCCGTCCGATGGCGTTGAGCCTCGGGGCCAGGCCGAACCCGACGTGATAGCTGTCGAGCTTGGCGCCGTTCAGGCCGGCGACTTCGATCAGGCTTTGAATACCGGGCAGGCGACAGTGTCGCAGGCCGACCAAGCCGTAGTGGGCCAGCACGCGGTTCTCGCCGACCAGGGGGACGACGTCGGCGATGGTCCCCAGGGCGGCCAGGCACGTGGCGTCGAGGAGGAACTCGCGGTAGGCGTCGCTGACCTTGCCCGCGTAGCTCGGCGTGAGACGTTGGGCCAGCGCCCAGGCCAGCTTCATCGCCACGCCGGCCCCGGCCAGATGGGGATTGGGGTAGCCGTTCAATTGGGGATGCACGACGGCATGGGCGTCGGGCAACGCCGCCGGCGGTAGGTGATGGTCGGTGATGATCAGGTCGATGCCGAGTCGGCTCGCCCGGTCCGCCTGCTCGGTGGCGGTGATGCCGCAGTCGACGGTGACGATCACCTTGGCGCCATCGGCGGCGAGCTGGTCCACGGCCTCGTCGTTCAGGCCGTAGCCCTCCTCGATGCGATGGGGGACATAGAAGCCGCAGTCGGCGCCGGCGAGCTTGAGGCAATGCCACAAGATGGCCACGCCGGTCATGCCGTCGACATCGTAATCGCCGTACAGGACGATGCGCTGGCGGTCGGCGACGGCCCGGGCGAGCCGCTCGGCCGCCTTGGCCGCACCGTGCAGCTCGTCGGGGGCTATGAGGTCATTGAGCTGTGGTGAGAGAAAGGCACGGGCCTGGCCGGGGTCTTCGTAGCCGCGGCAGTGGAGGGATTGCGCGACGAGGGGCGCGACCCCGAGCCGGCGCGCGAGGTGCGCGGCTCCGTCCCATGGCGGCGCGACGATCCATCGTTTGGCCGATCCGTTTGCCATCCGTGGTGGCCCTCCCTCCTGATAGCAGGTGCCATTGTACTGTCTGGGCGGGCGTGCTGAAAAGAAAACGGCGTTGTGGGGCTGATCCCACAACGCCGATGATGATCGTGTCGCGCCGATGCCTCGGCGGGTCGTTCTAGAGGCCGTAGGTCTCGGCGTTGAAGTCGGCTTCGGACAGGCCGGGGTTCAGCTCGACGTCGGTGTACTGGTACTTGCCGAGCAGTTGCGTCTTGTCGCGATCGGCGTAGCTGGCACACTGCAGGGGCAGCAGCGTGTCTTGATCCAGGTGGTAGACCAGCAGGCAATCGGGGTAGGTGCCGTCCTCGCCGGTGTAGGGCAGGATGCGTTCGTACACGAAGGTCGGTCGTCCTCCGATCTCGCCTTCGCCGGCGAAGCGGAGATCGAGCTCGCCGTTCTCCTTGGCCATCTGGGAATACTTGACGATCAGCTCCAGGGCCTTGGCGAAGCCGAACTGGTCGATCGAGCGTCGGGAGGCGGCCTTGGCCTGGGCCCCGTGGATGGGCATGACGATGCTCTTGACCACGAGTCGGGCCACGGCGCCCTCGGGTTCGCAGAGCGCTCCGGCCTTGCCGTCTTTGGTGTTCCACTTGTCCTCGACGTAGATGACCCGGCGGGCCTTATCGGGGTTCTCGGTCCAGTGCATGAAGACGCTGTTGTCCTTGACGCGGAACTTGACCTTCGCGCCTTGGACCTTGGTCAGCTTGCCGTTGAGATTCTCTTGTTTTCGGAAGGTGCAGGTGTAGTCGGTGATGGTGTCGCGATAGCGTTCTTGGGCCTTGTGCAGCAGCTCGAGGGGTTTCTCGCGGGCGATGACTTCGAGGCTGTTTTGGACCATCTCGGTGACGTCAACCGTCGGCTGCTCGATCTTGGCGACGGCGGG
Organism: uncultured Planctomycetales bacterium; assembly: GCA_964622545.1. GTDB lineage: Bacteria > Planctomycetota > Phycisphaerae > UBA1845 > JAFGLZ01 > JAFGLZ01. Next base: position 199,536 of record CAZUQM010000001.1, on the reverse strand, counting down.
GCTGGCACCGAACCCCGGGCCAGCCGAGGGCTGCGTGTTGAGCTCCGAGATCAGGGTGTGGCACTGCACGCAGAACGCGGCAGCAAGCCCCAAGCCGATGATCCAGCGAACACGTAAGCCAGACACACGGTGGCGAATCGACATAGTCACTTCCCTCTTGAGGCACGCCCCGGGCGGCAGCGGCTGGTCGGCACCTGATGCACCGTTTCTGCGAGCTCTGCGACCAGGGAGCTAGACCGCTCCCCTTCACGAACGCGATCGCTTACAGAATCGACTCGGTCACTAGCGACTCAGGTGTTCCCTATGCGGAAACGGTTGGCTTCGCCCTCTGTTCGCTCTCAGGCCGATAACAGCCACGTTCTAATATCGACCAGTCCTCTTGAGCGACTTAACGGAAACCGCCGGCAGCGCGCCTCCGCCGGCAAGGACCGCTTCCTCACCGCGCCTTAAGTAGGGTCCACTCTGCGCCCAAACGCAACGCGTGCACAGAACGACCCCGCCAAGATTGTGATATCAGCATAGTCGTCCGACCCGGCGAGAACAAGGGTATTCGCCGAAATTCTCAACCGCCGGCTAACCATGCCCTGACGAGCCTGCCCCCTTCTACCCGCGGGCAAGGCCCAGGTTCCACGCTGAGGGCAAGGATATCGCGCCAGCTAATTAAGCACTAAAGAGGGTGTGAAGTAGCGTTTAATAAAGAGCGGGGCCCGGGCAGCGTCTCAGGGCCCACACGTGGGCTGAGAACGCCTCCGGGCCCGTCATCGGCGTGTGTGCAGCTTCAGTGGCTCGGTTCGCTGGTCGGGGCCGTCGACGGCGGCTCGAGCTGTCGCAACGTCTTGGCCTCCAAATCGTCAAGTGCCTGATCGAGCACCCGCAGGTCGGCCTGGCAGCCCTGGAGGGCCGCTTCGATGGCCTGCCGGGCGTCGCCCTCGGCCGCGTCCAGGTCGTGTTGCAGACCCGCTCGAATATCCAGAATATCCTGCCGCGACCGCAGCAGCCCGTTCCGGAATTCGAGGTACCGCGTCAGGACCTGGCCGACTCGCTCGCGAAACGTGGTTATCACCATCGGCGGGACGGTCACCTCGACGACGGCCCGCCAACGGCCGTCGGGGAGTTCCTGCTCGTCGATCAGCCGCGAGGACGTGACCCGGCCCCGCATCTCAATGGTGCCGTTTGGGATCTGATCTGGGGCGGGAGCTCCGGCCGCTCGCCCCATGGCGTTGCGCAGGGCGCGGACCTCAGCGGCCCGCCGGGCCATCAGTCGGCGCTGGGCTGGGCTCAGATCCTGCCTGGCCGGCGGTTCGCCGATGCCTTCGGCCCGAACGCCGACTTGTGCCGCATTGACCCAGGCCGAGCCCGCCAGGCCCAGCCATCCGATGAAGGCCGCCATCGTCACGAGTCTGCATCCCCCGGCGATAAGTCCATGTCGGTACGTCATACGTCCACCTCCGCGACACACGGTCGCATCGAGCCCCCCGGCTCGCACCTTCATAGACACGTTGGATCGTGGAGGGTTAGGCGGATTGGGGCCGTTGCATGGGCAGCTTGATCTCGACGCGGCAGCCCTCGCCGGGATCGCTTTGGAGGGCGATGGTGCCGCCCATCTCTCGGACCAGGCCGTAGACCACCGCCAGGCCCAGGCCGGAATCGCTGCTCAGGTCGGCGCGCATCCGATCCTTGGTGGTAAAGAACGGCTCGAAGACCCGGCGTCGGGTGGTTTCGTCGAGGCCGCAGCCGGTGTCGGCCAACTCGATCGCGACGTCGTTGCCTTCGGTCCACAACGACAGGGAGAGCTGGCCGCCGTTGGGCATGGCCTCGACGGCGTTCTTGGCCAGGTTGTTCAGGACGGTGAGGAAGCGGTGGCGGGGCACCTCGCAGACGGGGGCGGCGTTGAGGTCGAGGCCGAGGTCGATGTCCTGTCGCTGGAGCTCGGGTTCGATCTCGTCCACGAAGTAGAGGACGGTCTCGGTCAGGTCGCCCAGGTCGTCGGGCCGGCGGTCGCCCTCGGCGAAGGCCAGCAGGTGATTGCTCAGCTTGCTGGCGCGCTGGACCGCGTCGGCCGTGATCCGCAGGGCCCGCTGCATGGCGCCGGGATCGTCGCTCTGCAGGGCGTAGTCGACGCTGGTGGTCACACCGCCCAACAGGTTGTTGAAGTGATGGGCCACGCCCCCGGCGAGGGAGCCGAGCGAGGCCATCTTGCTGGATTCCTGCAATCGCTGCTCGAGATCGACGCGCCGCGTGATGTCGCGGATGCAGGCCGAGGCCCCGACGCACCGGCCGTCACTCAGGAAGATGGGCGAGACGGTGATGCCGAGGTGCTTGGGCGCGGGCTGCCGGAAGGTATGGACGATCTCGAACTCGCTGACGACGCGGTCGCGCAGGGCTCGCTGGAACATCTGCTCGGCCAGGTCGCGCCGGTTGGGCGGCATGACCTCGACGAGGGGCTGGCCGACCATCTCCTGGGCCGGCACGCCGAACATCTCGGCCGCGGCCTCGTTCCAGACGCGGATGATCATCTGATCATCGGTCGCGACGATGGCGATGCCCGCGCTGTGGCAGAGCTGCTCGTAGAACTCGCCTCGAACGGGCGATTTGTCATCGGCTTGGTCAGGCAACGTCGTACTCCCGCCGAGCGGGGGACCGCCTATCACGGCTCATCGCTCGGTGCGTGGCGGATCACCTCGGGCGTCATCAAGAACACCGACTCATAGCGCTTGCCGTCCACCTCGCGCGTCAGCATGGTTCGGCCGAGCACGGACGGCAGGGCCACCTCACGGCCGGCCCCGATCACGAGGAACCGTCCCGGCGACAGGCGCACGCCCATGGTCAGCTCGTGCAGTGTCCGGCCGTAGAAGGTCGGCACGCGGACCAGGCGCTGGCCTCGCTTGGCCCATTCTAGCCTACGCTGGTTCTGGCGGATGCCTGGAATCACGGTCAGGTGCACCTGGTTCGGATCGTCCTCGTCCAGGCGGTGGCGGATGTGAAATAGGTTATGGCTGGCCGTGAAGGACGCCCCGGCCATCGTGCCGTCCGGCCTGTAGAGGAACACGTGCTGATCATCGGGCCCGTCGCTGATCTGGAACGCCAGGGGCCCTTGATGCAGCTTGACGGCCTCGCGGTAGACCATCTTGTCGTCCACGCTGTCGAGCATGGCCTTGATGGGGGCCCAGGCCTCGGCGCGCCCGACGGCGGCCCGGAGACCGTTGCGCTTGAGCAGGACGGTTCGGTCGGCCCCGAGAGATTGCTCGTCGAGCTGGTTCCAGAACCGGTCGTTTCCGCTGAGCGTGCCCAGGGGCACGTCGACGCGTAGCACGTCGAGACTCACGCCCAGGATGGGGCCGGTCGGGGGCTGTTCGGCGGCTGGATCGGCCGTGCCTCCGGTGACCAGCTCGGCATCGGCGCCGGCCGTCGGTAGGGCTTGGCTGACCTGGGGCTTGGTGGTCGCCCCGGGGCCGGTGCCATGGGGCTCGGCGGACGACGTCGCGGTCGGTTGGTCGGACCACGCGGCCATACCCTGACACCCGGTCAGGACGGTCAGGACCGCCGGAGCCAGCATCCGCGCGGGACTCAGCACACTGCGTATGGCGTTACGTCTCATGGCGCCTTTCGAGCCTGGGCTCGGTCGCCGATCGGCTCCGAGCGTTGCGACAAGCCTCTACATGGCAAGCTAGACCTCGGACCGGGGCGTGTCAACAAGCCGAGATCGGTCGTTCGCTCACTCATCGCCTTCGATCTGCCGGAGGGCTTTGCGTCGGACGTTGGTCATGGGTCGAAACAGCCGACGATGCCACGAGATCGACAGCGGCGGGTCATAGCTGGCCATCCATTCCTCGGGCGTCAGCAGATCCGGGCGTTGACGGCGGCGGTGCTTGAGCAGGTGGTAGTTGTCCGCATCTTTCAGGATGCGGAGGATGAGCCTGGCCGGCCAGATGCGTCCGCCGCGGTTGTGCGGCACATGCCACGAGATCTGGAAGTCGATCAGGTAGGGCCTGCCGTCGTCGCCCACGAGGATGTTTTCGCGTTTCTCCATATCGACGTAGGCGATGTCGCGTCGGTGCAGCTCGGCGATGAGGGCCGCGAGCCGATCGAAGAAGGCATCGTCGACATGGTCGTCCTTGGTGAGCTGGTGTCCCTCGATGAACTCGTGGGCGAAGGCGTTGTCGCCCCAGAGTCCGGTGAAGCGTGGGATGCCCGGTAGCCCGTCGACGAGGCGGTACAGTCGGGCCTCATGCCGGACGAGCATTTGGCCGACCCACGCCATCGGCAGACCCAGGAAGGATATCCGCCGCCCCATCTTGAGCACGATCTTGCCGGCGTGCCCCTCGTAGAGCGCGGTCGCGGCGAAGAAGTCGTGCTTGAAGATTCTGACGCGCTCGTAGGTGGCCCCGGCAAGGGTGATCCGCTCGGGCGGGTCGTCGCCGCCGAGGGCGCGGATGGCTCGACGCAGGTAGTCGCGTCCGATCATGGCTCAACGCCCCAGGACCAGGGTACGGATGCGGCCGAAGGCCTGCTCGTAGACCGACTCGAGGCGATGGAAGAAGCGCTCCAGCGGATACGTCGTGGCGACGTGCTCGCGGGCCGCGGAGGTCAACCGCTCGCGGAGGTCCTGATCCTCGATGGCGCGCAGCACCGCCCCGGCCAGGCGGGTCGGGATGTCGCGCGGGGCGAGCAGGGCCGTTTCGCCGTCGCGGAGACATTCCTTGGCCAGCACCGTATCGCCGGCCACGACGGGCACGCCGGCCGTCATCGCGCGAAACAGCGGCATGACCGACAGCGACGTCGGCCGGCCGGTGACCACGACGTCGGCGAGGCGGACGAGCTGGTCGAACCGCCATCGATCGCCCGTGCAGCAGATGAGCTCGGGCAGTTGGAAGCTCTCCGCGAAGCGCTGGAGGCGAAGCCGCTCAGGGGAGTCGCCGGGGACGATCAGGCGGATGTCGGGCATGAGCTGCTGGAGCAGGGCGGTTGCCCAGACGACGCGGTACTGGCTCTCGTCACGACGGGGCGGGCCCGGCGTGAGCAGGACGGGTTGATCGTCGGGCAGGCCCAGCGAGGCTCGGGTCGGGGCGTCGACCTCCGGCGGCGGTGCGAGGGGCACGCCGGGAGGCACGACGTCGATCTTGGCGGCCGAGACACCGGCTCGGGCGATGGCGTTGCGGGCGACGTTTGTCTCACAGAGGATCGTCGTCCGTCTGAGCGTCTCGTCGACGTAGCGGTCGCGTCCACGGATCAGGTCGCCCACGGCCTGGGTGGTGAGGGCGACGGCGATGTCCCGCGTGCCGGCCAGGCTGCGCAGGGCTGCTGCGTCGAAGCCCCAGATGTGGACGAGATGGGGCCGGTAGGCCTCGAAGCCGGACGGGCCGGCGGATCCGACCAGGCCTCTCATGCGGAGGTGGACCCGCCGCACGTTGGCGCCGATCAGGTCGCGGGCTCGCGCGAGGGCGTTGCCGTCCGACGCGGCCACGGTCTGGTCGACGTGGTGGCTACACAACCCCGTCTGGAGTCGCGCGACGGTGACGAGGTCGTGCTCGGTGGATGCGGATGTCAGCAGATGGCAGACGCGCATGGTGGTCCCGATCAGCCGCCAAGGGGTTTCGGCGCGGTGTGATCATAGAACAACTTGGCGATCTTGTCTGCCATCTCGCGGCACAGTCGTCGGGTGAGCTTGTCCTGGTAGGCGCTGCCCGTGGCGGTATGCAGATCGGTGGTGACGGTGACCATGTGCCCCTCACTCAATCGAGGCCAGAGGCGCACGTCCTCCGGTTTGTTTGCGTGCACGTCGAGCACCTTGACGGCCACCTCGAAGAGCCCCTTGTAGGCGGGGTCGACCGTCTCGTCGCGCAGGGTGAAGCTGTGGACCCTCAGATGCAGCACCAGGTCGGCCTCGAGCTTCTGTCCGATCTCGCGGGCCCCGCGGCGCTCGAACTCCTTGTCGCGCTGTCGGAGGCTGGCCAGCTCCTCTTGCCCGACGACCCGGCGGTTGACCTCGTGCTCCCAGAGCTGCTCCATGAGCTCCTTGCTCAGGTGCTGGCGGATCGTCGGGTCCTTGAGCCAGCCCTTGTCGTCGTCGATCAGGATGACCAGGCGTCCCTGGCCCAGCTCGTACTGGGCCTTGATCTTCTCGCTCGGGTCGGTCAGCCACCAGAGCCACGCCCCGCCCTGTCCGCCACAGCCGCCACAGAGCAGCAGGGCCCAGGCCGCGGCCATCCGTGCCGGCTCGCCAATGCGTCCTTGCCTCACGGCGGGTCTCCCTACAGCTTGACTTCGTGCTCGTAGAACTTTCGGGCCACGACCCGGCCGAACTCCTTGTAGGTTTCGGCCCGGATCCACCGGTCGTCGGCGCGGAGCACGCCGATGGGGCGATCCGGCGGGAAGACGGCCTCGGCGGGTTTGAGGGCCACGCCCTTGGGGCGTTCCTCACCCTTGTCGAGGTCGTACATGGTCACGCGGGCGCGGACCCGCCCCCGGAAGAGGTTCGGGCTGCCCGGCTCGCGGGTGGTGAACTCCATCAGCTCGGTCATCATGACCAGGTCGGCCTTGAAGTGTCGGCCGATCTTGGCGGGGTGCTCGGAGTCCCAGTCGGGGTTGCTCTGCATGTAGTGGTGGACGTCCGTGGGCGAGATGATGTCGAGGTCGCCGTACTTCTCCTTGAGGTGATAGCGGACGTAGCTGGCCACCTCGAGCTGGACCTTGGGGTACTCGTAGAGGGTGGCCTGCTCGGCCCAGACGAGGATCAGCAGCTTCTTGCCCTTGAGCTTGGTGTACTCGGCGGGGACCTTCTCGGTCGGCTCGGGCGCGAACAGCACGAACGGCAGGCTGACGAGGTTGCAGCCGGTGCTCATCGGCAGCCACACGGCCGCCGCAGCGAGGAGTGCGTAGCGGTAGCGTACCATCCCTGGCCTCCTACCAAGAACCGTCCCTGCCTGCAAGGTCGGACCGCTATCCGCCGAAGCCGGCCGCGCGCCGGGCCAGCAGATCCATCACGATCCGGTAGACCCAACTGCCCATGAACAATGCCATGAACCCGACCAGCACGTGCATGGGATTGATGCGATACCAGTTTATCTCGAACCGCCTGCCGGTGACCAGCACCACGAGGGCCAAAACGCCGAGGCCCGCCGTCAGCAACGCGAGCAGCGCGCCGGCGGGTTGCTGCTCGAAGGCCGCGACGGCGTGACCGCGGGCCATGAAGGCGAAGCTCGTGGTCATGCCGCAGGTCGGGCAGGGCAGTCCCGTGGTCATCAGGAATCCGCACGGGCGCAGCGGCAGCCGCCGCTTGGCGTTGGTTCGGGCCGGGTCGGGCTCGACGTAGAACGAGACGCCCACGATGGCGATCACGCCCACGAGGACGAGCACGGCGTTCAGGCGGGTGCGATGCGAGCTGTCCGGGCTCAGGCTGAACAGAGGCCCCAGGGGATGGCCGTCGCGGTCGTCGGGCCGATCGGTCGACAGACTCGTTTCATACGTCTGGTCGTCGGCGTCGCGAGCGTCTTGGATGGGGTCAGGATGCATACTGGCTCTCAGCTTCGCTGCGCGCATTGTATCGTCGTGCCGAATGGTTTTCACCCTGCCGGGATGAAGCCTCTCCGGCTGGGTCGTGGTCACGGCCGTTGGCTCATACCGCCGGCGCTCTTCGCTGGAGTCCCTCTCCGGTTATCGGTCCGATGGTTTCGATCTAGGGAATTGTCAGTAGGGTGCCGGGGCGAAACGCGGAAGGATATCTCCAGGAATCAGCAGGAATACCCAAAGCAGGTAAGGTCGCCTACCGATTCAGTGGGCAAGCACAAGGGATTTGCCCCGCCGCGTTGTATCGAAGTATCCGGTCAATCTTTCACGTCCGCTGGACGGACAGGGCACACAAACAGCACACGGAGTTTAGGTATGGCGAGCGTTGCAAGAGCCGAAGAACGCGCACACCGTTGGATTCTGATCGCGATAGGCTGCATGACGATCTGTTGCGGCCAGGTGCTGGCCGGGCATGATGGGCCCGGGTTGTCACCCGCCAAGGCCCTTCAGAAACTGAAGGACGGCAATCAGAGATACGTGTCCGGCAACAGCACGCATCGGAACACCGACGGGGCGCGACGGTCGGAGACGGTGGCTAAGGGGCAACACCCCTTCGCGACGGTGATCGCCTGCTCGGACTCGCGTGTTCCGGTCGAGCGCGTCTTCGACCAGGGCGTGGGCGACATCTTCGTCATCCGCGTGGCGGGCAACGTCTGTGATGTGGACGAAGTCGGCTCGATCGAGTACGGCGTCGATCACCTGGCCACACCCGTGCTCGTCGTCCTGGGCCATACCCACTGCGGCGCGGTAACGGCCGTCGTGACCGGCGCTGAACTCCACGGCAGCATCCCGCCCCTCGTGGACAACATCATCCCGGCCGTAGCCAAAGCACGCAAGAATCACCCGGACCTGAAGGGCAAGGCGCTCGTGCCGGTCGCGGTAGAAGCCAATATCTGGCAGGCGATCGACGATCTGTTCCGCACCAGCCCGGCCACGCGGAAACGCGTCGCCGCGGGCACGTTGCAGGTCCTCGGTGCGGTCTACGATCTCGAGTCCGGAGGCGTGACATGGCTCGGGGAACACCCCGACAAGAAACGACTCCTCGACTACAAGGGCACGGGGCCCTCCGACAGACACGCGACGAAGTGCCCGGCCACGCCGGCTCATGCCGTCAAGCCCGGGGCACGGGCCGTGCCGAAGCTCGCCCCCGATGCCAAGCCCGATGACGTCATCGCCGCACTCCAGCAGGGCAACGCGCGCTACGTCAGCGGCCAGAGCGTTCATCCGAACACCGACCAGGCCCGATGGACCGACACCTCCGAGAACGGCCAACACCCCGTCGTCACCGTGATCGCGTGTTCTGACTCGCGCCAGCCCGTCGAGCGCATCCTGGATCAGGGTGTAGGCGACGTGTTCGTGATTCGTGTGGCCGGCAACGTCTGCGATGTCGACGAGATCGGCTCGATCGAGTACGGCATCGATCATCTCGAGACGCCCGTGCTCGTCGTCATGGGACACACGCAGTGCGGCGCGGTCGCGGCCGTGGCCACCGGTGCCGAACTGCACGGCAACATCCCGCCGCTCGTGGACAACATCGAACCGGCCGTCGAGAAGGTCCGCAAGGCCAACCCCGACCTGAGCGGCGACGCGTTTCTGCGTGCCGTCGAAAAGGCGAACATCTGGCAGGCGATCGATGATCTGATGAAGCACAGTCCGGCCGCGCGGAAGCGCGTCCAGGCCGGCACGCTGAAGATCGTCGGTGCCTATCACAACATCAAGACGGGCAAGCTCGAGTGGCTCGGTGAGCACCCGGAAAAGAAGCGACTGCTGGCTTACACCTCGGGTCCGATGGGTGGCCATCATGCCGAGAAGGGCCACGAACCCGACGAGGACGCCGAGGCACCCTCCGTCGCAACGATCGGGCCCGACATGGAGCCCGACGAAGTACTCGAGGCCATTAAGGCAGGCAACGAACGGTTCGCGTCGGGCAAGTCGGTCCATCCGCGCATCGACAGCCATCGGCTCGCCGAGACGTCCACGCGGGGCCAGCACCCGGGCGTGACGGTGATCACGTGTTCGGATTCGCGCGTGCCGGTCGAGACGGTCTTCGACCAGGGTGTGGGCGACGTCTTCGTGATCCGGGTAGCCGGCAACGTCTGTGACGTCGATGAGGTCGGCTCGATCGAATACGGCGTCGATCACCTGGCCACGCCCGTGCTCGTCGTGCTGGGCCACACCCAGTGCGGCGCGGTGACGGCCGTCACCATGAAAGCCGAACTGCACGGCAGCATTCCGCCGCTGGTCGACAACATCCATCCGGCGGTGGCGGCGGCCCAGAAGCAGCACCCGCATCTCCACGGCAAGGACCTCGTGCCCGAGGCGATCAAGGCCAACGTCTGGCAGTCGATCGACGACCTGTTCCGCACCAGCCCGGCCACGCGCAAGCGCGTCGAGGCTGGCACGCTGAAAGTTGTGGGTGCGATCTACGACATCGCCACCGGCAAGGTGTCATGGCTCGGCGAGCACGCCGAGCAGACTCGCCTTCTTGCGTACAAGGGCGGTGCCGATCATGGTGAGGCAGGGCACGGCGACGAGCCCGGCAGGCACGCCAAGAAACCGGACCACGGCGGAGGAGACGCGGCGGAAGCCGACGATGGCCAGTCGGCTCATGGCGCGGCCGCCCTATCGCACGACGATCAAGGATTCCAGGCCGAGAGCGTGACGCTGATCCCTCCGACGCGGCTGGCGAAGCTCGACGAGGCACGCCACCACACGGCCACGGAGGAGCACGCGGTTCATCTGGAAGACGACGAGTCGTCGTCGACGTTCGCTCTGATCGCCCTGGCGGTCGTCCTGCTCATGGTCGGTGCCGGCGTCGTCACGTTCAAGAGCGGCGCGTTGGCACGGCTAGGCGTCGCCGGCAAGCTCTATGGGAGCTTCGGACTGGTCGTGCTGATCGGCATCGGCACCGGCCTCGCCGGATGGTCCTTCCTGAGCGTGCTCAGCGAGGACAGCAATCAGGCCTTGCTCTCCAGCAAGCTGGCCGAGCAGGCCACCGGTCTGGAGGCCCTGCAGAATCAGTTCCTGCTCGTCGGCATTGAGGACAAGCAGCGCGGTGAGGCGTTGCTCGGCGCCCATCGTCGGCTCGGCAACGCCTACCACGCCCAGATCGAGGAGTTGGCCGGCAGATCTCTGACGGCCGACGAGAGGGCGGTGGTTGAGGGCATCCGCACCGAGACCGAGAAGTACGAGACGACGTTCGCCGAACTCGTGGAGCGCTACCACGAGATCGAAGCGATCAAGGAGGAGCTCGACAAACTCGGTGAGCAGGTCGAGGAGCAGTTGGCTCACGTGGTGGCCGAGGACAAGCACGACTTGCAAGCCCTGCGCGCCTCGGGCGCCAAGGACGCGGAGATCGTCGCCCAGGAGCAACTGATCGGGCTACTGACCGAGTGCGAGCTCTCGATGCTGCACGTCGCGCATGACGAGGTGGAATTCCTGCTGGACAAGCGCGTCGAGCGCATCGCCAGCATGGAAACGTACCTGGGCAAACTTCGCGGGGCCCTGAAGGCCGTCAAGGGCATGATCCCGGAGTGCGCTAAGGACGGTGCCGAGAAGCAGGCCGACCTGGCCGAGTTCGCGAAGGTCGACCACGAACTGGAGCGGTACCAGGAGCTCCTTGCCAAGGTGATCGAGGATGAGTTCATCGTCCAGGCCAAAGGGATAGCGTGCACTACCGAGGCGGAGCGCGTGAAGGCACAGGCCGAGGCGCTCGCCGAGCACGCCAGGGTCAAGGCCGAGCACGCCGAAGCCACCGCACACAAGGCGACGATCGGTCTCATCATCGCGGTGGCGATCGTGGGCGGTCTGCTCAGTTTCGTGATTACACGCGGCATCACCAGGCCCATCAACAGGATCATCGCCGGGCTCGGGGAAGGGGCCGCCCAGGTCAACGAGGCTTCGTCGCAGGTGTCGTCGGCCAGCCAGCAGCTTGCCGAGGGAGCGAGCGAGCAGGCGAGCAGTCTGGAGGAGACGTCGGCGGCGCTCGAGCAGATGGCCGCAATGGGCAAGCAAAACGCCGACAACGCACGGCAGACCGACGAATACATGACCGAGTCCAAGCAGGTCATCTCCGAATCGGACCAGGCGATGCGGGAGACGTCACAGGCCATGCAGGGCATCTCCGAGGCCAGTGAGCAGATCAGCAAGATCATCAAGGTGATCGAGGAGATCGCCTTTCAGACGAACCTGTTGGCGCTCAATGCCGCGGTCGAGGCCGCCCGGGCCGGCGAGCACGGCAAGGGCTTCGCGGTGGTGGCCGACGAGGTCCGCAACCTGGCTCAACGGGCGGCGGAAGCGGCCCGAGAGACGAGCAGCCTGATTGAGCAGACCGTTTCGCGCGTGAGTCGCGGCGTCGAGCTGAACGAGACCATGACGCAGAGCTTCACGAAGATCGGCGAGACCTCGCTCAAGGTGGCGGATCTCGTCAGTCAGATCGCCAAGGCCTCACAGGAGCAGAGCCAAGGCATTGAGCAGGTCAACGGCGCCGTGGCCGAGATGGACAAGGTCACGCAGAGCAACGCGTCCGGAGCCGAGGAGACCGCCAGCGCCTCGGAGGAGCTGAACGGGCAATCCGAGAATCTTCGGCAGATGGTGGACCAGTTGGTCCAGATCGTCGGGGGCGCGGGGGCGACGACGCGTTCACGCTGATACTTGCCAGACTCCGTCGGGACATGGCAAGGGCCTCGGGCAGTTCCGATCTGCTCGTGGCCCTTTCTCTTTCGGCGCCGAGCCCGCGAGACGATGGAACGCCCTCACACCTCCGGCAGGACGTAGGGCTTGCGGTACTCCTTGGTCAGCAGTGCGGCGGCCTCGGCGTCGTCGATGATCTCGAGCTTGTCGGGATCCCAGTGGATCTTCCGGCCGACCTTGAACGCGATGTTTCCCAGGTGCGGCGGGATCGTCGCGCGGTTGCCCTCCTCCGGATGCGCGACGGGCTGTTGGCGCGTCCGCATGCAGTCGAGGAAGTTGCGGATGTGCGCGCCGCTGAGCTTGGTCGGCATGTCGCCGCTGGTCCGCGGGGTGCGGACGGTCTTACGCTCGGTTCGTTTGCCGTCGGGGATGATCTCGTAGCCGCCCCGGTCGATGTACATCGCGCCCTTCGTGCCGTGGAAGACGTTGCCCCACCTGGCGCCCTCGGGGGCGTAGCCGCTGCCGTCACGGACGACGAACTCGCACGTCCAGCCGGGATACTCGTACAAGACGTTGAGCGTGTCGGGCGTATCCCAATAGTCCCACGGTTCGACGGCGAACTTGCCGCCGACGGCGACCGCCGAGGTCGGGCCCTTCACGCCCATGATCCACTGGATCGTACCCATCTGATGCACGCCGAGGTCGGTGAGCCGTCCGCCGGCGTAGTCCCAGAAGAAGCGGTGTTGGCCGGAGCAGCGGACCGAGTCGTACGGCCGCTTCGGGGCCGGGCCGAGCCACCTGTCCCAGTCGAGCCCCTTGGGGACGGACTGGCCCTCGGGCTTGCGGACGCCCGGCGTACGGTTGATGCAATTCCACGAGCGGACGTGGTGGACGCGTCCGAGGCCGCCGCTGCGGATGAGCTTGGCCGCTTGGGCGTAGTGTTCGCCGCTGAGCTGTTGGGTGCCGACCTGGACGACGCGCTGGTGCTTTCGGGCGGCGTCGACGATGCGTTGGCCCTCGGCCACGACGTGGGTCATGGGCTTTTCGACGTAGACGTCCTTGTCGGCCTGGCAGGCGTGGAGGGTCGGGATGGCGTGCCAGTGGTCGGGCGTAGCGATGAAGACGCCGTCGATGTCCTTGCGATCGAGGATGCGGCGGTAGTCCTGCACCAGCTCGGCCTTGCCGTCGACGTGCTTCTTGGACGCCTGCTCGGCCCGGGGCAGGTTGACGTCGCAGATGACGGGCACGGCCACGTTCGGCTGCTCGAGCAGGCGGGCGAGGTTGAACTGGCCCTGACCGGCGACGCCGATGAAGGCGAACCGCATCCGGTCGTTTGCCCCGAGGACTCCGGCGGCCGCGAGGTTCGTCCCCGTCAACGTGGCTGCTCCCGCGATGCCGGCAGCGCTGCCGCCCGTGGACGACAGGAACTTGCGCCGGTTGATCTTGTTCGAGTTGCTCATAGGCATGTCTCCGTGATGTCGATCCTCTACCGGAAGCAACGTTTCCCGAAGGAGGTGGAGTTCAGCGTTCAGGGCCTTGAGTTGAACCCCGCTTGCCCTTTCCTGAGGCCAGAAGTCTGCTGTCTGAAGCCTACTTTCCCGTCATGCACGTCACCTTGCCGTCGGTGGTTGCGATGTACAGCTTGCCGCCCGCTGCGGCCATGGCATCCCAGGCGGGCGGTGCGCCGAGCTTGTACTCGGCCAGGCTGCTGCCGCTGTCGGGCGAGATGAGCCTGAGAAGACCGCCGCGCTTGCCCTCGAACGCACCGGCGTCGATCTTCCCGGCCGCCAGGGGGTCGGGCGGGCCGGCCAATACGAGCGTGTCGTCGGCCAGCACCATCGCGCGGACCCACATATCCGTCGATTGCGTCCAGCGCGGTTTGAGCCGCTTGTTCTGGCGCCGGCGTTTGGCCTTGCTCTGGATCGTCTCGATCTGGGGGTTCTTCGAGCTGGCGAAGAGGTGGTATTCCGGCTTGTGCTTGGGGATGTCGCCCCACGGATGCTGTGCCGGCGGCAGGCTCACATGCGTGCCGCTGGTGCTGTACTGGTTCAGCCGGCCGAAGGAGAAGATCTGGCCGTCGTCGCCGATCACCATGATCCGTCCGGACGGCACGGTGTAGCCGGCGCGGGTCCAGCCGCCCCATCCGGTCATCATCTGCGTGCCGAACTGCCAGTAGGTGCGGTGCCACCACGAGCCGTCGAGGAAGCCCACCGAGCAGAAGAGGTGCGGCTTGTCGGGCTTGCGGTCGTTGAGGTTCTCATCGAAGCGACGATGCCGCATGTAGATGCTCTCGCCGTCGGTGCTGAGCACGTCGGGCAGGGCCCCGGGCATGTAGACGCCGCGGACGGGCTTCTGCGGCTCCTGTCCGGTCTCGGGGTCTCGGCTGTTGATCTGCCGACGGGCCTGGACCTTGCCGGTGGCCGGGTCGAGCCGATACAGGACGATGCCGTCGTCGATGTACGAGCAGCGCCCGGCGGCGAAGTACGCCGATCCGTCGTGGATCAGGATGCTGCCGTGGACGGGCCAGACCGACTCGAGCTGACCGTAGGCGACGATGCGCCGATCCTCCGGTGCGGCGCGGAATCGCCAGACGAGTTCGCCGTCGTCGGCGCGGAGACAGTAGACATACCCATCCCGGCATCCGAACAGGCACAGGCCGTCGGTAATCGTCGGCGGGGAATCGACGCGACCGCCGACGGTCTTGCTCCACAGGGTTCGGCCCGTGCGGGCATCGAGGGCATGGACGGTGTGCCGCTGCACCTGGGCCACGAAGACCTTGCCGTCGGCGACGACGAGGCTGGTCAGCTCGCCTTTCAGGTCGGTCTCCCAGGCCTTGTCGAGCGTGACGGGGACCCGCGCCGATGTCTGACCCGATCGCCCACCGCTGCCGCGATAGGTGGGCCAGTCGGCCTTGACCTCATTCGAGCCCGCGTTGGCTGAGACCTTGCCGAAAGCGGGTCCCTTGACGAGTCGATCGTCGTTCGAAGCGGCCGCAGGCCGGGATGGGCGTCGTGGGGCCAGGGCGTTGAAACCGTTGAGCTTGGCCTCGATGTAGCAGGCGCACGAATGCTGCGGCGCATAGAGCAGGCCGTTGCACGGCAGCACGCCATACTGGCAGGCCCCACGGACCCAGTGGTCGGCCAGGCCCTTGCCGCTCTGGAGGTCGACCCACTCCACGCCCGATCGGCCGAGCACGAGGAACCGGTCGGTGGCCTTGTTGCGGTAGCAGCGGTGATGGCCCATGCCGATGCGGAAGAACGTGTTGTCTCCTGGGCGGGTCCGTTTGACCTGGCCCGTCAGGGGGTCGAGGCCTTGGGTGATGCCGGGCTCCTTGGCCCGAACGAGGACGCCCGTCCACACGAGCCCGTCGGCCACGAGGACGTCCACGGGCGCGTTGTACGATTCGCGGGCCTTGGACGACCACAGCGGCTTGCCGTCCTTGGCCGAGAAGGCCATGAGCTGACCGGCCGGGGCCTCGCCGCCGCGACTGTAGACGACCCACAGCACGTCGCCGTCGTCGGAGGTCTTCTCCTGCTCGACCTTCGAGGCGGCGTCACGGTCGGCCGAGAGGACCACGTCGCCGTGGACGACGAGGGTGGGCGCCGTCCACGCCCAGCGGTTGATGGTCAGGGGGCGATCGGTTCGCCAGATCTCCTTGCCCGTGCGGGCGTCGAGGCAGACGATCTGCTTGGTGTTCTCGAAGTAGAGCCGGTCCTTGGCCACGGCCAGGGCGGTGGGCATCAGCCGCTCGGTGGCCTCGTCGTTCTTGGTCCAGAGCTTCTTGCCGGTGTCGGCCTCGATCGCGACCAGCCACTTGCCGCCCACGGACTCGTGAACGACCCGGCCGCTGAATTCGTGGCGGATCTTGGCCGCGCCGTGGCTGATGGCAGGCCCGATCACGAGATACAACACGCCCTCGTCGCAGACGATCTCCAGGGCATTCTCGGTTCCGGCGTAGGTGTGCTTGATCTCGCCGGAGGCCGCGTCGAGCGCGACGACGGGCTTGCCGTAGCCGAGCGTGGCATAGACCGTATCGCCGACGGCGACGAGGCGTCGTTGGATGGCGGCCGGTCCGGTGCGGAAGCCCCGCAGGTGGCCTTCCCATGGCTCGACGTCTCGCTTCCACAACACCACGCCGCTGAAGGCGTCCCGCGCGACGAGCTTCCACTCGGCGGGCAGCGCGACGGCGGCGGCCGGACCTTCGTCGGTGATGGTGAACAGCCTGCCGGCGCTGGAGACGACCACGCTCACGCTCGAGAGGTGGTCGTGGCTTCGCGCCCACTGAGGGCCGCCGACCCATTGCAGGTGGTAGGGCGGGGCGACCTCGGTATCGTGCGAGACGGCGTTGTTGTCCGGGCCGTGCAGGGCGTGGGTCCACTCATCGATCGTCTCGGGCCAGGGCTTGACCGTCTTCTTGTAGGAGTCGCCCTGCTTGACGCAGGCCACGCCGCCCGGGCAGAGCACGCGCAGGACCTCGTCCATCGCGATGCCGTCCAACTCGTCGGCCACGACGAGCCGCACGCTGCCGTCGACGTAGGGCAGGCGCTTACCGCTGAGGTGCGCGACCGAGACCTTACCGGTCAGGCCCTTGGAGTGGATGTGCCGGCGGGCGCGGGCGATGTCGGCGGCGCTGCGGTCCAGGCCGTGGACGAGATAGGCGTCGCTCGCCCGCAGCGCGGACGTCAGCTCGCCGTCGCCGCAGCCGAGGTGCACGACGAGGCCGCCCTTGACGCCGGTCGCTTGATAGAGGTCGTCGGCCGATGCCGCCCAGGCCGCGCTGGAAACCGCGAGCACCGCTAGAGCGGTTCGCAAGATGTCCCCTAGAGCGTGCGTGTTCATAACGTCTCCTTTTCTGCGTTTAGCGGCCCGGGCCCATGCAGAGCACGACGCCGCGCTCGAGCGCCGGGACCTGGCGGTCGCCGCCGGCGATCGTGCCGTCGAAGACCCGTACGGAGGGCTACTCGAACCGGGCCTGCTGCTTGCCTGTCGAGGACCTCCTCATGGCATGGGTGGGTCGCGCGGGGCAAGGCACCGGGCTCGGCAGCCGTGTCATGCCTGGGGTCTACGACAGGCCTTCAGCCTAACCCGAACGGCAATGAATGGGAACCTTGGTGAGAGGCGACGGGTTAGCCGGGAGTGGGGGCGTTGCCGACGGCTTCGAGCACGCTTCGGCGAAAGGCCAGTCGCTTGAGCGGCAGGTGCCCGTCGTACACGACGTGGACCAGCTCGCGGAGGGCTGGCTCGGACGCGGCCACCTCGTCGGGGCGGCGTGAGGTGAAGGTCTTCAAGCGCTCGATCCGCTCGGCCTCGAAGGGGCCCTCGGTCTCGACGAACCGGCGGCAGTAGTCTAGGTAGGCCTGGTCGAGATCGGCTCGGTAGATCGCGCGATAGCATTCGGGGTTTACCTGCCAGAGCAGGGTGCTGACGCGTCCCAGCAGGGCCTCGCGCTTCAGGTAGCCCTCGAGCGTGTAGCGGTGGTCGTGCACGCAGCGGGCCTCGGGCTCGTACCAGACGCCCAGGCCGAACTCCCGCTCGAGCCGAAATGCCAGCTCGATGTCGTCGAAGTTGACGGGGCGGAGCCGCTCCTCGAAGCGCAGCGTCTCGAGGTAGCTCCGCCGCAGCGACAGGTTGAGGTTCCAGGCGTGGCGGAAGCCGTACCACTGGTGCGGGGTCATGCGGTCGTAGAAGAAGACCATCGACGTGGTCTGCACCATGCGGTCGAAGAGGGTCTCGTCGTCGTACCGCCGCCAGGCCGACCGGCCCAGGACCATGGCCGGTCTGTCCAGCCGCTCGTGGGCGTTTAGGTGGGCCCGGACGAAGCCCGGGTCGAGCACGACGTCGTCGTTGATGAAGAAGGCCCATGTGCCGCGGGCGCGGTCGAGCGCGACGTTTTTGGCCGCGCAGATGTTGGCCTCGTCGATGCGGTCGACGATCAGCTCAAAGGGCCAAGCGTCGGCCGGCCAGCTCGGGGCCTCGGCCACGCCGTTGAAGACGACCAGGACCTCGATCTGGCCCGGGTCGGCCCCCTGGGCGGCGATGCTTTGCAGGCACGGCTCGATGATGTCGCGCGGGCGGTTCGTCGGGATGATGAACGAGGCTAGTGGCATGATTCCCCGTCTCTCAGCGTTGGACGGCACGGAGCCGGGCTCGTGCCGTCGTCAGTGCTGCCGTCTCAGATACGGTCCGGCACGGCCTCGGCGAGGCTCGGACCCTGTGCCGGTTCTGTCACGTCTGCTTCTGGAGCGCCATCGCCAGATGCGCCGCTGCGAGCGGCTTGTAGCGACCGCTTGGCAAGGCGACCTCGTTGACGATTCGGGCAGGCGCCGGTCTCGGAGGTTCGTAGCCCAAGTGGTTGATCGCATAGACATCGTGGAAGACCATCATCCCGCCGGCGGCCAACAGGCGGTCGCACAGCTCGAAATCGGCCAGAACCTCGTCGTACAGATGGCTGCCGTCGATGAAGGCCATGTGCGCGACCTCGTCGGCGAGAAGGCTCGACAGCACGGAGGCCCGACGCTGGATCTGGACAAGCCGCCTTCGCTGCCCGACCGATGCGACGTTCGCTACGGTAACGTCTGCCTGTTGATCCGATAGCTCGTTCGGATCGAGAGCCACGACGAGCGAGTCGGCACCGACATCGCCCAAGGCTGCCGCAATGACGGCCGTCGAGCGCCCTTGATACGAGCCGATCTCGATCACATGTCTGTCCGGCTGAACGCTCGCGCGGACCATCGCATCGAGCAGGTCCATCTCGACCAAGTGAAACCAGCCGTGGGCATGATGATGCAGCATGACCAATCGGTCCGTTCGGGCGTGACGTTCCTGAGTCTGGTGCGGAAGGGCCTGTATCCAGGCGTGACCCTCCTCGGCCAACCGGCCGGCATGGTCGTCGCAGATTTGCATGAAGTACGTCGGATCGTCCTCGGTCGGCAGTTCGGGCCCTAGGTAGAGCGTCTGGAGCCGCCTGGCATCATCCCGAGAGAACGGCGCGTAGTGCTTCGGCTCGGTCTGATCGGCCTCGAAGACGATCCGTCCCATCGACAGGTTCAGCTCGGGATAATCGCCCCGCGGCGTGGCCACATCAAACCGCGCGACGGGCCGGAGCGTCCGTCGAAACGGTTTGGCTTGTCGAGGGGTGACCCGAAGCGTCATGTCGTCCAGGGTGAGCTCGAACGCCTTGCCGGTCTCGCCGGTGGCGAGGAATGTTACATCGCGTGTCTGGCCGATCGTCTCCATCAACCCCGGCTCCGAGTCGTCACACAGATCTTCTCGAGGAAGGGCTCGGCGAGTAACAGCCCTCCGCACCTCAACGTAGGAGGATCGTCCTTCCATCCTCACTGCCTTACCGCTTGTTGTAGGCCGCCTTGTCGGGCAGGCCCAGCCAGCGTCCGAGCGCCTTGAGCGGCGCGAACAACAGACGCTCCAGCTTCGGGGCGACGCGCCACACCGCGTACGACGCTCGCGAGAGGTAGTACGTGAACGCGTACGCCGGCCAGGACATCGCCCGCCGCATGCTGTCGCGGAAGACGGCCCAGCAGTACGCGTGGATCGCTTGCTCGACGCGCGGCGGGTAATTCCAGAAACGGTCCTTGACGTACAGCGCGTCCATGAGGCGGGCGTAGTCCATGAACAGGGGCGTCATGTCGACGGCGGAGGCCTCGGTCGAGTTCCGCGCCGGGTCGAGCCACCAGTCGGCAAAGCCGTACTCCTTGTGGTAGTCGTCGTAGAGCTTCGTGCCCGGATAGGGGATGGGCGTGCCGATGGAGCTGAAGTACGTGATCGATTCAGGCATCTTGGCGATCTCGTCGAGGCCGGCCCGCAGATGCTCGGGCGTCTCCCATGGAAACCCGATGATATGCCCGAAGTAGACCGCCGGGAACCGCGTGTCGGCGATGATACGGAGGCTCTGGTTGATCCGGGCGACCGTGTACTTCTTGTTGATCTTCTGGAGCGTCTCGTCGTTCCAGCTTTCGACGCCGAAGCCGACGCGCCGGAAGCCGCTGCGGCCCAGCGTCGTCAACATCGACTCGGTGAGGCTGTCGATCCGCAGGCGAGCCGAGAACCGCACCTTCAGACCCTTGTCGCCGACCAGGTCGCAGAACCTGGTGATCCGCTCTTCGTTGATGAAGGCCTCATCGTCCTGGAACGGGAAGAAGTCGACGCCGAGGTGGCGGTTCAGGTGCTCGATCTCGGCGGCCACGTTCTCGGGGGAGCGCGCGCGGTAGGTCCGGCCGAAGACGTTGTGGCTCGAGCAAAACGTGCAGTTGAAGGGGCAGCCGCGGCTCGTGAAGACGCTCCAGAACATGGGGTTCGAGTTGGGGTCATCGCTGCCGGTGTAGTTGGCGATGGGAAAGCTCTCGTGGTCGGGCAGCGGGATGGTGTCGAGGTCGTCGATGAGGGGCCGTGTGGCCGTGCGGACGGTCTGGCCCTGGTCATCGCGGTAGCACAGCCCGGCCACGTCGTCGAGCCCTCGCTGTCCGAGGAAGTGCTCGGCCAGGTCGACGATGGTCCGCTCGCCCTCGCCGACCGCCACGATGTCCCCACCATGGTCGAGGACCTCTTCGGGCAGGCAGTTGGCGTGCGGCCCGCCGGCGACGATCGGGACGCCCAGCCGCCGCAGACGAGCCAGGTAGGCGTAGGTGGCCGGGATGTTGTCGATCGTCAGCGTGACCCCGATGAAGTGCGGTGCGAACCCGCCGATGCGTTGCTCGATGTCGTGCTCGCTGAGCCGGTTGCAGGGCGCCGTAGCGTCGAGGACGAGCGTTTCGTGACCGGCCTCCTTCAACGAGGCCGACAGGTAGGCCAGGTTGAGTAGGATCGACGAGGAGGGCACGGCGGTCGGCGGGTTGAGCAGCACCACTCGACATCGTTCGGACTGAGATCGGTCTAGGATCATGCGGGCAACGAAGCTATCAGCGAAAAGGACGTCGGACCCTTCTCTCCCGACTCATCATGCGGTCTTTCGGCGCAGCCCAAAGCCCGGCGACCAGGCCACGCGCCGCTCCTAGTCCTATATCGACCAGAGCCTGGGGGGCGGACAATCGAAAATGCACGCGGGTGCGGCCGGGCCTTTTGGAGAGGTAAGGTTCTCTTGGGAATAGGGTTGCGCTACATCTCCTCGATGCGCGATCTAGAAAGCTGATGCTCATCGGACCGGGGTGCAACGACCGATAAGGACTACGAGACCCATGCCACGTGTTCGGCGCCGGGCGGTGCGGACGGACCGTAGGGCACGGTATCGTCGCCGGCGGCACAGGCTTTGGAGGCACCCATGGCAGAGACGATGGTGACGATTCCCCAGGACGTTCGTGAGATGGCCCCGGTTTTCGTCTATCCGCCGGCCGAGCGATGCGGCTCGACGTTCGTGCAGCGGCTGCTCAACTCGGGTGGGAGCATGATCTGCTACGCGTCGGACTGGTATTTCCGAAGCCTCATCGAGCGGACGTACGAACTCGTCAGCGACCGGCACGGCATTACGCAGTCCATGAAGGTCTTCTTGTCCGGCAAGACGGAGACGTGGTCGAACGCGGTGTTGCCCAAGCCCGAGGAGTACATCGACTGCACCGTGGATGTGCTCTACGAAATGCTACGGAAGGTACGAGAGTGGTCGGCCGAGGCCGGCTACCAGCGTTGGGGCTTCAAGTGTGTGGCCGTTCCCGCCGAGCAGATCGAGCGGACGCTGTCGTTCTTGCCGGGCGCGAAGATCCTCTGGCTCTATCGCGACATCTACGACGTCGCCCGCTCGGCGAAGGCACGACGGTTCACCCAGGATATTCATGACCTGCGAACGTGGGCGCGGGAGTGGAACCGGTCGATGCTGTGGGTGCTGGAGCACGGCTACGACGATCATCCCAGCGTTCTGATGCTCGGCTATGAGGACCTCTTGGCCGATCGTCAGGCCGGCATCCGGCGGCTCGAGGCCTTCTGCGGCGTCGGCGGCCTCCGTGAGGAGGTGTTCGACTACAAGATCAACGCCCCGACGAACACCAAGCGGTTCGGCGATTTCCCCACCGGCTACGTGCCGCCGGCGGAGCTCGACGAGGCCGAGCTGGCGATGATCGAAGAGGAGGCGGGCGAGGCACTGCGCCGCTATGGCTATCCGATGCGCCAGGCCGAACCCGCCGGTGTGGGCTCGTAGCCCAACACCATTGCGTGTGCGGGCTTCCCGGCTTCGTTGCCGCCGTCGAAGACGCGCCTGTCAAGGAGCGTTGCTGTTGAATGGCTGCAACAACACAGCTCCCTGACGGTCGCTGCTCTGCGTGGCGTCTTGCCCTCGCGAGCCCCTGTGCTTCACCGATAGCACACCGAGAACAGCGAGCAGTCCTTCAGGATGAACCGCAGGCGCAGCCCTGAGGGGAGGGTCGGCAGGTTCGTCCGGGCCCTCCACGTCATGACCTGATCGACGCTGTCGCCGGTCAGCGGCTTGCAGTCGTTGCGTGCGAAGCCGTCGATGACCTTGCCCGCCGCGTCGCAGACCTCGACCCTCAGCCACCCGCCGTCGCTGGCGCGGTAGTTCACGCGGAGCTTGCCCCGCGCGTGTTTCAAGACCTTGGTCATCACCGTGCCCGGCTCGCCGCCGGCATCGAGCGAGCAGAACCCGTCCTTGCGGAGCGTGGCCAGGCCGACGGCGGCGGTGGCCGAGCCGGCACCGTGACCCACGTCGAAGCCGCCGTAATACAGCCGGATCGTGTCGCCCTCGACGAGCGGATGGTTCGTCGTGAACAGCATACCGTCGTCCCAGGCACCGTCGTGGCCGAGCGGCAGGATCGGCGGCCGCGGCTCGTCCTGCCGTTGCCAGGTGAACCCGTCGCGGCTGGAGATGAGCTCGACGACGATCGGCCCGTCGTTCTTGCCGTCGGTGATGCGGAAGATCCACAGGAAGCCGAGGTACATCGCCTCGTAGGGGAAGGCGCTCAGGCCGTAGAAGTCGGTGTGCTGGCCCTTGGACTGGACCCAGCGGTCGTCGAACTCGTCGGGCACGAGCATCAGCTTGTTGGCGGGCCAATGCTCGAAGTCTTTCGTGGCGGAGAAGCCGCAACAGCGTCGCCGGAAGCCGCGGACGTCGGCGAACTTCTTCGGATAGCCGAGGTAGCGCTTGCGGTGGGCGTCCCAGACGAAGTTGCCGACATCGCCGGGGCTGTCGGGCAGGACGGGGTTCTTCGGCAAGGCCCGCCAGTGGATGCCGTCCGGCGAGGTCGCGCCCCAGTAGCCGGTGACGGTGTGATCGGGCGGCGTTCGGCCGTAGTCGAAGTTGATCATCTTGTAGCGCCGGGCCGGGTCGGTCTCCCAGGGCGTGTGGATGACCTGCGGGGTGTGGTCTTCGCGGGTGCGGCGGAAGAGGATGTTGTTCTTCTTCGAGCCGCGGAATTCGGTCAGGCCCAGCTCGGGCTTGTGCCACCGCAGGCCGTCGTTGCTGGTCGCGTAGAGGATGCGATACTCCCCGTGGGCCCAACTGTGGTACCACATCCGATAGCCCCGGCCGGTCTCGTTCGGCAGGACCGTGCCGTAGACGTAGGCGGTGGTGCCTTCCCAGGGTCGGTCGGCCCGCATGACGGGGTTGGCGGGGTGTTTCTCGAACGCATGGTAGACGCGGGTCACGCCCTGCTTGTCGGCGATGAGGTGGTCGTCGACGAACAGCTCCCACGGCCCGGTCAGGTCGCCGAGCGAGCGTGGCTCAGCGGTCGCGGGTCCGGCGGACGCGGCGAGCAGGAGCAGGGCTACGGCGGTAAGTGGGGACGCTTGCTTCGTCATCGCTTTCTCCGGCAAGGATCGGACCGAGGATCCGGCTTGAGTGCGGCATCCGGTCCGGCGCTGATAACGGATGGGCGCGTCAAGACGCGCCCTACGGAACTCCAAGAAGGTCGCCATCGGAGGCGGCTTCTACGACAGTCCGAGGGAATTCGTGTCCTTCACCGCAAAAGCGGTGGGCCACCCAACGGCACACGTGATGCGGTGGGCCACCCGATCACATGCACTGCTCACAGAGGTGGCACGACCCATATTCCCAACTGGTGCGGGAAGGGATTTACGCGCCAGCGCAAGATCGTTCCATGGCCACGCGAACAACAGCGTGGCCATGCCACCCGCCGAGCGGACACGTCGCGAGCGGAGACAGAAACAGCAACGCTCCCTGACGGTCGCGTCTCTGACGCGGGCAACGCTCCCTGACGGTCGCGTCTCTGACGCGGGCAACGCTCCCTGACGGTCGC
>CAZUQM010000001.1:0-175029 GCA_964622545.1 uncultured Planctomycetales bacterium | reverse complement strand
TCGCGTCTCTGACGCGGGCAACGCTCCCTGACGGTCGCGTCTCTGACGCGGGCAATGCTGCCTGACGGTCGCGTCTCTGTCTTCAAAGCAGCGTCCTGGCTCTGTTGTGGTGCGTCAAGACGTACCCTACGAAACTCTCCGGCCGCTGACAGCCAGATGGTCAACGTATACCATAGGCACCTTACTCACAACGGAGGTGACCTCATGTGTGCGCATCAGACGTCGACGGTGGCGGTGGTCGTTGGGGCTTTGCTGTTCGGCATGACGGTCACGCGGGCCGAGATGGTGCCCTACAACCGGCGTTGGAACGTCACGCTGACGTCGCTCGATCCGAAGGACGTCCTGAGCAAGCTCGACCTGAGCGGCCCGGGGCTGTCGGAGGCCCGTGCGGCCGCCGAGCGCGGCGATCGGCGCGCGGCTCTGGCCGCCTTGCTGGACTCTTATCGCGACAAGTATCCGCTGCCGGCCAAGCGCCCGAAGCTGCCTTCCGACGTTCGCAGGCGGGCCGACGACCTGACAAACCATATCTTCCAGTGGGGTCCGTACGAGAAGGCCGACTACGGCGACAAGATCAACTGGGAATGGGACCCGCGCGGCGATATCGAATGGGTCGCGGCCGTGTACCGCTTCTACTGGGCCACGCCGCTGGCCGAGGCGTACCGGGCCACGCGCGACGAGAAATACGCCGAGACGTTCGTCGAGCTGACGACCGACTGGATCGCCAAGCATCCGCTCGAGCAGCGCAACAAGGCGCACCCGGTCTACAAGGGGTGGAAGGGCTTTGCGTGGTTGGACATTCAGACGGGCATCCGGGCCACGCGGATCTGCCAGGCGTTTCCGACGCTGGTCCACGCCGAGGCCTTCACGCCCGAATTCCTGGGCCTGCTGTTGGCGAGCCTGTACGACCATCAGGTCAAGACCGAGCGGGTGCCGATGGGGATGGTCCACAACAAGGCGGTCTTCGAGCAGCGGGGTTTCGTGAACGTCGCGTACACGTTCCGCGAGTTCAAGGAAGCGAAGCGCTGGATGCAGATCGCGATGGAGCGGACGACCGAGAGTCTGCTCGCCCAGACGACCTCCGACGGCGTGCAGCGCGAGTGGTCGGGCGGGTATCACCTGGGCGTGCTGCGCGACGTCGAGGAGGTGGCCGGTCGGATGAGGGCCTTCGACATCACGCCGCCGAAGGCGTACCTCGATCGCGTCCGCGGCATGTACGACTACATCTTCTGGATCGCCACGCCCGACCTGGGCTTTCCGATGTTCGGCGACACGAGCCGATCGATCGTGACCACATCGAAGCGCTCGCGCTGGCCGCTCCATAGCGCCCTGCTGCGCGGGACGCGGACCACGGGCGATCCGAAGTATGCCGCCCGCGCCCGGCTGAACGGCGAGGAGCTGCCCGAGCAGACGAGCTTCGCGTTCAAGGAAGCGGGCATGTATCCGATGCGTTCGGCGTGGGGGCCCGAGCAGATCTACTTCGCCCTGCACTGCTCGCCGCCGGCCATCAGCGGGCACGACCAGCCGGACAACGGCACGTTCGAGCTGTACGCCTACGGCCGGTGGCTCATGCCGGACACGGGCTACTACACGTACGGGCATGATCCGAAGTCGCGGCGATGGCATCGGCAGACGCGGGTGCACCAGACGCTGACGGTCGACGGCAAGGACACGCGGGTGGCCGGCAAGCACCTACTGTGGCACACCTCGCCGGAGTTCGACGCACTCGTCGTCGAGAACCGGTCGTACCCGAAGCTCGTTCATCGGCGCAGCGTGTGGTTCGTCGACAAGCGGTTCATTGTGCTGCTCGATGAGGCGCTCGGCGAGATGCCGGGCAAGGTCGCGCTGCACTTTCAGTTCGCACCGGGCGCGGTGGCGATCGACGCCGAGCGGCGCCGGGCGTTCACAAGATTCGACGATGTGAACGTGGTGGTGCAGTCAACGGCGGAGACGCCCGTCAAGGTGAGCGGCGAGGACGGGTGGTTTGCGTGGAAATACGGCAAGCGCAAGCCGCGCAAGGCCATCGCGATGACACACGCCAGGGCTGCACCCGCGACGTTCGTGACGGTTATCGTGCCGTACAAGGGGAAGGAGCCGCCGGCGGTGTCGGCCAAGCTGAGCGAGGATTTCAAGCCTGGTTCGGCGACGGCGACGTTGGACGTGACCGCGCTGGGCAAGACGTGGCACCTTGGTCGCGATCTGGATCAGGGCAAGGCGTGGTGCCGGCCGTGAGGCGGTCCGTCAGCGCGGGTCATCTTCGATCAACGCGATAGACCGTCCAGTTGGCGTCGCGGTAGACCTCCGGCCAGGGTCGCAGCTTAGGCCAGCCGCGGAGCACGGCCACATAGTCCGCCTTCGTGGCCGCGACGAGGTTGCTGAGCAGTTCCGGGTTCGGCCGGCGGTAGAGTGATTCCACCGCGCCATAGTAGCGATACCACCGAATCAAGTGTTCCGGTCCGTTGTAGAAGGCCATGCCCGCGTCGGGGAAGGCGACGACCATAGGCCGCTGCGCGTGCATCCTGAACCAGTGCATCTTGGGATGCGTCAGCAGGAAGAGCGAGCCTCGCGGTGTCTCGCGTTTGGCCCATTGGGTCAGCTTCGCCAGGGCCGCGGGGGCCCCGACGATCTTGTCCCCACGCATCAGGGCGCTTGCCTGCTGCGCGTTGTATTGCAGCAAGAACCGGTTGAAGGGTGGTTCGCCGAACGCCGCGGCGGCCCCGACGACCGTAATGAGGGCGACCCGGTCCCACCGGCCGACGCAGCGGGCGAGCAAACCGGCCACCAGGTAGGCCGTGTAGATATGCAGCACGAGGTAGGCGTACTTCTGGCCGCGCATGAGGTTCGCCACCGGGGCCAGGCGGCCTAGACCCTCGCAGGCGAGTTGCATGACGTACTGGCCGACGGGGACGCCGATCGCGGCCAGCAGGAAGAACGTCCACAGGAACCGATCCAGCGGGCCCCGTTGGCGGGCGCGCATCACCCAACCGGCCACCCCCAGCACGAGCGGCACGCCGACATGGATGAGGGCATGGTGGTAGGCGGCCGGTGCGATGGGGAAGGTGCTCGACCGCGTGTGCCGAAACGCCGCCGCTTGAAGCAGGAGCTCGCGCGGGACGTCCAGCCCGGCGTCGCCGCCGCCGGACCGGGCCGCCAGGTGACCGATGACGAACGGCAAGGCTCCGACCACGAACGCGCCCGCTCCGGCCGCGAGGTGCGGAAACCTCACCTCCGATCGCCGAAGCGTGATCAGGAAGGCCAGACCGAGCAGCCCCGTGAAGAAGAGCGCGCCCGGCGGGTTGACGTTCATGAGGAGCCCGGCGAGTCCGAACGGGATCGCCAGCCGCCAGTCTCTCCGCCACCGCCACGCCAAGACCACCAGCAGCGGGACGCAGATCAGCACGGCGCTGCGCGGCTGAACCGTCAGCAACAGGTCCAGTCCCCAGTACGAGCCGCCCAGCGAGTTCCGCCGCAGCGACGAGAGCATCGCCACGACCGCGGCGGCCGGGACGGAGCCCGTCAGCCACCACAGCGCCGTGTACATCACGACCAGGTAGCCGACCACCAGCGGGAACTGGAGCACGCGGTGCCCGCCGAAGATCCCGTAGTGGTCCAGCGCCCAGGCCGTCGTTGCACGGGCCAGCCACGGATACCACCTCCACGATTCGCCGCTGAAGAAGGGATCGCGCTCGAACAGATCCGGTTGCCGCTGGGCCAGCACCATCGTGACGATGTTGGTCTGGTCGGCGCCGATCTGCTTGGTCCCGTCGCGGAGCCAGACCCAGCATGCGAAGACGACGAGCACGCTGACGGTCGCTGCGTGATGCCAGGCCGGCGTGGACGGCTTCGAGGCCAACTCGGGTGCGTTGTTCGTGTCGTCGCTCATGGGTCGTCGAAACGGCTCGGATTCACGATGAAGCCCCTGCCCTGGGCGAAACCTACTGGGATCCGCCGGCGGGTGCAACGCCGCCGACGGCGAACCGGTGCGGGAATGGATGAGCCGGCCGTCTTGCGGTAGCCTACCATCTCGGCGTCACCACGATTCGTTCAGTTTACAGGAGCCCAGTCATGACGACGTCCAACGCCGGTGTCCTTGTTGTCCTGTCGGCAGCGGTGCTCATCGCACCGTGTGCCGCGTCTCAGGCTCGGGGTGCTTCCTCGGAGACGGCGGTCACCAACTCGATCGGGATGAAGCTCGTCCGCATCGAGCCGGGCAGCTTCCAGATGGGCCAGGCCGACGGGGGCGACTTCGACGAACGCCCCGTCCACAAGGTCACCATCACCAAGCCGTTCGATATGGGCGTGACCGAGGTGACGAACGTTCAGTACGAACAGTTCGACCGATCCCACAAGGCCCTGCGCGGCAAGCACGGCCTGAGCAAGAACGACGATGATCCGGTGGTCTATGTGAGTTGGCACGACGCGATGCGATTCTGCGCTTGGCTCAGCAAGAAGGACGGCAAGCCGTATCGACTGCCGACCGAGGCCGAGTGGGAGTATGCCTGTCGCGCCGGCACGACGACGGCCTACGCTACGGGCGACACGCTGCCCAAGGTCTATCGCAAGCATCAGAAGATGGAGTGGGTACCCAAGCCGGTCGACACGTCGGTCGCGCAGACGCCGGCGAATCCGTGGGGTCTGCACGACATGCACGGCAACGTCGAGGAATGGTGCTACGACTGGTACGGGCCTTACGAGCCGGGCGATCAGACGGATCCGGTGGGACGCGCGGACGGTGATTTCAAGGTCGCGCGCGGCGGCAGTCATACGACGTTGGTGCCGTATCTTCGTTCGGCGAATCGCGCCGGCACGCTGCCGCAGGACAAGCACTGGCTGATCGGCTTTCGCGTGGTGCAAGCGGAGATGCCGAAGACCAAGCCGCTGCCCGTGCCCGGGCCGAAGCGCTGGGCGCGTGACGTGAAGCAGGATCGCTACGACTGGTCGGACGCGCCCGACATGGACAAGCCCTACTTCCGCGGCCCGCGGCAGGTCGTGAAGGTGCCGGCCGATGCGGACGGGCCCATGTACGCCCGGCACAATCATTGTCCTGCGCTGACGGCGTGCCCGAACGGCGACCTGCTGGCGATCTGGTACAGCACGCGGACCGAGCAGGGCCGCGAGCTCGGGATCATCGGAGCTCGGCTGCGTCGCGGCGCGGACGAATGGGAGCCGGCCGCGCCGTTCTGGAACGCGCCCGACCGCAACGATCACGCCAGCGCGCTGTTGTGGTACGGCAAGGACACGCTGATGCACTTCAACGGCCTGTGCACCGACGCGACCTGGGGCAAGCTGGCCCTGATCATGCGAACCAGCACCGACAACGGCGCGACCTGGTCGACGGCGCGGATCATCAACGACGAGCACGGCCTGCGAAACATGCCCATCAGCGCGTTCGTGACCAGCGAGGGGCACATCGTGCTTACGTGCGACGCGGTGACGGGCGGCCACGGCGGCACGGCCGTCCACATCAGCACCGACGGCGGCAAGACGTGGACCGAGCCCGGACGGGGCAAGCCGAAGCCCGAGTTCAAGGAGGGCAAGACGGGCGCCTGGATCGCCGGCATCCACGCGGGCGCGTGCGAGCTGACCGACGGCCGACTGATGGCTTACGGTCGGGGTGATGCGGTCCGTCGTCAGATGCCTAAGAGCATCTCGTCCGACGGCGGCAAGACGTGGACCTACTCGCCCAGCGGGTTTCCGCCGATCGGCGGCGGTCAGCGGCTCGTGATCAAGCGGCTCCGCGAGGGTCCGCTCTTCTTCGCCAGCTTCGCCCGCAAGCAGACGCTGACCGACGCGGCCGGCAAGGAGCGGGTGGTCACGGGGCTGTTCGGGGCGCTCAGCTACGACGACGGCAAGACGTGGCCCGTGCGACGGCTGATCACCGACGGCAAGCCCCGTCGCAAGGTCGACGGCGGCGGGAATACCCGAATCTTCGTGATGGGGCCTAACTCGGCAGAGCCGCGCGGCTATATGGCCTGCGTGCAGACGCCCGACCGCCTCATCCACCTGATCAGCAGCAAGCAGCACTACGTCTTCAACGTGGCCTGGCTCAAGGCGCCGATGCCTGCGTTGCCATAGGTGGCCGGCTCGATCGTACGTGGCGACAGGGCCGCCGCTGCGGGTTCAGCGAGCCGTCGCCCGGCCCGGCCGGGCTTGGCCGACCGCGCATCACGCTGGGCAGGCCGGTCTGAGGTTGGTACGCTTGGAGATGAATCGTGCGGCGGATGCGTCGTGCGGAAGGGTGCCACCATGGCCCGACGTCGACAGAGCAAACCCTCGAAGCGTGACAGGGCGGCCAGGGATAAGACAGCCGGTGCGGTCCCGAGCGCCCCGCCACGCGAGATCGGCCCGCTCTCAGGCGACTACCGCGTGGGGCTCGCGCTGTTCGTCGCGCTCGAGGTCGTGACGGTCGTCGCGCTGGCCACGGCCGAACGGACGGCCTTCGGCGTCCCACAGGCGGCCGCCTGGCGCAACGGCTACATCGGCCTGACGGGGTTCATGGTGATCGGGGCCGTTGGCCTTTGGCTGATCGGGCCGAGGACGGTTCGCTCGCGGCTGCTGATCGCGCTCGGGGTGGTATGGATACTCGTCCTGGTGGGGCGACTCGCGACGGCTTTCGTGGTTTCCGGCACGGCACTACCCGCGGTGGTAACGGTCTTCATAGCCCAGCTCGTGGTGGCGCTGATGGTGCCGGCGGCCGTGGCCGAGCGGGCTCGCGGCGGCTGAGGCGCGCGGCGGACAACCGATTTCTGACGACAGGGTGCTGAGGTGATGGGGCGACAACGCTGGATCTTTGCCATCTCTTTCGCGATGACGTGGCGGCTCATGGCGCCCGCCAACGCCGAGCTCACCAGCTACACGACCAAGCGTACGGACGGGCAGACGGTCCTGACCAGCGTGACCGTGGCGCGGGGCTCCGGCACCGTCGTCATCGACGCGGCCAAGCTCATCGCCGCCCGCGCGATCCACTTCAAGTCGGACCAGGACGGCGTGCTGGTCGTGCCGTCGGGCTCGTCTGTGCCGAAGAGCGGCCGGCGCTGCGACCTGCTGGACATCGTGCTCAACTCGGGCCTGATCAACCCCGGACAGGCCGGCGAGCCGCTGGAGGCCTCGCCCGTCATGTCGGGCCCGTCGGCCACGCCCGGGTTGGGCGTCCGGTTCGCCGGGCCCGTGGTGAACCTGCCCGGCGACGACGTCGTGTTGTTCGAGCTGCAGCGAAGGCAGGCGAGTCCGCTGGCCGGTGATCCGGTGCACGTAAGCCCACTCGCCTGGCGCGAGGGGCTGCGGTCGATCACGATCACCGAGTACGACATCACGTTCGAGCACGCCAAGGCGCAGGACCTGGACGCGTTCAGCTCGGTCCGGGTCCATAGACCACCGCAGTCGCTGTCGGAGCTGGAAGGAGCTGGCACCGTCACGGGCGGGGGGATTCCGGGCTTCAAGGCCCTGGGCGTGGCGATCGACCTGTCCGACCTGGGCTATCGCGAGGGCGAGCGGGTCGAGGGGTTGTTCTTCCAGGACGCCGCCGCGGGCGGCGCGGCGGTCGATCCGATCTGCATCGTCGGTCTGCCGCGGCCGGAGCCGCCGAACGTGCTGGCCAAGGCGCCGCCTCGGAGCGTCGTCGTCCGCCCGAAGATCCTGGCCACGATGCTCGAGGGCCCGCTGGCGGACATCGACGAGATCGTCTTCGCCGAGCGCGAGCCGGGCACGGATCACTGGTACGCGAACTTCGGGTGGTATGCGAGCCCCCGTCGCGAATATCCGCCGCAGCGCGCTCCGGGCGGCGTGAAGCTGCCGCCGATCTACAAGGCGGGTGGGCGGCTGTGCAAGCTCGACCTGCGGACCCGCAAGGTGACCGTCTTGCTGGACGACCGCCAGGGCAGCGTTCGTGATCCGCACGTGCACTACGACGGCGGCAGGATCCTGTTCTCGTACCGCCGGGCCGGCCAGCCGTACTTCCACCTGTACGAGATCGGCGTCGACGGCACGGGCCTGAGGCAGCTCACCGACGGACCGCACAACGACATCGAACCTGTCTACCTGCCCGACGGCGGGATCATGTTCTGCTCCGATCGCTGCAAGCGGTACGTGAACTGTTGGATCACGCCCGTCGCGACGCTCTACCGCTGCGAGGCCGACGGCAGTGGCCTGCGGATGATCTCGACGAACATCGAGCACGACAACACGCCGTGGGTGTTGCCCGACGGCCGCGTGGCCTACATGCGGTGGGAGTACGTCGACCGCAGCCAGTCACACTTTCACCACCTGTGGACGACCAACCCCGACGGAACCGCCCAGATGGTGCTCTACGGCAACCAGCATCCGGGCTACGCGATGCTCGACGCCAAGCCGATTCCGGGCACGACGCGGTTGATCGCGAGCTTTTCGCCCGGCCACGGACGGCCCGAACACGCCGGCTACGTGACCGATGTCGACCTGGCCACCGGCCCGGACGATCTGTCGGCCGCGCGGCGGATCAGCCGTGGCGGGCCGATCTTTCGGGACCCGTACGCCGTCGGCGAAGACTGCTTCTTGGTCGCGGTGGAGCGCGCGATCCGTGTGATGGACGGTCGTGGTCGAACCGAGACGATCTACGAGGTGCCGTCGAACCTCGAGCGGGTGATGCCGCACGAACCGCGTCCGCTGCGGGCACGGTCGCGCGAGCCGGTAATGCCGCCGCGGGTCGATCTGTCGCAGCCGACCGGACGGTTGATTCTGGCGGACGTCTACGAAGGCCGCAACATGGAGGGCGTCAAGCGGGGCGAGATCACGTCGCTGCTCGTGCTCGAGCAGCTTCCCGAGCCGGTGAGCTTCTCGGGCGGGATGTGGCCGATCACGGCGGGCGGGACGTTCACGCTCGCGCGGGTGCTGGGCATGGTGCCGGTCGAGCCGGACGGCTCGGCCTATATGGACGTGCCGGCGATGCGGTCGCTGTTCTTCGTCGCGCTGGACAAGAACCATCGCTCGGTCAAGCGGATGCACAGCTTCCTGACGGTCCAGCCCGGCGAGGTCACCGGCTGCGTGGGCTGTCACGAGCGGCGGTTGCTGCCGCCGGCGACGACCATGACGGACCTGGCCGCGTTCCGGCGCAAGCCCGATGCGATCCGGCCGATACCCGACGTGCCGGACGTGCTCGACTTCCCGCGCGACATCCAACCGATTCTCGACAAGCACTGCGTGCGATGCCACAACCCCGACCGGTTCGAGGGCCGCGTCGACCTGTGCGGCGATCACACGCCGCTGTTTTGTCAGAGCTACTGGACGTTGCTGCGCCATGAGCTGATCGCGGACGGGCGGAACGAGCACTATGGCAACCGCCCGCCGCGCACCACCGGCAGCGCGGCCAGCCGGCTGCTCGATCGGCTCGAGGGCGGGCATCACGACGTGCGAGCCTCGGAGCTGGAGATCAAGACAGTGCGGTTATGGATCGACTCGAGCGCACCGTATGCGGGGACGTACGCGGCGCTGGGCTCGGGCATGTGTCCGGTGGAGTTCCCCGTCGAGACGATCGTGCGTCGTTGCGGGGAGTGCCATGCCCATAAGCCACCGAAGCGGCGGATCGGCAAGCATCCGTATTTCCGTTTCGGCGAGCCAGGCCCGGCCGTCCCGCTGGTGCACACCTTCCTCGACCTGCAACAGATTCGTGCGAGAATCGGCTACTACAAGATGGGCAACACCAGGCCTCCCCAATCGCTGTGCAACCTGAGTCGGCCGACGAAGTCGATCCTCTTGAGGGCTCCGCTGTCCAAGCAGGCCGGCGGGTTGGGATTGTGCAAGGGCGAGGTCTTCGGCTCGACCGACGATGCCGACTACCGCACGATGCTCGGTGCGATCCAGACGGCGCGTGACAAGCTCGCGCACGAGAAGCGCTTCGACATGCCGGGCTTCCGCCCGAACGACTACTATCTCTATCAGATGCAGCGGTACGGCATCCTGCCGAAGGATCTCAAGCCTAGCGATCCGGTCGATCCCTACGAGACCGATCGGGCCTACTGGCGGTCGTTCTGGTACGAGCCGAAGAAACGATCGTCCCGTGCAACGGCCAAAGCGGCGTCAGGCCGCCGCATCCATAGAGCCGCTACCGATCCACGCGTGCCCCGCCACCGGCCATGATCTTCTCGACCATGTCCAGCGTGGCCATCGACGTGTCGCCCGGCGTGGTCATGGCCAGCGCGCCGTGGGCGGCGCCGTAGTTGACGGTCTCTTCGGGGGTCTTGCCCATCAGGAAGCCGTAGACCAGGCCGGAGGCGAAGCTGTCGCCGCCGCCGACACGGTCGTAGATTTCCAGGTCGGGTCGCTCGATGGCCTGGTAGAACTCGCCGTCGTAGTAGAGGATGGCGCCCCAGTCGTTGACGGTCGCGGTCTTGGCGTTTCGGAGCGTGGTCGCCACGGCCGCGAAGTTCGGGTACGCCTCGACGACCTCCTTGATCATCGTCTTGAAGTTGGTCGGGTCGAGCTTCGAGAGGTGCTTGTCGACGCCGGGCACCTCGAAGCCGAGGGCGGCGGTGAAGTCCTCCTCGTTGCCGAGCATGACGTCGACGTATTTGGCGATCTCGCGGTTGACCTCCTTGGCCCGCTCGGGCCCGCCCTGCGACTGCCACAGGCTCGGGCGGTAGTTCAGGTCGTAGCTGACGATGGTGCCGTTGTCCTTGGCGGCCTTCATGGCCTCGATGACGAGCTGCTGTGTGCCCTCGGACAGGGCCGCGAAGATGCCGCCGGTGTGCAGCCACCGGGCACCGTCCTTGGCGAAGATCTGGTTCCAGTCGACATCGCCGGGCTTCATCTGCGACGCGGCCGAGTGAGCCCGGTCGACGCAGCCCTTGGCCGCCCGCACGCCGTAGCCCTTCTCGGTGAAGTTCAGGCCGACGCGCGCCGCCTTGCCGATGCCGTCGAAGGGGATCCAGTTGACGTAGCGCAGGTCCACGCCGCCCTGGAGCATGAAGTCCTCGAGCAGGTGGCCGATCTCGTTGTCGACGATCGCGGTCACGACGGCCGTATGCATGCCGAAGCACTTGCGCAGGCCCCGCGTGACGTTGTATTCGCCGCCGCCCTCCCAGACCTTGAAGTCGCGAGCCGTCCGAACGCGGGTGTCGCCCGGGTCGAGCCTCAACATGATCTCGCCGAGCGAGACGCAATCCCACAGACACTCATCCGATGATCTGACCTTCAGCGTTGCCATCCGACATCTCCTCGCCTTGCGTCATCGGCCGCGAAGTCTACGGCCGGAGCCCTCTCGATACCCAGTCCTGACAACCCCGCCGGTCGCCGACGGGCCCGCACACGGCCAGGGCGTCCCGCCCGGCCCCCACGGAATCGAGCATTGTACGGACCGCATCGCGTGACGTCCAGAAGGGGCCTATCGACGAGCGGGCCGGTTGGCGTACACTGACCCTTCCGTCAGAAGGGCCGAGTTCGAGGTACCAGCAAGCGGAGACCGACAGCATGATCCAAACCGTACCGCAATACGTTCGCACGTTCGTGCCGCTCGTGGCATTCTGGCTGATTGCCGGCACGGCCGCCCGGGCTGAGATGGGCACCATCGTCGCCGATCCCGGTCCGTTCGAGTCGATCGAGCAGGCCGCCTCGGCCGAAGCCCGCGTCGACTGGCGAAACGCCGATCGGGTCGACGACACGGTCTGCACCGAGTGCTTCGCGGCGACCGAGCTCCGCGCGTTCCTGCCCGCGTGCACCAACCTGGCGGGCGAGGATCTGCGCCTGGCCGGACCGTCGTTACTGCCCAAGGACGGTCACGTGATCGTGCTGGGTAGCGGGAAGTCCAATCCTCTCCTGACACAGCTCGTCAAGGATCGCCCACGGCCGGACGAGATGGCCGCCCCGGAATCGTTCCGCATCGTGGCTGAACGCAAGGGTGGGCGCATCGTCACCGTCATCGAGGGCGCCGACCGCGTCGGTACGCTCTACGGCACGTACGCCTACCTGTATCGGCTCGGCATGCGGTGGCACGGCCTGGGCGAGCTGGGCACAACCGGTCCGGAGGAGCCGTCCGCACTGCCCGCCGAGCTGGACATCGTCGAGAGGCCCGACTACGTCACGCGCGGATTCTGGCCGTGGATGGTCGACGCCGACGAGGACTTCTTCCTGTGGATGGCCCGCAACCGGCTGAACCTCTGGACGCCCGAGGAGGGGCAAGTCCCCATCATGCGGAAGCTCGGCCTGCAGTTCATCCAGGGCGGGCACATCGTTCAGTACATCTGCCTGAATCCCAAAGCCGAGTATCCCTACAACCACGCCAAGTTCGACGGCGACGAGGCCAAGCCCGAAGACCCGTACAAGCCGAGCCCTGCCTTCAAGGGCGACGCCAATAACGACGGCACACTGACGACCTTCGAGGCCCACCCCGAGTGGTACGGTCTGGTAAGGGGCAAACGGTCGAGCCGGATCGGCACCGACGGCGGCGACAACTACTGCACCTCGAACGCCGACGCCACGGCCGAGCTGGCCAAGAACGTCGTCCGCGAGCTGGCCGACGGACGGTGGCGGGACGTGGACATCCTCAACTTCTGGATGCTCGACAACGGCGACTACTGCCAGTGCGACAAGTGCAAGCAACAGGGCACGCCGACGGACCGGATGTTCGCGGCGCTCTACGCGATCAACAAGGAGATCCGCCGGGCGCATCGCGACGGCCGGCTGGGTCGCATGGTCAAGCTCTCGTCGGCGGCCTATCACGAGACCTTGTCGCCGCCGACCAAGCCGCTGCCCGACGACTTCGACTTCACCAACTGCTTCATCGCGCTCTACCCGATCGAGCGGACGTACACACACGCCTTCGCCGATCCGAAGTCGACCAAGGTCAACCGGCACTTGCTCGAGCGCTACCGTCAGTGGACGGCCGGCGACGACCGCACCTACCAGGGCGACATGCTGATCGGCGAGTACTACAACGTCAGCTCGTTCGCGTCGCTGCCGCTGGTCTTCGCCCAGATCATGGCCGTCGACATCCCGTGGTATCACGCCCACGGCACGCGGCACTTCAACTACATGCACACGCCCGTCCGGCTGTGGGGCACGTGGGCGCTCAATCAGTCGCTGATGGCCGCGCTGCTGTGGGATGTCGACACGGATGTCGACACGTTCCTTGAGGAGTACTTCCAACGCCGCTACCCGACCACAACAGAGGTCGCGCGCCGGTTCTACGACCACATCGAATCCGCCAGCAGCAATATGAAGGCCTTCAAGCACTACACGTGGGAATACAGTCTGCGACGCGCGCTCCACGCGGCGATCAAGAAGAAGGACGCCGAGCTGTTCCCGCGCGAAGATCTCCGGTACTTCCCGCACCATCCAGACAAGAATGACGGCCTTGACGTCGTCGAGATCGTGGCCGAAATGCGAGCCGCTCGGGCCGCCATCGACGAGGCCCTCATGCGTTGCCAGGACGATGCCGAACGCAAGCGCCTCTTGGAGGACGAGCAACGCTTCGACTACGGCGAGGCCATGGTGGACTTCATCCACCGTATGGTCCGCACGGTGATGTTACATCAGAAGGACCGACCGGCCGAAGCCGCCAGGGAGTTCACACATCTCCAGAGAGCGGCCGAACGGCTCGAAGCCATGACCGCCGTGACGCACTCAGCCGGCGAGCATGCGAACTTCGCCAACGGTCTGGCCGCGACGCAACTCACCCGCGTCTACGACTTCCTCAAGAAGCGGTACGGCCCGAAACCGACTGCTGCGAAGACCCTCGAGCCTGTAGCCACGCTCGTCAAGGACTCCCGGCGTATCGAGATTCCCGGCAAGGCCTTTGTCGGCGGCGGGCGTAAGCACCGTCCCGATGCGGTCATCCTCGGCTCGAAGGACACCAACTGGGTCTACGGCCAGGCCACGGATGCGGACACCATGACCGTCGCCTACGCGTTGGCTCGTAATGCAGGCGAGGCGACTCTCCTCGTGGACTACGCCACCTTGGCCGGCAAGGACGGAGACGCCGCCGTCCCGATTCGGATCGCCATCAACGACCACGTGATCTACGCCGGCATGCCGGAGCCTGCTCATGAGGCGTTCGGTCAGTTGCGGCTGAGCCTGCCGAAGGCCTTGCTCGGCAAAGGGGTGTACCGACTCGGCGTGCGGAACCTCGACCCGGGCGGCGGCGTCAACGAACGGCCCTGGTTCGCCGTGCGGCGCGTGGCGATCTCGGCGCCGTAGCCCCGGACGACTTGACATACACCGCAACAAGCTGCCATCCTTTGGGTTCGAACCGTTTGGGATTCCTCTAGGCATGCATGGGCGTGTGTAGGCGCTGAGACGGCATGCGAGGCGACGCGAGATCGCACCCCAAGCGAAAGGCTTGCAATGACCTGAGGAGGGATGGGGTATGTCGATCTCGACGACTGGTAGCCATCGCATCCACACGTCGCGCGTGGCGGCCGTGTTGTCTATCATCGTCGCGTTGCACGCGACTGGATCGCCGGTGAGCGGCGAACTGGAATGGGAGTGGCTGAACCCGCGGCCGACCGGCAACATGGTCATGTCGATCTGGGCGTGCGGTCCGAACGACGTCATTGCACTAGCCGGCGCGGGTACGATCCTCCACTACGACGGCAACGGCTGGTCGCCCATGGCCGCCGACGTGACAACCGACTATCTGTTTGATCTATGGGGCGCTGCACCGGACGACGTCTTCGCCGTGGGCGGCAGCGGCTGGGTCGCTCGTTACGACGGCCAGACCTGGACGACCATCGAGAGCGGCACGACCGACTTCCTCAAGTCCGTTTGGGGTAACGGTCCGGACGACGTCTTCGCCGTCGGCTACTACGGCGCGATCCATCACTACGACGGGACGAGCTGGACCTCGATGGTCAGTGGCACCGGCGAATGGCTCGAGGGCGTCTGGTGTAGCGGTCCGGACGACGCCTTCGCCGTCGGCAAGAACGGCACCATTCTGCATTACGACGGGGTCACGTGGTCACCCATGGCGAGCGGGACGACGGCCTGGCTCAAGGACGTTTGGGGTGGCGGTCCGAGCGATGTCCTTGCCGTCGGCGACGACGGCACCATCTTGCACTACGACGGGGTCTCGTGGTCGCCCATGGCGAGCGGGACGACGCGCGACCTCCACTGCCTCTGGGCTGCGGGTCCGGACGAGGTCTTCGCCGCCGGACTGTTCGGCACGGTCTTGCGCTTCGACGGGTCGAGCTGGGTCGCTTCGTTGGCCGGGCCGGGGCGGACCTTCGTGGCCGCCGGGGGCACGAGCCCGGACGACGTCTTCGTGGGCGGCGACCTCGGCTCGATCTATCACTCCGACGGGTCGAGCTGGACGGAGATGAGCGGCGGGCCGATCGATCCCTACGAGGCCGTCTCCGGTAGCGGTCCGGATGACGTCTTCGCGGTGGGTTGGAACGGCAAGGCCGCACACTACGACGGCGCGACGTGGTCGCCCGTCGTCCTCAGCACCACCGAGTTTCTCTGGGGCGTCTGGGTCCATGGCCCGCACGAGGCCTTCCTCGTGGGCGACGGCGGCACGATCCACCGGTTCGACGGGACCGTGTGGCTGCCCATGACGAGCGGCACGACCCGCGACCTCTTCGCCATCTGGGGCAACCAGCCCGACGATGTCTTCGCCGTGGGTGATGCCGGCACCATCCTTCACTACAAGGGCGCAAGCTGGAGCACCATGACGAGCGGGACCACGCGCGACCTGCACGGCGTCTGGGGCGCCGGTCCGGGCGACGTCTTCGCCGTCGGCAAGAGCGGAACGATCTTGCACTATAACGGCGCGGAGTGGTTGCCCATGAGCAGTGGGACGTCCGTCTGTCTCGATGCGGTCTGGGCGGGCTCGCCCGAGAGCGCCTTCGCCGTGGGCGACGCCGGCACCATTCTCCACTACGACGGCGTCGAGTGGCTGCCCATGACCAGCGGCACGAGCCAACGGCTTCGCGGCGTGTGGGGCACCGGCGCGGATGACGTCTTTGCCGCAGGCGACGCCGGCACGATGCTTCACTACGACGGATCGGCCTGGTCGGCGATGGAAATGGGGACGGCCCATAGGTTCTGCGCCCTCTGGGGTAGCGGGCCGAGGCAGGTGGTGACCGTCGGGTCGTGGGGGTTGGCCATGCGCCACCGTCGGTTCGCCCTGGATCTGACCCTCGTGAATGAGACGTGGGGTGAGGTCGCGTGCAGCCCGAACGAACCGTGCGGCTACTACCGGGCCGATTCCGAGGTCCGGCTGCTTGCCACACCCATCCAGGGCAAAAGCTTCGGCGGCTGGTCGGGCGACGTCCCGCCGGGCCAGGAATCCGCGAACCCGCTGACGGTCGTCATGGACTCCGACAAGGACGTCACGGCCACGTTCACGTGCGGCTCGTCGATGGCGCCGATCCTGCCGTTGCTGGCGGTGGGGGTGCTCGGCTTGGTGGCGCGGCGTGGGGTGCGCCGAGCAAGGCCTACCGAAACATATCGTTCATGAAGTTGACGAGCAGCTCTTCGCACACCTCGTCGGGCAGGGCATCGAGCACGGAGTTGATGATGGCCATGTCCTCCGGCAGGGTCGTGCCCTGGATGCCGCCCATGGCGAGGATTTGCTCGAAGGCCTGCGGCGTGAGGTCCTGCGTCGATTGCTCGATGTCGCGTCGGAGGGCCTCGATGTCGATCGGCACGTAATCGTTCTTGACCTTGTCGATGCTCGCGCGGAGATCGCTGAGGAACGCGTCGACCAGCGGCGTCGTGTTGGCGTTGACCGAGATGTGCAGGTTGGCCGGCGAGAGCGGCGTCGAGAGCTGCGGCTGGAGGTACCAGCCGCGCTTGGCCATCACGTCGGCGAGCTGGTAGATGTTGAGCGTGTCCGAGGTCATCGAGAACATCGAGATCTGCGGTTCGCCCAGGACGCGGAGGTCGGCCGTGGCGTTCACGCCGTCGACCATCCGCTTGGTGGTGCCCATCACCTCGCGGATCATCTCCTGGTAGCCGCTCTCGCCGAGGTAGTGCATGACCGCCCAGGCCCCGGCGAGTGGGCCGGCCGTGCGGCTGCTGAGGGCGGTCGGGTTGATGATGACGTACGTCGTCGACGACGTGCAGGCGAAGATCTGAAACTTGCGGATGCCCTTGTGGCGATAGAGCACCACCGACGCGCCCTTGGCCGCGTAGCCGTATTTGTGCAGGTCGGCCGAAATGCTCGTCACGCCGGGCACGGTGAAGTCGAAGTCGGGCACGTCGTAGCCGCCCATCCGCCGCATGAGCGAGAGCTGGATGCCGCCGACGCAGCCGTCGACGTGGAAGAGCAGGCCCTTTTCCTGCGCGAGCTCACCGATTTCGGCGATCGGGTCGATCACGCCCTGGGCGTAGCCGGGGGCCGAACCGACCAGCAGGATGGTGTTGTCGGTGACGGCGTCGCGCATGGCGGCGACGTCGGCGCGGAAGGTCTCCGGGTCGAACGGCGTGACGACGGGTTTGACGCCGAAATACTGCCCGGCCTTCTTGAAGGCGGGGTGGCCCGTCAGCGGCAGGATCATCTCGGGCTCGGTGATGCCACGCTCGGCACGGGCCATGTCTCGCGCGGTCTTGACGGCCAACAGGATGCTCTCGGTGCCGCCGGTGGTGAAGCTGCCGACGACGTTGTCGTCGCCGCGGAGCAGCTCGGCCACCATGCCGACGACCTCGCGCTCGAGCTTCAGGACGCTGGGGTAGGTGGTCGGGTCGAGCATGTTTTCGCTGAGGAAGAGGCGATAGGCGTCGGCGGTCACGTCGCGCGCGCCGGCCCCGGGGTCGTAGGTGTAGCCGAGCACCTTGCCGGAGGCCCAGTCGAGGTCCTGTTCCTTGAAAGCCGCCAACCGGGCGAGGATCTCGTCCTTGGCGAGGCCGTGTTGTGGGATGGGCATGACGTGGCTCCCCGAGAGGCAGCGTTGCGTGTCGTTTCCTCACCGAAGTGCTTGGCTGGCCGGACATCCTCGTGGTGAACGACTTCGGGGTCAAGTCGTTCTCAGTCGTTTGCAGGTCGTCCTGAGGGTCGCTCGAACGCTTCCGTGGGACCGGGAGCTAGGGAGATTAAAACACTCCTACGAAAACATCATTGCATAGTCATCTCAAAAGGTAAGGATTATCAGATGATTGCGCTAAGCGGAATCGTCCTTAATTGCCCTTTCACTTGGGAAATTCCATTCACAGTGAAGTTGCTGCGGATCTCAGACGATATATATGATGATTGGGCGATCAATTAAGCTCATAACAAAGTGGGAGACAGTGGCATGCAACCGCCTGAATCGGATTCGTCTTCGGAGTGGCCAGCCGGTACGCGGGGAGCGGCCAGCAGCCTCGACGGAGTCGCCTCACAAGATCGGGACTATTCCGGCAACGAACGGCGTCGTCATACGCGATACAAGTACACGGTCAGGAAGGGCATCCAGGTGGTTCTGCGTCATCCGGGAGGGTCCGCTTGTGTCTGCACCGTCGTGCCCCGAGACCTCAGCCGGGGGGGCTTCGGGTTCCTCCACGGCAGCTACGTCCATGAGGGCACGCGGTGTGTGGTCAGGCTCCTGTCCCGAACAGGCAAGGGGCGAACCGAGCCCGGCAAGGTGACCTACTGCGGCCACGTGCGCGGGAACGTCCACGAGGTCGGCATCGCCTTCGATCAAGAAATCGACCTGTCCGAGTACCTATCCGAATGCCAGGACTCGGAGTCGGAGAAAGAGGCCACGCCCGGTGGGGCCATGAGCTTCCAGGGCAACGTGCTCTACATCGACCCATCCATTGATGGCGTCGAGCTGGCCCGTTTCCTCATACGAAGGCTGGGTGCTCATGTCGTCGCCGTCACGGCCGAGGCCCAGGCCCTCGATCGGATCGGCCAGAGCAAGTTCGACCTGGTCCTGATCAATCTCGACCTGGCGCCCAAGAACGGCATCAAGACCGCCAAGCGGATCCGTGAGGCGGGTTTTGCGGGGCCCATCGCGGCATGCACCTTCGAGCACACGGCCGAGGAGAATTTCCACGGCTTTTTCCAGGGCTTCGACGCCGGGCTGGTCAGCCCGTTCGAGTACGAGTCGCTCGCCAAGCTCTTCGCCGCGCATCTAGGGCGAAGGGCCACGACCCCCAAGCGGGGTCAGCCATTGGTAAGCACCAAGTGGTCGTACGCCCCGATGCGCAAGCTCATCCTGAGGTTCCTCGATCGTCTGGAGGACCGCGTCCGGCGACTTCAGCATGCCCTGGAGATCGACGACAGCGCGACGGCTCAGCGGGTCTGCGCCGAGATCAAGAGCTCGGCGGCCGCCTACGGCTATGAGCCCATCAGCATCGAAGCCATGAGTATCGAAGAGGGGCTTGCGAAATGGTTCGCGCCGGAGGACATACAGGCCCACGTCGACGAGTTGTGCCAGCTCTGCGCCTCCGCCGTCCTGGTCAAGAACGACGCCTCCATGAATCCCTAAGGCCCTCAACACCGCCCGCGGGGCGCGGAGCCTTCTTGAACCCCCTGAGCCGTTTGGGTTCCGCCGCTACCGCGGGCTTCAACGCCTCACCGCCGCCTGCAGCTTGGCGAGCACCTCATCGTTTGTCTTAATCAGGGCATCCACGGAACCGGCTTCGTGCCATTGCAGGATCCGGGCCGTGCCGAAGAACGACCGGCCGGCGACGATGAC
Organism: uncultured Planctomycetales bacterium; assembly: GCA_964622545.1. Taxonomy (GTDB): domain Bacteria; phylum Planctomycetota; class Phycisphaerae; order UBA1845; family JAFGLZ01; genus JAFGLZ01. The sequence continues at coordinate 155,449 of CAZUQM010000001.1, read as the reverse complement.
GGCGCGTTCGGCGGCGGCATCGTCGAGCGAGCGGGTCAGCAGCTTGCCCCGCAGCAACCGGTAGTCTCGGATCTGCTCGTTGATCTTGCGGACGCGCTGCGGGCGCTTGGGCGGATCGCCGTCGAAGTCGGTGCGAACCTCCCTCAGCACCACGCCCGAACCGGGGCCCGTGGTGGGCGGATCGAGGCCCATCAGGTGGCAGATCGTCGGGGCGACGTCGATGGTCTCGGCGTAGTCGAACGTACGGCCCTTGGCCACGCCCGGTCCGACAAAGATCAAGGGCAATACCCAGCCCTCTTCCTGCATCGGCGGATGCCAACCCTGACTCGCCTGGCCGTGGTCGGGCATGACGACCAGCAGGGTGTCGTCCCATCGGTCCATCTGCTTGAGTGCGGTGATGAACTCGCCCAACAGTCGGTCGGCGTTGGTCAGGGCGGCGATGTACGGCGAGCCCTCGCCCCAGATGTTCTTCCGCCACGGGACGTCTTGGGTCGTCTTGACCGAGGCCGTGCCGCCCGTACCGGGGCCTTGAAGGTGAAACCGCGCGAAACGGATATCGGCCTTGCGCATCAGGTCGGTCGCGTAGTCGATGACGGCCTCGTCGTCGGCGTTGTGGAGCATCATCGAGTAGTGGAAGCCGCGATTGAGCGAGCGGTAGGCGGTGATGTTCACGGCGTGGGCGGTGAGCTGCTCGGGCCAGAAGCACTCCTGGATCATCTTGGAGTCGGGGCGGATGAACAGCGTGCCCGATTGCAGCGTCGGGTTGGGCAGCGAGGTCGTGTGCAGCCGGCCGTAGGGGCCCGTCGTCGGATGATCGGGTGCGATGCAGTGGGCGCGTTTGAAGTACACGCCCTGTTTGGCCAGTCCTTCCAGCGTCGGCAGGTCGAGTCGCTCCATCGCCTGCCAGTGGACGGCGTCGATGAGGAACAGGATCGCACGGGCCGGTCGTGTGGGTTGGGCCGCTGGGGAACTCGCGGGCCAGAGTACGGCCGGCAGGCACCACAGCGCGATCAACACGGGGAGACGATTGCGATGTCGCATAGCGGTCTCCTTCGTCGGGCCTCGAGGGAGGCCTTACGTGTGCGGGCGGGCGATGTCGTGGGGACGGCAGGCCGTCCCGGGTCGCGTTACTTGGCCTTGAGCATGATTCTGGCCACGCCGAACCAGGGGCGGCTGCCGGTCGAGCCCTTGGCCACGTCCAGGGCGACGGCGATCGTGTTGATGCCGGCCTTGAGGGCGCTTGCGGGCACGGCGATGTCCTTGGCCGTCAGTGAGGCCTCCGGGAAGCCGCCCTTGCCGCTGAAGACCTTCTTGTCGTTGACGGTGACGGTGATCGGCAGGTCCTTGTCGTCACCGGCCGGACACGACATGCCCACCAGCGTGAGCATCATGCCGCCGGCGGGCACCTTGTCGAGCTTGACCGAGGCCTTCATCGCGTTGTGGACGCCGGTGCTCTTGGGGTAGACGAAGTTGCCCTCGTCGCACTTCTTCTCGTGGGACTTCTTCGGCACGAGCTGGAAGCCGTGTCCGAACTTCATCCGGCCGCCGCCGTAGAAGTCCTTGCCCAAGATCGTCAGGACCTTCCCGGCCTCGAAGTGCTTGACCTGCTTCGGATCCAGCGGGGTGAGCTGAGCGAGCAGTCGCTGGTACGCCGGCACGATGTAGGTGGCCACCAGCGCGTTGGGGGCGCTGGCGTGCGACGAGGAGTAGCTGACGTTCTCCTTGTCGTTCTCCAGGGCCTCGGCCAGGCGTTTGAGCTCCGGCAGCAACCTGGCCGCCTCGGCCTTCTTGCCTTCGTGCATGAGCTGCGTGCCGCGGATGCACACGTCATAGAAGTGCAGCAGGTTGTGGGCGTAGGTGAGCGGCGAGGCGTCCTCGGCCAGGCGGAGCTGGATCCGGGCCGGCAGCTCCATCGCCCGCGCCTTGCGAATCAGACCGACGCAGCCGTCGATGGCCGCGAGCATCTCGGTGAAGTCGGGTCCGTCGTTGTCCTCGAACGTGGCCGGCTCGTACTTCATGTGCTTGTTCGGGAAGAGCTCCTTGGCGTTGCGATTGAGCCGACCGCGGCTGAGGCGGTACTTCAGCTCGGTGACGTTGCACAGGGCCGTGTCGAGCCGATCGTAGAGCTTGCGCATCACGTCGGCGGCCTGGCCGTACCGCTTGGTGAAGTAGTCGTCGAGCAGGGCGTCGGTATCGAGCGACGGGTCCCACATCATCTTGGCGAACTGGTAGTTGGTCAGCGCCTTGGTTCCCCAGTTCCTGGTCGTGCAGTGCATGTAGTGCATGTGCCGCGCGCCCATGTCGTAGTAATAGGGCATGTCGTGCGACATGGTGCGGGCGAACATGATGGGCAGGCACTTGTAGCCGCTGACGTTGTAGTACTCGCCGATGAAGAGTTGGCCGCGGTAGTGGCGGTCGGGCTTGCGGACCCAGCCGTTGAGGTGCTTCTCGTAGCGGGTGTTGTATTCGGTGCACTTCGGGTCGTCGAGCGTGTGCACGTAGCACCGCGCGATCGGGAAGTACGTGGCGATGCAGCGGTCGTAGTCGAAGCCGTCAGGGAGGGGCCGGGTGGGCGGCTCGAGCACGTCGGCGTAGGCCAGGAAGTAGATCATGATCTTGCGGTTGAGCCGTCCCTCGCGCTCGGCCTTCTTGAACTCCTCACAGCAGCGATGGACCAGCAGCAGGTTCCGGTCGGTCTGCGAGCCGAGGGCCTTGCACTCCTCGCACTGGCACCACCGCCCGCCGTCCAGCGTCCAGAAGTTGAGGCTGTCGGCGTCCTTCCACGTCCCGTCGATCATGTCCTGCACGAGGTTCTTGAAGAACTCCTTCAGCGCGTGGGGGTTCGCCGTGCAGAAGTTGTCCCCGCCGTCGCCGTGGATGCGGGCGCTGCGACGGAGCTTGCCCGACTTGGTCGGCCGTAGGCCGTACCACTCCGGGTGGGCCTCGAAGTACGTCAGCTTGCCGTCGCCGTTCTTGTCGCCCTGATACTGATCGCCGGGCGGGTACGGATCGGCCGGCTTGTCGTTGTCGCCGTCGAATTTGGGATGGTTGTAGGGATACTCGTTCCGCGGGCCGAGGAACCGGGGGATGAGCACGTGGTTGCCGCAATTCATCTGGATGCCGCGTTTCTTCATCCCGGGGCGGTTCTTGTTCTCCACGCACCAGTAGTTCATCCGGTTGCGGACCATCCACTCGAAGAATTCGGGGTTGCCGCGATACTCCCAGGCGTGGAAGCCGCGGGTGAAGAACTTCGGCGCGTCGGCGATGTCCACCTCCGGCAGCGTGTCGATCTCGACCTCGGGGATCTCCTCGTTGAACGCCCCCGGGGCGAACCACCTCACGCCCAGCGCATCGAGGGCGCCGTAGACGCCGTAGAGGGTGCCGATCCGGCCCTTGCCGCCGATGACCACCGCCCGACGTCCGCCGTCGACCTGGCCGCTCTTGATGATGAAGCCCTCGCGGCCGGTAGCCGCGAAGGCGTCGTCGACGTTCAGGGCGGCGGCATGCTTGCCGATGCACGTGTTCGTCTTCGCGTTTCCGATCAGGATGAGCTCGCCCTCGGCGGGCACCTTGTCGTCGTCGACGATGCCGAACCGGGCGGCGTCGCCCGTCATCTTCCGCAGATACTGCTGGAGCTCGACGGCGGCGAAGCACTCGGTGCAGATGATGTCGTCGGCGTCCTTGCCGTCGTCCCATCCGATGTTGGCCTCGTCGTCCGAGGCCGCCTGGGCCGACGGGTAGTCCCCCATGTTCACGACGATGTGAATGGGAGCGGCCGGCGCCGGACCGACCAGGATCAACGCCAATAGAACGATTGCCAACGGTCGTGTTGCCTGCATGGTTTAGTCCTCCAACGTGGTTGCACGGACCAACCATTACATCCCAAGTGTGCGGGCGTGGCAAGGCCGACCGAAACGTCGACAAGCCAACACGTCGAAAGGTTGAGCTTCGGTAGGAGCCATCGTCCTGCAAAAAGCGGCTGGGAACCGAATGCCTGCATCGGGGGCTTGCATGCGTCCGATCATCCCGCGCTGGCTTCGATCCGTGGGCGTAGGCTCGGCGACGTCCTCCGGATGGCCGCGCGAGAGGCAGCGCCGCCATGCCACCCAAGCGTGCTTGGCCGTCCCCTGGCTGTCGGCATCAGAACTCGGCTGCGAGTTGCGTGGCCTCGGCGACGGCCTGCTGCACCTTGGCCCGCGCCACATCGTGGCTGACCATCAGCGTGGGCTCGACGACGACGAACCGGATGTCCGTCAGCCCGATGAAGCGGAGGATGTCTCTGAGGTAGCTGGTCTGGTAGTCCATCTCTCGTGCCTGTCCTTCGCTGTAGCTGCTGCCGCGCGAGCACACGATCAGGGCCGGCTTGTCGGTGATCAGGCCGGAGTAGCCCTCCTCCGGCGAGTAGGTGAAGACATAGGTCGGCTGGACGAGGACGTCGATGTATTGCTTGAGCTTGTAAGGGATATGGAAGTTCCACATCGGCACGGCGAGGAGGTACTTGTCCGCGGCCTTGAAGCGTTCGATCAAGGCCTCCACGCCTCGCCAGGCCCGGGCCTGGTCCTCGGGCAGGTCTTCGCCGTGGAGGATGGAGTACTTGGCCCGCAGGGCCGCGCCGTCGAAGTCGGGCAGGTCGGTCTCGAACAGGTCCAGCGTGTCGACCTCGACGGTCGGTTCCTTGTTGCGATAGGCCTCGACGAAGGCATTGGCGACCGCGATCGATTTTGACCGATCGCCACGGGGTGAGGCCTGGATGTAGAGGAGTGTGCTCACGTGATGCGTCTCCTTTGCTGCGACGAACGGTCTGGCACGCTCAAGACCGAGTCGCGGCCATCTCCTGCACGCCAAGAACGCCAGCAGGCCGAGAAGGTCGGTTCCTCGGCTCGCAGGCAAGATCCGTCACGGGCGGCCACGGCCCACCCATTGGATTCCGCACGCGGGTGATTTCTTGGAGTACGCTCCTAGCAATCCGAGTTAGCGGGATTGTTTCGGACCTTGTCCACATCCACCCTCTTTCTTACGGGGACCTGGTAGCCTCGATGCCGGAGCGGCACGCCCTGATAACGGTCTCCACGGCACCATAAGGCTTGGGAAGTCGCCAGGCCCTTCGGGAGATTCCCCTAGGCCGATCGAACGGCCTTGGGAAAGTGGGCCGTTCTGCCAGGATCGTACTAACCCATTCCAGCGGACCGACCGAAGGATGTAGCGTTCGCACACGGTGCCTGGCGTGACGTCTCAGCGGCCGTTTCAGTCCCCTCGCACGTATCCTCCGGATTGGCAGCGTCGTGCGGGGCGATGGGTCGTGCCGTCGGTGGCGTCGGCGTCGGGTGGGGTTTCCTTTCCAGCAAGAGCGGGAGTGTCAGCATGTCGATGCGGGGTCGTTTGATAGCGTTCGTCTCGGTCATCGGGATCGTCGGGGCGGTCGTCTTCTCCATTTTCAACTACCGGCAGCTCCACAGCGTGGTGGACAAGCACGTGGAGGACACGGCAAACGAGCTCTTGAGCCGGTCGGTTGAGATGTTCATGGTCTCGACGCGTCGGTACCACGACGCCTATGCGGCGGCCAAGACCGACGAAGAAAGGGAACGACTGACCGAAGACTGGTCTCGCAGCATCGAGGCGGTCGACCTGGCGGTGATCCATGACTTCGGCGAGGGGAAGAACCGCGTCCGCCTCATCGGCGACGAGGAAATCTTCGGCGCCAAGCCGCTCGGCAAGGGCACGACGAAGATCGAGATTCCGTTTGAGCGACGGGCCTCGAAGGAGCTGCTGGCCGGCAAGCCCATGGTCCGCACGATCGAGGAGGGCCACCTCCGTATCGCCGTGCCCTTGTGGTCCGATCACCATCCGGGCTGCGCCGAGTGTCACGGCGTCCCGGTCGACCAGCACAAGCTGCTCGGTACGCTGAACGCCTACCTGCCGCTCGATGAGCACGCCAACTTGGCCAACAGCAAGACGCTTCAGGCCATTGCGTTCGTGGTGGGCATCCTGGCCGTCCTGACCGGCTCGATCGCCTGGTTCGCCACGCGCTACGTGGTCAAGCCGATCAACCGTGTCAGCGACAAGCTCATGGACAGCGCCCAGCAGTTCACCACCAGTACGGATCAGGTCGCCTCGTCGAGCCAGTCGCTGGCCGAGGGCACGAGCACGCAGGCCGCGGCTCTGGAGGAGACCTCGAGCTCGCTCGAGGAGATGACGGCCATGACCAAGACCAACGCCGAAAATGCCCGCGAGGCCAACTCACTCGCCGGCGAGGCCCGCGACGCCGCCAACCAGGGCGATCAGATCATGGCGCAGCTCAACCAGGCCATGACGGGCATCAACGAGTCGTCGGAGCGGATCAGCAAGATCATCAAGGTGATCGAGGAGATCGCGTTCCAGACCAATCTGTTGGCGCTGAACGCCGCGGTCGAGGCCGCCCGCGCCGGGGAGCACGGCAAGGGCTTCGCGGTCGTGGCCGACGAGGTCCGCAACCTCGCCCAGCGCGCCGCCGAGGCCGCCCGCGAGACGACCTCGCTGATCGAAGAGGCCGTCAACAACGCCCAGCAGGGTACGAAGGTCTCGGGCGAGGTCGGCTCGACGCTGTCCTCGATCGTGGAGGCCGCCTCGAAGGTCTCCGACCTGATCGGCGGGATCAGCACCGCCACCGATCAGCAGGCCCAGGGCATCGAGCAGGTCAACCAGGCCGTGACGCAGGTTGATCGGGTGACCCAGCAGAACGCCGGCAACGCCGAGGAGTCGGCGGCTGCGGCCGAGACGCTCCGGCAGCAGACGCTCGAGATGAACTCGGCCATCGAGCAGCTCATGCAGTTGGTCGCCGGCGGTGAGTCAGAATCGGCGAGGCCGGCCGAGGCCGAGGCCTAAGGACGACGTCGCTGACCGCTGACGGCAGCGACCCCGTGCAAAGCAACAGGGGCGGAAGCGGGCCTGGAATGCCTGCCTCCGCCCCTTTCGTCTTCATGGATTGGCCGGGCCGCTGCTTTCGGTCCGCTCGGTCCTAAGCGCCGTAGAGGCTTGGCCATCGTGCTAGCCGACCGCCTCGGCGCCGAGGATGGCCTCCAGGTCTTCCTCGGGTGAGCTGATCGGCATGATGTTGAACTTCTCGACCAGCACGTCCACGAGGGCGGGTGTCAGGAACGCCGGCAGGCTCGGTCCGATCCGGATGTCGCGTATGCCGAGGTACAGCAGCGACAGCAGGATGCACACCGCCTTCTGCTCGTACCACGACAGGACCAGCGACAGCGGCAGGTCGTTGACGCCCTTGCCGACGGCGTCGGCCAGGGCCTTGGCGATGACGATCGCCGAGTAGGCGTCGTTGCACTGGCCCACGTCGAGCAGACGCGGGATGCCGCCGATCTGCCCGAAATCGAGCTTGTTGAAGCGGTACTTGCCGCAGGCCAGCGTCATGATCACGCAGTCGTCGGGAACGGCCTTGGCCAGCTCGGTGTAGTAGTTTCGCCCGGGCTTGGCGCCGTCGCAGCCGCCGATCAGGAAGAGGTGCCGCAGGGCGCCTTCCTTGATCGCATCGAGCACCTTGTCGGCCACGTTCAGGACGGCCTGGCGGCCGAAGCCGACCATGATCGTCTCGTCGGGTCCGTCCTCTGTGAAGCCCTCGGCGGCCTGTGCCGCCTCGATGACCGGCGTGAAGTCGCGATTGCCGATGTGCTGGACTCCCGGCCAGGCCACCAGGCCCGACGTGAAGATCTGCCCCTCGTAGCTTTCCTTCGGGCGCTGGATGCAGTTCGTCGTCATCAGCACCGCGCCGGGCAGGGCGTCGAACTCCTTGCGCTGATCCTGCCAGGCCCCGCCGTAGTTGCCGACCAGATGCTCGAATCGTTTGAGCCCCGGGTAGCCGTGAGCGGGCAGCATCTCACCGTGCGTGTAGACGTTGATGCCCGTACCTTCGGTCTGACGAAGGAGCAGCTCGAGGTCCTTCAGGTCGTGGCCCGAGACGACGATGGCCTTGCCCTTGACCGGGTGGATGCGGACGGGCGTCGGCTCGGGATGGCCGTAGGTGCCCGTGTTCGCCGCGTCCAGGAGCTCCATCGTCCGGAGGTTCATCTCGCCGCAGCGGAGCACCATGTTCAGCAGGCCGTCCAGCGTCGGAGAGGGTTCGGTCAGGTAGTCCAAGGCCTCGTGGAAGAAGGCGTAGATCTGGTCGTCTTCGTGGCCGAGGATCTGGGCATGATCGGCGTAGGCGGCCATCCCCTTCAAGCCGTAGGTCAACAACTCCTGCAACCCGACGATATCCTCGCCCAGCTCCTCCTTGCGGTGTTCGATGCTGATGTCACGGCCCTGCTGAAGCAGGCCGTCGCGGTCCTGGGCGGGCGTCCATTCGGCCGGGCCCGAGACGCCCTCCATGCTCTGACGCTTGTCCTCGACCGCCTGCTGGCAGAGGGCCCTGGCACGGTCGCGCATCTGGTCAGCCTGATGGATCCATTGCTCGAGCCGGTCCGGATCGAAGTTCACGTTGGTCACCGTCGAGAACAGGGCTTCGAGGACGAAGACGTCGACCTCGCGATCGCGGACGCTGAGCTCGCGGGCGCGGTGCGCGTACTGGGCGATGCCCTTCGTGGCATACAGCAGCAGGTCTTGCAGCGTGGCGGTCTCGTCGTCCTTGCCGCAGACCCCTACTTTGGTGCAGCCGGTGTTCTTGGCTGTTTGTTCGCATTGGTAACAAAACATGAAGGTGTCCTCCTGTCGGTCGTTAGGACGGGACCCGTGCCCGCTGGGGCGTGTGACCCGCTTATGGTCTCGGCGATGTTGACCGCCGCCTGGTTACGGCTGTCTCGTGCTCGCCTTGCTAGAGAAAGTACTTGACCAGCCAGTCGATGCGTCCGCGCTTGACGAAGTGCTTGCCCGAGTACCGCATGACCTCCTTGATCCGGCGGCGGTAGTCGGGACGGTAGCAGTGTGTCCGGCAGTCCTTGCACTTGGGCTTCGGGTCGTACGGACATCGCTCAAGCCGACGCTGCACGTAGGCCAGCAGGTCGGCACACTCCGGGCACAGCCCACCGTCCTGCGTGTCGTGGTGACCGGTGCAATAGACGTCGATGAAACGCCTGGCCACGCGGAGGTCCTTGTCGATCGATCGCGTCTTCGTTGCGGTCACGACGTGGATTCCTCCTGCTCGTCCTGGTCCGCCAAGCCCAGGGCCTCCATCGCCCGGGCGTAGCGTTCGGGTCCGAGGCACTCCTCGGCGGCCTGGCACCAGGCCGCGCACGTCGGCACGTGCTCACGGAAGACCATCCCGCGACAACCGGGACATCGCCGGCGCTGCTCGTCTGAGAACATCTCCACCTTCGCCCCGCAGTTGGGGCAAGGGTGCGTGCTGGCCGTCAGCTCGCGACTATCTTGTCCGGGGCACTTGTTCATGGCGCCACCACCTCACGTCCCATCGAGGGGCAGGCCTGCCGGGCCTGACCCATCTCGCCGCCGCCCTGGATGGCGATCGTCCGTACGTCGACGGGCGCCTCCGTGCCGGCCCGCTCGGCCGCGTTCTGGGCCGCACGTGCCAGGGAGCCGCAGCAGGGCACCTCCATCCGCAAGACGGTGGCGCTCTTGGGACGGGCCTCGGTGAAGATCTCGGCGAGCTTGTCCTCTGCCTCTTGGATGTCATCAAGCTTGGGGCATGTCACCACCACCGATCGCCCGGCAAGGTACCGCGAGTGGAGATCGGGCACGGCGAACGGCACACAGTCGGCGCAGATCAGCAGGTCCGCCCCCTTCAGGAACGGCGCACTCGGCGAGACGAGCCGGAGCTGAACGGGCCAGTGACCGAGCTGGGATCGACTCGTCGGGGCGGCGGGTGCGTCGTCCTGCCCCTGGTCGCTCGCGTCGAGCGCCCGCATGGCCGCGCCCGGACAACCGCTCGGTGCGGACGAGGGCGTGCTGCCCTGTTCCCGCTTGTGCCGGGCTTGCAGCTCGTGCACGGCCTGCATGTCGAAGGGTTCGGACTCGCGCTGCTCGATCGTCAGCGCGTCCTGCGGGCACGCACCGATGCACGCCCCCAGCCCGTCGCAATAGACCTCGCCGACGAGGCGGGCCTTGCCGTCGACCAGTTTCAGGGCCGACTCTTCGCAGGCGGTGATGCACTGCCCGCACCCGTCGCATTTGGATTCGTCGATTCGTATGATGTCTCGCGTTTTACGCATGGATGGCTCCGCTCGTCAGAGATAACGTGGACAGCTTGGTCCCCTCGAAGTGCTCTCGCACCAGCGTGTTGACCTGACCCAGCAACCCGCCCAGGATGCAGCAGCCGCCACACATGGGCTTGTCCAGCAGGCACGTCGTCTCGGGCAACGGGCCCTCGATGGCCTGGTACACGTCGAGCAGCGTGACGTCGTCGGCCGGCTTGGCCAGGCGGTATCCGCCCTTCGGCCCACGGATCGACCGCACCAACCCGGCCTTGTTGAGCCGCTGGAGGACCTTGGACAGGTGGTTCTCCGAGACGCCGAGTGCCGAGGCGGCCTCGGACGTGGTGATCAGCGACTCCTCGTTCGTGGCCAAGAGGGTGGCGGTGTGCAGGGCTAGGGATGCTGCTTCGGATACCTTTAGCATGGCACTGGCTCCGGGGTATAAAGCAAACTGGTACTAGTATACCACAATATGGGCCGGCGTCAAGCGAACCGCGTGTTTTTTCTTGGGCTCAGGGCGCTTGGGCGGGCGGCTTGTGGTGAGCACAGAAGCGACGGTCACCAAGGCGACTCAAAGACGATCTGGCTGGGACTCAGTCCCCGCTGGGCGAAGATGTGTCCGTAGAGCCAGTCGATCAGGCTGACGATGGCGACCGCCGAGCCGAAGCCCTCGGGGGGTCTGCGGTCGGGCAGGGGGTCGAGTTCCAGTCCGACATGGCCGTCGTAGAAGGCCCCGCTGCCGCGCTTCACCCGGGCGATCTCATCGGTGTAGGGTTCGGGCACGATCTGCGATCGCATCTCGGCGCCGTGGTATTGACCGACCTCGTTGCCCCACGGACCGAACATGCAGTCCATGGCCATCCACTGGTTCGTGATGTTGCCGTCGAGGATGTCGTGGCCGGCGTCGTTGATGCCTTCGAGTGGCGTGGCGCAGTGCTTGTCCCACCGTTCATCGAGCAGCATGTGCAACTGCGAGGGGGCATGGATCTGGCTGACCTTGAGGATCGGGCCGGCCTGGCCGCACCACTCTCGCTGCTCGTCGTTCGGGGCGTAGATGGTGCCGACGTTGGTCTCGGGGTCGCCCAGGTGGAACCACTTGCGCCCAAGGACCGACCGGGTGTAGTTGAAGACGTTCTGGCTCTTGGCCGAGTTGTTGATCCGCTGGAACTCGGGGCAGAGGTAGAGGTTCTCGAACCGCGCGTACTCAAAGAGCCGGCCGTTGCGGACTCGGGCGTAATCGGGCCAATCCTTCTCGGCCACCATCCAGTACTCGGGCATGTTCGGCATGAGCCAGTCTTCCAGCATCGCCAGGTCGATTAGGGTCAGCCCCGAGCCGGCCGTCCATTCCTCGCTCATCCGCGGATCGTCGCAGAACTCCCAGCCGCGGCCGATGAAGGGCGGGGTCTCGTTGTAGTCGTCGGCATAGAGGAGCATGGCCTTGCAGAGCTGGGCGATCCGAGAGGCACAGAGCGTCGTGCGGGCCTGGGACCGCGCCTTGCTGAGCGACGGCAGCAGGATCGAGATCAGTAAGGCGATGATGGCCACCACCACCAGCAGTTCGATCAACGTGAAGCCGTCGTCCTTGCCGCTCCGAGGCGATCGACGTTTGCACATCATCATGAGACATCCTCGTTTGGGTTTGCAGGTTGCCCGCGCCGCCGCGGCCAGCCGTCGGTTGGGTCGGCCCTCTAAGGCCAGATCACAACACGGCTCCGGCCGGCACGGACGTTGTTTCGCCGTCGGCGCGAGCGAAGGACACTCACGGCCGTCCACGCTTGGCTGAGTGCAGTATGCGCATCCTACGGGGATCGTGGGATTCGGGCAACCGCTAATGCGCCGGCTACCGTGCCGGGAGCGAAGCCGCAGTGAGGGCGGCGCGGATCACAATGCTGCTGTCGACAGGATGTTGCGCCGGTTGCGTTGGTCCAGACGGATCACGTACCCGTTGACTCGCCGGGCATATTGGGCGGCGGGGTGGCCTCGTGCCTGTCCTGATCCGACTCGGAAGGCTGGGACGATGCCTCCGACTCGTCCGCTTGATCCTCGGGCATGGGTTCGACGAGCTTCTGCTTCATGAGGCGGCCGACCTTGAACTTGACCGTTCGCTTGGCGGGCACGTTCACGCGCTCGAGCGTCTTGGGGTTCTGGGCGATTCGGGCCGCCCGCATGCGGCTCTCGAACACGCCGAAGTCACGGAACTCCAGGCGATTACCCTGTCCGAGCTCGTCGATGATCTCGTCGAGGAAGTTCTGGATGATCCGTTTGACAACAACGCGCTTGTTGCCGGTCCGGTCTGCGATACGGTCGATGAGTTCTTTCTTCGTGATCGTTGCCATCGTCACCGCCCTTGAACACTGTGAGAGATGAAACGATTTCCACTAGCTGCGGTTCGTTTCGCAGCCCCTACCGACGTCCGACTTGTGATAGCGGGTCGGCTCGAAAGGCTTCGAACGGTTGCAAGTGATACTAATTCAACGAGTTCTAGCCCGCAAGGGCAATTTTTTCTTTCCTGGACTCCGGGACGTGCCGCCGTCCATCCGTTTCATCACGCTTTCATACGTCCCGACAGTGGGCTCCACAGACCTTCGATCGCGTCGTCATCGGCTGCCACGGGATCACGCCCGTCCGTGCAAGCGGGCCTTCGAAGAGGCCTCAGCGCTCGGCGTAGCCGGTCTCGTAGTAGCGGGCGCTGCGATGATAATGGTCGCCTGAATAGAAGCCGTGGCCCTGGTAGTCGTTGACATACGTAACGTAGTGGCGGATCTCCCGGGCGCGAACCCCCACGGACGTGCTCGGCCAGGTGCTTCGATAGGCGAAGGCGCTGGCCGGTGGCGAACCGGGGATCCGGTCGAAGAGCAGGGCAGGCTGCCTGCCCTCGCGATCGAGCGAGGCCACGTGGTCCTGCTCGTAGTAGGCTACCGTGGGCGAGATCTGCGTCGGCCGATCGCACCCGGCCGACAGCAGCAAGCCGACGAACAGCATCAGACAAGTCGCGCGACACATCTTTCCCATCCTCGTTGAAATGATCTAAGCTCCCTCCGGACGGTCATTTGGCAATGCTCGTGCCGCGGCGGGCCACAAAGGGGTATCGCCGAGATGAGAATCTATCCGTATTGAAGGCAATAGCTTGTGCTATCCATGGGCGTTCGCTGTCCGGTCCAAGACCGATCGGGCTGCACGAGCGCGTTGCCCCACCGCAACGCCGCCGGTCCCTGGCGGGGTTCTAGTGGCGTCTAACGTTCTTAGAATTAGGGCCTTACATTGCCTGTTGATTCAGGGAAACGCCCGCGTGGCCTTTGCCGCCCACGGAGGTCCGATAGCTCGATCACGTCACGGCCTGGTCGCCGCCGTGACCGTACGCCCGGGCGAGCAAGACGATCGGGTGCCACGTCGGTTTGTGCCCGGAGAGTTCCATCTGCATCTTGCAGGTGGCGCACTCGGTCATTCCCGCGTCCAGCTCGGGCGCTCGCAGGGCCTGGCCGAGTCGCTGCCCGGCCGTCATTGCCACATCGAAGTGCTTCGCCTGGAATCCGAAGGTGCCGGCGAGTCCGCAGCAGCCGGCCTCGATGATCTCGACGTGGAGTTCGGGGATCAGCCGCGCGAGCGTGACCGAGGGGCGACCGATTTTCATTGCGCCTAGATGACACGGCATGTGATAGCCGACCGTCATCGGCATCGGCCTGAAGTCGGTTTCCAGCTCGCCGGCGCGGTGCAGCGCAAGGAGGTATTCGCCCAGGTCGCGCGTGTTCTCGGCGACCCGGCGGGCGTCGTCCGAGTCGATGAGGTCGAGCATCTCGTCGCGCAGCGTCAGTGTGGCCGTCGGCTCGGCCGAGACGATGGTGCGACCTTCGTCCACAGCGCGGGCGAGGCTGTCGATGTTCCGCTGCAGTCCGGCGCGTGCGGCCTCGAGGTCGCCGTAGCAGATCGCGGGCATCTGGCAGCCGACCTGGTCGGGCACGATCGCGTCGATGCGGTTGCGATGGAGCACCGCCAGGAGGGCCCGAGCCAGTTCGTGGTTGTGGTAGTTGGCGTAGAGATCGAAGAAGACGGCCACCTTGCCGCGGACCGGTCGCTCGACCGGGTTTTTCGCCAGCCAGCGTCTCGCCCGACGCAGGAACGATCCGCGCCCGAAGGCCGGCATGGGTCGACGCCGATCGATACCCGTGGCTCCCTCGAGCAACCGGCGGAACCATCGCCAGGCCATCGGCCAGTTCGACAGCGGGGCTGTCGCCGCTCCGAGCGTGCTCATCGTCTCGCTATCGGCCAGCAGCCGTTCGGTTCGGGTCAGGCCGCGTCGGGCGGCGATCTGAGCGCGTGCCTCGAGCATGAGTTTCGGGATGTTCACGGCTGACGGGCAAGCGTCGTGACACGTCTTGCAGTTGACACATGTGGCCACGGCTGCGCGAAACGCATCGGTTTCGAGCAGGTCTTCGTCGAGCTGACCGGTGATCCACTGGCGCAGCATGTTGGCGTGAGCCCTGGGGCTGGCGACTTCGTCGCGCGTCGCGCGGAAGATCGGGCACATCGTCCCGGTCGCGTCCAGGCTCCGGCAAGCCGCGTTGCCGTTGCACCGCTCGATCTCGTCGATCAACTCGTCGTCGCGCCAGATGAGCTTCGGCTCGGCCAGCCGATCCGAGACCCGGCGATGCTTGAAGCGGAGGCTTCGGGTCATGACGTCCGGATCGTCGTTGATGATCTTGCCGGGGTTCAGGATGCCGGCCGGGTCGAAGAGCTGCTTGACGTCACGCATGACGTCATAGAGCGGGCCGTACTGCTTTCGGATGAACTCGACGCGCACGAGTCCTTCACCGTGCTCGCCGCTGATGGTCCCGCCGAGCGACCAGGTTAGCTCGAACGTCTCTTCGGCGATGGCGCGCATCCGCTCGACGTCGACCGGGTCGTGGAGATTGAGATACGGACGGGTGTGCAGCTCGCCGTCGCCCGCGTGGGCATAGAGGGCCGCTTCGGTTTCGTGACGCCTGAGGATGGTATCCAGTCCCGCGATGTACTCGCCCAGGCGGTCGGGCGGCACGGCCACGTCCTCGATCACCGGCACGGGCTGCTTCCGTCCGGGCTTGCGGAACAGCAGCGGCACGGCCGCCTTACGGGCGTTCCACACGGCCCGCTGGTCGGCTTCGTCGAGGATCTCGACCATCTCGCCGGCCGAGTCGATACGCCGGCGCGTGCGCTCGATCTTGTCGCGCACCTCGTCCAGATCGTCGCCGTCGTGCTCGATCAGCAGGGAGGCCGCGACACCGCCGGGCAGGACGTTCCGGTATCGCGGATAGGCCTGTCGGGCGAGGTCGAGCAGCTTGCCGTCCATGGTTTCGCAGGTCGCGGGCTCATCGGCGAGGATGACCGGCACGGCGGCGGCCATGGCGTCCATCCGGGTGAAGTTGAGCTGGAGCAAGCCTCGGACCTTCGGCCTGGGCAGGATGCGGAGCCGGGCCTCGGTGATGATGCCGAGCGTCCCCTCGCTGCCGGCGATGACACGTCCGAGGTGGACGTTGCCGTCGGCGACGACCTTGTCGATCGCGTAGCCGCTGCGATTGCGCCCGACGCGTGGCATGTGCCGGGCGATGAGATCGGCGTTTCGCGTCACCAGGTCGTGCACCTGGGCGGCCAGGCGGCCTGCGGTGTCGGTGGCGTCGGGGTCGACCGGCCCGGACGAGACGGTGGCGACCTCGCCGCCGGCGAGCACGACGGTCATCTCCTCGATGTAGGCGTCGGTGTAGCCGTACTTGATCGAGTGCGCGCCGGTCGCGTTGTTGCCGATGACACCCCCGATGGCGGCCCGGTTGGCGCTGGAGGGATCGGGTCCGAACAGCCACCCGATGCGCGCCAGCGCGGCGTTGAGCTGGGACAGGATGACGCCGGGCTGGCACCGGACCCAGCCGTCGTCGAGGTCGGTCTCGATGACGCGGTCGAGGTAGCGCGTGACATCGAGGACGAGGCCGGTGGTGAGCGTCTCGCCCGCCAGCCCGCTGCCGCCGCCGCGAGGCACGATGGGCATCCGCTGCTCGGCCGCGTAGTGAACGCACGCGACGACATCGTCGGTGGATTTCGGGAAGGCTACGCACGCCGGGCGGATCTGGTAGATGCTGGCGTCGGTGGCGTAGAGCGCGCGGGTCAACGGATCGGCCATCACGGGTCCGTCGATGCGATCGGCCAGGTGTCTCGCCACGGTCTCGGGGTTGGGCGCCATCAGGTCATCATAGGCGGGCTCGCACGACCGATCCAATCGGCGACGCCCCGGCTCGTCGGACAAGAGGGTTTTCCGTTATCTGCCGCGTTCTCGGGGGCTACTAGGCCAGGCCTTTGAGGCCTGGTCATCCGCATCGACATCTTGCATGCGGTTTTGCAGAGGCCGTTTTCGACGGGCTTCCCGTATGCCGTCCTTCACGTCGAGTTCGGCTTGGATGCGAGCAAGCCCGTTGGAACCGGGCTCGACGCAAGTGGGGGGGGGCACGCCCGCCTGACCGGCCCAACAAGGGCCGGCCTATCAGCCCGCCTTTGGCGGGTAAGCCCGTTGAAACGGGCCGCCACCGAGGGGATCACGGTCAAACCGAAGCCTTCGTCTTGGAGAGGCGTTGTCAGGCAGACCCTAGTAGTCCCACACAAATGAATCTGTTGGTTTCCCAACTTCGGAGCGGCCGTCGGAGACGCGACTGTGAAGGAGCGTTGTTGTTCAAACGCTCCAACAACACAGCTCCCTGACGGTCGCTGCTCTGATAAGCGTCTCGCCCTCCTGATCGGAACCCACAGAAACAAGTGTGGTCGGGTACTAGTGCCGCGTTTCGCAAATCGTGCGACAGGGGGGCACACGCCACGGCTGCTGCTCGAGCCGCGGCATTCATGCCGCGTGGCCGCGCCGGATGACTCCGGCGGCTCGGACAGGTCGTCGCGATACGTCTGAAAGGCAGCACTAGCGCATGTTCTTGACGCGCTCGGGCTCGCCCTTGGCGGCCGCCTCGAGGACCGAGCCCATGTACTCGTCCACGGTCTCGGGCGTCATGGGCACGGGCATGTTCTCGAGTTTGCTGCGGAGCTGGGGCGTCTTGGCCGCATCGAGGCATCGCTGGACGTGCTGCTCACCGAAGCCCTCGACGTCGCCCAATCGGGTCGGGAAGCCGACCGTCTCGGCCAGGGCCAGCATCGCCTCCGACACGGCCAGGCCCAGCTCGCGACCGCCGAGGGCCGAGGTGTCCTTGTCCATCAGGCCGGCGCGCCGGAACAGCTCGCCCAGTTGCCGCAGTTGTGGCTCGCAGGCCGGGGCGAAGAAGACCACGTAGTAGGGGTTCAGGATCGCCACGGCCCGGCCGTGCGGCAGGAGGTCGACCAGCGAGAAGGAGTTCAGGTGCGCCCCGCTGGTTCCGCCGGTCATGATGGCCACGCCGCCGAGGTCGGTGCCGAGGCCCAGCGCGGTGCGGGCCTGCACGTCGTCCGGGTCGTCGACGGCCTTGTCGAGCGAGGTGATGATCAGCTCGATACCGGTCAGGGCGACCTGCTCGATCCGGTCATACTTCGGGCTTCCCGTCGCCCCGAGGTAGACCTCGAGCGAGTGGCTGATGCCGTCGAAGGCCCCGTCGCGGGTGAAGGCGGCGCTCATGCCTCTCGTCACGCCGTAGTCGAACACCGCGCGGGTCGGCACGAGCGCGTCGTCGATGAGGAGCTTCTTCTGTCCCTTGGAGAAGTCGGTCACGTTGCTGTAGCGCGTTAGATGGGCCGCCGACGAGGCCGCCGTCATGAACGCGATCGTCGGCAACAGCGACGCGTTCTGTTTGTCCAAAGCCTCGGTCACCGTGCCCATGCCGTAGAGCGGATCGAGCTCGCCCCCGAGGGCGTGCAGGGCCACGGCGGCCTTGGCCGCGTCGATGGCCGAGCCCCCGCCGATGGTCAAGGCGCAGTCGATGTCGCCCGCCTCATGGAGGCCCCGTGCCATGGCGTGGACGTCTTCGACGGGCGCGTTGGGTCGCGCCGCATCCAGCACGGCCGTCATCTCACCGCCGGTTCCGCGAACCGCGTCGCTGACGCGTTCCAGCAGGCCCGACGACCTGGCGGTCTTGCCCGCGAAGACCACGATGCGGCGTCCGAGCTGGCCGACGAAATCGCCCGCGCGGTCGGCGACGTCCACCCCGAAGGCGTACTCGCCCGGGCGGAAGCCCTTGAGGATCTCCGAACCGCGGTCTTGCAATGACGGGTTGGCCATGGCATCTCCTCCGGTGGCTTGAGGGCTATACGGGGCCCCATGGCTGACATCCATGTTGGATCGGTAGAGCGGCGACCTCACAGCCGGGGGCGGCTGTGCCACACGGATGAACTCCGGTTGTGGTTTGTCAAAGCGCGGCGCGAGCCGCGTCAGGCCTTGACCTGATCGGGATGGACGCCGGCGCGCTTCAGAAGCGAGTCGAACACGCCGTCGCGGAGCTCCTGGGCACGCCGCGTGTTCGGGTATTCATCCATGATCTGCCGGGCCGCCTCGATGGCCTTGTTCCAGTTCTGGTCCTTGACGGCCATCTCGAACTCGATGGTCATGTTGTCGAGCTTGTCCTGGAAGATCGCCCGCACCACCCCTTCGAGCTCCCTGCCCTCCTCGGGCGTGAGGTAGGTGTCGAGCTCTTTGATCAGTTCGATGCTGCGATCGACCTCCTTGCGGTCGGCGGCCTCCTGAAACTTTTGCCTGAGATACTCCTTTCGCTCGAGGAAGCTCGAGTCGAGCCGGTCGGGCAGCACGGCGATGCGCTGGTGGTCCGGGTACAGCGAAATCAAGCGGCGAACCTCGGCGCGGGCCCGTTCCCACTGGAAGGTGTTGAACAGCTCCTCGACCTGCTCGATCGCCATGTTGACCTTGCTTTCGATGGCGTCGTGGCGGCTTTCCTCGACCTCCTCGCGGAATCGCTCGGCCTCTTCGGTGTAGCCGTAGTGCTGGGCCATCAGCTCGATCAGGCGGAAGGCCGCGTCCCAGTCCTCTCGGGTGATGTCCTCTCGGATGGCAGCGCGAAGGGCCTCGCGCTCCTTCTGGCGGTGCGCGATCGACTTGGCCGCATCCGACAGCAGGGCGTTGTCGGCGATGATGCTGAGCTGCGAGACCTGCTGACCGGAGTGGGCCTGTTGCATGTCCATCAGGGTCTGGACGGCCCGTCGCGTCCGACGGAGCTCGGCGTGCAGGTGCACCAGGGCCACGACGATGCCGAAGCCCAGACTGCACATCAGGATCAGCATCGCGCCGACGCCGAGCATCACCACGCTGGCGTTCACGTACTCCTGGGAGACGACCAGGTAGATGCCGAAGATGATGAGGACGACGCCGCTGATCGAGGCGATGTAGAGGAGGATCCTCGCCGCCCGCTGCAACCATCCCAGACGTACCGATTCGTCGGCCATGGCTATCCCTCGCGTCGGCGATGCGTCGGTGAAGGGGCGCCCAACTGGGGGTGCCTGTAAACTTAACCGTAGCTCGCCGCCCCTGTTATGTCAACTGGACATCTCGGCTCGCGCGGCCGCGACCGCCGCGCCGTTGACCGCGTTCGGCCACGCCAAGGGCGCACAAGGACGCGATGGTGCCCCAGGACCCGGCGAGCCCACTATACACCTTATCGGCCTGGCTCCGATAATACCTTCGGGAGGATCCTCGATGCGGACGGCGCTGTTCTGGATTTCGGGCATCGTTCTTGTAGTCTTTCTGCGCGGCACCGCGTACCTCGAACCCGATCCGTCCGATGCGTACCGCTACGCGTATGTCGGGGCCCAGTGGACCCACGGTTGGGTACCCTACCGCGACCTGTTCGAGAACAAGCCGCCGGCCATCTACGCCCTCAACGCCCTGGCCTACCGCGTCAGCGCCGAGCATCATTGGCGCGTCCTCTATGTGATCGAGACGGCGTTGGCCGTGATGACGGTGGCGTGTTTCGTGGGCATCCTGCGACGGTGGCTCGGCACGCCGTTTCACCATCTGCTGGCCCTGGTGGCGATCCCGCTGGCCTTCGGCCTCAAGCTCGCCTACTCCGGCAACATGACCGAGGGCTACCAGGTCGCCTTCGTCATGGCGGGCCTGTGGGTCGTCGTCGCGACGGCCGGGCGAAACGGCGTCGGTTGGCTCGTCCTGGCCGGGGCGTTCATCGGCCTGGGCAGCCTCTTCAAGCCGCCGGGGCTAGCGGCCGGGGTGGCCGTGATCGGCTGGACCCTCGTGGAGGCCCTGGCCGGGAGGATCCGGCCCTCCAGGGCGGTCCTCCGTGTGCTGGCGCTGGCAGCGGGCGTGGTCCTTCCATGGCTGATTGCGACCGCGTGGTTCGCCCGGCATGGGCTGGCCGACGACATGCTCTACGCCTCGCTGTCGTACAACCGCGCCTACGGCCAGGAGATCTGGCGAAACCTCGGGCTCGGGTGGGTAATCGTCCAGACGTATGAACAGCTCTGGCACGTCCTTGTCGTGCTCGCCGCGGCGGCGGTCGTGACGGTCGGCCTGCTGCGTCCTTCGGTACTGCTCGCCAGGGGTCAGACACAACCGACCTGGCGGCTCTTGGCGGTGCTGTGGATGCTGGGGGATCTCGGCGGGGCGCTGGCCGGCGGACGGTGCTACAACCACTATTTCATTCCGCTCATGTTCAGCGCGACGGCGGTGGCGGGTTTCGCCCTGGTCGATGCGACTCGTCAGCTTGCCGGGCTCGATGCGGCCCGGCCGCTTCGCCGGACGGCCGTGGGCGTGCTCTTGGTCTGGGTTGCGCTGCTGGCTGGACGCGACGTGGTTCACGCCGTGAGTCTGCTGCGGTCGGGCGGGCGCGCGCCGGAGACGGCGGGGCGGTTCGAGCTGGTTGCCGCGGCGCGCGAGCTGGCCCGGCCGGGCGACACGCTCTTCACCTGGGGGTCGGCCGCCTTCTTCTTCTATGAGATGGATCTGGACCCGATCCACTGGGACATGGACGCCCACCGGGCCTTCGACTTTGACGCCAAGGCCGCCCAGATCGGCAAGGATTTGCTGGCGGCCTTCCGGATCAATCCGCCGGACTTCATCGTGACCGATGTGAATGAAGACTTTCCCCAGCGCGACCAGCCGGACTTGCTCGCGGCGCACCGGGCCTTCGAACAGATGATTGAGCAGGAGTACCGGCGCGTGATCCGGCGCGGCCCGCGGACGCTGTTCATCCGCGAGGATCATCCGTCGACGCAGGCGGAGGCGGGGCGGCGTGCCGGCGGCGAGATGCGTCCCGCTAGTCGCCGACCTTCAGCAGGACCTTGACCACGCTTCGCTCTTGGGCGAGGTCCATCGCCTCGACGCCCTTGCTCAAGGGCATGGTGCGGCTGATCATCCCGAGCACGTCGATCTGCTTTCGGGCTAGCGCCGCGATGGCGTCGGGGAAGGGCCCGCAACGGCTGCCCGTTACGCGGATCTCGTCGATGACCACCGGTGTCAGGTCAACCGAGGCGTCCTTGGCATACGTACTCTTGAGAACGATCCGACCGCGCGGGCGGACCAGTTGCACGGCCGACTCGTACCCCGCCGGATTGCCCGTGCACTCGACGACCAGGTCCTGGTCCTTGCGCGGCACGAGCTCGTCGACCTGTGTGGTCTGGATGCCCTTCTTCTCGCAAAACGCCAGGGTCTGGTCGTTCCGACCGACGACGTTCAGCCGACAGCCCGTCTGGGCGAGCACCTGCGCGACCAGCAGGCCGAGCCGCCCGCTGCCCAAGACCGTCACCCGCATGCGGGGCTCGATACGGACCTGCTTGATCACCTGAAAGGCCGCGGCCAGCGGCTCGACGAAGACCGCCTCGCTGTCGTCGATACCGTCGGGGACCTCATGGAGGTTGCGCTCGGGCAGGCTCATCAGCTCGGCGAAGCACCCGTCGCGGCCGTCGATGCCGAGCGTGGTGCGGTGACGGCAGTGCGTCGCCATGCCGCTACGACACATGTCGCAGCGTTCGCAGACGCAGTTGATCTCGCCGACGACTCGTTTGCCCTCCCACCGGCGCGAGCCGCGGAGCACCGTCCCGACGAACTCGTGACCGAGCACGCCCGAGAAGCCCATGTACCCTCGGGTGATCTCGATGTCGGTGCTGCAGATGCCGGCGTAACGGACCTTGATGAGGGCCTCACCCTTCGGGGGCTCGGGCTCGGGCGCACTCTTGTGCAGGACCAGCTTGTTGTCGCATGCCAAAGCGAGCACAGCGCTACCTCTTCCGGCCTCGTCCCCCTCCAGAGGTGCGCTTGCCGAGCGGTCGGTGTCTTTGCCTATGAGGACGGCTGCAAGGTGGACGGTCCCGCGGGCTCCTCAGCACGCACGTTCTCGGGTCCCTCGTCCTGTGTGTCGCCGAACGGATCGTCGGTTTTGGCCAACCACGCACGCCACACGTCGGCATCGCGGTTGTGCCGGCGCCCCGTCAGCCTCTCCAGCGAGTTCTCGGCCTGGTACTGCACGGCGAAATCTCGGTCTTCCAGCGCCTGGACCAGGGCCGTCAGCGCATCCGGATGGCGATAGCAGCCCAGTCCCCGCGCCGCGCAGATCCGCACATTGCGGCTCGAGTCGTCCGTGACCAGGCGGATGAGCGTTCGCCGGGCCCAGTCCGCGTGTTCCGTAGGGACGTTTCTCAGTTTGGACACGTAGGCCAAGACCTCCGTCGCGTCCCATCGCACGTCGTCGCTCGGCGGCCGGACCTTCCGCGGGAAGTCCTTGTAATTCAGCACGCGGAGCAACGGTTCCACGGCTCGCTCGTCGGCCGAGCGACGCAGGCCTTTGATGGCCATGCAGCGCACCTGGGGGTCGGGGTCGTTCTCGGCCACGCTGGCGAAGATCTTGACCGCCCATTCCTCGCCGGCCTTGTCGTTCTTGACCACGGCGCGGAGCGACTTGCGACGCTCGTCGGGGTTCTCGGCCTGGAGGGCCTCGATCGCGCGCTGCTGCGGCGTTCGTTTGACCAGCATGTCCTGGATCCAGGTGTTGACCGTCGAGTCGATCTCGGCCTGGTTCTTCTGACAGCCCGGGGCCCCGGCCAGGATCAGCACCGCCATCGGTGCGACCACGACGGACAGACCGACTCGGCTAGCCGTTCGGGATGGATTCGGTCGTAGCGGCAAAGAACAACTCCTGCGAGACCCAGACAACGTCGGTGATCGGTTGACCCAGGAATCGCGACCCCACCGTCTGGAAGCGCTGAGGATTATCGCTCAGATAACAACTGAATGTACCGCCCGAGGTTCGCCCAGACAACCCGCCGATCGTCGACAGCGTCTGCGAGACGTGGGCGGCCGTCTGCTCGGCCGAGTCGACCAGCAGCGTCCTTTCGTCGAACATCGCGCCGATCGCCGGTTTCAGCAGCGGGTAGTGCGTGCAGCCGAGCACCACCGCGGCCGGGTCCAGCGCCCGGATCGGCTCGAGATACTCGGTCAACACGGCCCGGACGATCGGATCGTCGCAGGACCGTCCCTCCTCCACGAGCGGGACCAGCAACGGGCAGGCCTTCTGGATCACCGGGATTTCGGGCCGCCGGGCCTGGATCGCACGCCGATACGCATCCGACGTGATCGTCCCCTCGGTGGCGATGACGGCCACGGTGCGTCCATCGGCGGCCGCGACCGCCGCGGCTGAGCCCGGCTCGACCACGCCGCAGACCGGCAGATCGAGTGAGCCGGTCAGCGCCGGCATGGCGTGGGCGGACGCCGTGTTGCACGCGACCACCAGCATCTTCGGATCGAACCGCAGCAGAAACGCGCAGTCCTCCTTGGCGAAGCGGATCACCGTTTCGGCGCTCTTCGTGCCGTATGGTACGCGAGCGGTGTCGCCGAAGTAGATCAGGTCCTCGCCGGGGAGCTGCCGCCGCAGCTCGGCCACGACGGTCAGTCCGCCGAGGCCGCTGTCGAAGATCGCAATAGGCCTGGTGTCGGGTTGCGTCATAAGGCTCGGTCCGTCCCTGGGGTGATGGTTACGGGCGTACGGCCGCTCCGTCGGCCTGCCTTGCTGATCGCGATCGATTATCCCAACTCGGCCGGTGTGTGTCCATGAGGAGCCGCCGGCACCTTTCGCCCGAGCTTGACACCCCGGCCGGCGAGCCTAGAGTGATCAACCTGTCGCGCCGAGCCGGGACCGCGATTCGACCACGCACCGCGGAGCCTTGTCCCAGCCGGTTCCGGCCGGCGGCCTAAGGGGAGTCCATATCCATGCTGCATGACGTGTTTTCGCGACGCTCGGTCGCTTTCGGAAGGGGCTCGGGATGCCACCGCAACCTGCTCGGGGCGATCCTGCTGATGGTGTTTGTCGTGGTCTGTCCCGGTCCTTCATGGGCCGAGGAGGATCGATCCAAGCCCATCCGGACGAACGTCGTCGTGCCCCGCGTGGTCTGTGAGATCGCGTCCACGCCGGAGATCGTGGTCGAGGGCGGGACGCTCGAGGTCGCCATCCGCTGCGTGCTGCCGCCGGGCCGACCCCTGACGCGGCTCAACTGCGAGATCAAGTCGCCGAGCCGCCCCGAGGTCCTCATGGCGCATCGTCGCATGGTCGAGGGGCTGGCCACCCACACGTTCACCTTCCGCGTCCCGCCACGGTCCGAGGCCGGCATTCTCCAGGTCTTCGCATGGCTCGGGACCGACTGGCGAGACCCCGTGGTGCCGATCGCCTCCAGCAAACCCATCACCGTGGCCACCGAGGCCGAGCTCGCCAGGCGTCGCAAGGCCCAGGACGACGCCCCCAAGCTGCTCGAGCGATACGGCTACCGGCGCGGCGACAGCGGCACGGTCGCCCTGTTGGCCGGCGACTGGGTCGGCCAAGACGAACGCGTCATCGGCGCGATCGAACAGACCCTCATCGACCGCGAGATGGTCGTGACGACGATCGACGCGGCCAGCTTGACCAACCCGTTCGTCGTCACGCCGGATCGCTTTGACCTGCTCATCCTGACCGGAGTGGGGCACCTGCCGACCGAGGCGGCCGGCATGCTCAATCGCTACCTCGCCGTCGGCGGCAACCTCATGGTCCTCGGGGCGCCGCTGTGGAGCGATCCCGTCGCACGGATCGGCGGCCGCTGGCTCACCGCCACCCAGATGCGAGCCGAGTTGGCCAAGACCAAGCCCGCCCAAGTGCTGCTCGACTTCGAGGACGTCGACCTGAAGGCCTGGTCGCACGCGGCCGGGGAGCCCAAGAGCAAGACGACCTACACGACGGCGGCCGGCGGAGCCGACGGAACCGGCAAGGCCCTGCACGTGCGGATTCCCAACCTGGCAGGTTGGGACACGGTCTACACGCCTCCGCTGGGCGAAAACGCGATCGACCCGAAGCATCAGCTCACCTGTTTCTGGGCCAAAGGTGGGCCCGACACGCCGAGGCTGGCGGTCGAGTGGAACGAGCAGGACGGCAGCCGCTGGATCGCGACGGTCCCGCTGACCACGTCGTGGCAGTACTATGTGCTCACGCCCGATCGCTTCGCGTATTGGCGCGACAGCCCGACGAAGAACCGCGGGGGCGTCGGCGATGCCTTCAACCTGGCCAAGGCGAAACGGATCGGCTTCGGTCTGGCCTCGACCCACACCGGTCATCTCAGCGGCAAGCACGCGTATTGGGTCGACCAGGTCGGTACCGGGCCGAGTCCTTGGGGCCGGGCCCGTGAGCCGGGCCGGCCCGAGTTTCGTCCGGTCGATCTGCTCTGGCCGTCCTACAAGTTCTACGAGGCGAGCGACGTGGCCGGGATCAGGCCCCACTCGATGCAGGCCCTGATCGGCACCCTGCCCCTGCCGAGACCCTCCTCCATACGTTGTCCGCATCAACGCCCCCAGGGGACGGGGTACAACAAGGACCGGCCGTGGCGCATGATCACCGTCGCCGAGGCCCTCGGTCCGAAGGGCGAGTTCCGCGGGCCCGCCCTGGCCGTCACCCTCGATAGGACCACGGCGGGACGCATGCACGCCGTCGCGGCCGTCGGCTCGGATGACACCGCGTTCCTGGCCACCAACCGCGTGCGGCAGGCCTTGGGCGACGTCGCGGCGCGGATCATCGACGGGGCGTTCTTGCTCGAGGGCGGCAGCGAGTTCTATACCGTGTTCCAGGGCGAGTCGATCCGCCTCGGCGCCCGCGTGGTCAGCGTTCGCCGCTCGGGATCGCGGGACGTGGGCGTTCGGATTCGGGTGCTTGCCGGCGGGGCCGAGGTCTTCGGCAAGGTCTTCGCGGGGCGCGTCGATCCCGGCGCGGAGCCGACCGTCTTCGAATGCACCTGGTGGCCCGACCGCCTGAGCCCGAAGGGCTACACCGTCGTGGTCGACCTGCTTCGCAACGGCCGCGTGGTCGATCGCCTGATGCATGAGTTGGGCGTCTGGGAGCCCAAGCCCAAGCCGAGCTTCGTGACCGCCCGCGAGGGCCACTTCTGGCTGGACGGCAAGACGTATGTGCCCTTCGGTGTGAACCATATGCCCTCCAGCGGGATCGGCACCGAGCGGTCGCGGGTCTTCGAGCAGTACCTAGGCAAGCAGGCCTACGACCCGGAGATCTTCGACCGCGAGCTGGCTCGCATCAAAGACCTCGGGATGAACATGGTCAGTGAGTTCCTGTACCACCGGTCGCACGACGGGCGCAACCTGATCGATCTGCTGCGACGCTGCCGCAAGTACGGTCTGAAGGTGAACCTCTCGCTCCGGCCGGGCACGCCGATGGACTTCCGCTGGGATGAAGTCAAGGAGATGATCCTCGAGAACCGGCTGGCCGAGAACGATACCGTCTTCGCCTATGACCTGGCCTGGGAGCCGTTCGTCGGCAACCACGCCGAGCGACGGCGGTGGGACGGGGCGTGGCGGACGTGGATCAAGAAGAGGTACCGGAGCCTCGCCGCGGCCGAACGGGCGTGGGACTTCAAGGCCCCGCGCGACGAGAAGGGCCAGGTGATCAACCCACTCGACAAGCACTGCGGCGGCGACGGGCCCTGGGCCAAGATGGTGGCCGACTACCGCCGCTTCATCGACGAGCTGGCCCACAAGCACTATGCCAAGGCCCGACAGCTCGTCCGCACGGTGGACAAGCGTCACCTGGTCAGCTTTCGTATGACCGTCGCCGGCGATCCCACCTACAACCAGGCGCATCGCATGCCGTTCGACTTCCGCAGCCTGACCGACGCCGTCGACATCTTCGAGCCCGAGGGCTACGGGCGCATCGGCGACTGGCAGCGCGTCAGGCCCGGCATGTTCACGTCCACGTACGCGCGAAGCGTCGACGCGACCAAGCCGGTCATGTGGGCCGAGTACGGCGTGAGTACCTGGAACATGGACCGGATGGAGGCCACCGACTCGGGCCTGGCCTTCCAGGCGCGCTTCTTCGAGGACTTCCTCAGGATGGTCGACAAGAGCGACGCCAACGGCGCGGTGTGCTGGTGGTATCCGGGCGGCTTCCGGGTCGGCGAAAACAGCGACTTCGGCATCGTGAACCCGGACGGCACCGACCGACCCGTCGCGGCCGTCCTGCGCCAGTACGCCAAGATCCTGACCAAGCCGCGCGAGATCCCCAAGCCCGACGTCTGGCTCGAATACGACGCCGACGACCCGGCGGGCATCTTCGGTATCTACAAGCAGGTGAAGGACACGTACTGGCAGGCCATCGACAAGGGCAAGACGCCGGGTCTCAAGCCGAAGAAGAAGTGAACCACTCGCGAGCGTCGGGCCCGGCCGCCGTCACGGCTGGCCGGCGGCGTAGTCCTGGCCCGCCAGGCTGGCCTTGCACGATGCTCGCCATGCCTCGATCTGCCGCTTCATGCGCGCGACCAGGTCGGGCTTGGCCGCGGCCAAGTCCTTCGACTCCGACGGGTCCTCGATGAGGTCGTACAGCTCGTAGGGCTTGCCCTGCCCGGCGCGATAGAGTTTGTACCGATTGTCGATCAGCGCAACCTGGCCCTTGGATTGGAAGCCGATCGGCTTGGGCCGCTCGGTCCTCTTGCCGTCGATTGTGTCGAGCAGGCTGATGCCGTCGATGGGGCGGTCGGGGTCGGGCAGGTTGACGCCCAGCAGGTCCAGGATCGTCGGCAGGTAATCGCTCGTGGAGCACGGCATGCTGACCGCGCGGGGCTCTCGCGCCCGCGCCGGCCACTCGAGCAGGCCCGGCACGCGAACGCCGCCCTCGTACAGGCTCCGCTTCCGCCCGCGAAGCGGACCGGCCGATCCGTTCGTACCGTTGTAGCGTCGTCCCTCCGGGCCGTTGTCGCTGCAGAACCACAGCATGGTGTTTTCTCGAACGCCCAACCTGGCGAGCGTCTGGCGCAATCGGCCCATCTGTTCGTCCATGGCCGAGAGGCAGCCGAAGTGGTGCTGGGCCCTGTCGGGCTGGTCCTTGTAGATGGCCCGATGCTTGGTCTCGGCGACCACCGGCAGGTGCGGCGTGTGGAACCAGACGACGGCGAAGAAGGGCTTGCCGGCCTTGGCTGCGGACTCGATGAACGGGATCGCGCGGTCCATGATGATCCGGCTGTCGTCGCCGTCGAGGTTGTCGGTGACGCGCCGGCCCGGGCCGATCCAGTAGTATGTCCCAAAGGCCTCGCCGGCCTTGCCCTTCTTCCAATCCACGGGCGTGATCATAGGGTCGCAGGTCGGCACCTTGGCCTCGGTGCTGAAGCAGACGTCGAAGCCGCGCTCCCATGGGGGGGCGTAGTGCTTGGCGCCCCGCGGTCCGCCGCGGTTGGAGTCCTTCACCGTCTTGGTCAACGTGCCGAGGTGCCACTTGCCGAAGTGTCCCGTCGTGTAGCCGCTTCTCTTGAGCAGCTCAGCGAGATTGATCTCCTGCCTCGGCAGGTGGCCGACGTTGGCGTGGAAGATGCCATAGCGAAACGGATGCCGACCCGTCAGGCAGCTTCCGCGCGTCGGCGAGCAGACCGGGGCGGCCGCGTAGAACCGTGTGAAGCGGATGCCGCTTCGGCTCATCTCGTCGAGCGTCGGCGTCTTGAGGATCGGGTGGCCGTTGTAGCCGGTGTCGCCCCAGCCCTGGTCGTCGGTCATGCAGAGGATGATGTTGGGGCGGTCGGCGGGTCGTCCGTCGTCTTCGGCGTGGGTTGAGGCGTTGAGGGCGGGGCACGAGGTCAACACCGCGAGCACGAGGGACACGCCGGCGTGCAACCGTCGCGAGCTGAAACAGCTTCGGTGGATGGCTCCTGGGATGATACCGATCATACGCCGGACCTCCTGGACAGTCGCTGATGAGACCGTACCCCTGCTGTGTCAGCGGCGCTTCGGCCGGTGCTGCCGGACCGAATTCGGATTGGACGACTCGCCGAGCAGCGGCACAGAAGCGAGCTCTCTTTGGGGGGCGAGCCTCTTGGCGAACCTTACGTTCAAGAGCACGTATCGGCTCGGCGGGAGCCTCACTCTCCCGAGGGCTCCACGCTGAGCGAACAGCCCACCAAACGGGGGCGGCACTGCTCACGAACCGCAAGCTTACAGCACGTCGCCGAAGAACTCGAACAGGGCCTCGGCGATGATGGCCTGACCGGCCGGGTTGGGATGCACGCCATCGGGCACGAGGTCGTGCCAGTTATCGTGCTGTTGGAAGCGGCGGAAGACGTCGACCACGCGGACGCCCTTGGCCTTGCCCACCTTGTGGATCAGCTTGGCGTATTTGTCGACCAGGCTGTTGAGCCCGCGGGTCTTGTAGGTGGCCAGGTGCCGCAGGCCGTAATGGTGGCTCATCGGCACGGGCGTGACGAGCACGCATTGGCCCTTGGCCGACTCGACCCGGCCGATCATCTCGATCAGGTTGTTCTCGAACTGCTCGGGCACGACGCGTGGAAACGGCGCCGGAGGACCCCAAGGCCTGAAGAATCCCGCGTCGTTCACGCCGAATAGGATGCTGACCCAATCCGGCTTGTGGCGAAGCACGTCGCGGTCCATGCGATGCAGGGCGAGTGACGTGATGTCGCTGTTTACGCCGGCGTCGACGACGGTGACGTCACGGCCGAGGTCCTTGCGGAGCTTCCGCTGGAGCACCTTGCGGTACGTGGTCGCTTCGGTGACGCCCTCACCGGCCAGGCCCTTGGTGATGGAGTCGCCGAACGCGACGATCGTGATGGATGATGATGTCGTCGTCATGATGGATCCATCGCAGCTACTTCCGCCTTCTCTGAATCATGCCCTTGGCGTACTTGCGCTTCACGTCCGTCTTCGTCTTCTTCGGACCCGGCAGCGGATAAGGCCCGAGCTCCGCATCCGGCAGCGGCAGGCGCTTGGCCATCGGCGGCAGCTTTGGCAGTTTGGCGATGCGGTCAAGGTACCAGTAGGCCGTGCTCGCGTAGTCGTTGCTGTGCGTGTTGGCGTGGCCGTGCTCGATCGACGCCCGTAGGCTCTTCGTGAACACGATCGGGTCGGCCAGGTGATAGCGGTAGACCGTGATGCGTTCGTTGTAGTGCTTGTCCGTGCCGGGCTTGTGGTAGCTGACGCCGTTGTAGATGTAGGCGTTGTGCGGCTGCATGCCCCAGGCATGGCCGAAGTAGTCCTCGCTGCCGGTGCCGTGCATGTCGGGCGGCCACGTCACGCCATCGATCATGAACATGTCGTCGCCCTCGCCCCACCATCCACTGCACAGGTTGTGGATCGACAGGTTCACGCCGACGTAGTGGCCCCGGCCCCGCGTGCTGACGAAGAGGTAGTTGCCCTCGTCGGTGAGGTTCGGCGCGTCGTTGCCGCCGTGGACGAACTCGGGTTGTACGCCCGGTTTGTTGGCGATCCACCCGTCGCAGGGACACTCCCGCCGCCACGTTGCATGAAAGCGCAGCTCGTCGTCGGGCAGTTCGGCCACCTCGTCGTAGTCGATGTAGTAGTAGAACGAGCGGATGGGCTCGGTCTCGCACTCGTTGACGACCTCGAACCGCGCCCCGTCGCTGAACGGCATGGGGAAGTAGCCGTTCATGGCCGCGTTGCCCGGGCCGGTTGTGTTCGACGACATGTTGAGCACCGCGCACGAATAGCTGTTCACGCAGGCGTGGCCGACGCCGAAGAAGTCGCCGATCGGCGCCTCGATGCTGGGGGCCTCGGCCCCGTCCCAGTAGGCCCGCAGGACGATCTTGCGGGGGTAGTGCTCGGCTTCGCAGGCGATGGTGACCCAGATGTGTCGGATCACGCCCGCGCCGCGGATGTCGGCGATCACCTGCGTCTTGCCGGGCTTGATCGTGACATAGTCGGCGTTCCGGCCGGTTTGATCCCAACTGCTCACGCGCCGGCTACGGCCGGGCCGCTTTTTCGAGAGGCTTTCGAGCATGACGGTCTCCGCACATCGGTCGTCTAACGCAACGCCCGCCTCTTGTCGCATGGCGGCGGGCACGGGTCAAGTGGCCGGGAGCGCCCGCGGGGATTCTCCGATTGGTGCTCATCCGCGGGGGAGTTACACTAAAGGGTGCCGACCGTAGGTCGTGGGTTCGGAGGGCGTTTATGAACGAAGCACCCGCACGTCGTCTCCTGGCGCCACCTCTGACCGTCATGCCTGAGCGAACACGTCGGGGTGCGGGACGAGCACCTCATGGTAGGAGGAGTCGCATGCCTGGATTGCTGAAGTCGTGGCACGTCGCGCTGATGCTTGTCGGCCTGCTGACCGGGCCGGCGCCGCTGTTGGCACTCCACGGCGAGATCGTCGACCAGCAGCTCAACGGCGACAAGGGGTACACCGTCCTGCGCGTCTGGGGTGGTCACTACGACATGGGCTATGCGCACGGTTGGCTCATGGACGCCGAGATCGCCGCGATCGTCGCCCAGACCAAGATCGCGCTCGGCACGAGCATGTACAACTACGCCAGGAGCTACGTCGACAGCTCGACCCTGTGGAAGCCGACGGGCATCGAAGACGAGCTCGACGGCATGGTGGCCGCCCTGGCCGCTCGGCAGCCGGCCGCCGACATCGACAAGCTCGACCTCAAGGTCGTCAACGTGGCCTTCAGCGACCTGGCCTACGTGTCGATCGCATGTCGGAGCCATTCGTGTTGGGGCCACCTGGTCAGTCCTCCGACCAAGACGATCAGCACGCGGCGGCTGGACTTCGGCACGCCCGTTTCCGCGGCGAACCATCACGTCTTGTGCCTGTGGCTGCCGACCGACGGCTCGCCGGCCTGGGCCAACCTGTCGTGCGGCGGAGCGGTGTCGGTCGTGACGGCCGTCAACGAGTTCGGCACGCAGACGTCGCTGCACGACTGGAACTCCTACAGCGGGTTCCCGGTCTCGCCCTGTCTGCCGCGGTCCATCGCCGCGCGGTACGCACTGACGATGGTGTCCGATCCGAATCCGGCCGGGCATGCCGATGCCGTCTTCGCCGAACTCCAGAGCGACCACGCCGGCACGTCCACGTTCATCAACTACTACGTGCCCGAGGGCCACGGCGGCGTGATCACGTGTAGCCGGTCGGGTTGGCCGTCGTTCTTCAAGCTCCGCAAGCCGCAGCCGAGCTACTTCGGCGGTGACGTGCTGATCACGACCAACAGCGAGACCGACGGCACGTCGACGCCCTGGGGCGGCGAGTTCATGGCCGACTACTACGAGGATCTGGAAGACGCGAATGGGACGGCCACCCTACAGGGCCATTGGGACATCATGGGCAGCTCGGGCCTGCACAAGATGAGCGTGGCGTATCGCGGACGACGGGACATGACCCTGTGGGCGCAGGGCCGGCTGGACCCGGGAACGACGCCCCGCATCGAGCTGGAGTGGAGCGAGCTCGATTCACGGAGGGCGCTGACGCTGGACGTCGTGAACGAGACCTGGGGCTCGGTCGAGGTCTCGCCGAACCAGCCGATCTACGAACCGAATCAGATCGTCACGCTCACGGCGACGCCGGTCGAGGGCAAGTCGTTCCGGCAATGGACCGTCTACGACCCGAACCACCCGGGCGACGCGAACCAGGCGACCATCGACTCGAACCTGACGCTCACGCTGGTGATGGCGTGCGACCAGCACGTGGAAGCGACGTTCGCGTGCGGCAGCGGCGTCGGCGTCCTGGTGCCGCTGGCGATCCTTGCGCTGGCGGTCTGCGGCATGTTGCGGATGCGGGGCATGCGTCGAGGGTAGCGCACTGCTTTCGCGGCTTGAGCTATCTCCATCATCCTGAGAGGTCCGCCGCTCGTTCAGTCCTCGAACGTCAGCCCCACAAGCTGCAGGCCGTCGAGGATGCACGAGCCGCGCTGCACGCGGACGACGCGCACGTCGCGCGTCTCCGGCGCGATGTCGTGCTTCTGTTGGTCGGGTCGGGGTCTCATTTCCAGCTCGAGGCGCTGCCCGGTGCGGACCGGGATCGACAGCGGCACGGCCACGAGCGCGCCGCCGCGACTCAGGTTCTGACCGCGTCCGCCGAACGTCCAGGCCACGTCGTTCGGGCGGAGCGCCACGGGCCAGTCGATGCCGTATCGAGGATAATTGCGCCGTTCCTGCGATGTGATCATGACGTCCTCCGAGGGAACTTCCGAGGGCACCGGAGTGCCGACGCCTTCTCCAACCTCCGCGGGGGGACGTGCGCACTCCGGCCGTGTCGTTAGTATCGACCGGGAGGATGGGGTGGTGTAGTTCAACCGCCGGGAAAACAGCGCGACCGCCTTTGCCAGTACTGCCGGCGACCCTCACTGGCCAAGGCCGCCCGGCGCAAGGGCAACCCCTTCGGCTAGGCGAGGTCGCGCTCGCTGAAGACCTCGGCCGTGAAGAGGTAGACGGTGGTGAGGTCCCGATCGCGCCACGCGTCGGGTGGCAGGGGTGGCCTGCACTTGTGGCTGCACAGGGCCGATAAGAACTGCTCGGCGTCCCACTTCTGCTCGACGGCGACCTGGGGCAGGAAGCAGGCGGTCTGCGGCAGGCCTCGTCCCTTGGCCTTGAGGTACACGCCGTGCTTGCCGACCTCGAGCGAACCCGGGTCGTCGGTCTCCTCGAGCGGAGAGAGCACGCTGATCTCGATGGTCAGATCGTCGACCTCCTCCGGCCGGATGGGCGTGAACCGCGTGTCGTGCAGCGCCGAGGCCTTGGCGTAGTCCACGACCGCTTCGGGGAGCGTGCCCGACGGCTGGAAGGTTCCGATACAACCACGAAGCTGCCCTTCAGGACCCTTGCGCAGCGTGACGAAGACGCCCGAGAAGGGCTCCTCGCGACCGGCCGCGGCCGTCGTCTCCGGCGCGGGCATGGGCGTGGTCGCCGACTCGATCGCACGTCGCGCCAGGGCCAGAAGCTCGCGTTTGGTGTTGTCGTCCATCATCCGGCCTCCTGGCTCACACACCGCATGCGGCCCGGTCCACGGTATACCCAGCTCGGGCCCGTCGGTCCAGCGCGGCGGTGGATGGTGCATCCGGCCACCTCCAGCGGGACGTGCGATGGTCGTCTCTTAGAGCTTCGGACCGTGGATGCGGCGCCCCCGACGGGCGAAGCCGTCCGTCCTCTACGTTGGATGCGGCTTCACCCGGCAGCGTGCGGACGAATCCGCTGCTACAATGACACATCATGGCCGGTGACTTGACGGCAGTGCGGGTGGTCCTGGTTCGCCCCAAGATCGCGGGTAACCTGGGCGCGACGGCGCGGGCGATGGCGAACATGGGCCTGTCCGACCTGGTCTTCGTCGCCCCTCAGCCCGATCCGGGAGACCGTCGCGCGCGACAACGGGCCGCCCGGGCCGAGCCGCTGCTGGGCGGGGCCCGCATCGTCGACGATCTGGCCGACGCGCTCGACGGCGTCCATTGGACCGTCGGCGCGACCTGCCGCCAGGGACGCTACCGCCGAGCCATCGAGATCAACCCGAGACAACTGGCCGACGAGGCCGTCGACCGTACAGGCCGCGGCCAACGGGTGGCCATCGTCTTCGGCCCTGAAGACCACGGGCTCGAGCGGCAAGACCTGCTCGCTTGCGACGCGAGCCTCCGCATTCCCTCCCACGACGACTACCCGAGCCTCAACCTGGCCGCCGCCGTCATGGTGTGTGCCTATGAGATCTTCGTCGCGGCCACGGCCGATGCGCCGCCCAAGCTCACCAAGACGGAACGTCAGGATCGGGTGCGGACACAGGAACGGGCCGACGCCGAGACCATGCTGCGGATGATCCGCAAGCTCCGGCAAGGCCTGGTCGACATCGAGTACGTCCGGCCCGAACACCCTGAGCACCTGGTCGGCGTGATTCGGGCCGTGCTGGGTCGGGCCGAGCTGAGCATGACCGAGGCGCGCATCTTCATGGGCCTGGGCCAACAGCTCCAGGAGTTTGCCAAGTACGGGCCGCAACGAGAATGATCACCGCCTGCCCAGCCTGTGCCAGCCGGCGTTGCGGTCGCCGCTTCGTCAAGAACGGCCTGGCGATCCACGCCTGCCGCGTTTGCGGCACGTGGTTCGTCGCCGATCCCCCTCCGCCGGAGACCCTCCGCGAGATCTACCGCGAAGGCTACTTCACCGAGAGCCTCGCCCAGCATGCCGGGACACCGGCCGAAGCCGCGGCCTGGCGGGCGACGCAATCCAACGCCCGACGGCGACTGCGGACGCTCCGACGCATCGCCCCGAACGCCCGCCGATTGCTCGACGTCGGCTGCGGGACCGGCGCGTTCCTGTCTGTCGCCCGCGCGGACTATGCGTGCGAGGGAGTCGACATCTCGAGCGAGGCCGTCCGTGTGGTGCGCGACGAGCTGGGCGTGCCGGCCCGATCGGGCGACCTGCTGACCCTGGACCTGCCCGAAGCCGCCTACGACGTTGTCACCCTGTTCGACGTCATCGAGCACGTGCCGCGACCGGCCGAGGTGGTGGGGCGCGTCCGCGAGCTGCTCGCGCCCGACGGCGTGGTCATGCTGACCACCGGCGACGTGGACAGCCTGGCCTTCCGCATCAGCCCGGCGCGATGGCATCTCATGACCCCGCCCGAGCACCTGACCTTCTTCAGCCGAACGGGCGTGGTGCGATTGATCGAGCGAACGGGCTTGCGCGTCGAGCGCGTCGCGCACGAACCGGTCGCGGCCAACGTGGGCTACATGGCCGACAAGGTCGCCCTGACGCTCGGCGGTCCGGCGCGATGCCTGCCGTGGTTGGCGCGTCTCGCGAGGCTGGATCGATTGGATGTTGACGTGAATCTTCTGGACGTCGTGACCGTGGTGGCGCGACGGTCGTGAGCCGGGCTACTCCGCCAGGTGTCCCTTGGCCACGGCCTGGTCGATCAGGGCCACGGCGTGGTCCCACAACCGCTGCGAGCCGTCGGCGATCGAGCCGTTGATGCGTCGGACCTGCTCGCTGGTCACGCCGTGCGCCCGCCACGACTCGCCCTGTGTGTGGATGTTGTGCAGGAGCGGCATGAGGCGATCGAGCGCCCGCGCGAACCTGGCCTCGGCGGTCGTTCGGGATTCGTATTCGTCCCAGAGCGCCCGGAAGGTCTCGGCCTGATCGTCCGGCATCAGCCCGAAGATGCGCTCGGCCGCGCGGGCCTCGGCGGCGTCCTTGGCGGCCGAGGCGTGCTCGTCATAGATGTACGTGTCTCCGGCGTCGATCTCGACGACGTCGTGCACCAGCAGCATCGCCACGACGCGGGGCATGTCGACCGGCTCGTCGGCATGCTCGGCGAGCACGTAGGCCATCATCGCCACATGCCAACTGTGCTCGGCGGAGTTCTCGCGACGGTCGTCCTGGAGCAGACGGCTGCGTCGCAGCACCAGTTTGAGCTTGTCGATCTCGAGGATGAAGTCGAGCTGCCGTCTCAGTCGTTCGTCGATCATCGCGGTCTCGAGGGTGTCTCCCGTCAGGGGGTCTTCGTGTCATGGTGGTGAAGGCGGGGCGATCGTGCCAGGCACGCGTCGCGCCGAGGCGTCATCATATCACGATTCGCTCGGGTCGGCAGGTCGGTCGATGGTGGTGGGTAAAAAGCAACCGGCCGCGGGTGCCGATCCCGGCGATCGACACCCACGGCCAGCGTATGGATCGGAAGGCTAGACGGCTAGCTTAGCTGCCACCGCCCGTCCCGTCAGGCAGAGCGCTCTCGACGTTGGTGAAGATGTCGTTCACCTTGTCGCCCAGGGCCGTAATGGCCGTCAGCGCCACGATGATGATCAGCGCGAGCATGACCGCGTACTCCGTGGCGGTCGGGCCATCTTCGCTGACGAGGAAGCTCTTCGCACGGTTGATAAGGGCCTTCATCTGTACCTCTCCTGAAATATGTGACGAAGCGTCACGCGTCGCCGGAGCGGACATCCCTGCCCGCCGCCAGGCGGTTATCTAGAGAAACGAGCCACTCGGCCCGGATCTATGAACACTCGACGGCATCCCGACCGCCGAGAACGTGTACGGTTGTGATCGGCCCGCCGTGGGCGGGTGGGTGACGAGCACCCGACTCGCGTCAAGACAGGTCATCCCCCGTCGTCGGCTGGAATGCCCTTCGCTCGACGCACTGGAAATATGCGAAACGAACCGCGCGGCTGCAAATCGAAGTTGACGATTTCTGTTAAGTTAGCAGGACTTAGTCGCCCCGGATGCCGACACCGCTCATCCAACAGGACGAACGAACCGGGGAGATAAGCGACGCAATCCCCCGCGGCGATGCGGCATGGCCGACCTTCTCGGGCGTTGCCCGGACCGAGCGGCGTGGCGGAGCGCCGGCCGTTTCTTGAGGACCGACATGAGCCCGGCCACCAAAGACGAGAGTTATCGGGGCTTCGAGCAGGGACCCATCCGCCCGCCGAGCGAAGCGGCCAGCTTGCTGATCCGCGTGACGCGCAACTGTCCGTGGAATCGCTGCACCTTCTGCCCGGTCTACAAGACCGCCACGTTCTCCATCAGACCCGTCCAGCACGTGAAACGCGACATCGACACTGTCGCCAAGTACGTCGAGCAGGTCCGCGCCGCGATGAGGCCCGACGGCTCGATCGCCCGCGATCCATTGGACGCGCAACGAACCCAGGTCGACCGCGGCGAGGGCCAGGCCTCTATGGCCGCGGCCAACTGGGTGCTCAGCGGCATGCGCTCGGTATTCCTCCAGGACGCCAACAGTCTGGTCATCAAGCCCGCCGATCTCGTGGCCATCCTCGGGCACCTCCGCGAGCGCTTCGGCCGCATCGAGCGGATCACGTCGTACGCACGATCTCAGACCGTGGCCAGGATCGCCGACGCCGACCTGGCCGCCATCGGCGGCGCCGGTCTGAACCGCATCCACATCGGGCTCGAGTCCGGCAGCGACGCCGTGCTGAAACGCGTCAACAAGGGTACGACCAAGGCCGAGGCGATCGAGGCCGGCCTGAAGGTTCGGCGCGCGGGCATCGAGCTGTCGGAGTACGTCATGCCCGGTCTGGGCGGGGCCGAGCTGTCACGCGAGCACGCGCTCGAGACCGCCGACGCGCTCAACCGGATTGACCCGCACTTCGTCCGGCTACGCTCGCTGGCGATTCCCGGCACCGTTCCGCTCTTCGAGACGTGGCAAGCGGGCGCGTTCACGAAGCCGACCGACCTGGCCGTCGCCGCTGAGACGCTGCTGCTTATCGAGTCGCTCGACGGCATCGACAGCCGGCTGGAGAGCGATCACATCCTGAACCTGTTCGAGGACCTTCGCGGCAAGCTGCCCGAGGACAAGCCCCGGATGACCGGTATGCTCCGCCGCTTCATCGACATGGAGCCCGAGCGTCGGATGGTCTACCAGGTCGGCCGCCGTCTAGGCGTGTTCCGCGG
The DNA here is from genome assembly GCA_964622545.1 of uncultured Planctomycetales bacterium. Lineage (GTDB taxonomy): Bacteria > Planctomycetota > Phycisphaerae > UBA1845 > JAFGLZ01 > JAFGLZ01. The sequence goes on along the minus strand of CAZUQM010000001.1, from coordinate 116,734 downwards.
CCTGGACGATCTGGCGGATGAGGACCGCGTGGACGCCGTCCGGCAGCGCTGTGCCGAGTTCGGCATCTCGCCCGACAACGTGGACGACATGATCAACGAGCTGATGGCGGGGTTCATCTAGGTGCTGTCTGGCATCGTGCCAGCGGTTGAGGCAAGGCGGATCGGGATGCGAACCACCTGGTGGGCCGGACGCCCGCCCGTCGATCGCGGCTCGGCAGAAGCCCGTCCGCAGTGTCACGCGCCCGCCGCACTCGGCTGAGGTGCTCCGCTGTTCACGGGCAGGGACGGCCGCGTCACCGTGTGTCGACGTGTCGGCTTGTTGACGTGTTGATGTGCAGGCGTGTCGCTTCGGCGTGACGTCTCACGAGCCAAGCATGCAGTAGTCCCACGTGCCGGTCACGCCCCGAACGCCGACCGTCGCACCGCTGCGGATCACGAATTCGCTCAGGCCCACCTCGGTGCACGGGTTGCCCCAATCGTAGGTGTAGCCGAGCCGCGTCCACGGATAGCCGTCCTCGCCGTACGAGCCGGCCAGCAGCGCGTCGAACCATGCGACGTGATTCGGATCGACGATGACGAACGCATCGCTCACGGGCAGGTCCAGGCCGGCCTCGTGATCGCTGATCTCCGGATCGGGGCTCGGCCGGAACAGGTCGTTCGGGTCGACCCACAACTCGACGAAGCGATCCTTGCCGCTGTCCGGCGGCAGGCCCAGAAGCTGCTCGAGACGCAGTTCGAGCTTGTCGGGCCGGATCCAATGCGTCGCGCAGAAGGTTTGCACCTCCGGCGCGGCCGTGACCCAGACCTCGCGCGACAACACCGTGTCGCCGCCGACGAGCGCGTCGTACCCGTCCCAGCTCGTCCAGGTGACCATCAGCACGCGCGAATCGCCGGCCTGGTCTTCCCAGATCAGGTGGTCGGTGTAGGGCGTGACCGCCGTCAGGTCCGTCCTGATTTCGTGGGGCTCGGCCGTCTCGGCGTCTCGGATCGCCGCGGCATACATTTCGGTCAGGTCCGGCGGCGGCACGCAGCCGTGCGCGGCCAGGACCAGATTGAAGACGGCGACGAAGCGTGTGCCCCATCGCGGTACGGCCCGTCGCATGCGCAACCTCCTTGGTGGGGATTCGTTTGGTGATCGCCGCAACTGATATCGGCACGTTCCGGGCTCGGGGTCAGCGACGCGCGGTGAATTCCTCGCGGCAGCGGCCGCCGTGGCGACTTGCAGGGGCTCGCCCCATGCCACAAGATGGGCAGAAGCCCGCGGGACACGGCAAGCCGGAACGACCGGCGGGAAGCGGGCATCCAAGGGCCGTAGGGGCACACACTTCGCTAACAAAACGTCGCTAGATGAGAGCACGCCGGGGAAAGGACACGTGGACGAGCGTGGCGAGCACCTCACCAATTGGGAGAGAACGATGATGACAGAGATGAACCGACGTGCCGTGTTGTGGCTGGCCGCTGTCGCGGCTGTGGTCGTGAGTACGGGCCTGCATGCGGCGGACGAGAAGGATTTCACCGTCGTGCTGCTGCCGGACACGCAGTTCTACTCGGAGGCTCATCCCGAGGTCTACGTCCAGCAGACCGAGTGGATCAAGTCGCGGGCGAAGCCGGACAACATCAAGTTCGTCATCCACCTGGGCGACATCGTTCAGGACGCCCGTCCCGACACAGAGCAGCAGTGGAAGAATGCCGATCGCGCGCACAAGGTGCTCGACGGTGTCGTACCTTACAGCATGCTGCCCGGCAATCACGATCTGGATAAGGTCGGCGGCGCCCTGACCCGCGGTACCAAGTGGTACAACACGTACTTCCCGCCCTCCCGCTTCGAAAAGCACGTGTGGTACGGTGGCCACATGGGCGAGACCAACGACAACAACTACTGCCGCTTTGAGGCCTGCGGGATGAAGTTCCTCGTGCTGAGCCTCGAGTTCTCGCCGCGCGACGAGGCCATCCGCTGGGCCGGGAAGATCTGCCAGGCCCACAAGGACCATCGCGTCATCGTCGCGACGCACCTGTACCTGGACGGCGGCGGACGCATCGGGCGGGGGAAAGGACCGACCCATCCGTATGGTCTTGGCGGCAACGACGGCGAGCGGCTGTGGCAGAAGCTCGTCAGCAAGCAGCCCAACATTTTCATGATCGTGTGCGGCCACATCGGTGCGCCGGCCTATCACCAGACCAGCAAGAACGCGTTCGGCAAGCCGGTGCACGAGATTCTATGCGACTATCAGCGCCGCAGCCGCAAAGAGCGGGGCGGCAACGGCTGGCTCCAGACGATGCGGTTCGTGCCGGGCGAGAACAAGATTCACGTCCGCGCGTACTCGCCGACGCTGAAGCAAACGCGCACAGAGCCGCCGCATGGCTACACGCTCGAGTACGACATGAGCGGCGCGCGTGTGGCCAAGAAGGCCGGCTAAGACCGATCGGCGGCGCACGCGATCCGATCATCGTGAACGGTCGATTCCGGCGCGCGACGGGGGCGCAGGCTCCGGCGCGCCGGGCACTTCGGCAATGTTCGTCGAAAGTCGCGAGGCCTCGCGGCGCGGGCCCTTGGGCCTGAGCGGCTGAGTCCAGCGCGATCCTATCCATGTCCCCTCAAGGGCCGACGCGGCGTTTGCCGTGTTTCCTGTGTTTTTTGCGGTCGGCTGGTCATTGACCCGTTCTCCCGATGTTTCCCCATTGTTTTGATTTGGTTAGCTTCCACAAATAACAGCCCGTAGGATCGGCCAATTATTGGCTAACTTAACCTATGTGTTTTTATAAGTGCGCAGTGTAGGTCTTGAATCGCCCTGCCGATAATAGTACAGGGGATATAGGGTTAGGGCCTGTCAGGTCCTCGGGGAATCGCAGCCGGGCCCGGTCAACTTTGGTACGCGAGCTGGGGCCATTTTCAAATCGTCAGGATCTCCAGATGAACGTCCTCGTCATCAACTGCGGCAGTTCGTCGATCAAGTACAAGCTCTATGGGATCGAGCATCAAGTCGATCGCGCCCAGGGTGTCATCGAGCGGATCGGTGAGGAGTCGGCGCGGATCGTTCACCGAACGAACGGCGATCGCGTCGAGCTCGACGAACGCCTTGACGACTACGAGCAGGGCGTGGCGCGCATCGTCGAATTGCTCACGACGCAGGGCGATCCTGCTCCGCTCAAGCGGGTGGACGATCTCATCGGCGTGGGGCACCGTGTGGTGCACGGCGGCGAGGCCTTTCATGACTCCGTCGTGGTCGACGACGACGTGATCGCGGCGATCGAGGATTGCTGTGAGCTCGCGCCGCTGCACAACCCGGCCAACCTCGCGGGCATCCGCGCGGCCATGAAGAGTGTCCCCGGCAAGCCGCAGGTGGCGGTCTTCGACACGGCGTTCTTCCAGACGATGCCGGCCAGCGCGTACGTTTACGCCGTGCCGTACGAGTGGTACGAGCAGCACAGCGTTCGGCGGTATGGTTTCCACGGGACGAGCCATCGTTATGTCGCGGGTCAGGCGGCCGAGGCCATCGGCAAGGACGCCCCGAACCTGATCACGCTGCATCTCGGCAACGGGTGCAGCATGGCCTGCATCCGCGAGGGCAAGGCGATCGATCAGACGATGGGGCTCACGCCGCTGGAGGGGCTGGTGATGGGCACACGGTCGGGCGATTTCGACCCGGCCATCATCTTCCACATGCACCGGCTCGGGATGAGCATCGACGAGGTCCGGACGACGCTCGAGAAGAGGAGCGGCCTGCTGGGCGTCAGCGGCGTGTCGCGGGACCTGCGCGACATCTACGAGGCCTCGCAAGAGGGCAACGAGCGGGCCGCGCTGGCGCTTGACGTCTTCGCCCACCGCGCCCGGAAGTACGTCGGCGCGTTCCTGGCCGAGTTGGGCCACTGCGATGCGATCGTGCTGACGGGTGGGATCGGCGAGAACGCCCCGTGGATGCGTTCGAAGATCGTGGGCGGGCTCGAGCCGCTGGGCATCGCGCTCGATGAGAGGGCCAACGAGCGTCGCAAGGTCGGGCCGGAGGGTCCGCTCCGCATCACGACCGACGCGAGCCGGACCAGCGCGTGGGTCATCCCAACGAACGAGGAGCTGATGATCGCGCGGGACACGATTCGCCTGGTCGGCAAGGCGACGAGGCGGGCGCGATCCTCCTCGGCGGCGTAACGTCCTCCTCACACACGTCGCTAAGCAAACACGTCCATACATCGAACTGGTTGTTCTCGGTAGGCGTGCCTTCGCGCCGGCCACCGTCCCTTCGACGAAGCTGAGGACGAATGAAGCGATGGGCCACCCACCTGAAAGGCTTGTCGTGGCCAGCGAGCGTTCGTGATGCTCACGGCTGACGGGACGGGCCATGCACCCGACATCCTACGGCGTGATCTCCTCGGAGTGCATCGCCGACAGACCGGCGGCGGGCGCGCCGGGCACGCGAGCGAGCGGGCCCAGGTCGCGTTCGATCTCGTCGGGCTCGCCCTGCGTGCGGATGAGCTGCAGCTCGGCCGGCAGGGCCAGGGCCAGGATCTCGCACACGTCGACCTCGCAGAGCAAGCCGAAACAGAACAGCGACGGGGCGCCGGTGTACTTGACGCGCTCGGTGATGAGCCGCTTGAGCGAGGCGGGCAGCTCGACCGTGACGACCTTGGCGATCGAGCCCGGTTCGGCGAAGGCCGCCGTCAGGGCCGCCGTCACGGCCGAGACGCGACCGACGCCGACGAGCGTGATCGGTTCGTCCGGATTGGCCCGCCGGCAGTGGTCGACGATCGCGAGGAGCTGTTGCACCTTGATGCCCAGTGGCCGTCCACCGGCGTTGCCGATGCACATGCCGACCTGCCACCACTGTAGATCCACCGGACGAGACTCGCCCGTCAGGAGCAGATCGACCGCGATGATGCGCCATCCCTTCTGGAGCGGCGGCTCGATCATCGGTTCGCACGCGGGGCGGCTGCTGTCCGAGGCGACGACGGCCACGCCGCGCGGCTTGACGCCTTGCCGGATGATCTCGACGGCGGGCACGTCCCAATGGTCGGCGACCTTGTAGCGGAGGCGTCGCGCCCGGTAGCTCGTCGAGGTGACGGGCTTGCCCTCGACGAGCTCGGCGCGGCCGGGATGCAATCGCAGCACGTCGCGAAGCGCCTTGCGCCGTTCGGCGCGCCACGCCTGGGCCGACGCGGCCGTGGCCAACTCCTCGGCCCGGTGCCGGGGCAGGTCGGTCATCAAGGCCTCGGCCAGTGAGTAGAACGTGGCGTTGCCGTCGGGCACGCCGACGTTGAGGCGTTTTTGCGGGAGGACCTCGTCCTTGGAGGGGATCTCCTTGTCGATCCGCTTGTCGGGCGGGCCGAAGGCGCGGTTGATGAAGCGGTAGAAGGCTTCGCGGTTATCGAGCTCGTAGTTGTGGTCGCCGGGATCGGTGTTCACGTGGAAGGCGAAGCGGGCCCTTCCGCCGAAGAGCCGGACGAAGGGGAGGATCGGATCGTACACGCTGGCCTTGGCGCGAGCGGCCTTGAAGCAGCAGTTGTCGTCGGCGTTGTAGATCAGCAGGGCCGGCCTCGGCAGGAGCATGGCGGTCAGGTGGGTGTAGTCGGCCACGAGGAGCTGATCGACCGGGCACTGCTCGAGGTCGCCGATGTCTTGCCGGTGATGGAAGCGCGTGGCCTGGCCGATGTAGCCGGCGTTGGGCGCGGCGAGCTTGACGCGTGTGTCGAGGGCGGCGAAGACGATCGTCTGCCATCCGCCGCCGGACAGGCCCGTGACGGCGGTCCGCTCGGGGTCGGCGTTGGGATGGGCCAGCAGCACGTCGAGTCCGCGCTTGAGCAGCATGTAGAAGACGCCCACGCCGGTGCGGCCGCAGAGGTCGAGGTAGGCCAGCTCGTAGTGGTCGTAGCCCGGCTTGCGGAGCTCGCCCATGGCGATCCACTCGGGGTTGAGGGCGATCATGCCGCGCTTGGCCTGGTTGATGCATCGGAGCTGTTTGTCTTTGAGGGCCTTGCCTTCGAGGCGGGCGTGGCCGTTGGGGTTGAGCACGACGGGCACCTTGCCCTCGAGCGACGTCGGCTCGTAGAGCAGGGCGGGGATCCACATGCCGGGATAGCCCTCGTAGCGGAGCTTGCGGATGCGGTAGCCCCGGCCGGTCTCGATGGTCTCGAGCCACTGCACGCCGGGTTTGTCGTCGAGGATGCCGGCGGGATGGTTCTTGAGCACGACCTCACTCAGCATGCGCCGACGGAGATGGTCGGCCCGGGCCGACCACATGGACGCGTCGTCGGGCAGGTCGAGCGGCGGCACGCGCGCCAGGAGGTAGGCCAGCATCTGATCGTGGGCGGTCGCGCGGTCGAGGACCGGCGTGGCCAGGAGCCGGCCGAGTTCGGAGGGCTCTGCGGCGGGTGTCGCCGGTCCCGCGGCTTCCCCCGGAGCGAGTTGTCCTGCAAGAGCGAGTGCGCATGCCGCCATGAGTCGTGAGTTCATGCCTCGGTCCTTTGTCATGATTCGCTTCGGTCGCCCCCTGGGCACTGCATGGATGCCGGCACGATCGGAGAAACGCGACTGTGAAACCGCGTCGCTGCTGAGGCGTTCGAACAGCACAGCTCCCTAACGGTCGCTGCTCTGACAGGAGCCTCGCCCTTCCGTGAACATCGCCGTTAGACGGCTCCGACGACGAGGGTTGCCGCCGGCCCCCTCACGTGTCCAGCGGCAGGTCGACCCAGCGTCGCTCGCGATGGCTGAGCAGGACGGCCTCGACCACCTCCTGGGCCTTGAACCCGTCGAGGAAGCTCGGCGCGGGCGGCTCGTCCCCGACGATCACGTCGATGAACCGGCGGGCCATGCTCGGGTAGCTCCGGATGAACGACTCCCAGCCCCGCCCCGGGGCATCGTCTTCGATGCCGTCCATGATCTCGTCGGGCACGTCGATCGGCGTGAGGCCGTCGTCGCCCGTCCGCATGCCGAGCAGGACCAGCTCCCAGGCCTCGGGGTTGGCGTCGAAGATGAGGCAGCCGTTCTCGCCGCCGAAGCTGAGGGTCTGGTTGTGCGGCCGGCGGGCGACCCAACTGACATGGAAGACGGCGTGCACGCCGGAGGCGAACTCGGCCAGGAAGGCCGCGGCGTCCTCGACGTTGCAGGGCAGCATCTCGGTTCCGTTCGGATCGCGGCGTTCCTCGATGAGGTTCGGGGCGTGGCCACACACACTGCGGATCTCGCCGAGGTACCACCGGGCCAGGTCGATGACGTGGACGCCGAGGTCGGCGAGCACGCCGCCGCCGGACCGTTCCTTATCGAACCGCCATCGCCGCGGGGCCTCGGTGCCGGCGTAGCCGGCCATCTTGGTCACGGTCAGGTGGTACGGGCTGCCGATGTAGCCCTCGTCGATCAGTTGCTTGGTGTGGATCGCGTGCGGGAGCCAGCGGCAGGTGAAGGCGACCATGTGCTTGACGCCGGCCTTGTCGGCGGTGGTGTGGAGCCGGCGCGCCTCGTCGAGCGTCATGCCGATGGGCTTCTCGCAGAAGACGTGGAGGCCCCGCTCGAGGGCGGCCATGCAGATGGGATAGTGCGTGGCGTTGGTCGATGCGACGACGACGGCGTCGAGGTCGTCATGGGCGAGCATCTCGCGATAGTCGGTGAAGGCGTTGGTCACGTTGTGCCGGTGGGCGAGGGCCTCGACGTGTTCGGGCGTCGGGCTGCACACGGCGACGAGGTCGGCCTGGGGATGGCTGACCAGGCCCGGGGCGTGGACCTGGTCGGCCCATCGGCCCGAGCCCAGCAGGCCGACGCGGATTGTCTTGCCTTGGCTCATCGAGATCTCCTCTGGACGGCGCTGCCGTCGATTGGGCTTGGCGCCCGCCGCGTCGGGCGACCAGCACCGTCGGCATGGCCGGCGGCCCGGGCTGAAGGCGCATCTTAAGGCCCGCCGGGTCGTTTGCCCACTGGGACGAGGATGTCAGGGATGCGCCCGTCAGGAAGCGTTGTTGGGTGGACGCCAGGATGGGCACGTGCTCTCGTTGGGGGTCGGGCGAACGACAAGGCTCCATGACCGTCGCGTCTCGGACGACCTGCCCTGCTGGGCCCCAGTGCGACGCCTGGTGCGACGCGCGTGAGACGCTGCTAGAATAGGTATTTGTGAAACGCCAAGCACATGATACCCCACGCATGAACTTCCTCGGACCGCTTGCCGGCCTGGTGAGCGCGGCTCTCCTTCCGGCGCCGGCGTGGTGCGTCCAGCTTCCGGCGACGTATCGGGAGGCCCCGATGCTGGCCGAGCGCGTGGCGGCTGGGGAGTTGCCTCCGGTCGCCGAGCGGTTGCCGGACGAGCCGGCGGTCGTCACGCCGGTCGAGTCGATCGGTCAGTACGGCGGCACGTGGCGGCGCGTGGCGATCAGGCGGTTCGACCTGGGCATGTCGGGTCGCATGGGCTACGAAGCGCCGCTGCGTTGGGGCGCCACCGGCAAGGAGCTGATGCCCGGCGTGGCCAAGAGCTGGGAGCTACGCGACGGAGGTCACACGACGGTCCTGAAGCTCCGCAGGGGTATGCGATGGTCGGACGGGGCGCCGCTGACGGGTGAGGACATCCTCTACTACGTCAACGACGTGCTGACCAACCGCGATATCTGGCCCGTCTTCCCGGGCTTCCTGAAGATCGGCGGCGAGCGCGTGACCGTCAGCGCCCCCGACCCGTACACCGTCGAGTTTCGCTTCGCCAAGCCGTATGGGATGTTCCCGGCGATGCTGGCCCACCGCGGCATCGAGCTGCTGCAGCCCAAGCATTATGCCAAGCAGTTTCATCCGAAGTACACGCCGATGGACGAGCTGGAGCGCAAGGCGGATCAGGCGGGACACGAACACTGGAGCCAGCTCTATCTGGCGAAGGTGCAGTTCGGCCACGACGACAACCCCGATCTGCCTACGGTGAAGCCCTTCGTCGTGAAGGTACCGCCGCCTGCGACGCGGGCGATCTGCGAGCGGAACCCGTACTACTGGAAGGTCGATCCCGAGGGCAACCAACTGCCCTACATCGATCGCGTCGCGTACGCGATGGTGCAAAGCCCGGAGATCGCCAACTTCAAGGCGATGACCGGCGACGTGGACTTTCAGTCGCGCTACATCGATTCGGCCAACTACCCGCTCTTCATGGCCAACCGCCAGGAGAACGACTACCAGGTTCGCCGGGACCTCATGCCTGGCGGCGTCTGCGTCTACGTGAACCCGCACAGCCATGACGAGGACTTGCGACCGATCCTGGCCGATCGCCGGTTCCGCATCGCGTTGTCGCTGGCCATTGACCGTGATGAGCTGATCGATCTGATTTACTCGGGGATGGCCAAGCCGTCGCGGGCTGTGGCCTCGGAGTACGACCCGCACTACCTGCCGGAGTTCGAGCGGTACCTCGAGTACGACCCGGAGGGTGCGGGGCGCCTCCTCGACGAGGTGGGCTTGCGTCGGGGTCGCGGCGGGATGCGCTACCAGCCGGACGGCCGACCCTTCCGTCAGATCGTCAACTGCTACCCGGCCGAGACCGGCGTGAGCACGGACATGTGGCAGCTCGTGGTCGATTACTGGCGCGAGGTGGGCCTCCACTTCGTGGTCAAGCTTGACGCCCGAGGCTATAGCGAGCTGCAGGTGATGAACGGCAACACGAACTTCTTTGCGTACTCGACGGCCGGCATGCACTGGGCCATCAACCCGGTGTGGTACGTGCCGTGGTCGGAGCGGAGCTTCTTCGCGCCGCTCTACGGCAAGTACCACAGCACCGGCGGCACGGGCGGCGTCAAGCCTCCACCGGAGTACCAGCGGCTGATCGATTGGTATCTCGATATGCTCTCGGCTCCGGCCGAGCAGCGGCGGCTCGAGCTGGGCCGGAAGATCCTCCGGCAGTGGTCGGAGCAGTGCTACACGATCGGGATCGTGCGGCGGCAGACGCTGACGATCATCAGCAATCGCTTCCGCAACGTGCCCGATCGAATCATCCAGAGCTACCGTCTGATGACGCCGGGCTACATGAACATCGAGCAGTTCTACATCGAGCAGGAGTGACGCGGGACATGTTGGCGTTCATCGTCCGAAGGCTGCTGATCATGATCCCGACGTTGTTCATCATCTCCGTCATCTCGTTCGCCATCATCCAGCTTCCGCCGGGTGACTTTTTGACCACGCTGGTGGCCAATCTCCAAGCGACCGGCGAGGAGGTGAACCAGGACGTCGTCGCGTCGCTTCGGGCGCGCTACGGTCTGGATGAGCCGTTCCACGTCCAGTACCTCAAGTGGATGGGCGGCGTGGTGAGGGGCGACTTCGGCATGTCGTTCTCGCTGAACAGGCCGGTGGGCGAGCTGATCTGGGAACGCCTGGGCCTGACGATCGCGATCTCACTGATCACGCTGGTCTTCACGTGGATCATCGCGGTGCCGATCGGGATCTACTCGGCCACGCATCAGTACAAGCTCTTCGACTATGTCTTTACGTTCTTCGGCTTCATCGGCATGGCCACGCCGCAGTTCATGCTGGCGCTGGTGCTGATGTATTTCAGCTACAAGTGGTTCGGCACGGGCGTGGGGGGGCTGTTCTCGGATGCGTTCGTCGGCGAGCCGTGGTCGGTGGCCAAGATGCTCGACCTGCTGGCGCACATCTGGGTGCCGGTGGCGGTGTTGGCCGTCGGGGGCACGGCGGGTCTGATCCGCGTGGTGCGGGCCAACCTGCTGGACCAGCTCGAGATGCCGTACGTCGTGACGGCTCGTGCCAAGGGGCTGAGCGAGTGGCACCTGCTGATCAAGTATCCGGTGCGCGTGGCGATCAACCCGGTGATCAGCACGCTGGGGTGGATGCTGCCGCAACTCGTGAGCGGCTCGGTGATCGTGGCCATGGTGCTGAGCCTGCCGACGACGGGGCCGCTGATGATCCAGGCGTTGATGGAGCAGGACATGTACCTGGCCGGAAGCTTTGTGATGATGCTGAGCTTCCTGACGGTGATCGGCACGCTGGTTTCGGACATCCTGCTGGCGTGGGTGGATCCTCGGATTCGTTTCGAGCGGCAAGCGTCATGACGCCTCTTCCCGATGGGACATCGCTGCCGCCGAGCCGTCCGACCTCGTCGGGCAAGGAGCCGTTGGTGACCGACGCGGTCGACGCGGCCGGCGTCTCGACCACGGACGAGCGCTATTTCTCGGCCTCGCAGTGGAGGCTGATGTGGTGGAAGTTCAAGGACCACAAGCTGGCCTATGTTTCGTCATGGGTGGTGGTGCTGTTCTATCTGGCGGCGATCTTCTGCGAGGTGATCGCGCCCAACGATCCGCACAAGCGCAACCGGTATCGCAGCTATGGTCCCCCGCAGTGGGTGCACCTCTATGACGACGGGTTCCGCTGGCCGTTCGTCTACGCGCAGGACCAGCACATCAATTCCGAGACACTTGCCCGCGAGTACACGATCGATACGAGCACGCGGCTGCCGATTCGCTTCTTCGCCAAGGGCGATCCGTACAAGCTGTGGGGCTTGATCCCCATGGAGCGGCACCTGGTCGGGCTGGGTCGGCCCGAGATCACGCCGACGGGCGACGCGAAAAGGGACGCCGAAGCGCAGCAGCGGGTCGAGCGGCTCTACCTACTCGGGGCCGACCGACTGGGACGCGACCTGTTCAGCCGCATCATCTACGGCAGCCGCATCTCGCTGTCGATCGGGCTGGTGGGCGTGACGATCAGCCTGGTGCTCGGCGTGATCATCGGCGGGCTGAGCGGCTACTACGGCGGCCTGCTGGATACGCTGATCCAGCGGTTCATCGAGATCCTGCGATCGTTCCCGACGATCCCGTTGTGGCTGGCGCTCTCGGCGGCGATGCCGGCGGTATGGTCGCCGCTGCGCGTGTACTTCTGCATGACGATCATCTTGGCGCTGATCGGGTGGACGGGGCTGGCGCGGGTGGTCCGCGGCAAGATCCTCTCCCTGCGGGAGGAGGACTACGCGATGGCGGCCAAGGTCTGCGGCGTGAAGGAGTTCCAGATCCTGATGCGCCACCTCGTGCCGGGCTTCCTGAGCCACCTGATCGTGACGGTGACGCTGGCGATTCCGGGCATGATCCTGGCCGAGACGTCGCTGAGCTTCCTGCGGCTGGGCTTGCGGCCGCCGACGATCAGTTGGGGCGTCTTGCTGCAGGATGCTCAGAACATCCGGGCCGTGGCGTTGTATCCGTGGCTGATGTTTCCGGCGGTGTTCGTGATCGTGGCCGTGCTGATGTTCAACTTCATGGGCGACGGTTTGCGTGACGCGGCGGATCCGTACAGTCATTAGAAGCGGGGTTTCGGTGTCGAGCTTGCCATGATTCTCAAGCGGGCCGTGGTGACCGGATTGCCGTCGGACGAGCTGGCCGCGTTGGCCAAGCGCCGCGGGCTGCACTGTGAGTGCGTGGGGTCGGGCGAAGGCCGGCGCGTGACCTCTCTGATTGTGACCGTGGCCCCATCGTCGAGGCAGGTTTTTCGGTATGCGACGAATTGGGGCCCAAGGGACGAGCAAGGAAACGCCATGTGGATCGAGCGCGTGGCCGTCACGCTGGTGTTTCGACCGAAAGATGATGGCTCAGTCCATGATGTGACGCTGCATTGCCACGGAGCAGCGACCCACCTGGTGTTGATCGTTCTGTTGCTGGGTTTCGCGGCATTCGTGATCGGATGGGACGTGGCGACCGGTCGCATTGCTGGCTACGGGACCAAGGAGATCTTCCTGGCGGTTACGACGCTGTCCGCGTTCGCTCTCCTGCCAAGCTTGCTCCTTGGCCGCTGGCTCCGAAGGACTTGGCGAGAGAAGCGGAAGCTGACCGCCTTCCTGGGCCAGCTTGCCGCCAGCTAAGCCGGTGGCGACGCCAGACGCAGAGAGCGCGACCACCGGCCCCTGAAGCTGGGGGCACTATGAGGGTTCTCGTTCGGGCGCCCGGCTCGTGTTTCGACTGGGAGAATCTGGAGCCTCGAAACGCGTGTTGTATACTTTCTAGAGATAGTCTGGAGAGTAGGCGGCCGTATGCGAAGGGGAAAGGCCGAACAGACCGCAGCAGGCAGTTCGCTGCATCATCTGCTTGCCGCCGGGTACTCTGCGTTCGTATCAGGGAGGCAGGGCAGCGCATGGGGCGGACTCTTCATGACGCGAGCGGACACGCCGATGGGCCTCCCGGTCCTGTCGACGCCCCCCGAACGACTCGTCGAGCCTTGGTGCTACTTGCCACGACGGGGGTCATCTACCTTCTAGCCGCTAGCGCCGCCTTCATGTGGAGCCCCCTGCTCGGCGTTCTGTTGCTTGGGGCCGGCGTGCCGGTCCTGCTGGCTCTGGCGTACAGTGGTCGCCGGCAGCAAGCTCCAAGGCCGACGCGGAGGCGCGGCAGCGGGTCGAGCAGCTCTACCTACTCGGGGCCGACCGACTGGGACGCGACCTGTTCAGCCGCATCATCTACGGCAGCCGCATCTCGCTGTCGATCGGGCTGGTGGGCGTGACGATCAGCCTGGTGCTCGGCGTGATCATCGGCGGGCTGAGCGGCTACTACGGCGGCCTGCTGGATACGCTGATCCAGCGGTTCATCGAGATCCTGCGATCGTTCCCGACGATCCCGTTGTGGCTGGCGCTCTCGGCGGCGATGCCGGCGGTATGGTCGCCGCTGCGCGTGTACTTCTGCATGACGATCATCTTGGCGCTGATCGGGTGGACGGGGCTGGCGCGGGTGGTCCGCGGCAAGATCCTCTCCCTGCGGGAGGAGGACTACGCGATGGCGGCCAAGGTCTGCGGCGTGAAGGAGTTCCAGATCCTGATGCGCCACCTCGTGCCGGGCTTCCTGAGCCACCTGATCGTGACGGTGACGCTGGCGATTCCGGGCATGATCCTGGCCGAGACGTCGCTGAGCTTCCTGCGGCTGGGCTTGCGGCCGCCGACGATCAGTTGGGGCGTCTTGCTGCAGGATGCTCAGAACATCCGGGCCGTGGCGTTGTATCCGTGGCTGATGTTTCCGGCGGTGTTCGTGATCGTGGCCGTGCTGATGTTCAACTTCATGGGCGACGGTTTGCGGGACGCGGCGGATCCGTACAGTCACTAGGTTTTAGGACTCAGGGCCTGGGCCGCGCGCCGGCTCCGGACTGCGACATGCCTGGGGCAAGGGGTTTCGGCGAGGTAGGGATGAGGGGTTGGGCAGGAGGATGGCGTGGGCGTTGGGATGCGCCTGGCGCATGCGTTGGCTCTGAGGAGGCGGTCGCCATTTGTCGTTCACGCGGCAGTGAAATAATCGGCTAACGAAGATGTCTACCGAGGGGGAGGAATCCATGAATCGATTGCCGCTGACGTGTATGACGCTGGCAGCAGGGCTGGTGTGGGGTTGCCGCGAGGACGGGGCCGGTGGCCCGCCTACGACTGCGCAAGCGACCCGGCCTGCGACCATGCAGGTACTTGAACCGCTTCACCCAGGTGAGATCCGTGTCGTCACGACGAGCGGCGGGATCTCGACGGCCGGGCTCGTCTATCGTTCAAAGGCCGGCTCGAAACCGATCGGCGGCGAGGGCGTCTCGGGTCGATTCCGTCAATGGAAGACGGAGAGGGCGTCCCTGAAGACCAACGTAGGGCCGGGCCGGAGCTGTCTGATCGAGCCGACCCTGCTCCGCAACGAGGCCGATCGTGACGTATGGGAGTTCAAGCTGACATTCGAGCGAGAGATCGACGGCGGCACGGCCACGCACTCGCGGACCGTGCAGGTCGTCTTCGACGGCAAGGAGCCCGTGAAGGTCTTCGAAGACGACGACCACAACATCGTCATTGGCCCGCCGGGATCGGAGTAACCCGGGAGGCGCTTCGACGCACCAGGAATCCGTGGCACTTCCAACAGCGAGCGCGATGACATGAAGACGGTAAGCCGGCTCCGAGGAGCACGCGGAATCCGCGTCCTTCACCGGCCCTTCAATGAAACTCAGGGTGAATGACGCGGCGGGCCACCCACCCGATTCTGTGGTCAGTGCTGTGGTGAATGGGTAGGGGTTCTTCGTCGGCGTGGCCATCGTCGAGCCGCGATTCCACGCCTTTCCAGCAAACCTTTCTTTTCCTCAGGCGCGGGCTCCGGTTTCCGCTCGAGGCACTCCCGGCAATGACCGATAACCCATAGGGAGTGCCACGGGTGGGTTTCTCTTCGTCTTCTTCCGCGAGGCCAGGCGACCATGACGACGCACGTCGATGTAGCGCAATCCCAACCGCAGGAGTCCCTTACGCTCGAGGAGGCCCTTGTCCGACTCGAGCAAGGCCTTGGCCAGAACCCCAACGATCTCCGTTATGCCCAGCCGCTGCAGCAGCTCATCGCGGCGTCCAACCGCAGCCCGGAGGCGGTTCGGCTGCTGTATCAGTGGTTCAGCATGCCGGGCGTGCAACCGGCCGTGAAGGGCGGCCTGGTTCCGCTGATCGTCGATCAGCTCCGATTTGACGCGCAGCACTACGACCCGCGGATGATCGGGCTCGACCCGAGCCGTGCGGAGTTCGAGACGATCCACAAGGGGATCCAGTACCACCTGAACGCGGCGATCGGCGAGATCAACTTGCTCAGCCGGTTTCAGAGCGGGGGGTACGACCTTGCGACCGCGCCGAAGTTCATCATCGCGATTCCCAAGAGCGGTTCGTCGCTGCTGGGCGTGTGCCTGGGCGCCATGATCCGATTGAGCAAGGGTGAGGCGCTGGGCGGGAACCCCTTTGCCTACCGCGGCTATCCGCAGTGGTGGAAGGGCTTCGACTGGGACCTGAGGCCCGAGATCGGGGCCGACCCGCTCTTCGAGCAGTTCCCCGGAGGCATCTACAAGGGGCACGTTAATCCCATCGAGAAGAACATGAAGGTACTGGGCCTGTATGCGGCGTCGCGCTACGTGATCAACGTGCGCGACCCGCGCGACCAGCTCGTCGCCAACTTCTGCAGCAAGCTGAGCCAACGTGTGAGCCGTGGCACGATCACCGAGCCGCTGGCGCCCGAGGAGGTCCACGAGCGGCTGAGCGCGTTCATGGACAACGGCCTGCTCTACGAGGCCTTGCACTACTCGGCCGGTTGGCTGCACCTGCGCGACCCGGAGCGGAGCATCGTCGCGACCTACGAGGGGCTGATTCACCACCCTATCGACACGCTCGGCAGGCTCAACGATCTCTATCAGCTCGGCCTGAATGAGGATCAGCTTGCGGCCGTGTACAGCTATGCCACGCCCGTAACGGACCGCGTGAACGGTCCGGACCGCCAGGGGCACGACCGACGGGTGTATCCGCTCGGATGGACCGGGCGGGTGGGCATCCATCGGGAGTACTTCTCGCCCGAGAACGCGCGGGAGTTCGGCGAGGTCTTTGCCGCCTACTGCCGAGCCTGTCCGTACGGTCGTCACCTGGCCGAGCTCTACCCGGATCTCCTCGACGGACCGCGCGGCGACGACCCGGTCGACGACGGGGCTACCGACGGCACGGAGGCGGGCGGCCATCTCGGCGGTTCGGATCACGGCACCGTCGGATGGGATATGCAGCGCAAGCAAGGGCCCGCGAGGATCGCCCGCCGGGTCGCTGCGGCGCCACCGGCCCTGACACCCGACGGCGAACAGACGTCGTCGTAGGTCGCGTTACCAGCTCGAACGCCTCGGGCGCGCACGCCGCTCGAGACCCGTCGGCCATCTCCCTGTAGAAGCCCGTCACCGATTCGCGTTACCCCTCCTAGCCGCCATGTCTTGGCTGAAGCGAGACCTCGTCTCTTCCCGGTCGGCGGGATCCCAGGGGCGGCAAGACAGAGATCTGGATAGGAGTGGGGCAATGGTCCACGCGCAAACGATATCGAGGTTGCTGCTGACCGGACTGCTGATGACGTGTGCGGGCATGGAGCTGACCTGCGTGCCGGTCCCGCCGGACGTCCCGGGCATGGGCGACTACGTCGTGGTCGATACCGGCCAGGCGACCTGTTACGACGATGTCGTCGAGATCGCCTGCCCGGATGCGGGCCAGGCCTATGCCGGTCAGGACGCACAGGTCGTGGGCGCTCAGCCGGCGTACCAGGACAACGGCGACGGCACGGTGACCGACCTGAACACGGGGCTGATGTGGCAGCAAACCCCGGGCGAGAAGGTTACGTATGCCGAGGCGGTGGCCGGGGCCGGGGCGCTCACGCTGGCCGGTTACGACGACTGGCGGCTGCCGTCGATCAAGGAGCTCTACTCGCTGATCGACTTCGGCGGCGTGGACCCCAGCGGCTATGAGGGCACGGACACCTCGGGCCTGGTGCCGTTCATCGACACCGCCACCTTCGACTTCGCGTACGGCGACACCAGCGCCGGCGAGCGGATCATCGACGCGCAATACTGGTCGAGCAACGAGTACGTCGGCACGATCTTCGAGGGGCAGGCGGGCGTGTTCGGCGTGAACTTCGCCGACGGGCGGATCAAGTGCTATCCGCGGGACATCGGGCCGGGTGGTTCGGCGATGACCCAGTTCGTCCGCTACGTCCGGGGCAATGCCGGTTACGGCACCAACAGCTTCGTCGAGAACGGCGACGGCACGATCACGGATGAGGCGACGGGGCTGATGTGGCCACAGGCCGACAGCGGGGAGCCGATGACGTGGGTGCAGGCGCTGGCCTATGCCGAGGGCCTGGAGCTGGCCGGGTACGATGATTGGCGGCTGCCAAATGTCAAGGAGCTTCAGAGCATCGTCGACTACACGCGTTCGCCCTCGACGACGGGCTCGGCCGCGATCGACCCGCTCTTCAACTGCTCGCCGATTGTGGATGAGGGCGGCGAGACGAATTACGGCTTCTATTGGACGAGCACGACGCACGCGAACTGGACGGCGACGCCCGGCGGGTACGCGGTCTACGTCGCCTTCGGCGAGGCCCTCGGGTGGATGCGGCCGCCCTTCGGCGGTACACCGACGCTGATGGACGTGCACGGGGCCGGGGCCCAGCGGAGCGATCCGAAGAGCGGCGACCCCAGTGCTTGGCCTTACGGGCACGGTCCGCAGGGCGACGTGATTCGCATCCATAACCTCGTGCGGTGTGTGCGGGATGGGGTGGTCGAGGAGTAGCTTGTGCGACCGGGGGCGTGCCGTTTAGCGCGGCCGCCGCCGGGCGGGGTTCGCCGGCCCGTCCTCTTTTGGCCGCCGCGCGGTATGCTGATGGTGCGGGCAGGGCCTGGATTCCCCGGGCCGCGCGCACCAGCGGAGCCGCCGTTGGACGCCCTACTCGATATCGAGAACCTGCACGTCCGCTTCTTCCTGAAGGAGGGCGTGGTCGATGCCGTCAACGGCGTGGACGTCGCGGTCCGCGCCCACAGCACGCTCGGCGTGGTGGGCGAGAGCGGCTGCGGCAAGAGCATCACCGCGCGGGCGGCGATGCAGATCCTCCCGCCGCGGGGCAAGATCACCGCGGGCCGCGTGGTCCTGGCGCCCCGCAACGGCGACGCCAAGCCGATCGACCTGACGGCCCTGCCACCCAGCGGTCAGCGGATCCGATCGATCCGCGGCCGGGACATCTCGATGATCTTCCAGGAGCCGATGACGGCCCTGTCGCCCGTACACACGGTGGGCAACCAAATTGCCGAGGCCGTCCGGCTGCACCAGGGCGTCACGAAGCGCGAGGCCCGCGACGTGGCGATCGAGTCGCTGCGTCTGGTGGGCGTGCCGATGGCCGAGCGGCGGGTCGATCAGTATCCGCACGAGCTGTCGGGCGGGCTGCGTCAGCGGTGCATGATCGCGATGGCGTTGTCGTGCCGGCCGCGGCTGCTGATCGCCGACGAGCCGACGACGGCGCTCGACGTGACGATCCAGGCGCAGATCCTGAGCTTGATCGAGCGGCTTCAAGGCGAGTTGGGCATGGCGGTGATGATGATCACGCACGATCTGGGCGTGATCGCCGAGACGGCCGACGAGGTGGCCGTGATGTATCTGGGGCGGATCGTCGAGCAGGGCCCGACGGGGGCGATCTTCCACGACGCCAGGCACCCGTACACGCAGGGGCTGCTGGCGTCGGTCCCGCGGATCGGCAAGGGCAATGTGGCCCGGCTGGAGTCGATCCCGGGTTCGGTGCCCGACCCGTTCGCGAAGCTGCCGGGCTGTCCGTTTCATCCGCGGTGTAAGCATCGCATTGCCGGGACGTGCGACGGAGGTACGCCCCCGGCGCTGGTCGAGACCACGCCCGGCCATAAGGTGGCGTGCTTCCTGCATTCGGAGGAAAGGGAGGCGGGCGGGTGACCGCTCGTTTAGCCCCGTCGCGTGCGACGGGCAGTGCAGTTGGTAGGGTGCGGGTAGGGTCTGCGCAGCCGTGGCGAAGGAGGTTTGACGCACCTTCGGTAACATGAGTAGGCTCGGGCAGAGTGATGGGTACACCCTCAGAAGCCAAACGCATCATCACCGTCTGCCGGGGCGAGTACCTCGTCGAGGTCCCGATCGACGTCACGTTCTCTCCTGAGGCCCCCGACGAACCTATCATTGACCCGGAGGCCGCCCGTCTGCTCGATGAGGTCGCACGCCACGCGGCCGAGGGCGATGTTGCGTGGCTCAAGCAGCACGGCAAGGTGTATCACCTGGTCGAGATGTGATTGCCGGGTGCTACTGGCGGCTCGTCCGCCAGTTTGGGTGGCGACCCTCCTTCGCTGAAGCTACGGGGGCACGGGCTCCTGCCGAGCCGGTTCAGACCGAGCCGCACTGTCCTCAGTGCGGTCGTTTGCCCCGAAGGGGCAGCCTAGAATAGCCGGGGGCTAGCTTGCCCCGGCGTAGCCGAGGGCCAAGCGCAGCCCCCGGGAAATGGCGTCCCCCATTCGTCTGAGCCCTGAAAGGGCGACAGACTCGGCACGCGAGGGAAGAGTATTCCGCCCCTTCAGGGCTTGAGGTACATGATAGGGCGTTCCGGGGGTTTCGTCCGCCTTCGGCGAACTCCACCCCCGGCTATTGTATGGAGGCCTTTCAGGCCTCAGTCGCCGTCAGAGACGGCTCCTACCATGTAGGTATGAGTCCAAGACACGCAGGTTGCGTCCAGGGCCTGCGCAGCCGTGGGGAAGGAGGCTTGACGCACCTTCAGCTTCGTTGCGGGAGGTCACACCACTTGGCCAAGCAGTTCGGGAAACGGCAGCTCCTTGTGTTGACCTTGCTGTTTGGGTCGGCGTTCTTTGTGACGTTCTTCGCGTACGTCTGCGGATACGGAAGTTCCGACCACCCTGTCGGCATGGCGCTGTCATTCGCTCCCTTTCCTGGCCTGGCACTATTCGTTGTCAGTTGCTCGTCCGCAGGACTCTCGCAACGCAGGATGGTTCCGGCCGACGTGTTGCGGATCGCGTGCTGGTCGCTTCTGGGTATCGGCTTCGGGATCGTCTCTATCGGAGGGGGGTACTACGCCGTCTACTGGCCGCAGTACTCGCACATCGCTCTCACCTGGGGCCGAGGCCTGATGGCCGGTGCCTTGATCGTCATCGTGGCCTCGCTGTTCATCTGGCCGCGCGGTACGGTGCCTCCGCCTGAAGGCCGATGTCAGACGTGCGGCTACTCGCTCGAGAGGTTGACGGCGCCGCGCTGCCCGGAGTGCGGGACGTCGTTTGATCCATCGCAGCTCGAAGCAGAATCGTCGACTTCGTAGGGTGGGTCGTTTCCACCCACCCTGCTGCTTGCCCTTGCAGAGCACGTGACCGCACTGAGAACCCGGCTTGGCCAAGGCTACGCATGGGCTGCGGCCACGCCTCGAACGTGCGGCTTGGCGGGAGTCTCGCCTTCCCGGAGGCGCCCCCCATTTCCGTAGCCATCTCGCCACGTCTGGAGCCGCACCACGCCACGTGCCATAATGCACCTCGTGACAACGTGCCCCGATCCATCCGGTCCCGAGCAGGCAGGGCGTCAGGCCGAGGCAGACGGCCAGGGAACGACCGAACCCCTGCTCCAAGTCCGGCAGCTCAAGAAGTACTTCCCCATCACGGCGGGTCTGCTCAAGCGGGTCGTCGGACACGTCAAGGCGGTCGACGACATCAGCTTCGAGATCGGTCGGGGCGAGACGCTCGGGCTCGTCGGAGAGAGTGGCTGCGGCAAGACCACGACGGGTAGGCTTATCCTCCGCGTGCTCGATCGCACCGATGGCGAGATCATCTTTCACCAGAACGGCAAGCGGGTCGACCTGGCCAAGCTGCGCGGCGAGGAGCTGCGGCTCTTCCGTCGGCACATGCAGCTCATCTTCCAGGACCCGTACGCCTCGCTGAACCCGCGGATGACCATCCGCGACCTGGTGGCCGAGCCGATGCGGGCGCTCGAGAGCCGAACGGCCGAGGAGACCGAGGCTCGCGTCTGCGAGTTGATCGAGTCCGTCGGGCTGAAGCGCGAGTTTCTCAACCGCTACCCGCACGCGTTCAGCGGCGGCCAGCGGCAGCGGATCGGCATCGCCCGGGCCCTGGCGCTCAACCCGCAGCTCATCATCTGCGACGAGCCGGTCTCGGCGCTCGACGTGTCGGTGCAGGCCCAGATCGTCAACCTGCTGAAGGACCTCCAGAGTCAGTACGGCCTGACGTACCTGTTCATCGCGCATGATCTGTCGGTGGTGGAGAACATCAGCAACCGTGTGGCCGTCATGTACACGGGGCGGATCGTCGAGCTGTCGCGGACCGACGAGCTGTTCGCCCGGCCGCGACATCCGTACACCGAGGCGCTGATGAGCGCCCTGCCCAAGCCCGATCCGTCGCTCAAGGGCGAGCGGATCGTCCTGCCCGGCGAGGTGGCCGACCCGTCGAACCTACCGAGTGGCTGCGCGTTCCATCCAAGGTGTGGTTACGGCGACGATCGCTGCCGGGAGGTCGTGCCCGAGCTGCGCGATCTGGGCGACGGACACCTGGCCGCGTGTCACCGCTGCGAAGAGATCGACCTGAAGGGCGTCAGGAGCTGAGCCGCGCCGGCGAGCGTTCGCCGCAGGCCCGCGGCAACGTGTTTGACCGTGCGCCGCACCAGGTAGTGCATCAAGTCCATACGCCGCCACAACGCCACCGACCAGCCGATGGGTAGCCACAGCGGCAGCCACCGGGCCTGGGTCAGGATCGGGAACGCGTCGGCGCACTGCTGGATCTCGCGACGGCCGAATTCGGGGAAGTCGATAACGGCCTCGCGGCGTTCGCGGAAGGCCGAGCGGCCCGGCAGCCAGCCGTTGACCTCGCAGATCTCGCCCAGCTCGGTGGCCGGATACGGCTGGAAGATCGAGACCGGGTTGCGGACGCCGACGCGGCGACACAGCCGCACCGTGTCGAGGAAGAGCCGCTTGGTCTCGTTCGGGAAGCCGACGATCACCTGGCCGAACGTCCGCATGCCGAGGGCGTGACAGGTGTCGAACGTCTCGATGATGTCGCGGTTGCTCATGCGGCGCTTGAGGACCTGCGTGCGGAACTGCTCGTTGCCGTGCTCGATGCCCATGACGACGGTCGTGCAGCCGGCCTCGCGGAGGAGCGTGAGCATCTCGCGATCGACCGTGCCGACGCGAACGTTGCACGTGAAGGGCAGGCCGATCGCCTCGCGGTAGCGCTCGAAGAAGGCGTGGAACCAGTCCGGGCGGAGCGTGATGGCGTCGTCGTCGAAGACGATGCGCTCGAAGCGGAATCGATCGAGGTCGTGCCGGATCTCGGCCAGGGCGCGGTCGACGCTCTGCTGGCGGAAGTAGCGCCCGTCGGCGAGCCGGCTGAGGGCGCGATTGCTGCAATAGGTGCACCCGTAGGTGCAGCCGCGGCTGAAGATGAAGCGGTTGACCCCGCCGGCGGCGTCGATGACGGCCTGGTAGTCGAGGCTTGTCTTGTCGGGCATGGGCAGGGCGTCGAGGTCGGGGAGGAACGGCCGCATCGGGTTCTCGATGATGCGATCGCCCTGCCGGAGCCAGAGGTTATGAATCGCGCTGCTGTCTCGGCCGGCCTCGAGGGCGTCGGCCAACTCGACCATGGGCTGCTCGCCCTCGCCGCGGACGATGGCGTCGAGGGCGGGGGCGTCGACGAGGCACTCGGGCATGAGCGTCGGATGCGCCCCGCCACAGACGACGAAGGCCTCGCACGTCTCCTTGAGGCGTGACGCCAGCGAGCGGGCGTAACCGAACTGGCTGGTCGTGGCCGAGAGGCCGAGGATACCCGGCCGGTCGGCGCCGAGGCGGTCGAGCAGGGCGTCGACGTCGGCCCCGTCGCGGACGGCGGACATCGTGACGGTCTGTCCCGCCTGGCGGAGCGCGGCGGCCACATAGCCCAGCCCGTAGCTGTAGGCCGTGTCCTGCGGCGAGTTCATGACCAGATAGACCAGGTGGATCTTCACGACGAGGTTCCGTCCTCGACTTTCACCTCAGGCACTGGCGGGCCAGCCGCCAGTGGCACCCGCGCGATGTGGTCCAGTCGCCCCGATTGGGTTTGCACAGCCGAGGGCGGCTGTGCCACGTCGACCACTCCCAGCCTGCGCGCGGCCTGCGCAGGTCGGTCGGTCGGGCACGCGGGCTCGCTATGGGTGCTATCGACCGGATGCTATCGGACGTTTAGCTATCGCTGGGAGTTATCAGACGTGTCGGGCCATGTCGCGAATCACCGCGGGCAGGTCGATCCCCGCCGGGCAGGCCTCGGAGCATTTCCCACAATCCGTGCAGGCCCGGCCGATGTCGCAGCCCATAGCCGCAACGTGCCCGCAGGCGTCCTTGCTGTGACCGTAGTTGTGGTAGTAGCTGTGATAGCGAAGGATGTCGTGCACCTCGATCCGCTCGGGGCAGGCGGCCGTGCAGCTTCCGCAGTGGTGGCAGGCGTCCTTCCCTTCGGCCAGGACGCGGTCGCGGAGGCGCCGGGCCTCGGCCTTGCTCAGCTTCATGCCGGGCAGCTTGAGGTTGCCCTCGACGTGGCCGACGGACTGCATCTCGCTGATGAGCACGTCGAAGTTCGTGAAGTGCATCATGTAGGCGTAGCTCCGCTCGCGGTCGTTGAGCTCCAGGTCGTCGGCCATCTTCATCATGGCGTCGAGCCGCGGCTCCTTGACGCGTCGGACCTGGCCGGTGGCCTTCATGGCGATCAGGCCGATGTCGTGTTGCTGGAGCTGGGCCAGCGTGTCGGTCAGGCCGGGATAGCTGTTGGGGTTGCACGCGACCATGATGAGGTCGTACTTGATGTCGCCCTTGGTTTCGACCTCGACGGCCTTCTTCATGACCTCGCCCACGTTGGAGTGCGTCGTGAAGCCGTAGTGGCGGACCTTGCCGGCCTTGCGGGCCTTCTCGAAGGCGGCGTAGATCTCCTCGGTCTCGAGCACGAACGGCTCGGCCACGCCGTGCAGGTAGTAGCAGTCCACGTGGTCGACCTTGAGCGTCTTGAGCGACTCCTCGAGCAACTGCGTGTAGATCCTAGCGGCCTTCTTGCCCTCGCCCTCCTTGAAGGTGAGGCGCGGATAGCCGGCGAGCCCGCTGGCCTTGCTGGAAAGGAAGACCTTGTCGCGGTACGTGGCCATCAACTCACCGAGCTCGGCCTCGTTCTTGCCGCCCACGTAGGCCCGGGAGGTGTCGACGTAGTTGACGCCGGCCTCGAGGAGCATGCGTTTGAGTCGGTTGTTGCCGCGCCAGCCGGCGGCCAGTCGGCTGCAGGCGAAGTTCGTGCGACCGAGGCGGCGGTAAGTCATGCCGGGCTTCTCGTTGCGCCGGATAAGCTTCTTGGCCTCGTCCTTGTCGGCGGCGGCGTTCGCCCCGAGGGCGGAGGCGCCGATGGCGGCCCCGGCGGCGGTGTGCAGGAAATCGCGACGGTTCATACCCGAGGTCTGGTCCGACATGCCCGGTTCTCCTTGCGTGAGCGATGTGCCATCGGCCCGCTGCGCGTGCGTCTGGGCTAGCGTAGCGGACGGGGGTTGGCGGGACAAGTCGAGGCCCGGCGGGGCGAAACGTCGAAAGGAGGCCTCGCGCTGAAGACGTGAATGGCGTGGGTCGCCGTGCCATGGGAGCCGGCGGCGTGGAGAGGTCCGGCAGGCCCTCAGGAGACGCGAGGGAGAGGCACCTTTGCTGTTGACACATTACGGCATGGGAACCGTGCTCGCCAAGGCAAGGTCGAACAGCAACGCTCTTTGACGGTCGCGTCTCAGGCGTTGCGCCGTAGCTGGGAAACCGAGAGATTCAACTGCGTTGGACGACTAGTACCCGACCACACTTGTTTCTGTGGGTTCCGATCAGGAGGGCGAGACGCTTATCAGAGCAGCGACCGTCAGGGAGCTGTGTTGTTGGAGCGTTTGAACAACAACGCTCCTTCACAGTCGCGTCTCCGACGGCCGCTCCGAAGTTGGGAAACCGAGAGATTCAACTGCGTTGGACGACTAGTACCGCCGGCTCTTCTCCATGAGCCGCTCGATCCGCTTCTGGATGGGGGGGTGGCTGCTGAACAGGCCCACCATCCCGCCGGGGATCAGCGGCTGGACGATGAACATATTCGCGTGCGACGGGCTGGCGTGCATGGGGACCTTCTCGTTGTAGCTGCTCAGCCGCTGGAGCGCGCCGGCGAGGTCCTCGGGATTGCCGCACAGCTCGCCGCCGAAGTCGTCGGCCGCGTACTCACGCGAACGTGAGATCGCCATCTGGATCATGATGGCCGCGATCGGGGCCAAGATCAGCATCAGCAGGCCGGCCAGGGGGTTGCCGCCCTCGTCGTCGCTCGCTCCCATGGGGATGAACCAGGCAAAGCGGGCGAGCATCGTGATGGCACCGGCGACGGTGGCAGCCACGGTGCTGATCAGCACGTCGCGATGCCGGATGTGGGCCATTTCGTGGGCGAGCACGGCGCGGACCTGTCGCTGGTCCATGGCCCTCAGCAGGCCCTCGGTCACGGCGACGGCCGAATTAGCCGGGTTGCGACCGGTGGCAAACGCGTTGGGGGCCTGCTCGGGACAGACATAGACCCTCGGCATGGGCAGACCGGCGTTGTCGGCCAGCTCTCGGACCATGCGGACGAGTTCGGGGGCATCCTGCTCGGAGACCTCCTGAGCCCGCATGGTGGCCAGGGCGATCTTGTCGCTGTAGAAGTAGGCGATCACGTTCATCGCTCCGCCGAGCACGAACGCGATGATCAGGCCCGAGGTGCCCCAGAACTGCCCGATGAACAGGGCCAGGCCCATGATGGCACCGAGCAGGACGACGGTCTTCATGTTGTTGGCGAATCGGGACATGGCTCGTTCACCTCTGATTGCGTCTTCGTTCGTTGCGGCGGGCGGCCACGCAGCCCGCATCGGTTCTACGGTACAGGGTCTGCAAGGTTCATGCCAGCGGACCGAATCCTTAAGCGACGCATTGGGAAAAGGTTAGGCGATGTCGCGGTCGTCCTCAGGACGGTCAAGACGGCCTGTTCTGCCAGAATGACAGTCCCTTTTGGCGGTCCGCTCCAGGGTCGGCTATTCGAGGTCGTCCTCGTCGAGCACGACGAAGTCCTTTTTGCGGAGGATGGACGAGGCGGCGTCCATGTTGTCCACGAGCAGGGCGAGGGCGGGACGGCTGTTGGGTCGGCTCAGCAGTGGGTAGGCATAGTGGATATTGACCTCGCCGGCCAACAGGGCCGAGCAGATGGCCAACAGGCCCTTTCTGCCCTGAGGCATCTCGACCACGACGAGCTCGGCGACGCTGACGGGGAACCCGGATTCGCGGAGGATCCGTGCGGCGTCGTCCACGTTGTCGACCAGGAGTCGCACGATGGCACAGTCGATCGTGCTGATGATCGTCAGGGAGAGGATATGGACCGACGTGCCCTCGAACGCGCGGGTGAGTCGTAGCAGCTCGCCGCAGCGGTTATCGAGGAAGGTCGATATCTGCCGGACGGCCGACGGGCCGTGGGCTTCGGCGGTTTCGAACGGTTGCAGCGACATGCCGTCACTGTATCACAGCGAAGGTGCCGGGCAAGGGCTATCTTGGCAATTGCACCAGAAAGCCGTGGCCGGCGCGCGACGGGCGCCGTTGGCAAGGGTTGCTCGCTCAATGTGGCGTCGTCGGAGTCCTGCTCAAGTGGTTGCAGGCGCGACGTGCTCAGGGGCCGGCGGCTCGGGCGCCTCGTGGACCGGGGCCTCTTCAACGACGTGCGGGGTCAGCTCCTCGCCGGCGCGGATGAGCCGGGCGCTGTTAAACACCACGATGGTCGAGATGCCCAGGTGCAGCACGGCCGCCAGCATCGGCTTGATCAGGCTCATGCTGGCCAGCGTGACCGTGACCACGATGAACGTGATGCCCAGCAGCATGTTCTGCCAGATGACGTTGGTGCACTGTCGCGAGAGCCTGACGAGGAACGGCAGCCGCCCGAGGTCGTTGCTCATCAGCGCGACCGAGGCGGAGTTGATGGCCACGTCGGACCCGGCGGCGCCCATCGCGATGCCGAGATCGCCCGCTGCGAGGGCGGGGGCGTCGTTGACACCGTCACCGACGACCGCCACGCGATGACCGCGATTCTTGAGCTCATCGACGAGCTGGAGCTTCTGGTCGGGCAGGACCTCGGCGTGGACGTCGGAGCAGCCCATTTCCCTGGCCACGCGGCGAGCGACGGACCAGCGATCACCCGTGACCATGATCAGCTCGCGGACGCCGGACCTGCGGAGGCTCTCGATGGCGTTTCGGGCCTCGGGGCGCGTTCGGTCCTCCAGGCCGATCCAGCCGATGCATCGCCCATCGCGGGCGACGTAGAGCGTGCTGACGCCTTCGGGTTCGGCGAAGTCGGGGTCGTCCATGATGGACATGTCGGCGCCCTGCTCGGCGACCCAGGCGGACCTGCCCACATAGATCGTGTGGCCGTCGACCGTACCGGTGACGCCCTTGCCGGCGACCTCCTCGAAGGCCTCCGGCTGAGGCAGGTTAAGACGGGCCTTGTTGGCCACGGCCACGACGGCCTTGGCGACGGGGTGACGGCTGTTCTGCTCGACCGAGGCCGCATGCCTGAGGACCTCGGCCCCGTCGATGTCGGGGGCGGGCTTGAGGCTTGTGACCGACAGCTCGCCGGTGGTCAGCGTGCCCGTCTTGTCGAAGACGATGGCGGTCAGGCCGCGGGCCCATTCGAGGTGGACGACGTTCTTCACCAGGACCCCCAGCCGCGCGGCGGCGGACAAGGCGGCCACCATGGCCGTCGGGGTGGCCAGGATGAGTGCGCAGGGACAGGACACGACGAGGATCGAGATCGCCCGGTCCCAGTCTTGGGTGAAGAAGAAGACGATGCCCGCGATCATGAGGATGGTCGGCGTGTACCAGGCCGCGTACTGGTCGATGAGCCGCATGAGCGGGATCTTGGTCTGCTCGGCGTTGGCGATCAGGTCACGGACGGTTTGGAGCGTGTTGTCCTTCCACGCCTTGGTGACGCGGACGTCGAGGGCGCCGGTGAGGTTGATCGTGCCGGCGAAGACTTCTTCGCCCTTGGTCTTGTCGACGGGCAGCGATTCGCCGGTGATGGTGGCCTGGTTGACGGTCGACTCACCGGTGAGGACCTCGCCGTCGGAGGGGATGTTGTCGCCCGGTAGGATGCGGATGGTGTCGCCGATCTGGAGGTCACGCGGGTCGACCTCGGTCTCGGAGCCGTCGGGGTTGATGCGTCGGGCGCTGGTCGGGGTGATCTTGACCAGGGCCTCGATGGAGGCCCGTGCCCCGAGGGCCGTCCGCGTCTCGATCAGGGTCGAGAGGATCATGAAGAAGGCGACCAACCCGGCCTCTTGATACTTGCCGATGGCGATGGCGGCGACGATCGCCAGGGCGACGAGCTCATCCATGTGCATCTCGCCGCGGTAGAGGTGTCGGACGGCGTGCCAGACGAGCGGGGCGCCGAGCAGGAGGGCCCCGATCAAGGCGATGCCGTCTCGATAGGCGTTCAGGGTACCGCCGGTCGGGGCGACCATGGTGTAATCCTGCCACAGCCAGCCGGCCACGAACGAGGTAAGCACCAGGACCCCACCCAGCAGGGTCGCGATGAGCAAGGCGCTGGCGCGGCCGGTTTGTGCCGCGACGGATTCCCGGAGGTGTTGGCTGTGTCCGAGGGAGCTTTCCAGGGGATCGGTTGCCACGCGAGTCATCTAAGGTCGTCCCTTTCGATGGTCTGAGACTCTATCGGGAGGGCCCGCCCGACCTGGCGCGCCATCTTCGGCAATTATAGGCGTTTGGCCCGGATCAAAACAGTCGTGCCGGGGGAAAAGCGGCCGCGGTGGGACGCGACTCGGGCAAGGTCGGGGGCCTGCGACCCGGCATGAATTGTCTTGCGGGCTTGTCGGCAAGGTGGTTACACTGTGGTGCAATCCGGGTCAGGTTCCGATAAAGTCTGGCCTGGGATGTGTCCGATGACATGTTGTGGCGGACGGGTTGCGCGAAGCGCTTCGGCGTCCGGGCCGCGTGACCTTGGCGGCACCTGTCCCATCACGAGCGAGGGACGACCTACAACGATGCAGTGAACGGGTCCTGCGGGGGCTGTCCGGCTTGGCGGTGCGCGACCGGCGGTCCTGGACGAGAGCACCCACGCGGATGCGGACCCGAGCACCAAGACCGGTCGCGCGTGACTGTCGACGGTTAAGGATCTACGCCTCGCTGGGCGAACCGGTCGGCAGCGCGCCCAATGACGTCATTCAGGCAAAGGATGGCCAGCAATGCGTCAGTCAACCGTCGCACCGTGCGCCCGAAGACCGGCGTGCGCAGCAAGGCGCGATCCGCTCGGATCCGCTTCCCGTATCTCCCAATGGTACCGACGAGCCAACACCCCACACGGGGAGTTCGTGCGTCCCCGGCGCCGAGGTTTCCAGATCAGGCGCGTCTCCAACGCCCCGCCCCGGCCGCTCGGCGTTCGTGAGACCGACTTGTGTTCGGTCGCCTACCCCGACGCGTCGCAGCATGAGGTCGACCAAGGCCGCGGCATCCAGGGCATGCTGTTCGACCTGCCCGGTTCGGTCGCGGCGACATCCGCTGCGCTGGGACGCCCCCTCGCCGCGAATCCAGCCCAACATCGTGAAGGCATGGCCCGGGTGCTGGCGGTGCTGGCCGGCGAGTCGCCTACCGCGAGCAGTCTGACCGAGGGTGCGAAGGAGCTGTTCTCGGCCGTGCCCGGCCAGGACGCTGAGGCTGAGAGGCCTCCGGCATGCTACGGACCGAAGGTGTGCCTGGACAGGGCCCTCTCGAGCGGATCGACGGCCGGGTGGTTCGCGCCACGCTCGGTGGGGTGCGCGGCCGGGGAAGGTCTCCTGGAGGATCTGCGAGCAGACTGGCTCCACGCGGAGGCCTTCGGCAGCGTGTCGGCCTCGCTGGCGATGGACACCGTGATGGTCGACGCTCGATCCAGGGCCTGGGTCGTCCGGGAGACGGGTCTTCTCTCGATGCGGTCGACGTCGGTGTTCTGGCCCGGGGCGATCCTCGTGGACGACGAGGGTATGGAGAGCATCGGCGCACCGACGGCGGGCTCTGGCGGAAGGGTTCCAGGCGAGCGCGACGTGGACCACGGGGCGGCTTGCGAGGGGATCATGCTTGAGGGGCCGATGGACGCGGACGAGGGCAATCCCGCCCGGACGACCGATGGTCGCAACAAGAGGACGAGGTCGGCTACCGGCAAGACGGATCGGGGCAAGCGCAGGCGCCTGAGCCTTCGTTGGCTGCGTCGGCGCGGCAGGAGGCCCGAGGAGCTTCGCAAGCAGCGTCAGGCCCTGATCCGCCGGGCGCTCTCGGAGAAACAGCATTTGACGGTGCCGGCGCCGCCGGGTCGCGATCCGGGCGGCGCGTCCGTGGCGCGACACGAGCCGGTGCGTCTGTCGTGGAAACCGGGCGATCCGTTCGCGGGTTACTCGGGGACGCAGCCGAAACGGTTTCGTTGGCACGCGATGTTTTTGACCGCCGGGGGCGTGGCCGGTCTCGGAGCTGGGATCGGTTACGCAGCCCTGTGGATGACGGGGCTGACGGCGGGCTGACCGTACCTACCGCGGTCGCGCGAGAGCCGACCGCATCAAATCGCCTCCGCGGGCGCCCCCGACCCAGGGGCGCCCGCCCTCCGGCTGTTTCGGTCCTATCGCACGTTCTTGTGACGAGCTGTCCGAGCCGCGAGGCGGCCGGCGCGTTCGACGGCGCGCAAGAAGCGACCGCGGCCACCCCCTTTGTTCTGACCGCGGTCGAGGTCGACGTCGTCTTGGCGCCGAGCTAGTCGGCTTGGTAGTAGAGCTCGATGGGCTGATCCTCGGCCAGGAAGCGGAAGACCTCGGCGTCGGGGATCGGCGGGCACGGCTCGTCGGGCAGCATGGGGCTGACCTCGGGGATGCTCAGCTCATAGAGTCCCTGGGTGCCGTAGAGTTCGGTGACGAGGTTGCCGCACACGACGTTCATCAGCTCCTTGAGGGCGTCGAGTCGGCCCTGGTCGGCCTCGCTGTCGGTCGGCTCGACGCCGAGGAGGTTGGCCGCCAGGGTGGCGGCGAAGTGTCCTCCGCATCGCAGCTCGAGGGTGCCGCAGTTTGGGCCGGTGTAGCGGATCCGCACCTTGAGCGTAAGCACGGGCGGTGGCGCGTCGGCGTCCAGTTCGGAGGTGAAGATGAATGCCATATCGCTGAGGATGTTAGAAAAGATCTTCGGCAGCGTTGGCGTAGTCGTCTTGTTCATCACGGACTCCCAGAATCGGCTCCAGCACTTCGCGGAGTTGTTCGGGTCGGAACGGCTTACGGATGTATCCGGCGATGCCTTGCCCCTCGAGTTCGGCGATTCGCTGATCGCTGCCCTCCGTGGAGACGATGATGACGGGCGTCTCCTTCAGCGAGCCATGGCGGCGCATCGAGCTGACGAGCTGGACGCCGTTCATGACCGGCATGTTGATGTCAGCGATGACGGCGGCCATCTGGTGATCGGCCATTTGGGCGAGGGCTTCCATGCCGTTGGCGGCCTGGTAGATCTCCCCGACATCGAGGCCGATCATCCCAATCGCCTTCTTGATCATCGCTCGGATGGTAGCCGAGTCGTCTACGATCAGGATATCGTGTCCCATCACATCACTTCCTGGTTTCAGCGGCCATTTCCTTGACCTGAGCCAGCTCGGCAACGACCTGGGCACCGAAGACCTCCAGGTCGCGTTCCGTCAGATGGTATCGCACGAGGGTTTCCTCGCTCGCGCGGTAGCTCAAGCCGTCTCGTCCGATCCCTAGTCCAAGCATCATGCTCAACACGTTCGCGAGGTAGACGAAGTCGATGAAGGCCCCACCCTCTTTGGCGGGGTCCGCCGGATCGTGGTGCCATCGGATGCACTGCACGATCTCGGTCGGGAGCTGCCATTTCTCGGCCAGCAGGGAGCCGACCTCGCAATGGTCGTAGCCGAGGACCATGCGTTCGGCCTCGTTGAAGGCGTAGTTCTCCTCGGCGACCAACTGGGCGATGCGGGCGTACTCGGCGGCGACGTATTCGTTGAGCACCACCTTGCCGATGTCGTGCAGCAGGCCCATGGTAAAGAGCAAGTTGTTGTTGTGCAGGCCGACCTTCTGGCCGATCAGCTCGCACCCCAGCGCCGTGGCGACGGAGTGTTGCCAGAGGGCGTCGGGTGGCAGCCCGTAGCCCTTTTGCTCGCGGCCGAGCAGGGCGTTGGCGTGGACGGCCATCACGAGCTGCATCAGCTTGGCCACGCCCAGGCAGACGGTCGCCTCGTTCAGGCTGTTGATCTTGCGGTTGAGGCCGAGGTAGGCCGAGTTGCAGATCTTGAGGATCTCGCCGGTGATGACCTCGTCGTACTTGATGACCGAGACGATATCGTCGATGCTGCTGGTCGGATCGCGCAGCACGGCCACGAGTCGGATCGTGGTGTCGGGCAGGGGGGGCAGGTTGTCGACGGCGGCGACGATGTCTTCCACGCGGTTCATATCTCCACCTCCCCTTCTTTGCTCTTGACGGTCACGCGACCGGTTCCCAGATCGAGCTTGAGGGTTCGGCTCAGGCTTCCTCCGACGTGTTCGCCGGAGATCATGACGCCGTTTTTCCAGAAGATCTTTCTGAGGATCGCGTAGTTGCGCTTCCCGATGTTGAAAGCGCCGTTGTCATCGAGCAATTGGGAGCCACCGGCGATCTTGACGACGAGGCGTTTCTTCTCGGCGCCGAGCTTGTAGGCGCTTTTAAACAAGTTCGGCAGTCCGGTATCGGCGAACATGGCCGGGTTCTGCTTGGCCTTGTCGGGTGACACGCTGGATTCGGGCAGCATGTAGTGCAGCATGCCTCCGACTCTGGCTGCCGGATCGTAGATGGCCACCCCGATACAGCTTCCCAGGGAGTAGGTGATCAGCTTGGCCGCTTCCCCGTTGGCCTTGACCACCTTCAGATCCGCGATATCGACTATCTGGTCCATGCTACGCTCGCAGGATCGGCACAGCGTTGTCCACGTTGTGCCCTGTACTCTTGCCCGAGTGAAGCGTCTTCCCAGCGTCTAGGCCTGGGGGTTCGGTGCGGCGACTTTGTCCATCGTCTGCTGGATCTTCTCGGCCAGGGTCTCGGTGCTGAACGGCTTGACGATGTAGTTGTTGACGCCGGCCTTCAGGGCCTCCAGGACACGGGACTTCTCGGCCTCCGTGGTGCACATGATGAGCGGGAGGTCGGTGTCGTTGGCCCGGATTTCGCGGACGAGGGTGATACCGTCCATGTTGGGCATATTCCAGTCGATGAGGATCAGATCGGGTTTTTCGGTCTTGAGGTGCTGCAGGGCTTCGAGGCCGTCTCCCGCTTCCAGAATGTCGGTGTGACCCAGGCGACTGAGAACGTTCTTCTGGATGTTCCGAATCGTCCGTGAGTCGTCCACGAGCATGATCTTCATCACGTCATCTCCACGCCGGTTGTCGAAGCCGGTTCCTCGATCCTGTCGTCGGTGATGCGCTTCGAGGCTCTCGACTGCAAGCGTTCGCCGGTTCGCATGCGGGTCAGAAGGACGCGGCGGCCTCCGAGAGGCTCTCCATATCCTCGCCTGTCAAGATGGGGTCGATGTCCAGCAGGATCTTGACGGACCCGTTGACCTTACCCATACCCATCAGATACGTCGTTTCGACGGAGCCGCCCAAGGCCGGCGGCGGCTCGATGTCCTTGTCTGCGATGTCTGCTACCTCTTGCACGGTATCCACGATGATGCCCACCTGGGTACCGATGTCGACGACGATCACACAGGTTTCATCGGTGTATTCCGCCTCGGACATGCCGAACTTCAGTCGAAGATCGACAACGGGGATCACCTTTCCGCGAAGATTGATCACCCCCTTGATGTAGTGCGGCATCTGGGGCAGTTGGGTGATCTCCATGATGCCGATAATCTCGCGCACCTTCAGGATCTGCACACCGTACTCTTCCCCGTCGAGGTAGAAGGTGAGGTACTTGCCGCCCAGGCTCTTGGCGTCACCGGGATCGGGGGCCCCACGGTGGGGAGCCGTCGCGACCGTCGTCTGTCCGTCCGTCACGGGTCGATCCTCCTTTGTTGCGGGCGAGGGGCCCGATAAGCCCCGTTCACTTCGAGACGGTTCCGTTGTGCATCTCGACCAACCCCGGGGCGTCGAGGATCAGCCCGACCCGTCCGTCGCCCAGGATCGCGCCGCCGCTGATGCCCGCCACCTCCTGGAATTGATCGCCGAGCGCCTTGATCACGATCTGCTGCTGGCCGATGAGGTCGTCGAGCACGATCCCGACGCGTCGGCCGTCGACGACGACGATCACCACCATCCGCTCCCAGACCGGACGGTCCTCCGTCGGCAGCGCGAAGAGCTTGTCCAGGCGTATCAGCGGGCAGAGCTCACCTCGCACCATGAGCATCTCGCCGCGTTTTTGGACCGTGGTGACCTGCTCCTGCTCGGGCCGCAGGCTCTGGTCGATGGCGATCGTCGGGATGATGAAGCGCTCCTCGCCGACCGTGACGACCATGCCGTCGATGATGGCCAGCGTCAGAGGCAGGCGGATAGTGAACTTGCTGCCCTTGCCCTTCTCGCTGCTGATCTCGACCTTGCCGCGGAGCTTCTCGATGTTCCGCTTGACCACGTCCATGCCGACGCCGCGGCCGGAGATGTCGGTGATCTTCTCGGCGGTGCTGAACCCCGCCTGCATGATCAGGGCGAAGGCCTCCTGGTCCGAAAGCTGGTCGTCGGGCGAGATGAGGCCGCGCTCGATGGCCTTGGCGATGAGCTTGTCGCGGTCGAGCCCACGACCGTCGTCGGTGATCTCGATGACGATGTTCCCGCCTTCGTGGGCGGCGTGGAGATGGACCTCGCCGGTCTCGCTCTTGCCGGCCGCGAGCCGCTCGTCGGGCACCTCGATCCCGTGATCGACGGAGTTGCGGACCATGTGCATGAGGGGATCGCCGATCTCGTCGATCACGTTCTTGTCGAGCTCGGTGTCCTCGCCGGAGATGGAGAAGCCGACCTTCTTGCCGGCCTTTCGGGCGACGTCCCGCGCCAGGCGGGCCATCTTCTGGAAGGTCTGGTGGAGCGTGACCATCCGCATGGCCATGGTGATCTCTTGCACCTCGCGGGTGATCTTGGTCACCTGCGAGACGTCCCTCGAGAGCTTTTCGCTTTCGTTGAGCAGGGCGTTCTGGCTGACCATCGCCTGGGCGATGACCAGCTCGCCGACCATATTGACCAGGTGATCGAGCTTGGCGGTCTCGAGCCGGACCGTCAGGTCCTTCTTGGTGCCGCCTTTCGCCTTGGCGGGGTTGGCCGCTCCCGCGCCCGTCTCGGCCTTGGTCGCATCGCCAAGATCGCCTTCCGCCGCCGCAGCTGGGCTCGGCGGGTCCGGCTCCTCTTCGGCGTCCGTCGCGTCCGCCGGGGAGGTCACCTCGGCCGGTTGTGCCGGCGCGGGCGTGGTCGAGGCGTCGTCCCCGGCGGCCGGGTTCCGGAGGGCGTCCTTGAAGGTGTTGCCGGGGTCGCCTTTGGCGGCTTTTTCGAGCACGACCAGGGCCTGGCTGATGTCGGGCTGCGGAATAGGCTCATCCGTCGGATTGGCGATGTGCTCGGCGATGGCCTCGACCTGTTCCTTGAGGATGTCGACGGTGTCGAAGATCAGGTCGATGTGATTGTTGGTCAGCTTGAGCTGGGCCTTCCTGGCCAGATCGAGTAGCGTCTCGCCCTTGTGGGTCAGCTCCTGCACGTCGCGCAGGTTGAGAAAGCCGGCCATACCCTTGATCGTATGGAAGGGCCTGAACAGGTCGTTGATCTTGGCCTGGTCGTCGAGCGCTTGCTCGAGATCGAGCACGGCCGCCTCGATCGCATCGATGTGCTCGTAGGCTTCGGTCACGAAGCTCTGCACGTATTCCAGCTCATCGCCCGAAATGAGCAGCGGTTCGGCGACATAGGGTTCCTCGTCGCCGTCGCTATCGGTCTCGTCCTGGGACCCGTTTGCGCTCGGGTCGGCATGGTCAAGCGAGCCTTCGTCCGCCCCACCGGACGGCATGGCCTCGTCGTCCGAAGCCTCGTCTTGGCCTGTACCCTCGGCGGTCGGTTCGGGCAGGGCGCTGAACTCGGCGCCGGCCAGGGCGACGAGCTGATCGACGAAGTCCTTGTCTTTGGGCAGGGGGGCCGAGGACGGGTCGGCTTTCAGTGCGGACTGAATTTCGGATATGGCTTTTCGGACCTTCTCGAGGACGTCCTCGAGGTCGTCGTAGGTTTCGAGGACGATCCCTTCAATCAGTGTCCCCACGGCGGATCCGAAGGGGCCGAACTCCTCGGCGTGGGCCAGGTCGGACATCTCCTCGATCTGCTTGGTGAGGTGCCCGATCTGGGTGTGCATTCTGGCCAGTTCACCCAGGTCGCCGACATCGCAGAGTGTCGAGGCCAGGGCCAGTTGATCAACCAGTTGTTCGATGGTGTTTGACCCAGTTGAGTCAGTCACGTGTCGGCCTCCTCGGACCGGGGAATCTCGGCATGCCGCCGATGGCAGATGGACAGGGGCCCTACCCGAATGGTTTGTCGGTAGGTCCGCCTTCGCGATGAAGGTAAATCTGGTGCCTCCATACGGTTTTCTACGGAGAGACCGTCCCCTGGACGACCTCGTGCGAGGACTTCATCTCTTTCGCTATTTTCGTTAACAACGAAGGCCGACTTGAGAGGATAACCTCCCACCGGACCCCGTTGAAGGAAGTGGCCTGGCGGGTCACTTTTCGTGCGGGCGAGTTGACCTGACCCCTTCCACAAACCGATACATCCTCTGGTGTCTGGTTGACCCGGGCCGGATTGGACCGGCTCGCCGGCGTACATCACAGTCACTGGGAGATCGCACGAGGACCCATCATGGACGTCAAGTACATCAACCCCTTTGTTGGAGCCGTCAGGAATGTCTTCCACACGATGTTGGGTGTGGAGGTGAAGATCGGCAAGCCCTACGTGAAGAAGGACGAAGAGGCCCTGGCCGACGTCAGTGCGATCATCGGATTCTCAGGAGACGCAGCAGGTTGCGTCGTCATCAGCTTCCCGATGGACGTGGGGGGGCAATGCGCGACCACTTTCTCGGGCACGGAGATGACGGAGGGGCACCCGGACTTCGCCGACGCGCTGGGCGAGCTTGCCAACATGGTGGCCGGCAACGCGAAGAAGGATTTCGAGGGGGTGGATATCAGCATCTCGTTGCCAAGTGTCGTCATCGGCGAGAACCATAGGGTCTCGCGCAGCAACGTTTTCCCAAGGCTCGTGATTCCATGCGAGTCGTCGCTTGGCCAGTTCTACGTTGAAGTGGCCATGAAGATTGAGAAGACAGCAGACGTCGCAGCGGGCTAGGCGTCGAACGGCGGTCACCACATCTGCCGCCGCAGCCTCGTCGCCAGTGGCTTGACCCACCACACCCAGCGCGCTGGCCTCGGCAGGACACGCCACAATGGGTGCAACGGAACTAGCCCCGTGCAAGGTCGTCGTTGACAGTGATCACTTATCGGCCTCCCTGGTCTTCGACCAGCAGGCGGATCCTGAGAGCTTCACACGGGCAGACCTCTCGCAGCTCCTCGAACAGGCCCAGATCAAGTTCACGCCGGGCATCGAGAAGCGCGTCGACAAGCTGACCGAAATCCTCCGGTCGGGCAAGCTACCCAGCGAACCGGTGCTGATGGCCAAGGGGCGACCCGCCGACGACGGCGACAACGGACGCTTCGAGCTGGCGCCCGAGCTGGTGCCCGAGTCCGATGAATCCGAGCAGGGCGACCGCATCGACTTCTACCAGCAGAAGAAGATCATCACCGTCGGTGAGGGTGAGGTGGTGGGGACGGTCTACCCGCCGCGGCCCGCCCAGCCGGGTGAGGACGTTTACGGACAGGTCATCAAGCCGACGCCGCGTCGTGCCGAGATCCGCGTCGGCAGCAACCTCAAGTTTGCTGACGACGGGAAGACGCTCGTGGCCACGGCGGACGGCCGGGTGATCCAGAACACCCTGGACGTAGCGGTCGTGGACGTGCTCGAGGTGTCGGGCGACGTGGACTTCGCAGCGGGGAACATCGATTCGGCGAGCGACGTGGTCGTGCGGGGCAACGTGCTGGACCTGTTCAGCGTCAAGACCCGCAAGTCGATCGAGGTGGGCGGCAACGTGGAGGCGGCCACACTCAGCTCCGGCGGGGACATCGTCGTTCGCGGCGGGATCTGCGGCAAGGAGAAGGGCAAGGTCGTTTGTGGGGGCGAGCTCTTCGCCAAGTTCATCGACAGTGTTGAGATCACGTGCGAGGGCGACATCCATGTGGGCAAGGAGGCCCTGAACTGTGCGATTGACACGAAGGGCAGCCTGAGGATCCCCACGGGCAGCCTCATCGGCGGCGTCACGCACGCGCGGAACGGCGGTGAGATCAAAATCCTCGGCAGCGAGGCCGGTGTGAAAACGCTCATCGGCATCGGCATGAATCCCGATCTCTTCGCCAAGGTCAAGCAGATCGACGAGAAGGTTCAGGGACTGAAACAGACGGCCGAGAAGATCCGCGTGACCTGTAAGCCGCTGATCGACAGCCTGAAGCGGCTGACCCCGGAGCAGCGTGAGAAAGCGACCGAACTGATGTGCCAGGCCGACGAGCTCGACGCCCAGGCCGAGCACCTTCTCAGCCAGAAAGAAGAGCTCCTGGCGGAGATGTCGCCCGTCGAGGGGGTGTCGTTGCTGATCAACGGTCGCCTATCCGAAGGCGTGACGATCACTGTCGACCATCACTCCGTTCGGTTCGATAAGATGCTCAAGGGACCCATCCGCATCGAGAAGCGTAAGGTCGAGAACGTCACGGAGGTCGTCGGCGTGAACC
The DNA here is from genome assembly GCA_964622545.1 of uncultured Planctomycetales bacterium. GTDB lineage: Bacteria > Planctomycetota > Phycisphaerae > UBA1845 > JAFGLZ01 > JAFGLZ01. Next base: position 77,634 of record CAZUQM010000001.1, on the reverse strand, counting down.
AGCTAAGCGGCTCCGTCCAGGTCTTCCCGGCCCGGAAGCTGGAGCTTCCCGGTCTTCAGGGCCAAGGGCCGGAAGAGGACGAGTAGCCTTCACGCTGTCGCACTAGCAAAAAGCCCTCTTGCCGCACACTCGCTTCCCAGTCCATCCGAGGCTACCATACGAGCGGTCGTTTTCCTTTCGGGGGAACGCGTATGATCGCACCCGCGCAGGGGTCTCCGCTATTTCTGGTGACGGGCGCTACCGGTTTCCTGGGCCGGCGGCTCGTGGTCCGTCTGCTTCGAGAGTACCCCGAGGCAGGCGTCATCGCCATGGGGCGCAAAGACGACCCGCAACTGGACCAGGCTGCGGACTACGTGAGCCAGCGCTGCCTCGAGACTCAGCCCGAGGCCAGCCAGGCCGACCTGGAGCAACGCCTCACCTGGTGCGCCGGGGACATCACACGACCGAACCTCGGCCTGGACGATGCCCAGGTCGCCGATATCGCTCGAGGGGCCGATCTCCATATCGTCCACCTGGCGGCCATCTACGACCTCGACGTCGAGGAGCGTCTCAGCAAGGCGCTCAACCTGGACGGGGCGATCCACGCCTACGAGCTGGCGCTGCGAATCCGTCGCCATCCCGAGCACGGTGATCGGGCGGTCAGGATGTGTCACACCTCGACGCTGGCCGCGGCCGGCACCTACACGGGCGAGTTCGGCGAGACCGGCGAGGAACTCGCCCCGGCGGAGGGCACGCACACCGACTGGTACTCTCGGCACAAGCACCAGTCCGAGCGGGCGCTGCACGAGCGCGAGCAGCCCGAGGTGCCGTTGATGATCGTGCGGCCCGGCATTGCCGTCGGCGACTCGGACACCGGCGCGATCGAGAAGCTCGACGGGCCGTACGTGCTGCTCGAGTATCTCCGCTGGCCTTTGGCGGGCCACGCCATGCCCTCGGGCAGCGACGATCCGATCTGGATCGTGCCCGGCGACTTCGTGGTCCGCGCCATGGCCTCGCTCGGTGGCGATCCCGACGCCTACGGGCACACGTTCAACCTGCTCTACCCGCCCGAGCAGGTGCCGACCTGGCGGGATCTGGCCGGTCACACGGTGGAGGTCCTGCGTAGTCGGCCGTATACGGGTGGAGGGCTGGCCGGTTTGCGGGCCGCGTTGCGGTACGGCTGGGGCGTGTCGTTGTCGGTGCGGCGGATCATCCGGTTGTGCGAGAGGCCATGGCTCGGGCCCGTCGTCCAGCGGGTCTTCGCCGGCATGGGCGTGAGCTGGCACGCGTTGTACTACGCGGTCGACAACCCCCGGTATGTGGTGGAGAACTACCAGCGGTTCGGCGTGGAACCGCCCCCGCCGTGGCGCGACGTGTGGCGGGCGTGTGTGCTGTACTACCGTGATCACCGCAGCGAGATGCTCGGCGGCGCCCGCATCGCCCACCAGAAGGACCGCTAGACCACGATGCCCGCCTCGACCACGCTCATCGTCGTCAACCCCGTCGCCACGAGGGCGCGGCGCAGCGGTGTGCTGGAGCAAATCCGCCGCGTGGCCGGCGATCCGAACGTCGAGGTGCTCGAAACGAGCAACGCCGACCACGCCCGTCAGACGTGCCGACGACGCGCCGGCGAGTTTCGCAAGATCATCGTCGCCGGCGGCGACGGCCTGCTGAACGAGGTGGTGGACGGGGCGTCCGGTGCGGATGTGGCGATCGGCCCGTTGCCTGCCGGGTCGGGCAACGATTACATCAAGGCCTTGCCCGGCTATCCGGCGAGCCTCGAGGCGTTGCTGGGAGCCGACGAGACCCTGCCCGCCGACCTGGGACAGATCACGTTCTCGGACGGGTCGGTCCGGCGCTTCTGCAGCGAGGCCGGTGCGGGCATGGACGCCGCCTGCGTCCGCCTCATGCCCAAGTGGCTCAACCGCATCAACCCCGCGGCCAGCTACAACATCGGCGGGATCCGCGCCATCATCAGCTACAAGCCGTTCGGGGCGACGGTGGCGGCCGACGGCGTCGAGCGTCGCTACGACCGCATCCACATGCTGTGCGTGGCTAACACGACGTACTTCGGCGACGGCATGCGGCTGGCTCCGGACGCACGGTTCGACGACGGGCGGTTCCACCTGGTCATCGCCAAGGACATCAGCAAGCTGGAGCTGCTGCTGCGGTTCAAGACGATCCGCGCCGGCACCCACGTGACGCATCCGTTGATCGTGTACGAGCCCTGCCGGACGGTCGCGGTCGCACCCGATCGCGAGCTCGAGATGTGCATCGACGGAGATTACGTGGACAAGACGCCGGTGCGGTTCGACGTGCTGGCCGGCGCGATGAGGCTCGTGCGCGTCAGCTGAGGTGGAGCCGTGCGCGGCCGATTTGCCTTGCCCCCATAGCCTTGTCGTCGGCCGTCGTGCCAGTATACTTCGCGCATGGCCAAGAGCGTTCCCGTCGCCATCAAGGTCCGTCCCCTCGATATCGACCTGAGCCCGCTGGAGGCAATGCGCCGCCTCCAAGGCCGGCTGAACCCGTTCTTCCTCGACAGCGCCGCCACGCACGAGCGCTACGGCCGGTACACGGTTCTCGGTTGCGAACCGACCGGACACCTGGAGACGCTCGGCGACGGGACGACCGTCGTCGACTTCGGCGGCAGTCGGCGGAAGCTGGACGAAGGACCGCTGGCGGCCCTGGCGCCGGGCCTTCGGCCGTTCGAGGTCGTCGAGGCGCCCGATGCCATGCCGTGCTTCGTCGGGTGGGGCGGCACGTTCGGGTACGAGATCGGCCGCTTCATCGAGCGCCTGCCGGCCACCACCGCACACGACATGGACCTGCCCGTCGTTCGTCTGGGCTTCTACGACGCCGTGGCCGTGTACGACCATCAGGCCGGGACGTGGACGCTTCAGGCCGCCGACCTGCATCACGGCTATCCGCCGCCGTACGATCGCGTCGTTCGCGGCCGGCTGGACACGCTGGAGCAGTGGCTGACCGAGGCTCCGACCAAGCCGCTTAAGCCCAAGGCCGTTCGCTGCGACGGCGAGCCCGCGTGGAACATGACGCGTGAGGCGTATCTCGACATGGTCGGCCGAGCGATCGACTACATCGCCGCCGGTGACATCTTCCAAGTCAACCTGACCCAGCGGCTGACCGCGAACCTCAAGGGCGATCCCTGGTCGCTTTATGAGCGACTGCGGGAGGCGAACCCCGGTTGGTACGCCGCCTACATCGCGTGGTCGAGCGGCAAGGGCAAGAGCAACAAGCCGACGCACGCCGTGCTCAGCAGCTCGCCCGAGCTGTTCCTGGAGATGCGCGACGGCAAGGTCATGACGCGGCCCATCAAGGGGACGCGCCCCCGCGGGAAGGACGAGGCTGAGGACGAGCGGATGCGGACCGAACTGCTCGACAGCGAGAAGGACCGCGCCGAGCTGAACATGATCATCGATCTCGAGCGAAACGACCTCGGCCGGGTCTGCCAGTACGGTACGGTGCGCGTGGTCGAGCCGCGGGCCATCGAGGCCCATCCGACGGTGTGGCATTCGGTCGGCACGGTGGAGGGCGTGCTGCACGAGCGTTACGATGCCATCGATCTGCTCCGTGCGACCATGCCGGGTGGGTCGATCACGGGCGCGCCGAAGGTGCGGGCGATGGAGATCATCGACGAGCTCGAGCCCACCGAGCGCAGCGTCTACTGCGGCGGCATCGGCATGGTCGGGCTGGACGGATCGCTCGTGCTGAACATCGCCATCCGCACGATGATCTTCGAGAAGGGTCGGGTCCACCTTCAGGTCGGCGGCGGCATCGTGGCCGACTCCGACCCCGAGGCCGAGTACGACGAGACCATCCACAAGGGCCGGGGCATGCTGAGGGCGCTCGGCATCGACGCGGACGAGCTGAAGGGCAAGCACGTTGGCTGAAGTCGTCTACCTGAACGGTGACATCGTCGAGGCCGAGCGCGCGCAGGTCAGCGTCTTCGACGCGGGCCTGCTGCACGGGGCGGGGCTGTTCGAGACGATGCGGGCCTACGGCGGGGTCATCTTCCGGTTGCAGGACCACCTGGCCCGGCTGGCCGCGGCCGGCGAGGCCCTGTCGATGTGCGATCTGAACGGGTCGGCCCGAGACGAGATTGCGTCGGGGCTGAACGAGCTGCTCCGTCGCAACGGGCTCAGCGATGCGCGCGTGCGGCTGACGCTGACGACGGGCGACATGCGGCGCGATCCGCAGGGCCAGCAAGAGGCCAGGCCCACCCTCTTCGCCACGGCCACGGCGCTGACGGTCTATCCGCAAGAGCTCTACGACCAGGGCATGACGGTGCTGATCAGCGTGCACAAGCAGTCGCGGCTCGATCCGACGTGCGGGTACAAGACGATCAGCTACCTCGGGCGGTTGATCTCGCTGCGGGAGGCCCAGGCTCGGGGCTGCGGCGAGGCGCTGTGGTTCACGCACGAGAACCTGCTGGCCGAGGGCGCGATCAGCAACGTCTTCCTTGTCGATCATGGCATCATCAAGACGCCGCCGATCGACACCCCGGTGTTGCCGGGGGTGACGCGCAAGGCGGTGATCGAGCTGGCCGGCCCGGCCGATCTGAGCGTTCAGGAGACGCCCCTGACCATCAACGATCTGCTCGATGCCAACGAGGTGTTCGTGACGAACAGCGTCATGCAGGTCATGCCCGTCTGCCGGATCGAGCAGCGTGAGATCGGTGACGGTAAGCCCGGGCCCGTGACCCGGCGTCTGATCGAGCTTTACCGCGACCTGGTCCGGAAGGAGTGCGGACTCGATGGCACGTAGCAGGAAACGCATCGGCATGGGGCGGGTCGTAGGGGCGCTGGAGGAGTTGGCCGATCCCTCGCTCGCGCAGGAGTGGGACAACGTCGGCCTGCTGGCCGGCGACCGAGGGGCCGACTGCAGCGGCGTGCTGCTGTGTATCGATATGGCGGCGTCGGTGGTGGACGAGGCCGTCAAGCGCAGCGCGAACCTGATCGCCGCGTACCACCCGCCGATCTTCCGCGCGACCAAGCGTCTGGTCGCCGACAGCCGCGAGACCGATGCGCTGGTCCTGCGGGCGCTGCATCACGGGCTACACCTCTACAGCATGCACACGGCCCTCGACGCGGCCGAGGGCGGCACGAACGACGTCATCGCCCGCCTGGCCGGGCTCGACGACGTGCAGCCCTTCGAGGACGTGGCCGGCGAGGCGCCGAGCCTGAAGGTCGTGACGTTCGTCCCGCACGACGTCGTTGATCGGGTGTCCGAGGCGATGTTCGCCGCCGGCGGGGGTCGGATCGGCGACTACGAGAAGTGCAGCTACCGGCTGTCGGGTGAGGGCACGTTTTTCGGAACCGAAGGGACGGACCCGACGGTGGGCCGGCGGGGGCGGCTCGAGTGCGTCCCGGAGATCCGGCTGGAGGCGGTCACGCCGCGTCATGCGATCGCGCGGGTGCTCGATGCGATCCGGCGGGCGCACCCCTACGAGGAGGTGCCCATCGACGTCTACCCGCTCGAACCGTCGCGGAGGCGCGCCGGCATCGGACGCGTCGGTGAGCTGAGCCGCGCGACGACGCTGGAGACGCTGGCTCGCAAGCTCAAGAAGGCCGTCGGGGCCCCGACGGTTCAGGTCGTCGGGCGCGGTAAGCAGCGGGTTCGGAAGCTGGCCGTTTGCGTCGGCTCGGCGGGTCGGTTGCCCGACGCGCATGCCCGCTGCCGCGATTGCGATGCGGTCGTTACCGGGGAGGTAAGTCACCACGACGCGCTCTACTGGTCGCGTCGGACGACCGGCGACGGGCGCCCCACGGGCGTGGTCGCGCTCGGGCACTGGCACAGTGAGCGACCGGTGCTGGCGGACGTCGCCGCGCGCCTGCGCAAGGCCGTTGCCGGGTTGACCGTCGGCGTCAGCCGGGCCGACGGCGACCCTGTTCGTTTCGTCTAGTCCCGGCGGATGGTCAGGTGCGGGGGGTTATCCCTCTTGTTCGCTTCCGGCGGTGGCGGCGCGTTCCATCTTGAGGCGTCGCAGCTTCTGGATGCGCTGCCGCAGGTCGGACAGAATCTGGAGTTCCATGCTCTGGTCGCGGCCGCCCGAGGTCCACACGGTGTTCTGCTGTGGCGTGGTGGCGGCCTCGCGCTCGATGGGCGTTTGGGTGGGCGCATCCTCGTGCTGACGGAGCGACGACCAGACACGGTGGTCGGTGGTGCTGAGCCGTTCGATCTTGACCTTGCACCAGGCCTGGAGGTCGCCGCCTCGCGTGCTGAACTCCAGTTCGGCGGTCCGCCGGACACGGTTGGGCATCTTGACGACGGCGTCGCGGAGTCGGCCTTCGTTGCCGCGGACAACCTTCTCGTTGGGGTGGGTGAGAATGCTCATGCGGTCCACGTCGGCTTCCTTCAGCTTGAAGCCGTGTTTGACGAGGACACGCCGGGCCAGGCCCATGGCCTCGCCGGGCTTGACGTCCTGGACCGGGCACATGATCTGCTTCTTGTAGCCGGCGTCGCCGAGCCCGTCACCGAATCCGCCGCCCAGTCCGCCACCCTCGCAGCCTGTCAGCAACAAGATCGCGCCGGTCGCCGCGACGGTTACCATGCTCTGTGTCGTTGTCTTGATCATCTCGATGCCTCCGCGCGTCGCCTATTATGGACGTCCCGAGGCGCGGGGTCAACGCAGGGGCCGTCGATACGGGACGAGGCGACGAGGCGGTCCCGCCTGAGTCGCCCCTTACTTGGCCAGGGCGGCGATCCGCTGGGCGATCTGGCGTCGGACGGACAGAATCGCGCTGGGGTCCTTCTCGTAGTAGCGCAGGTGCATCGCCACCTCGGGCGGCACGGCCAACAGCTCCTTGTCGCGCGGTGTCGCCTTGCCGCGGCTCATCTTGCGGAGCAGCATGAGGTACTCGACGTCGTCCATGCCGTCGCGCAGCACCTTGAGCCGCAGCGACGGCAGCACGCGTCCCCTGTACGGGTAACACAGGAAGCCGTTGGCGTTGTGTTGGCCGCTGTAGGGGAACTTGCTGAGCGTGTTGACGGGCCACGGCTTGTCGGGCCAGTCTTGCCATCCCTTGGGCCATGCGGAGATCGCCCAGAAGCCCACGCCGTTCAGTCCGTATTTCCACGCGAGCCAGTAGATCACACGATGATCGACCGCGGGGCGGTCGGCCACGACGCCCGGGCAGGCCCAGATCGGCCCGGGGTACGTGTCGTGGATGGGCAACTGGCAGAGGTACCACCACACGCGATCGCCGCGGCGCTGGGCGGCGCGGAGCCCGTCCTCCCGCTGGGCCGAGGGCTCGATGATCCACAGGTCGAACATGCCGGCGTTGCTCTCGCGCGGCGGCTCGGTCATGGCCACGGCCAGGCCGGGGAACTTCGTGCGGATCGCGTCGGCCCGCTTGCGGTACTCGGGATACTCGCGCTCGTGCGGCTCGTCACCGGGGATGCAGATGACGTGCTTGAGCCAGCCCTTGTCGCGGAGGTGCTGGATGTGCTTCGGATCAGGCTTGCCGTTGACGGCCTGGAGCCTCACGCCACGCTTGCGGAAGTGCTGGAACACGCGGTCGTGGGCGTCGAGGTCCTTGGCCAGCTTCTGGCAGGCGTACCAGGGCGCGAGCCCGTGATCGAGCAGCACGTCGATGCGTTCGAGGAAGGCATCCACGCCGTCCTTCAGGAACCACTGGTTCAGCGACCAACCCATCGTCACGTAGCTGCGCTTGGCCGGCAGCTCGAACGGCCAGACGGTGAGCTTGACGTTGACGGTCACGGTGTGCGGGCCCTCGACGCGGATCTGCCCGGTGTACTCGCCGGGCGCGGCGTCGCGCGGGACGCGGACCTCGACCCATACCGGCTGACAGAACGGGTTCGAGACCTCGAACGGCTCGAGCGGCAGGAGCTGGTCCGGCCACTCGCCGACGTGCATCACCGGGTACTGCGCGGGCACGGTGGTGATGTAGCCGACCCGGTGCAGCTCGTAGGCCTCGGCGGGGATGGTCGCCCCTTTCGGACCCTTGAGCTCGGTCGGCGTGACGGCCTGGATGCGGACGGTTTTGGCGTGGAAGGGCGCGGCGCCATGCACCTTGTCGGGCGAGAGCCGCGTGACGGACCGCTCCTTATCGGCGATGGGGCAGACCACGAGCTGGAAGGCCTCGGCCTCGCCGCGGGCGGCGGCCAGGGAGACCTCGCCCGTCATCGCGCCCTTGAACCACCATTTCTGGCGGAAGACCTTACGCAGGGACGACTCGGTGCCGACGACGAACTGCATCTTGGTCGGCGGGGTCCCTTGTTCGGCTAGCCAGCTTCGGTGCCGCTCGAGGCCGGTGTAGAACATGGTGGCCGCGTCGCCGAACGGCACGCCCCAGTGATCGGTCCAGTGGATCCACTCGATGCCGTGCGGGTTCTTGGTCGCATCCGCGGCCAGCGCCCCGCCGGCCATGGCGCATAGGATCAAACCCGCCAGAGCGAGACTCGTTGTCGACATGGGTCGCTCTCCTGCTATTTCTTCTTGGACGCCTTGGCCGCTTTGCCCGCCCACGCCCGGTACAGGCCGGCGATGTCGGCGTCCTTTTCGTTGCCGGTGTGGACGACGACGCGGTAGCGGAGCGTCATCGTCTCGCCCTTTTTGAAACGGAGGCCTTCCGGCTTGAGCCAGTTCATGGGCGTGGGCGAGAAGAAGCCGTAGTCGCGCGTCAGCCACGTGCACGGATAGAACCGGTTCTCCGGCCAGCACAGGATCGCCAGGCCCTCCACCACGCCCTCGTGCTTGTTCGAGTAGTCACACCACGGGGACCGTTTGCCGAGTGTGTCCTTCTGGTTCAGATCGCCCTGGGCGTTCACCAGTCGGCCGCCGCTCTTGACGCTCATGTGCGGGGCCATGCGGGCGCTGAACAGGGCGTGATTCGACCTGACGATATGGACGTCGGAGACGGCCTTCAACGTGACGTCGAAATCGATGACGCGCAGCGTCCGGCTCGGCGCCGAGATGACGATCGTCCGCTTGCCGTGAAAGGGATCGGGGGCGCCACGTCGGTGCCAGCGCGTGCGGTCCTCGATCACGGCCCGTTTCCCTCGGGCCTCGACGATCGTCGGGCCGAGCGAGCTGATCTGACCGACCTCGTTGGCCGCCTGCCAGTAGTTGCCGCCGCTGACCTTGTCGCACCCGAAGAACAACGAGTGGTGGTGGGGATAGGGCTGGGACGATTCGGTCGTGACGCTCTTGCCCGTGACGGGCCCGTTGACCGGAAACAGGTAGGGGTATTTCTGGTCGGGCAGGAACTTGTACTGCGTGAAGGTCTTGCCGGCCACCTTGACGTCGATCACGCGACCGTCCTTGGCGGCCGAGACCTCCAGGCCCGTCGTCGGACCGGCGGCGGCACGGGCGAAGGTCGTCCCCGTCAGGCACAGGCTCATCGAGGCCAAGCTCAGGACACAACGATGCATGGATCCACCTCCATCAGGGCTCGTTCGGAATCGTCTCGGCGCCGACCGCAGCGGCCACGCGATCCGACCGTTCTTCGTCTCATCGCGGCTCGCGCCACAGCGGATTCCGCGTCAGCGTCACCAGCGGCGGATCGATCAGGTCGTTCCTCGCCGCGTAGGCCACCGGTTGATGCCCGCCGTGCAAGAGCACGCGGCAATCGATGTCGGACGGCCGGTCGTCCGTGCTGATTAACTCGATACGCGCCTGACTGCAAGGCCCCGGTTGGGGTCGGTGCTCGGGCCAGAAGCCCTGGCGGACCCGGTCGAGGCCGTCTTTGCGCAGAACGAGGATCGACAGGCTCTCGTCGAACTCGGGCGGTCGCATCAGCGTGAAGACCTCCGGCACCCACGGGCCGTACCGCCAGCCGAAGTGCGGCTGGACGCCGTCGCGGACCAGGCCCACGAAGTTGGGATAGCTCTTCAGCCAATCGTGTCGCTTGAAGCGGGCATCGAGGACGACGATCTCTTGCGGCGTCTCGCCGCCCATCAGCTCGACGCGCCGGCGGATGCGAAAATGCGGCGTGCCGGCACGGAATTCGTACCGGGTCCTCGAACGTAGCCGATCGCTCTTGGCGCTGACGTCGACCACGGCGCGACAGGGGCCGGTTTCGAGGCCCTGCCAGGTGCAGGGCTTGGTCGACAGGGCGGTCTTCTTCTCGGTGACGTACCGCACCGTGTTCGTGGCCGGCTGGTTCGGATCGTAGCTGCCGAACCGACCGTAGTTGACGTCGAAGCTCCGCAGGCCGTAGTCGCGCCCCGTCTTCCGCGAGACGAGTCGCGAGACGGTCCCGCCCGCCCGGCCGTCGATGGTGACCTCGAAGAAGGCGTTGGTGACGGTGACGGTGTTGTCCTTCTTTCGGTCGTCGATGAGCTTAAGGTCGCTCGTGGCGTCGCGGCCTGGCCCCCGGCAGAGCGTGTAGCCGGCCGCGCTCTCCGGGCCGATCGTCACGGGGAAGAGCAGGGTCGTCTTGCCGACGCGCTGGGCGGCGTACGCTCGCCCGCGCGGATCGCGGAGATGGTACGCTTCAGCCTGGGCCAATTCGCCCGGCAGGTCCAGGTCGACCACCTGCCCGTCGAGCCGTCGCGACGACGGGTTGAAGACGCTGACCGCGGCCAGCGCGCCGGGGAACTTCGCCGCCGAGGCCGCGGGCTTGGCCACCCAGAGCTGGTCCTCGGTCTTGAGCCTTCGCGATCCGTCGCGACATCGCAGGACCACGCGTCGAGGCTCGAGCCTGGCCGGCTCGTCCACGCCGGGGGTGTCCCTCGCGTCGGCCTGCCCGACACGGATCGGCATGGGAAGCCGCCTGCTGACCTGTCCTCCGGCCGGGGCCTGACCGAGCGCCACCGATTGACCGGCCAGGCTCGCCACCACCTCCAGGGCCGGCGCGCCCAGGCCGTGGGGGCTGGGCGCGTTGGCGACGGCGACCTCCGGCGAGTGAGCGGTCGTGATGCTTCGCGACAACGACAGCTCCGGCGGGCGCGTGACGACCACCTCGCGCCAGAGCATGGCGCTCTTGCCCTCCCATGCGATCTCGATGACGGCCGTCTTCTTGCCCCAGTCGCACGTTTCGGCGACGCGCAGCGGGATCGTGAGGTCGCGAGCGTCGCGCGGCCACAGTGACACCTCCACCGGCTCGCCGCTCAGGGTCGGGATTACGCTGCGGAATCGCAAGGTTGCCTTCACCGGCCGGTCCGTCAGGTTCGTGACCTTCGCGCGGACGGCCCTGCTCTGACCGACGCCGGCGATGATGGGTCCGGTCTCGACGCGGATCGGGGCGTGGGCGACCTGGTAGACGGCGACGTATCGGAGCTTGTCCTGCCACGTGAGCCACGCTCGGTCGCGCTGGACCTCGATCGGCCGGTAGGTCGCTCCGTCCTTGGCCAGGGCGACCGCTTCGCTGACGGGCGCGCTTCGAGCCGGCAGCCGGCAGCGGATCGCGTCCGGCTTGCTCGGATCCTCGTTGCACGCCAGCAAGAGGTCGGTCAGACCGGCCGAAAGGCGGGCGCTCATCGTGTGCGAGCCGCGGACGAACTCCCTAGGCGGGGCCTTGGCCCAGTTCGTCAACATGTTCCGCCAGTAGCGCGGGTCGTCGACGTCATGGAGCAGGCCGCTGACGTACCAGACCTGACCCTTGCCGAGACGACAGATCATGTCGCGCGGGCTGCCGTCGTCGTAGACGCTGGCCAGGCGAGCGCCTCGGGCGACGAGCCGCTGCCTCGGTCGCGCGGCCACGGCTCGGCCGCGCCCGCGAAGCTCGCCCAGCAGGGCGCTGCCGAAGCGAATCCGTTCGCTGCCTGCCTGGTGCTGCTGCTTGGTGGTGCGCGCGGGGAGGTTCGACGTCGATAGCTGGACCCAATCGACGGCCAGGTTGCAGCGGCGTGCTTCCGACCCGTAACGCTCGGGGGCCCGTTCCTTCGGCACATTCAGCGGGTCGTAGGCGATGTCGATCGTGCCGCACGATCGAGCGCCGACGGCCGCCTTGGCGATGGGCAGCTCGTATTCCTTGAGGCCCGGCGTAATCGCCAGCGTGCCCACCGGCTTGCCGTCGAGCCGGACCGAGGCCGTGCTCGCCCAGATCGCCGAACCGGCGATCCGCAGGACGTGATCGCGCCCCGGGCTCAGCGGGACGATGAGCGTCGCCGTCGTGCCCTGTCCGGGCGTCCATCGGACGGTCAGGTCTTTCCCCGCGCCGAGCATGCCGGGCGGCACCCTGTTCCAGGTCTCGCGATGGCTCCGGCCGGCGACCAGGTAGCGGTCGTCGCCCTCGGCGCCCACGTCGATGAACAGGTTGAGATCCGGCCCGGCCTTGCTTGGCGGCGAGTCCTTCGTCTCGACCTCCAGGTCCAGGGCCCGGCGGATCGTCTCGTCGGCCGAGACGATCAGGCGGCGGCGGGCGTCGTCCTTGACCCAATCGAGCAGCAGTGGGGCGATGCGCTGGTCGTTGAGGTTGTAGCCGAACCCGATTCTGGCGGCCGGTGCGATGACGACGTCGAAGTCCGCCAGCCGCGCCTCGGTGACGAAGTCGTCCGGCAGCAAGGCGACGTGCGCGCCGAGCCTCCGCAATCCCTGAAGCGTCGCGCGGATCTCCTCCTGGTGCAAGCTGCCCGCCAGGTTGGCGTAGTCGTTGAGCAGCAGGGCGAGCCGCGCGCCGTTCTGGGCGTTGCGGATGCTCTCATAGCCGAGCTGCATGATGGTCGAGTAGAAGAGGTTCTTCTCGCAGAAGGTCTTGCCCCATTCCTTGCACGGCTCGAGATTCGAGCCCTCCCACCATTCGTTCCACGACAGGTGCAGGTTGGCCTCGGCATAGCGCATGAGGTCGCCGACCCAGAAGCGGTCGAAGTGGAACGGGTCGGGCAGATAGGCCATGCCCGGCACGCGGATGTTCCAATCGTGATAGCAGTTCTTGTAGTGATCGAAGAAGACCGCATAGTAGGCCCGGCAGACGTTCGCCTGGATGAACCGATGGGCGTCCTGATCGTGCGGCACGTCGAAGATGCCGCCGTAGCTGTGAGGCCCGCCGAAGGTCTTGGCGTACTCGGCGTAGCCCAGGTTCTGGTAGGGCCCGTAGCCGACGTCGAACGAGGCCACCATCCCCGGCCAGCCGAACTCCTCTTCCACCGCCTCGTTGAGCTCGCGCCACTTCGCCCGCCAGATCTCGTGTTGGACCTTGGCCGACCAGGCCCGGTGCGGGCCGCGGGCGCCGAGATCCATCTCAATCTCCGCGAACGAGGGGTGCTCCGTGCCCCAATCCTCGTTCAACGCGGCGATCGTGTCGTAGTGCTTGCGGAGATAGTCGCGGAAGCGGTCGTGATCGACGCTCAGCGTCGGGGTGCCGTTACGGCCGTAGACGAGCTGATGGGGCCGGCCGCGCACCTTGGGCCATACGGGCGATTGGCTGAAGTCGCGCAGCCACTGGTGGACGTCGCGCTTTTCGCTGACGTTCTTGACGAAGTCGGTCATCGCGAAGTTGTCGCCGTCCTGGTAGTAGCTCATCCAGATGTTGTAGCCGGCCTTGCGGAGGTCCTCGGCGGCGCGCATGACGATCGTCTCGCGCATCACGCCGCCCTCGCCCTTCCACGTCGGCGACCAGTAGTCCATCCAGAGGTGGGTCAGGCCCCATTCGGCCGCCCGCCAGAGCGAGCGACGGTTGTCGGCGAAGGTGCGGGAGTCGTAGTAGCCGTCCAGCGGCGTGTTGTGCACGCCCTGGCCCGCCCAACTGCCCCACTGCTTGTCGTCGTCCCAGGTGTACCAGTAGAAGAAGACGGCCCCGACCCACGGTCGCTCGCGGACGAGATCGCTGTCGGATCGTCTCTCCTCGGCGGCGGCGGGTTGCAGCGCCGCCGCTGTCAGCATGGCCAGGGCCAGCATCGTGGCCCCGCCTGGCCGGCTTCGGGGGTGTTGTCCTCGATCTGTCCTGGTCATCAAGCGATCTCCAGGCCGGCCCCGTTCCATGGCGAACATCGCCCGGGAGGGCCCACGTAAGCGGGGCGGCCCGACGACCGCCCCGGTGTCGTGCTCCGCGACAGCAGCCCTGCCTACGACCGCAGCTCCGTGTCGATCATGTCGAGGACGATCCGCTGGCCGGTCTTGGCCGAACGGTAGACCGCGGCTTCGAAGACCTGCTCGTCCCACGCGGCTCGATCGTCGACGGGCATGGGCTCACCCGCGGCCAGCGCGCGAACGACGCCGTCGGCCATCTTGGCGAAGCTGGCCTCGTAGGCGGCCTGGCCGGTCCATCGCTCGAGCTCCTTGCAGGGCCAGCTTCCGGTCTCGCGGAGCGTGTAGAGCCCGTCGAGCCCGCAGGCTGTGGCGTAGGCCTTGTCACCGCAGATCATGATCTTCAGCGGGCCGTCGTCGAAGCCCCAGTCCAGGCTGCCGCCGAGCTCGCCCTCGGCGCCGTCGGCCCACTTCATGTGGATGAGCCGCGTCCAGTTCGGCTTCGAGGGATCGCCCAAGACCTGCACCCATTCCGGTCGGCCCATGTTCCACAGGATCTGATCGATCACGTGCGACCAGCAGTTGAAGTGAGCCCGGGCCCAGACCAGCCTCGGTCTGCCGAGCCGGCCGCTGACCACGGCGTCGTGCAGCCGCACGAAGTGCTCGAAGTAGTGGTAGTTGTAGTCGATGCCGAACCGGCGGCCGCTCCGCCGCGCCGCGTCGATCAACGTCCAGGCCACGCGTCCGTCCTCGTCGTCAAGGTTGAACTGATCCCGGCGGCTGTGCAGCGGCTTCTCGGTGAAGACGTGGCGGCCGGCCTCGAGCAACTGGATGCACGGCGGCACGCGAAGGGTCTCGTTGGTGATCATGAGCGCGAGCTCGGCGTCGCAGCCCGCCAACAGCTCGTCGATGGACGAGAAGGTCGGCAGGCCCGGGAAGGCTTCCTTGAGGGCGTCCAGCTTCTCGGGGCTCATGTCGCAGACGGCCGCGAGCTCGCAGTCGGGGTGGTCCGCGAAGTTCCTGCCGTGGATCAAACCGATCGGCCCGCCGCCGATCAACATCGCCTTGATGGCCATGCGCTGTCTTCCTCGTGGTAGGGGGTCCGTTGCCGACGTCCACGCCGCCCCGCACCGCGGCCGGGGGCCGGGTGCGGGGGCAACACAAGGCCCACGATTTGACCATCGCGGCACGTCGTTGTCACGCGAAAAGGCCGGGTCGGATCAGCGTAGGGCGACCTGCCCCTGACGGCATTCGTCGAGCGCGAGGGTCAGGATGCGGACCGATTCCTGGTCGGCGTGGAAGCCGCTGCTGTTCTCGGCCTCGATGTAGTCGAGCAAGAACGTCGCGCGACGCTGATGGGATCGTGCCTGTTCGAGCTTGGCCTTGTCGACGCCGGCATCCTGGGCCGCCTTGATGTCGTCGATCAGGGTCATCAGAACGTCCAGGACGAGGTCCTTGACCGCATCGGTCCGCTCTTGGATCGTCTGGGCCCGATCGAGCAGCTCCTCCTCCGACGCGCGATGGCACGTCTGACAGGCGTGGGCGACATTCAGCAGCGGGCTGCGGACGTGGTGGTCGCTGATCTTCATCGCGCCGACCCGCATGTAGGGCATGTGACAGTCCGAGCAGGCCACGCCCGCGCGGCTGTGGATGCCCTGGTTCCACATCTCGAATTCCGGGTGCTGTGCCTTGAGCATGGCCGCGCCGGTGACCTCGTGCGTCCAGTCCGCGAAGTCGATCTCCTCGTAGTAGGCCAAGACGTCGTCACCACGCTGGCCTTTGGCCCACGGGTACACGAGCCGTTTGCCCTCGCCCTTGAAGTAGTATTCGACGTGGCACTGACCGCAGACGTAGGTCCGCATTTCCTGGCGGGTGGCCTGCTTGTTGACGTCGTAGTCCTGGCCCTTGATCAGGCGGATTCCCTCGATGAAGGCGGGTCGGGTCACGCGAAGCTCCATCGTCTGCGGGTCATGACAGTCGATGCACGCCACGGGATGCTCGACGAGCTCCCGCGCTTCGCCGTAGCTCATGCGGTTGATCTTCTCGAAGCCCTTCATGATGTCGCCGTCGCCCAGCTTCTTGTAGGCCACGTAGGTCGATGCATGACAGTTGATGCAGGTACCGGGCTGTTGGTAATTCCTCACGCGCTCGGTGTAGGTCTGGTCGACGAGCATGTAGGCGTGGCCGCGCTCCTCTCGGAAGTCTTCGGCGAAGGAGTAGCCCGCCCACATCCGCTTGAGCCGCGGGTCGGCCTCGATGCGCGAGAATGAGACCTTCTTGCGCGGGTCGACGTCGGTGGGGTCCTTCGGCAGGGCCTCGCTGCCGCCGTATTTCGTACGGACCATGTCGACGGTCCGCTTGTAGGCGTCGTACTGGAGCGGGAAGTTCTTGCCCCAGACGGCCGGGTCGACCGTGTCGTCGTCCAGCTCGACCACCCGGAAGAAGGGGTTCTGTGCTTCCTGCTTGTGCTGGAAGATGTTCACCAGCAGGCCGGCGATGCCGAAGGAGATCAGAGCCGTGATCACGACCAGCGCCACCAGCAGGCCGATGATGCGTCGTCGGCTTCGTGGTCTGGTGCTCTCGCTTGGCTGTGTGGGTTCGCTCATAAGGCGGCTCCTGCTGTTTGGGTGCGTTGCGTTATCTCAGGCGGCATCACTCGAGATGCCCCACCGTCGTGTGGCACCGGACGCACGACAGATGGTCGTCGGGTCCGCTCATCGCGTCGATGGCGCGGACGATATCGGCATGGCACGAGCGACAGGCCTGCTCGGTGATGCTCAGGTTGGTCGGCGTGATCTGGATCGGCTCATGGAAATCGCCCGTCGTGAACGCCACCGAGTGGTGATAGCCGTTTCGGGCCTTGGTGATGTACTTCGGAATCAGGTCGTTGGGTGTGTGGCAATCGTTGCAGACGGCCACCGCGTGATGGCTCGACTTGGCCCAGGCGTCGAAATGGTCCTGCATGATGTGGCAGTTGGCGCAGGCCCGGGGATCGTCCGTCAGATACGACGTGCCCTTGGCGTAGACGAACGTGTACACGCCGAGCCCGCCGGCCAGACCGGCCAGGACCGCCGCGATGACGGCAAGCCGCCAGAAGAGGGTCCATGTCCACCAGGGCGACCGGTTCGTAGGGGCCGTTGCTGTCGAGTCCGCCATGGGGCGTGACCGCCTCTCGGAGCCACCGTTCGGCCGGTGGCGGGTCTCACGCGGATTCGCGGGCTTCGGAACGGCAGCTCGCGCCCATGAAGCCTTGGGGCCGGCGCGAGATACGCGCGGCTCCACCGGATCCCGCCGCTTACCCGTGATCCCTACCGCTAGCGTCTAAAGATTCACTCAGAACCGCATGAGGCCGCGCTCATGCTCACCCGGATGCGCGCACAAACTCGCTGGTTCTGGGCGGATATGGCTCGCCATGAAGCCGCGAGAATCCCACAGGCGCGGGCGTGCTCGCGGCGTGACACGTCTTGCCGAGGACAGGCCCTTTACAGCTCCTTGATGCGGATGTTCCGCCAGCGGACCTGGAGGCCCTCCTGCTCCTTGTTTTTGATGCCGTGCACCTGGAGGGCGATGAAGCCCTTGGCCGATCTGTCGTCCTTGAGGTCGGCCGCGGGGACGCCGTTGATCCAGGTCTTGATCGAGTTGCCCTTGGCGATGATGCGAAACGTGTTCCACTGTTTCGGCTTGAAGGCCTTGCGCGCCTTCTCGTTCTTCGAAAGATCCTGCAGCCACGTGCGACCGGTCGCCTCGTCGTAGATGCCGCCCGAGTACGCCCGCGGCGACGGGTCGATCTCGACCTGGTAGCCGTGGACGCGGCCGTTCTTGTACTCCTTCTTGCTGTGGCTGCGGATCTGCACGCCGGAGTTGAGCCCCGGGTCGACCTTGAACTCCAGCTCGAGGATGAAATCGTCGTAGTCCTTCTTCGTGCAGAGGAAGCTGTTGGGTGTGCGACGCACGGCCGTGCCGACGATGCAGCCGTCCTCGACGGCGTACTTGGCCTTGCCGTTGCGTTGGACCCAGCCCTCGAGCGTCTTGCCGTCGAACAGCTTGACGAAGCCTTCCTTGTCGGGCTTGCAGGTTCCGCAGCAGCTCTGCTCGGCCGCGCCGGCCGCGCCCGCCATCACACACACACCCAGGGCCGCCGCCGAGGCGCGCCGCATCAGATCGTTCACCGAATGCATCATGCGTACTCCTTACTTGAGATGCCGGTCATCCTACCACATCAGGGCCGAACCGGCATGGCCCGCTCGCTATCGGTCACGTGTGGGTCAGGGCTCGAGCGTGTATTGGATCGTCAGGGTCTCCTCGGCGTCGGGCGACCCGGTCACGGGGACGTGGACGTCGATGACGATCTCGTTCTCGCCCGAGGACAGCGTCAGCGCGCCGCTAATGACGAGCTGGCTGCGGAAGACGCATCCCTCGCAGCCCAATTCGTTGACCACGACGTTCAGGTCGATGCTCGGACCGCCGTTGACGGAGGCCTGGGCCGTCGGTGTGCCGTAGACCGCCTCGCCGCCGGCCAGCATCATGACGTAGGTGGTCAGCTCGACAGGGTTCTGCGTGACGATCGGGCCGGGCGGCTCGACGATGCCCGTCGGAACGAGCGACACGGTGTTGTCGGGCTGGCAGCATGGTCCGCAGGCTCCCGCCGTGGCCACCACGATGCCCAAGAGGGCCGCGGCCTTCATACAACCGGTAATGCGATGCACGAGGTATCCTCCTTCCCCACTTGGTTCGTTGCTGATGTCATGCTACACAGGGTGTCGGCAAGGCAGGGGCCCTGGGGATTCGGTCGCTGCCCGTCGGGCTCCTAGTGTACCAAAACCACCGGAGCATCGGATATGGGTCCTATCCTGGGTCTGATCGGTAGTCCGCGCAAGGGCGGCAACACCGACGTGTTGGTGACCGAGCTGCTGGCCGCTGCCGGGGCGGAAGGCGCGACGACGGAGGTCGTCCGTCTCGGCGAATTGGAGATCCGCGAGTGCGACGGTTGCCACGCGTGCTGGCGGGGCAAGCCCTGCACGAAGGACGACGACATGCCCGCGCTCATCGAGCGGATCGCCGGCTGCGACGTCATCGTCTTCGGTACGCCGGTGTACTGGTATGGTCCGACTGCGCTGATGAAGGCCTGCATCGACCGGTTCGTGTATTTCAACTGCCCGGGGCACCGGCCGATGATTGCCGGTAAGCGGGCGGCCGTCGTGATCCCGTATGAGGAGACCGCGGTCGAGACCGCCGCGCCGGTCGTGCGGTTCTTCGAGCGGTGTCTGAGCTACCTCGAGATGGAGCTCGTCGCTACGCTGCTTGCGCCCGGTGTAACCAAGCGGGGTGAGGTCCGCCGGCGGCAGGACCTGATGGATCGGGCTCGGGAGCTGGGTGCGCGCCTGGCCCGAACCGTCGGTTCCAGTCGCTAGAACCCATTCAGGTGGTCAAGCCACTACGGCTGCGTCCCTGTCCATGTTCCCTGGTAGGTCTCTGCCTGTTCGCCCGCTGGGGTGTAGGTCAACGTGTAGTCGAGTGACATCGTTTGCTTGCCCGCGTTGAGCTGTCCGGTCAGCGTAAGCGCCCATGTCCCCTGCAGCGTCGCCGGGATCAGATGCCGGAGCGAGTGTCGACCTCGAAGGGAAACGCTATCCCGGCTGGTCGAGGTGTCCCTCGCGAATGACGTGATACTCGCCGGTGTCCGGGTTCAGATCGTAGATGCTGAAGTTCGTCCGAAGGTCGAACCCGTCGTAGTGCACGGCGAAGTTCAGGGAGGCCGAGCCCTTCTCGGCGCAGCTCTCGACGCGGTGGAAGACGCCGCAGGGCCAGACCAGCATGGCCGGCCCGTCGAAGAGGACCTGGCCGTCCTTCTCGATGCGGTGGGGCGTGATGGTGAAGCTCTCGATCTTGCCGTGGGCGGGGGTGTAGATGTCGACATAGCGGACGCCGTGCAGGACCATCAGGTTGTCGTCCTGGGCGGGATGCAAGTACCACGGTCGTTTCACGTCGCCGATACTGCCGGGCGAGTAAGCCCCGCCCTCGTGGATGACGCGGTCGAGGGCGTCGATGCGGGGCAAGACGTCCAACGGCAGCGTGTCGAAGAACACGCCGGGCGTGCGTCGAAGGACGTTCAGTCGGATGATCCGATAGAGGTCGGCGACCTCCTCGATGATCACGTTCCGGTCGTTCATGAGAAGACCCTCCGTCAGGTGAGATGTGAGGTTTCCTGACTGTAGCAGGAGTTGGGGCCTGGGCCCAAGCTCCTTGTGCGGGTGGCTCGCCCGGCTTAACACAACGAATCTATCCGTCAGGCTCGCTCGTCATGGACGCGCCGCTTCGTCAGGGGGCGGCGATCGGATTCACTTGGACGTCGCCGGCGTTCGGGGGCCGAGGCGGCTCGGCCGGCTCGACGGTCCGGGCCTGCCGGGGTCACCGGTCTGGCGCGGTGGACCGCTTGGGGGCCTTCCTCTTGGCCGGCGCCCGCTTCTTGGTGGCCCGCTTTTTCTTGGTCTTGGACTGCTTTGTCGACGTGCGCGTCGTCCTCTTTCGACCCTTGCGAAAGCGCTTGTCGTCCGGGAAGGCCTCGGCCAGCATCTGGTCGATGTTCCGGACGAACACGATGTCGAGCTGATCGAGCACGTCCTGGGGCACGTCCTCGAGGCTGTTCTGATTTCGTTCGGGCAGGATCACGGACTTGATGCCGGCGCGGTGGGCGGCCAGCACCTTCTCTTTGATACCGCCGACGGGCAAGACCTGGCCGCGGAGCGTGATCTCGCCGGTCATGGCCAGGTCGGGCCGGACCGGCTTGTCGATGCAGAGGCTGACCAGGCTGGTCAGCATGGCCACGCCCGCGCTGGGCCCGTCCTTGGGGATCGCCCCGGCCGGCACGTGGACGTGGATGTCGCTCTTGACCAGGTCGGTCGCGTCGATGTTGAGGTCGTGGGCCCGGCTCCGGACGATGCTGTAGGCCGCCTGGGCCGATTCCTTCATGACCTCGCCGATCTGTCCGGTCAGCACGAGCTGCCCGCGTCCGGGCATGCCCGTCGACTCGACGAAGATCACCTCGCCGCCGACCGGCGTGAAGGCCAACCCCGTGACGACGCCGGGGACGCTCGTCCGCTGGGCCGTTTCCGACTCGAACCGCGGCGAGCCCAGGTAGTCGTGCAGCGACTTCGGCGTGATCGAGATCTTCTTGCCGCGCTTGCGGGCCACCTTGACGGCCACGCCGCGGCAGACCGAGCCGATCTCCCGCTCGAGGTTCCGCACGCCCGACTCGCGGGTGTAGCTCTGGGCGATCTCCTTCAGCGCGGTCTCGGTGAAGCCGATGTCCTTGCGCTTCAGGCCGTTCTCCTGGAGCTGCCTGGGCACGAGATACCGCTTGGCGATCAGCACCTTCTCTTGCAGCGTGTAGCCCGGGATGTCGATGATCTCCATCCGGTCGCGCAGGGCCGGCGGGATCGGGTCCATGTAGTTGGCCGTGGCGATGAACATGACGCGCGACAGGTCGAACGGCACGTCGAGGTAGTGATCGGTGAAGGTGTTGTTCTGGGCCGGGTCCAGCACCTCCAGCAGGGCCGAGGACGGGTCGCCGCGGAAGTCGGCGCCGACCTTGTCCACCTCGTCGAGCATGAACACCGGGTTGTTGCTGCCGGCCTTGCGGATCTCCTGCATGACCCGGCCCGGCATGGAGCCGATGTAGGTCCGCCGGTGGCCGCGGATCTCGGCCTCGTCGCGGATGCCGCCGAGGCTCACGCGGATGAACGCCCGGCCCAGCGCGCGGGCAATGCTCTGACCCAGCGAGGTCTTGCCCACGCCCGGGGGGCCCGCGAAGCACAGGATGGGGCCGCGGCCGGAGGGGTTCAGCTTGCGGACCGCGAGGTACTCGAGGATTCGCTTCTTGACCTTCTCGAGGTCGTAGTGGTCCTCGTCGAGGACCTTCGCCGCGCGGTCGATGTCGAGGTTGTCCCTCGTCGAGACCGCCCACGGGATCTCGCAGAGCCACTCGATGTAGTCCCGAACGACCGAGTACTCGGGCGAGGCCTGCGGGACGCGCTCGAGGCGGGCCAACTCGCGCTCGGCCTCCTTGGCCACGTCGGCGGGCATGTTCGCCGACTCGACGCGCTGGCGGAGCTCCTCGGTGTCGGTCGTGCGTTCGTCCTTCTCGCCCAGCTCCTTCTGGATCGCCTTGAGCTGCTCCTTCAGGTAGTACTCGCGCTGCGTCTGATCGATCTCGCTCTTGACCTGCTTCTGGATCTTCTGCGACAGCTCGAGCACCTCGAGCTGGCTCGTTAGGGCCGCGCTGATCTTGCGGAGCCGCTGCACCACGTTGAACGTCTCGAGCAGCTCCTGCTTATAGACCAGTCCGATGGCCAGGTTCTGGGCCAGGAAGTCGGCCAGGGCGCCGGGCCGATCGATGCTGCTCAGCACCGAGGCCGCTTCGTCCGGCACGTTCGGGCTGAGCTCGACGAACTTGACGGCCATCTCACGGACGGTGTGGATCAAGGCCTCCAGCTCGGTCGACGGCTCGACCTCGTCGTAGCGCGTGTTGACCCTGCCGACGAGATGCGGCTCGGCCTGGATCAGATTCTCCAGCCCGAACCGGACCAGGCCGTGACAGATGATGCTGATGTTGCCGTTGGGCAGGGGGGCCATCCGCAGGATCATCGCCGCGGTTCCGATGCGGTAGACGTCGGCCAGGCCGGGATCGACCGTCTCGGTATGCCGCTGGGCGAGCAAACCGATGAGACGGTCCTTCTCCATGGCCGCGTCGATGGCCTTGCGGCTCTTGGCTCGCTCGATCTCCAGCGGCAGGATCGCTCCGGGAAAGGCCACCGTGTCGCGGATGGTGAGGATCGGCAGCTCGTCGGGGATGCGCGCCTGCTGGTCTTCCTGCTCCTCGGCCGAGGTCTCCCGCTGAATGGTCACGGGTTCGCCTTCGTCGTCGTTGACGGACTCGCGGAGGTCTTTCTCGGCGGGGGTGCTGGAGGCGTCGTCGGGTTGCGGCTTGGTGGTCTCGTCGTCGGGCATGGGTCAGGCCAGGCCTTTCATGGTTGCAGCTTCGGGAGGAACACCCACAGGTAGCCGTTCCGGTACTGGGCACGCGTGGCGTCGATGTCGAGGCTCAACGGCAGATTGAGCGTGCGCTCGAAGGGGCCGTGGCGGATCTCGAGGTGATGGACGCGGAGGGGGCGCTCCTGATCCGGCGCTTCGGGGTCGGGACGCATACCCTTGACGATGAGCCGGCCCGGCTCAACCTTCACGTCGATATCGTTCCGGCACATGCCGCTCAACTCGACGCACACGATGAGGTGGTCGGCGTCCTCATAGATGTTGATGGCGGGTTCCCAACCCTTGCTGGGTCGAAACCCCACGTAGCTCTTCTGGAACAGGCAGTCGACCATCTCACCCATGTGCTGGGCCAACCGATCGAAGGAGTCTTCCGTACCTAGGCGGACAGTCATGGATGGGTCCTCTGTTGCGGTCCTCTTTCGGCGGGGCGCCTGCGGTGGACGCGCCCGGGTTCGCGCATCCGTGCGATGTGCCGGTTCAATTGCAAATCCATTATACGTCCCGGACCCGGCGCGCCGCCAGACGAACTTCAGCGCCACTCTCTTACGTGTCGATGTCATGGGGGAACGGCTCCAGCGGGCAGTCGCTGCATCGCGGGCTGCGAGGCCGACAGCATCGCTTACCGACCTCCACCAGCAGCGCGTGGTACTCGTTGAACAGCGCCGCGTCGTCCGGCAGGTGGCTCTCGAACAGGTCCTTGATCTCCTCGTAGTCGGCCTGCTCGTCGATCAGGCCGTGGCGGCGCAGGATCCTCGCCGTGTAGGCATCGACGACGAACGTCACGTGGCCGCCGGCGTAGAGCAGGATCGAGTCGGCCGTCTCGCGTCCGATGCCGTTGACGGCTAGGAGGTCCTCACGCAGCGCCGCCGTCGACCGAGTGAACATGGCGTCGAGGTCGCCGTCGTAGGTTTCGACGATCCACCGGACGAGGTTCTTCAGACGCTTGGCCTTGACGTTGAAATAGCCGGCGGGCCGGAGCAGCTCGGCCAGTTCGGTGTGCTCCATCGCGTCGAGCTTGTGCCAGTCGAGCGCGCCGGCGGCCTTGAGGTTGGCGATGGCACGCTCCACGTTCGTCCAGTTGGTGTTCTGGGTCAGCACGGCCCCGACGATCACCTCGAGCGGCGTCTCGCCCGGCCACCAGTGGCGCGGGCCGAACCGCGCGTACAGTGCGTCGTACATCTCCTGGAGCTTGTGGGACGTGGTCGAGCTGGGCATGGTCCCTCGCGCGGCAGAGCCGGTCCGATTGAAAAGCCAACGGCGACGTCCATAATGATAGCGGCATGCCCGGCCGGCGATCCAGAACGACGCGCTCCACCTCGCCATTCCTGCAGCAGGGACGCGGTTATCTCGATCGAACGCGCCGGCCCATCTACTCGCTGTATTTCCTCCTGCCGATCCTGATCCTCTACGAGCTGGGCGTCATGCTGGCCTACCCGAGCTTTGCGGGCGAGCCCGCCCAGGAGGTCATGGCGCGGTACATGCTTAACTGGTTCATGTCGCTGTTCGGCGTGACCGGCGTGTTTCTGCCCGGGCTGATCGTGGTGCTGGTCCTGCTCGGCTGGCACCTGTATCGCAAGGACCCGTGGCAGGTCGATCGCGACGTGCTCGTCGGTATGGCCGCCGAGAGCGTCCTGCTGGCCCTGCCGATGCTGCTGTTTCACGCCCTGCTGGCTGCGAGAGCGATGCTCGCCGACACCGGCTGGGCCGACGCGGTCCTGCTCAGCATGAGCGCGGGGATCTACGAAGAGCTCGTCTTCCGGTTGTTCCTGATCAGCCTGCTGACGTGGTTTCTGGCCGAGGTGGTGGGTTTGAAGCGTCCGCCCGCCAGCGCCGTGGCCGTCGTGGTCAGCTCGCTCATCTTCGCGTTGCATCACTGCCAGGGCTTCGGCGGCGCGGAGGCCTTCCGATGGGACTACTTCATCTTCCGGTCGGCCGCGGGACTGTACCTGGCCGGTGTGTTCGTCCTGCGCGGTTTCGGCATCGCCGTCGGATGTCATACGGTGTACGACATCATCGTGGTTACGGCGGCCCGCTGAGCCGCCTACAGGAGCGGTTGACCAGTCAACCAGATTTGGGTGGCCCACCTCTTCAGGAGGTGTCGACCTAATCGGGAAGCGATGCTGTTCGGAACGCAAAACAAGGACCTACGTTCGAAGCCTCGTTCATAACTCCTTTGTTTTTGACGCGAGCCCGATTAAATCGACAGGCCCTTCAGAGGTGGGGAACTCGAATTCGACCGGTAGTTCGCGTCCCCATCGCGGATGCGATGGACCCCCTCGGCTGAAGCCATGGGCCACCCGCATAGGGGCCTCTTCCGTAACACTCGTCAACCTTGAATGGAACCTGGTTCGCAGCGTCCGTCAATGAGCCAATCGAACGCCAAACGCAACGATGACCCGCTACGCCAGCAGCGCTTCGGCGCACACCAGAGCATCGCGGGCGGCGTGCATCTCGCGCTCGAGTCGGCCGCGGAGCTCGGGTTCGACTGCGTGCAGATCTTCGTCAAGAACCAGCAGCAGTGGTCCGCGCCGCCGTTGTCGGAGGAGGCGCTCGCACGGTGGCGCGACACGCGGCGCGGGGCGGGCATCGAGCCGGTCATCGCCCACGCGACGTATCTGATCAACCTGGCCTCGCCGGAGCGGGCGATGTGGCGCAAGAGCGTCGACGCCTTCACGACCGAGATCAAGAGATGCGCGGCCCTGGATGTCAAGGAGATCGTCATCCATCCCGGCTCGCACAAGGGCGCGGGCCGCGAGGCAGGTATCGAACGGATCGTCGAGGCCGTCGACGCGGTCTGCGACGAGACCAAGGGCAGCGGCGTGCGGATCTTGCTCGAGAACACGGCCGGGTCGGGCGATCAGGTCGGCGGGCCTATCGAGGACCTCGGCCGGATCATCGACCGGTCGCGCCACAAGCGGCGCCTCGGCGTTTGCGTCGACACCTGCCACGTTTTCGCCGCCGGCTACGACATCCGATCCGCAGAGGGCTACGAAAACATGGTGACCGAGCTCGACCGCCACGTCGGCCTGAAACGCGTTCGCTGCATCCACCTCAACGACGCGAAGCGCGAGCTGGGCTCACACGTCGACCGGCACGAGCACATCGGCAAGGGCAAGATCGGCCGCGCGGGCTTCCGCCACCTCGTCAACGACACGCGCCTCGCACACGTGCCCAAGATCCTTGAGACGCCCAAAGGCGAGGACGGACGCGGCCGCAACCTCGACAAGATGAACCTCGCGAAGCTGCGGCGGATGATCGGCGGGAGCAAGAGCTAGGGTCTGGGGAGCAACAGCAGCGGGGACCCGGGGGGAGCGGGGGGTTCTAGGGTGCATCTTGATGCACCTTATCCTTGTCCGGGCGAACGGTGCGTCAAGACGCACCCTACGGATCCTTGCGCGACTCGGCCAAGTCGTCCGTCACCTTCTCGCACTTGGCGATCAACGCGTCGAACCGCTTCGTCACCCAGTCCAGCGCGTACGGCTTGTTCTCGCGGTTCCACAGCTCGACGTAGCGCTCTTTCAGCTTTCGGTGGTCGTCCGCAATCTTGCCGAGCTTAGCCCGGGCCTGCTTCAAGAGCGCGTCGCGGTCGGCGCCATCGCGACCGGCACGATCGCGGAGTTCTTCCGCGGCGAGATAATCCATCACCCGCGTGGCCATGAGCTGCATCCGCTCGGCGCCAAAGAGGTAATAGTCCAGCCAATCGGCGTTCACCCGCGCCGCCTCGCGACACGCGCGGAGGTGCTCGATCGCGGGCCGCGTAATCTTCAGCAGCGCCTCGGCCTGCTGCCGTGCGGCTGCCTTGTTCATCGGCTTGGCCTTGTCGCCGAACTCGAGCTGCCAGAACCGCTTGTTGTTCATGCCCTTGTAGCCGGGCAGCCGGTGGGCCTTGGCCAGCAGGTCGATCGCCCGGCCGAAGTGGTCGCCCGGCTCGCCGAACAGCACGCCGCCGATGCGTCGGTTGAACTCCTTGTAGGGCGTGGTCGACGCGTTCCACGCACACTCGGCACCCCAGGCCAGCCCGTGCCAGTTCCACGTGAAGAAGTTCTCGCCGTCGTCGTCCCACGTCGTGTTGAGCATGCCCATCGTGCCGTGCTCGGCCCCGTCGCGAACATAGTTGTGGATGTTCGTGACGGCCACGCCGAAGTCCGGCAGGATGCGGCTCCAACAACTCACGCCCGGACAGACGAAGAACGCGTACCCCGACTCGCTGAACGGCGTGATGACCTTGTCGAACGAGGCCGCCGGCTGATAGCCCCACGACAGCACGATCGTATCCTTCGGGATCTTCGGCAGGTGCTTCGGATGCTTAATAATGATGTCGCCCCACATCATCATCCGCTTGCCGTACTTGTTCTTCAGCAGGTCGTGCAGCCGCCGCAGGTGATTGGCGTAGACCGCACCGACGCCGATTTTGTCGGCCACCGGCTTGGACGGGCCCGTGCCGAGCCCCCACGTCTCGTCGCAACACACGTTGAACAGCTTCGACTCCAGCAGCGGGACGACCTCGGAGTACATGTCGTCGAGCAGGTCGTAGACCTTTTCGTTCGTCGGGTTGAGCACGTAGTGCGTCTCGCCGAGGGGGCGGTACTTCTTGTGGCGAAGGATGTCCTCGAAGTGGCCGAACGACTGCTGGTTGCCGATGATCTCCACGCCGCAGCGCTTGCCGTAGGCGACCATGGCCTTGAGCTCGGCCGGCGTGAGGCTGCCGTTCGGCGGGCCGATGATGGGGTGCTTGGCGAACGCGTACTGATACTCCATGTAGTACGTCCAGAAGTTCATACCGAGGTAGGCGGTCTGTCGGAGCTCGTCCTTGAGGAAGTCGAGCTTCGGGCTCGGACCGCGTGTGATGTCGTCGGAGTAGCCTCGGTAGCGGAGCGTCGGCCAGTCGCGGATGGTCAGGCAAGGGATCGAGCCGTCCTTGGCGTTCGCGCGGATGAGTTGGCGGAGCGTTTGCAGGCCGTGTGCGAGGCCCCTCTCATCGTGGCCAACGACATAGGCGATCGATGAGCCCACCGCAAGCGCGTAGCCCTCGGGCTTCTCTGGTGGCTCCTCCATGAGCATGCCCAACGCGAGAGCCTGGAACTGGGGTCCGGCGAAGAACGCGATCCGAGGCGGCACCGGCCGGTGTTGGCAGGTCATCTTGGTGTTCTTGGAGCGCTTCAGCTCGTCAGCGAGATCCTCAGCGACCTGGCGGGTCACCAGGGTGTCGTTCATGACGAGCTTCATCTCCGGCAAGAGCTTGAAGCGTCCGGAATGGGGCTTCACCTCCTTCGGAAACGGCACGAGCCGCAGCGCGCGGATGGCCTCGTCCCCTTCGGCCGCCTCGAGCGGCGTCACGTTGCAGGCGCAGAAGCACAGCGCGCCGACGAATGCCGTGGTCACACAGAACGGCACCAACAGCGACGGCCTGCGCACACCTCGGTGGTTCGGAAGCATGGGGGGCTCCAGGATAGACTCTCGTGGGTCTGTTGGGGTTGCACGACAGGATCAACCGAGCTGCCTGTGATGAACTGATGCCGAGCCGCACCGTCCTCAGTGCGGCCTTATGACTCGCAATTCTGACTCCGCTGAGGACAGCGGGGCTCGAGTGCGACAACGACACGACGAGACACCGACCGAAGCATCGCCAGACATGGCTCTACCCCTCGGGCGGCGTGTCGTCGCGGCTCTCGTGCTGCTCGGCGATCGAGCGGAACATCGCCTTGATGTCGCTCGCCCCGCCGATGATCACCGCCACCGACAAGCATGCGAACAAGGCCACGCCGAGTATCAGCGTCCACGTCCAGATGGCCAGCCATGTCTGCATTGCAGTTCGCTCCTTAGCCGATTACTGTGCCTCGCGCCGATCCGGCACCAGCAGCGACCCGATCACCATCCCGCCGGAGGCCAGCAACACCGTGCCGATGCCCACCCACTCCGTCGGCCAATCTACGCCGATCAGCTCTTGCACGGGCGAGAGACCGAGGATGGCCGCGAAACCGGACAGCAGCGCGATGTACGCGCCGGTCGTGCTCGCCCGCTTCCAGTAGATGCCGCCGATCAGCACGGCAAACGCACCCGTGAAATACACCGCCCCCGTGATGGCCAGGTAGTCCCACAGGTCCTGGCCCAGCGGGTACCACAGGCCCCACAACAGCAGAAACAGTCCCGTGACCAGGATCACGCCACGGGCGAAGTTCAGTCGAAACCGGTTCGTCAGCCGATTGCCCATGATGGGCCCGAGCACGTCCTGCGTCAGCACCGAGCTCCAGCACAGCAGGTAGCTGTCGTGCGTGGACATGAACGCCGCCAGCATCCCGGCCGTCAGCAGGCCCAGCACCCCCGTCGGCAGGATCACGCTCAACGCCATCGGCATGGCGACGAGCGTGTGCTCGGCCCTCGCTTCGCCCTCGGCGGGCAGCATGATCTCGCTCAGCTCGGTGTGCTGGGCCACGAACGTCAGGGCACAGATGCCCCAGAAGAACGGGATCAGGCACCGGATCACGAACCCGATCGACGACCAGATGTAGATCTTCTTGACCACGTGAGTGCTCTCGGCCGCGCAGGCCCGCATGACGGCCGTCGGCCAGATCGCGCTGACGACCAGGCCCAGCAGGCCCATCCAGATGACGTAGCCGGTGCCGAAGCCCTCCTCGTTGAACGGATTGAATCCGCCCTCGCCTCGATGCTGGATTACGGTCTGCACGATCGCGTCCCACCCGAACTGGTGGAGCGCCAGGCCCGTCGTGACCAGGATGCCGATCGAGAGGACCACGAACTGCACGTAGTCGGTCACCACGACCGAGACCATCCCGCCGAGGATCGTGTAGAGCACGACGAGCACGATCAGCAGCGTCATGACGAGCTTCAGCGTGAACGGATCGGTCATGCCCGTCATGCCGGTGACGAACAGCCCACCGGCCTTGAGGAAGAGACCCATGTTGAGGATGCCCGACAGGGACAGGATCAGTCCGCCCAGCACCCGCACGCCCGGCGAGAACCGCTGCTCGTAGTATTCCGGAATCGTCATGACGCCGGCCGCCCTGAGCGGCACGACGATGAAGCCCGTCAGCCCGACCAGCAGCGTGATGAAGCCCGCGACCACCGCGATGTGGAAGGCCGCGAACCCGCCCGTGAAGCCCTTCTGCGCGTTGTACATCACGGTGACCAGGCCCATCTCGGTGCCGATCATCGTGGCCAGGCCCAGGTAGGTCCGGACCGATCGCCCCGCGACCACGTAGTCGGCCATGTCGGCGATGTAGCGACGGACGTAGAAGCCGATGAGCACCGACCCGGCCAGGTAGATCCCGACGATGACCCAGTCGAGCACGCCGAAATTCGATTCTGTAGCGATCTTGGCGAGTGCGTCCATGGGGGTGTTCCGCGCTCCTCTTGCATCTGCCTCAGTGGTGAAGGGTGGACGAGCAGCCGGGTCTGAGCCGAGACGACGCGAGCCGCGCGTCGATGTGTCCAGCCGGTCGAGCGGGCATTCTACGCCCCGTCCGGCTTGGTTGCCAGGGACAGCCTGTCACTTCCCGGCGGCGGTTAGCTCGTCGGTTGAGAGGGCGTGGATCGACCTAACGGGCGGCGCGCTCTGGGAATGCCGCGGCCCAACGCTGCATCCGAGACGCGCGGCGGGAAGCTCCGTCTTTCGGAGCGCCGCAGCCGCGCATGACGAGGCCCTCCAGCACTACGCGGGCGCTGAAGGGCCTCGTCCATCGCCTGGCACAAAGGCGGGAGCGCCGTTTGGGGGCTCACGGCGCGTCGGCTCTGTGAAAGGGCTTAGAACGGATCCAGTCCGTCGTCGGATGCGTCGACCGCCCCTCCGGCCTGGGCCGGAGAGGTCGGCGCGAATAGGTCCTGTTGGTCATCGCACGAGGTGCCCTGGGCAAGCTGCGAGGCCTTGCCGGATGCCGGCCTCTGTCGAGACGCGGCCGCCGCGCTGTCCCCGAGGGTTCCCGAGCCGGTCCTGCTAAGGCGATCCTTGTTCGCGCCGATCATACTCGCCAGCTCGTTGACCATCGTGCGCACCGCATTCGCTTGAGCGTTGAGCTCCTCGGAGGCGCTGGCCGTCTCCTCGGCCGTGGCGGCATTGCCCTGGGTGACCTTGTCCATCTGCGAGACGGCCGCGTTGAGCTGCTTGACGCCTTCGGCCTGCTCGTTCGAGGCCGTCGCGATCTGACCGACCAACGATGCGACCTGTGAGGCGGACTCGCCGATCTTGGTGAAGTGGTCCGTCGTGGATTGATTCAGTTCGACACCGCGAGAGACGCGGTTCACGGTCTGCTCGATCAGGCTGCTCGTCTCGCGTGCCGCCTCAGCCGCCCGCTGGGCCAGATTACGCACCTCGTCGGCCACGACGGCGAACCCTTTGCCGTGCTCCCCGGCTCGGGCGGCCTCGACTGCGGCGTTGAGCGCGAGCAGGTTCGTCTGAAAGGCAATCTCCTCGATCACCTTGATGATCTTGCTGATCTGGTCGCTGGCGTCCGAAATCTCCTTCATCGACTCCGACGTCTCTCGCATCGCCACGTTTGCGTCCGTGATGATCTGCGAGGCCTGGGACATGTGCTCGTCCGCTTGTCGCGCGTTGTCGGCGTTCTGCGTCGACATGGCGGACATCTCCTCCAGCGCGCTGGATGTCTCCTCCAGGCTGCTTGCCTGTTCCGACGAGCCCTCCGCGAGCTGCTGACTCGCCAGCGAGATCTGTCCCGAGGCGTCGTTTAACTGGTCCGCGCCCTCGTCCAGCTCGACGATGATGCGTTTCAGCGAGCGTATGAGACCCCTTGCAATCAGGATGGCTACGGCAATGCCGATCACCAGGGCCACGATGGAAACCGCTGAGGCCGTGGTCTTCGTGCTCTCGCCCCCGCTGAGCATGGCCCGGTTGGTGGCCTCGACGTTGCCGTTGACTTCCTCACAGACCTTGTGCAACAGGCTCTTGCATTGAGCCAACGCGGGTAGCGTGTCCTCCAGGTACGTCTCCCGAGCCTTCACCATCCCGACCCGACGTGACTGGATGTGCTCCCGGCACTTGGCCAGGCCCACCTGCAGGCCTGCAAGCCCTGGCCGAACCTGATCGGCGTAGACCTTCTTGGCCGACGTTCGGGCCTGGTCGTCCTTCTTCGACCAAAGCGCGCGAACCTCGCCCAGGCCCTCCTGCCACTGTTCGTGCGGTTTCATGCACGCCTCGACCAACTGAGCCAACGCCGCATCCTCCGCCATGACCTTTCGGACGTCATCGCTCGAGGCCCATTCCTGAAACGGACTCGTACCACGGATCGATTCGCCCTCCAGGGCATCCAATCCGCGGACCATGGCGTCCTGCAGGGCATGCGTTGCCCGATAGCACGCCGTCTCCGTCTCTGCCAGCGACTCCAGGAGCCGCTCATCCACGCGCTGGAACGTGTCCTTGATCTTGATCGCCGAACCGTGAAGCGTCGCGTGATGCGTCTCAAGCTCCTTCAGGACGGGCACGATGGCGGGGAAGCGCTGTTCCGCCACCTTCCGTTCGTCGCTGAGCATCCATTTGCCGAGAGCGCACTTGGTGGGGTCCGTTTGAACGGACAGCTCCTTCACGCTGGCGTCATCGAGGAAGCGTGATACGGCGGCCGCCCAGTTGAGGTGGTCCACCTCCTTGCCCGCAATCTCAGAGGCCAACTCGTTGCCCGAAATGGCATCGTGTGCCCGGGTCAACATGCTGCTGATGCCCGAATAGGCGATGACAGCCACCGTCACCAACAGCAATAGCACGAACCCGAAGCCCAATCCGATACGCCTTCCGATCGTCATGATAGTCCTCCCTGTTTCTAGGGCAGATGATCGCCCCGGCGCGCGGAGCCGGCGCCCGGGCCGTGCGGCCTTTCTGGCAAACACGCAGACCCGATACGCAAGGACCCCGGGATCACCTGAGATCCTTGCTAAGGTCCGGCTATCCAATTTTTGGCTCGCTGCTCACTTCCGTTCGGAACGGTCCGGTAGGGTCTTGAGGAAGGAAGCGAAACGAATTCAGCCGTACTGACATTGGTGTTGAACCCTAGTACCCGACCACACTCGTTTCTGTGGGTTCCGATCAGGAGGGCGAGACGCTTATCAGAGCAGCGACCGTCAGGGAGCTGTGTTGTTGGAGCGTTTGAACAACAACGCTCCTTCACAGTCGCGTCTCCGACGGCCGCTCCGAAGTTGGGAAACCAACAGATTCATTTGTGTCGGACTACTAGCCACGATCAGAAAGCGATTCGCGAGTTGGTTAGGTTCGGGCCTCTGCTAAAAGGATATACCTATACGCTTGGGGTCAGCCCTATGAGTGCCATCTAGAGGAGATAAAGCGGCACGATTAGGGACTTCACCATGAATCCTTAGGGCTAATCTTAATTCCGTGAATAGAGGCAGCCTGATGAAACGAAGTTATCTTTTGCCACGACGTTGCGACGGGCAGCCTCGGCGTTTCACCGAAACGCGTCGGACTTGATCGGCCAGCGTCCGGTAAGTTGAAGGCCGTTTTGTGGGCGGATCTGGAGACCCGCGCTTGCTCTGCCACCAGGCGGATTGCGGGTATTTCTGAGGGTTCTCTCCGAGCCTCGGACATGAGCTGCACGGACCGACCAGCTTGAGCGGCGCCGGGGCGGCCGACTACAATGCCCCGTTCCCGAACGGGGCGACCGTTCAGAACCCTAGCGAGCCACCACCGACGAGGCGGCGATGATCCGTGCTGTATTGTTCGATCTCGGTGACACCCTGTTGAACTTTGGGGAGGTGGACCACCTGGCCCTCTTTCGCGAGGGGGCCGAGATCGCCCACCGCCACCTCGCCGATCAGGGCGAGCCGGTCGGCGATTTCGAGGCCTACCACCGTCGGCAGCTCCGCGCGATCAAATGGGCGTACTTCGTCTCGAAGTTCGGTCGACGCGACTGCCATGCCATGGACGTCATGGCCGGGATCAACCGGAAGATGGGGCTGCCGACCGACAGGGACTCGCTAAGGCACCTGGCCGGGCTCTACTACGAACCGGTCCGCAGGTTGGGCGAGCCCGAGCCGGAGGTGCACCGTGTGCTGGACTGGATCCGGGACAGGCCCTGCAAGCTCGCGCTGATCTCCAACACCATCGTGCCCGGCGTGACGCTGGACGAGCACCTGCGTCAGGAGGGCCTGCTCGAGTACTTCCCCCACCGCTTCTATAGCTGTGACGTCGGTTGTCGGAAGCCGTCGTCCCGCATCTTCGAGATGGCCCTGGCCCCGCTCGGTGTCAGACCGGACGAGGCCATGTACGTCGGCGATACGCTGAACATCGACGTCAAGGGCGCCAACCGGGTCGGCATGATCTCGGTATGGAAGTCGCCGGAGGGAGAGAGGCCCCGCGGGCGGCTGCAACCTTCCTACGTGGTCAAGGCCCTGACCGAGCTGCCCCAGGTCATCCAGCATCACGACGACGGCCGGTCATGCGGCGCGGCTTGAGACCCAGGATCGGGCGGCCGCGCCAACGGTGGGCCGTCCGCGTTCGCGCGGCCAGCGCACGGACACGCCTTCGCTGTCTGTGAAGCATTCAGGGCCCCTCGAGACGGTGGGCCATTATGGGATGCTCCGCTCGTCCGGCCGCTGCCACGGGCCCGGCTGGGGCCGCTCCAGACGGGGGCCGCACGTGTTTTCATACCATGGGACTTCCTGATCCAAGGGCCCCGTAACGTCAGGTCGATAGGACGATTGGGCCTGGTGTGCACCAGGTTTCGGCAGATCGACTACCGGCCCCGATCTCGGTACGAAAGGATCACGTGTGAGCACCCTTGATTTCACTACCGTTCAGGTTGAAAACGACAAGCTCCGGCAACATCTTCTGTCCAATCGTTTCGATACGGCGAGCCGTCATGCGGCACAGCGGGCGGCGGCCGCTTTGACCGATCTGGCTCTGGTCGAGCTGTTCCAAGGCCGGGCCGACGACGCGCTGAAACGGCTGGAGGAGGGTATTCGGACCTGTCCGACGTACCGCCCGGCGTTTCACAACACCCTCGCGACGCTTCTCCAGCAGGGGCGGCTTCGGGGCGGGCAGTTGGAAGAGATCCAGCGGCACATCATCCGGCATTGGAAGGAGGCGGAATGGGTGCCGGAGTATCGGGCGATCCTCAACATGCCGACGTTTCTCAACATCGAGTTCGTCAGGGGCAAGTGCAACCTGCGATGTCGCATGTGCCAGGGCACGCAGAACGCCACGTCTCCGCGGGTGTTGTCCTACCTCGAGCCGGACAGGTTCAGGCAGATCCTCGACTGTGCCCCGACGATCCATGGGATCACGTTGAGCTCGGGCGACAGTGATCCGCTGCTTCATCCCCACATCGACGAGATCATCGAGGTGGCCCGGGATCGCAACGTCATGATCGACTTCTACACGAACGGGCACGCCCTGACACCGAAGACCGCGCGGCTCATCGTCGACAGCCAGGTCGTCTCGATGGTCAACTTCTCGCTGGATGCCGCGACGGCCGAGACCTATCGGCGGATCCGCGGCGCGGATTTCTCTCGCGCGGTGGGCAAGCTGGAGATGCTGGGCTCGATGAAGCGCGAGGCGGACGCCAAGTTGCCGTCCGTTGCCTGCTCGTTTGTAGCGATGGAGGACAACATCCATGAGCTCCCCGACTACGCGCGGATGGTCATCGAGCGTGGTGCGGTACGGGTCACCGTCGGCGACCTGATCGGTTGGATGAAAGACGAGGACGGCGGAAACAGGCCCGCCACGGACCACCCGGACTGCGGTCGATACCTGTCCGAGGCGCAGGCGATCACCAGGGACGCCGGGGTCGTCTTCTCGGTATCCGATCGCCTGCTGGCCAGCATGCGTTCGGATGTCGAGGGGCCGTCGGACGCGTGCGAATCGGATTCGGCAGCCCACGCGTCATCCGGTCGAAAGCTCGCGTGCTGTGGGTGGATCAACGGCGTGTGGGTGCACATGGACGGGCGGTACAGCCCCTGCTGCACGGTCTGTCATGTTGCCGATATGGGCTCGGCCACGGAGGGGCCGCTGCTCGGTAACGAGAAGTTCCTTCGCGTGAAGGATCTGCTTCGGAGCGGGCGCGTGTTTGAGCGGTGCCTTCAGCAGCGCGGCTGTGAGTACATCGCTCAGCAGCGCGCGGCCGGCAAGGAGATCGGCGTCATCACGCGCGAGGAGCTGGGCCCGCTGTGGCGCGATCCTGCCGAGGAAACGGTCGCGTTGGCCGCGCCCTAGTGCTGCGTTTCACACATCGTGCGACGATGGACAGGGGGGCACACGCCACGGCTGCTGCTCGAGCCGCGGCATTCATGCCGCGCGCCCCCGCCGGATGACTCCGGCGGCTCGGACAGGTCGTCGTGATACGTCTGAAAGGCAGCACCAGTAGGGGGTCACACGTTTCGCGACGCTCCTGTGGGTGCCACGGGCAGCTTGTCTGTCCGTGCTCTCAGAGTGGGCCAAGCCGCCAGTAGTACCCCGTGAGCAAAGGTGTCAGAACGGCCTCGTCGCACGACGTGCGAAACGGGATACTCGGTGCGCGGATCGAGGACTCTCCCGGGCCTTACCTCCCGAGGGGCGGTGCCCGGAACAGCCCGATCTCTTGGATCAAGGGCTCGGCGCGGGACCGGAGGATGCGAACCCGCACGCGATCGGTCTCGACGTCGTCGAAGCGATCGAGCTTCTTGTAGCCCACGGTCGTGCCCTTGGCGATCGGCTTCCAGCCTGAACCGTCCCACACGTCCACGGCGTAGGCCTCCACCCGCTGACCCAGGACGACGTGCTCTTGAATCATCGACCGGTTGAACGTCACGCGCCCGCCGAGGACCACCTCAATGGTCGCCGTCGTCTCGCCGCCCGCTGGGGCGTAGTAGGTCTTCGGGTCGCCGTCGACGGCCATGGCGGCTCCGTGGCCGGCGTCGCTCCCACCGTCGGCCTTGGCCGTCTTGTCCGTGGCCAGGTTGGTCTTGAACGTCTCGGCAAGGACGCGACGTACCTCCATCAAACGCCTGGCGTCGTTCTCGTGGATCAGGCCTCGACGATCGGGCGGGATGTTGAGCAGCAGCACCGAGTTTCGGCCGATCGATTTGTAGTAGATGTCGAGCAGGTGCTTCAGTGATTTGACCTTGCTGTCCTGGTTGGGGTGATAGAACCAACCGGGCCGGATCGAGACGTCGCACTCGGCCGGCCACCACACGTGTTTCTTGCCGGGGTGCATGCGTGGGTTGGCGGGTTGGACGCTCCATTCGGTCTCGCGGGCGACGCCGCTCTCGTTGCCGACCCACCGGATGTCCGGGCCGGAGATGGCGATCAGCGCGTCGGGCTGGAGCTCGCGAACGACCCGGTAGTAGCCCTGCCAGTCGTACACCTGTTTCTTGCCGTTGGGGCCCTCGCCGCACGCCCCGTCGAACCAGACCTCGGTCACCTTGCCGTAATCCGTCAGCAGCTCGCGGAGCTGGTTCTTGAAATACTCGTTGTAGACGGGCGAATCGCCGTAGCTCGGATGGTTGCGGTCCCAGGGCGAGAGGTAGAAGCCGAACAGGATGCCGCCCTCGCGACACGCGGTCGCGATCTCCCCGACGATGTCGCCCTGACCGTCCTTCCACGGGCTGTTCTTGACGGAGTGCTCGGTGTACTTGCTGGGCCAGAGGCAGAAGCCGTCATGGTGCTTGGCCGTGACGATGAGCAGCTTGATGCCCGCCTCCTTGAGTACGCGGACCCATTGACGGGCGTCGAAGGCCGTCGGGTTGAAGAGCTTGGGGTCCTCCTTGCCCGTGCCCCATTCGCGATTGGTGAAGGTGTTGATGCCGAAGTGGGCGAAGCCGATGTACTCGAGCTCCTGCCAGGCGAGCTGCTGCGGGCTGGGGCGGACCTGGACCAGCTCGCGGCCTGCCTCGGTCTGCTGACGGCGGTAGCCCTCGGGCAGATCGGCATGGGCGATCCGCTTCTGCGGCAGGATGCCCGTCTTGGCCCGGTCGACCCGTTCGACGAGGTCGATGATCACCTCGTCGGCGTTGCCTTGACGGTTGTCGACAATGCGTGGCCGGCCCCACAGGGCGTAGTGCTCGCCGAGCGAGTAGACGCCCAGCTCGAGCGTGATGACCTTGCCGGCAAACGCCCCCAGCTCGACGCGCTCGGCCTGCCAGACGGCGTCCTTGTGGAACTCGTAGAAGACGCGACGCCCGTCGACCCGTGCGCGGAAGAGCAATCCTTTGGGCGAGCCATGATCGTCGCGGATGCCCATGTCGAAGGCCAGCGCAGGGGCCTTCGCTCGCCGCAGGTCGACCTCGAAGCGGCCCACGACCCACCCCACCACGCCGTCCTTCCACGGCGGGTGCGCGAAGAGGGCTTTGCGGGCGACGCCGCCCGCTTGGGCCTTGGCTTGGGCGACGAGCCGGGCGCCATGGCCGATCGGTGTGAGGTCGTCCGCCATCGCGTCGGTCACGCCCAGGACCGCCATCGCGCATACGCCCACGACCAGAGTTCGTCTCGACATGATCGCCTCCGCTGGGTTGATGCCCTAGCCGATTCCATGAGCGCATGGTAAGGCCCGGCGGGGCGAAGGTACACGGCTGAGATGCCAAAGGCGATAGGGCTACTCGTCCGCCTCGGCCGGCTGGAAGTCCAGGGCGGCCGAGTTGATGCAGTAGCGCTTGCCGGTCGGGGCCGGTCCGTCGTCGAAGACGTGCCCCAGGTGGGCGTTGCAGCCGCTGCAGAGCACCTCGCTGCGGACCATGCCCAGGGACCGGTCGTCCTCTTGTTTGACGTGCTCGGGATCGATGGGCCTGGTGTAGCTGGGCCACCCCGTGCCCGACTTGAACTTGTCGTCGGAGACGAAGAGCTCCTGGCCGCAACAGACGCACTTGTACGTGCCTTTGCCTTTGTGGTTCCAGTATTGACCCGAGAAGGCGCGTTCGGTGCCTTTCTCGCGGGTGACGTGATATTGCATCGGGGTGAGCTTCTCGCGCCACTCCTGATCGGTCTTGGAGACATCCTGACTCATGGTCGATTCCTCGCCGTTGCCCTTGCCGTCGGTCTCGGCGGTCCTGCAAGAACCTAGCTGGTCGCAGCCGGTCAGCAGGCCGATGCAGGCCGCGACGAGTCCGTAGCTTAGCGATCGCATGCATCATCTCCTGTCACGCGGGTGATCCGCCAAGTCCTGTCGTGAGATTGGCTGAATCCCGCCCGCTATACGGTGTTAGATGATGATGGTTCGTCCCGAAATCGCGGGCAGGGGCGGTGCTACTGGAATTCCTAACGTAAATCTTATCGAATCTTCATGGTGTTTGAGGTTAGTGGCCGCGTACAATGCGAGGACGTGTTGAGCGGGGTGGGGACTCTGCCTACAGGCATGAGATTCGCGTGTGTCACGGGCAGGGGATGGGCGATTCCTGGTGGCTCGTTCGCCAGGCCTACCGGAACGGAACCCCGAGGGATTGCATCTTAGCAACGGCAAATAAGGGTCGAACACCCTCAGTGAGAGGACCTTGTACCATGATCAGTGCAACCACCGGACGACATCGCGGCAAGCGGGCCTTTACGCTCATTGAGCTACTGGTTGTCGTGGCGATCATCGCGTTGTTGATCTCGATCCTGCTGCCGTCGCTGAGCAAGGCCCGCGCCCAGGCCCGGACGACGCTCTGCGCCTCGCGGATCAGCCAGTTGGCCAAGGCGATTATGATGTATGCCGAGGACTACAACGAGACGCCTCCCTTCATGAGTCTGGCGTGGGACGATCTGAGAGACTTCGACGACGACACGAGCAATTGCCCGTACTGGGACATCTCCTCGCGGACAGCGGCGGAGTGGGCTCTGGCTGAAGACTGGAGCTGGAAGCCCGTTGTCTCGGACTTTGAGGGTGGTCCGAAGGACATGATCTGGTTCTATCCCGAAGAGCAATGGCCCGATCTGGTCGATGCAGCCGGGGAGCGATGGGTCGACAATTGGGTCCCTCGAACGGGGTCGCTCTTCGATTACACGCGTTTTGAGAGGCTCTATCGTTGTCCGGAATTCGAGCGCATCCGGCACGAGGCGAAGACCCAGAACGTGTTCAACTACTCCCGTTCCATGCTCGGGCGCAAATGGCTCCTGCCCCCATGGGTCCGTCAGGAGGCCGAGTACTGGGAGCCCGAGCCGCTGGCCATGTCCGTCGGCGCGCCGGGTCCGATCATGAAGCTGAGTCAGGTCTATGCGCCCGGCAAGATGATGATGCTGATCGACGAATGGTGGAACGGCTGCATTGCCCGATGCGACTACGCCCTGAACGACAATCATCCGAACCCACAGGCCACTGGCGGCCCGATGGGCACCGATCCGGTCTGGTTTCCGCTGGCCGATGAGATCGGACGGTACCACGGGTCCGAGATGGCTGGCAAGCCAATCGACGACGTGTCGGGCGAGTTGGTCCGTGTTCAGCGAGGTAGTGTGGCCTATTACGATGGGCACGTCAGTCTCCGGCGCGATCCCTGGCCGGGGCGGATGTATGATGCCTTGGAGGTTCTCAACGATTTGTTCCCCTTTGTCTTAGGCGAGATCTTCGCCCAGCGCGGTATCTCGTTGCCGGGGGTTACGATGCCTTAGAGCGGTATCGTGCGGGGCGGGATTCCGAGCCGATGGCCGGCCCTCGGCCCTGTGGCCCGAATGCGGGAGCAACGGCACTTCAGGTCGGCCGTCTGAAGCCTCGAGACGGTGCCTGACCGTGGATGCCGGGCACCCCCGTTCACGGACCTTACGCTAGCCCGAGCGGGTAGCTAACCGTTCTGCCACCATCGCCGTTGCAGTCTCATGGGAGTCGCAGGGAAATCCCTTCCATCCGTACTTCATTTCTACGGTTTCTAGTTTAGCGCAACCGCTGATCCTGTCGATAAACAGGACGATAGAGGTACATTAGTAGGCATTAACATGGAGGGCTCCATCGCGATGCATTCTGACTCGCCACGGAGCGTCTGGCAGTCATGGCCGGCCGACGCCGAAAGTCGTATCATGGTGCTCGACGACCTCGCCGAGGCCGATGCCCAGGCGGAGAAGCGGTCGTATCCCCGCTATCGGTTCCGCTCCAAGACATGGCTGTATGTGCTGCTCCACCATCTCAACGGTAGCAAGTCGGCCAGCAGGGTCATGCCGTGTGATCTGAGTGCCGGCGGGTTGGGGTTCTATCATCTCGGGCCGATCGGCCTGCACACCCGGTGCGTCATCAAGCTGCCGACTCTGGGGGGTGATCCGGATCTCGTCGAGGGGACGGTGGTCCGGTGTCGCTACCTCTGCAATCGCTTCCATCGCATCGGTGTGTCGTTCACCGACCCGATCGAGCTCGGGCGCTTCATCAGTCTATCCGCCGTGCCGGCGTGAAGCCTCCGCCTATCCATATCATCGCTTAGGCATCAACGCTTCAGGTAGAGGCTGGCTTCCCAGAGCATGTCAGGGGCAGCCCTGCCTCAGCGGTGGGGACACGAATTCCATGACCAGACTGGGAGTCCTAAGCGGCGTGGCGTTCGACCGATATGGATGACTGGTGGGAGCGCCGACGGCGTGCTCGGTCAGGCGCTGTAGGCCTTAGCGGCCTGTTTGGCCCGCAGCTTGTCTCGAAGCTCGGCGGCCCGCTCGTAGCGTTCGTTGGAGACGGCTTCCTCCAACTGCTCTTGGAGCGTCATCAGGATGTCGTGCCGCTTGCGGACCTGCCTTTCCAGGGCGCGGAGCTGCATGATCGAGGGGTCTTGTCCGGCCATCTCGGGGGCCTCGACGGTCTCGTAGATGGTTTCGATCTGGTCAACGCCGGACTTGAGTCGCTCGACGGCCTCGTGGGGATCCTTCTGGAGGAGTTCGATCTGGGCCTCGGCGAGGGTGCGATGCATGATCACGAAGGGGCGATAGCGTTCGTGGCCTTCGATGAATTCCTGGCAGCAGCTATGGTGTCGGATGAGGTCCATCACGGCGAGATTGTGGTTGGCGTCACGAATGCTGCGTCGGTAGTAGCCGATGGCGAGCTCCACTTCTCCGTCGGATTGTGCCTGGGCCCCGAGCATGAGCAGGGCCCGCCGGCGTTGGTAAAACTGCATGATCTCGCGGTCGACCTCGTCCCAGGTGTCGTCGTCGATTTTGGCCTCAGGCGACGACGCGACGAGGTCGTGGAGATGATCGAGCAGGCTTTGGCGGCCAAAGGGTTTCTCGCCGTCGGGCCGGCCATCGAGGTGCATCTGCAGCAGCCCCAGATCGACTCGAAGCTGGAGTTGCTCGGCCCCGTCGCTGCCGACGATGCATCGCGCGGCCATCTCGCTCTCCGTGGGCCAGTCCTTCAAGATGTCATTGATATCGTTGCTCATGGCTTCGCCTGATTATGTCCGTTCCTTTCGTCGGTGTCGACCTGCCCGGAACGCCCCACCCGAAATCCTTCGCAGCCTAGGCCATGAAAGGTCATGACATGGTCAGCGGCCCTTACTACAGCTATCGGCTAACGGGACCTCGGACCGGCACGTTGTTCAGTGACGCAAGGCCTCGTCCGTGTCCACTTGGTTAGATGCGCGAACCACGGGATGGGTTTCTCGCGGTTCGGCAACACTCGCCGATCTATCCCCTTCATAATAAATGGCTTGGGGGTGATTCGCCTTGGACGACGACGGTGGCCTTGGCGACGAATGGCGCTAATCGACCACCCGGCAAGGACCGATAATAGGGATAGAGGTCGGCGCCCTCCGTGTGCGCAACCGGCCTGTCATATGGGAGTTATGATGAATCCGGTCTACGCCATGATTCCGGCCCGGGGCGGCTCGAAGGGCATTCCGCGGAAGAACCTGGCCGAATTCGGCGGCAGGCCCCTGATCGCGCACACGATCGAGGCCGCCCTGGCCAGTCGCCATGTCGATCGGGTCATGGTCAGCACCGAGGATGACGAGATCGCCGAGGTCGCCCAGGCTTGTGGGGCCGAGCTGCCTTTCGTCAGGCCCGCCGACCTGGCGACCGATGAGGCGCCGGGCGATGCGGTGAGCCGGCATTGGCTCGAGTGGGTCCGCGATCAGGCACCCGGGCCTTGGGCGGTGGTGCATCTGCAAGCGACCTCGCCGCTGAGGACGGCCGAGGACATCGACCGTTCGATCGAGCTGCTGGCCTCGGGCGAGTGGCCGTGCGTGGCCAGCGTCTGTCCGGTGAGCGATCACCCGGCCTACATGTATCGCCTGGTGGACGAGCGGGCCGAGAGCTTCCTAGACGCGTCGGCCTTGCCGTCGCACCGTCAGCGGGCCGAGGAGTTGTTTCGCTTGAACGGCGCGATCTTCGCGACGTGTTTCGAGGCGGCGCTCAAGATCGGCAAGTTTCACGCTCGGCCTTTCGGGGCGTATGTCATGCCGGCCGAGCGGAGCATCGACATCGATACGCCGTTGGACCTGGCCGTGGCCGAGACGATCTACCGGCAGCTTGTCGCGGAAGGCGCGCGGAAGGGGGCTGGGTAATGCGTCGCGTGGCCGCCATCACCGGAGCCCGCAGCGATTACGGCGTGATGCGCAGCGTGGTGGGGGCGATCATCGACCACGCGGGGCTCGAGCTGGAGTTGATCGTCACGGGCGCTCACTTGAGCCCGGATCACGGCATGACGGTCCGCGAGATCGAGGGCGACGGTTATCGCGTCGGCGCGATGGTGCCGATCGTCGAGCAGGACACGACCGAGAGCGATCTGGGCGTCGCGCAGGCGATGGGGCGAGGCGTGAGCCGGCTGGCCGAATCGCTGTCTGAGATCGAGCCCGACGTCGCGCTGGTGCTGGGTGATCGCTACGAGACGTTCGCCGGGGCACTGGCCGCGGCGACGTTGCGGCTACCGATCGCGCACATCGGCGGCGGGGAATGCGACCAGGCGACATGCCTTGATGGGTATCTACGCAACGCCTTGACGCAGTTCGCGCACGTCCACTTCGTCTCGTGCGAGGCCTACGCCGAACGCGTGATCGCGATGGGGCAGGAGCCCTGGCGGGTTCACGTGGTCGGGCTGCCGAGCCTGGACGGCATCACGGACGACTTGGCGTCGCGCAGCGCGCTCGCGGGCGAGCTGGGGCTCGATCTCGGCGAGCCGTTGATCGTGGGGACGTATCTGCCCGTCACGTTGCGGCCGGACGAAACGCGTGCGGAGCTGGCGGCGCTGCTCGAGGCGTTGGGTGGCTTCCCGCAGGCCACCCTCGTGTTGACGCTGAGCAATGCCGACGCGGGCGGCCGGGCGGTCAATGAAGCGGTGCGGGCCTTCGCGGCCGATCGGTCGAACGT
Organism: uncultured Planctomycetales bacterium; assembly: GCA_964622545.1. GTDB lineage: Bacteria > Planctomycetota > Phycisphaerae > UBA1845 > JAFGLZ01 > JAFGLZ01. Next base: position 33,526 of record CAZUQM010000001.1, on the reverse strand, counting down.
GCATGCGTTCGAGAGCCTGGGGGCGCGCCGCTATCGCAGCCTGCTCGCGATAGCCGACGCCGTCGTGGGCAACAGCAGCAGCGGGATCATCGAGACGCCGAGCTTCGGCGTTCCGACGGTCAACGTCGGCGCGCGGCAGGAGGGTCGGCTTCGCGCGGAGAACATTCTGGACGTCCCGGGCGATGCGGGGGCCATTCGGGATGCGATCGAGCGGTGCCTGTCCGACGACGACTTCCGCGATCGCGCCGGGCGAGCGGTGAATCCGTTCGGGGACGGCAAGGCGGGTGAGCGGATCGCGGCCGTGCTGGCCGAGCTGAGCATCGACCGCAGGCTGCTGGAGAAGCGCATTCCGCCGTCCTACGCCGCGTCGCCGCCTTGACCCGATTGGCGTTGGAGACTCGACATGCAGAGTCAGTTGGAGCGTGTGTCGCGCCGAGCCTGGCAGCGCAACCTCGACGGGTTCCGCCTGATCTGGCCGGATGCGGAGGTCGTTCGGTTCTTCGGGCGGCTGGCACCGCGCGGTGAGCGGTCGGGCATCCGTGTGCTGGACCTCGGGTGCGGCGGCGGTCGCCATCTGGCCTGTCTGACGCGCGAGGGCTATGAGGCGTGGGGCGTGGACTACAACGAGATCGGTCTGGCCCAGGCCCAGGAGGTCGTGCTCGCTGAAGGCGGTGAGCCGAGGCTCGCCCTGGCCGACGTGGCCGACCCGCCTTACGCGGACGGCTTCTTCGACGCCGTGTTGGCCTGGGGCATCCTGTTCCACACGACGCCCGATCGAGCGGCGACGATGCTGAGCCAGATTCGCAGGGTCCTGAGGCCCGGCGGTCGCGTGCTGTCCAACTGGCGGAGCGACGAGGACGACCTCCGCAAGCAGGGCCGCCCCGTGGACCCACAGCGGGACGGGGTGTGCGGGGGCGAGGCCGACGCGCTGGGCAAGACGTATCTGATGAGCGGTGGGGCCGCCGTTCACGGGCTCGAAGAGACGCTGTACACGTTCAGTTCGCGCGAGGATCTGGAGGATCGTTACGGCCAGGCGGGCTTGGCGATCGACAACCTCGAGCGCCGCGACCTGTGGATCAACAACATGACGATGCGTTGCAGTTGGTGGATCGTCTGGGCCACCAAGCCCGAGGACGCCTGAGAGCGGACAACCCATGAGCGTGACGACCGGCCAACCGGTCATCCTGTACCACCCGCGCTACAACCCGCCGGAGTCGGGCACGCATCCGTGCGCGCCGCTGTCGCTGCTGTACCTGGCCGACGCGCTGCTGCGTCATGGCTACAGGCCGATGATCCTCGACGCGCAGGTGCAGCCGGATGCGCTGGAGCAACTCAAAGAAAAGGCGTCCGGGGCCCTGGCCGTCGGCATCACGTCGATGACGGGGTACCAGATCGCCGGGGGGCTCGAGGCGGCCGGGGCGGTCCGGGAGGTCGCGCCGGACGTGCCGATCCTCTGGGGCGGCTGGCATCCGTCGCTCGATCCGGAGACGACGGCCGAGGACCCGCTGGTGGACGTGGTCGTTCGGGGGCCCGGCGAGGCGACGCTGATCGAGCTGCTGGAGCGGCGGCTGACCGGTCGCGGCGTCGAGGGGGTGGCGGGCATCACGTATCGCAAGGACGGCCAGGTCGTCAGCGAGCCGGACCGTCCGTTCGACGGTCTGCGAGCCGAGCGCGCGTTGCCGTTCGAGCTGCTCGAGATGGACCAGTACGGCGGGGCGCGGGTCTTCGGCGACGACCACGGCGCGAACTTCTCGTTCGCCGAGGGCCAGCCTTTCCCGTACACGTCGTCGTGCGGCTGTCCGTATCGGTGTCGGTTCTGCGCGGCCAGCAAGGTCTACAAGCGCAAGTGGCATGCCCTGCCGGTCGAGAAGACGCTGGACGAGATCGAGCTGCTGCACCGGCGGTACGGCATGGAGGTGTTCTTTTTGGTGGACCCGGAGTTCTTCATCAACGTCCGTCGGGCCGAGGGCATCATGCAGGGCATCCTGGACTGTGGCCTGACAATCACATGGAAGGCCCAGGTTCGCGCCGAGCACATCGTCCGCATGGGGCTCGATCGGATGCGGCTGGCCTACCGCAGCGGCTGCCGACAGCTCGAGATCGGCACCGAGTCGGGTTCGCCGTCGATGCTGGAGCGGATCCAGAAGGACGCCGACCCGGCCCAGGCCGTCGAGGCCGCCCGCATTCTGCGCGAGGTGGGCATCATCGGTCAGTTCAACCTGATCTTCGGCTTCCCGAACGAGACGGATCAGAACGTGGTCGAGAGCCTGCGTTTCGCGGCCGAGCTGAAGCGCGTGAACCCCGACTGTCTGCTGCCGATGTTCTACTTCACGCCGCACCCGGGCGTGCCGCTGATGGAGGAGGCCATCGCGTGCGGGTACAGGCCTCCGACGACGCTGCGCGGCTGGTCGGAGCTGACGTGGTCGTATTCCGATCCGGTGATGCCGTGGATCGACGAGCCGGAGCGGCTGAAGGACCGCATCCTCCGCACGATCGTGTTCTATCTGCCGCTGGCGTTTCCGGGCGAGGTGACCCGCGGCACGCTGAAGCACGTGCGATCACGGATGCGGCGGCTGCGCGACGCGTGGTGGCTCTGGCCGATGCACGGCTTGGCGCGGTCGCGCGCCGCGGCGGGTTACTTCGGGCTGCCGTGGGAGTGGCGGTTGTTCAACTGGATGCGAGGCTGAGGACGGATCTCAGGGAAGGAGCCCTCGGGATGGATCGCGTGAGCAACACGATGGATGCCGACGCATCGCCGCCCTTGGATGCGAGGGAGTCGCACCGGGCCCGGCCGGTTCTGCACATGGGCGAGCGGCTGGTCGGAGCGGATCAGCCCACGTTCGTGATTGCCGAGATCGGCGTGAACCACAACGGCGAGGTCGCCTCGGCGGCGGAGCTGATCGAGGTGGCCCGGCGGTCGGGTGCGTCCGCGGTGAAGTTCCAGGCCTTCGACCCCGACGGGTTATGCTCGGGTCGGTACCGGGCCGAGGAGCGCGATATGCTCCGCCGCTACGTGCTGGGCGAGGACGACCTGGCCGAGCTGCGGGACCGCGCGACGGCGTGCGGGCTGGCGTTCCTGGTCACGCCGTTCGGGCCGGACCAGGTTGACGAGGTGGTGCGGCTGGGCGTGCCGGCGATCAAGGTCGGCTCCGGTGAGGTCACGCACACGCCGCTGCTGCGGCAGATCGGCTCGACGGGCCTGCCGGTGATCGCGAGCACCGGGGCGGCCGAGCTGCGCGACGTCCAGCGGGCGGTGCGGGCCCTGCGACGAGGCGGCGCCGAGGAGATCGCCTTGCTCCATTGCACCAGCGTGTATCCCGCGCCGGCCGAGGCGTTGAACCTCCGCGCCGTGCGGACGCTCGCCGATGCGTTCCCGGACTGCGTGATCGGCTTCAGCGATCATTCGGTGGGCACGACCGCGGCGGTCGGGGCGGTCGCGATGGGCGCGACGATCATCGAGAAGCACGTGACGCTGAGCAAGGGTGAAGCGGGGCCGGATCACCAGGCCAGCGCCGAGCCGGACGAGCTGGCGGCGATGGTTCGCGAGATCCGCCGCTTCGAGCGGATGGCCGGTGACGGGGTCAAGCGACCGGCCGAGTGTGAGGGCACGATCGGCCAGAGCCTGGTCGCCGCGCGGGATCTGCACGCGGGCCACGTCATCACGCCGGAATGCCTGACGACCAAGCGACCCGGCTGGGGCATGCGGCCGTACGAGCTGGCGAGGGTCATCGGGCGACGGCTTGAGAAGGACCTCGACGCGGAGGATGTGCTGACGCCCGATCATATCGACTGGACGCGTCCATGAGCGATCGGCTCACGATCTTGATGACGAGCGGAGCGGGGCCCGGCGTGGTGGGTCACGTGGACGCGGCGCGCCGCAACGGCTTCGCACCGGTGCATATGATCGTGGGCGACGTCAGTCCGGATGAGAACATCGGGTTCGCGCTGGCTGACGAGCACGTGCATCTGCCCAGGGCCGGCGAGCAGGAGCTGATCGAGGAACTGTTGATCCTGAGCGCCCGTTACGACGTGGACGTGGTCTGGCCGGTGTTCGACGGGGAGCTCGAGCCGCTGGCGGCGGCGCGAGAGCGCTTCGGCAAGAAGGGCGTACGCCTGCTGCTGCCGGACGAGGCGACGGTGCGGTTGTGCCTCGACAAGGCCGAGTTCTACCGACAGCTAGCCGGATCGGGCCTGGCGCCGACGGCGTGGCCGGTGACGGACGTGGAGACGTTGAAGGAGGCCGCGGCGGCATGCGGCTATCCGGCCAGGCCGGTGGTCATCAAGCCGGTGCGGGCGACGGGCGGGCGCGGCTTTCACGTGGTTCGGGGCGAGGGCGACTCGGGCGTGTCGTTCTTCTCGGCTCGGGCCGACCACACGACCTGCACGCTCGATGACGTGGTCGTCGCGATGCGGCAGGCCCCGGAGGGGCAATGTCCGGCCATGCTGGTCATGTCGTACCTTGGCGGTGAGGAGATCGGCGTGGACGTGATGGCGGCTCGGGGGGCGGTCGTGGCCGCAGTGACGCGGAAGAAGCTGCCGCCGATCAAGGACGGCATGCACACGCGGATCGTGATCGACGAGGAGGCTGAGGCCCTGGAGGTGACGGAGCGGCTCGTCGAGCGGATCGGCGCGGACGGGCTGCTCAGCGTCGACCTGCGCCGCGACGGGTCGGGCGAGCTTCAGGTCTTGGAGGTGAACCCCCGCGCGGGGGCGTATCTGGGCATGGCCTGCATGCGGATCGACCTGTTCGGTCTGGCGCTGTCGTCTCTGTACGAGCTGCCCTTGGATGCGGCGGAGTGTCGGCGGGCGACGCGGCCGATGGTGGGGCTGCGCTACTGGGCCGATCGCGTTCTTGACCGCGGTATCTGGCGGCGTCTGGGCGATTGCGCGACCGACGAGATGGAGGTCTAGGGTATCCGGCGCGAGGGGCCGGCGGACGAAGGCGAAGGGCACGGCATGAGTCGCATCCTGATTTGCTCGGCACATCCCGACGACGAGACCCTCGGCTGCGGCGGCACGATGCTGTTGCGGCGCGAGGCCGACGATGAGCTCATCTGGCTGATTGCGACGCAGGCATGGGCGCCGCGCTGGGACGAGCAGTCGATCGACCGCAAGCAGGGCGAGATCGAGGCGGTGGCCTCGTTCTACGGTGTGGCGGAGGTGATCCGGCTCGGTCTGCCTGCCGCTCGACTGGACGAGCAGCCGTTCGGCGAGGTGCTGGACGTCGTTAGGGCCGCCGTCGACACGGCCCGGCCCGACGAGGTCTACACGGTGCATGCCGGCGACGTGCACGGCGACCATCGCGTTTTGGCCGATGCCGTCTGGCGGGCGTTGAAGTCGTTTCGATCGGGCAGCGGCGTGGGGCGAGTGCTGGCCTACGAGACGCTGAGCTCGACCGATCAGGCCCCGCCGTGGAATCCGGCCTTTCGCCCGACGGTCTTTGCCGACATCACATCCGTCATCGACCGGAAAATCGAGGCGATGACGCGCTATGCGTCGGAGCTGATGGACGTGCCGGCCGCGCGTAATGCCGAGACGATCCGGTCTCTGGCCCGGATCCGCGGTGCGGCCGCGGGCGTGCCCTACGCCGAGGCGTTCATGCTCCTCCGGCAGGTCGAACGTTAAGGGCACGACAGCGGTGCGGTCAGGACGGCCGCGCGGGATGAATCTCGCGGCTCAGAACACCATCGCCCTTGACCGCCACCACCCGGCACCTCGCTAGACCTGGTCTTGTAGGCTCGAATCAGGGGGGAAGACGCCACTCAGAGCAGCGACCGTGAGGCCGCTGTGTTGCTGGGGCCCTTGAACAGCAACGCTCCTTGACCGTCGCGTCTCTGTAAACACTTGTCGATCGTCATGGTCTGCTCGGTTCCTGGTCGGTAGGATGACGCCCGCCACATCGGTACGACGGCACTCAATCGATCGGGAGACGGATCATGCGCATCGGAAGACGAGTCGCCCTGGCTGTTTTGGTCGTTACGGCATCGAGCCTGCGGGCCGGCGACGGGTCGTGGTACCAGCCGCTGGATACCAAGGCCTGCATCCTGGAGGAGAAGGTCCGCAAGTGGCATTGGATCGAGGGGCTGTATCCGTCACAGGTGGAGGTCCCGCCGGACGGCGGCACGCCCGACCACTCGACCAACGGCATCTCGAACGTGATGCACTCGGTGTGCTGGACGGCCAACCACCTCGCGGGCGAGTCGTATCGGTACGCGTTCGTCAAGAAGACGGGCACGCCCGAGCAGGCCCGCGCGGTCCGCGAGCACGTCAACGCGATCTTCGAGTCGATCCACCGCTGTCAGAAGGTGACGGGCGTCAGGGGGCTTCAGGCCCGCGGCTACCTCTACGGCCACGGGCCGACCGAGGAGGAGCGCCGCAATGCCGAGTTCGCCGACTACTGGTACCAGGGCGCGGATCAGTACAAGGACCTGCGGTGGCGGGGCGCGCCCAGCCATCACAACTACAGCGACGCCATCCACGGCCTCGGCGTGTTCTATCGGTTGGCGGCCGAGGGCGAGGCCAAGAAGCAATGCCGACAGGCCATCGACGACCTCGTCAGCATCTGGGCCGACAACGACCTTCGCATCCCGACCGAGGACGAGCGACCCAGTCGCCATGGCGGGAGCATGCTGCTGATCACCGACGGCAAGACGCCGACCATGCCGGTGATCATGGTGGCGGCCGGCCTGAAGGTCGCGCACGTGGCCACCGGCAAGGACAAGTTCGGCAAGCTGTACGAGAAGATCGCCGAGCGGTACGGCTTCCGCGGGCGGACGTCGTTTCGCACGTTCAGCCGGCTGGACACCGACGACGCCGAGCACGTCTTCTGCCACCTCGACAACCTGCTGAACATGGAGAAGGACCCGAAGCTCGTGCGATTCTACCGGGCCGTGCTGGATGCGCTGTGGGCCTCACACGGCAAGAGCAAGTGCTCGTTGTTCAACTACATCTACGTGGGCCTGACGCCCGACGCCCCCGACCGCGAGCAAGCGCTAACCGACGCGCTCTGGACGCTCCAGAGTCATCCGACGAACACCTTCTTCCAGCCGCGGATGAACAGCCTGCGCAAGGACCTGGCCAAGCAGGGCGGGTTTTCGAAGGAGCCGATGGCCGTCTTCGAGTGTGCCTGGGACAACGAGTACCTGTGGAAGGGCAATCTCTATCGGCTGGACGGCTGGCTGAGCCGGCACGTCGTCGCGATGGATACCGCCCGGGACGATCCGATGGTCCTCTACGCGATCGACGAGAGCGAGGACGTGTACCGGTCGGGCGACGGCGCGGCCTCGTGGCAGTGGATCGGCAAGAGCCCGGTCCGCAGGCCGTTCAAGCTGTTGTGCGGTCATAAGCGTCGGATCGTGTTCGTGGCCGGTCCGAGCGGCGCGGCGCGGAGCATTCGGGGCGGAGCGCGCTGGCAGTCGCTGCCCTTGCCGGACGGCTGCGGGACCTTGACGGATATCCAGATCGATCGCGAGAACCCGAAGCGGCTCTATGTGGTCGCCCGCAACGGCGTGTATCGCAGCATCGACTTCGGCGAGGAATGGATCGGCCAGCGATGGGAGAACCTCACGCCGATGGTGCCGCCGGCGCACTCGCTGCGACTCGTCCTCGGTCAGGGCGAGCCGCCGGTCGTGTACGGTCGGTTCGGCACCGAGATCCGCGGTCTGGTGCTCGACGGCAAAGGCCATTGGGGGCCGCCGACGACGCTGGGCTACGGTCGGTATCTCCAGACGTACGACTGGTTGCTGGTCGATCCTAGGGATCCGAGGCGGGTGGCCTGTGCCTACAAGCTGGACTTCCGCGACCTCGATACCCAGTTCTTCAAGGGCGACCTGTCCGGCTCGCTCATCAACGTCAGCCAGGACGCCGGGCGGACGTGGACCTACAGCCGCGAGGCCCTGATGACGCGGCTTGAGAAGCAGGGCACGTACAAGACGGTGATGCACGCCCTGGCCCATCTCGTGCCGCATTTCCTCGACGAGGTTGTATACGACCCGCGTCAGCCGGAGACGATGTACGCCCTGAGCGGCGGGCGGGTGCTGGTCTCGGGCAACCGCGGACGGTTGTGGCGGGCCGTCGACGAGGGGCTGGACATCCCCAAGGTCAGCAAGCTGTTCGTGCCGTCCTCGGGCGGGATGATCTACGCCAGCACGCCGGCCGGGCTCTATCGGATGAAGCGGGGCGAGCCTCGCTGGCGGTTCGCGAACCTGCGACTCCAGTTCGAACGGAACACGCGGCGCGACCTGGGCGGGGCGGCGTATCTCGACGCGTACTGGCGCGGCCGCTACTTCGGGTTCATCACCGACGAGCAGGCGCGGCAGGATCCGTCAGAGTGGACGATTCCCGAGCGGTACCGCTCGTGGGTGCCCCAGCGCGCGGCCGGCGGGTCGAAGTAGGCTCACCTACGGGTAGAACAGGTCGAAGACCGTCTGGGGCTTGTCCGGCGGGACGGGGTCGGGCTTGCCCGTCGGGCCGCCATAGAGAAACGACATATCCTCGTCGTCGAACGATTTGATCCGCAGGTTTTCGCTGGGATGGATCGGCTGGGGCGGAGCGAGCTGGTCCTCCGGCAGCGGCTTGCCGTCCGGTCCGTAGGCGATCGACGCGATCGGGGCGAAGGGGTTCTGCCGGTTGTTCTGCACCACGACGGCGAAACGCCCGTCCTCCAGCTCGAGCTTCGTGCTGATCGGGAACGGCTGGACGATCTTGATGAAGGCCTTCATCAACTCCGGGTCGTAGTAATGGCGCATCGGGCCGGCATACATCTCCCACAGGGCCCGAACCGGGGATCGTGCTTGGGGGAAGACGTCCTTGGCCGTGGCGGCGTCGTAGGCGTCGGCGATGCGGACGATGCGGCTGAGGACATGAAGCTTGCCGCCGGGGAGCTTGTTCGGATAGCCGCTGCCCAGCGTGTTCTCGTGATGGGTTCGCACGATGACGCGGGCGGCGGAGGAGAAGTTGGCCGGCAGCAGGTCCGCGGCCGCGGCGGGATGATTGCGGAGGGTCTTGACCTCGTCCCTGGTCAGCTCGCCGCCCTTCTTGAGCAGCTCCTTGCAGCCGAGCAGGCCGACGTCCATGAAGAGCACGCCGAGCCCGAGCGGGACCAGATCGGTGGTAACCGAGGCGTGCAGCTCCCGGGCCTTGCTCTGTCGCAGCCGCTCCTGGGAGACGTAGGCCTTGGTGTTCGTGCCCAGCACCATGCTCAGGTAGAAGACGTTGCCGGTATGGTGTGAGAGGAAGCTGCCGCTGTCCCAGGCCCGTGAGATCAGGGCCGCGGAGGGCGGGTCCGAGGCCAACAGCTTGCCGATCTCGTCCACGGCGGTTCGGATCGCGCGGAAGTCGATCCGGGCCAGCGAGGTGTGTCTGGCGAACTTGCTGTCGACGTGCGAAAAGGTCTCGGTGATCCGTTCGCGGACGGCCTGGGCGATCCGCTTGTTGTGGCCCTCGTCCTCGAACTCGACGGTTTCGTCCAGGACGGGGTCGCCCACGCGGATATGGAGATCCGGAAAGCGACGTCGGAGGATGTTGATGTCGTCCGGCGTGAGCGCCTTGCCGCCCGGCAACATCACCCGATCGCGCCAGATGATGGGTTCGAACAACGTCATCCCCGGTTGAAGCTCATCACACTTCAAAGCAACTGGCATGGATGTCCCCGTCTCACGTGCCCTTGCCTGCCCACCTACACCATATCGGTGCGGGGCGAACGGCGCTTCGGGTAGCGGGACCGGATTGGGCCTTCGTCTTGCCCGAAGGCCGGCGAGCGACAGGGAGGCGATACGCACTAAAGCGCTTGTGATCGTGCGGCGGACGGACCGATCGAAGAGTCTTTCGCATGAGGCCGCGCTACGCCCGATAGTCGTCGCGCGGGTGCGAGCGAGTCGCTCAGCGAGACTGTAGGAATTCCGCAAAGGGCTTACACCGGAGCGATGCCGCGCCTTGCCGTCGGCGAAGGTCCCGACGATCCAGGATCAAGGCTTCGTCGCCAGGGCCAGCATGACCGGCGAACGGGGACCGAGCGGCAGACCGTAGGTGGGTGGTTCGCCGCCGTCGGTTCCCGAGATGTCGACGGGCGTCAGACCGGCCCGAGCGATCATGGCTTGCAGGTCCGCAGGGGAGTACTGGAGCAGCGACATCGACCAGAGACGAGGCGGTCCCGGGGGCTTCGGCAGGATGATGTCGCGCGTCACGAGGCGGTCGCGGTCCGGGTCGTGCTCGACCTCGGAGAGGACGAACCCGGCGTCTTCCTCCCACCAGGTCCGTCCGACGGCGTGCTCCAGATACCAGGAGCGGTGGTGGTGCTCGATCAGCAGCCGCCCGCCCGGTGCGAGCGCTCGGGCCATGCGGTCGACGGCGAGGTCGTCGTCCTCGCGGGTGCCGTAGCCGAGGGTGTTGCCGAGGCAGACGATCGCGTCGAAGCGATCGCGATACGGCAGGTCGTGGAAGTCGACCAACTCGACGGAGAAGCCCGGACCGCTCGCGGCCTGCTGGCGGGCGCGCCCGGCCATGCTCGGTGTTCCGTCGATCGCCGTGACGTTGCATCCTCGGTCGGCCAGCACGGCCGCGTACTCACCCCGGCCGCAGCCGACGTCGAGCACGCGAGAGCCTTCGCGCAGGTTCAGGCGCCGCCATGCGAAGTCGATCAGGGTCGCAACGGCGTCGGGCTCGGGCGGCGATTCGAGTAGGTCCAGATCGTCGCTGCCGAAGTAGTCCTGCCACCAACTCATGTCCGGGCGTCCTTCGTGTGGCGAGCAAGTATAAGCGATCGCCGGGCACGTGCGAGCGCGCCGCAACGAACGTTGGGACGATGGCGTGTGGCGGTCCGTCGTGCTAAGATAGTCCCTTGGCGCGGTACGACGTTACGGTGAGGGTGCCCTGCTTCCCCGGCTTTCGGCCTGTTCTTGGCGCTCTCGCATGAGGGGCGATGGTCTCGATGTCGAAGCGGCAGCGGAGAATCCTACCCAACTTCCGGCGCGGGCTGGAGTTCGTCTGGCCACACAAGGGGTACCTGGCCTGGGCGATGCTGGCGGTCCTCGGCGTGAGCGTCTTCTACACACTGAGCATCACCTCGGTGATGCCGTTCCTGAAGATCATGTTCACGCATTACGAGACGGTGGCCGACTGGGTCTACCGTGTCGATGCCGAGGAGCGCCTCGGGTGTCTCATCCAGCCTGACTTCGAGCGCGACGCGGAGACGGGACGGTCGCTCGAGGCGGGCATCCATCTCATCCGCCTGTCGCCGCACAGTCCGCTCAAGATCAGCGAGGGCCAGGTGGATCGCATCCTTAGCGTCGGCGAGGTCGGCGGCGGCCACTATGAGATGCTCAAGGGTCTGCGCGACGTGCCGAGCGGTGAGCCGGTGGAGGTGACGCTGGCGTATGCCGACGGGACGGTCCGTCGGGACGAGGTGACGCTCGAACCGGGGGCGTGGACCACGCCGTATCTGGCGGGGCTGGCCGAGGTGCTGCCGGCCGGACACGACCCCATCAGCCGGACCAAGACCCTCGCGACCGTCATGGGCGCGCTGATCGTGATCACGCTGCTGGGCGGGATCTGCCGGTTCGTCCATGAGTACATGGTGGCCCTGGTGTGTCAGCGGGCGCTGATCGACATCCGCACGAAGGGTTGCGCGAACCTGCTGCGTCTGCCGATGGCGTGGTTTGGCCAGAACCGGGCCGGGGATACGCTGTCTCGCTTCGCGGCCGACTCGGGCGTGCTCGAGCACGGCTTCACCACGTTGTTCGGCAAGACGGTGCGCGAGCCGCTCAAGGCGATCGGCGTGTTGGGCCTGGCCGGGCTGAGCAGCCCGTATCTGCTGGGCGCCATCGCGGTGGTGGGCCCGATCGGCGGCATCTTGATGCGCAAGTTCGGCAAGAAGATCCGTCGGGCACAGCGCCGGGCGCTGATGTCCTGGGGGCGGTTGATCAACCTGCTCAGCGAGAAGATCAACGGCATCCGTGTGGTGAAGGGCTATCACATGGAGCGACGTGAGGCGCTCAACTTCTTCCGCAATCACCGCGTGATGATGCGGGAGACGCTGAGGATCATCCGAATCGATGCGCTCATCTCGCCGCTGCTCGAGGTGCTCGGGGTGCTGGCGGTGAGCGGCATCGTGCTGGCGGGCGGGTACTTCGTCTTCCGGCACATGCTCGCGCCCGAGACGTTCGTCCTGCTGGTGCTGTGCATCGCGGCCACGTTCGACCCGATCCGAAAGCTGTCGGACGTGAACAACCGACTGCAGGCGGCCGATGTCGCGGCGCACCGCCTGTTCGAGATCCTCGATAGCGAGCCCGAGGAGGCGGCGGAAGACTGCCGCGTCCTGGCGAGCCTGCCCACGATCAGTGAAGGCATCGAGTTTCGCGACGTCTGGTTCGCATATCCGAACAACCCGGATCGCTGGGTCCTGCAGGATATCAACCTGTCGGTGGCGGCCGGCGAGATCATCGCCGTGGTCGGCCCCAACGGCAGCGGCAAGACGACGTTGTGCAGCCTGCTCATGCGCTTCTACCAGCCGCAGAAAGGCCAGGTCCTGATCGACGGGGTGGACATCGCCCGAGGCACGTTGGGGAGTCTTCGCGGCCAGATCGGCCTCGTGACGCAGGATACGGTGATCTTCAGCGACACCGTCCGGGCGAACATCGCCTACGGGAGACGGGGGGCGACGGAGCAGGACATCCTCGCGGCGGCCCGGACCGCCTACGCCGACGAGTTTGTCAACGAGCTTCGCACGGAGCGCGACGGCGGTGTGACCGAAGGCTACGACGCTCTGGTCAACGACCGCAGCCTCTCGGGCGGGCAGAAGCAGCGGATCGCCATCGCCCGGGCGATCCTGCGTGATCCGGCGATCCTGATCTTCGACGAGGCCACCAGCCAGATCGACGCCGACAGCGAGGCCAAGATCCAGGCGGCCCTGCATGAGATCATGCGGCATCGCACGACGTTCGTGATCGCCCACCGTTTCAGCACCATCAGCCAGGCCCACCGGATCGTCGTGATGGAGGAGGGCCGCATCGTGGACCTGGGCAAGCACGACGAGCTGATGCAGTCCTGTCCGTTGTACCAGACGCTTTACGAGACGCAGCTCCGCGAGGCGGGATGATCGCCCGCGGAGACCCGCGGCCGCAGCCGCGCCGGCCGTGCGATCGATCCGGCGGCGGACCCGGGTCGTAAGCGACTTGATTTCCCCTTGCGATGCGGCCAGCATAGCGAGCGAGGCGACGGGAGCGAACGACCACGCACCTTCATAGGAGCTGAATCACCATGGAGCGGACACAACTAGGCAGGACGGACATTCGGGTTAGCACGATCTGTTTCGGTTGTTGGCAGATGGGTGGGACGTTTTGGGGTCAGTTGCCCGAAGACGACATGAAGGCGGCCGTCAAGCGGGCGTTCGAGCTGGGGGTCAACTTCTACGACACGGCCGACGCATACGGCAACGGCCACGGCGAGGAAGTGCTGGGCGATGCGATCAAGGATCTCCCGCGCGATCAGATCGTTCTGGCCACCAAGCTGTGCCATCACTGGGTCGCCGACGAGCCCGGTCAGCCGCGGTATGAGGACCTGACCTATGACTACGTCATTTGGGAATGTGAACAGTCTTTGAAGCGGCTCGGGACGGATTACATCGACGTCTACCTCGCCCACGCGTGGGAGCCGATGACCCACCCGCTCGAGACGATCATGGCCTTCGAGAAGCTGAAGAAGGACGGCAAGATCCGGTGTTTCGGCGTCAGCAACTGGACGGCCGAGCAGATCCGCTGCGGGCTCAAGTTCGGGCGGATCGAGGTCTGCCAGCCGGCCTATAATCTCTTCCAGCGGGACATCGAGAAGGACATTCTGCCGTTGTGTCTGGCCGAGAGCATCGGCGTGATGACGTGGGGCTCGCTGCGGTTCGGGCTGCTGACGGGCAAGTACACGGGCACGGAGACGTTCGACGACCTGCGCAAGGGCGACCCGGACTTCCAGGGCGAGCAGTTCAAAGAGAACGTCGAGAAGGTCAACACGCTTAAGCCGTTGGCCGAACAACTCGGTAAGAGCGTCGTACAACTGGTGTTGCGGACGACGATTCAACATCCCGCCGTGTCCTGCCCCATCGTGGGCATCAAGCGTCCGGAGCAGATCGAGGACGCTGCCGGGGCCATGGGATGGTCGCTGACTCAGCGACAGCTCTATGAGGTCCGCGACGCCCTGGTCTGAGGGGTTGCTGGGCTAACCGATGACGCAAGAGCGAGAGGCATCTCAACCGCCCGGGCCGCGCCGCCGGGGACCCTGGTTGATCGCTGCGGCCGCACTGGCCATGGTGGCCGCACTGGGGGTCTGGTACGGTCGCTCGGGGCGCGAGGTCGAGGTCGATCGCATCGAGCTGGACCCGGGCAGCCTCGCCGGGTGGAACGTCCTGCTGGTCAGCATGGACACGGTCCGGCACGATCGGGTTCACTGTTACGGGCGTCAGCAGATCGACACACCGACGCTCGATCGGCTCGCCCGCGACGGCATCCGGTTTTCCCAGGCGGTCACGCCCGTGCCGATGACGCTGCCGGGGCACGCGTCGATGCTCACGGGCCTGGACCCCCAGCACCACGGGGCCCGCATCAACGGGATGTTCAAGCTGAACGAGGACGTCCCGACGCTGGCCACCGTGCTCGGTCAGGCCGGCTATCGAACGGGGGCCGTGATCGCCGCGTTCGTGCTCGACCGTCGGTACGGGTTATCGCGGGGCTTCGACCATTACGACGACGATCTCAGCTCGGGGCGGAGCTCGTACAGCTTCGGCTACCGGGAGCGGCCCGCAAACCTGATCAACGAGGCGGCCGAGGCCTGGCTCCGCGAACCCTCGGACAAGCCCTTCTTCCTGTTCGTGCACTACTTCGACCCGCACTGGCCGTACGACGCGCCCGAACCCTTCGGCAGCAAGTACAAGGACAACTTCTACGGCGACTACGACGGCGAGATCGCCTACACCGACCACGAGCTCGGCAATCTGCTGGGCGTGTTGGACGCGATGGGTGTCCGCGACAAGACACTCGTCGTCGTGACGAGCGATCACGGTGAGGGCCTCGAGCAGCACAACGAGAAGACACACTCGCTGTTGATCTATGACACGACGCTGCGTGTGCCGTTGATCATCAGCGGACCGTCGCCCATCCCCAACGGGCGATTGATGACCCGGCAGGTGGGTCTGATCGATCTGATGCCGACGATTCTCGATCTGGTGGGCGTGAGCCCTCCGGGGAGCATGGACGGGGTGAGCCTGCTGAATCCGCTGCCGGCCGAGCCGCGAAGCCTGTACGTCGAGACCCTAGCGAGCAAGTTCCTCCACGGCTGGGCGCCGCTGGTGGGCGTTCGCCGTGAGGACTACAAGCTGATCGTCGCGCCTCGTAGCGAGCTGTACGACGTGCGGGGCGATCCGAATGAGCTGCGGAATCTCTTGAGCTCGCAAGGGGGTATCGCTCGGTCGCTGAACGCCGAGCTCCGCAGTCTGCTCGGAGGCGACCCGGAGCTCGTGGGCGCCGTGTCGGCCAATCTGACGCTCGATGAGGAGGCCCGGAGGAAGCTGGCGGATCTCGGCTACGTACAGACCGAATCGTCGACGACCACGACGTCCAGCCAGCCGCGGTCCCTGCCCGACCCGAAGGACATGATTCTCGCCCAGCGGCGGATTCAGCAGGCCCAGACCATGATGAGCAAGGGCCAGTACGAGGAGGCTCTGATTCTGATCAAGCCGTACCTGGCCGATCACGACCAGGACGGCTTGGCGCTTCAGGTGGCGGCTGAAGCCTACCGCAACGTGGGCAAGCTGGACGAGTCGGTGGAGCTGTATCGCAAGGCGACGAAGCTTCGGTATGAGCAGGCCTCGGCCTTCGCGGGCATGGCGAGCTCGTTGTATCTGCTCGGGGAGCCTGAGCGTGCCGAGGCCGCGGCCAAGGAGGCGTTGTCGATCGATCCACTCTGCACGAACGCCACGCTTGTGCTGGGCATGATTCGCGGCGATCAGCAACGCGACGACGAGGCGATGCGGCTCTTCGAGCGCGTCCTCGATCAGGGGCGTGGGACCTACGATGCGGATGCGTACTACTGCATCTATCGCCTCCACGCGTTGCGCGGCCGAATGGACGAGGCGCGGAAAGCGTTGGAGAAGGCCCTGTCGGTCTCGCAACATCATCGCGGCGCGATGCAGGCCATGGCGAAGCTGGCTTCTTCGGACGAGGGCCGTGAGGACATGATCGCCCGGCTCAGGCAGGCGGTGGAGTCCAAGCCGACGGCGCAGTTGCTGTTGCAGCTCGGGCGATTGGAGTCCGAGCACGGTGAGCACGCCGCCGCCGCCGAGACGCTCGCCAAGGCCCTTAAGCTCAAGAGGGACAGCTCGGAGGCCCATTACTTCCTGGCCCGGAGCCTCGAGGCCTTGGGACGAGACGGCAAGGTCGTGTTGCATTATCGCGAGGCCGTTCGTCTCGATCCGTCGAACCACGCCGCCGTATCGGGACTTGGGCTGGCGCTGGCCAAACGGGGCCAGCTCGATGAGGCCCGCAAGCAACTCGAGACGGCCGCCCGCATGACGCCCGATGTGTCATCGCGACGCTACAACCTGGGCTTGATCCTGGCCAAGCTGGGACAGAGCGCCCAGGCCGCCGAGGAATTCCAGGAGGCCGCCCGGCTGGACCCCAACAACGCGGCCGCCCACTACAACGCGGGCCAACTCCTTCAGAGCCTGGGTCGGACCGCCGACGCCGAGAAGCACCTTCGTCGGGCGCGCGAGCTGGATCCCAACCTCGGCCAATAGCCCTTCTCGTTCAGCGTGACGCCATGACGAACCCTCCTGGCCAACCCATGTCCGGATTCCAGCCGTGGTCGCGCCTCTGGCTTCGGGCGCTGGTCGGACTGGCTGTCCTCGGCGCGGCGGTCATACTGTTTCTGGCCTGGGGTGGCAGACCGAGCGGATCGGGGGCGGAGCTCGCCCGGCCGGGCTCGCTGCGAGGCTGGAACGTCCTGCTCGTGACGCTCGACACCGTGCGCGCCGATCGTCTCGGCTGCTATGGCGATGACGACGCCGGCACGCCCGTGCTGGACGCGTTGGCCCGGCAAGGCGTTCGTTGCACGCAGGCCGTCGCGCCGGCGCCGCTCACGCTGCCGTCGCACGCGACCCTCCTGACGGGGCTCGATCCGCATCGTCACGGCGCGCGCATCAACGGGAAGTTCCGCCTCGAAGATCGCGTAGATACGCTGGCCGAATGCCTGCAGCGCGAGGGCTACCGCACCGGCGCCGTAATCAGCGCTTATGTCCTCGATCGTCGCTACGGCCTGGCCCAGGGCTTCGACCATTACGACGACGACCTGACGGACGGTTCACAGCCTACGAGCGCCGGTTACCGCGAGCGGATCGCCGAGAAGACCACCGAGCGGGCTCGCGCCTGGCTGAGCGATCATCAGGGCCGTCCGCTCTTCCTCTGGGTGCACTACTTCGACCCGCACGCCCCGTATGAGCCTCCGCAGCCGTTCGCCGACCGTTTCGACGGCCGGCCCTACGACGGCGAGATCGCGTACACCGACGCACAGCTTGGTGAGCTGCTTGGCGAGCTCGACCGACTGGGACTGGCCGAGAAGACGCTCGTCATCGTGGCCGCCGATCACGGTGAGTCTCTGGGCGAGCACGAGGAGCTGACGCACGGCATCTTCATCTACGATGCGACGATGCACGTGCCCTTGCTGTGGCGGGCGCCGGGGGTCCTGGCGGCCGGGCGGGAGATGGCCGGGCACGTCGGGCTGATCGACATCATGCCGACGACGCTCGATCTGTTGGGCCTGCCGATGCCCGAGGACCTGGACGGCATGAGCCTGGCGCGGACGACGCCCGGTCCAGATCGCGAGCTCGTGTTGGAGTCGCTCGGTCCGAAGCTTCAGCACGGTTGGGCGCCGCTTCTGGGGTTGCGCACGGTGGGCGTGAAGTTCATTCAGGCCCCCCAGCCCGAGCTGTACGACCTGACGTCGGACCCGGCCGAGACCCGCAATCGGATCGGGCAGCGACGGGAGCAGGCCAAGGACCTGTTGGCCAGCTTGCGGGACCATCTCGGACAGGATCCGGAGGTCGCCGCCTCGGTGCAGGGGAACCTGCCGCTCGATCCGGAATCGCGGTCGCGGCTTCAACAGCTCGGCTACGCCTTCGACGCCGGAAAGGGCGGGGCGTCCACGTCCGCGGCGCCGGATCCGAAGGACGTGATCGGCGAATGGCGCTTGCTTCAACGTGCCGAGACCCTGGCGGATCGAGGCCGGCACGATGAGGCGATCGCCCTGCTGGCACCGCATCTGGCCAAGCGGCCCAACGACCTTCGGGCGTGGCAGGTCATCAGCGAGTCGTACCAGGCGACGGGCCGGCACGACGAGGCCTTGGCGGCGTACCGTAAGGAGCTCGATCTGAGCCCCAGCAAAGCCGAGGCCCTGGTGGGCATCGGGACGATCCTGCTCGAGAGGGGCCAGCACGAGCAAGCGGAGGTAAGCTTCCGTCAGGCGCTGGAGGAAGACGCGCAATCCCATCGGGCGTTGTTCGGGTTGGGAGCGCTGGCGGCCAAGCGCGGCCGGGCCGATCAGGCGTTCGAGCTTTTCGAGCGGTGCATCGAGGTCGGGCGGGGCAGCCAGAGCGCGGCGGCCCGGTTCAACCTGGGGGCCCTGCATCATGCGGCGGGACGGACGCAGGAAGCCTTTGCTGCGTTCGAGGGGGCATACCGATCGGATCCGGGCTTCGGCAAGGCAGCGAGAGCGCTGGCCGAGCTCCATCGACGTGCCGGGCGGGGCGATCAAGCCATCGCGACGCTGCGTCGGTCGTTGGAGCGTCGCGCCGATGCCGAGTCGAGTGTGGCCCTGAGCGGCCTGCTTCAGGAGGCGGGTCAGCCGCGGCAGGCGGCGGACGTGCTCGCACAGGCCGTTGAGGCGGATGGGAACAACGCCCTGCTGCGGCTACGACTCGGGGCCCTGCTCGGAGGCGCGGGACGGTTCGACGAGGCCGAGACCCACCTCGAACGGGCGGTCGAGCTGGCTCCGCGATCGGCGACGACACACTACAACCTTGGCGTTGTGCTGGCGATGCAGGAGAAGCCGGCCGATGCGATCCAAGCCTTTCGCAGGGCGGTCGAGCTGCAGCCGAAGCACGCCGCCGCCCACAACGCGCTCGGTCAGGCGCTGTTGTCGACCGGTGATCGCGACGCGGCCGTTCGGTGCTTTCGTCGGGCCCTGGAGATCGACCCGAATCTCGCCGCGGCCCGTGAGAACCTGAGCCGCAGTACGACGGGGCCCGCCACGACCACAGGGGGTTGAGAGGCTCTGATCTCGCTTTCCTATCGACGGTCCGGCAAGAAAACGGGCCCCGCGCCGCTGCGCGGAGCCCGAAGGGATGTCGTCAAGTCTGGTGCGGACTACCGACGACGAAGCCGGCTCACGACCAGCAGACTGGTCATCGTCAGCGTCATCATGACGAGGACGGCAGGGCCGGTCTCGCCGCACTCGAAGACGGCCGTGAGTTGCTTGTCGCTGTCCATGACGATCGTCAGCGGGTTGTCGGTCTCGTGACCGGCGGGGACGTCGCCTTCCCAGTGGCTGAAGAGCTTGCCGTTGCTGATGTCGGGGTAAGCCGTGATCGTGACGGTGCTGCCGGTGAAGTACTCGGGGCCCTTACCGGAGGTCGCGACGGTGCCGAAGGTGGGGTTGACCACATCGACCGTCAGCAGCTTGCCGCTGCGGGGCGTCTCGCCGGAGTCGCCGGTGTAGGTATCGCCGAGGAACCAGTTGACGCAGTAGTAGAAGGCCTCGGCGCTGAGGCCCTCGATGCGGCCGTCACCGTCGTTGTCGGCGAAGCGATCGTTGTTGAGGATGGCGGTCAGCTCAGCGTCGGTAAACTGCGGGACGTTGGTGCCGTAGAAGTCGTTGATGGCATCGATGAAGGTCGCCGCGATGAGTCCATGGCCGATGTCGCTCGGATGGACGCCGTCGCTGCTGTACATGCTGGCCCAGGGTCGCCCGACGCAGTTGATGGTGTACTGGTCGGTGATGCGCCAGCCGTTGACGTAGACGAGCTCGTGGGCCATGTCCTCGACCAGTTGACCCATGTCCGCCACCGCGCAGGGGTGGTTCGGGTCGGCGGCGATCGCTCGGATCGTCGCGTTGTAGCCGGTCACGGCGTCGTTGATGACCTGGAGCTCGGCCGGCGTGTAGTAGTTACGGTCGTCGGCGAGCAGGTCGGTGTCCCATTCGGGCAGCCAGCCGCGGTAGATGGCGGCCATGATGATCTCGTTGGTGTGACAGTCGGCCGGCATGGGGTTCGGGCCGACGATGGCGGTGATCTCGTCCTTGTCCATCACGGCCGCGATGTAGTCGAGCACGGGGAACGTCCCGACCGCGACGGCGCGGTCCGGAGCCCAGAGCTGCGTGATGGCATGCTTGAAGTCGTTGTAGAACGCCGCTTGACTCGCCGGCTGCTTGCCGCCCAGCGGGTCGATCTCGTCCACCCCGACGATCTGGGCGAACTCGAAGATCGTCCCCGTGCGAAGGATGCACTGGAGAAACTCGTTACCGCCGAGGAAGAACGTCACGAAGGTGGCGTCGTCGGCCACGGCGGCCGACACCTGCGTGTGGCCGATGCGCGGTTGAAGCACGACGTTCTCGAAATCCCAATCGTAGCCGAACTGGTACCAGGGGATCTCGTCGCACTCATCGTCCCAGGTGTCCTTGGTGTCCGCCCCGTTGCAGGCGAGGTTGGCGCAGTACGCATAGTCGGGATGGTCCTGACGCCTCATGCCGGCCACGAGGGTAGCCTTCTTGAGCAAGGGGAGCGGAAAGCTGGTGCCCAGCTTCGATGCGAGCAGGGCCGGCCAGGCGCGCGGCTGCGAGCGGTAGTCGACGATCAGGCCGCCTTGCGTGCCGTGCGATAGGCTGTCGCCCAGCGCTCTGTACCGTTCGAAGCTGACCTGGGCGTCGGCGTCGCCGCTGGCTAGGAGTGTCGCGCCCACGATCGCCAGGGCAAACGTTGCCCCCCCGCACTTGACTTGCCACATGAATGAGCCCTCCTCACAGGATAGTGTATGCAGGCATGCAACCCCTCTCTACTAAGTAAATGTACACTAACTTGGCGTGACCTGGCAAGTCTAATCCGTGCAAATTGCCGTGGCCCGTCGATAGCCTACTCGCCCAAAGGGTTCTCTGGAAGCATCTTAGCGAATGTAAGGATCGCGCTAGGATTACCATAACAACGTTGTTGTAGTATCCGGTTTATCCCAACGGCCGGCAAGGCGATCTCGACCGGCAAGCTAAGCGTAAGAGCGACTGCCAGGACGTGGGTTCCAAGACGGCCCGTGCACGAACGTCCCCGGTTTCGGGCCTGCGCCCCATTCGGCGTTGCGCGGTTTTTCGCCCCCCCCGCGAGCGTCCTGACGGTGAGCGACCCTAAGATGTCCAGGTGGAGTGACACGGGACGCATTTTGGCTGATGGCATCGACAAATGCCTGCCGATATGGGCTTTACGATGGTCGTGGAGGGGGTCATAGGAGGTGCGCACATGCGACAGCGGCTGATCGTTCTCGTGGTGTTGGGTCTGCCCGTGGCGGCCGGTGTGATCATGCTGGCCGGGACGTCGGGACGTCCTGCCCTGGCCCAAGCTACCGATTCGCCCGGCGAGCTGGAGGCCCTGCCGGCCCATACCGAGCCCTCGGACCTGGTTGATCTGGCCAGCTCGGAGAAGGGCGTGATCGAGGAACTCACCGTCGAGGAGGGCGACACGGTCAAGAAAGGGCATGTGGTGTGCAGGCTCGAATCGAGCGTCGAGCAGGGCTCGCTTCAGATCAGCAAGACCCAGGCCGAGAGTGAGATCGATGTGGAGGTGGCCAAGCTCAGGCACGAGCTGAAGGAGATCGAGCAGAAGCGGGTCCTGGATCTGGCCAAGCGCTCGGCGGCCGCTCCGATGGAGGTCGAGACCGCACGGATCGACGAGCTCTACACGGAGGCCCTTGTGAAGAAGGCCCAACACGACCGGCGTGTGGCGCAGTTCGAGTACGAGCGGGACAAGAAGGTCATCGAGCGCCGGACGATCAAGTCGCCGCTCGACGGCTATGTGGCCAAGCGCGTCAAGAGCGTCGGCGAGCTGGTGGACGGCATCGACGACACGGTCCTCTGTCAGATCGCGCGGTTGGATCCGCTGCACGTTCGGGTGCCGGCCCCGACGAGCACCTACGGCAGGATCCGGTTGGGTGATCGCGCGATCATCCGAGCGGGGCAACTGCCGGACGGCCGGGCCGAGGGCAAGGTGATCCTGGTCGACCGTCTGGTCCAACCCGAGAGCCAGATGTACACGATCAAGCTCGAGGTCCCCAATCCCGAGAACAAGATCCCGGCCGGCATCAAGGTTGCAGTCACGTTTCCCTAGCCCAATAATCTTGGGTCGGTCGGGGCCTGGAGGCAGCCGCCCGTTATCCACTACGAAGGCCGCTCGGCGCGCGGATCGCGCCCGAAGCGCGATGGTCCAGCTCAGGAGTCCCTATTGATGACACGCATGGAACCGATCTTTCGGACGGCCGCCGAGGAGACCTGGCGGGTCTTCCGGATCATGGCGGAGTTCGTGGAAGGTTTCGAGGAGATGGCGGGCGTCGGTCCGGCGGTGTCGGTGTTCGGTTCGGCCCGGTCGAGGCCGGAGCAGAAGCGCTATCTGATGGCCGAGCACATGGGCCAGGCCCTGGTCGAGGCGGGCTTCAGCGTCATCACCGGCGGCGGGCCGGGCATCATGGAGGCCGCCAACAAGGGCGCGTTCGAGGCCGGCGGCACCAGCATCGGCCTGAACATCTCGCTGCCGATGGAGCAGCAATGCAACCCCTACGTAACGCGGCCGGTCAACTTCCACTACTTTTTCTGCCGCAAGGTGATGTTCGTGAAGTACGCCATGGGGGTGGTGTGCTTCCCGGGCGGGTTCGGCACGATGGACGAATTCTTCGAGGCCTTAACGCTGATGCAGACGGAGAAGACCGACACGCGTCCGGTGGTCTTGATGGGCAGCCGGTTCTGGGCGCCGCTGGTGGATTTCCTCCGCAAGACCATGCTGGACGATTATGCCAACATCTCGCCCGAGGACATGGATCGCTTCATCCTGACCGACGATGTGGACGAGGCCGTGGCGTACATCAAAGAGGGCTTGCAGAAGCAGGGTGTGGTGCTGCCGGACGTGGCGCCGCCCCTCGTGGCCCGTCGGGCCCAGGCCGAGCAGATCACGGCCGAGGGGACGCGGTTCGGCCAGCCACCGGTGACCTGGCCGGTGCGCCACAGCGAGCGGTGACGGCCTGCCTGCTGGGGGATGAAGCGCTTCCTACTTGCTGCCGACCAGTTTGGCGATGCCCTTCTGGGCCTGGCTCAGCGTGATGCCGACGTCGGCGAGGGCGTTTTCGGCCACCGATCCCTTCTCGCGGAGCAGTCCGAGGAAGAGATGCTCGACGCGGATCTCAGGGCTGTTGACCCTGCCGGCCTCCTCGATCGCGCCAGACATGACGTTTCGGAAGTGGGGCGTGCCGGGCAGGCGACCGAACACCCACGTATCCTCCATCGACTGCTTGATCAGCTTGTCGACGACCTCCTTGAGCCGGGTTTCGTCGACGCCGTTGGCGGACAGAAACTCACAGGCCAGTCCCGTACCCTCGCGGGCGATGGCCAAGAGCAGATGCTCGGTCCCCACGTATTCCTGTTCGTACTCGTGGGCGATCTTGTTGGCCAGGCGAATGACCTCTGCGCTACGCTCGGAAAGGGTCGGATGCATAGGGGCACGGCTCCAACGATCTGATAGTCCACACAGGCCCGACGAGGCGTCGCAAGGATGAGTTGAGGTCGCTGCGAACCCCCCTGTCGGCGACAGGACGTTTCGTCACACGACGGCCTTCGCAGAGGCGCGAATCGCGCAACACCCCGGCGGCCGGTTGGGTGGCGGGCGACTCCGTCGCCACCCTCGTGCTGATGTACTTATACCCCAAACTCAGCAGGGCGACAACAACCGAGGCCACCAGGGTGATCTTGATGATGCGCAGCCTGTTGGCGACCTCGCGATCGCGCCACTCGTTGAGGCGGGCGTCGATCTCATCGAGCTTCTCGTCGATGCGCCTTTCGATCTCGTCGAGCTTCTCGGCGATGTAGTCGTCGGCGACGTTACGGAGCCGCCCCGCGATGCTGCCCACCACGCCCTGGGGCTGGCCGAGCGAGCGCGTCGGGATACCGGCCGCCTCCTCGTCCTCGGGCAGGAACTGATACTCCTCGGGTTCCTCGTCGCCGTCGCTGATGGCCTTGTCGATGGCCCACTGCACGAGCTCGCGCCGCTTGGCGCGGAGGCCGCCCAGGACGCCGGCCGAACGACGCAGGCGCTTGCGGAGCGTCTCGTCCTGCTCGTTGCCGGAGACGTTCAGGCCGCGCAGCCTGGCCAGGGCCTCCAGGCCCCGATGGCTCAGCCCTTCGTAGCGGGTGGTCTCGATCGTGGCGATCAGCTTGGCCAGGCTCTCTTTGCTGGCCGACTTGCGGACCGGGATGCGGGCCCAGACGACGATATCCAGCAGGGCCTCCCGATCGAGCTCGAGCAGCAGCTCCCTCCGCTGCCGGATGACGCGCAGGAGGTCGGCCTTAGGGCACCGCTTGGGCACGTCCAGGCCGAGCTCGGAGGCGTATTGCTCGAGCGCGTCGCGCGACAGCTCGCTGAGGCTCTTCTCGGGTTCGGCGTCTTTGCCCATGACCTCACACGTAGCGATGGGCCCACATGACCGCCAGCAGCAGGCCCGTCAGGATCAGGATCTGGGCCAGCTCCAAGGCGAACCGCTGGACCTTGAGGCGCAGCACCTGCACGAAGAGGTAGTGCCGCATGACGTCGGCCGTCCGCGTCCCGGCGTAGAGGTAGCCCCGCCAGCGGACGGCGGTCTGACCCAGTCGAAGCACCGTGTAGATCGTGCAGACGATCACCAGCAAACGCCGCCAGACGTAGAAGATGTCCAGTTCCATGTCCTGCATCTTGCCGCATGGTCGCGGTGTGGGCAAGGGGTGCGTTTGGCGAGGAGGGTTGCGCGGCTCCATCGAGATCGTCGCGGACTCCGATGGGGCGGTGTCAGTCGGTGGTCGGTTTCGGCGCGGACGCCGCGGGGGCGTCGCGCTCGGAGCGGACGTCGGGCGGCATGATGAGCAGCAGGCGGTTGCGGGACGTCTCGAGTGACGGTCCGGGGGGCTCGGGCTTGTACCGTGCGAGGGTGAACGTCCCCTCGATGCGGAGGTGCCTGGGGTAGTGCTCGAAGGCCGAGCCGTAGCCCTTGGACTCCTGCAAGGCCAGCGCCACGTCGACGGCGACCTCGAGGGTGTCCCCGTCCTCGCGAAGGACCTCGACGCCGGCGGGTTTGGGGATCCGTCGGCCGGCGGCGAGCATCATGGGACGCTGACCGATCCGGGCGTACCAGACGGACTGCCCGTCCTTTCGAAGCACCAACTCGAAGCGGTTGCGGGGGCCCTTGTAGTAGAACAACATGCCGGCATGGTCCGCCGTCAGGAGCGCCGCGCCACGCTCGCGGCGCGAGGCGAAGGTCCCGTGCTCGAATTCGATGGCTTCAGGGTATGCGCCCACCTGACTGAGCGACGACAGGGCCGACAGACGGATCTGGTTCCTCGGCGCCTGGCAACCGACCAGTGCCGGGGCCAGGACCGCTACGAGCATGATGCCGGAGAGGCCGTGTGGAAGCATGCCTTGTGACTTATGAATGCGCCAAGCCATCGTAGTCGAGCTTGTACCGCCGCGGGCCGCGGGCTTCAAGGGGCGAGGCCGTCAATCGGTCTGCCGAGCCGCGCGACGGGTTCGCCGCCGTCGTCGCCGCCCTGCGGACCTACACGCGGTCGGATCAGTGCGATACCATAGATGGTTCGTGACCGCCGGTCACGGCTAGGAGGTCGTGCCATCGCCCTGGCGATCGAGACCAACAAGCTGACGCGGTACTACGGCCCGCGATGCGCGGTCGACCAGCTCACGCTTCGTGTGCCGACGGGGTGCGTCTATGGTCTGCTCGGGCCGAACGGCTCGGGCAAGACCACGTCGATCAAGATGATGCTCGGTCTGCTGAGCGCGACGCGAGGATGGGCCAAGCTCCTCGGCCACGACGCCCACCGCATGCCGCCCAAGCTCCGCGACCGGATCGGCTACGTGGCCGAGGGTCACGAGCTCTACCGCGGGGCTCGAATCTGCGATCTGGCCGGCTTCCAGGGCGCGTTCTTCAGCCGGTGGAATCGGAAGTCCTTCAACAAGATGCTCGATCACTTCCGGCTGTCGCAGAAGCAGCGGATCCGACAGCTCTCCAACGGCCAGCGGGCGCAGGTGAGCCTGGCGTTGACGCTGGCGTGCGAGCCGGACCTGCTCATCATGGACGACCCGACGCTGGGCGTGGACCCGGTGATCCGGCGGCGCTTCCTCGAGTCGATGATCCAGCTCATCAACCAGAAGGGCCGGACGGTCTTGTTCAGCAGCCACGTGCTGAGCGACGTCGAGCGGGTGGCCGATCGGATCGGCATCCTGGCCCAGGGGGTGTTTCGCGTCGACTGCACGCTGACGGAATTCAAGGAGAAGCTTCGTCGGGTGCGGGTGACGTTCGACAACGTGCTGCCGCCGCTGCTGGACATCCCGGGACTGGTCTGGCTCCAGGCGGGCAAGCGCAAGGCGATCCTGACGATCGTCAACTACGACGGCGCGCACGAGGCCCATCTCCGGGAGCTGGGCGCGCGCGAGGTCGAGCCGCTGCGGAGCTCGCTCGAGGATCTCTTCATCGACTACAACAGCGGCGGACCCACGCAGTTCGTCGAGCAGGGGACTGCGTCGCCATGATGTTTGCCATTCTCAAGAAGGACCTTCGCGCAGGCTGGTTCTGGGTGGTCGTGGTCACGGTCATCCTGACGGCCTACTACCTGTTGAACCTGGCGACCTGGCCGGCGGAGTTCTCGCTGGGCAGGCTGGTCAGGCCGTTCGGGATGATCGGCGTCATTGACGTCGACACGCGCTTCCCGCTCGTGCGGTTCACCGAGTCGGCCTGGCTGGCGATGATCTTCGGCATCGGGTTCGGGTTGTGGCATTGCCTGCCGGACGTCGGAGGGGCGTCGGGCTTCTTCTTCAGCCGGCCGTGCTCGCGTCACCGTCTGGCGATCGGCAAGCTCATGGCCGGGACGGTGATGTTCTGGCTGCCGGGCGTGATCGCCACGGCCTGCGCGGTGGCCTGGGTGCACGGCTTCAGGCTGGCCGCCCCGTTCGAGTGGTGGATGGCGCTGGCCCCGCTGGTGTTCTGGCTGATGGGGTATATGTTCTATCTGGCCGCGTTCGCGACGGCTTGGCGCCAGGCGCGGTGGTACGGCGGGCGTCTGCTGCCGCTGGTGCTGCCGCTGCCGTTGGGCTTTTTCATGACCGAGGTGGCCCCGACGATAGGGTGGGCCTGGCTGATCGGCGGGATCTACGTCGTGCTCATGTGGATCATCAACACGTACCTGCTCGTCCGGTGGGAGGGCTGACGGATGGTGGGGCGTCTAGGCCGATCCTTGGGCGAGATCCTGTTGGCGCTGATGCTGTGCGCGAGCGTGTTTCTGGTCATGTGGATGGCCATTCCGATCTCGACGAACCTGACCGGCGGCGAGCAGGAGGTGATCAACCGGCGGGTCGTGTTCGACAAGGAGGGCATGCCTCGGATCGAGATCCGCGAGTACGCCGTTTCGACCCGACGCCGTCGGCGGATGGTCACCTGGTACGATGTGGAACACAACAAGATCGGCACGTTCCCCGACCACAAGGCCCCGCGCCTGCGACTGGGCGGCTTCTTCGACTTCAACGAGGTCATGCGCGAGGGGTGGCGCAAGGGCCGGCGGGCCGACCTGACGGGATGGCGCTACCTGCCCGCCCCGGGCGAGCAGGAGCCGATCTGGCACCTGTTGCCCTACCGAGGACTGATGACCGGCTACGTCTATCCGTTCGGGCGGCACCTGGGCTATCTCGGCCGTGAGGGTTTCATTCCTCCCGGGGGGACCGGTCCCGGCTTCGACGACCCCCGCAAGATCGCCACCATCGGCAAGCTCGGCGACATCTGGGTGGACGGCCGACGCATCTACGCCGTGAACCTCGACCAACGGACGGTGATCAAGTTTTGGGAATCGCCCGACGCGCCCATCCGCGCGGTCGGCGTGGTCGGCAACATGGGCGTCGTGCTGTGCGGCAACACGCTTCGCGTCATCGACTGGACGCGGCGGGTCCGGCTGGAGGCCGAACTGCCCGAACCGCTTCGCCGCAACGTGGCCTGGCGGGCGGCGTGGCTCAAGGATCGGCTGGTGCTGTGCAATCTGGCGTTCCAACGTGCGACGGTCTGCCATATCGGTACAGACGGTGAGTTGATCGGCGAGCCCCTGAAGGTCCGGGTGCCGGCGTCGGGCGGGCTCAGGCGGGCCAAGCGGATCGTGCTGTCCGTCGCGGCCACGGTCATGTCGCCTTGGGCGGGCATCGCGCTGGACAAGTTCCTCCTGTGGGCGTTCCCGAACGTGCATCGTCTGTTCGAGGCCTGGTTCCGCTGGCCGTACGACCCGACGTACTTCGCGATCAGTCTGGCGTTGACGCTCATCTCGACGGTGCTGGGGTGGTGGCATCTGCGGCTGCGGAGTTCAGTGTTTCAGATGTGCCTGGGGCTGAGCTTGACGCTGCTCTTCTCGTGGCCGGGGTTCCTGGTGTGCCTGACGCTGTTCGATGTGGCGTCGCGGGTGCCGTGTCCGACGTGTTCGCGTCCGAGGCCTGCGGATCGGGAGACGTGCCCGCACTGCAAGGCGCCCTGGCCGGCGCCGCCCCTGACCGGGTGCGAGATCCTGTTGCCGCCGTAAGTGGCTGGGCGAGGGCGAAGCGCGACGGGCGCGCCCATTGCCTGCGTGGCGACTCGAGCCGAACCGCTGACCGCGTGGGCGATGCCGTCCCATTAAGGAAAGGCGGTCGGCAGCGCTCAGGCCACCGACCGCCGTGGTTCACGTCACGGCTTTCGCTTGGGGACGTGAGCCTACCTCGACACCGCCACGTGCTCCCGAGCGACGGGGGCCGCCTGGGCCTGGCCGTCGTCCTTCTTCAGCGATGCCTCCGACTGGAACGCGCCGACGAGCTTGATCTCGAAGTCCTGACCGGTCTCACTCTTCGAACTCACCGTGAGCGTCGCCATGTGGTAGGTCTTCTTGTCCGTGGCGAAGCCCTTGTCGAGGTTGAAGCACGCCACGGCGAACAGGTTGACCTGCCCTTTGACGGTGTACGTGCCGCCCGGCGACTTGAACGTGAGGTTCAGGGGCAGGACGCCCTTGGTGTTGATCCACACGCACTCGCCGTTCTCGTACGACGTGCCGACGATGTGCGACTCGGTCTTGACCTTCAGCGTGCCGCCGGCCGGGCTGCTGATGGTGGCCTCGTTCTTCCACGAATCCTTCTTGCTGGCGTAGCCGCCGGGCAGGCCCTCGACGAGGTCGAGCTGGCTGGTGATGTGATGCCACCACCCGAACTGCATCATCGTATCGGGCGTGATCTGGCACTTGGGCGTCTTGGCCTCGATGATGTCGCCGTTCTCCGTGACCTTCAGAACCATCGGGCCCAAGTCGCCCGCCACCGGGTCGATCCAGATACTATCGGTCTCGATATCGATCGTCCGGTTGCCCGTGATCTTCACCTCCTGGGAGTCGCCCTCGATCGATCCCACTTCGTAGTTCACGACGCGGGCACCGGAGATCTTGCCGAGCAGTCTCTCGACGTCGGGGACGTTCCCCATCACGAGAAACTCACCCGACTCCTTGACCTTGCGGACGAGCTTCGTCCCCGGGGGGAACTCGTACGCCAGATCCAACGCATTCGCAGCCGACACACAGAACGCCACCACCAATCCACACATCGTCATACGACCCATTTGCAGCCTCCTGAAATGGAAGACAGAATTGAAGAACAGGGCTCTCCTTCCGGCCCCTCGAAACCCGACCGTATGGCATCGGGCGGGGCGGGCCAAGGGCGTGCTACCGGTAGCGACAGCTTCCTACATCGGCGGACAAGGGCGGACGGGCGGGCCCTGACATGGGTGGCGCTCGAGAGTCGCGTCGTTTCGCCCGAACGGCGGCACGGACACAACGACGACCCGACTGCGCCTTGACGTACCCTATCCGTCTAGTGCATGAGAGACATAGGTCGCCTCATAAGGCTCCCTGTGCACCACCAAGCCGGAGGGCTTCTCATGACCTGTATCAACGCGTTCATCCTGTCGGCCTGTGTGCTCTGCCTGGCCTCTGCCGCGGCCAGCGGCGACGTGGTCGCCGGCGGCCTCCGCGCGGGCGTCGCCAAGAGCGACATCACCACCGACGCCGAGGGCGTGCGGGTCAACGATCCGCTCCTGGCCAAGGCCCTGGTCATGGACGACGGCCGGACGAAGCTGGCCCTCATCGCCATGGACGTCACGGCCATCGGCGGCATCGGCGAGGTCCGCGACGACTTCCTGCCCGCGCTGCGGGGGCGGATCGAGAAGGAACTCGGCATCCCTGGTGACAACGTCCTGGTCAACGCGTCCCATACCCATCCGCCGGGGCGGCTGCTCTGCGAGCCGGCCGAGCAGGTGGCTCGCACGTTCGACGCCGTCAGCCGGGCCTTGGGGACCATGACGTCGGTCAAGGTCGGGGCGGGCGTCGGCCACGAAGACCGGATTGGCATGAATCGCACACTCCGCCTGAAAAGCGGCAAGCGCTGGACGATCCGCCACACGAACCCCTGCCCGCCCGACGACGAGGTGGCCGGGGTCGGGCCGATCGACCCCGAGATCGGCATCCTCCGCATCGACCGCACCGACGGCCGACCGCTGGCGGTCGTCTACAACTACGCGTGCCATCCGTACCTCGGCGTCCCGCGCGGGGGCGTCACGGCCGACTACCCCGGGTTCGCGTCAAGGGTAATCGAGGACCAACTCGGCCACGGTGCCGTGGCGCTGTTCCTCCAGGGCGCGGGCGGCGACATCACGCAGGTCCTCTACAAGGACACCGGCCGGCCCCGCGACGCTGAGCCGCAGGGCATCATGCTGGGCCTGAGCACGCTGAAGGCCTGGCGGGAGATCCGGACGAAGGACGCGGAGCTCCGTGTCGTGTCCGAGCCGTTGGCGCTGCCGCGCAAGGACGACTTCGAAGAAAGCATTGCGGCGCTTCAGGCCGAGCAGGACAAGCTCTTGGCCTCGTTGCGGGGGACGAGCCTGAACTTCAAGACGTTCCTGCCGCTGTACCTCAAGCACGAGCTGCACCCCGACGCGCCGCTATACTATTCGTATCGGTACTTGCAGGCCGAGAAGACGGGTTCGGACGAGCTGTCGGGCATCGACGCCCAGAACAAAGCGCATGTGGCCAAGTACCTGCGGAACATCCGTACCATGGAGAAGCTGGCTCGGATCCAAGACCAGGTGGCCACACTGCGCAAGCACCAGGCCGAGACGAAGGCCGCGGGTGAGCCGACGATCGCGACGGAGATCCAGGCCATGCGAATCGGCGACTTCGTGCTGGTCACCTCGCCGGCCGAGGTGCTGGTGGAGGTCGGGCTGAACGTCAAGGAGGCCTCGCCGTACGAGCACACGTTCATGGCCGCGTTCACGAACGGGTACATCCATTACGGCCCGCCCGCCTCGGAGTACGGCAAGGGCGGGTACGAGGTGACCGAGTGCCTGCTGGCCCCGGCCTGGCAGGCGATCTACGAGAAGAAGGCGGAGGAGATGATTCGCAGGTTGCGATGACGTGCAGAGGATTCCAGGGGTTGCGTTGGCCTGGGCGGCGAACGCCATCCCTGGCCAGTGTCTCTCGGCCCTTCAGGCCTCTTGCGTGGTGCACTGAGCCGAACGGTGTTCGTGCTACCGCGAGCGATCAACGGCGATAGGCGAACGCCGGTCCTTGAGGCCGGGCCGCCGATTCCTAGGGAAGCACCCATGACATGGACCCCAAGACAGTGCCTACACCTCACGCTCGTCGTTCTAGCTTCAGCCGCCGCCGCGCTCGGTGGGCCGGTCGTTAACGTCGGCGCCGAGATGCAGCGGCTGATCGAGGCCGACTGGGTCGATCAGGATCGGGCCTTCGCCGCGCGGCGGACGGCGACCACGGGCAAGGCCAACGAGCGGGGCGTGACGACCTGGCAAGACGCGGCCGGCGGATGCGACGGCGTCAAGACCGGCAAGTGCGGCTTCCACACGGCCAGCAAGGAAACCGACCCGTGGTGGCAGGTCGACCTCGGTAAGGACCATACCCTCGATCGCGTCGTCGTCTACAACCGCGTGGACGGCGACACGGCCAGACGGACGCGGAACCTGCGGATTCTTGTTGCTCCCGACGGCGAGCCGGATCGCTTCGCCGAGGTCTACCGGCACGACGGCTCGGTCTTCGGCGGCGTCGGTCAGGGCAAGCCGCTGACGATCGATCTGAAGGGCAAGGGTGTGACGGGGCGGGTCGTGCGTCTGCTCGTGCCCGGGACGTGCTCGTTCGCGCTCGACGAGGTCGAGGTCTACGCCGCCGGCGACCCGGCCAAGAACATCGCACTGGGCCGGCCCGCGGATCAGAAGAGCGTCGGGCCGTATTCGTACCCTGGGACGAAGGGCGTCAAGCGTCCCAAGACGACGCCGAAGCCCCCGGCCGGTGAGCCGTTCCAGCTCGCACACACGCGCGCGGTAATCGCGCGGGGACGCAAGCTGGCCGAGCGCTTGCAGGCGGACGTGGACGCCGAGCGCCTCGCGCCGCAGTTGACCGAGCTAGGGGCGGTGGCCCGGCGCGTGCAGAAGGCCTCGAAGGATGCGTCGCCGACCCGGGCCGAGCGCCGCGAGCTGTACCTGGACGCGCGCCGCATCCTTCGCAGGATCGCCCTGATCAACCCGCTGCTGGACATCGATCGTCTGATCTTCATCAAGCGCCGCCAGCCAGGCGGGCTGTACCACATGGTGCACCAGTACTACGGTTTCGGGGCCAAGCCGGGCGGGGGGCTGTTCGTGTTGCACGATCCGTTCGGCGGCCGGCCGCGGCTGGAGAACCTGCTGGCCGATTCGGTCGTCGAGCGCGGGCGGCTGAGGGGCAAGCGGCTCGATCCCGGTGCCTGGCTCAGCCCGGAGGTCTCGTTCGACGGGCGGACGATCACCTTCGCGTATACCGAGTGCGGGGCTAAGGGCATTGAGTGGTCGCCGCAGGCGAGCTTTCACATCTTCCGCTGCCGCGCCGACGGGTCGGGGCTGGTCCAGCTCACCGATGGGCCCGCCAACGACTTCGACCCGTGCGAGCTACCGGGCGGGCGGATCTGTTTCATCAGCGGCCGGCGGGGCGGCTACCTGCGGTGCGGGGGCTCATCGCCGCCCTATCACTCGCCGACGTACACGCTGCACTCGATGGAGCCCGACGGCAGCGACATCGTCTGCCTGAGCTTCCACGAGACGCAGGAATGGCACCCGAGCGTGGGCAACGACGGCATGATCGTCTACACGCGGTGGGACTACGTCGACCGCGACACGAACGTCGC